>NZ_OZ034797.1:0-1562273 GCF_964028625.1 Wolbachia endosymbiont (group B) of Horisme vitalbata
TGAAAAGAAGTAAAGCAAAAATAGCAAGAATCATCAGCCAGAACGAGTCAGATGAAAAAGTTCCTATTTGGTTAATGCGTCAGGCTGGTAGGTCTCTTCCTGAGTATAGGAAGGCAGTGGAAAACATGAATAATTTCATGGAGATATGTTATAGCACAGATTTGGTAACAGAGTTAACGTTACAACCAATAAGAAGGTTCAACATGGATGCAGCGATAATTTTTTCTGATATTTTGATAATAGCTGACATTTTAGGCTGTAATGTAAATTTTATTCGAGGTGTGGGTCCAATAATAAGACCTATAGAAAGTGCTAAAGACTTGAAGAGTCTACAAGGAATTGAATCTAACACATTACCAATCCTAAATGCTATAAAAGAAGTAAGAAGCCAGTTGCCAGAAGAAAAATCGCTTATAGGCTTTGCTGGAGGGCCGTGGACGGTAGGTTCATACATCATAGAGGGCGGTGGTAGTAAAACTTTTTCCAAGGTGCTAAATTTCTGTCCATTGGCACTAGAGGAAATAATAAACAAAATAACGAAAGCGACAATTATTTATCTGATCAAACAGATAGAGTTTGGAGCAGATGTTATTCAGTTATTTGACAGCAATGCTGGTGTATTGAAGGAAAAACTGTTTGAAAGATACATCATCAAGCCAACAAAGGAAATTGTTTCGGCAATAAAGAGTAGATTTCCCAATTTTCCAATAATAGGTTTTCCGCGCTCTGCTGAAAATCTTTATACAGATTACTGCGAACAAACAGGCGTATCTGCAGTAAGTATAGATTATAATGTTCCAATAGAATGGGCGAAAGAAAATCTAAAAATTCCTCTGCAAGGGAACCTTAATCCTAGTCTTTTGGCCTACAATAAGTCAGAAGCAATTGAAGAAGCAAAGCGTATAATAGATTGTTTTAGAGGGTTACCTTTTATATTTAATCTTGGACATGGAGTGCTTCCTGATACTCCGGTTGAAAATATTGCTGCATTAGTGGACCTAGTAAGAAACTACTAAAACTCTTGTATGAAAAGCCTTTATGAGGGTGGTCAGCCAAATCGCTCTTACTTTAAGCGTTAGCACATTATTACAGTGCCAATTTACATTATTAAAACTCGCTATACAGGGATTTATTTGCCTTTTTCAATTTATTAAGCTTTTTAATATCTATATTTAAGAATACAAAAATACCAACCTTTATGTAAAATAATAAAATTTCTAGCTTTTTTTTTGTGTAGAGTTTATCATTTTTATTTAACTTTAGTGAGATTATGTCAGACCTTGCAAAGAGGATGTCTCTGATAAAACCGTCGCCTACAATTGCTGTGACCGATAAGGCAAACAGATTAAAAAGCGAAGGAAAGAAAATTTGCGTTTTAGCTGCGGGAGAGCCAGATTTTGACACTCCAGATCATATAAAAAAGGCAGCTATTCAATCGATAAATGAAGGCAAAACTAAATATACTGCTGTTGATGGAACGCATGAGCTTAAAGAGGCGATAATCAATAAGTTAAAAAGGGATAACAATCTAGAATATACACTGAACCAAATTTGTGTCGGCGCAGGCGCTAAGCAGGTGTTATTCAACTTATTTATGGCAACAATTGACCCTGGAGATGAGGCTATAATACCAGCTCCTTATTGGGTTTCGTATGTTGATATGGTAAATCTTTTTGGCGGACTGCCAGTTGTTGTAGAGTGCAAGCAAAACTTTAAGCTGACACCAGAATTACTGAAGAGCAAGATAACTAAGAAAACTAAATGGTTAATTCTTAATTCACCGAACAATCCAGCAGGAATTGTCTATACATATGATGAATTGAAAAGCATAGCGCAAGTATTGCTTGAATATCCACATGTAAATATTGTTACAGATGATATTTATGAGCACATAGTATACGATGAAAAGTTTTTTACCATTGCTCAGGTTGAGCCAAAGCTTTATGATAGAGTTTTTGTGGTCAATGGAGTATCAAAAGCCTATGCAATGACTGGCTGGAGAATAGGTTATATTGCAGGTAGGAGTGATATAGTAAAAGCTATTTCTACACTGCAGTCTCAAAGTACTTCTAACCCAAATTCAATAGCACAAGCAGCAGCAGTTGAAGCGTTAAACGGTGATCATAGTTTTTTGAAAGAAAGAACAAGAATCTTTAAGGGTCGTAGAGATTTTGTAGTAAAGAAGCTAAATTCTGCTCCAGGATTGTCAGCATCTATTCCGCAAGGTGCATTCTATTTGTTTGTCTCGTGTGAAGGTTTATTGGGTAAGAGTACGAAAAGTGGTAAAGTAATAAATAGTGATCTTGATTTCGCCGAATATTTATTAGAAGATCATTTAGTTGCTGTTGTTCCAGGAATTGCATTTGGTCTGAAAAATTTTATCAGAATTTCTTATGCAACCTCTCAGGAACAATTAGAAATTGGATGTGATAGTATTACTAAAGCATGCGAAATGCTAAGTTAACTTTTTAATATTCCTATATATAATATTTCAGTAAGATAGAGTTGATTTATGGCTTGGGTGTATTTGCTATTAGCTGGTTTGGTTGAAATAATATGGACCACAGCACTGAAATATAGCAATGGCTTTACTCGTGTTATACCTGTAGTAATTATTTTAGTTAGCGGTTCTGTGAGTCTTTACTGGCTATCGTTAGCAATGAAGTCTATTCCTCTTGGAACATCTTATGCAGTTTGGACTGGTATAGGCTCTATAGGTGCAGCGATAATAGGAATAATGTTTTTTAATGACCCAGTAAATTTTGGGCGTTTATTTTCCCTTGCTTTGGTAGTGCTGGGTATCATAGGATTAAAAGTATTTTCCAATTAGGAAAAGTTAAGTACGTCTATTTTACCACCTCAGGACTTTCTACTAAAGTTGCTTTGGATTTTTCAGTTCTCGAAGAGGGCATTCCTATTGATTTAGAAAGTACCTTTCTAATGTTCAATATTTCATTTTTCTCATTTTGTTGAGTTAAGTTAATGTCGTTTATTTTATTCACTAAATCTTTTCCTTCATTTAAAATTTTTAAATCGCTTTCGTTGATATGATGTTCATTTTTAAATTCTGCAACGATTTCTTTCTTCTTTGGATGAGTATTCAGAAATTCTAATATCTGGTGTTTAGCAACAGCTTGAATAAATTTCTTATCGTGAAATATTGAATTGTTATGTAGTTCTTCTAGGCTTTTATCATATTGTTTTGCTTCGTTTACAGTAAGTTTTATTATTTCTTCTGCGCTACTTAAAAGTTCCCTGTATAACTTGTCGTATCTATTGCCTGTGTGTGCGGCAAATGTTTGTTCAATGTATTTTGTTATGTAGTTTTGTAGCGTATTGTCTATTGTACCTATGTTCATTCACTCACCTTGCTTTTATATTATATTTTACACACAAAAAGGTTAATATTTAGTTAACTACAGCGTTTCTGATACTGAATTTCATTAAAAATTATATTATTTAAAGTATAATCGGTATCACGAAATAAAAGCGTAAGTAAAATGAATTTTGTAACAAAACTAAAACTTATAGTAAAAAAAATAAAGCTTAAGATGAACAAGGGTAAAATTATAAAAATCCTTATCATCTGTGGTATAATTTTTTTCATATACCTTATCCATGAACCAGTTATAGATATGCTAAAAGGTCTCTTTTAAGAAAGATACTCGGATTAGAGTAACTATTTACAAAAGTGTTGCTCCTTGCTGATAAAATACCTATAATTCTGTTTTTTAGGTAATATTAGGATTGCAGAGAAACTTTTTCATATGGTTGCTAGCATCACTATTTTATGCATACCAGTATATATTACGTGTAATTCCAAATATAATCGCGCCTGAATTAATAACGAAATTTAACATAAGTATTACAGATGTTGGTCAATTTGGTGGGCTATATTATATAGGCTATACGCTTGCTCACATACCTGTTGGTCTTGCCCTTGATAGATTTGGGCCAAAGTTTGTTTTGCCTGCATGTATTGTCTTAACGTTTGCTGGGACATTACCACTAATATGCTTTGATGAGTGGTATTACTCAATACTTGGTAGAATGATTGTTGGAGTTGGGTCATCTGCTTCGGCAATTGGGCTCTTTAAAGTTGCAAGTATGTATTTCTCACAAGAAAAATCAGCAAGGATGGCTAGTTTATCTATAATAATAGGGTTACTGGGAGCTATTTATGGTGGATTACCTCTAGACTTTTTGCTCAATAAATTTGGTTGGAATTATGTTATATACACTTTCTCAGCATTTGGTTGTTTACTTGCTCTGCTATTGCTTTTAATAACGCCAAAAAGTAACATAGAGGAGAGTAGAAATGACAACATACTTCAAGATTTAAAGACTGTACTTTTCAATAAACATATCATTCTAATCAGCTTTTTTGGTGGCTTAATGGTTGGACCAATAGAAGGTTTTGCTGATGGTTGGGCGAAAGCGTTCTTATGTGAAGCATATCAAATGACGGGAGATTTGGCATCTTCACTTTCCTCTCTCATGTTCATAGGCATGGGGGCTGGATCATTCTTTCTCGCTTATTTACTGGAGAAGTATCCAGACAAACATTACGAGGTGATTATTGCGTGTTCTTTTGCAATGATCGCTAGCTTTCTTTTGCTTTTTACACAAATTGGCGGTTTATATATTGCATTACCTACACTTCTTGTTATCGGCTTTGCATCTGGGTATCAGGTAATTACTATTTACAAGGCAATAAGTTATGTAAACAATAACTTGGTAGGCTTAGCCACAGCCATATCAAACATGATAGTTATGGTTTTTGGCTATTTTTTTCATACTGGAATTGCAAAAATAATAGACTTGTGTTGGAATGGAACGGTAATACAAGGAAATCCTGTGTATGGTACTGAGTTACTAGTAAAAGCAATATCAATTATTCCTGTATGTTTGCTTTTGGCTGTTTTTGGATTTATGTGGTTAAGGAAAAGGTCTTATGACAATTGCTTCAGAAAGGATTTATAACTCTGAAAATAATTTAAAGTCTTTTGATAATGAAGTTTATCTCTCTATAGAGAAGGAACTGCAGCGTCAAAGATCGCAGTTGCAATTGATTGCATCGGAGAATTTTGCAAGTAAAGCAGTGATGGAAGCACAGGGTTCTTTTCTGACTAATAAATATGCAGAAGGTTATCCTGGTAAAAGATATTACTGTGGCTGTGAGTATGTAGATGAAGTTGAAAATCTGGCTATAGAAAGGCTTTGTAAGCTGTTTGGTGTTAAATTTGCAAACGTTCAACCTCACTCTGGTTCTCAGGCAAATCAAGCAGTGTTTGCTTCACTGCTTACTCCGGGTGATACAATACTTGGATTGTCACTGAATTGTGGTGGACATTTAACTCATGGTGCAGCACCAAACCTTTCTGGTAAGTGGTTTAAGTCGATTCAATATACAGTTAGTAGAGACACTTATCTGCTCGATATGGATGAAGTGGAAAGGCTAGCGCTGGAGCATAAACCAAAATTAATCATTGCTGGTGCCTCTGCTTATCCAAGAGAAATAAACTTCGAGCATTTTCGCGAAATTGCTAATAAAGTTGGTGCGTATTTGCTTGCAGATATTGCTCACTATTCAGGGCTTATTGCTGCAGGTTGTTACCCCTCCCCTGCCAAATATGCGCATGTTATAACTTCAACAACTCACAAGACTTTACGTGGTCCTCGTGGTGGAGTGGTGATGACAAATGATGAAGCGTTACATAAAAAAATTCAGTCTGCAGTTTTTCCAGGATTGCAAGGTGGGCCACTTATGCATGTGATAGCTGCAAAAGCTGTTGCATTTAAGGAAGCATTAACGCCAGAGTTTAAAACTTATAGTAAAAAAGTTGTAGAAAATGCAAAAGTGTTAGCTCAAGCGCTGCAAGAACATGGACTTGACATTATAACCGGTGGCACTGACTCTCATATTGTGCTAGTTGATTTAAGATCACAGAAGTTGACGGGAAAAGACGTTGTGAATAGCCTTGAAAGAGCTGGCATTACCTGCAATAAAAACTCCGTGCCGTTTGACACAGAAAAACCAACCATTACTTCAGGGCTCCGTTTTGGTACCGCTGCTGAGACAACACGCGGACTTGAGAAAAAAGATTTTAAAGAGATAGCTGATCTGATAAATGAAATAATTCAGGGATTAATTGATGGAAATAGCCCTGATGTTGAAAAAGCAGTGAAAAATAAAGTTGAAAGTATTTGTAGTAATTTTCCTATTTATTAATTTATTTAGCATTCAAATTTCCTTCCTTTACTTTGGATTAAACTATTGTATAGTGATTTTATAGCTCTTTAATTTTATGATAAATGTACCTAGCATAGAGAGTTGTGATTTTCACAATAAAAATGTTCTGCTCAGGGTCGACTTCAATGTTCCTATAAAAAATGAAAGAATTTGTGATACCACTCGTATTTTGAGAGCGCTACCTACCATTCAATATTTAGCAAATGCGGGTGCAAAAGTTATTGTTATCTCACATTTTGGGCGTCCAAAAGCAAAAGACAGTAACCTATCGCTAAAAAACGTAGTCGAAACTTTATCGCAGCTGCTGAGTAAAGAAGTGAAATTTATTGATGATTGTATTGGTGAGAGAGTACAAAGAGCAATAAATGCGATAGATAGAGGAGATATAATATTACTAGAGAATCTTAGATTCTATAAAGAAGAAGAGCAGAATGACTCAAGTTTTGCTAAACAATTAGCATCTCTAGCAGATATATATGTCAATGATGCGTTTTCTTGCTCTCACAGAGCTCATGCTTCTATTTCACGCATCACAGAATTTTTACCTTCCTACGCGGGATTCTGCTTGCAAGATGAGCTAAAGTATCTTGAGCAAGCCATATCGTTTAACGCTAAACCTATTACTGCGATAGTTGGTGGAGCTAAAATATCCACTAAAATAAAAATGCTTATAAAACTAGCAGAAAAGGTTGATTACCTTATTCTGGGTGGCGCAATTGCTAATAATTTTTTGTTATTTAATAAAGTTAATATAGGTAAGTCTTTTTTTCAAAATGCTGTTGATGATCTTCTGCACGATATTGTTGAGACAGCAAATAAAAACAACTGCAAAATAGTTGTGCCAGAAGACGTTTTGGTTGCAGTAAATTCTGATTATAGCACTAGTATTTTAAGAAAAACCGAATCCGTTTTGGATGATGATATAATTTTAGATATCGGACCTCAAACTTTAAGCACAATAAGCGGTATAATAGCAAGCAGTAAAACTCTGCTGTGGAACGGACCTATTGGTGTTTTTGAACATTCAGCTTTTGCAAATGGTACAGTAGAGGTGATGAGAGTAGTAAGTGATTTGACACACGAAGGAAAATTAACCAGTGTAATAGGGGGAGGAGATAGCCTATCTGCAGTAAATGCTGCAGGTCTTGCCGATAAAGATTTTACATATATTTCAACTGGTGGGGGAGCGTTTTTAAGTTGGCTAAGTGGTGATGAGATGCCAGGACTGCGATCAACATTAGATTAAAACTTTTTTAAGTTGTTGCTTATACCCTAGCTTCTTTATGAATATGATTATGTCGAAAATAGCTAAGTTAATCTTGTGCTTAATAATACCAGTAATAGGATTTGTTTTTTACATTAAGGAGCATTATCTCAATGATGCAAATTCACAAATTGGCTTTGAGCCGTTTTTCAAAACAGATTCTTCAGATCCAGATTATATTCCACCACTTCCAGAGCTGACTGATTTTGATAGAGGAGTATTAAGGGTTTGTGGAGATTGGGGAGTACACCCTGATGAAGAAGATTTTAGAATTTTGCTCGATTGTCCGCAGCATCAAGAAGTGGTGAAAAGGATATACGATAAGCTCGATCATCAAGTGGCTACACCAAATGCAGGCTTGGGGTTATTTAAAGATGAATTGACTAAGATTTGGTTTACAAATAGCGGAGTTGAGAAAGAAACTATAGGATTTGGACATATTTTTTGTGGTGAACCAGATAGATTGGGACTTGGTGGTATGCATTTTGTAGGTAGATATGTTGAGGCTCAAGAAAATAAGTGGGCGGGTGCAATTTGGGGTAATAAATCTCTGTGCAATAAATTAGATATTAATCCACCTGTTTACACGTTTGGAATGAAATACTTAGGTAAGGGTGGAGAAGTAAAAGTTAAGTGCCCAAATGGGTATGCACATAACCTTCATGCTGATGATATTTTAGTTTCTGCAACTAAGGCGTTTAAGGAATTGGGAAAAGATGGAATGTGTCTGTATAAAATGGAAGATGCCAATTATCAATCAGTGTTTGTGAGAAAGAATGACGCTATACTTACGTTCTATCCTGACTTAACACCAAAATGTAATGATAAAAGTACTAATTGTAGCTGTAGCAAGCCTTGATTAGCTGAAAAAAAGTAAACATTTTATGCGTATTATGTTAATTTAGTTATATTGTGGGCAATTTGTAAAGCTGCATGAGACTTATAGTAAAAAAATGTTTGTCTGTTTTATTTCTGTTGCTGCTTGTAGCGCCTCTTGTATATGGACAGCAATCTTGCTTAATTGATATCGAGAACGATTTTCAAGATTTGAAAACATCATTAAAGAATCCAATATTTTTAGATCCTGCACCAAGTTCAAATTATGATGATAGAGAAAGCAAAAAAGTGTTGATGGTGGTAGTGCATCATACCGAATCTCCAACATTAAAAAGCACAAAATGCGCATTAAATTCTTCAGGTATATCAGTACAGCTTATTGTTGATAGGGATGGTAGCATTACTCTGATGGTTCCACTCGAAAAACGAGCATGGCATGCTGGTATAAGTTATGCGAAAGTTCAAGTAGATAATGTGGTTGAAGAGCTACGAAAACTGAATGATTATTCTATGGGTATAGAGATTGTAAACACAGGGCTTGAGCCTTTTCCAGAAGAGCAAATGAAATCTGTCAAAGATCTGATTTTGTACCTCATGAAGCGCTTTAAGATTAGAAAAGATATGATATTTAGTCACGCTGAAATAGGTACTATAGTATATAACTCAGCCATTGAAGGCTACGCAATGCGTAAACCTGACCCACATAAGTTGTTTGATTGGGAGTTATTGGAGAGAAATGGCATTGGACTGCATATAGGTGATAGAATCAGTTCTCAAGACGCAAGACAAAAAGTAGAAGAGGTTTTATATAAGGTAGGCGATAAGAGTGAAAGTATTTTGAAATTAAAAAAAAGGTTGAACAATTTTTTTTATAAAATACTGCCTTGGAATGATAAAGAAGGTAACGCTGACAATAATGCTGATTACTCAAATGAGTTTGATGAGAATTTTGCGTGGGTTATTAATCAGTTTTCAATGCATCATTTGCCGAAAGAGATTAGAAAAGACTTGCCTCTAAAATTAGAACAGGAAGATATTTTGCCTGAATTTTTAAGCGAATATGGCAATTGTATTTTCAACAGATTCACATCTTTTAATAATAAAATTGAATCAAGTTTACAACCACCATTTTTGAATGAAGAGGATTACAAGCGTTTATTATCTTCTCTTGCAGAATATGAAAATAATATTTCTTCTAGTGCATTTGCTACGCTCATGTACAAGATTAAGCTATATTACGACTCTTATCTAAGGTATAATATAAGATCCTCGCTTTATATTCCATTTAAGCTTAATTCATTTGAGAAGCTAGATGTTTTAAAGAATGAAATATTGTCTTTTAAGTCTATAAGCCCTGAAAAGGCTATAGAAGTCTCGAATTTAATTAATGGGTTTAGGTCAGAAGTTTTATCTGATTTCCAAAACTTTGAGAAGCAGTGGTTTCAAGAATTTAAGGACACTTGGAAACAAAAATTTATACCGAATATGGAAAAGAAAATGTCTTGGACTGCGCTGCATGAAACTGTGTTGGAATATTTAGAAAAGGCGAAGAAAGAAGTCTAATGAGTATTACAATGGCCAGATGTATGGGCAGAGGAAAATATTGGATGAATTACAAGCACTACGTTTTTTTACTTATGCTAACAATTTTTTGTGGTGAAAACTATTTATGGTTCAACCTGAACAAGATAATTCAAAGGTTGCAATTACACGTAGGATATAAAAAAATTTCTAAATGAGACTCATGTGGTATTGGGATGACAGAGTTTAAAAAATAAGTTACTTTTTTATTTTTGGTAGAAAGTAACCCATGGGTATAAAAATTGCACCTTCTATACTTTCAGCAGACTTTGCAAAATTAGGAGAGGAAGTAAAAAGAATTAGCGACTTGGATGTAGATTATATACACATAGACGTTATGGATGGAAATTTTGTTCCAAATATTACAATAGGTCCGAATGTTATCTCTGCAATACGTAAATATAGCAATCTTCCTTTTGATGTACACTTAATGATTAAATCTCCTGGTGACCATATTGAAAGCTTTATAAATGCTGGTGCTGATATTATCACTATACATGCAGAAGCAGAGATACATCTTGAGAGGCTAGTAAAAAGGATAAAATCATATAAAAACATAAATGATACAAAAAAAACAATACAAGTTGGAGTTTCAATTGTCCCTTCAACTTCTCCAAGCGTGCTTGAGTATATAATACATGAGCTAGATATTGTACTAATTATGACAGTTAATCCTGGATTTGGAGGACAAGAGTTTATTCATTTGCAGCTGCACAAGATATCTATTATAAAGAAAATGATACAGGACCGTAACCTTAAAACGCAAGTTTCAGTAGATGGTGGAGTTAACTTTTCTAACGCAGCTGATATAATAAAAGCAGGTGCAAATATATTAGTTGCTGGATCAGCAATATTTAAAGCTGAAGACATGAAAAAGTCTATAAACGATCTTAAAAATCTTTCGTTATAACCCTGTAGATAACATAAACCATTTTTGTTATCTTGTCAGTTTTAAAAATTCCTATTATCCCAGTGCTTCGACACTGAGATAATAGAAAGTAAGTTCAACCTCAATAGAAACCTGATGATGAGTCATTATTACCAAATTTTGGTCTGTTTCTATTACTAAAACCAGAACGAGGACGAGTAGGTCTATTACTATGATAATTATCTCCAGGTTTTTTATTAAACGAGTTGTTATAATAATTATCCCTATTATTTAAACCATCTCTCCTTTCTTCATTGTAAAGCTTACCTTCAAAAAATTCACCTGTTTCTTGATCAACACGACGTCTTGATAATTTTGGACATCCACCTTTTTCAAAGTCAATTATCAAAGCTTTGAAGGTATCACCCTGTTTAAGTATATCCTCAATGGACTCTACATGTTGATTAGCTACCTCGCTTATATGCATTTTTCCTTTTCTTCCATTAAGAAGTTCTAGCTCTACAATAGACTTCTCTATCTTTACAACTTTAGCATCAATTATAGAACCTTGTTCTAGCTCTGTTATTGAATCAATCATCATATTCTTTGCAGCTTCAGCTTCAGTACTACTAATGGCAAAAACAGAAACTTTACCGTCATCCCCTATTTCAATTTTTGCATTACTTCTTTCACATACACTGCGTATATTTTTTCCTTTAGCACCAATAGCTGCAGAAATTTTATCTTTATCTATATAAAACGATAACACTCTTGGTACATGATCTTTTATATCCTTACGATGTTCTGAAATTACTGCATTCATTTTTTCTAAGATATGTAATCTTCCGACTTTTGCTTGTTCTAAAGATTTTTCAACAATTTCAAAGCTTATACCAGGAATTTTCATATCCATCTGCAGTGCTGTAATCCCTTCGCTAGTTCCTGCTACTTTGAAGTCCATATCACCAAGATAGTCTTCATCGCCCAGTATATCAGAAAGTATTATATGCTCATTTTTGTCTTTGATGAGACCCATAGCAATTCCTGCAACGGGAGCCTTTATTGGCACACCTGTATCCATTAATGCAATGGAAGTTCCACAAACTGTTGCCATAGAAGAAGAACCATCAGATTCCATAATCTCAGATACTACCCTTATTGTATAAGGAAATTCAGATTTATCAGGTAAAACAGGATGAATTGCTTTCCAAGCAAGTTTACCATGACCAATTTCTCTCCTTCCTGGTGCGCGTATAGCAGAAGCCTCTCCAACAGCAAATGGAGGAAAATTATAATGCAACATAAAATGTTCACGTCTATCCCCTTCAATGTCATCCACAATTTGCTCATCTTGTGTAGTACCAAGAGCAGTAACAACTAGTGCCTGAGTGGTACCCCTTGTAAATAGCGCAGAACCGTGAGTCTTGGGTAGAATGTCAGCCTCAATTTCTATCTGGCGTATTTCATCATACTTACGGCTGTCTATCCTCACACTTTTCCTTCTAATCATTTCACGCACTAAAGATCTTTCAAAGCTTTTTACTGCATAAGTAATTAACTTTTCGTCTTTTCCAGCCTCTTTAAGAGTATTCAATATATTATTCCTGACTACTTCTAGAGCTTGAACTCGCTCTTGTTTTACTGTTTTTGAATATGCTTCTTCAAAGTCTTTTCGATATTTTTCAAGTTCTTGAGTTATATCTGATATATCAACAGGAGCAAAGCTTTCAGGTTTATTGCCTACTGTATCAGCAAATTCTTTTATAAGCTTAATAACAGGTTGAAGATGTTCATGGCCGAATTTTATTGCACTCAAAACATTTTCTTCAGAGAGCTCTTTGACTTCCGATTCGACCATTAAGATCGAATTTTCATCACCAGACAAAAACAGATCCAAGTTGCTTGCTTTCATCTCTTGAACGGAAGGATTGAATATATAATTGTTATTTTCATCACAACCGACCATAACTCCAGCTATAGTAAAGTGGAAAGGAACACCAGAAATTGCAAGAGCTGCGACGGTACCTATCAATGCTGGTACTTCAGGAGAATTGACTGTATCGTAAGTTAATAGATTACATACTACACTAATTTCATCATGAAAACCTTCAGGAAATAACGGCCTTATACTTCTGTCTATTACTCTTGAAATTAAAGTTTCTCTATCAGATGGTTTTCCTTCTCTTTTAAAAAAACCACCAGGAATCTTACCCATGGCATAACTTTTTGCAATAAACTGCACATTTAAAGGGAGAAAATCAACACTTTCTTCCTTCTTTTTTCGTACAACAGTGACTAAGATAGAAGTATCTCCATAATTTACAACTACTGAACCATCAGCTTGACGTGCTATTTTCCCAGTTTCTAAAGATAAGGTACGCCCCTCCCAATCTATAGATTTTTTTATAATTTCAAACATACAAAATTCCTCGATTATTTTCTAATGCCTAACTTCTCTATTAACTCTTGATAGGCTTCATTACCAAATTTACGTTTTATATAATTTAAGTGCTTGCGCCTTCTACCTATCAATATAAGTAAACCGCGCTTAGAATTATGGTCATGCTTATGCGCTTTAAAATGCTCAGTTAAATTACTGATCCTCTCGGTTAAAATTGCACACTGTACAAAAGATGAACCTGTATCATCTTCTTTAATTGCATATGTACTAATCAAACTTTTTTTCTTTTGGGATGTTATTGACATCTAAACCTCATTTCAAAATATTAAAAACACGAATAGGCTTCACACAACCATGAGTAAAACTGCAAATTGCAATAGGTACATTACCCACTATCGTACAAAAAATATCATAATTCTTTAAATTACGCAAGTTATTTAATATAATTTCTTGACCTTTTCTGATTTTCTCCGCTTCCTCTAAGGAAATTTCAACTTTGAACATCGATTTTAAAGCCGATTCAATGGGAATGATGAAGCCTTTTGTATTACCTCCATCATCTTCTGCCATCCCAGTGCTTGACACTGGGATCCAGTCTATTTCATCACGAACATTGTTTTTGACATATGCTCCTAGAATCTTTTGTCCATTACATGATTTGTAAGTATTTGTATCCAGTGTCAAGCACTGGGGAGAGTAAGTTGTTGTGTTTTTTTTAGTAAGTTGCTCAATTGTCACTGATTCATCTTCCTTAAAATCACCTACCATCGTTCTTCTTAATTGTGTAATATGTCCAAAACAATTTAATTCAATTCCAAGATCTCTTGCAATTGATCTTACATATACGCCGCTACCACACGTCATAGAAAAATCAGCACTATTATTTATAGTGTCCAAGAATATCAGCTTCAGTTCATGTATTTTGACTTGCCGGGGCTTTATATTTACCTTTTGCCCACTTCTTGCTAATTTATATGCTCTTGCTCCCTTGATTTTCACTGCTGAAAATTGAGGAGGAGTTTGTGTTATCTCACCAATAAAATCCTTAATCGCACAGTTTATTTGGTTATATTCGGGTTTTATATCGCTAGTTCTAATGATATCACCACCCAAATCATCCGTAGTTGTTTGTTTTCCCCATTTTATTGTGAAATTGTATGCCTTTAAGTCACAAGATAAATACGGTATAGTTTTTGTTGCTTCACCAAGAGCGATTGGTAATATACCTGAAGCCAAAGGATCAAGTGTTCCCAAATGTCCAGCTTTTTTTATTCCAAAAATCCTTTTAATTTGAGTTACAGCTTGTGCAGAACTCATTCCTGTTGGTTTATCAAGATTCAGCCAGCCATTTACCATGTATCAATCTTACATAATTAGTAACAATTTAAAAAGTAGATAAAACATCAAGTTATTAATAAAAATGCTTGATTAGTTTACATTCTCAATATATAATTAACTTTTTATAAACCTTAATTAGGAGGAAGTGATTATGACTGCAAATATACGGAAACTAAAAAACACAGTACATATAACAAAAATGGGTATTGAATGTTTAGTTGCAGCTGCATCTTTAGCAGGAGCAATAACAGCAATATTAATTGCTACTAAAGTAATTGCTGGACCTGCGTCTTTAGCACTTATTGCTAGCCCTGCTGGAATTGCAGCTCTATTTATTGCCGCTGTATATTTTGCCGCAGCAGCTTGTGCTTCATATCAGCAAATGCATAAGAATGAAGAAATAGGAGTGAATGGTAAAGATGGTAAAGATGGTAAAGATGGTAAAGATGCAGATTTCTCTGTTCTTCTTGGTGATATGGTAAAGAGTGGTGAAGTTGTTGAAGAAACAACTAAAGGCGAAAATCAGCAGGATGTTAAGCAATTACATCTGAAACTTTCAAAAGATGATTATGAAGCATTAACAAATGGTAAAAATGTTGGTGATGAAGTAACTCTGAATGTGTTGCTAAAAAATAAATCAGTTGAAGTTAAATTTAAACACGTTGCTGTTGCTGACGATAATCATAAAGTACAATTAACTAGCGTAGGTGATAAAGATCAGACTAATGGCATGAAAGAAGAGTTAGGTATGGGTGATGGTAAGTCATTAAAAGTTGCGGTGAGTAATGAAGCTTTGGAAGCTTTAAAAGGTAAAGTAGCAACTAACTTAGCAGATGTTGCATTAGAAAATGCTATATCAAACGCTAAAAAAGTTTAAAGTTAATGAAAGAAGAGGTAGAGGTGGTTCTGCCTCTTTTTTTTCATTTGAGAAGAGTTACGGTAATCTATCCCACACCTCAACTACATCCTCATCAAACTCTATTATCTTTGTTTTTTTAAACTGATAACAGTTGTTAATGAATTGAATCCCTAGATCTCCTATAAAAGGAGTGGCATCATTGCCTAAAATTTTACCACTGCGACAGATTATTAATCTATCAATCAAATTATGCTTTAATAGCTCTGTAATTAATATTCCTCCACCTTCAACTAATAACCTTGTTATACCAATTTCTGAAACAAGTTTTGATGCCATGTCTTTGAGGCAGACTTTATCGATAATGTCAGGCTCTGATGTCATTCCAGCGCGTGACCAGTCTTCACTACGCAATTGCTTGAAGTTTTTTGGATCCCAGTGTCTGGGCACTGGGATGACAGGAGGTGTATTAACTATCAAATAATTAATGTCTTTTATTTTTCTCTCTACTTCCTTATTTGTGATTACCCAAGTTATTACTTTGTCTGCAGTCTTTGCAATATTATGCTCTTTCTTCAATTTCCCTTGGCTATCGATAATTAGCCTTATTGGCGACCTTTCTTCGAGTCCTGGTAATCTGCAAGTTAAGAGTGGATCGTCATTGATAAGGGTACTACTGCCAATCATAATTGCATCGTATTTTGCTCTGAGCTCATGTACCCAATTTCTTGTATCTTCGCTTGTTATCCATTTGCTATCACCTGTAAATGTTGCGATTTTTCCGTCAAGAGTTGTTGCGATTTTGCAAGCTATAAATGGTCTATGGAGTTTCTTAGTGGTAAAAAAGCCAACATTTAGTTTCTCTGCTTCTTTCTGCATAATCCCTTGTTTTACTTCAATTCCTGCATCTGCTAAAGCTTTTATCCCTCTACCTGAAACCCTACTATCTGGATCAATTGTTGCAATCACCACCATTTTTATTCCAGATCTTATGATTTCCGTAGTGCAAGGTTCTGTAACTCCAAAGTGGCAACATGGCTCAAGAGTGACGTACATAGTTGCACCATGAGTTAAGTCTTGAGCATTTTGCAAAGCAACTACTTCTGCATGTGGGCGCCCACCGATTCCTGTGTAGCCTTCACCAATTAACATACCGTCTTTTACAATGACACACCCAACAGCAGGGTTTGGTGCAACACTTCCAAGACTTTTTTCTGCAAGTTTTAATGCGATCGACATGAAATAATCATCGGTCATTAGAAAGAAGTCATTTCGTATGAGGTATCAAAAATTCTTCTGTGCTCGTGTATGGCAAATCTATCTGTCATACCTGAGATATAATCACATATTATTACTGAACGCTGAGATTCACAAGCAAGCTTGTTCCACTCTGTGGGTAATAACCTTGGGTTTTCATAAAAACATTGAAAAAGCTCCTGTACTATACGTTTTGCTTTGTTCATTGTTCTGGCCAGTTTATAACTTCTGTATATTTTTTCCATGTTAAATTTTTTCATCTCTTTTGTGGCATTTGCAATTTCTGGTGAAAATGTGACTAGCATTGTATTTAGACCTCTTACATCTTCTACGCTTTTTATTTTGTAGTCTTTAATATTTCTTTCAGTCTGAAAAACGACATCATTTATCATAATTCCTATAGTTCTACTCAGTGATTCATGTATGAGTTTGCTTTGAGCCAATTCTGAATATTCGCTTTTTACTTCTTTGAACATTTTGCCAATTAAAGGAACATCGAGCAAATCTTCGATGGTTACTAAATTTGCCCTGAGTGCATCATCAAGATCGTGAACACTGTAAGCAATATCATCGGCAATTGAAGCAACTTGTGCTTCAATGCTTGAAAATTCCTCAAGTTTTAGATCATATTTTTCATTATATTTTAATAACAGCTGATTATTTGTAGAAGACTCCGCGTTTTGACCAAGCAAGGGACCGTTATGCTTTGCAACACCTTCAATCACTTCCCAACTTAGATTCATGCCATTAAAGTCAGCATGTTTTTGTTCAAGATAAGTTAAAATCCTTATAGCTTGAACATTATGATCGAACTCATACTTCTCCTTATCAACTTGAACTAGAGCATTCTCACCTGTGTGACCAAATGGAGGATGACCAAGGTCATGTGCAAGCGCTATGCATTCAGTGATGTCCTCATCTAATCTGAGCCTGCGTGCGATGGATCTTGCAATTTGTGCAACTTCAAGGCTATGAGTTAGCCGAGTGCGATAGTAGTCATGCTCATAATTGATAAAAACTTGTGTTTTGTATCCTAGTTTCCTAAACGCATTAGAGTGAATAATTCGGTCCCTATCACGCTGAAAGCAGCTGCGATTTTTGTCTTCTGGCTCTTTGAAATTTCTTCCTTTTGTTTTATTTGGAAAGCACGCGTAACTTAATAGAAAATTATTGTTTGACATGTAAAATTTCTACTATAATAGGTTATCAATAATGAACGGTGGTTGTTATGTCAACAGATTACAATATTAGCTTAACTGACAATGCATTAAGGAAAATCCACTCCCTTGTAGAACAGGAAGGAGATGAGAGTTCTATTTTGCGGGTTGCAGTTTCAGGTGGTGGATGCTCTGGCTTCAAGTATAATTTTCTTATGGATCAAATAAATAAGAAGATGTCTTTGGATGACGATTTTGACGATGACGAAGATAGCGAGGATTATAGAAGCCACTCCAGTTTTAGTGAAAAAGGTAAAGATATAGTAATTAATGATGAGAATGGAAACCCTGTATTAATGGTTGATAATTGTTCAGCGAAATTTTTAAATAACTCAACTATAGATTATACTGAAGATCTAAGTGGTTCTGGTTTTCAAATCAAGAATGCTCTCGCTAAGTCTCGATGTGGTTGTGGTAACAGTTTCTCGGTCTAATTCTCCCTCCTGGATCTTTTTATAATATGGGTGGTGGTGTAACACTAGAGCTAGCTTCTGTAAGTAAGAGCTTCAAAAAAAGTCCTGCTATTGTAGAAGATATCAATCTGAGTCTTACAAGAGGGCAAGTAGTTGCATTGATCGGCAGTTCAGGATCAGGAAAAACAACTATATTGCAAATTGCAGGCCTATTGGATAAGCCAACTTTAGGTGTAGTGACAATAGATGGAGTAAATTGTACGCAAGCCAGTAATAAGCATAAAACTCATGTAAGAAGAAATTTTCTTAGCTTTGTTTATCAATTTCACTATTTATTACAAGAGTTATCAGTGTTGGAAAACGTTATGCTTCCTCAGCTCATTGCAGGAAAAAGCAAAGCTGAAGCAAAAAAAAAATCGCAAGCAATATTAGAAAAATTTGGTCTGGAAAATAAAGCAAGTAGTATGGTATCTGAAATTTCTGGTGGAGAAAGGCAGAGGGTTGCAATTGCAAGAAGCATTGTAAACTCTCCAAAGCTTTTACTTGCAGATGAGCCAACGGGAAATTTAGACCCAACAAATTCTTTGAATGTATTTTTGCTGTTACATTCATATGTAAAGGAAAATAACAGCTCTATGCTTATAGTAACACACAACTATATCCTTGCAGAAAAAGCAGATCACATTTTTCAGTTAAAAAACCGATCATTAGTAAAGCTGTAAATGGAAGAAACAGTACAATACAAAGCTACCTATAACTTGTACTTATTTAACCAATGGTCATTAACAGAGTGTAATTCGCATGAAATGCTTTCATTATTTTTTATACACGGACTCTTTAACTTACGCTGTTTACTTAGAAAGCATCCTGACAGCATAAACATTGCTAAAACGAGAAATAATAATTGCCTAAACATAACAAGACTTTTTTTATTTATATTAATACGTTCATTTCTCTCATTTGTAAAGTTAGGCATATTCTTTTACCCTTATCTCTTTTTTAACTTTTTTGGAGGAAGTGACTGCACTGTTTAAGCGTAGTTTTATATAATTATCTATAATTTGAGCTACTTCCTCTTCTTTATCCCTTAAAAAGTGGTTAGTATCGTCTACTATATGGTATTCCATATGGTTATTTTTTACCGAATTTATTAACCTTTGTGCTAATTCTGTTACATCGCTTTCTTCTGAAATTGTATCATTATTACTTTGTATTATAAGTCCAGGAACTGGGCAAGGAGAGAGAAAAGAGAAATCGTACTTAGTTGCTGGAAGAGAAAGGGCAACAAAACTTACTATCTCTGGACGGCGCATTGTCAATTGCATAGCTACCCATGCTCCAAAAGAAAAACCAACTATCCAAATTGGAACATTGTTAGAGTTATGCTCCTGAAGCCAATCAATAGCTACTGCAGCATCAGTTAATTCTCCTATACCCTTATCAAAAGTTCCGGTAGATTTTCCGACACCACGAAAATTAATTGTCAATGCAGAAAAGTTATTATCGATAAAAGATTCATATATAGTATGTATAATCTTACTATCCATACTACCACCATATTGAGGGTGATGATGTAAAATTAGCACAACTGGTGCATTGGTATCTTTGCTTTGATGGTATCTACCTTCTATCTTTTTTGTTGAATTATTTAAAAAGACTTCTACCATGATAACTCCTAATAAAAACCTGTTTTGACAGGTGTTGATAATGTAAATTGTTTATTAATTATGTATTAATTTCCCTGTTTTTGCAATAAATTTTTATCGTGTTAAAGTTAACATACATAATTGGTTGATGGTAAGTGACAAATAAGCCTGTGAGTTTATTCTTTCTGGAAGACAGTAGTTGCGTGTATGCTGATTATAATGCAACTGCTCCAGTGAGTAAAAATGTAAAAAAAAGTATACTTGAGATTTTGTCGAAACAAACACTAAATCCATCATCGCTGCATAAAAGAGGACAAGAAGCGAGGAAGATTCTTAAAGAGGTAAGAGATAACGTACGTGATGCTCTTAGCATTCCAGATGATAAAGAAATAGTTTTTACGTCTGGTGCAACTGAAGCAAACAACCTCGTCATGAGAGGAATGAAAGGCTATCTGCATGTAATTTCAGCTATAGAGCATCCTTCAATTCTTAATTCTGCATGTAATCCACATATAATACCCGTTAATCAAGAGGGTATTATTGACTTTTTAGAGCTAGAGAAAATTCTAAGCGAACTTGAAGGGAATAAAGTAATAATTTCAGTGATGATGGCTAATAACGAAACTGGAGTTATCCAGCCTGTTAAGGAAATAGCTAAAATGGCACATAAATTCGGGGCAATCTGTCACACTGACGCTGCTCAAAGTGTTGGGAAAATCAAAGTAAATATGGAAGATTTAGGAGTGGATTTACTTACTTTATCTGCTCACAAATTTGGTGGTATAGCAGGTAGTGGAGTTTTAATATTTGACAAAAAGCTTGTAATAGAACCTACTATAATAGGTGGTGGGCAAGAAAAAGGATTGCGTGGTGGTACAGAAAACATTATTGCAATAGTAGGTCTTTCTGCTGCATTGCAAAACATTCCAGATCTTCTATCAAAGATGGATGAAGTAGAGAAGCTGCGTGATCAATTGGAGTATGGGTTATTAAGTCTTGTCAGTGATATCAAGATCTTTGGCAGAAATTCTAAAAGATTGCCAAATACAAGTTTCATTTATATGCCGAGAGTGAAGAATGATCTGCAGCTCATGTGCTTTGACTTAAATAATATTGCAGTCAGCAATGGTTCTGCATGTTCTTCTGGAAAAGTTGGGCCTTCTCATGTTTTGCTTGCAATGGGAGCAACAAAAGAGCAAGCAGAATGTTCAATTAGAATCAGTATAGGTCCGGAGGTTAAACCGCGAGACATAGAAAAAATAGTGGATTGTTGGTATAGTATCTATAAGAAGAATTCTTTAGTAAATGCAAAAACTACTTTCACCATTCCCCTTAAATCATGATAGAGGGAATCGTGAAAGTAATTTCTATTGCCAGAGGTTGTTATAATAGTTAAATGCTGCTGAAAACCGATTTACTTATAGTTATGGAAGAAATTCTCTAATTGCATACCACACCATTCAATTGTAGTATGTCATTTTATACTTGATAAAAACGCTGTATTGTATTATAATATATCATCAAGAGATAATAAGGAGTTACATATGTCTTATATGAAAAACGAACAGGATATTCGCTCTCAGGGCGTTTATTATAGTGCTGGACTCAGAAGTTACCTAACTAAAGTATACAATTATATGGCTTTAGCTTTAGGTGTTACAGGGCTTGTTGCGTTTTTAACAGTGTTTTCTGGTCTTTTCCAGGTGATTTATTCCAATCCTGTTCTATCGCTTGTGGTAATGCTATCTCCAGTTGCATTGGTGTTTTATATGTCTTTTAGGCTTCAACACCTAAGTGCTCAGTCAACACTTACTGTATTTTTTCTATTCTCAGTTTTAATGGGAATTTCTTTATCTCATATTTTTATAATTTATACTGCAGAAAATATAGCGAGAGCATTTTTCATTACATCGATCATGTTTGGTTCTATGGCTTTATATGGTAATACTACAAAAAAAGATCTTACCAGCATGGGTTCTTTTTTGATTATGGGAATCTGGGGGTTAATCATTGCATCTATAGTTAATCTGTTTCTTGGAAGCAGTCCTCTCTATTTTGCAATATCGTTTGTATCAGTGATAGTGTTTACTTTAATGACCGCATACGATGCTCAGAGAATCAAAGATGTTTATTATAGATATAATGATGGCTCAGAAGTTGCAACTACTAAGCTGGCAATACTTGGTGCAACTAATCTTTACTTTGACTTCATCAATATATTCCTCAATTTACTCAGGTTACTTAACTTGTTCAACAATAAGGATTAGATGATTTCCTTTTTAAGGGGAAACAATAAAAGTTCTATAGTTTTCCTCCTAATATCTTTAGTGGTATTGATGCTGTGTCTTGCATATGCTTCAGTACCGTTGTATAGCATCTTTTGTAAAGCTACTGGATATGGTGGCACAACGAGAAAAGTAACTAATGCAACAATGAATGCAACTGACCAAAAAATCAGGGTTCACCTTAATGCTGATATAATATCAGGTCTGCCTTGGGAATTTAAATCAGAAACTAACTACATCGATACAAATATAGGGCAACAAAGTTTAGTATTTTATTATGCAAAAAATTTATCTGATCATCCTTCTTTTGGAATGGCAGTGTATAATGTCACACCTTTTAAAGCAGGTAAATATTTCAATAAAGTTGCATGCTTTTGTTTTGAAGAGCAAATGCTGCTACCAAAACAAAAAGCGGCTATGCCCGTATCCTTTTACGTAGACCCTGAAATAATGCGTGACAATAGTACAAAAGATTTAAGTGAAATAACACTATCATATACGTTTTTTAAGCTTAAATAACAAACCTTTTCCTATTGTAATCCGAACAAGGTTGTACGATACATCTATTGAATTGAGCAGGAGCTCTTATTTGCTTTTTGCACACTGACTACTTGTGTTTCAGTGTTCGTTGTTGCTAATTCCCATCCTTCATTATTTGCTTCACAAGCATTCCAACATTGAGCCAACTCCTTATTATTTTTTACAGAATCTGGTATTTCTATGTTGGGATTTTTTTCTAATGTATGCTTAATTAGAATCTCACAGCAATTTTTGCGTTCAATTGACTTATCCTTATAATATAATTCAGCAACACACTCTAAAGCAGTGTTTCCATTGTAGTTTTCATCTGGGCTATCATTCACTCCCGCTTTTATGAGAGCCTTTAATATGTCCGGAGAATGGGTCAAAACACAGGTATGTAAATATCCTTTTTCGTTTTGCACATTAGCTCCTGCTTTTATTAAAACTTGCGCTAGATTTGTTAAAGTGTACGGTTTATAGTTAATGGCGATGGAAAAAAGACTATCTATTGGAAAGCCATCATAATCTTTCAAGTCAAATCTGTGATTAATATCAAATCCTTTTTTTCCCAAGAAGTATATAAATATTTACAATAGTCTCCTTTTTTATCTGATTTTTGCATTTTACATTTTAACCTTTCTTTTATTTTTATTATTGGTATCTAAATCGTCATCTTCATCCACTTCACACAACACATTGAATAAAACACCATAAAGCCAAGTTTCTCTGTTTGTCATAATTTGTGCCTCAAAACTATTAACAATACGCTTATGTAGTGTATAAACTCTAAATAACATTTTGCAAAATATTAATTGCTAGATAACATAATTAAAGTTTTTGTCTTACATTTATCATGGTTAGAGCTATACAAATTAAAAAAACTGGGGGGCCAGAAGTATTAGAATTTGTAGATAAGAGCATAGGTGAGCCAAAAGATGAGGAAGTCTTAATACGTCATACAACTATCGGCTTAAATCGTTATGATTTAGAACACAGAAAAGGTACACGCAAAATTAAAGATCTGCCATCAGTACTTGGAGTAGAGGCAGTAGGAGTTGTTGAAAAGCTTGGTAAAAAAATTAGTGATGGACTTAAGGTTGGAGATAGAGTTGGATATTGCACAGCTCTTCCAGGGGCATATTGTGAAAAGCGCATTGTACACCAGAAATATTTGATAAAAATTCCGAATGATATACCTGATGAAGTTGCTGCTGCAGTATTGTTTAAAGGTATGACAGCTCACTATTTAGTTAATCAATCTTATAAAATCAGGCCTGGTGCTTTTGTACTAGTTCATGGAGCTAATGGTGGTTTGGGGCAAATAATATGCCAATGGGCAAAGGATAAAAAAGGTATAGTGATAGGTTCTATAAGCTCTGACGAAAAAATGAAGATAGCTTTACAAAATGGCTGCACATACGCAATAAACTACAATGATAAAGATTTCGTTTCTAAAATCATGGAGATTACGAAAAATAGAGGAGTAGGTGCAGTGTATGACCCTATAGGTTACGCTACAAGCAAGCTCTCTTTTGAATCTTTGGGTAAGTTTGGCATATATGTTTCCTATGGGCAGATATCAGGTAATGCTCCTATTAATTTCTCTTTACTTAGTTCGCGTTCGTTATTTGCAGCTGGAACTTCGATATATCACTATAAGCATGATAAATTTACATTAGTGCTTACTGCAATGGAAATATTCGAGATGATAAGAAAAAAACTTTTAATCGTACGAATTAATAAAAAATATAAATTTGATGAAATAATAGGGGCTCATCGTGACATGGAAAATAGAAAAATAAGTGGGCTAAATATTATCAAAGTTTCTTAAATAACTTAGTAACCTAAAATAATTATTCATTAAGTCATATCAACAAGAATTTCACATGGTTAGTTTTCTTATAACAAGTTAGTTTATTTGATGCAGGTGTAGAAGTTGATGATGTGTGTTCCTAGCTTTAGCTATTAGTCAATTCTTTCCATCCAAGAATCATTTTATTAGCTTGCCTCAATGTTTCAATAGAAGGCAAGTCTTCTGTGCTTAGTGGTAGACGAACAGTTTTGTGTTCTATAAGCCCAATGTCATGCAAGAGTGCTTTAGTAGGTATTGGATTGCTGGCAGTAAATAGAGTTTTGCAAGCTTGTTGACAACTGTCTGCCTGAGGGTTCTCGCCACTCATGCATTGCTTAACATATTCATGTACTACACGTGGCCAAACATTGGCAGCAACAGAAACCAGACCAGCCGCACCCTTAGCAGCCATATCGGGTATCATATTATCATCTCCGCAAAAGACCTCAATATTTGGTGCAACTTTCTTATACTGAGTTAAAGTATCAACGGTGCCACTTGAATCTTTGATAGCCCAAAATTTTTCGTGGCTGGATAAGTTGCGTACAGTTTCAGCGTGAAGACTCACTCCTGCTCTTGATGGAATATTGTAAAGCATGGCTGGCACATGTGCTTTTTCAAGCAGCTTTTCAAACCATAAAGTTTGCCCCATGATTCCAGGCTTTGCATAAATGGGAGTTGTCATTAGATAGCCATGAATAGGCATACCCTTGCAAAAATCAAGCCATTCAAGAGTCTGATATAGATTCACTCCTGGTACACCAATTATAATTTTCGTATTTAATTTTAGCTCACATACAAATTCAACTAATGTGCGCTTTTCAGAATCAGTAAGTGATAAGCTTTCACCTGTGCTACCTAGCAACACTACACCATTTTCAGCTTCAGCTTGCATTGTTAGTAAACGCTGCAAGCTTTGGTAATCTATACTATCTCCACTGCAATTAAAAGGAGTAACACAAGCAGTCCATAAAAATGTAGATTTCAATTGAAGTTATTAAAATGGTATTTCATCATCGATTAGTTCGTCTTTTATATCGTTGTCAAAACTTCCGTGTTTATCTTTTTGTTCTGTTTCATTTTGTTTGTATTCACTTGGCTTGTAATCAGAGTTTGACATACTGTTGCGTGAATCTAAAAGGGTAAGGGCACTATTAAAGTTATATAGCACCACCTCTGTCGTATACCTTTCGCTACCATTTTGGTCAGTCCATTTTCTAGTTCTCAGAGAACCTTCAACGTAAACTTTACTACCTTTGCGCGCAAAATCCTTAACAATTTTTACTAATCCTTCACTAAAAATTACAATATTATGCCATTCTGTCTTTTCAGAGCGCGTACCAGAAAATTTGTCAGTCCAACTTTCAGATGTGGCTATCGAAAAACTTGCCATCTCTTTTCCATTTTGTGTAGTCCTAATTTCAGGATCTTTTCCTAAATTACCAACTAATATGACTTTATTTATAGTACCACTAGACATAATTATGCTTTAAAATAAATCTCTTTATTATCTTATGTGAGAGTATTATTGTCAAATTTAATTAAAAACGCGCTTGGAGGGATTCGAACCCACGACCTTTGCCTCCGGAGGGCAACGCTCTATCCAACTGAGCTACAAGCGCAGATGTATTAGATTATTTAATAGATAAACTATCTAAATCAAATTTTTGTTCTGGATAAAGCGTAAACATAATACCTCCATGTCCAAAATGTACATTTTTAGA
Organism: Wolbachia endosymbiont (group B) of Horisme vitalbata; assembly: GCF_964028625.1. Classification (NCBI taxonomy): domain Bacteria; kingdom Pseudomonadati; phylum Pseudomonadota; class Alphaproteobacteria; order Rickettsiales; family Anaplasmataceae; genus Wolbachia; species Wolbachia endosymbiont (group B) of Horisme vitalbata. The sequence goes on from NZ_OZ034797.1 coordinate 26,315, forward strand.
ATTGCTTATCCGTTCTTTTGTTATCTTTTGGTTTACAGCCCATGAAAAAGTTACATAATTTTCAGTTACTGAGTGCACTTTTAAATCCTTAGAACCTGTCTTGAAAGGAGTTAATTGGCTAATTTAGTAAGCATAGAAGTAATCATATTAAATAAGATATTGTTTTTTGAAGTAAGAGGAGAATGTTCGTAATCCTTGCTCATGCGTCTAAAATTGGAAAGCCAGGCAAAGGTTCGTTCTACAATCCAACGTTTAGGAATAACTTGAAATCCTGTATCAACCAATTTCTTGGTAATCGTTAGCAAACATCCAGTTTCCAACAAACATCGATTTTGTAATTTACCTTTATACCCTTGATCAGCAAAAAACCTACGTAATGTTGGAGCTTTGCATTTAGCTTGAACAAAAAGATTGGTAGCACCATCACGGTCCTGAATGCTTGCGCTGTGTACTTCTGCAGTAATTACAAGACCTAGTGTATCTACAATAATATGACGTTTTCTACCCTTTATTTTTTTACCGGCATCATATCCTCTTGATCCCCTTTTTGAGTCGTTTTCACTGATTGACTGTCAATTATACCTACTGAAGGTGTTTCATTTTTGCCAACCATTTTTCTTACCTCTTTTACTAGCATGTCATGTATTTTTTTCAATTTTCCATTATTACGCCACCTGAGAAAATAGTCATACACCGTTTTCCATGGAGGAAAATCTTTTGGTAGCATTCTCCACTGGCAACCACCCCTCATTATGTACCTTATTGCATTAATAATTGTTCTTATGTTATGTTTTCTTGGTCGTCCTATCGCTCCTTGTGCAACATAGGGCTCTAAAATTTCCCATTCCTTGTCACTTATATCACTTGGATACAACTTACCCTCCTATTTTTTGCTTACCTCATCATACTCTTTTCTTCATTACCTTTCAAGACAGGTTCTTAGTATTTATAAACAACTTTCCATTTACCCATATTTTCCATGTATCGGGGGAAAAGTATAAAATTGAATCTAAACTGACTACTTTACAATTGAAATTTTCTTCCTCTGTAACTCCTGAAGACTGTAAGTTAAACTTTTCCATCTCACTAACTATTCTATTAACCTGCTCTTCATCAAAAAAAATGCTTTTTATGCTACCATATTGCGATAAAGTACTCTCTGCTGCCTCTTTTATTATATCGTCTCGATCTATATAATAATTGTTGATAAAAAAACACTCCTTCGCACGCAAATTTGCTATATCAATGAAGTCATTTATTTCTTGATTTCCAACTTTTAAAATACTTTTTAAGTACTTCTTTTCTATAATCATTCCATCATTAGAATGATGACAGACCATTTCATCATTGCCTTGTCTTTCTATATATACACATAAATTTTCACTATTTAACCCTAATATTTTATGCTCAATAAAATCTTCATTACTAATATGCTGTTGGCAAGAATATTTTTTACAAATCCCTATATTTTCTACAAGATCTTCGCAATTGCAATATGCACTAACATTAAAAAATAGCAGCGTAAAAATAAAAAACAACTTTATATTCATCTACTTAATATGGTATACCAATCAAAAACTATACTAGCTCTCACTATCTCTATCATATTACCACTTAAAATCTGGTTTATAACTTTAGCATCTATATTTCTCTGCTTATTCAAGGTAAGAGATCTGATCATAACATAACCAGGAAGATTTGGAATAGACTGTAGAAATAAAAAAATATGCTTATCGCTAATTGAGCTTAAACTTAGAACCACTTCACTTCTTATTACTTTTGTATGTTCACTTTTATTGTGGAGTTCAGCTTCTTCAGGTATAGAAATTGATATTTCAGGTTCTAACATGTAGTGTTTTTTATATAGCTTGTTAAGCTCAAAATTTAAATTTGTAATGTATCTGCTACTATGTAAATTTGAAGAAGAAATTCTTTTCCATAAATCTAGGTTTTTATTTAGAACGACTTCTTTCTTTTGAATTTCAATGATCTGTAAATTAATAGAGCGTATTTCCTCAGCTGCAGTTTGATTTTTATTATAAACCTTTTTGTTATAGATAATAAAACACGTTGATAACCCTATTAATACAATAGATAACAATAAGTAATATATGCACTGAATTGTAGCTTTTCTTTTTAGTTGAGAGATAGTCATCAATCTACATTGCCTCTCCTATTTCAACATCAATAGATAGATTTTTCTCTTTAGTAGTAGGTAAGCTAGAAATACTAATATCATGAGTACGGAAATTATCGTTTAAATTTTTCTGTAGTTTCTCGTATTGATAAGAAATGTCTTTACCAGATTGAAAATTAAACCTTAAAGTTGTGGTAATATAACTTTTTGCCTCATTATAATTCCACTCAAATAATTGAAGCTCTACATCTGGTACTTTTAGCTTTTCTACATACTTAACTTGTGTGAGAGGAGAGTACTCTATTTTTGATAAAATATTATTTATATTAATAAAATCGTAAACTTCATCTATCTTTTTTACATTATAGCTTTGGCTAAGTTTTATTAGTTTGTTATTTAAAGCACTCTGCGTTGCAGATAAATTATCAGCAACATTAAAATTTGAATACAAATTTTGCAAACAAAAGGTGTTAATTACAATTAAAGTCAAAAGGAGGTATAGAAAAATCCGAGGAGAGTTTAAATAAAGGTAATTGAATAGATAAAATTCTTTAGTTTCTTTTGTATTAAAAACATCTGTTGGCTTATTCTTAAAGCTATGGAACAAAATTGTAGTATCACAAAAGCTATCTTTTTCGCATATAGCTAATTCTGCTCCCAATAGTTTACCTAGCTCATATGGAGTCAATATGTTCACACTATTCTCTGAAAAATTTATAACTGATAAACTAGATTTAATAGCTTCTGATACTATGATGCAAAGGTCGATAGGGTCATTTTTTTCAAATCCAAACTTAGTTAAAGATTGAATTGTATTTTTCACTTCCTGATATATTTCACCAGCAATGATTCCTGGTAAATTATCATTAGTAAATGGTATTAAACGTGTAAATATCATTTTGTTCTCTTTAAGAACCACTTGTCTATAGCCACCTGTTTTAGTTGCAGCAACTATAATTTTCCAGTTACTAGGATCTTTGTGTAGAATCTTTTTTGCTATACTGACTAGTTCTATAGGAAACATTAATATTCCTTTAAAGTTAGAGCCTATTTCAACAAACACGTCCAACCAATATTCTATTAAATGATTTGCTTTTGATGAAACAAATAGATACCACCAGTTTTGATTAAATTTATTCGGCTTTTCGACCAAGAGAATAGAATTTATATCGTTATTATGAGCAAAATGCTCTACTTTTGTTTTTGCTGATAGATAAGCACTAATCCTATTTACTCTTGGGATAGACTGTAGCAAATAGTTCTGATCAGTGTGATTGAGAACCAGATATAAGGGTGCTTTTTTATCTGATGAGAGACATGAAATTAAGTCAGAAACAACTTTATTATTTTTGTCCTTAGCAAAATATCTTTTATTTAAAGTATCATTTTTAAAATATAGTAACATTGTGCCTTCTTTTCCTATAGAAAGCATAAACTTACTTTTGGGTTTTGACCCAAACATATTAACAAAGTGTATACTCATCTAGAATTAAAAAGGTAATTTATTGAAATTCATTAAACATTAGATGACAATATTACTTATATTATAAGTTTTTGATAAAATTAGTAGTAATATTAACCCTTTTGTATGATGAAGGTTTTTTATATTTGTGCTAGACACAACTTAACCTGACAAACGAGGATTAATTATATCTCAGCTTGATATTTTATTCTCCAACAGACTGAAAATTGAATTAAGCTAAAGACTTGATTTGACGCACGTTGTTGCACATTACCATTTAGTATACTTGAACTGAACATTTTCAGTGAATCCATCTGGCATGACTGAAACTTTTGTATTCATATTTATTTTTAAGTAATTTACTAGCTCATCAACTAATATATCAGGAGCAGAAGCACCTGCAGTAATTCCTATTTTTTCTGCGCCCTGCAACCAATTTTTGTTCATACATTTATAATTATCAATCAAATAGGCTCTTTTTCCTGTGGAAATGCACAGGTCTAATAAACGGTTTGAATTTGAACTGTTTTTGCTTCCTACAATTAACACTACGTCTGTAATTTTAGCCAATTTTTTAACAGCGTTCTGCCTATTTTGTGTTGCATAGCATATATCTTTTAAGTCGGGGCCTGTAATGCTTGGAAATCTGAGCTTCAGTGTAGCAATAATTTCTTTGGTATCGTCAATACTTAACGTGGTTTGTGTTACATAAGATAAATTATCTGGATCTTTGATTTGTAAATTGTATACGTCTTGCATAGTTTGCACTAGAGATATAGGATTACTTACTCTTCCTATAATTCCTTTAACTTCTGGATGATTTTCATGTCCAATTAGAATTAATTCTTTACCACTATCCTCATACCTTTTTGCCTCTTTATGTACTTTGCTAACTAATGGACATGTTGCATCAATCACTTGAACACCCTTTCTTTTTGCCTCATCCTCTATACTTTTCGACACTCCATGTGCGCTAAAGATCAATATTCCTCTATTGTCTTTAATGTCTTCTATGCTGCTTACAAAAACCACTCCTTGTTTCTTGAAGTCCTCTACTATATACTTATTATGAACGATTTCGTGTAGTACATAAACTTGGCGTTCATTTTTGTATTTCTCTAAAGTGATTGCTAATATGTCTACAGCTCTTTTAACCCCTGCACAGAAACCGCGTGGTTCAGCTAAGATAATCTCCATTTTTTAAGTAAGTATGTAAACATTGCTAAAAAGCAAGCTCCGCTCACTATGTTTCATATCATGACTGCTTTACTATAATTTCAAATTTATCATTACCAAGATTTTTGTTAATATACCAGGAACCGTCATCTTTAATTACAAATTCAGGACCCTTGAGGTCTCTTGTTATTGTCCTTCCATCTTGGCCATCCATAGCAATATGGATATCGAATGTAACGATGTCTAGATTTACCATGGCTTTTTTCCCACTGTATGAATTTAGACTAAACTTGCCCAACATGACATCATTAATACTCACTTCTCCTGCATAAGTATCACACTGACCATCTATACAACACTCACTTTTAATATAAAAAAGATCTAACATATTTAAATCTATAAAAAAAAGAACTAAATTTATATACTAAATACAATTCATCATTAATAAGCAACTATAGATTACTTTGGCTACAGCAATAATGCAACTGGAAGTATAACATAATTAATTGTATAAGAAACTACACTTTAGAGAAATGGTTGTTTGGTTTTTTTATTAATTTTTTTCACCATACTGTCAATCATGTGTTTTATTCCTTGATATACAGAGTGTGTACTTTCATCACTACGCATATAAGCAGAGCAGGAAAATATATTATGCTTTTCGTCTTCTATTGATAGCTTTGTATCGCATGTTATATGTTCGCCGCCGAGCTTCTCTATCAACTGGTCTTTGTCGTTTCCTATAGTTACCTTAATCTTACTTTCTTCTTTACCTATCTTGCTACTTAAAATTAAAACAATAATGGCTGGAGATATACATATAGTTCCTATTGGCTTTTTTGCAACAAAGAACTCTGAGACTAATCTTTCAAACTCAGGCATTACTGTTTTATTTTCAGCTAAGTCAGATAAATTTTTCGCAACTCCATATCCACCAGGTACGACTAGCATGTCAAAATTTTCAGCTTTAGCTTCTCTTAAATCATTTATCTCACCTCTTGCAATTCTTGCTGATTCTACAAGTACATTCCTTTTTTCTTTTACTGCTTCTTTTGTTTTGTGATTCATAACTTGTGTGATATCAACATCAGGAGCAAAGCACGTGACTTCAACTTCCTGCTGATCAAGCACAAGCAAACTTAAAACTGCTTCTCTCACCTCTGTGCCGTCGAGGTGGCCGCATCCTGATAAAACCACAGCGGCTCTTAATTTTTTCTCACCCATAAAATACCTTGATTTCATATAATCTAGGTATTGTAATACAAATTCCATATTTGGAAAGGAGTAATTGTTTTATGTCAATTATAATATAATTAATAATTAGTATATATAATTAGGCATATTTATAATTGATAGGAATTGAATATGGTACAAGGTGGTGCAGTAAACTCAGCTATTTACGAGAAGTTAATTGAAAGTGTAGTACAATATATTAGTGGAAAAAAAGATTTGTTGCAAGCATTGGAGACTCTATTACAAGCAAATGGATTTATAAAAGAAGATGAAATTTCTAATACACCACCTATCGATTATATGTCTAAATTTCTGATGGAAAATAAAAATGTTTTTGGGGATGTAATAGGTCTTATATTGGAGGATTTTGAGAAAAACAAAGTTGAATTAAAAGAATTTGTGGAGCAAGTAAATAAAGTAAAAGGCATGGAGAAAGAGCTTGAAGCTTTAGGTAACCAACTGTTAGCTCAGGGGGTAATAAGTGGAGCAGCAGTGACAACACTAACAGGTGCACTAGCAGGTTTATTAACAGTAGGAGGAGTGACTGGTGCATTAATTGTTGGCGGAGCAGCATTAGTAGGGTTTGTAGCACTAGTTGCTATAGCTGCTATTGGTTATGCTATATATCAGCATAGAGGTGAGATAAAAGAAGGAGCGATGAAAGCAGGAAAAGAAGTGAAAAGTTTTGTGAAAGATGTGATCGATAAATTACCTACGATTCAAGCAAGAGAGAATAATTTTGAAAAGTTAACAAGCAATTTAATGGAAAAGAATTTTGAAGCTGATGAAGAAAAAAAAACAATTCTTAATAATGAAACAATAAAAATAATAAAAATAATAAAAATGCTTCAGAATCAAGAGCAACTAGCAGCCATAAGACAGTTAATAGGGGAAGATAAGGCTGATCTTTTGAACAATCTTATAAGCAAGGGTACTAGTACTCATGAGGAAGACATGAAGAAACTTGTAGATTTTATGAGCGAATTTCAACCTACAATTATGGCCATTGATAGTAACATAGAAGAGGTAGAACGAAAAGTTAATGACAAAGTTAAAACAGTAAAGCCAGGTCCTGAAGTGAAGAATCCAAGTGCTGCACGAGTTAGTGAAGAAGTGAAAGGAAAGAAGTGAATTGATACATTTGAAGAGCGTTTTAATGTATCTGTCTATCTTATTTTGCCACCCTGCTAAGCGGACACAAAAAATTACTTCCGCATATTTTGAATCCAATTATAATAACAATTAGAGATATTTATTGAGCTCAAAATCTATCTTTAGTCTGCAGACTTTTTAATCAAACTTATTAAAAATGTATTCTTCAGTGTATATCTGTCGTATGTGCACTGCATTTTTTTCTAATCTTTTTTACAGGGGGATTTTATGTCCAGAATTCCAGATATTTGACCTTTACTTTAGCTAATAAAAACCAACTGGTACCTGCGGTTTTTATAGCTACGTTTCTCAAACAAGTTTCAAATGAATAGATTTCTTGCATAACTGGAATTCAAAAGTTGATGTCATTCTAGCGCGTGACGCTAGAATCCAGTCCTTTTGTGCGAAAAACGTTGTAAAGTAACTTAGTTGGATCCCAGTGGGCTTTTTAACTGTTGAAGAAAAAATATGCCACAGAAAATGAAAGTCAGTAACCAAAACGAATATAACAAATTCCTTGAAAAAAGGGGGAATATTTTTCGTTACATCGATGAAGCTATCGAAAATTGGTATGAAAATAGTCCAAAAATGCAGGGCGGCAACTATATTTATAGTGATAAAGTTGTGATTTTAGTGCATATAATCGTCAGTTTCTTTAGAATTGGTTTAAGACAAACAGTCGGGTTTATAAAAGGATATCTGCAACAAATAGGAAAAAATTTGCAGCTATTCACAAGCATCAAAAAAAAACTTAATATTAAGATAAATGATTGCAGGATTGATAAAAGCAACATGGAAAATATTGAAATTATCATAGATAGCACAAATTTACAGTAACACTCCTGGCCACAGTAAGGAAAACAGTGCAGATAGAAAGTACCGAAGCTACGAGCAAGTAAGAAAGTTACATGTTATGTTAAGTGTGAATAGTAAAAAAGCTATAGCTGCAAGATACAGTAATGGCGTCTACTCTGACCACTTGCGATTTGCTTGAAGAAGTTAATTTTCAGCACAAAATAAAAGCATTATATGCAGATAGGGCATACGATAGGCAAAAACTTTATAAATTGTGTAAGAAATACGATATAAAGACAAAAGTTCTACCAAAAAAGGATGCAGCAGAACATTCAAAAATAGATTATATGTCTGACAGAAATGCTGCTATTAGGTTAATAAAATTATATGGACAAGATGGTGTAAAAGAGTGGAAAAAGGAAGCAATTTATGGAAAAAGATCTTACATAGAAGGATTTTTCTCAAGGTTGAAGCAAGTATTTGTTTAGGAATAAATCTGAAATAAATCGTGAAAAAGAATTACTAATTAAGTGCTATTTGCTCAACAAATTCACTGTTATTGGTATGGCTAAATTTGAGATAGTTACATGAATTTGTCGTAAACCATCACTGCTTAAGGTGCTATGAAACAAAGCCATCCCAGTGTCAGCTACTCTGATGACACCAAAGGGGCACTTGGATAGAGGCTACTTGAATAAAACCATCATAAGGTGAAACTAGATTCCAGTGTCAAGCACTGACCATCTGCTATGCAATTTACTTTCAAAAATAAACGTTCCAGTGGTTTCATCTTCTTTCATCCCAGTGTTTCCTTCTCTTTTCATCCCAGTCTGGGATCCAGTTTTTCATATAATCTCATCACAAACATTTATTTTAATTTAAAATCAATACCAAATTTAGAATCAAAATTCCTGGATTCCAGTGTTAAGCACTGACCATCCACTATGTAATTTACTTTTTTATATAATAAATAGTACTAATTTACTAATATATTAATTGACAAGTGGTGTAGGTTATACTATTATTAAGATATATAGTTAATATCTTAATAACCAATATGCCAAAATATCTTAATCGCATTGCTGAATCTATTGTATTAAAAGTCTATACTGACAAGAAAAACGCTAAAATTAGAGTGTTTTCTAAAACTAAAGATGGAGAGGTTGAGAAAACACTTTCAAAGCAGCAAATTGTAGAATTTTTAAATTTATTTACTAATATAAGGAATCAAGGAAATAAAGAAATTGCTATCAGTAAAAATATAGAACGTGGTATCGTTGAAGATATAGAAGGTATACGTAGAGAAAATGGTAGATATGTATATAAAGCGCCAGATTTATCAGCTGAAGAACAATATAATAAATTATTTGAAAGTGAGCAAGCCATTCAATTTCATTTGAATGATTTCATGTCAGATAGCATATCTGGAATTGGACAATTAAAAAGTAGATTTGAAGAAATTTTAGATTTTGACCCTGAAGAAGGGTTATGTCACCCATTAAATTACTTTATTACCTTTATAAGATTAGAGAATAGGAAAGATTTTGTTCAATTCCTCGAGTCTGGTAATATTATATCTGAACAAGATTTTATGGACTATATTGATGGAAGAAAAGAACAAACGATTGAGTTATTAATGATGCAGTTTTTATTGCAATTCTTACCTGTTCTCGATGTTCAGAGCATTGAAAGGCGAGAAGGAGATCCATTTTATGATGAGACGATATATGAACAAGCATGTAACGATTTATCTTCAACAGAGGTATGGGTCTATACTAATCAAGAACAAATCAAACGTGCTTTAAATGATGTGAAGATAGGATGCTACTTAGAATTTAGTTTTTCTTGTTATGCTTGTAATGGAGCAGATGATGAAGATGACGAGAATATTGCTCATTCTATGTTGGTATATAAAGCAGAGAATGATAAATACATATTTTTTGATCCTAGTAAAGGAGCGATTGGCTTTTGTCCTGATACAGGAGTTGCTAATTTTACATTAGAGGAAGTTTGTAGGGCAATAGAACTTGCTGTAAACCATTATTCATATAATATGTATGTTGAAAATTCTCCAGATTATTGCGAAATTTTTATTACGCTTAGAAATGCAACACTGATGTTAAAGAAAGCTGAAAAGCTTTATGAAATAACAGAAAGAACAAATTCAAAAATAATTGATATATCAGTTGATAAAGGCATGAATCAATTGTTGTTCACACCTGCAAGTCTGTGAACGTACATATCTTGATCTTTTTGGTTATTTACAAAGTATAGACATCAACTCATCCCATTCTCTTTTACCAATGCCACTTTCTTCTCTCGTAACATTTTCTCCTTTTATTAGCTTGCGAATTATTTCAAGACCAGTTTTTGAAATACAGGCTGATTTTAAGGAGTATTCAATGAAAGCATTATAGGCCAGCGGGACCCATTTCTTTACTATGTCCAACATAACTTCTGCATAGACTCTAATTTCATATTGGGCGTGCTGATCAGCTCTAAGCCTTAAAAAGTGAAGAAGGTTGTGTAAATCTATTTTCCAATAAAACTGAGTATAGTAATTAAGTGTTAGATTAGTTCGGGCAATTTCTCTTGCAAGGCCCTGTTCAATAAATTTCTCATAATGAGAATATACTAAATTAGAATCATTTATTAGAGAATCTATTATTTCTTTTGAAGTACTTGAGTCAAAAGCTTCACCGCTGCCTTGTTTATTATTATCAGATTGTTTTGCAACCTGTTCTGGTATATAAAATTCATTATCAAGTATCGAATACCTTCCGGAATATTCATTCACATTTGCAGTTCTGTGTCTTATCCACTGTCTTGCAATAAAAATTGGAAGTTTCACGTGAAACTTAATTTCACACATTTCAAATGGAGTTGTATGATGATGCCTCATCAAATACTTTATAAGCGCTTCATCTTGATTTATCTGTTTTGTTCCCTTTCCATAAGAAACACGAGCAGCTTGAACTATGGCGCTATCAGAGCCCATATAATCAATCACTCGAACAAATCCATGATCTAACACCTTATGTTCTTCGTATAGAATTTTATCTATCTCTTTTACTGTAGTTCGCTTAGTTGTCTCATTCATAATATATTCTCAAGATGAAACGAAAATATCAGCCCCGCATGAATTGAGTTTTTCGTGCATTGCCTCATATCCTCTCCATAAATGATGTGAGTTATTTATTGTAGTTTCTCCTTTAGCTACCAAAGAAGCGAGAATTAAAGCTGCTGTTGACCTTAAGTCATTAGCATGCAGATTAGCTCCAGATAAGCTCTTTATTCCACTTATAGTAGCTTTACTTTTTTCGATGCTAATATTAGCACCTAATTTTCTTAACTCATTCGCATGTGCAAATCTACTTTCAAAAATGTTCTCTTCAATGATTGATATTCCATCTGCAATGCACATTGCAGACATTAGTTGTGGTTGCATATCACTGGGAAAGTTGGGATATGGATTTGTTGCAACGTGAGCAGATTTAATAGAGCCATTTTTTCTAGAAATAATAATACCATCATCATGTAACTCAACTCTGGCTCCTATAGTCTTCAATTCATTTGCAATACATTCTATATCAGACAAACTTACTCCTTCTAACTTTAGCTCGCCGTCGGTAATGATAGCAGCCAAAGCATAAGTACCGGCCTCTATCCGATCTGGTATGATTGTGTGGACACATCCGTTTAATTCATCAACGCCTTCTATTGTGATTTTTGTGTTGTTAACTTCAATATTGGCACCCATTTTTTTTAGAAACTCTATTAAATCAAGAACTTCCGGCTCCGTTGCGGCATTGTTTATTGTTGTTACTCCTTCTGCAAGTGTTGCTGACATGATTATGTTTTCTGTTGCGCCAACACTTACTTTTTCAAATGTTATTTCTTTGCCTTGCAATTTTCCCTTTGTTGTTGCAGTTATATTACAGCTATCAATTTCAATTTTAGCTCCCATTGCTTCAAGTGCCTTGATATGAATGTCAACAGGACGTTTTCCAATATTACATCCACCAGGAAATACTGTTGAAACTCTACCAAATCTGCTGAGCATTGGACCTAGCATTAAAAAAGATGCTCGCAGTCTGCTTGCAATTTCATGTGATATTAAATAGTTATTGATATTGCTACAGTCAATTTCCAAAGTGTGATTTGCTTTATAGTCTTTATTGCATATAAAATTTACTTCTGCACCAAGACTCTTAAGCAGCTCAGACATCAAATGCACGTCAATTAAATCAGGTACGTTATGCAAAGTTATTGAAGAATTACTAAACAAGCTTGCAGCCATTATTGGCAAGACGGCATTCTTTGAACCATTAATCTTGATTTTTCCAATCAAGGGCTTATGGTTACTTCTTACTAATATTTTATGCATTTAATCAAGCGATAGAACTTATCAAGTAAGTATAATAGGTTAGCGGTAAAAGGCAAAATTTTGCTTTTTTCCCTGTTATCCCAGTGTGTGACACTGGTTTCCATAATCATCAGAAACGTTATATTTTTTTATACTCGCAAATTTAACTGGATGACAGACTTGCATGATATCTTCATAATCTATTAAAAAAGCATAATTAATTATACCTTTCCAAAGATGAGAGACGCATTAGTCCCACCAAAACCAAATGAATTAGAAAGCGCATATTGAATTTTATGCTCTTGAGCTTTAAGTGGTACAAAATTTAAATCACACCCTTCTGAAGGTTTGTGTAGGTTTAAAGTTGGTGGAACAATTCCATTGTTTAATGCAAGGATACTAAATATTGCTTCAACACTTCCTGCGGCACCAAGTAAATGTCCTATAGAAGATTTAGTCGAGGAAATAGGTATTTTATAGGCATAATCACCGAATAACTGCTTCATTGCTATTACTTCAACTTTATCCCCAAGTGTTGTTGAAGTTCCATGTGCATTGATATACCCAATTTGACTTGGGCTGATTTGTGCATTCTTTAAAGCAAGCTCCATTGCCTTAAATGCGCCTCTTCCTTCTGGATGAGGTGCTGTGATGTGGTGCGCATCTCCTGTGAGTCCATATCCAGTGAGTTCCGCATATATTTTTGCTTTTCTTTTTTTTGCATGTTCATACTCTTCCAGCACTAATATACCTGCTCCTTCGCCCATGACAAATCCATCACGTTCTTCATCCCATGGCCTTGAGGACTCTTCAGGATTATCATTGAATTTAGTTGATAACGCCTTCATCGATGCAAAACCTGCAATTCCAATTCTACATAGTGCACTTTCTGCTCCGCCTGCAATCATAACATCAGCTTCATCAAGTTTTATAGCTCTTGCTGAGTTTATAATCGCATGTGCACCTGTTGCACATGCAGTGACCGCTGAGTCATTTGGACCTGTAAATTCGTATTTAATAGAAACATGGCCAGATATTAAATTTATTAGACTTGAAGGAACAAAAAATGGACTGACACGCCTAGGTCCCTTTTCCTGCATGGTAATTACGTTTTCTTGAATTGATGGAAGACCACCTATACCAGAACCAACAGTTACACCAACTCTCTCTTTATTAATATTTTGATTTTCCAAAATCAATGAATCGTCTACTGCCTGAATAGCTGCTGCAATTCCGTAGTGAATAAAACGATCTGTTCTTTTTAGGTCTTTTTCAAAAATATAATCTGGTGGATTAAAATAATGCTCAATGTTATCGGATTGCACAGGCACCTGCCCTGCAACCTTACAAGCAAGATCAGAAGAGTCGAACCTATCTGTATTGATTGCTTTAATGCCAGACTCACTTTTTATCAGCTTTGACCAAGTATTATTAACATCTGCTGCTAGCGGAGTAATTAAGCCAATACCGGTAACTACTATTCTTCTACTCATCAAACATTAATTGTTTGTTTTTTCTATTACATATTCAACTATCTGTTCCATAGTTTCCATCTTTTGTGCATCTTCATCAGGAATCTCTATACCAAACTCTTCTTCAGCTGCCATGATTATTTCAACTGCATCTAAACTATCTGTACCATGGTCTGAAAGCTTTGAAGAGCTACCAAATTTCTCTACATCCTTACTAATATGCTCTAATATAATCTTTTTTACTTTTGTCTCTATGTCTTCTCTAGTACTTCTTGCCAATTCACTCATTTTTCACCAAAAAATAATCTATACCTTTGATGTTATAAGAAATTTTGATGTTTGCAATAGGTTTTGTGGTTATTATAAGGGTTTTAGATGAGATATGCTAGACGAAGCAACAAGAAATTTATTTATTGCAGAAATAAACAGGATTCTACCTGAAAACAACCAAGATAGGCTCATCTCAGCCATGCGGTATGTGTTTCTTGCTCCTGCAAAATATATACGTCCTTTTTTAGTCATAGCATCTTCGTCGATATTCAGCATAAAGGTTGAAAAAGCAATAACAGCAGCTGCTGCAATTGAATTTATTCATGCTTACTCCCTAATTCACGATGATCTACCATGCATGGATAATAGTGACACTCGAAGAGGCCAGCCAAGCTGCCACAAAAAATTTGATGAAGCAACAGCAGTGCTTGCGGGAGATGCATTACTTACTCTGGCTTTTGAGGTATTATCTTCGTTAAATTGTGAGATCATCAAAGTGCTCTCTCAAGCGATAGGAGTTAGGGGAATGGTGGGAGGACAGATTTTGGATATAGATGCAGATTTGAATAAAATAAAGGAAATTCATTTGATGAAAACTGCAAAACTATTTGCAGCTTCATGCGAAATAGGGGCTATAATAGGCAATGCTACAACCAAGGAGCGGAGAGCGTTATATAACTATGGAATAAATCTGGGGCTTATTTTTCAAGCTAAGGATGATATTGAAGATTATGAGCAAGATAAAACAAACAATTTAATGTCCGTGCTTGGCAAAAATGAAATGGAAAACTATATAGATAGTCTCTTTAAACAGGCCTCAGATAATTTAAGTACGCTTTCAGGGAATACTAATGATTTATATGATTTATTGAATCAAGTAAAAAAAGATGGTTAAAAAAATTATATTACAAATATTTATCTTTCTAGTAATGGTTCTCACTTTAGCTTCTGTTTTTATAATCACTATTGTTTATATAAATAAAGATAAACCGGAAAAAGAGGACAAGCTTTACGAGATAAATGCCACACATGATGGTTTAACACAGACGATAGCACGTTATCTAGTAAAGCCCATACTTGAATCAGCACTTGATCGCTATATTGAAAAGCATGGGCTAGCAGAATATTTAGAAGAAATAACACAGCAAAAGGAAGAAGAGACGATAAAATTTTATGAAATTACTGAAGGCAGCGGCAGTAAGGCTTTCTGTGGCCAAGAAGTCCTGCTACAAATGTACAAAATATCCAACAATCTGGCAGCATTACCAAGTCAAGTCTCTGATATTACTCTGAGAATAGGTGAAAAAGAAGTGAGTTTAGGGGTAATAGGTATGAAAGAAGGTGGAGAGCGTGTAGTTACTATTGCCGCTGATGACAACAAAATGAGTTTTAACTCTTATTACATCAAACTGATTGAAGTAAAAGATAAATATCCTGATTCAGTAAATAACCTAATGATTTTTAATGACTTAATTAACAAAACTAGAAAACAAGTAAAGTGTGGTGATGAGATATCGGCTCAATATAGCATAAAGAGATATAATGGTGAGTATATAGTCAAAGATCAAACAGTGCAGTTTAAAGTTGGTGACAGAAAAATGCCGCTTGCTATAGAACTTGGAGTTGTGGGAATGAGAGCTGGTAATAAAAGAACAGTTCTTTCTCCACCTGATCTTTTAACTGATGTGTTAACAAAAGGCATAGATTGTGATATTGCAATAATTGATTTAAGCTTGAATTCTACTATTGAAAAATAGCTTAAAGAATTACGAAGTAAGAAAAAATAAAACTTCTTGAGTGCTATATATTACTTAAAGAAAAAGTTTCTTCTAAAGTATAAACTTAGATAAATCAAGCTGCTTTGAAATTGATTCAAGCTTATCTCTTACGTGCTTGCTATCTATAACAAATTTCTCATTATTTTTTTCAGAAGCGATAAAACTTATTTCATCTAAAAGCTTCTCCATGACAGTATGAAGTCTTCTTGCACCTATATTTTCTACTTCTCTATTAACTGTAAAAGCTATTTCAGCTATAGTTTCTATACCATCATCAGTAAACTCAAGTGTTACATTTTCCGTTTTCATTAAAGCTATGTACTGTTTTAACAAACTAGATTCTGGTTCCTTTAATATTTTTATTAAATCCTCTTGAGTAAGTGCCTTAAGTTCCACTCTAATTGGCAATCTACCCTGTAATTCTGGTAAAAGATCGGATGGTTTAGACAAATGAAAAGCACCAGATGCAATAAATAATATATAGTCTGTTTTTACGGTGCCATACTTAGTTGAAACAGTTGTTCCTTCAAGTAGTGGTAACAGATCACGTTGCACTCCTTCTCTGTTGACTTCACCTTTTATTTCTGTACGTGCTGCAATTTTATCTATTTCATCTAAAAACACTATGCCTTCATTGCTAACAAGATCAATCGCTTCTTTGATTATCTTGTCTTCATCCATTAACCTTTCGCTTTCTTCATTAATCAATATTTCACGTGCTTCTTTCACTTTAACTGTAATAGTTTTTGTTTTTTTGCTCCCATTAAACATCTTGCCCACGATTTCTGTTACGTTCATCACACCAATTTGCCCACCTGGCATGCCAGGTATATCAAAAGTGGGTAACATACCCTTGCTCTCCCTGACGTTAATAGAAACTTCTCCATCTTCAAATTCCTTATTTCTCAGTCTTTCTCTGAAAACTTTTTTGCTTTCCTCGGTTGCATCTTCACCAACCATGGAGTTGACTATTATCTTTTCAGCCAAACCTAAAGCTTTTTTAGTTAAGGCTTTACGTGCTTTTTCCTTAACTAAAACTATTGCTGCGTCAACTAAATCACGTATTATCGAGTCAACATCACGTCCAACATATCCTATTTCAGTAAATTTCGTTGCTTCAACTTTTATAAAAGGTGCACCAGCAAGCTTTGCTAAACGGCGAGCTATTTCAGTTTTACCAACTCCCGTATGGCCTATCATGAGTATATTCTTAGGTATAATCTCTTCACGTAGTGGAAGTGGGACTTTATTTCGACGCCAACGATTTCTGAGTGCAATAGCAACAGCGCGCTTTGCATCATTCTGCCCGATTATAAATCTGTCTAATTCTTTAACTATCTTCTGTGGTGGTAGATCATCTAATAAAGCTTGTGAGCTTTGAATGCTGCTACTTCCTGTACCTTCATTTTCATAGAGGCTATTTTTCTCATTATAGTCATCATTATTATCAAATTGACCTACTACAGATTGACTAGAAAAATTGGCACACAAAGTTCTTGACATATTACTCCTCTATTTTTTCGATAATTAGATTATGGTTTGTATAAACACATATATCGGCAGCTATCTTCATAGCCTTTTTTGCAATCTCCTCTATTGATATTCCTTCAACGTCAATCAAAGCTTTTGCTGCAGATAAAGCAAAATTTCCTCCAGAGCCAATGGCTGCAATGCCATCTTCAGGTTCAAGAACATCACCCGTTCCTGTAATGACCAATGAAATGGACTTGTCTGCCACGATCATCATAGCTTCTAATTTTCTTAGATATTTATCCATTCTCCAGTCTTTTGCAAGTTCAACACATGCCCTCATTAACTGTCCTGGGTGCTTATCAAGTTTAGATTCTAGCCTTTCGAAGAGAGTAAATGCATCAGCTGTTGCTCCAGCAAAACCGGCAATTACGGAATCACCAGAAAGACGCCTAACTTTTTTTGCTCCAGATTTTATAACGGTATGGCCTAGCGAGACTTGCCCATCACCTATTACTACTACATTTTTGTCTCTTCTAATTGACAGTATAGTAGTACCATACATTTTACTGCTGTCATGATGAATCATTTTTTTGTTATTTTAATTCGTTATATTATATTAAGATTATAACTTATAATATAGTACTTTTCTTATAACATTTAAAGTGTAGATGCAAAACATAATTCATCCAAATCTGGAAAAAGATATAAATAATTGGTTCAAAACAAAATTTAATGGTTTTACATTACCATTTTATAGCTCCATAGATCTTAGGAATTCAGGCTACAAAATTGCTCCAGTAGACGCCAATTTATTTCCTGCAGGGTTTAATAACCTAAGTGAAGTATCAAAAGCGATAGCAGCAAAATTGATAAAAAGCTACTTCGAAACAAAACAATATAAAAAGGCCCTTATAATACCGGAGAATTACACACGAAATAAAATGTATATAGAAAATGTATTTGCTATAGAAAAGGTACTGCAACTCGCAGGTTTTGAAACTAGAATTGGCCTCTTTCATAATGAAACGTACAATTTAATAGAACAGTATGAAACTGTTGTGAAAGAAAACTCTTTGCTGAAGACAACTTCAGGATTTGTGCCTGATATTATTATACTGAATCGTGATATGACGAGCCACATTCCAGACACGCTAGAAAACGTAAAACAAGAGATAGTGCCAAGTCCATTATATGGCTGGCACAGTAGGCAGAAATTTCAATATTTTGAAATCTATCAAAAATTAGTGTCCGAATTTTGTGGCGAATTTAAAATGGACCCATGGCTTATTTCTGTGCTTACAGAAAGCTGTAATGGAGTTGACTTTAATGATGATTCATCACTAGGAGCAGTAGCGACTAAAGTTGACCAAATATTATCTCTAGTGCAAAAAAAATATGAGGAATATGAAATAAAAACACAACCTTACGTTTTTATCAAAGCAAGCAATGGCACATATGGAATGGGCATTATAACAGCAACAAGTGGAAAGGAAATATTAAATCTCAATAAAAAAAAGCGTCATAAAATGAAAAAGATAAAAGAAGGAATAGCAATCAATAGTGTTATTATACAAGAAGGTGTACCAACTATTGACATATTTAAAAGTAGTTCTGCAGAACCGCTAATATACTATATAGGAGATACTCCAACATGTTACTTATACCGATGTAATAGCAGGAAAGATGTATATTCTAGCTTGAATTCCACTGACTGTGAATTTTATGACATCAGCCAAGAAAATAAAACTTTGCCACTTTGGAATATTGTTAGCAAATTAGCAGTGCTAGCATTGGCAGTAGAAATTAAGTCTTTTCATCTCTAATAATTAATTTCTACAATGCTGCCATTATGCTGAATATGGTGAGCGTCATCAAGTCCAGTAGAAGGATCAGTACCATTATTAGGTTGATTGACAAACTTATCGATGTTTGATACTAGATATGCTATGCTTAGTATCAAACTGACCGTAACAGTTAAGTTGAAATTATAGATTATGCCACCACCCAAGTCTATTGGTATGGTTGGAAGTTCCATTCTTTTTAATATGAAGCTTAACAAGCCCAATGACAAAGCGAATGTGCTAAAAATAACTTCTTTGCCATATTTAGCAGACTTTTCAGAATCCTTATTATCTAGATACTTCTTCCATGTATAATAACAGTTTATGCATTCTGAAAATAGAAATAGAACTGCTGATGTTAAGCTAATATAACTTATTACATCCTTGTTGTTTCTAGCTAAGAAATGAATGATTTTTGTCTGCATCAATATTCCTATGACACAGTTTGCCAAGAAGGCTAAGCTACCCACAACCTGTATTGGTTTTTCAGGTTCATTTCCCCCTTTACCATTCTGAAGTTTTTTAGATTTATATCCAGCTAAATTGAGACCAAAGTGAAGAGCAAATATTATTGATGTTGGTAGTTTTATGAACTTAGAAATATCTAATATAGTACAAATATTGGATCTGTTGTTATCAATAAACTCGCAACAGAATTGCAATGAAATTTTACACAATATGCCTGTTAAACCTACTGCAATACAATACATCTTTCTAATATCATGATTGTGAGCATCATGTATACTTTCTATAAATGTATTTGGCTTACCTTTTGGCATAAGTAGATAATAAAATCATAACTTTTTAATATTATACTATAAAAATCTAAAAAGAAAAGTGCTATAAATCAGTACTTTGAGAGTGATCTAAACATAAATCGGCCAAGCACTTGATAAATAAGAGATCAGTACTGAGAGTTGGTACGCGAAAGTAATATCCGTCTTTGATAATTGCTTTATACTCTATATCAAGTTCAACCAGTGTTTCAGAATGCTCAGAAACAAAAGATATAGGTGATAAAACTACAGGTATATTATCGTCTTTCGCGCGTGATAGCTCACTTTCAGTGCTAGGCTCCAACCATTTTACAGGGCCAACCTTACTCTGATAACATATTCCCCAATCAAGATCTTCAATATTCAATTTTTTTACTATTAATTTTACTGTTTTTTCTATCTGTGAAGCGTAAGGGTCGCCTTTTTTAATGATACTAAGAGGTAAGCTATGAGCCGAGAATAGGACTCTTGGCTTACCGATTTTGCTAGCTAATTTATAATATTTAGACGTCAGATTAACATGAGCTTCAATAAAGTCTTCATTGTCATAATAATGGTGAATTGTTTTTGTGTTACATTCCAGTTTGGCATTTTTTTGCCAATTCTCTATGGATGATAGAGTTGTGGTGGTTGAATATTGCGGATATAGTGGTAACAGAATGATTTCGTCAGGGTTGAATTGCTTTACGCTTTTAACAACTTCATCAGCAAATGGATGCCAATAACGCATGCAGATGAATATCTTATACACATGGTTTCCATCTTCATTTAATTTTAGTTCTAAAGCATCAGCTTGTGCTTTTGTATTCTCCAAGATTGGCGATTTACCTCCAATGTGCTCGTATATTTCTTGTGCAGTACTTTCTCGCCTTTTGGAGATAAACTTTGCTAAAAGGAAGCGAAAAGGATTTGGTAGATTTATTATTCTTTTATCGTAAAAAAGATTAAATAAGAAAGGACGGACCGCACTTAGTGAATCAGGTCCGCCTAGGTTAAATAAGATTACTGCCTTCTTCACTGACAGCACCTTTCTTCAGGTTTGCCTATAAAATCAGCTACACACTCATCAAGTTTAGTTACAGGCACTAAATTTCTTACACTGGCATACAATAGATGAGCAGATCTCTTCATGTTACTCTGTGTAGATGCAAAGCCTCTATCGAAAACCACATCAACACAAAAACTTGGCACTGCTTCAAGAAGTTCAACAGCAGCCAAAGATATCATTATGCAGCTTTGTAGAGCCTTCAGAAAAATCGTAAGGGGGAAAAGTAAAACCTTAACAAAAAGAGAGGGAGGACTTTCATTCATTAGTTGTCCTGGATTAGGAGAATTATATTCAATATGCTGTCTGTTTTTATCAAAGATAGGAAATTTTATAGTGTCTTTCTTAAATTCCTGCTCTATTTGTTCCTCGGTATAATTTTCATTATTAGTCATTTTTTTCAATAACTTTTCACGCAAGTAAAAGGTTCTCACAACAAAACATGTTGCAACCATCAGTGCAGCACATATAAGCGCACAATGCATGAGGTTCATCCCACCTATCATAGATGGTAATGCAAGACAAACAAATGGCACTATGATAGCCATTTCGAAAAATGGAATAGTATTCCTTTTTATTGCAAAAACAGCGCCTTCTTTTAATTTTGTATTATTGTGTAAGCTATACTCTAAATAACTCAAAAATGCCAAATTAAAAGTTAAAAATCCTTTTGTCCCACAAAAAATTGATGACTTGAATTGATTAACCCATTCTTTAGCAGTAAGTGTAGTTTCAATTGATTGTTTAACATTAGGATCGACTGGTTTGTTGTTTTTTTTATTACAACACCCCATAAAACACCTCCTTGATGGTTTATTCTTAACTATAAGTGAAAAATTGCTTTTATCAAATCAAAGTTTATAATAAAATAAATCTATAAATATACGATCTTAATATAAGGGAATGATATGGCAATTGAGAGAACACTTTCGATATTAAAACCTGATGCAGTAAAAAATAATATTACAGGCAGTATAAATTCTTATATTGAAAAATCTGGACTAAAAATTATAGCACAAAGAATGATGATGCTGACAAAAAAACAAGCAGAGCTGTTTTATGAAATTCATAAGGATAGGCCTTTTTTTGGAGAGTTGGTGGAATTTATGACTTCTGGGTCTGTGATAGTTCAAGTTTTAATCGGTGAAAATGCAGTCAGTAAATACAGGCAAATCATGGGTGCTACAGATCCAAAGCAGGCAGATAAAGGTACAATTAGGGGTGATTTTGCTGATGATATTAGTGAAAATAGAGTGCATGGTTCTGATAGTCTAGAGAATGCTCATAGAGAAATAGCTTTCTTTTTTGCTGAATGTGAATTGGTGTAGTTTTACTTTTTTACATATTAAATTTCTGAATTTTATGTTGAACTGTATAATATTAGCCCAATTTTTAGTTTAAGCAATATTAAGGGAAAGCTTTTTCATGCACAGTATAGATAATATTTAAAATGGATCATGTTGTTAACGCTTATAATAGATCTGAAGCTTCTATAGTTAGAGGAGAAGGAGTATATCTCTTCGATAAGGATGGTAAAAAATATTTAGACTTTGCTGCAGGAATTTCTACAACCTCTCTAGGGCATTGTCATCCATACATTACAGATAAACTGAAGGAGCAACTGGATTCATTATGGCACTGCTCTAATATTTTTACTATTCCTCAGCAGGAAAGGCTTGCTCAGCGTTTAACAGAACTTACCTTTGCCGATAAAGTTTTTTTCTGCTCAAGTGGACTTGAAGCAACAGAAGCTGCAATTAAATTTATTCGCCGCTATTTCTACTTAAATGGACAAGAAAAGCGCAGTCACATCATTACAATTGAAGGAGGTTTTCATGGCCGCAGTATTGCTGCAATTTCAGCTGGGGGAAATGAAAAATCACGCGAAGGTTTTGCTCCACTCCTTTCTGGTTTTGATAAAGTTCCAAGAAATAACATTGAAGCATTAGAAAAGAAAATCAATAGCGAAACAGCTGCCATATTTTTAGAGCCCATACAAAGTGAAGGCGGAGTACATCCATTGGACGTAGAGTATCTTAAAAAAGTAAGAGAGATAACAAAAGCTCAAGGAATAATTTTATGCTTTGATGAAGTGCAATGCGGATATGGACGGATTGGCTCTCTATTTTACTATCAAAATATAGGAGTTGAACCTGATATGCTCACTTGTGCGAAGGCTATGGGTAATGGATTTCCTCTGGCTGCATGTTTAGTAAAAGATTATATAGCAGAAGCAATCACTCCAGGAACTCATGGGTCAACTTATGGAGGTAATCCACTTGCTATGACTGTTGGTAATGCAGTACTCGATGTAATGCTAAAGGAAGGCTTTTTTGACCATGTTAAGAAGGTCAGTAAATATCTAAAAGAAAAGTTGTTGCCTTTGACTGAAGAATTTCCGAAGATCGTTTCAGAAGTTCGTGGGGAGGGTTTATTGATAGGGATAGAGCTTAGAGTACCGTTGGCTGATAAAATTGTTAAACAATCTCTTGACAAAGGCTTAATAATGACTAAAATTTTAAATAATAGGGTAATAAGAATAACTCCTCCACTTGTTGTTGAGAATATGCATGTGAATGCAGTGTGTGATATATTTCATGATTTATTTTTTTATATTAAAGATATATAGACTTGCAAATGCTTCTTACAACATATAAAATCAACTCTGTTTCTATATCGCAATAACATCATACTTTAATGGATTGGTTATTGATTTCAGTATTGTCAGCAATTTTTTTCTTATTGATTTTATCGTTTTTGTTCTCAGGAGCAGAAATAGGGTTAACCTCAATTAGCCGATCCCGAGTGAATAAACTAAAGCTAGAAGGTAACAAAAAAGCCAAGATAATAGAGCTTTTGTTAGGTAAAAAAGAATTAACAATAGGAACAATATTACTGTGTAATACAATTATTAACATTACTTGCTCTGCTTTATTTACAGTAATATTTATAAATTCTTTTGGGAGTGAGGGCATATTTCTTTCAACATTCATGATGACGTTTTGTATTTTGCTATTTTGTGAAGTTTTACCAAAAACTTACGCCATGCAAAATCCTGAAAAATTTACATTACTTTCTGCTTATTTTATGCTGTTTTTTGTCAAGATTCTTTCTCCATTGACATTAGGCATTCAGTTTATTGTCAATATCATTCTGAAGTTATGTGGGCTTCATAAGAATAGGGAGGTAATATCTGCAGCAGATGCAATGCGTAATATGATTACTCTTCACCGCAGTGAGGGCACTATGTTACAACAGGATTTAGATATGCTAAATAGTATACTTGATTTGGCTGAGACAGAAATATCACAAATTATGACCCACAGGAGAAACTTATTTTCTCTTGATATAGATCGAAACAAAGAAGAGTTAATAAGAGAGATTTTAACCAGTAGCCATAGCAGAGTACCTTTATGGCAAAAAGAACCAGATAATATTGTTGGAGTGGTTCACGTGAAAAATCTAATAAATGCCTTGCGTGAAAAGGATAATAAAATAGAGATTGCCAAAGTTATGTCAAAGCCTTGGTTTATACCAGAAAGTACGCCACTCAGTGTACAACTTCACAACTTCCGTAAAAACAGGAAACACCTTGCATTTGTTATTGATGAGTATGGAGCACTACAGGGAATCGTAACTCTTGAGGATATACTGGAAGAAATAGTTGGAGAAATTTCAGATGAACATGATTTGATCACAGAGAATTTTATAAAAAAGATATCCGATAATATGTATCACATAGAAGGAAAATCTACTATTAGGGATATTAATAGACAGTTACATTGGGATCTTCCTGATGAAGAAGCTACAACTCTAGCAGGTATGATTGTAAACGAGATAGAGCGCATTCCTGAAGAAAATGAAGAGTTTTCCATGTACGGTTTTTACTTTAAGATTTTAAAAAAAGATAAAAATATTATTACTATGATTGAAGTACAAGTAAAAACTGATAATACTGTAGTAGCAATTAATTAGTTGGGTTCTATGGAAGATACAGTAAAAATAACGGCTGAAGATTTGAAGAGCTATATAGAGAGAATCGAAAAACTTGAACAAGAAAAGAGGGATGTGCAAGATCACATTCGTGATGTATATGCAAAAGCTGCAGATGAAGGTTGGGATATAAAAGTGATGAAACAGATTATTAGGCTAAGAAAGATGGATGATGATGACAGGGAGGAACAGGAAATATTACTTGATACCTACAAACGTGCATTGGGAATGAATTACGAAGGTGAATAGTAGGATTGTAATTGGAATAAGTGGAGCATCTGGTTCTATTTACGGTGTACGGATTCTAGAGGCACTAAAAAATACCAATCATGAAACTCATTTAGTGATCAGCAGTGCTGGAAAAATAACTATAGCTCATGAGATTAAAGAAAAACTTGAAGATATTATGTCGCTTGCAGATTTTTACTATTCTGAAGAAAAAATAGGAGAAAAAATAGCAAGCGGCTCATTTAAAACCTCAGGTATGGTTATTGCTCCATGTTCTATGAAAACAATGTCTGAAATAGCATCGGGGGTGACTTCCAATCTATTAACAAGGGCTGCAGATGTAACTCTAAAAGAAAGAAGAAAATTAGTTCTTATGGTGCGAGAATCTCCACTACATCTTGGACATCTCCGAAATATGTTAAAACTAACGGAGATGGGAGCAATTATTGCTCCGCCGATGCCTGCTTTTTATATTAAACCAAAATCTTTGGATGATATTGTAAATCATGCTGTTGGTAAAGTATTGAATTTATTTGATATCTCATTACCTGACTTCAAGGAGTGGCAAGGAAATGTCAATTATTATTAACGGTAAAAAAATAGCAAATGATCTCTGTGAGGAGCTATCAAAAAAAATTGATATTTTAAAGAAAGAGTATAATGTTTTTCCTTGTCTTAAAGTAATTCTTGTGGGTAGCAATCCAGCAAGTCAGGTCTACGTTCGTAATAAACAAAGAAAAGCAGAATCAATAGGCATAAGTTCTGAAACTATTGTTTTGCCTGATAGTATCTCACAAGATGAATTGATTGAAAAAGTTAATACATTAAATGAAGATTCATCTGTGCATGGAATTTTAGTTCAGTTACCTTTACCAAAGCACATCAGTGCAAGTAGAATAATTAATACAGTAAGTGTTGAAAAAGATGTAGATGGCTTTCATGATGAGAATGTTGGCAGGTTAGTTAAAGGTGAAAAAAATTGTCTGATACCTTGTACTCCCAAAGGTTCTTTGCATTTAATTAAGTCAGTTGAAAATAATCTGTCCGGTAAAAATGCGGTAATCATTGGCAGATCAAATATTGTGGGTAAGCCAATGTTTCACCTATTGTTGCAAGAAAATTGCACTGTTACCATCTTGCATTCACAAAGTAGGGATTTAGCTGATTATTGCTCTAAAGCGGATATAGTAGTTGCAGCAGTTGGAAAGCCAAATTTTGTTCAAGCAGATTGGATAAAAAAAGGTGCAATAGTGATCGATGTTGGCATAAATAGCGTTAACTTGGGAAATCAAAGTAAGCTTGTGGGTGATGTTGACTTTGAGGGAGTAAAAGAAAAAGTCAAAGCTATTACTCCAGTGCCTGGTGGAGTTGGCCCGATGACAATAGCATTTCTTATGATAAACACTGTAGTTGCTGTTTGCTTACACCGGGAAGTTGATCCTTCTGATTTCATTAGTTGAGGGCACGAGAAGAATAGATATCCGTTTCTAGATAATAACATCTAATTTTGTCCAAACAGCAAATCAGTTTGCAGGATCACCTTATCCACTACAGAAAATATGCAATTTAGAACATTAAAAATTATAACGTATGCCTACTTCTAGCATCGCGTCCGGTATTTGTAATGGTGGTTTAAAACTACTTAGTTGCCCACCCATGGTCATACCAGCTGTACCAATTATCTGCGGAGTAATTTCATAATCAACACCTAACTTTACTTTATAGGAAATAGAACTCAGTATTTTATCTACTAAAGATGAATCAGCAGCTTTATCAGCTCCATCATCTTTGTTAGGTTCATCAGCAAATTGTGGAACTTTTTTTGGTGCTTGATCTCCAGCTCCATCTCCAGCTCCATCTCCAGCTCCATCTCCAGCTCCATTGTCATCAGCTGTATCACTAATACCAAAGCCGAAAGGTACTACTTGGAGATACCCACCTAAACCTACACTGGCATATAGCCTAACGGGATCAATATTAAGGTCAGGATAGAAGCGGTAATTTACCAATAAACTAGCTCCTATGCTCTTTAATGACTTAACATTACTGAGAACCTCAAGTTCAAATTCAGAGTTTTCGTCATGATGGTAACCAAGAACAACGCCAGGTTTCATTTTAAAGCCACCACCCCAACCAGCACCAAAGTTTAAACCTGCATAATATTTATCTTTCAACTCACCTATAGGATCTCCTGCACCTGCTAGAGAGGAAGTGAGCAAAACAGCTAAAACGCACAATCCTTTTATTTTCATATAACTACCCATACAAAAAAATATATAATGCACAAGTATATATCCTTTATATTAAAAAAGATATAACTTCATATCAAAAAAAGTATACCTACGAAATTAGGGACATGCTACTCAAAATTTTTATATAACTATGTTTACTACCTTATTTGGTACAGCATATATAGTGCGAATTTTGCTTTGATCGATTCTATTGGATACAGAACCTGTTGCTATTTTCTTCAATTCTTCTTGAGGTAAATCAGTTTCTACTTTGATAGTCGCACGCAACTTTCCATTAATCTGTACTGCCACAGTTACCATATTATCAATTAGTAGTGATTCATCAGCTTTTGGCCAAGGTTGCATATATAGCATGCCTTCGCCTCCTATTTTTTGCCATAAATTTTCAGCCAGGTGTGGCATGAATGGCTCAATTACTCTGATTAGTATGCATATACCTTCATCAATAAGAGATTTTCCAGTTTTTACGTCTATTTCAGCTATTAAATTTGTCGTTTCACGAAACTTTGCTACCACACAGTTTAATCTGCAGTTTTCCAAGTCATCTGTAAGCCCTTGCAATAGTTTATGGATTTTTTTTCTGTACTCTAGGAGTTTACCTACAATGTTTTCATTATCATAGTGTATGTTTACGGGCCTAAGTTGCACTACCATACGCCACAATTTATTTATGTAGCGAAAACAACCTTCCACGCCATCATCAGACCATTCCATATCTTTTTCTGGGGGGGTATCGGATAATACAAACAAACGAGCAGTATCAGCACCGTATTTTTCTATGATAAAGTTTGGGTCAACTGTATTCTTCTTTGACTTACTCATCTTTTCGACTTTTCCAACTTGGATCTTAGCACCCTTCGCAATCAACTCTTTTGCTTCTTCGGGAAAGAGCCATTTGCCATTCTCATCTTTATAAGTTATATGGCAGACCATTCCTTGAGTGATTAAAGTAGAGAAAGGCTCTTTAACGTCAAAATAGCCACATTTAGTTAAAGCACGGCAGAAAAACCTTGAGTAAAGCAAATGTAGAATTGCATGTTCTATTCCACCTATGTAATAATCAACAGGCATAAAACGATTACAAGTATCTTTATTAATCGATTTATTTTCACTGCAAAATGCAGCAAAATACCAAGAAGATTCAAAAAAAGTGTCAAATGTATCAGTTTCACGTTCTGCTTGCTTTCCGCACTTTGGACAATCAACAAATTTCCAGGTTGGGTGCTTATCCAGGGGATTACCACCACTTGTAAATTCTACATCCGTTGGTAGAACAACAGGGAGGTCTTTTTCTGGAACTGGAACAATTCCACAATCTTTACAATGTATAATAGGTATAGGACATCCCCAATAACGTTGCCTTGAAATTCCCCAATCGTGTAGACGATAGTTTATTGTTTTCTTACCTATTCCTTTTTCTTCAAGTTTTTTTATGATTACTTTTTTTGCCTCATTAATCATTAGTCCGTTTAAGAATTCAGAATTGAACATCACTCCATCACCGAAGTACGGTTCTTTTAAGATCTCTGTGCTCTCTTCACAAACTACAGGAATAATCGGTAAACCATACTTCTGTGCAAATTCAAAATCACGCTGATCATGTGCAGGGCAACCAAAAATCGCACCTTCTCCATACTCCATCAACACAAAATTCGCTATATAAAGTGGTAATTCTTTATCAAGAAATGGGTGTTTTACGTTTAATCCAGTGTAAATTCCTATTTTTTCATCATTCTCCCCCTTTGCCTTCATATTACCAATAAAGTCTCTTATTTCTTTGTCCTTAAGGTCTTGTACAATAGGGTGCTCTGCTCCTACTGCAAGAAAAGAAGCTCCAAATAAAGTATGAGGAGAAGTTGTAAAAATCTTTAACTTCTTATTCAAGCCAACTATTTCAAAATCTATAGTTGCCCCTTCAGATTTTCCTATCCAGCGCTCTTGCATAGTTTTGACTTTTTCTGGCCAATTTTTTAAACTTTGCAAACAATGAAGCAAATCTTCAGCAAAATCAGTAATCTTTAAAAACCATTGGAATAACTTACGTTTTTCAACAACTGCACCTGATCGCCATCCTTTTCCATCAACCACTTGCTCATTTGCAAGCACTGTTTGGTCCACTGGATCCCAATTAACCCACGACTCTTTTCGATAGGTAAGACCATGCTTTAAAAAATCCAGAAAAAATTTCTGTTCGTGTTTGTAATAATCAGGCTCACATGTGGAGAGCTCACGATCCCAATTGTATGAAAGACCTATAGATTTTAGCTGCGCGCGCATATTATCTATATTATCTTGTGTCCATGCTGCAGGGTTAATGTTATTGTCCCTTGCTGCATTTTCAGCTGGTAATCCAAACGCATCCCAGCCAATTGGGTGCAAAACCTCAAATCCACGAGCTCTCTTGTAACGTGCTATAACATCTCCTATTGCATAGTTACGCAGGTGCCCCATATGAATCTTACCAGATGGATATGGAAACATTTCCAACACGTAACATTTCTTCTTTTTACTATCTTTGCTTACAGAAAAATCCCACTTATTTTGGTAGAATTTTTCAACGTTTTTAAAATCATATTTCATAAATTCAATCACAGTTTATATGTACTAAAGGATCGACTGCTTGACCATTATGTCTTATTGTGAAACACATCTGCGGATCTTTATCTTGTGTGCTTGATTTACCTGCAGATCCAATTACTTGACCTTGTTTTACTTTATCACCAATTTCAACTTGTATGTTTTTTAAATAGGAGTACATAGTCATGTAATTATCTTTATGTTCCACTATAATTAAATTTCCGTACCACCTCAGGCCTTTGCCTACGTATATTACTTTGCCAGGTGCAGAAGCAATAACCTTTGTTCCACTTTGAGCAGTAATTTTTATGCCATCTTGACATATTTTATCAGAAGAGGTAACTGCACCTTTAACCGGTATTACAAATTTACACATGCTTTGTGCATTATTGTTATATACCTTATCTACAAAGGCTTTTCTACTTTCTTTTCGCAGCGAAGAATCAACATTTTCTTTAATCAAATGATACTCCCTTGTGTACTCTAGGTCTCTTTTCCCATAAAATTCTTCGCCTTTAAGTAGTACAGGTGCAGGTTTTTGCAGGCCACAGCTTGTCAGTATTGCTGATAATATAAAGAACAAGGCTATACGACACATACACTTATCTCTAGATATATCAACTTTCACAAAACTTTATAGTGTTTTTCGTCTATTTATTACTTTCTTCATTTATTTTATCAGTCAAATAGTCTCTTAAATCGGTAAGTTCTTTCAACAAATTTCTTGAATAATGATCAATTCTTACATCGTTACCAAATTCCTTTTGTACTCCTTTTATTGTATATCCTTTGTCATATAGCATATATTTTATTTTCTTTATTGCCTCTATACACTTATGATCATATAGTCTTCTTCCCTTCCGTTTTATGGGTTTAATTTGATGGAATTGACTTTCCCAGAATCTTAAAACATGCTGCTCCAAATGTAGTTCTTCAGCTACTTCTCCAATTGTGTAAAATAATTTTTCCTTATTCATCGGTTGTTTATTAATTTCTTCATCATTTTTGAAGGTCTAAAAGAAATTGATTTTCTCGCTTTAATTACTACCCTTTCCGATGTCTTTGGTATATTTCCTGGTCTTTCTTTCTTGTTTTTAACCAAAAATGTTCCAAATGAAGATATTTTTACTATTCCATCCTTTGCTAAGCTCGTTTTTATCTCATTCAATATGTCATCTATTATTGCAATAGAGTCTTCTTTCGATAATCCAATTTCCTGGTTTATACATTCAGCTATTGTTGCCTTAGTTACTGTTGTGTCTTTTGTTGTCATAATTTATTACAGTATGTTAATATAATATAACAATCGACTCAAGATTCAGCTACTTTATTTTTATAGTATGTTTCTTTTGTAGCGTAATTAAAAATACTAGCAAATGTTAACATTGCAAATATTGTGAAAAGCGCCATTTGATGATCTGAAAAAAGTGCTAAAATTGACACTAAAATTCCACTCATAACAAACATAAATCCATTGATAATGGATGATGATGTGCTAATATACTTCTGCTCAACAATCTCACTACCAACAGTAAAATTAAGCATATGTCCTCCTGCAAAAAAACCAAACATTAACATACAAAAGTATATAATATGAACTGTTAAATTACCGCATAGTAAAATAATAGCTGAAATACTTTGCAATGTGGCAAAAGCAGAGATTACGTGCCTTCTATTTTTAAATAGATTTGAGATTAGATCTGCAATTGGAGCACCAACTGCAAGACCAAGCCACAATATTGCAGTTGCCACACCTAACTCCATTGTATTGAGTTCTAAGTTGCTTAGTAACCTTGGTGCCCACAGCATATTAAGCGCTAAAAATGTTCCAAAAGTAATAGCACCCACTATTGAGGTTATCCAGATATCTCTTAATTTTAGCACTGTTAGTACAGAACATATTACTGTTTTTATAGAGCTCTTTATTGTGTATTCCCCCAAATTTTTTTTTGAAAGTCCTTTCGGATAAAAAAACATAAGTACAAATATCGATACGCCAAATAATATTACGCATACAATAAGATTTTTCCAATCTGCACCTTCGGCAAGCAAGCTAGAGAAGCACATTTGAATCATCAAAGCAGAAAGACTTGAAATTGTCTGCACTAGTGAGAACATCAGTCCAAATTGAGTAAGGGGAAAATATGTGCTACTTACATGAGCAGCGCCAATAAAACCAAACGATGCTCCAATTGCGATCAAAAATTGAGATAAAATTAAATGGGCAAAATTGTCACTCTTGATAAGGACAAAAAAACCAAAGAGCATGATTGACAATGAGAAAAAATAAATTTTTTTGCTGGAAAAAACATTAAACATTGCCCCACTAAAAAATTGTGAGATAGCAAAAGTCCAAGTATATGCTGAATTAGCTAGTGCAACTTGCGCGATTGTGAGCCCAAGTTCTTTTTCAAGATTCACGCTTATAAAGGTGTAGATTATCTGCATATTGCTGAATACAACAATCAAGTTACTGATTAGCCAAATGAACCAAGCTTTATTTTCCATAAGATTTTTTATAAATAGTCCATTGATAATAAACCTCTTTTAGGCTCTGATTATTGTTAAAACAGTTGCAATTATAGTATGATATAAAAGCTATGAAACAACAAATTTGTTGTGAGATTTAATTTGTTAGAGTCTGTACATAATCTCAAGAAAGAAATAAGTTCAACAATCATTACCTATAAGATAAAAGGTGAAAATTTGAAATTATCATGAACTGGCTCATTTTTCTGCCACTTAGATGATGTTTTTTCAAATCCTTGGTAAATCAAAGTCAGCTTAACTATTAATTATTTATCTTTTTTTCTAGTTATGTAACGGGTCTGTTATTAAATTTTTCAATAATACCTTTTATTTTCGCCGCCTCTTCAAACTCTAAATTTTCAGCATGCTTCAACATTTGCTTTTTCAAACTATTTAGATCATCCTTGCTAAAATTCTCAACTACCACTTTTTCCTGTAAAGTATTTGATATAGGCTTTATTATAGTTTTTGGTACAATATTATGCAGTGTATTATGCTCTGTCTGTTTCTTTCTTCTCCTTTCAGTTTCTTTCAGTGCACGATCCATAGAATTAGTAATTTTGTCTGCATATAAAATTACTCTGCCTTCAACATTTCGTGCAGCACGACCTATCGTTTGAATGAGCGAAGTCTCTGATCGTAAAAACCCTTCTTTGTCAGCATCTAAAATTGCAACCAATCCACACTCGGGAATATCAAGACCTTCCCGCAACAAGTTAACGCCAACAAGAACATCTATTTCTTTAGATCTTAATTTGCATATAATTTCAATTCTTTCCAGTGCACCAATATCTGAATGTAGGTAAGTTACTTTCATACTGAGCTCACTCATATGCTCAGCTAGCTTTTCAGCCATTTTTTTTGTCAATGTGGTAATTAGAATACAAAATCCTTTCTTTATTGTTACTTGCGCCTCGTGAATCACATCATCAACCTGACTCTCTGTTGGTTTTATGGTGCAGATGGGATCTGTCAGTCCTGTTGGGCGGATAACTTGCTCTATAAATGCGTGATTAGTCTTTTCTAATTCATATTTTCCTGGAGTAGCCGAAACGTAAATAGTCTGTGGCCGTATTGCCTCCCACTCTTCCAATTTTAATGGACGGTTATCAAAAGCAGAAGGTAGCCTAAAACCATAATCTATCAATTTCTTTTTACGTGCTTCATTACCGCTATACATTGCACCTATCTGGGGAACGGTTACATGGCTTTCATCAACAAATAAAATTACATCTTTAGGTAAATACTCAAACAATGTAGGCGGTGGATCTCCGGCTTTCATTCCGTAAAGATAACGCGAATAATTTTCAATACCTTTACACACTCCCGTTGCCATCATCATTTCAATATCAAAATTAGTACGCTGCTCAAGGCGTTTTGCTTCAACAATTTTGTTCTGTGAATAGTAATAATCCAGGCGTTCATGTAGTTCTTTTTTAATCAATTGAACTGCTTGCAAAAGAGTCTCACGTGATGTAGTGTAATAGCTATTTGGAAAAATGGTGACTGTATCTATGCGTCTGATAATATTGCTGTTCATGGCATCAATCTCAGAAATTTCCTCTATTTCATCACCAAACAATGATAAACGCCAAGCTTTATTTTCATAATAGGCAGGAAATATATCAATAATATCGCCGCGCACTCTGAAATATCCTCGCTCAAATCTGACATCAGAACGTTTATATTGGAGATTAACTAAATTATTCAGAAAGTCATTAACATGAATCTTATCTCCAGCACTTAAAGTCAAGGTCATGCTGAGATAGCTCTCAGGCGAACCAAGACCATATATACAAGAAACACTCGCAACTACAATCGTGTCCCTACGCTCCAAAAGAGAGCATATAGCAGAATAGCGTAGCATATCAATTCTTTCATTTATTAAAGAGTCTTTTTCAATATAAGTGTCTGTTTGTGGCGAATAAGCCTCAGGCTGATAATAATCATAATAAGAAATGAAGTATCCAACAGCATTGTGAGGGAAAAATCCTCTCATCTCCTCGTAAAGCTGCGCCGCTAAAGTTTTATTATGTGCCATAATTAATGCAGGCCTGTTTGTTCTTGCAATAACATTTGCCATAGTGAAGGTTTTTCCAGAACCAGTAACTCCAAGCAAAACCTGATCTCTTTTATTACTATTTAACCCTGCAACTAAGTTGTCTATTGCCTGTGGTTGATCTCCAGCTGGCTGAAAATGTGTAACTATTTGAAATTCCATACCTTTATATTTTCATAATGTATTTATTACTATACAATACATTTGCTAGTGTAAATAAGGTATGAAAGAATGAACATAAAAAACTCTATTTTTTCTTTTTATAGAGCCTGCTCCAAATCCTGTTGTTGGTTAATACAAAAAACACCGTCAAAATTATAAAATATGTCACTATTTTTAGCCCAAGTTTATGTCGGCGCTCCAGTTCTGGCTCTGCTGCCCATTGTAAGAAATTTACCACATCATATGCCATATTTTCAACTGTGGCTTGCCTTGTACCATCATATTCTACCATTCCTTCAGAGAGTGGTGGTGCCATAGCTAACCTGCCTGTTGAAAAATATGGATTAAAATATAAACCGTTCTCATCATGTTCACCGTTTTGATAACCAATTAGTAGTGAATAGACATAATTTGCACCATCGTGCCTTGCTTTAACAATGAGTGATAAGTCCGGTGGAATTGCTCCATTGTTGCTTGCTGCAGCTGCTTCTTTTGTATCAAAAGGTGCAATAAAATAATCCGAAGACACTCCCGGCCTATCAAACATTTCACCCAAATCATTCGGACCATCTTTAACTTGGTAAGAGGCTGCAATTTGTTTTACATCCTCTTCAGAAAAACCAACATCTTGCAAATTACGAAACGCTATTCTATTCATTGAATGGCAAGCAGCACAGACTTCCTTGTATACTTTATAGCCACGCTGAATTGACTCTCTATCGAAAGATCCAGTAATTCCATCAAAACTCCAGTCGATTTTCTTATTTGGTAAAGGTTTAAACTCCTCTGCAGACAAAGAATTAGTGAGAAGTAATATACAAAATACAGCAACTTTAACCAACAGCATCACTTCATCTCCGGAACGGAATCGCTTATTGTTTTTGGTAATTTTTTTGGTTTCTCATACTTACTAAGTAAAGGTAAAACTATCACAAAATATGAAAAATAATAAAGAGTTGAGAGCCTACTTAAAGTAATGTAAGGCTCCTTAACTTCTTGTCCCCCAAGCCAGGCAAGAAATGCAAAATTTATTGCAAAAACCCAAAAAAATTTCTTAAATAATGGGCGATAAGCACCACTTTTAACCTTTGATTTATCAAGCCAAGGCAAAAGAAACCACACTAAAATAGATCCAAACATGGTAAGTACACCAATAAGTTTATTTGGAATTGAACGCAGCATCGCATAAAAAGGTAAGAAATACCACTCTGGCACTATATGTACTGGAGTTACCATAGGATCAGCCTCTATATAATTATCAGGATGCCCAAGATAATTAGGGGCATAAAAAACAAATGCAAATAAAATTATAAAAAATAAACCAAAAGTTATGCAGTCCTTTGCTATATAGTAAGGATAAAAAGGAATGGTATCCTTATCTGACCTGACTTCTATTCCACTTGGATTATTAGAGCCAAACCTATGCAGAGCAACAACATGCAACATAGCTAAAGCGATAATAATGAAAGGCATAAGATAATGCAGCGCAAAAAAACGATTGAGCGTTGGATTATCAACAGAGAAACTTCCCCATAGCCATATAACTATTTTATCACCAATTAAAGGTATAGCCGAGAATAAATTAGTTATAACTGTTGCACCCCAAAAACTCATTTGTCCCCATGGAAGAACATATCCCATAAAGGCAGTTGCCATCATTGCAAAAAATATAAATATGCCAATAAACCATACCATTTCTCGCGGTCTCTTATAAGATCCGTAATATAATCCACGCATGATATGAACATAGACCACCATAAAGAAGAGCGACGCCCCAACAGCATGAGTATAACGTATCAGCCATCCATAACTTACGTCACGCATTATACGCTCCACACTATTAAATGCATGATCAACATGCGGAGTGTAGTGCATGGCAAGAAATATACCTGTTATTATTTGTAAAATCAGCGCTATACCAGCTAAAGAACCAAAATTCCAAGCATAATTTAAATTTTTTGGTACTTGATAAGAAGCAGTATGTTTTAGAAAAGAAAATATAGGCAGTCTATACTCTATCCAACCTAATATACCTTTTTCTTCTATTATTTCTTTTTTGCTATCATCTTCCATAACTTAAAGCTTTGTCATCTTAACTCATTGTATTGTAACAATTTAACGCTAATAAACAATAAAAAGTTTAAGTTTAAAGAGTAGATTTCACAAAAACAAGCACTCAAATTTGAGTGCTTGTTTTAAAGGGATTTTTGATGACATACACCTTTAGATATTGTTGAATTGCTTAATAAACTTCGAGGACATTGATCAAGTTTTTCAAACTCACTAATTACCATCTTGATATCCCTTTCTATAGCACTAACCTTTCTTTCTCTAATTTGCTCCAATGTCAAAAGTGAATCATCCAATGGTCTTGAATATTTCCTCCCGATAAACTTTCTGATTACCACGTCAGCTAGCAGAGCTGTTCCATTAAAATCAACTTGCGAAAAATCAATTGGGCTTCCAGTCAAATGTGCAACAGATTGCTGTGCGGGAGGTAAAGCAGGGGCACTCTGAAATAAGCTACTGAGTGCAGCAGTTGTTGAAGTTCCCATCCAACTAAATACACTATTAATAAAAGAAGAAGGCCTTACTGCACTGCTTGGTGCAGGATCTGGATTTACATTGATACTCTCTGCCTCTGCAGCAATTTCTTTTATCGTTTTACCTGGATAAAATAACTTAACATAATCTGATGGTGTCTCGTTCTTTATATCTTTAACATTATCAATATCAGCACCATTACCGTATAACAATTTTATCATTTCAGGGCGTTTTGATCTAATAGCTAAATATATAGGTGTTTGCCCCTGTTCGTTTTTAACATTGACATCAGCACGATATTCAATAAGAAGCTCAACTATTCTTGAGTAGTTTTTTTCAATAGCAGCATGTAGGCATGAATTTTGTGAATAAGCAAGAAGATCAAATTTGCCATTTGGGCTAGCACCATGTTTAAGTAAGACCTCCACTTTTTCCGGACTATTCTTGTCTATAGCCCAACCTACAAGAGTGCGTTTTTCACCAGCATATGAAAAATAGCCACTAATGCTTGCCTTTTTATTGATTAAAAGCTCTATCATT
This sequence comes from Wolbachia endosymbiont (group B) of Horisme vitalbata, assembly GCF_964028625.1. Lineage (NCBI taxonomy): Bacteria > Pseudomonadati > Pseudomonadota > Alphaproteobacteria > Rickettsiales > Anaplasmataceae > Wolbachia > Wolbachia endosymbiont (group B) of Horisme vitalbata. The sequence continues at coordinate 64,175 of NZ_OZ034797.1, forward strand.
TCTGTAGTGCCCTTTGTAACAGCATAGTATATAGGTGGCATACGAAAATAATCCTCAATATTAACATCTGCACCATTCTCAATTAAAAAATTCATCATTTCTAAATCTCGGTTACTAACAGCAATCGATAAAGGTGAGTTACCATTTCTATCTTTAGAGTTAATAACATTAGTAGTATGTGTCTTTCCTTCTCTAATATACTCCTCAGCTTTTTGAAAATCACGTTCCTTTACTGCAGAACGTAGCCCATCTCTCCATTTTTCAACTTTTGTTTGTGTAACCATAACCCCTCCTAAAGGATAAAACTTTTGCCTTTATACCACATAATTTGGGCATATGCTAGTGAATTTTATATGTAAAATTAAAAAAAAATTTTACAACGTAAGAGATTGTTATTTCATTACGTGCTACATTTAGTTTTTGTACAAAACACCATAAGCCTCCTTAATTTACTTAAATTTCGTAGCAGCTTATTCCCAACATATAAGAGCTTAAACTTAAAGAGGAGTATACGAAAATAAGCACTCAAGCTTGAGTGCTTATTTTAACTGATTTAAAGGGACTTTTGATGCATACCTTTAGATATCGTTAAATTGCTTAATGAACTTTCAGGACATTGATAAAGTTTTTTAAACTTACTAAGTGCTGTCTCGAAGTTTTTTTCTATAGTGTTAAGCTTTCTTTCTCTAATTTCTTCTATTGTGAGAAGTGAATTGTCCAGTGTCCTTGAATATTTTTTTCCTGTGAACTTACTCATTGCTGCAGCAGTTAGTAGAATTATTCCATTACAATCAACTTGTGAAGAACTAATTGGGCTACGATCTAAGTGGTCAACAGATTGCTGTGCAGGAAGTAAAGTAGGAGCACTGCTGAATAAGCCATTGAGTGTGGCAGTGGTTACCCAACTAAATATACTATTAATAAAAGAAAAAGGTTTTACTGCACTGCTTGGTGCAGGATCTGGAGTATCACCAGCTTCCAATCCTATCTTAGTATTTGCCCTGGTGGAGGCTGAGAAAGGGTTCGCTGTACTACTTGCTGCATCTGGAGTATCACCAGCTTCTAATTCTAACTTAGTATTTATTCTAGCAGAAAGTAATAGTTCTGTACAATTATTTTTATGAAATCTTAACACAGCTAAGAATATTTTTTTTATGTCACAGCCATCACTGCAAAGACTTTCATAACCTGGAATAACCTCAAATGCTATTTTGCCATTTGTACTTCTAATGTTAACATCAATATTATGATCAAGCAGAACTTTTGCTATATCTAATCGACACTGATAAAGTGCTAAGTGTAAAGCTGTAAAATTTTGCATTCCTTGAAAGCTAGTGTTGCCGTGAATACAATCAAATACAACTTTCTCCATATCATATGTTACAACAATGGATACGGAAGGAACAATGCACGCATCACTCACAGCATTAACACGAGCACCATTGTTAATCAAAAACTGCAATATCTTTGAGTTAGCTCTGTAAGTAGCAAAATGTATAGGTGCCATGCCATATTGCTTACCATTAATAATATCGTTTTGTACACCTTTAATCTTTGCCTTTCTAACACATCTTTTAACTTTCTCAAAATCAAGTTTGTTTATAGCAATAAACAATTTATTCCTTAACTCTTCTATTCTGTATTTTCGCATCAAATACCTCCTATAAGACAACGCCCTTGGCTTTGTATCACATGATTTAGTATTTACAAGTAAAATTTACAGAGAAAACAATAGTTAAAAATTAGGTCTTTAGCAATCTATCACGTGCTGCGTTTAACTTTTGTGCAAAATATTCCGAGCCTCCCTTGTCTGGATGGACCAGTTTCATTAAATTTTGGTATGCCTTATTGATTTCATTTTGGCTTGCCTCGGAATTCAGCCCCAGTATTTTTAATGCTTCATCTTTGGACATATTATCACCAGTGTAATTTTTGGTGTAACTTTTACTGCTGTTAAATTCGTTCAAAAACTTACTTAATATAGAGTTCATCATAAAACTTATGTTATTTCTCTTTGCCAAAAAGAGAAAAAATACAACAACGCTAGGTAAAACAAACGTGATTATTGTGAATATCAAAAAAAGGAAGAAGATGAATGACATGTATATTTTTTTATCATTTTATGATTAAATAGTAACAATTATAATTGTCATGGTAAATAACATGTTTATCCAGATTGAAGAAACACCAAACCCAAACACGCTGAAATTTCTTCCTGGTTTTGAAATTCTGAGCGAAGGAGAAACAGCTGATTTTTCAAATGCAGATGAAATAAAGAACTCCAAACTAGCAGTAAATCTTTTTCAAATAGAACATGTTGTAAGAGTATTTTTTGGGCATGATTTTATTTCGGTAACAAAATCAGATAGAATGAATTGGGATATAGTAAAGGTGGAAATTTTAACTACAATTATGGATCACTTTACTTCTGGTGGAAAAGCATTTGATAAAGAAGGAGTAAGTGATAATAAAATGCTAGAGGAAGAATTCTTTAATGAAAATGATATAGAAATTGTAAATAGAATAAAAGAATTGATGGAAAGTTATATTAAACCTGCAGTTGCTCAAGATGGTGGTGATATCAAGTTCCGTGGCTATAAAGAAGGAATAGTTTACGTTGAACTGCAAGGAGCTTGCTCTGGGTGCCCAAGTGCTGCAATTACCTTAAAACAAGGAGTGCAGAATATGCTAAGCTATCACATACCAGAAGTTTCAGGTATAGAGACTATGCTATGACTAATCAAACAGTTAGAGGAACAAAAGATCTCCTGTTTGATGAATGGTACAAGTTTAAACACATAGAGCAAACAGCAAGCAGAATCTCAAGTTTATACGGCTTTTTACCTGTTCAAACTCCGATATTTGAATACACAGAAGTCTTTACAAAGACTTTAGGTGATAGCTCAGATATTATCACTAAAGAGATGTATACTTTTATTGATAAAGGGGGAAAGAGCATAACTCTGCGTCCTGAGTTCACTGCAGCTATTGTTAGGTTACTCATTGAAAAAAAACTGCAAACGCCGATAAAATTATTTTCAATAGGGCCTGCATTTCGCTATGAAAGACCGCAAAAGGGAAGACAAAGGCAATTTCATCAGATAAATTTTGAGGTTTTTGGCATAGAAGATCCAAAAGCTGATATTGAATTGATATCACTCGCTCAGCACTTACTAACTGAATTTGGCATCAATAAAAATGTAAAGCTGGAAATCAACTCTCTGGGTGATAGTGAAACAATAACTCAGTATAGAGAAGCTTTGATATCGTATTTAAAAAAGTTTCAAAATGACCTATCAGAAGATAGTCAAAATAGATTGATTAAAAACCCACTCAGAATATTAGACTCTAAGGATAAGACAGATAAAGAAATAATCTCTGACGCACCAAAAATCAGTGATTATTATACAAAAGAATCTTCATATTTCTTTGACCAGGTGTTAAATGGACTGCAAGCTCTTGGCATACCTTACACTGTAAATAGCAAATTAGTTCGAGGTCTAGACTATTATTGTCACACAGTATTTGAATTTGTCACAGAAGATTTAGGTGCACAAGGAGCAGTTTTTGCCGGTGGAAGATACGATAATCTAGTATCTTCAGTAGGTGGAAAACACACTCCAGCAATAGGATTTGCAGGGGGGATTGAGCGTATAATGGAATTAATCAACTATGCTGAAAAAAAAGAGAGGCCTATTTATATAATTCCAATCGGTGGAGAAGCTGAAGAACATGCTCTAACACTTGCAAGTGAATTACGCAGAAATGGTTTATATGTGATTTACGAATATAGTGGAACTCTAAAAACCCGAATGAAAAAAGCAAATCAAGCAAATGCAAAAGTTGTATTAATCTTTGGTGATGAAGAGCTAAGCAGTAAAACTTTAAAAATTAAAAATATGGACACGGGTGAAGAAAAAATGATTGCTCGCGATAAAACCGTAGAAAATATCTAATCAGAAGCAATAGGAGTGTTAGCTATAGAAGAAAATTCCTCTGCACAAGAATTTTTCATAGCATTTAATATATCATAATCTGTAAAATCTAATTTTATCGGTGTAATAGTAATAAAACCTCCTTTTATTTTATCTACACTACCACTGCCTGAGTGTTCCCGAGACCAATTTAAGCTCAAAGAACCATTTAAGTTTTCAGTAAAAGTTAAATCACCATCAATGTTATATTCACCTTGTTCAGCAAATTCGACCCCTTTCACTTTTTCTGTAGCAGGAAAATTTATACTCATCACTATATCTTTAGGCCAACCAACTTTCATTAGCTTGCTGATAACCTTTGGTGCAAAAACTTTTGTATTGTTCCAGTCTATTTTATCATGATAAACTTGGCTCAGCGCAATAGAAGGTATAGATCTTGCAGCACCTTCCATTGCAGCACCGATTGTGCCTGAATAACAAATATCATCTCCGACATTTGATCCAATATTTACTCCAGATAATATTAAGTCTGGTTTCTTATTCATAATTTTATTTAACGCGATAATAACACAATCTGCGGGAGTACCAGACACACTAAACTCCCTTTCACTATGTTGGTTTATTCTAATAGATTGTTTCACTGGGTAATCAAGAGATCTTGCAGATCCACTCCTGTCAGTATCTGGTGCCACTATCCATACTTCCGATGCAAAATTGTGTGCAATTTCTTTAAGTAGTCTTATTCCTTCACTTTCAAAACCATCATCATTTGTTATCAATATTATCATATGCAGCACTCGACTATCAAAGTATACTAATGAGGTTTGAAGTTTCTTTTCATAACCATAACAAAGAATCTGCTACAAATCAATAAGGAAAAATTAGAAGACGGCCAGATTGCCATCGTTTAGTTTGCTGTGAGTTAACTGTAAATACCAATTTTAGCTTCACGCCTAACTCACAATCAAAGCTTAGGCAAGTCTCAGAGCTCTAAGCAGCAGAGAATCTTGTATGCCCTGCAAAAAATGCTTTCATCTTTTCAAGATAAGTAGATGGTTCTGCAGGAACTTCTATCTCATTTATCTGATAAGATATTGCTGCATCTATGACTTCATCTGTTATTAATTCTCTCAGCCTTTGTTTTATTTGCCCTCTTTGAATATGTTCTCCATAGTCATTATAAAACTTCACATATAATTCTTTAAACACAAATTCTTTTATAGCATCTCTCATATGAGAAATTCCTTCCTTTACTTCATCATTTGCATTGCTCAAATCCACTCCAGAACCTAGCGAATATAAGTCGTCAAACTTTTCTTTTAAAATCTTTATTTTAAAGTAGTGCTTATCTACAGATTGCTCAAGAAATTTTTTAGTAGCATTACCTGCCAACTCTCCTATTATCTGAGGTTCTAGTTGAGCTGCAAAATTATTTTCTGCTTCAAGGCCACTTAATGCATAAATGATACGATTAAGCATTCCAGGACCACATTGGCGATTACTTTCCTCAAAACGAACCAGCAATATGGATTTCAACAGCTCTACATCTGCATTTTGCTTTGTTGCTGCAATTAAAACTAAATTTATGGCCTGTGTTAATGTCAGTCCGGTTTTAGAATCTACCCATCTTACCCATTCTCCTTCTCTATAATTATCTACCTTCAAATAAGGCGCTATCAGTTCTTTCTGCTGATTTGTCAAACCGCCTATATAGTTTTTAAACTCTTTATTCAGCTCATTTGACGGAGTCCCATATTTTTCCTTTAATTTTTTGGCACACTCAATAACACTTTGCTCAAAACTTCTAGTATGAACATTCTGATTACCAGTACCTACATCACTTACATTAAACAAAAAGCTCATTTGCTTTACACTTAAACCCAGAGGCGAGAAGAGCTTTATTAATGGATACTTTATTAACTCAAGAAGTGCTACTGGGATCAATAATATAGTATTAATAAGCACTAAACATATTCTAAGACCCAACGCTCTACTATTTGATAATGTTCTGCTAAGCTCTGATATCTTCGATGAACAATACAAAAATGGTAATTGGATACAATATATTGAGTATATAGAAAAAAATAAAATCTTATCTTTCAACCCTATTGTCGGGTCATTATATACTTCAGAAAAAATGTTATCATCACTATTTTCATTTTTGAAAGATTGATAGCTACTTGTAATCTTTTCTGTAAAAATAGAACAGAGCTTATGCAGTCCGTAGCACAAAACACAAGTGGCAAGTAAAACTGCAAGTGTTCCAAAAACAGCTAACACCTCACTTGAAGTTTTTGCAAGAAGGAATGCATAAAGCGCATCAATAAAGATCTCAAGTAAGTAGTCAAATAAAAAAATTGCTCCAATAGCAGCACCAACTAATAGAACATACCCACAAACAACCAAAAATGTTTTTAACCTCGGATTCATAAACCACTTCTTAGTAACCTATTAATATACTTCTCATTATATGCTTAAATTAAAAAAATGCAAATTTTTATACAAAAAAGATCAATTGAAATTTTCGAGCTTCAGCTATATTGTTAATATATTCAGATAAAAATTAAACATTGTCGTGTCAAATAAAATAGGCTTTTTGGCTGTTTTTGCCTTGGTGATTAGTAGCCAAATCGGCTCTGGAATTTTCATGCTCCCAATTAGCCTCGCTTCGTATGGCGCTTATAGCCTTATAAGCTGGGTAATCTCAGGATTTGGTGCTATATCTCTAGCTTTGGTTTTTGCTTCACTCTGCGCAAAATTTCCAGAAACGGGCGGTCCTCATATTTATGTGAAACATGCTTTTGGTTCTACAGCAGCTTTTTTTGTTGGTTGGACATATTGGGTAAGTTCGTGGGTTAGCTCAACTGCTGTAACGATTGCAAGTATCGGTTATTTAGCTCCACTTTTTCATAATGATATACAAGATATACGTTTGCTTTTAGAAATAATATTAATTTTAGCTATTATGCTAATAAACTTAAGAGGAGTAACTACTGCTGGCCGTGTTGAGCTTCTGCTAACCATTGTTAAAATTATCACACTTCTTGCAATACCTATCGCAGGGTTGTTTTTCTTTGATAAAAATAATTTTATTGTAAGCGAGGAAGTATCAAACTTTACAATATCGCAAACTCTTGCTCGTTCTACACTCCTTACTCTATGGTGTTTTATTGGACTTGAATCAGCAACAGCACCTGCAGGATCCGTCAATAATCCAGCTAAGACAATACCAAGAGCTATAGTGCTTGGAACAGTCTGTGTTGCTGTGATATATTTCATCAATAGTCTTTCAATTATGGGATTGATAAGTGGTAATGAACTAGCTAGTTCAAAAGCACCATATGTTGATGCGATAAAAATTATGTTTCCAGGTAATTGGCATTTAATTATTTCTGTTGTTGCCTTTATCGTTTCTGTAAGTAATTTAAATGCTTGGTTTTTAGCTGATGGACAAGTCACCTTAGGCCTTGCAGAAGATAAGTTAATGCCGCAATTTTTTGCCAAAAAAAATAAGCACGATGCTCCTTTTTGGGGAATAATACTCAGTACTTTGGGGGTGCTAGTTTTACTTATTCTAACATCAAACAAAAGTTTTGCTGAGCAAGTGACTTCAATAATTGATATCTCTGTAGTGTCATTTTTATTTATCTACTTAGCATGTAGTCTTGCTTTTCTCAAAGTTAATATAGAAGAGAAAAGCTACTGCAAATTTTTAATTGGAGGTGTGGCTGTATCTTTTTGCTGTTGGATAATATACGAGACTTCTATAAAAACATTGTTAATATCAAGTCTATTCCCTTTAAGCGGAACACTTATTTATCTACTTTGGTATCATAAACTAAAAACTTAACTTAAATTTTTTATTTGCTAAAATTCTTAAGCTATACTACTGGCTTACATTAATAGAATTAAGAGGTATTGTGTCAAATAAAATAGGTTTTTGGGCTGTTTTTGCTTTAGTCATTAGTAGTCAGATCGGCTCTGGGGTTTTTATGCTTCCAATTAGCCTTGCTCCATATGGCGCTTATAGCCTTATAAGCTGGATGATATCAGGAGCTGGTGCTGTGTCTCTTGCGCTAGTTTTTGCTACGCTATGTGCAAAGTTTCCAGAAACAGGAGGTCCTCACGTTTATGTGAAACATACTTTTGGTCCTGCTGCAGCGTTCTTTGTTGGTTGGACATATTGGGTAATCTCATGGGTTAGTACAACAGCTTTAATAGTTGTGGGTGTTGGCTATCTTACACCATTTTTCCATGAAGATATCAAAAGTATGCGTTTATTTTTAGAGCTGTTGTTATTTACAATCATTACATTAATAAATTTAAGGGGAATAGCTACTGCAGGGCACGTTGAGTTTCTGCTCACGGTTGTGAAGGTTGCTGTATTGCTTGCAATACCTGTAGCAGCGTTGTTTTTTTTCGATAGAAATAATTTTATCATAAGTGAAGAAATATTAAGTCTTACAACATCGCAAATTCTTGCCCGCTCTACACTCCTTACTTTATGGTGTTTTATTGGACTTGAATTGGCAACAGCACCTGCAGGGTCAGTTGATAATCCAGCTAAAACTATACCAAAAGCTGTGGTGCTTGGCACAGTTTGTGTTGCTGTTATATATTTTATCAACAATTTTGCAATTATGGGATTGATCAATGGCAACAATTTAGCAAGTTCAAGAGCACCATATGTTGATGCGATAAAAATTATGTTTTCTGGTAATTGGCATTTAATTGTTTCTATAGTTGCATTCATTTTTTGTGTTGGCAGTCTAAACGCTTGGGTTTTATCTAGTGGACAAGTTGCTTTTGGTCTTGCAGAAGATAGACTAATGCCAAAATTCTTTGCTAAAAGGAACAAGCATGGCTCTCCTTTTTGGGGAATAACAGTTAGTTCAATTGGAACTGCAATTTTACTAATTCTCACTTCAAACAACAATTTTGCCCAGCAGATTACGTCGATTATTGACTTTTCTGTAATTTCATTTTTGTTCGTTTATCTTGCGTGCTGTTTTGCCTTTCTAAAGGTTATTATACAGGAGAGGAGTTGTTATAAGCTTTTAATTGGTAGCATAGCAACAACCTTTTGTTGTTGGGTGATATTAGAAACCCCTGTAGGTACTCTGCTGACTTCGAGCCTGTTCACTGCAAGTGGCATACCCATTTATTTATTTTGGTACTGCAAAACTTCTGTGCAACAAATTCAGTAGTGAGAGATACACTTTAAATGGTTAATATTTATGGGCCAAGATTTTTTTTCTCTTTATCTACTTGTTCAATATTACCATTCTCAAGTTTGCTACCTACTTCTTCTGTGCGTTTATTATCTATGTAGATCTCATTTTTTGCTTTATTAGAAAGACCTATTTGCGATTGCAGTTTTTTATACTCTTCTTTTTCAGGCGTGAAAATTTTCACTAAAGATCTTCCTATTATTGGTATTGAACTTAAAAAATCTCTTAATCCAAAAGATTCTTGCTTCTTGTTTGAAAGATGCTGGTCTATCTTAGAAATTTTCACACCATACTTTTTATCATCAAAATTTATCGCTGGCTTGCTTTTTTTCGAAAGAACATTTTGAATCTCTAATCTATTGATTTTTTCAGGCTTTTGAAATGCAGATTTGACCTTAGTGTCATCATGTTTTTTACTCATTTCATTCTACCATGCAATATTACTAGTGTCTTATAATTATAACTAAATTATGGTTAATTGCAAGGTAAAAATATTAAAGTAATTGTAAATTTTATCAGTAAAAATATAATATAGTTTTAAAATCAGAGGTTTATTTATATGGGATGTAAGATTGCAGTTATTGGAGCAACAGGAAGAGTAGGATATGAGGTATTGACCATGCTTGCTGAGTTTCAAAAAGAGGGAAAATTTTCGATAGATTCTGTTGTTGCTTTTGCATCGAAAAAATCAAAGGGAAAAAAGGTGAGTTTTGGTGACAAAGAGTTAACAGTTTTATGCCTTGAGGATTATGACTTCGTTGGAACTAATATAGCCATTTTCTGTGCAGAATCTCATGTTTCTGAGAGATACGTACCAATTGCAACTGAGGCTGGGTGCGTTGTGATAGATAACACTTCCTACTTTAGGATGAAAGAAGGCGTGCCACTAGTTATTCCAGAGATCAACAAAGATAAAATTACGGAATATAAAAACCATAACATAATATCTAATCCAAACTGTACTACAATACAAATGTTGCTGGCATTACATTTATTACACAAAAAAGCAAAAATAAAGAGAATCGTTGCTTCAACTTATCAATCAACTTCTGGTGTAGGTAAAGCAGCAATGGATGAGCTTTACAATCAGACAAAAAAAATCTTTATGAATGAAGCTAAAAAACCTGAAATATTTCCTAAGCAAATAGCATTTAATTGCATTCCTCATATAGGAGAGTTCATGGAAGATGGTTCTACAAAAGAGGAGTGGAAAATGCAAGAGGAGACAAAAAAAATTTTAGAAGAGGATATAAAAGTAACTGCAACTTGTGTACGAGTACCTGTTCTTGTTGGTCATGCTATAGCAGTAAATGTAGAATTTGATCAGCATATAACTGAAGAAGAAGCTCGTGAAATGCTCAGTGAAGACGATGGAGTTTTAGTACAAGATAAGCGCGAAGATGGTGGATATATGACTCAGATTGATGTTGTGCAAGAGGATGCCGTATACATATCGCGTATTAGAAAAGACGATACTGTTAAACACGGATTAAATATGTGGATAGTAGCTGATAATCTACGCAAAGGTGCAGCACTAAATATAGTGCAGATCTTGGAGATCTTGATCAAAGAGCATTTATAGCTCAATAACTTAAATCTATATTGACATGTCCCATTTTACGCTTGTCCCTAACCTCTTTTTTCCCATATATGGTTAAACTAGCTTTTTCGTTGCTCAAATATTTGTGAGAATTATATATATCATTACCTATTATATTTTTTGTCATGCAAGGAAAGCGTAATACTACTTCCTGCATAGGTAATCCGCATATTACCCTCACCAGCTGCTCGAATTGACTAACGTTGCATGCATCCAAGCTCCAGTGGCAAGAATTGTGGGGTCTTGGGGCCAGTTCATTAACTAGTAATTCATGATTTTGAGTGATGAAAAATTCAATAGCTAGAATTCCTACTACATCAAGCGCAGTTGCTATTTTCTTTGCAGTTTTTTGTACCTCTTGGGCTAATTTATTATCTATTTTAGCTGGTGCTATTGAAGTATTAAGTATTCCGTCAACGTGGTGATTCTCTGCTATAGGAAAAAAAGCTACTTTACCGTTTTTATTTCTTGCAACGACTATTGAAACCTCTTTCAGTAAATCAACACTTGCTTCAAGAATGTACTCTTTATTCCAATCGAAGGAAGCAAATTGCTTCAGTTCAGAATCATTTTCAATCACATATTGTCCTTTTCCATCATAACCCATTTCTGTTGTTTTTAGCCTCACTGGATAGCTAAAAGTTTCACTACTTTCTAGTAGCTGATTATAATTTTGTATACTTTTGTAATCAGCAGTTTTTATGCTTAAATCTCTAATAAAATCTTTCTCTCTCAGCCTATTTTGCGAAATGTGTAACGCCTTTTTGCCTGGATAAAAATCTGCGTGCAGCGACACAATATCAATTGCACTACATGGAATATTTTCAGACTCAATAGTGACTAAATCCACACTCTGTGCAAAAGATTCAAGTGCCCTCTTATCACAGAAGTCTGCTATTGTTAAATCATCAGCAACAGAACAAGCTGGATCGTTTTTAGCACTGGCAAAAATATGCGTTTTGTGCCCAAGTTTTATTGCAGCGATAGCAGTCATTTTACCTAATTGCCCACTTCCTATTATTCCTATCACTTTTTTATCCAGTGGATCTGTTTTGTTCATCATGTAGATTAATATTTCCTAGTTAGAGTACGATAATATGCTTGGAAAATCTATGAAAAAAGTGTATAATTGAAGTGTGTTAAATTTTTATCATGAACACTTTACGATGACCATGAAATACACACTTATTACTAATTCTGTTGAAGTTACAGTTTTGCCAATTTACATTGAAGAGCAATCCATTCCTTATGAAAATTGTTACGTATGGATGTATAATGTTAAGATAAAAAATAAAAGCTCATCAACCATTCAATTATTAAGTCGCTATTGGCGAATAATAGATCATAAGGGCAAAATAAATGAAATTGCCGGAGTTGGTGTTATTGGAGAACAACCTGTAATAAAATCTGGAGAGGTATTCAAATATACAAGTGGAACATACTTAAATACACCATCAGGAATAATGCAGGGTAAATATGAATTTCTGAACGAAGAGAGCATAAAAACCTTTGATGTTATGGTACCACCCTTTTCCTTAGATAGTCCATACGTTAACACTAGACCTCATTGATCATCAAGATAGTGTATTTGTTTAAGTGCATCTGAAACCAGTGCTTCTTGTTTTGTCATTTGAGCTTCCATAATGTCATCCGAGTAGCTGATACTGAGATTCAACTAAGTTGATAAACACGAAAGCACTGACCATTTGCTTCTATAGTTGTCTTTTTTCGTCTATCTTATTTTGTTACTCTGCTGAACAGATGCAAAATAGTTTATTTTTGATTCTTATCATCAAGTGTGAATAAGATTATTGTAGAGGTTAAACCTATAATAACTATCATTAACGAAAATGGGGCAGCTTCTCTGTAACGCTCATCGCTGACAAGTTCATATACTCTAGTTGATATAGTTTCAAAATTAAATGGTCTGATAATTAGTGTTGCCGTGAGTTCTTTTACCGTATCCATAAACACGAGCAGAAATCCCGATAGTATGCTTTTCTTGATAAGGGGAATATGAATATTCAGGCACGTGGAAATAGGCCCATGACCCATAGTATATGCAGTCCATTCAATTTCATTTGGTGTTTTTTTGAGTCCCGACTCTATCGCCTTGAAAGATATAGCAAAAAAACGAAATAAATATGAGTAAACTAATGCGCCAATAGTTCCTACCAAGCTAATTTCTACAATATATTGAGTAATTAAAGAAGATATTCTGCTTAAAAACATTATTATGCTAATTGCAATAATTGCATTTGGAATTGCATATCCAAGAGAAATTAGACGTGCTACGTTGCTTATTACCTTGTTTCTACGCGCTGTATATCCAATAATTATCGCAATGCTAATTGAGATTAATGCGGTAATAAATGATAAACCAACACTATTTGCTATTATATTGTAAAATCTTGCTTCGTATATGAAAAAGCCTTTCTCTATGCTCCAATATATAAGTGGAATCATTGGTAAAATAAAGCCTATTAATATCGGCAATAAACACATAAGATAAGAAAAGATCAACGATATAGAACCGTTTATAATACGTTTATTGTGATAATCTGCATTAGTATTGATTGAAGAGTAAGATATTTCTCTTTTTTGTAGTTTTTTCTCGATAACTATTAGTGTTGCAACGAAAATCAGTTCTGCAACTGCCAAAACAGTAGTTGAATATTTGTCATGAAGTAAAAACCAAGTACGGTATATTCCTGTCGTGAAAGTATCGATAGCAAGAAACTGTGGTGTGCCGAAATCTGTAATTACTTCCATTAGTACCAAGGATAACCCAGCTATAATTGATGGACGTATGGAGGGTATGATGACAGAAAACAGACTCTGTAATGAGGAGAACCCAAGTGTTGATGCAATAGTGACTGAGTTACTAACGCTCTTTAGACTTGAGCGGACCAACATATAAACGTATGGATATAGACTAAATCCCATTACTAATATTCCACCACCTAGGGATTTGATCTCGGGAAACCAATAGTCACCTTTGCCCAATTGAAAAGTATCTCTTAACAAGCTCTGAATCGGACCTGAAAACTCTAGCGTATTTACATAAACAAACGATACTATATATCCAGGAATTGATATCGGAAAGAATAAGGCAATCTCAAAAATTCTACTTCCGGGAAACGAAAAAAATGTAGTAAGCCAAGCTGGAATTACTCCAAATATAAAGGATATTAACCCTACTCCTACCATCAAAATTAACGTATTGAGTATATATTCAGGAAAAAGTCTACTAATTACCCATCCAGAGTTTGCTGATTCTGTAAATAGAATCGATATTAACGATAGTATAGGGCAGACAAATAATACACTTACTAAAAACAAGAATATATTTTTAAATACTCTCAGAAACATTAACTTGAATCTATATTTGATATTAAAATGTTATATGCAAAAACTAAAGATATCCAGTAATTAACAGCCGTCCTATTGAATATCTTCATAATTTTATATATTATGTTTTAAATCGATAAACTAATTAATTATGAGTTTTGTCATTGCAACTTTCTATCATTTTGTAAAACTCTCTAATTATTATGACATGAAAGATGAAATAAAAGTTGCATGCGATAATGTCGAATTAAAGGGTACTATACTCCTTGCAGAAGAGGGTATTAATGCAACCGTATCTGGTGAAAGAAACGCGATTGATAAAATATTCGATTTTCTACGTTCTGATTATAGACTAAGGGACCTTACATGGAAAGAGAGTGCAGCAGAATATCAACCATTTAGTAAGATGAAAGTGAGATTAAAAAGAGAAATTGTGAATCTTGGTGTAAGTAATCTCGATACTTCCGTTAGAGGTCAGTACATTGATCCAGATTATTGGGATGATTTTATCTCTCAACCTGATGTTTTAGTGATAGACACACGAAATGATTACGAAGTAAAACTAGGCAAGTTTAAAAATGCAATCAATCCACATACTCAGCGTTTTCGAGATTTTCCTCAGTGGGCAGAGTCTTTCTCTGAGAGTAAAGATCTGAAAGTGGCTATGTACTGCACTGGTGGAATCAGATGTGAGAAATCTACAGCATATATGAAAAGCCTTGGATTTAACGATGTTTATCACCTTAAAGGCGGTATTCTTTCCTACCTTGAAAAAACTCACAATAAAAGTGGTAATTGGGAAGGCGAGTGTTTTGTTTTTGATGATAGAATTGCTGTTGATCACTCACTCGCCCCAAGTGATAAAATAAAATGCATATTCTGCTCAAGTAAAGTTTCAACTGATGAGCTGAAATCAGTTTCACGTGGCCAGGTAGTTTGCTCTGATTGTAAATCTTTAAGTATTGAAAGAAAGCTAGAATTCAATACGAACCTCTAAGAAAATCTGCTTATTGCACACTTACTAACCTCAATTTTATCAAGGCATTTACCTACAACATAGCCCGCTCCAGCTCCAAGTAACGCACCAACTATAGCAAATGCAATCAACACTACACCAGAACCGCCAATAAGAGCTAAAGTTTCTTGCCATAAACAACATGCTGCAACTAGACCAGCAACTAAACCAATTCCTGCACCTCTGCACCTAAGTTTCATATTATTACTAATATTTCTACCTTTCCTATATTGTATACTATGATCAGTATCATCATCTTGAAAAGCAAATTCTTTGATATCGTCTCTTGTTTTTAAACAATCGATAAGCTCACCTATTGTTTTGCTACGCAAATTATGTAAATTTATAACGCCATTTTTTATAGATTGTTCAAATGTCATTTTATTTTTCCATACTATTAGAATATGTTCTTATTACACTGAGCATCTTAACAATTGGTAAATTCCCATACAAGAATAAGTAGATAATCTTACCACTATAGGTGGGACTAAAGCGCTGTAAGATTAAATTCCTGAAAAATGTTAGTAAGAAGAGCTTTTCCAAAAAGAATAAAGTTAAGAGTTGAAGAGATAGTAAAAGAGCGACTTACAGTTAATCCAATTGATTTTGGTGAATCGTTTTGTTACAAACTCAAAGGATACAGAAGACTGAGAACTGGCGATTATCGTATCATATAAATGCTGCAAAGTATGAAGTGTTTCAATAAAACACAGAAAAGACATTTATGAATCCTAGATTAATATCCTTCCAGTATTAACTTACTGTAACCTTTCCGGTTGAGCCACTGCGATTCTTTGCAACGTTTATCTCTAATCCGTTATTAGCATCGATTTTATAGTCTGTAGAATAGTAAAATTATAGGGGTATAGTCAAAAAATGAGTTATTTTTGAGCTGAGCAAAGCCACCTAAGGTGAAGAGGAAGGAGAGGTGTATAATATAATATTTATAATTTACTTACGTAACTTAACGATTATTGAAAAACATAGTTCTTAAGTACCTTCAAAGCTTTCTCGTAAATGGTATCCCTATGTCCTATTGTAATAATAGTTACTTCATGTTTTTTGGTGTCTGCACAATACATAATACGGTAATCGCTGACTCTTAGTCTTCTAAACCCTTTAAAGCTATGGTATAAAGGCTCACCAATGGATCAACTGTAAGGCGTTCCTTTATTGCTTTATTTACTCTTGATTCTATTTTTATTGGTAAAGCTGGAAGATCTTTTTCAGTGACATTCTTCAAAAATTTAATTTTGTAGTTCACTTGATCTCCACTTTACATCTTTGTAATCGACTGTTTCTGCACCTTCAACATCACGCTCATCAGAAATTTTAGACACTAAAAAGTCTTCAATTTCAAGCTCGATTGCTTCTTTAAGTAGTTTTTCTGCTAATGCTTGAGCAGGTTGCTTAGTAAGTTCAGATAATTCAGCAAGATGCTGTAAAGTTTCTTTACTGAAAGCTAAATTAGCGTTTGCCATAAGTTTTACCAAGTTCTACTACTGTATAATTATACAATATTTTCCTAAAATTTTCAATAAAGAATTATATCGGAAGAATGGATCAGGAAGGAAGGGTGTATATTACTTGTTTTAACTTTCGTGAAAACTGTATTGAGAAATAACCATATCATTATTAATATATTAATATTTATATGTTAAAATTGTATTAATTTTTTAATTAAGGAGAATGTTATGCCATCTAATTTACAGAGAGGTATTGTTGCTGAAAATTCAGTAAGGTTGGGAGATAGTCTATTCAAAGCTTCAGAACAGAAGTTGGATAATCAATCAACACAGTATGGAAAAACACTTGTACACCGAAATGAATCAAATTTGAATGATTTGGATCCGGATATAGTAATACAATATACACTAGATGATTGCTATAAAACGTGTGATGAAAGACACCCAAAAGATAATTGGTGGGATAATTCCTTGAGAAAAACGTGTAAGTTTTTTTGTCGTCAATCTAATGAAAGCTGCATGAGCAAATGTGGTCCTGTCGCTGCTCTTGATGATGAATGCTGGAAAAAATGTAAAAATAACAATATGCAATATTATCCACCTATAATGGACGAAATGGACACTTACGATTTAATGTCTGTTTAACAAAAAAGTGTGAGGCTTCTTTATTTTTTCCTAAAATTTTCAATAAAGAATTATATCGGAAGAATGGATCAGGAAGAAGGGCTGTATAATGTATATTTAATGTTTATATTTATTTTTTATAAATATCACATCTATGTCCTATCTCTGTGATAGTTACTATTTGTTCTAATTGATTTACTCTATAAATTATACGATATTCACCAACTCTTAACCTTCTACGTCCTTTTAAGCTGTGGTGTAATGGTTCACCGAGGTTTATTGGATCAACTGTAAGACGTTCTTTTATAGCCTTTTGGATTCTTAGCCTTATTGTTTTTTGAAGGTTTGGTAAATCTCTCTCAACAACACTTTTGAGAGACTTAACTTTATAATGCTCTAATCCCACTTAATATCTTCAAAATCGACTGTTTCTGCACCTTCAACATCACGCTCATCAGAAAATTTTAGACACTAAAAAGTCTTCAATTTCAAGCTCGATTGCTTCTTTAAGTAGTTTTTTCTGCTAATGCTTGAGCAGGTTGCTTAGTAAGTTCAGATAATTCAGCAAGATGCTGTAAGGTTTTCTTTACTGAAAGCTAAATTAGCGTTTGCCATGAGTTTTACCGAGTTCTACTATTCTATAATTATACAACATTTTCCTGAAATTTTCAATAAAGTAAACGAAGTAATTATGCTAATCTAAATATTGGGATAATATTAACATATAAGTACTATCTTAGCGTTAGTTTTTTAATTAAGGAGTATATTATGGTTGAAGACCCTTTTTGTCATATAAATCAGACTTGCCACGAATACTGTGAAATGAAATTCATTGAGGAAAAATCTCAGTGCAATGACCTCTGTGATTTTATCTTTCCAATTTCTGAAACTTGTTCACCATCTGAAGTTGTGGATCAATTAGTATCTATTTAACAAAAAAGTGTCAGTATATTTTTTAATAAAGAATTATATTGACAGATTATGGTAGGTTGAGTATAAACGGGTATTAGCTTTTGCTGAGGTTAGGGAGAAATGACACAGACTAAGTATAGTATTGCAAGATATTGTTAGGAATAGGGAAGGTATGCTGGCTACTGGATGTATTTCTATTACTCTTCGTCATCAAAAATCAAGAAGGATCTGCAACTTGATAACTCTATTCTTTTATTGACGTAGATGACTCTGAAAAATTGCGAAGCTGAAGTGCTAATGCTATATGGTTATTACGTTCAAGAACAAAACGGAAAATCCTATGTTATACTAGAAATAATGTGCGGAAAAGGGGGGATTCGAACCCCCGACATATTTTCATATGTGCACGCTTTCCAAGCGTGTGCTTTAGACCGCTCAGCCACCTTTCCATACTTATTCATAATATTAAAAATTATGCTGCTAAACAACTGGTATATATGGTTCGCCACGGAAATTCACAGTATTGTTAAACTTGTTTTTGCACGTTAAAAACGCTTTATCACAACCTGCAAGTATCGAATATTTATCTCCGGTAGAAATTTGATATGGAGGAGAAGCAAATAATGTAACTACTTTATTTTTGTATTCTTTAACTACAACTTCAAATGTTGCTGAACTAAACACTCCGTGCTTATAATATCCATCGCTTTCGATTAAATTAGTGTCTTCAAATCTTCTTTCATCTATCACTTTAGTAATTGTGCTCATTCTACTAAACTTTTTAGCATCAGCTTTACATCTATCATCGCAAAATTGTGCCCTGCATACAGGAGAATATAGCTCTGTTATGCTTCTCTCAAGCTTTGTCGCAAGACCTCTAATTTCAGCGATAAACCTCCCACTATTTAATGTTACTTTACCAAAAGTTCCTGCATGCAAATTCATAATTCCCTGACTCAAATCTTTATAATTCACAAGAAATATTTCAATATTTGCAAAGTCATGCCTTCCTGATAAAACATCTTTTTCTTTAATATCAGCACTATTTAATATTCCTTCAATTTCTAGATTATCAGTTCTCAAATCGCTATTTAATATTATACTGCTGGCTATAAAACCGCTTGAAGATTTATAGAGTATATTATTGAGATTTAAATCTTTATCATAGTCAGTGAATCCCATTACCTCCCCACTTACAAGTGTTAATTTCCAGCAAGTAGCGATGGTAAGTAATTCTCCAGCTAAATGGTTTTTTAATTTGGTTTGCATAGTTGCCTCTTATAAATAATGGCATACCTGCATTTAGCTACACTTGTTTTTTCAAATCTCTATAAAAGTTCTCGTGTGGAGCAAATGCAAGAAGTGTTAATACGTTATTTTGTTCGTTGTGAATATAGGCTAATAATGTCAGTTGATTAAAAATAGAAAATTTATACACGCGAACACCTGCAAGATCGCCTGACTTTAGCTCTCCAATATATGGGTTACCTTGAATTTGTTTGATAGCTTCTTCAAGTTTGGGTAGTTGATTATTGTGCAGCTTCTTCATTGACCGCTTAAAAGTGTTGGTGAGAAGAATCTTCAAAATTTTGTGGACTTATACTCCTCAACATTACCTGACTTGATATCCTCAATGCCTGAAAGGATTTCTTTGATGATATTATAGCTTAGCTCAGGGTTATCTTCAACAATCTGACCAATCTTAGCCCAATGCTCGATTTGTTGCGGTACAGAACGATTTTGCAATATGGAATGAGACTGCACTATCTTCTCAAATTCCCCATCAAGATTTACTGTTATACTCATTAAATTATTACTTCCTAGTTTAAGCTATTATATCATATATTGGAAATTTTTTCAACATTTTGAAAGTGCATAGTGAAAACACACACCACATTCAAGTTGTGGTGTGTATTACTAGAACAAATTAGAAAGAAAACTTCACACCAGTGAGGAGAAGAATTCCTTGGTTAGAAGGTACATCAGCATTATTTTTATCTTTCAGTGCACCTTTTTCATCAGTCATAAAATAATGTAAGGCTGCATAAGGAACAAATTTGCTCTTATTGCAAGAAGATAGATCATACTGAACACCAAGTGCAACATCATGAAGCATATCTTTGTCGCTCATTCTGCTACCAAAGTATGTCAAGCTTGTGTAGATATTATCATATTGATAACCAGCACCTGCAGTCCAATACATAGTGTTTTTACCGTCCCCATCAAACTGAGCTTTCAGCCCTTTTACTCTTTTGTCATCATCAGTAGTACCGTTACCATCAATTTCTGTATAGGTATCACCGACTAATTTTTTAATACCCTTCGGTTGACCAGATTTGCCTAAATATGCAAAAGAAGCAGCGAATTTTATATTTTGACCTTCATCAATCTTATAATCAGCGCTTGCACCCAAATTAACACCCATCAGGTCATTGTACTCTACAAATTCCTTATAAAGATGCTTATCTTTACTCGGTTGCTTTGAAACCCCATATTCACCAACTACGGAAGTTTTAACTTTTACATTATGTTTACTAAAGTCATATTCATATGATGCACCAGCACTTATTATATGCTGGTAATCTGGTCCAACATGTCTTAACGTTTCCTCATTCTTTACCCCTGTTAGCTTATTACTTGAATCTTTGAGGAAATCTGGAGCTATTTCTTTTACAACGGATAAACCACTATCGTAGCGAGGTGAGTAGCTAAGACCAAATCTTGCACCCATATAATTCGGCGAGTAGTAAGCAGCTCTAAATGGCAATGTGGTCATAACCTCTTTGTTGTATTTTCCTGCCATACGGAAGGAGAGTTTTTCGCTCTCGCTCGAGAAGCTTTCAGTGTAAAGACGTGGTGTTACGTAAAATGGGAAGTTTGCAGCACTTCCTTCTAAGTTTACTTTTCTGAACCAGTCACTATCTGCAGCTCCATCAACAGTTGCAATTCTTGTTGCATCAAGTCTCATCAGAGACTCAGGACCAAACTGATAGCCAAGTTTCAGATCACCATATTTTGAATTCAAAAACACATGTGCACTTCTACCTCTTGCAGCATTCACGCCTTGTGAAGCTCCTTTACCTTCAGTAACTGGAACATGGAATTGTACATCGGCACCATAACGAAGACCAATATCCTCATTTTTATTTTCAGCTCTTAAGTGCAATATTGCATCTGAAATCATGCCCATGTTTTCACTGTAATCACCAATATTCCCTATCCCTTTAGGAAATATTGGATTTGCTCCTTTTATACTATCTGGAGTATTGTTAAAATAATCTGTAGATTTACCTGGCATAACATTATAATGGTTATAGCCACTTAGCCCATGGTTACCATAACCTTGAGAATCAACAACGCCACCGAAAGTTATTCTCAAACCATCCCCTTGATTGGTATTGATAATATCAACCCCACCAACTGAAACAACAGGACTTGCCTTGCCTTTTTCCTCTGTATTGCTGTTAACAACTTTTACATCCTTTTTTATATCTTTAGCTTCAATTTTAGCATTCTTAGTTTTAGAACCCTTAATTTTTGACTTTTCTACATTAGAATTTTTAGTGCTTAGAGCTTTCGCCTTTGAATCCTCTATAAGCTTTGCTTTTTTCTCTTTTGCTAGCCTAATTTCATCTTTTTTCTTTTGTTTTGCTACTAATTTTAACTCTTCTTTTTTCTTCTTTTGTTCAGCTGCTAATTTTAACTCCTCTTTTTTCTTCTGCTCAGCTGCTAATCTTAGTTCTTCTTTTTTCTTAAGCTCCTCAGCTTTTTTTCTTGGATCAGCATTACATATCCTGTCCATTTTTTCTTTTAGTTTCTTATTTGACGTCTTCATCACTTCCATCTTTCCAGAAGTTTTGATTGACTCGTTACTCTCTTGCTTTTTTACTTCCTTCATACTCTCGTCAGAAAAGTCAGCAGCAAAGCCACTGAAAGAACATAAAGTCAATAGAGAAGCTAGAGCAGTTCTAGTATAAATAGATTTTTTCATGAAGTGCCCCCAAAAAATTTTAAAATCATAACATAAATAGTATAAAGGTGTTGAAAATCCAACTTAAAGCAACCTTATAGCGAAAATAAAAGTAAAATGCAATACTTTAAAAGCAACTTTCTTAATACGCTCAACGTGTATATTAACCAAAATTTAGTACAGAGGTTTGCTTGTTAGTGTATTATAACTCTATACTTATTCTATGGAAGTAAAATTTACTCAAGTGAAAGTACATAAAGATTAAAATATTAATATAACTATTGACAATAATATTAGTTTATATTATAATTAGTGAATTATTGTTTTATTTTTAATAATTAAGGTATTTATGGATTTTAGTTTTTTACGAAATTGGTTTAGCACTACAGGTGCTGCTACAGGCTCAGAGCCAGGTAATACTGAACAGCCAGATTCTATTTCAGTAGATGATGGCAAATACGAGATGAAAGAATATGACGATGAATTTGAGATCATTGAAGATTATGAATTTATAAATCGTGCTGATCCAAATGAGCCATGTTCTTTACCTTCTGACTATAAAATAGATGAAAGTATTGTAAAAATTGCAGGATTTGATAGAGAGAAATTATTAGAAATGGGTAATTTCTGCAAGATAAGCTATGGCGATGATGATGATAAATTAAGTAAAAAAAGATGTAATAACCTAGCTCAAGGAGTATACAAAACTGAATTTGAAACTGCAGAAGATTTTGAAATTATTCCATCTACTGAAAAAATGTATAAAACTAGAGCTGAACTTATCAGCGAAGGTTATGAAATCATTCCATTTAGTAATAGTTTTGAGGAAGATGCTGGTCATGTTTTCATAAAAGGTAAAGAAATAACGGTAGCTTACCACGGTACTCGTGGCCTCAATGATGGAATCACTGATGCAAATGTACTTTTTACTACTTCAGAATTTTTACCAGAAGGTGGAAGAATTCATCGTGGTTTTTATAATTCATTTACGGATTCATGGTCTAATCTTTATGGCATTTTGAAATCTTATGCTGAAAAACAAGAATCAGAAATCAAAGATTTTAAAATCAATCTCACAGGTCACAGTATGGGAGGAGCTATTGCTAAGATAGCTGCTTTATGCCTCAATAAAACAGAAGGAGCTGAAGATGTTCATGTTGCAACTTTTGGTGATCCACGAGTTTTTGATCTTACTGCTAGTGAATTTTATAATGATGTTCTTCAAGAAAAAACCATTAGAGTAACTCAACATAGACAAGACCCAGTACCAGCGGTATCACCTGGTATTTGTGGTTATGCTCATGTAGGTGCACAATTGAGAATATCAGTACCTGAAGGATATTTTGTTCATCAAATGGATGGTTATCATGAAGCCATTAAAATAATGGATGAGAATGACTTCCAATCAAACAATAACGTTTCTCTCTTTTATTACCCTTCGAGAATATTAAGTCGAATTAACTGTGCAGTTTTAGGTAATGCTCAATATTATGCTGCTAATTTAGGTGATTATATTCTTGGTGGACAAAATTTTTTCGAGAAAGTAAAAAAGGAATACCAAGATAAAAACTTAGAAAATTTGTCTAAGCTTGAACAAACAGAAGTTAAGCAGATGGCATATCAGAATGCCTTTTCTACTACAAGGAGTTTATAAATATTATTATGGGGCAATTATTAGATTGCTCCATAATATCTATTCATTTAAATTCAATATAAAAATTTTCACCAGAAGTTATTTTCCATTCTTCTTTAAATTTCTTTAGGTGTTCTTTTTTTTCGCATTCTAAAAGCAGTTCTTCTATGCTCTTATTATAGCTTTCTGTAGTAATTCTTCCTTGATGATGCATAAACCTCAAATAAATCAAATAAGTGTTAATCACATCTGTTTCACAATAATCGCGAATCTCTTGTATTTTGCCACTATCATATAAGTCCATAACTTGTGAACCATCAACTCCAATCTTACCGGGAAGATTAAATGCTGCGCAAACTTCGTTCATCTTCATTCTTGCAGAAGCTCCAAAATCAGAGAGAGATTCAAGCAAATCACAATGCCAATCACTACTGTACCTCTGATTGTAACTATTCCACTTATCGCCAGCTTTGTGAAAATATTCTGCTTGAATGCCATGAACCATAGCACGGTACTTCAGTACCGGTATATCAAAAGTGCGTCCATTGAACGAAACTAGTCTTGGCTTTTTCTCTGATATGTAGTTAAAAAATCCCTTTACTAGCTCTTTTTCATTGGAGTTTACTGTGCCTCCAGATCTTATTTCTTGTAGTGTGAACATTTCATAACCGCTCTGGCGTGTTATATTACAAAGTAAAAAACTAATGACTACAACAAGGTGGAAGGGCTGACGCAGAAAAGAGTTTTGCCCGTTTGTTATTTCAAGATGATATTTTGTTAATGCGTTCCTCTTTTCTTCTACACTGCTATCATCACTAATATTTAGTAAATTCTTGCAGGAATTTACATCTGGTATAGTTTCAATATCAAATACTAACAAAGAATTAAGCATTACTTATATATTCCTCAGGGCGATCAGTCCAAGGTCGCACTTTTACGAACAAAAAGAGATGAACTTTACACTCAAATAACTTTTCCAATTCTGTACGTGCCTCGATATTAATTTTTTTTATGCTACTGCCGTCTTTTCCTAGCACTATTTTCTTATGATTATCTTTCAATACAAATATGATCTGTTTTATGACTAAACTCTTATCTTTTTTTTCCTCAAATTGTTCAGTTATAACAGCTGTAGAGTATGGCAATTCTTCACGTAGGTTCAAGAATAACTTTTCTCTCGTAATTTCCGCTGATAAAAAATCAGCTGAGGAATCAGTTATTTGATCTTTTTCATAAAACCAAGGGCCTATCGGTGCAATTTCAGACAAGTAACTAGTCAGATCAGAAAGTCCATCATTCTTCAGTGCCGAGATCGTAAAAATTTTTTCAAACTTATAAAGCAAATTTAGGTGCTCATGTGCCATCTTGAGCTCTGATTTCTTTACTAAATCAGTTTTATTGATAACCAAAATGCATCTGCCTTTTGTGCGCTCCAGTCGTGCAAATATCGTTTTTATTCTTTCTATATTTTTTAGGTAATTGTTTACATCAACAAGCAACAAAGTAATGTCACTATCCTTAACTGCTCCCCATGCAGATTTGACTAAAGCTTTTTCAAGATTTGTTTCTGCTGAAAACACTCCTGGAGAGTCAGTAAAAACAATTTGCGCATTGTTGCATATAGCAACACCCCTTACCTGTGTCCTTGTTGTCTGCACTTTAGGGGTGACAATTGCAATTTTCTTGCCTACGATGCTGTTAATCAGCGTTGACTTTCCAGCATTTGGCAAACCAGCTATCGTTACAAATAAGCATCTTTCTTCTTTCACAAAGGAAATTATAAAGAAAACTAAATGCTAACGTCAATTGATTATTTTGCAGGTAGATTGCACTCTTCCTCTTTTGAAGAAAAACGCTCAACTATAGGTGATATAATATAATCATTCACTTTTTCAGCTATTGGTTCAATAACACAAACTGTAACACAAACTGTTACAAATACCCCTGCGATTACTGCTATGGGTGCTATCACCGCACCTGCTAAAGCTGCTGATCCCATTCCAAGCATTGCACCAGGGAAAACAGCAGTTGCAGCTGCAGCAAGACCAACTCCAATTGCAGTACCTACAGAACAAAAACAAGCAGTCCGAAAAAAGACTTCTTTGGAGAGTCTTCTATTAGAGATTATCCGACATGCAAGTAAGGCTGCCGGAATCGCAGCAATAATTCCACCCATTACCAAAGGTGATAAAGCTGTAAAACTGAGTCCCAAACCTGTAAGTGCTCCTATTGGTATATCTGTACCTAAGATAAATAACATTATTTTAGTATTATCATTCATATAATCTTCTTAATTAATTTTCTAAAAAGCTTTTAGCTACTTTTAGTATAGCTGAATTAGTTGGATAAGCAAAGCAATTTTTTTATGGAATGATCTTGGAGCGGGAGAAGGGGTTCGAACCCTCGACCTCAACCTTGGCAAGGTTGCGCTCTACCAACTGAGCTACTCCCGCAGTTAAATTCTGCTTAGATTCTACTTCTAATTATAGGTACATATTACAATTTGTAAACCCTACATGCATGAAAATCATGAGAGCCAATTTTCTATGATCTTTTCGTATACTTAAAACTCATTTTTGATTATTGTATGTGTCATAAAACATATTAAATTTATGAGAATATTTATATATAAGGACGACCTGCCAGCCAGTGCAATACCGAATGATATAAAATCTATAGCTGTTGATACAGAGGCAATGGGGCTACTGCATAGCAGAGATAGATTATGCCTTGTTCAGCTCTCTTTCAATGATGGCAACGCTCACTTAGTTCAATTCAAAAACGATTATACAGCTCCAAATTTGAGAAAAATATTAGAGGATAAAAATATAACCAAAATATTTCACTTTGCGCGATTTGATGTGAGTATAATACATTACTACCTGCAAACTTGGGCACTGCCTTGCTATTGCACGAAAATAGCCTCACGTTTAGTTCGCACCTACACAGATAATCATAGCTTAAAAGAGTTGTGCTTAGAACTACTTGATATAAAATTAAATAAGCAACAACAATCTTCTGATTGGGGAAATGAAAATTTAACAGACAAGCAAAAAAGTTATGCTGCATCTGATGTTTTATATCTCCATAAAATAAAGGAAAAGCTAGATTTAATGCTAGAACGTGAAAATAGAAAAGAATTAGCCGAAAAGTGCTTTGAATTTCTTCCTACTCGTATTGAGCTAGATTCAATGGGTTGGGGGAGTGTAGATATCTTTAATCATCATATGTAATCACTTCACTTGAATCCAGAAAAATTTAGTTGATCAGCTGTTAATTGATACGCTATATTTATAAAAATTTAGGTATTTTATGAGTGATGATATTAAAGCGGTAAATGATCAAAATTTCGAATCTGAAGTTGCTAACCACAAAGGATTTGTGCTGGTAGATTTTTGGGCAGAATGGTGTGGACCATGCAAAAGTCTGATGCCACGTATCGAGCAATTGGCTGAGGATAGAAAAGGCAAGATCAAGATCTGCAAGTTCGACATAGATGGAGAAACTGAAGTGCCAAGTAAGTATGGAGTTCAATCTATACCTACTTTAATCATATTTCAAGATGGTAAGGAAATTGCACGCAAAATTGGCGCAATAAATGATTTACACAGTTGGGTTGATAGTGAAATAAGCGAGTAGACAAATTTCCTTTTGCGTGTATTATAGGTGTTGATAAAAGGGATTGTAGCTCAGTCGGTTAGAGCAGTTCGCTCATAACGAATTGGTCGTAGGTTCGAGTCCTACCAATCCCACCACTATTAATAAAATGTATCCGTTCAGCAAAGTAGCAAGATAAGGTAGACAGGTAAGAAAACTAAATGGGTGTCATTCCAGCGCGTGACGCTGGAATCTAGAAGAAAAAAAATGGATCCCAGTGTCTGGGCACTGGGATGACAACAAAAGAGCTACTCGAACGACAAAAGAGAGGCTACTCACATGATACCCTTGTTGATGCACAACTTTTGGTGCATCATGCACTGGCAGGACGGTGTCATTCCAGCGTGTGATCAGATTTTCTTATTGGATCCCAGCTGTCTGGTTATGAAAGAAATCTATTGTCAAAAAAAATTACTTCCGCGTATTTTCAATCTAATTATAATTAAAGTTAGAGATATTTTAAGAGCTCAAATTTGTCTGCAGACTTTCAATTAACTTTTCAATAAAAAACGTAGCGTATCTTTTTCAGCGTATACACACGTCTGTCATATGTGCGCTGCATTTTTTTCTAATTTATACAGGAGGATTTTATGTCCAGAATTCCAGATATTTGACCTTTACTTTAGCTAATCACAGGCGCCTGTGATTTTTATAAAGAAAGTGTAGGAAAAACTGTTTCCAGGCATAAATTTGCCATGTATACCTAAAAAGTAATGATATTAACATAATGTTCATATTTGTATGCTAATATTAGAATTATTTGAATTGGAGAATATTATGCAACAACAAGCATCAAACAGAGAGCAAGGGATTAAATTTAGATATAATCAATGTAAGGAGAAATGCCATTCCTACAAAACAAAACGGACAGACCAAGAATGTCTAGATGAATGCTATGAGAAGTACGTTTCTAAACTTTATCCACAAATTAGTGAGAAATTATTAGCTAGTGAAAACAATCTCTATGATGAAAGCACAGAATTATCACTTATGGCAGATACTCTAGATGCAATGTTTTTTTAATCACAAAAGAAACACTTATTTCAATATTTGCAGAGATGTTAGATTTTTAGATATACTCTGACTTATTGAATAATTCTTTAAATTGGTAAAATACTGTTTCTTTTCCTCTATTTCTTTTTCACTATTCTTTCCACATATCGCTTCTGTTTTTATCTCTGGTTGTTTCTCTTGATTGAGAGAGCCCTTCTTTTCAAAATAATTATCTGTGAATTCTAAAAAGAGTGAAATCAGCTCAGGAAGATTGTATTTGTGTTCACTTGATGAGCACAATTCTGTAATCGAAGAAAAGTGAATATCATCTGCCTTAATAGGTAGTAACGATAGAAACTTATTCCAGCATTTTTTCATTATTCCAACTTCAGGTTCAAGGTTTTTTATTTTAGCTAAGTTGGCATGCTCCATAAAAAACTCTTTATATTGCTCAAAACCTTCAAAAGTTTCTTTTTTTTGGTAGTTTTTTTTCCTATGACTTTTTTCTATGTCAGCAATTTTAGTACCTATATTTGCCTGCTTACTAATAAAGCCATCGTTCTCTAAGTTAAAACAAATTGTGTATGGAGTAATGTCGTTTACTATTGTGTGTGGCTTAAAGTGCCAACCAAAGCATTTGAGTATGAATTTTATTATAGGAGGAAATAGCCATTTAGGTTTTGATATGTGTAGTAATTTCACTACAAGTTTTTTGAATGAGCTAAAGGATTTATTGATAATGCATCTTAAATGAATATTGTCATCTTTTTTAAACTTTTTATAAACCTCCGCAGCTATTGGTCCTCCAGCACAGCTTCCATACAGTACTATATTGTCTGGGTGAATGCCTTGCTTTAGAAGATCTGAAATGACTCCAATTCCTGCATTTACTCGATTTCGACCGTTTAAAGAATGGCCTTTGCTTTTTCCAGAACCAGGAAAATTAATAAGGTGAACATCCATACCTGCTTCAGCTGCCCAATTCCATTCACTTTTGTCTTCATCTGGCTCTTTTTCAAAAGTATATGTAAGCCCTGGAAAGTAAACTATATGCTTTTTCTTTCTGCTATCTGCACTGCTCTTCGAGTTTGACATCACGATCTTTTGAATTCGCATTCCATTTTGAACTTCTACGAACTCTTCCCTAATTTTTATTGTATTTTCTTCTGTTACTTTCATTTTGCGTTTTTCACTATATTGATTTAATAATACATGAAATTTTAGAAAAAATCAATTTTACTAAAAAATTAACTTATAGCGTATCTATCTTTATATTTATTGGAATTAAAGTAGTAGTGAGAAATGCCTCTTGACATTTGATAAACCTAAACGTAGCCTAAAACAATTTACTGTTTATTTATGACATTTGTTCAATTACTTAATAATCAATTAGATAGTTTACACTTATTAAAACACCCATTTTACGAGTCATGGAATGAAGGTGGCTTAAGCCTGCAGGCTCTGCAAACCTACGCTAAGGAATATTATCACCATGTTGCTGCTTTTCCTCGTTATATCAGCGGTATACATTCCTTGTGTCCGAATTTGAAAATGCGGCAAGTTTTACTTGGTAATTTAATAGAGGAAGAACAAGGCGACGAGAATCACCCAGAATTATGGCAGCGTTTTGCTGAAGGACTGGGAGTAGCACGTTCAGAACTTTGTGAAAATGCACAAATTAAGGAGACACGAGAATTAGTTGATGGTTATTTTGACATTGTAAAATCAGATTTTGCAGCAGGTCTTGGAGCTCTGTACGCTTATGAACGTCAAACTCCAGAGGTTTCTAAGTCTAAAATTGAAGGTCTGAAAAAACACTATTCAATAAATGATGAGCGTTCTCTCAAATTTTTTACCGTTCATATGGAAGCTGATGAGTGGCATTCTGAAGAATGTGCAAACCTTATTGCAGATTTAAACGAAGAAGAACAAGAGAAAGTTATGCAAGGCGCTGAAAAAGGAGCAAAACTCTTATGGGGTTTTCTTGATGGCATGATGAATGTTGATGTTTGTCATTAATTATAAGTAGATACTAAATTCAGTGGTAGCATGTAATCTTCTTATATCTGATTTACGGCTTTGGGTTCATTTGGGATGTAGTGCAGAAGAGAAGTCTTCTCCCCAATTGGTGAGTATTGACGTTGATTTCACTTTTAAATCTCCTCCTTCAGGGCTTACAACTGATCAACTTAAAGATACTATCTGCTATTTGGAAGTAGTGCAAAATATTCAATCTCTTGTTCAGGGCAAGCAATTTAATTTAATCGAGCATTTAACTCATGAGATATACAGAGCCATTAATAACCTTTTGCTGCGAAAGAAGCATATTATTTCTTCTGTCAGGGTGACTACTCACAAAATCGCACCACCAGTTCCTGGTGTGCATGGGGGCGTTTTTTTTACTTACTGTAATGAATTGCAAGAATGATCTATATTTCTATTGGATCAAATATAGGGAATCGCCTTTCCCATTTACAAAGAGCTACTGAGTTACTAAAGAAGCGCTATTTAAAAGACTTAAAGTCTTCGATCATTCTACAAACTAAGGCTATTTTACCAAATGGTGCTCCACCTGATTGGAACAAGCCATTTCTTAACATGATTGTCTATGGAAGTTGTTCTTCTTCTCCTGAGGAGCTACTAAAAGGCTTAAAACAAATCGAATGTGACATTGGTCGTCCACAAGTCTACGAAAAATGGGCACCTCGTGTTATTGATTTAGATATTTTGTTATGGGATGATCTAACGCTTGATACACCTGACCTTAAAATTCCTCATCCAGAATTGGTACACAGACCATTTTTGCTCCACTTGATGGCAATGGTTAACAAAACTTTTGCTTTCAATGTTCAAGAATGTTTTTCAAAGAGTTTTACGCTTTCACCAAAGCTTATGGGTATCGTCAATATTACCCCTGATTCATTTTCAGATGGTGGTCTTTATTATGATGCGAATCGAGCAACCAAGCAGGCATTGCAGTTGGTATCAGATGGTGCAAGCATAGTTGATCTTGGAGCTCAATCAACAAGGCCTGGAGCTTCAATAAAGACACCAGAGGAAGAGTATGAACGTCTAAAACCAGTACTTGATAATCTTAGCGACTATATGAAAAATGGTGATATTGAAGTCAGCATTGATAGTTTTTGGCCAGACATTATTTTAAACGTTTTGAAGCACTACAATATTGCCTGGGTAAATGATCAGAAGGGAGATCTGAGTAGTAATACCTTAAAAGAAGTTGCTAGCAGTGGGTGTAGTGTCGTTATTATGCATTCACTTTCGATACCACCACATAAGGAAAATATTATTCCACATGATATTGACCCAATTGATATCATAAATAATTGGGCAGAGAAGAGCATTAATAGGTTACTTGACCTTGGTTTTGATGAAAATTCAATAATTATTGATCCTGGTATTGGTTTTGGCAAATCTATGTATCAGAATATTCAGATTTTACGCAGTATAGAAACTTTACAAAATTTTGGCTGCAAGGTTTTAGTTGGCCATTCTAGAAAGTCATTTATTTCTTCTTTTTCCACAGAGCCTGCCTCTAATAGAGATTTAGAAACAATTGCTACATCTGCTATACTGCACAATAAGGTTGATTTCCTTAGAGTGCATAATGTACGTGACCACATGAGATTTTTTGTAGCCCAAGCTGCCTTACAGGGATGAAGATTATTGGAATTATGGCTGTTGACCCTAATGGGGTAATTGGAATAAATGATGATTTGCCCTGGCGTTATCCAAGTGAGTTTAAGCACTTTTGTCAAGTAACCGACAAACAAGTTATTGTGATGGGAAGAAAGACATTTGAAACCGTGCCTCAAAGCATACTAAAGAATCGTACACCTATTGTTTTCTCCCGTAACAAGTGTTTTAATAGAGGTCCAAAATGTACTGTTGTCTCTTCCATGCAAGAATTTCTGTCAATTCAAAGTAGTTCTCAAGTCTTTGTGATTGGTGGGGCACAAATAGCACACCTTTTTTTAGAGCATAACCTAATCTCAGAATTTATTATAACTGAAATTCACAAGCCCTATAAGGGTGATACATACCTCAATTTAGCATTTTTTGATGGATGGAATAAAACTATTCTCGTCAGAACAGAAGACTATACTATATTCAATTGTATCCGTTCAGCAGAGTAGTAAAATTATTAGCATAAAAGTAATCAACGTTTCTAATGAAAGCTGGATCCCAGCATCAAGTGCTAGCCTGAAGCTTTAGCTATAAATATTAAGAAATTTACCAAACGAAGAAAAAAGGCAGAAGAATCCCCGTGTGACGAGTTTTATAATGTAAATTGGCGCTATAATAATGTTCTAACAAGCGCGTTTTGGCTGAATGTAGAAAAAATAAAAAAAGCCGCTATAATTTTTGTGTAATTTGCCAATAAATATTTGAGTTTTTTACTGATTTTGTGATTGAGCCTGCAGGTCAAAAATAAGGATAAATACTCTTAGTATCATAGTAAAGGGAATGACGAAATTTGTAAAGTAGTTTTCACTCAAATGACGCCCAGGCAAAAACTATATGGTTATGCAAAAAATCTATTTTTAAAACTGTTAATATAACATAGAAAAAACCTCACCTTCATTAATAATAGATTACTTACCAATTGGGTAGTCACCAGTGAAACAAGCATCACAATATTGCGGTGTAGCATTGTTACGTTTTTCTGCTTTAACAGCTCTGTATAGCCCATCAATACTCAAAAAGGCTAAGCTATCTACTCCTATACTTTCCTTTATCTCTTCTATAGATTGAGTCGCAGCAATTAAATCTTTGCAATCTGGTGTATCTATTCCATAAAAACAAGAGTGCTTAATTGGTGGACTTGAAATTTTGAGGTGAATCTCTTTTACTTCTGCATCCTTTAGCATAACTATTATATTTCTGAGCGTACTACCACGCACTATACTATCATCTATTAAAATTATGTTTTTGCCTTTCAAAGTGTGCTTATTAGCATTGAATTTTAATTTTATTCTAACTTTACGTACTTCAGCGGTGGGTTGTATAAAAGTTCTTCCTATGTAATGATTACGAATTATCCCCAGTTCCATAGGTAATCCTGAATGCTTTGCATATCCAATAGCTGCAGGTATTCCAGAATCAGGTATTGGTACAACCATATCTACATTGTTTTTTGGTGGGCTCTCTTCTGCAAGTATTCTTCCTATTTCTTTTCTTATATCATATATGGACCTCTTCTCCATTATGCTGTCTGGTCTCGAGAAGTAAACGTATTCAAAAATACAAAAACTTGATTTTTGCTGTGGGAAAGGAAACATTGAGGCTAGCTTACTATCCGAACTGATGGTAACTAATTCGCCTGGTTCTATTTCTCTAATAAACTCTGCATTTATTATATCAAGAGCACAAGTTTCAGATGCAAGAACGTAAGAACCGTTTAACTTTCCTAAAACAAGAGGCCTGATTCCAGATGGATCACGTACTCCAATAACTACTTCTTGATTGATTGCCACAAAAGAATAAGCACCTTGTATTTGCTTTAATGCATATATAAAACTCTCTAAAAAGCTATCTTTTTCACTGCTTGCTGTCAGATGCACTACTACTTCTGTATCAATATCTGACTGAAAAACGCACTCTTGTTTAATTAATTGTTCGCGTATCGGAGAAATATTAATTAAATTACCATTATGTGCTATGGCAAAATCCCCAAATTTGCCACTTTTGCCAAACATGGGCTGCACTCCAAATTTACTACCACTTGTTGAGTATCGAACATGACCTATTGCACAATCTCCAGGTAAGGATTTCTTTATTTCATCTATATCATCAAATACACTGCTCACTTGGCCTTGAAAGTGATAAGAGTGCAGCTTATCGTTGTTACTGGTTACTACGCCAAAAGACTCTTGACCTCTATGCTGCAAAGCGTGGAGAGCAAGTATAGAGTTAAAAGCAGCACTTTGGTTGTAACTTATGCCAAATACCCCGCACTCCTCATGTACTTCATCAAGCATGAAAAATATTAAATAAAGCCTGATTGTACTTTAGTAGAGGCAAAATACAAGAATTTTATTTGTTAATCCCTTTCAAAGTTGGAGCTTTCTACGGTAGTTTTGATGTATACCAGAAAGTAGGTTATATGCAATTAACCAATTTTGAGATTTTTGACAATTTTTTAGCACTGAAGAGAAAAAGATATTTTTATTGACTTATCTATGTATTGAAGTAATCACTAAAAAGTTTTAGTGGTTATGGTATATAATATGTCTAAGCAAGTGGGTAAACAAGGTGAAAGTAATCTTATTTTAGAGCCTGAACAGTTCTCTAACAGCTTCTTCAATAGTCAACAGAGTAGTTCATCAAATCCAAAATTACCGACTATAAGTCGTAAAGATAGGCATATGGATTTAATCAAGAAAAGGTACGCAAAAAACAAAGATGTTGCAGAATATCTAAGAAGTTATGACTTTATTAAAAGAGCAGAAGAATTGTCAATAATTTATCTTTTTGAGCGAGACTCATCTTCTACGAAATTGCAAATACCATTGACTACAGATGAACAAATTCTAGTTAAAAAATTTTGTGATGAGATGATAAAAGGTATAACAGAACACGATGAGCAAGAAAGCGTTTTAAAGTACATGGAACGCATAATAGAGGGTTATTTAAATCAAGGAATAAGATTAAACTCATATTACGGTAAGGATAATAAGACTGTAACAAATTTTATATTTGAAAAAATGGAAGAATTAATTAATCGCTTTCATGCAAATCCACACAATTCAACTACAAAAAATATCATACAAAAGATCACTCGTAATTTAGTGTTAAAAGGTGGGGTAGAAAAAGGATTATCTTTTTATAGCGATATTGAAGGCGGATATTACGGCTCTAATTATTTAAATGATCTTAACGAACAATGTAAGAGTAAGAAAAAAATGCTAGAGGGTCTAGCATATGAAGGTATTGTGAAAGAAAATAACAAGCAAATTGATAAATATGATCTTGAAGTAGAAGTAGATAATAAATATTTTTATATTAAGTATCCACAAGGTAGTATTGTTGAAACTGCGAGAACTTTAAATAATGAAAAAGCTAAGGATTTAGAAGTTGGCATATTTCAGATTGAGGAAAGTATAGTAAAAGTTGAAATTACAGAAGATGGAAAAAGAAATTACACAGATATCTTAAAAGGTGGTATTGAAATATTTTTTACTACTAAAATAGGAGAGATTAGTATTTATCTACGGAAAGATGGTAACAAAATGGTAGTAGAAATTGATGAGAAAAGCAAAATAAGGTTTAGCAAGTTAGAAAACAAATCAAGCTTTGGAGGGAATTGTCTTATACAGGGGAAAAGTGTTTTAGAAGTTATGGGCAAGAGTTTTGAAAATATTCCTGAGGAGTTAACTCAGACTATTAAAAACGTTCCATCTACTAGTCTTATGCAAACATGTTTACAACAACAAGAAAACTCTAATAGGGAATTAAATTAATGTATTTTTAGGATAATAATTAAGAAATTAATTATAAACATTCATACGCATTCGATTGTAGTAGAGGATATGGGGCAGCAATTAGCACAAGAACTAAAGGCAAATGTGGTTGGTTGTCAAATAGTGATTGATTAAATCAATTTAGAGAGGTAAATAGCAGCTTTGCAGCTTGTTTTTATGAACAAAGATAAAACGTTGTAGCCAAGTGCGCTTTCGGCATTGTGCTGAATTGCAATATCTCTGTGCTCTAATTCCTCATCGCGAAATTTACTTATAGTTTCTCTTAATTCCCCATCTTCTAAATGTAAGACTTGCTCCTTGTAGTGCTCTCCGATCACTTCTTCAACTGCAGCAGTGCAAGCCATAGCGGCTTTTTTACCCATCATGGCAGTTACAACACCAAGTGATACCCCTAAAGCACCCCAAACTGGCAACAAAACAGTAGGACGAACTCTTTGCTCCTTGATTTTCTCATTAAAATAGTGGAAATGTTTTTTTTCCTGCTCCTCCATTTCAATTATTTTGTCAATTATGGAAGATTTTTTAAGAATAAATTTTTGACCGGAATAAATGCAAATGGCTCCATATTCGCCAGCATGATTTACTCTAATTGCTTGTTCTAAAAAATTTCCTTTCAATTTTTTTATATTGCTTTCCAATGTCTCCTCCCTTTATTTCTGCATTAGTACTACTATAAACCAACATATTATAGAGTAAATAAAATTCCATGCATGCATTGCACCAACATTGTGATTACAGGAACTCAAGCAGCTATAGCAACGGCAAGAGTTACTTGACGGACTCCGCCATTCTCCTTAAAATAAGGGTGAAGATATATTATTTATCTTCAGTCTGTGCAGATAAAAAGACAAAAAGCTCAATATACTTGATGTTTAATTTTTTGTACTATGTGCACTCTATGTCTTTATAAAACTTTTACCCACATAAGCTAAAATGCGCTTATCAAAGCATTTAATACAATGAAAAACGCCAATTAAAAAAATAGGTAGTAGCTGATAGATTTTCTTTTGCCTTTTTCTCTGTTTAGTAAATTTTTCAATATTTAATGCAATTAGCCGGCACTGGGATGACAACGAGTAGTAAGCTAAACATCCGTGTGGTTATTAGTATTATCAAGATATTCTCTAATCTTCTTTAAATCTTCCCAAGCTAAGCGTTTTTGTGCTGGTTGACGAAGTAGATAGGCTGGATGAAATATAGCGGCTGTGGTAATTGCATGAGATAAATATTGGTTAGTATAAGTATGAAATTTGCCACGCAAGTTCGATATAGTCTTTGTGTTATCAAGAAGGCTATAACATGCGATTCCTCCAACAAAAATCAGAATCTGCGGTAAAACAAGAGCAATATGCTTCTCAACAAATGGTCTGCACATATCAAGCTCTAGATCAGTTGGTTTTCTATTACCTGGTGGACGCCAAAACACGGTGTTGCTTATATATACCTTAGTGCGGTCCAGATTAATTGCACCGAGCATCTTATCGAGCAGCATTCCGCTTGCACCACAAAATGGTATGCCTTTCAGGTCTTCATTTGCTCCTGGTGCTTCACCAACAAGCATGATTTTTGCATTTGGATTACCATCGGAAAAAACAGTATTAGTTGCAGTTTTTTTTATTTCACAACCCTCAAATGACTTAACTGCACTTCTTAGTTCATCTACACTACCACATTCACTTGCAAGCTTCCTTGCTTCAATGATCCAGTCACTTGGGAACATGGCTTTTTTCTGCTCGATGACAGAAGACTGTGCAGCTCTCTCATTTTCCACTTTTTTTTCCTCTTCACCTTCAGTTAGCGTGCAGTCAACACCCACTTCATGATAGAACTTCAACAATTCTAGATCTTCATTGTTCATAGTGCCTCTTAACCTTTTGAGCTTTTTTCATAGCCATATCGTACTTCAATTTAGACAAATGTCTAACGTATAATATACCATTTAAATGATCTAACTCATGCTGAATACACCTTGCAAGCCAACCACTAGCTTTTAGCGTCTGTTCTTCGTTATTTAAATTTTTATATTTCACAGTTAAATATTTTGGACGCTTAATTTCATGGCTTTGCTCTGGAATTGAAAGGCACCCTTCTTTGAGAATTACTTGTTCACCCGATAATTCTGTAATTTCAGGATTAATCATGCAAAATTTGCCAGTTGATTCATATCCTGCTGGCCCATCTTCAGCCTTCTCTGGCTGAACGTCCATGACAAAAACTCTCTTCATCACTCCAATTTGCACTGCAGCAAGGCCAAGACCATCTTCATGGTACATAGTTTCGAACATGTCGTTTACTAATTCTTTAATTTTATCGTTTATATCTGTTACTTCACTGGCACGTGTAGTTAACCTTTCATCAGGGGCAATTACAATTGGCAATTTAGACATAAAATTAAAATTTTATGTTTTATTTTTTCCTTTGTACAGTATTTTGGGTATATTAAAATGTTGCTGTATTTTTAATAGAAATATAAATTATTAAAGGAAGCTACAATTTGAATGGAATTGTGTCATAAGGTCAACTAATGTACTCTGCAGTAATAATAAAACCAAAGCGAAATGTTTTTGCCGTTTTAGACGTAGGTACAACAAAAATTATCTGTCTCATTGTTAAGATCAATAGCAACTTCAGCTATAAAATAATAGGAACGGGTTATAAAAGTGCAGAAGGTATAAGCGGTGGATCAATAACTGATGCAAAGCATGCAAGTTACTCTATTTCATCAACTATAGGTTTAGCTGAGCAAGTATCAGAAGAGACTATAGACCAGATATATGTGAATGTAGCCGGATGTGGAGTCTCATCTTTTAACGTATATAACGAAATTATTGCAGCTAATCACGAAATTTCAGACCGAGATATAAAACGTGTAGTCTTTCAGACGTTTGAGAAATATATCGAAGAAAATGTTATCATTCACAATATACCACTGAAATATCACTTGGATGACATGACTGATATAAAAGAGGTTGGTGGATTGTACGGAAAAAGACTATCTGCTGATGTTAATGTCGTCACTGCTTCGCGTCCAGCGCTTACCAACATTGAAAATTGTATAACTAATAATAGCGGGATAAGTATGGCTGGTTGTATTGCTTCCGCATATTCTGCAGGCCTTGCCTGTCTAAGTGAAGATGAAAAAGAGCT
This sequence comes from Wolbachia endosymbiont (group B) of Horisme vitalbata, assembly GCF_964028625.1. Taxonomy (NCBI): domain Bacteria; kingdom Pseudomonadati; phylum Pseudomonadota; class Alphaproteobacteria; order Rickettsiales; family Anaplasmataceae; genus Wolbachia; species Wolbachia endosymbiont (group B) of Horisme vitalbata. The sequence goes on from NZ_OZ034797.1 coordinate 103,211, forward strand.
AGGAACTGCCATTGTTGACATAGGGGGTGGGTGTACTGCAATTGGAATTTTTAAGAGAGGAAAGCTTATATACACAAGCAGCATTCCAATTGGTGGCATTCACATCACTCGAGATATAGCTTATGGACTATGCACAAGTATAGAGCATGCTGAACGCATAAAAATACTATACGGTAGCACTGTCGTAACTTCAATAGATGAGAACGAATATATTACACTGCAAAACAGTGAAAATGATGAACCGACTCGAGTACCCAAGTCCGAACTTATTGACATCATAAGACCTAGAGTTGAGGAGATATTTGAACTGGTAAGAGAACAATTTCAAGAACAAAAAGATCCAATCAATAAAGTAGTGCTCACAGGTGGAACCAGTCAACTCACAAGCATGAAAGAGATTGCAAGCTATATATTCAACAAACAAGTCCGCATTGGATGCCCTGAGTCTCTCAGTGGCCTTGATGGCGAGTATGATAAAAATCCCGTATTTTCTGCTGCCATAGGCTCTATCAAGCTAATAGTTGACACTTTTTATAAAAATAACTCTGGAATGCTCGGTCAAGATGGTAAAATGAGTAAATTGTATAATTGGGTTAAATCGAAAGTCACGGTTTGATTTTACCAAATAAAGTTTTGATATCCGTCAAAGGAAGTATAAAGAAAATTATTTCAAGATTGATAAATTGATTCGTGATCATACACCTGAAATTATGCGCTCCCATGGAATGATTGTTTATGATATGGTAATGGAAAAAGATGAATATGCTGAACGTCTCATTCTATGATAAAAGATAAAACAGGCTGGATCCCAGTGGGCTTTGTTGCATCGCTCAAGTGAAAAGAACTGGCAGTTACTGACAAAATTCATTATAAATAGCCATTTATAGCTCTTTTCATAATAGTCCGAAAAGCTTATAGAAAAGCGGAATCAACAGCATGACGAAAAGATGTGAATAGAGGACTAGCTCTGTTTTTTATAGCAAACCAATGATGCTCAATTTTGTTAAAATCGGGAGAATAAGGCGGTAGATATAAAATTTCTGCGCCAACTCCTTTAGCAAATCTTATTAGACTTATGAAAAGTAGCATTATCAAGGATAACAGTTTGTCCAGGTTTCAAAATAGGTGTCAGAAACTGCTCAAACCATTTATTAAAGATATCCATTTACAGTGGCCTTCAAATGTTAACGGAACAACTATTTTTCTGCCGTTTAAGGCTGCAATCATACTGATTCGTTGAATTTTTTTACCAGATTTTAGAGCATAAAACCTCTGTCCCTTCTGGCAATATCCATAACTCGGTGTCCAGACTCATCTATATAAACTAAGTTTTGAGGTTCTTTTGTTGCTATAATTTTCAAAAATTCAGCGCGTTTTTCTTCGTTTCTTTCTTTGTATCCATATGTCTTGTTTTGCGTGTGAGTCCAATTTTTTTAAGAGCTCGATGGATCGTTGGGATACTAACATTGCTCCAAAGCTTAGCCATTTCCGATACCACCATATTTTTTAGCAAATTCAGTAAATTTATTCCAGTCAGTAATTTTGTGATTATAACCTCCATTTCCAAGTTTTTTTGACTGAAAATCTCCTGTTTCTTTTCTTCTTTGCTGCCACTCCCATAACGTAGTTCTTCCAATTTTAAATCTTGCTGCCACCGTTTCCCTGCTTTCTCCTTCTTCTAGTGCTTCCATTGCTTTTTTTATAACTATATGCTGCTGGCATCCTTACCTTCACTACTATAAAACCTTATTTTACCTCGTTTGGACTATTATGAAAAGAGCTATACTTTTAGAGTTTATTTCTTGCTCGTTTACAATATAATGAGTTCTTATAAAATCTATGCATGTTTGATACCCTGACCGAGCATTTCTTCCTTCGTCGCCATCTTTAGGAGCTTCTAATAGACAAAGCAAATTATTGAGTGGAAGTTCTAAAATAATATTCTCATCAATATCACTGCTTTCATAAGCTGAATTAAGACTTGCTCTAGGTTCTGGAAGATTTTGCAGTTCTGATGCTAGAGTTTTTGATGAGTATTTTTCTTGTGTAATCCCTGTCACTACTAGTACCTTAGTGTTATTACAGTATACTGTTAAAAAAAGATTTTTGCAACTTAGCACTAATTTTTCTCAATCTAAAATATTTTTCAAAACAAACCTCTCTCTACTGTCAAATTAAATTCTTTTATTGACTTGTTTACTCTATCTAAATTGTTGAAAAATACCCTATATTGTAGAGAAATAGAGAGTATTCTTAATAGATTATGTAAAATATAGAGTTTTTATGGGTAAATATTGACAGTGAGATACCGTGTTTATTTGATTAGTTTTTAGTGTATTTTTGTATTTTAAATTTTGGCTAAAAACTCTCCATTTAATGGGCGATGACAGTGCCGACCCCCTCGGTGTAAACGAGATGCTCTACCAACTGAGCTAACCGCCCTTTTCTTGTTTGTGGATTGGTGGAGGCAAGCGGGATCGAACCGCTGACCTTCTGCGTGCAAAACAGATGCTCTACCAGCTGAGCTATGCCCCCAACTTTTGCTTAAAGCATAAATCACTCAGGCTGAAATGCAAGAAATATTTATTTGTGAGGCTATTGCTAAATAGTGCACAAATTCTGCATTTATGTATAATTCTCTATCTTTTTAGAGTTGTACGTCAGCTTTACCAAATGAATCTTTGAATTAACAAGAAGTTTTCCTTCAAAAATTTTTAATTAAATTATCACTAATACAGTACATTATATAATTTATTTAACCACACATGAAAATTTTAGTTTGATTAAAATGGATAAAAACTATATTACTGTTTATTATAGCTGAAAAATAAAATGATCCCGTAGCTCAGCCGGTAGAGCAACTGACTTTTAATCAGTGGGTCACGCGTTCGAATCGCGTCGGGATCACTTAGAATCTTAAAAGCATGCTAAAAGAACAGGACAAAATATTCACAAACTTAAATGGTAAAGAAACACCACTACTTGAGGGTGCAAAAAAACGTGGTAGTTGGCAAAAAACAAAGGAATTACTGGATTTAGGATCAGAAAAAATCATTGATGAAGTAAAGAAATCTGGCTTGAGAGGTCGAGGGGGTGCAGGATTTTCTACTGGCCTTAAGTGGAGCTTTATGCCTAAAAATCCTCCAAAAGCATATTTAGTAGTCAATGCAGATGAGTCAGAACCTGGTACATGTAAAGACAGAAACATATTACGATATGAGCCACACAAGCTACTTGAGGGAATTCTTCTGGCTGGCAGAGCGATCAGCGCATCAGCTGCGTATATTTATATCAGGGGTGAATTTTATAATGAACATTTAGTTCTAAAAAAAGCACTTGAGGAAGCCTATAAAGAAAACTTAATTGGAAAAAATGCCTGCAAGTCAGGTTATGATCTTGATGTGTTTATCCATAGGGGTGCAGGAGCTTACATATGTGGGGAAGAAACAGCTCAACTCGAATCCATTGAAGGAAAAAAGGGCTTTCCTCGCATGAAACCTCCATTTCCCGCAGGTGTTGGACTTTTTGGCTGCCCCACTACAATAAACAACGTTGAAACTATATCTATGGTTCCAGATATCCTAAATCGCGGAGGAGAGTGGTTTGCATCTCTTGGTAAACCAAATAATACTGGCACTAAGGTCTTTTGTATTTCAGGGCATGTAAATAATCCATGTAATGTTGAAGAAGAGCTAGGAATTTCACTACGTGAATTAATTGAAAAATATGCAGGTGGAGTGCGAGGAGGTTGGGATAACTTACTTGCTGTAATACCTGGTGGGTCTTCAGTACCATTAATTCCAAAATCTATATGCGATACTATTGAAATGGATTTTGATTCATTGAGAGCTGTACAATCAGGGCTTGGTACTGCTGCTGTAATAGTGATGGATAAATCAACTGACATAATAGCTGCAATAGAAAGATTATCACATTTCTATATGCATGAGTCCTGTGGGCAATGTACACCATGTCGTGAAGGTACTGGATGGATGTGGAGAATTATGAGAAGAATGGTAGCAGGAAATATTAAACCTGGTGAAGTAGATAAGCTACTTGACCTTACAACTCAAATAGAAGGACATACAATTTGTGCGCTTGGCGATGCTGCAGCTTGGCCAGTGCAAGGGCTAATCAGACATTTTCGTCATGTAATTGAAGATAGGGCAGTAACTTAACTTACACTTTTAAGTCGTTTTACTACTTAGCAACCAGAGTTAGAAAATATTGATTTCCTTCCCTTTTAGGTGCTAATTCTACTTTTGCAATATCTTCAGCGTCTCTAATTAGCCGTTCTAATTTTTCCAGTCCAACCTCAGTATTTATAAGCTCTCTACCTCTAAATCTCATTGTGACTTTAATTCTATGTCCATGCACAAGAAAATCCCTTGCTTGACGCAATTTTGTTTCGTAGTCGTGATCACCAATATTAGGACCCAGTTTAATTTCTTTTATAGTTAATGTTTTTTGTTTCTTTTTTGCTTCACTTGCCTTCTTTTTTATATCATACTTTTGTTTGCTATAGTCCAGTATCTTACATACTGGAGGAGTTGAATCAGGTGCGATTTCTACCAAGTCTAAATTAACACTTTGTGCAACTTCCAAAGCTTGTTCTATTGGAACAATTCCGACCATTTCACCACTATGATCAACTAAGCGTACCTCCTTAGCTGTGATGAGTTCATTAATTCTGTTTTTATTGTTCTTTTTGACTTGCAAATTTTAGCTCCATTAATTCAAATTAATAATTTTTAACAGCAATTCAGTAGCCTTTTCCAAAGGAAAAGACTCTTGTTCTTCTGACCCTAAATTTCTCACTGACACAGTTCTATTGATGATCTCATTTTTACCTATAACCCATAATATAGGTACCTTATTTGAACTATGCAAGCGTATCTTATAACTAATTTTTTCATTGGTCAAATCGGTCTTAATTCTAACACCTTGTTCTTTTAAAATATTGCTGATTTCAGTAGCATAACCATCAGCTTCATTTATAATGGTCAGAATAGCAAGTTGCGTTGGAGCAAGCCAAATTGGAAATTTTCCTGCATAATTTTCTATCAAAATCCCAATAAAACGTTCAAAAGTTCCAAGAATTGCTCTATGTAGCATAACAGGGTGGTGCTTTTGTCCGTCTGCTCCTATATAAAAAGCTCCAAGCCGCTCCGGTAAAATAAAATCAACTTGCAACGTTCCACATTGCCAATTTCTACCTATTGCATCTTTCAAAACAAACTCTAACTTTGGACCATAAAATGCACCTTCACCAGGATTAAGTTCATAACTAAGCCCTGCTTCTTTAACTGCTTCAAGCAGTGCTCTTTCAGCTCTATCCCACACTTCATCATTACCTGATCTAGTATCTGGACGGTCTGAAAATTTCACAGAAATTTCATTGAACCCAAGTTCTGAATATACTTCTTTTAAAAGGTCACAAAACTTTACAGTTTCAGAATTCACTTGTTTTTCCATACAAAAAATATGTGCATCGTCTTGCGTAAAACCACGCACTCGCATCATTCCATGCAATGAGCCTGAGCTTTCATTTCTATGGCATGTGCCAAACTCTGCCATACGTATCGGTAAATCACGATAGCTTCTGGTGTGAGAATTAAAAATCTGCACATGACAAGGGCAATTCATGGGTTTTATTGCTAGCTTTTTACTTTCAGATTCATCAATAATGAACATATTTTCACGAAACTTATCCCAATGTCCCGATTTTTCCCACAGCTCTTTGCTTACTAAAATAGGTGTTTTTACCTCAAAGTAGCCATTGTTCATTAACTTTTTTCTGATGTAAGACTCAAGAACATTATATAAAGTATATCCCTGTTCATGCCAAAAAATCTGCCCAACAGCTTCCTCTTGAATGTGAAATAAGTCCATATCCTTAGCAATTTTGCGGTGGTCGCGTTTTTCTGCTTCCTCCAGACGTTTAAGATAAGTATTTAATTCATCCTTATTTCTCCACGCGGTGCCATATATTCTTTGCAACATTGGGCCCTTAGAATCGCCACGCCAGTATGCACCTGCTACTTTCATAAGTTTAAACGCTTTAACTCTGCCAGTTGATGGTGAGTGCGGACCACGACATAGGTCTACAAAGTTGCCTTGTTTATAAACAGTTAGGTTTTCGTTTTCTGGTATTGATGAGACAATATCAACCTTGTATCTTTCACCTATATCACTAAAGAAATCAATTGCCTGCTTACGAGTCCAAACTTCTCGGACGAATCTGTGGTTACTTTTTATAATTTCCTTCATTTTTTTTTCTATTGCAGTAAGATCGTCCGTGGTAAAGGCACGATCTGTAGCAAAATCATAGTAGAAACCATCTTGAATTGTTGGCCCGATAGTAATCTGAGTATTAGGAAAGAGCTCTTTTACTGCCTGCGCCATTATATGAGCAGCATCATGCCTTATTATATCTAAACCCGCTTCGTCACTCAGTTGTATTACCTCTATCTCTGTATCAGATTCAATTTCACGTGAGAGATCATACAACTCACCATTTACCTTAAAGGCAATTGCTTCTCTCAAAGCATCCGGTTGTAATATATCAAAGCCAGTGACTCTACCACTGTATTCTTTTACTTTTTGTTCGGATAAAAAGGTAACTTTTATCATTCATTAGACCTTTTGTCATCCCAGTGCTTGACACTGGGATCCATGTTTCTTTCTTTTCTAGATTCCAGCGTCACGCGCTGGAATGACACCAAAAGGTGAGCTACTGATCTTTCAGTTAAATAACAGTTGTACAAGAGATCTATTACATACTTGCTGTAAGAAATTTTAATTGTTGACATACCTAGTTAATAATACGGCCTGTTCTTTTTTAACCTGAGTGCAATTGCTTCTTCCCAAACTTCACCATTACGCAATAGCTTTTCTTTATTGTACATTAGCTCCTCTCTTGTTTCAGTAGCAAATTCAAAGTTAGGACCCTCCACAATTGCGTCAACTGGACATGCTTCTTGGCAAAGTCCGCAATATATGCATTTTGTCATGTCAATATCATAGCGTGTGGTGCGGCGACTACCGTCTTCTCTTTCCTCTGCTTCAATAACTATTGATTGAGCAGGGCAGATAACTTCGCATAACTTACAAGCTATGCATCGTTCTTCACCATTTGGATACCTACGCAACGCATGCTCACCACGAAACCTTGGACTTAAAGGGCCCTTCTCTATAGGATACCTCAAAGTAACCTTTGGCTTAAACATATATTTTAATGTAATAACAAACCCTTTAATTAACTCTACAAAAGACCAGTACCAAGCTAATTTCTTGAGCATAAAATATTTAAAACTTGTGTCAGTCATTATAAATCATATTATCAGTTTTCAAAATAAATATTTTCACCTGGGTGACTTTTTAGGTATTTTGGTTTCTTAAGTGTAATATTGCTAAGTAGTTTATATCAATAATGACAAACACAAATGAAACTATTTTCGCTTTATCGACCGTATTTGGTAAGTCAGGAGTTGCAGTAGTCAGAATTTCAGGCAACTACGCGCTTAAAGCTTTAAATCATTTTCATATTAAGAAAGAAATTAAACCAAGATTTGCTACTTTAGTTGATCTATATGATGATTCCAGTCAATTGATAGATAATGGAATAATCATCTATTTCCCTGCTCCAAACAGTTTCACTGGCGAGGATGTTATAGAGTTACAAGTGCATGGAAGCAAGGCCGTCATAAAAATCATCTTGGAGGAATTATCAAAAATTTTCGTTATGGCCAGGCCTGGAGAATTCTCACTTAGGGCTTTTCTAAATGGTAAATTTGACTTAACGCAAATAGAAGGGATTGCAGACTTAATTGATGCTGAGACGAAAATGCAAGCTAAACAAGCGATTAAGCAGATATCAGGAGAATTGGAGAGACTATACAGCAATTGGAGGCAAAGATTAATAACGATACAATCCAAAATCGAAGCATATATAGACTTTCCAGAGAACATTTGGGCAGAAAAAAGTGAATTGGAAAAAATTAATAATGAAGTGCAATCTCTCGTGCAGTTGATACAAGAGCATTTAAATGATAATAGACGGGGCGAAAGGTTGCGTGAGGGTTTACATATTGTAATAACTGGTGAACCAAATGTCGGTAAATCAACGCTGTTTAATTTCTTAGCCAAGCGTGATATTGCTATTGTTTCTGAATATGCAGGCACAACAAGAGATATACTTGAAGCTCATATTGACATTGGTGGATACCCAATCATTCTCTCTGATACTGCTGGAATTCGTGAGAGTTCAGATCCAATAGAATCAGAAGGTATAAGTCGAGCGAAAAAAAGGTCTTTTGAAGCTGATTTAAGAATAGAACTATTTCCCTTCAAACAGCGTCATGGAATCGATTGCCGTGTTGAAAATAGTAACACCATTTACGTGCTGAGCAAAGCCGATGATATTATCAATGACCACAGCATAAAAATTAACAGTATAGATTTTTTACCTGTTTCTATTTTAAAAGGAATAGGTACAGAAAGACTAATCTCTGTAATTAAAGAGAAAGTAGAGGAAAAATTTGGGCATGATAGAGACACTCCTGTGATTACTCGGCAAAGACATAGGAATCACATGCAGAAAGCACTGGAACATTTACAGCGTTTTAATATCTATAATCCAATTGAGTTGATATCTGAAGACTTGAGGCTTGCTGCATTTGAACTTGGTGCAGTAATTGGAATTATTAATGTTGAGGAAATATTGGATAGTGTGTTTAGTAGCTTTTGTGTAGGCAAGTAAGATTTTTATAGATTGCTTGAAATTAAATATTGTGGTAGAAAAGAGGTGGACGGATGGCCGAGCGGTTTAAGGCACCAGTCTTGAAAACTGACGTACGGAAACGTACCATGGGTTCGAATCCCATTCCGTCCGCACTTACTTCTCAGATTTAAAATGTTAGTTAATTTTTAGAGCTTATTTAGATGGTTCGTAACGCTGTAAATCTTATCTAATCTAGCCACATCTTTTAAAAATAAATCCCTTTGTAAATTGACCTTGTTAGCAAAGAAAGCTAATATCTATAAATAGATCACCATCTGAATATGGAAACCGATATCGTAATAATAGGTGCAGGGCCTGTTGGAATATTTACTGCTTTTCAAGCGGGAATGTTTGATATGAGATGTCATGTAATAGATGTTTTGGATCAAGCAGGAGGACAATGCACAGCTCTTTACTCAGAAAAGCCAATATATGATATACCTGGTTATCCTGTAATTACTGCCCAAAAATTAATTGAGCGACTAATGGAGCAAGCTTCACCGTTTGAGCCTGTTTACCATTTAAGTCAAAAAGTGGAAAAGATTTCAAATAACGAAGGTGAAAACTTTACTATCATAACGAACATAGGTACAGAGGTAAAATGCAAAGCCGTTATCATTGCTGCAGGTAACGGAATGTTTGAACCTAACCGTCCACCCTTAAGTGGTATATTAGAATATGAAAATAAATCTGTATTTTATAATGTAAATAAAATTTCTGATTTTCAGGACAAAACTATAGTCATTGCAGGGGGGGGGGATTCTGCGGCTGATTGGACTGTAGAACTTTCTAAAGTTGCAAAGAAAATTTATTTGATACATAGGAGAAAGAAATTTCGCTGCACTCCTGAAACTAGAAATAAATTAGAATCACTTGAAAATAATGGAAAGATAGAACTGGTAGTGCCATATCAATTACACGAACTAGCAGGAGGTAATGGGCAGTTGAGAGCAGTGATAGTAAAAAACATTGCCTCTAAGGAAGAAAAAGAAATATCAGCTAATTTTTTGCTGCCATTTTTTGGACTGTCAATGAATCTTGGTCCAATAAACAATTGGGGTATACAGTTAGAACATAGCCGCATAGTTGTTAATTCAGCTACGCTTAGAACTAGTAGAGATAGAATATATGCAATCGGAGATATAGCTACTTATCCAGGCAAACTAAAATTGATACTAAATGGTTTTGCTGAGAGCGCCATGGCTTGTTATCACATATACGAAGTAATTCACAATTCTCCAGTTAATTTTCAACATTCAACTTCAAAGGGAATTCATGGAAATTAAAGAGTAAGGAGATCCATGAACCTACATGGAGTTATCTCAAGCATAAGGGAACACAAACGAAAAAGATTACTTTACAAATTTCTCCAACTCCCTTGCCATGATAATAAGAGTATTTATCCTTGTTTTTGACCTGCAGGCTCAATGACAAAATTCAGTAAAAAAACTCAGGTATTTATTGGCAAATTACATAAAAATTATAGCGGCTTTTTAAATTTTTTCTACATTCAGCCAAAACGCGCTTGTTAGGACATTATTACAACGCCAATTTAAATTATTAAAACTCGTCACACGGGGATTCTTTTGCCTTTTTTCTTCGTTTTGTAAATTTCTTAATATTTGTAACTAAAGTAATTTTCGAGAGGTGTTATGTAAGTAGCTGACACACAGCTGTACGAGCATTCATTTTTGAAAGTAAATTGCGTAGCAAATGGTGTCATTCTAGCGCGTGACGCTGGGATCCATCTCTTAATACAGCCTCATCAAAAATGTTGTGTTTTAACATAAAATTAACTGCTTCTATGCTCATAAACTTAATATCTAATCAAATTTCCTGGATCCCAGTGTCACGCACTGGGATGACAAGGGAGGGACTACTCGAATAACACCTTTATGGTGGCTTAAGTCACAAGTTCGTACAGTCATGGTGCTTCTTTAAGAAGCACCATTTGCTAATGTTTTTCTGAAATTTTAGTGCCTAGCGGCATCTGTTTGATGTTGCATCCCATGTTTGACCACTAGGGCAAGTTCGGGTGGCTTTGTTGCATAGCACTGATAGGCATGTAAATCACAGTGAATTTACGCAGCTAATTTAAATTCAGCCATACCTATATCAGTAAATTTGTTCAATAAGTAGCACTTAATTAACAGCTCTTTTTCACGATTTACCTCTGATTTATTTTTCAAGCCAAACCCAAATATTTGCTTCAACCTATAGAAAAAGACTTCAATATAAGACCGTGCTCCATACTTAACTTTTTTCTTCCATTCATTAATACCATCTTCATAATTCTCATATGACCTAATTCTACTAATATACTTGTTTCTTTCTGATAAGTAGTCAGCTAAACAAATTTTAGTATCCTTCCTAGGGCGAATAATAGGCACAATATTGTATTTTCTGCATTCTTTATACACACTTTTTATATCATAAGCCGCATCTGCTCGAATAGAACAAATGTTATATTTATCACTGACTTCTTCTAACATATCGCAGACCGGCAAATAGTCTACAGCAACACCACTAGTGTAGTTCATGCTTATTGCTTTCTTATCATTTATGTTTAAAACAACATGTAATTTTCTTACTTGACCATAACCACTGTATTTTCTTTTTCGAATATTAAGCTTACTATGCCCACCGTTATTATTGTAGATACTAACTCTAGTGCTATCTACGGCAATTTCAACATTTTCCAGATCATCTTTATTGCTTCTATGGTCATCAATCTTCAAATTAAGCTTTTTAAATCTTCTGGAAGCTTGTGTATAGCTGATAATCTTAAGTTTTTTGCCTATTTGTACCATATAACCTTTTACAAAACCTACAGCTTGTCTCAAGCCAATTCTAAAAAGATGAACTATTATGTGTATTAAAATTACAACTTTATCACTATAAGTGTTATTGCCACCTGCAACTTTTGGACTATTTTCATACCAATTTTCTATGGCTTGATTAACAAAATGAAAAACATTTCCTCTTTTTTTGAGAAACTCGTTATATTCTCTTTGGTTACTTACTCTCATTTTTTGTGGCATAAGTTGTACTTGTTTGAAAAATGCCTATTTTACAACAAAATGCGTTAGTAGCCATATATTAAAAAGCTTTTCTTCTTACAATAACCTCAACCAACACTAGCTATGCAACAAAGCCAGTTCGGGTTGTACTACTAGTTGTACATGCATCTTGTCCTGTTATTGCTTTCACAACTGCAGGAGCACCAAAAAACACAGCAGTAAATGCACCAAGTGCAAAAAGTGCTGGCCACGGCATTCTGCCAAATATTGCAAGCAATGCTGCACCTATTATCACTATCGTGATCATTGGTCCACCCAAACTGTGAGTATAGCTCACTATTTTACATATCACTGCTGATGTTTCATCAGCATGTACATCAAACGCAAAGGAAAGAATTAAAGCTACAAGTAGAAGAAAATTTTTCATTATGCCTCCGTATTTAACGCTGGATTATCTATCATTTTGATTAAATTTAAGTAAATGGTGAGGATTTTTTGCTTAAAAGTATGCTTTATTTCATTTAGAATACTTTTCTTAGTTTATTTATATTACAAGTGCTACAGAAATTTTATAGTATCGTTTATTGCCTTTATCGTGCTTTAATTGACACAATTTATAATGATGGAGTGGAGCACGCAGGGTATCTATCATTTTTAATCCTGTTATCAATATTTCCTTTTCTTATTGTTTTAATAGCCATGGCATCAACGTTCGCAAATTTCTTAGATCAATACAATGTCGGCTGGGCATTTATTATTGATAACATGCCACAGGATATTTTATCATCTTTGATGCCACGTATTAGGGAGATAATATCAGGCCCTCCGCAAAGCTTATTAACCTTGGCAATTGTAGGCGCTGTTTGGACTGCCTCATCGACAATTGAAGGATTTAGAACGATATTGAATAAGGCCTATAAAGTTCCGGTTTCATCGCCTTATATATGGAGAAGGGTGCTCAGTATATTACAATTTTTAGTAATTACGCTTGTTACAACTCTGACTATAGTATTTTTTACATTAGTGCCAATGTTAATTGATTTTTCTTACCAAGGGCTAAGTTATACTAGATATTTACTTATTGAGTTTGTGCTTTTTACTATAGTATCTTGGCTATATTTTACATTGCCAAACATAAAACAAAACTTATCAGACGTATTTCCCGGATCTTGTGTGGCTGTTATTCTTTGGACGATCTCTGCTTCAGCTTTCAAGCAATACTTAAAAGCTTCCTTTGACCAACTGAATTTGATATATGGAAGCTTAGGTGGTGTGGTAGTATCATTACTATTTTTTTATGTGCTAAGTTTGATTTTTATATATGGAGCAAAATTTAATTTTCAGCTAAAATATTTCAATGGATCTTGCTAAGGAGAAAGAAATGGGTGACTTAGAAGGTAAAATAGCTTTAATTACCGGAGCTTCAGGTGGAATAGGCTCTTCTGTTGCAAAAAGATTTGTAAAAGAAGGTGCATGTGTGATTCTAATTTCCAGATCTCTTGATAATCTCAAACCACTATATAATGAAATTGAAGAGCTTAAAGAAGGCTCTGTGAAACTAATTCAGCTTGATCTTTTGGACTTTGAGAGCGTAAAAGTACTGCCAAACATGATAGAAAGCCTGAAATTATCAGAATCTGGAGCACTTGATATATTAGTTGCGTGTACTGGAGTTTTAGGAAAACTGAACCCCATTCACGACTATGAAGTTGAAGAGCTACAGCACGTAATGAATACAAATTTTACTGCCAGTTGGTACTTACTAAAAAACTTAGATCCAATACTAAAAAAATCTAATGCTGGAAGAGTGATATTCATGACCTCAGAAGTGACACTTTCTCCTTCCTCTTATCCATACTGGATGCCGTATGCTGCAAGTAAAACTGCACTAGAAATAATGGTGCAGATATATGCATCTGAGACAAAACATACGAGTTTGTGCGTAAATGCTGTGTATTCGGAAGGGCCTGTCGATAGTGAAATGTACAAGCAAGCATTTCCTGGAAAAGATACATTCGAATTAGTGTCACCTGATAAATTAACAGACAAATTTGTGGAGCTTGCTTCTAACGATTGCAGCGTATCAGGAAAAATCTTGCCATTAAGTAAATCTCTTGAATAAGTTTGTACACTTTTTAATTACCTATAGTTCTTAGTCTGAACTCAATAAAAATTCACATATACAGGAAAGACTGGTAACATTACTTTGAATAGAAACTGTTATTGTAATTATGCCAAAACGCACAGATATAGAATCTATATTAGTAATAGGAGCAGGCCCAATAGTTATAGGTCAGGCATGCGAGTTTGATTATTCCGGAACGCAAAGCTGTAAAGTATTAAAAAGTGAAGGTTATAAAGTCATTTTGGTTAACTCCAATCCTGCAACTATAATGACAGATCCTGAATTCTCTGATGCAACTTATATTGAGCCGGTACTGCCTGAAATCATAGAGAAAATTATAATCAAAGAGATGCCAGATGCAATATTGCCAACAATGGGCGGGCAAACAGCACTCAATTGCGCAATAAAACTTGCAGATGATGGAGTGTTAGACAAATACAACGTAGAATTAATAGGGGTAAATAGAGAAGCAATAAAAAAAGCAGAGGATAGAGAGTTATTCCGTAAGTCCATGGATAGAATAGGACTGAAATACCCCAAAAGTATCATTATAAAAAATCAAGAACAAATAAAAGAGGCTTTGGACTACATTGGATTACCAGCAATCATCCGCTCATCGTTCACCCTTGGTGGTGCAGGTAGCGGCATAGCATACAATAAAGAGGAGTTTTTCAATATTGCAGAAAGTGCTCTCAAAATTTCGCCAATAAATGAAGTTCAGATAGATGAATCAATTATCGGCTGGAAGGAATATGAAATGGAAGTTATCCGTGACTGCAAGGATAACTGTATAATAGTGTGTTCAATAGAAAATGTTGATCCAATGGGAGTGCACACCGGAGATAGTATCACAGTTGCTCCTGCTTTGACTCTGCGTGATGCTGAATATCAACAAATGAGAAATGCATCTATAGCAGTGCTGAGGGAAATTGATGTTAGTGCCGGTGGTGCAAATGTTCAGTTTGCAGTGAATCCTAAAGAAGATGGAAGCCTCGTTGTAATTGAAATGAATCCAAGGGTTTCTCGCTCTTCTGCACTTGCCTCAAAAGCAACAGGCTATCCTATTGCAAAAGTTGTCACTAAACTTGCTATTGGCTATTCGCTCGATGAAATACGTAACGACTGTGCTCCAATAATACCAGCAGCATTCGAACCAGTGATTGATTATATCGTCACTAAAATTCCTCGATTTGAGTTTGAGAAATTTAAGGGGACAAATTGTGAATTATCAACCTCCATGAAATCAGTGGGAGAAGTGATGTCAATCGGCCGTACTTTTAATGAGTCACTGCAGAAAGCTTTTCGCTCACTTGAAACAGGGCTCACGGGACTTGATGAAGTGTTTTCTGAAGACACAGATATTAAATCTCAGTTAGCAAAATTGCTGCCAAACAGATTACTGATTGCTGCTGACGCAATGCGCCACGGAATTAGCATAGAAGAAATAAATTCGATTACAGGTTATGATTTATGGTTTTTGCAAAATATACAGCAAATTATATTAGCTGAACAAAAAATCAAGGAAAACGGCCTTCCTGAAACTGCATATGAAATATTAGAGCTGAAAAAAATGGGCTTCTCAGATGCAAGGCTCGCAAAGTTAAGTAATAGACCTACCTCTGTCATCCCAGCTGGGATCCAAGAAAAAAATAGGTGGATTCCAGTGTCACGCACTGGAATGACATCAGAGCAAATTGAAGCAATGAGGAAAAAATTTGGTGTTAATCCAGTTTATAAACGTGTAGATACCTGTGCAGCTGAATTTGAATCGAGCACTGCTTATATGTATGGATGTTATGAGGGAGACATTACAAACAGGACAGAATGCGAAGCGGACATTTCTGACCGAGAAAAGGTTGTCATTTTAGGAAGTGGTCCAAATCGCATTGGTCAAGGTATTGAGTTTGATTATGCATGCGTTCATGCAGTTTCTGCCACCAAAGAAATGGGATACGAAACAATAATGATTAACTGCAATCCCGAAACCGTTTCAACTGATTATGATACCGCTGATCGTTTATATTTTGCACCACTCATTGCAGAGGATGTGCTTGAAATACTAAGTAAAGAGCAAGAAAATGGCACACTAGTTGGTGTAATAGTTCAAATAGGTGGTCAAACGCCTTTAAAATTAGCCAAAGTGCTGAACGAAAGAGGTTTTAATATCTTGGGTACATCTTTTGATTCTATTGACCTTGCAGAAGATCGCATGAGATTTAAAAATCTTGCTTTGCAACTTAATTTAAAACAACCTGAAAATTCTATCTGTCATTCAGTGGAAGAAGCGTTAATCAACGCAGAAAAGGTGGGGTTTCCATTAGTAGTGAGGCCATCCTATGTCCTTGGTGGTCAGTCTATGTCAATTTTGCATGATATTGATAGCTTCAAAGAGTACGTCCTGAATCACACTAAAATCTTTGAGCATGGTTCGCTGCTTCTTGATAAATTTTTAGTCAATGCAGTTGAGGTTGACGTTGATGCTGTATGTGATGGGGAAAGAGTTTTCATTGCAGCGGTTATGGAGCATATTGAAGAAGCTGGTATCCACTCTGGCGATTCAACATGTTCAATACCGACAAATACATTGAGTGACGAAGTAATAAAAGAGATCGAGCTCCAAACTGAGAGAATAGCATTAGCATTAAAAGTGAAAGGTCTGATAAACATTCAGTTTGCTGTTCAAGAGAGTGATGTATACATACTTGAAGTGAATTTAAGGGCTAGCCGTACAGTTCCTTTTATTTCCAAGGTAATCAATATTCCTATTGCAAAGCTTGCCACTCAGGTTATTTTGGGTAAAAAATTGAATCAGGAAAACAAGCCTTTCAATCATTTTGCAGTTAAAGCTGCTGTTTTTCCATTTACGCGTTTTTCGGGAATTGACACTTTACTTGGTCCTGAAATGAAATCAACAGGAGAAGTGATGGGAATTGACTTATCTTTCGGAGCTGCACTTGCAAAAGTGCACATGGCTGCAGGATACAAGTTACCAACAGAAGGAACAGCTCTGGTTTCAGTAAAAGATGATGATAAAGAGTATATATTGCCTGTTGTACGAATGTTGAAAGAACTGAGTTTTGAAATATATGCCACCAAAGGCACAGCTTTGCATCTGAACAATAACGGCATTGCTGCAAAAGCTGTAAATAAAGTGAGAGAAGGCAGACCCCACATAGTTGATATGCTCAAAGATGGAAAAATAAATCTAGTAATCAATACTTCAAAAGGTGTGAAATCAGTCTCAGATAGCAAAGATATCAGGAGAACTGCTATTTTGCAAAATATAGCTTATAGCACCACAGCTTCTGGGAGTAAAGCGTTAGCGCTTGCAATTCAATATGTAAAGAATAGCAAATTGGAAGTGAAATCATTACAGCAGATACAAAATATTTAAATATCAAGACTATAATAAATTATTACTTATTTCAAAATGAGGATCGTGTAAGCTAAGGAGAGAGAAATTTAATTAAAGGATTTTTGTGTCAGTATCAATATATAACTGCCTTGAGCGTTTGTTGAAAGGCTTTGTACTAATTTTCTTGATTCAAACAATATGCTAGACTTTAACTTAAAAATCTTTGTAAGTGATCACGACTGAAAGGTGTTTTCATGCATTTTTTACCTGAGTGCAATAAGTGTAATTCATTGAGTTTCCAAAATTGATAATGAAGAAAAGCATTACTCGTCTAATAAAAGCAATTCAATACTCCTGTGAAGGAATAAAATCAGCTTTTGTATCAGAAGTTGCGTTCAGACAGGAGTTACTGCTTTTTATAATATGTGTTTCAACTTTGTTTGTTTTAGATGTAAGTAATTTAGAACGTGCAGTAATGGTAAGTAGCCTATTTTTGGTGTTAATTGTAGAAATTATTAACACTGCTTTTGAAACAATAATTGAGCG
The DNA here is from genome assembly GCF_964028625.1 of Wolbachia endosymbiont (group B) of Horisme vitalbata. Lineage (NCBI taxonomy): Bacteria > Pseudomonadati > Pseudomonadota > Alphaproteobacteria > Rickettsiales > Anaplasmataceae > Wolbachia > Wolbachia endosymbiont (group B) of Horisme vitalbata. The sequence continues at coordinate 121,039 of NZ_OZ034797.1, forward strand.
TATTTCCAGTGAACAACATATACTTTCAAAAAAAGTGAAAGATCTAGGTAGTGCAGCAGTTTTTCTCTCATTAATTAACTTCTTGATAACATGGATGATAATATTGATATGAATGTTGTTAAGATATATTTTCAAATTCACCGATTAAGACTTGCATGTCTTGTGGTAAATCAGAAACAAATTCTATATATTCTTTACTTTTTGGATGATATAAGCCTAGCGTGTGAGCATGTAGTGCCTGTCTATTGAAATTACGGATAAAGTCAGAGTTTTTAGCATGTTTTTCACTTTTACTACTATTTTTTCCGTAAACTTGATCACCAACTACAGAATGTCCTATGTGGCTCATGTGTACTCGAATTTGGTGTGTTCTGCCTGTCTCTAAAGTACATTTAACCAGGCTTGCTTGCCCTATAATTTTCTTCACTGAATAATGAGTGATTGCTAATTTACCTGCTGTTTTTGTGACACACATCATTTCTTTATTACTGCGTTTTGGAGCAATATGGGTTTTTACTGTTCCTTGCAGATTAGGTAATGCTCCCCAAATTACTGCTAAGTATTCCCGTTTTATTTTACGATTTGATAGCAGTTCAGACAAGAAGCTGTGGGATTGTTCATTTTTTGCAATTACCATGAGTCCACTAGTATCTTTATCAAGCCTGTGAACAATTCCTGGTCTTGTATTTATATATGGAATTTTGCCAAGGTGAGCGATCACTGCATTCAGGAGTGTATCATTGTTTGTTCCAGCACCTGGGTGTACTGTTAATCTACTTTGTTTACTCAGAACTATAATGTCCCCATCTTCGTAGATGATATCAAGCTTTATATTATAGTTAGGTTCAATTGATGTGGATATGTCAGGTTGAACGAGATGTACTATATACTCTTCACCTGGTTTTACTATGTGGTCATTATTAATTATCGGCGTGCCAAGTAATGTTACCCGCTCATCTTGTATCAATCTTTGTGCTTTACTGCGTGATATGTTACACTTTTTAGCTATGTAAGTATCTAGCCTTAATTTTTTTTCGTCACTATTAACATTTAAGGTTATATCTATGGTCACTACCCTGCGCAAGCTACTTTGAATGCTGCATGAACATCTGGATTCACAAAATCAACTTTTGTACTAGGTTGAATTTGAAGGCCGTCTTGTTTTTTAATATGGCAAATTGTTTGAGAGCCATCTTTCCAGTAAATTATTATTTTATTATCAAAATCCCGTAGCGTTAACTCCCTCTTTTCTTCTTTTTTATCTTTTTCTTCTAGCTTAATAGACTCTAATAAATAATATAGAAAGTCACTTGCTTTGCCGTTAACTTTTTTTCTCCATTCATCCATTTTTTCTTGTTCAGATAATTCTTTTTCCAATTTTGCATTTTCTTGCTCCAGCTCTTTCATCCTTTTTTTTGATTTTAATAATCTATGTTTTTCTATTGCTTTTTTCTCTTCATCTCGCTGTTTTTCAAGAGAAGTAGCAGTAATACTGCCTTCACTGCTATTAGGTTCATTTGATTGAGTCTGTTTATTCTTTAATTCTGCTAGCTCATCTTTTACTTTTTTTAGTTCTTCTTCTAATTCGTTCTTTATCTTTTCCGCTTCTTCTTTTTGTTTTTCCAATGTATCTATGAACTCACGATCATCGCTAATTGTTCTTTCTCCAGATTGAAAAAAGCCAACTAATCTGCTTGGTTCAAATCGCTCAACCTTATCTTCAGCGATTTTAATAGTATTCTCTAAACTAGAAAAAATGCTTTCAATTTTTAGTGAATTTGTTCTTTTTGCCAGCTCTTTAGCTTCGCTTAAAATGACCATCATTTCCTTACGCAACTTATCTAAATCTTTTTTGATGTCTCCTCTAATTCCTTGTAGATGAACAAGTGTTTCTTGAATTTCATCATTTGCAGGTTTTAGAAGTTTGCTATCAAGTAGATCTTTAGCTTCATCTAAGCGCTTATCAAATGAGTCAACAATTTTATCTGTAAAATTAGTCAAGTGCTTATCTAGTAATTTTATTAATCGAGATATTGGATCATTTTCTTCCTCATCTTTTGTCTTTTTTTCCATTACCGATACAAAACCACCTCTTCTGCATGGAAAGAGAATATCTAAATTATTAAATTTTTTAATAATATTATGATTATTGTTTATCTCATTGGTTTTTAGCTTGCTGAATGTTATACATATTCCAACGATAGCAATGATACTAGCCAGTACAACTGGAACCCATTCCAAAGCCTGAATATTGGCAAAGCTCAATCTATTTTGTATTAACGCACCAACTATAATTACAGCACTAATTACATATGGTATGGTAAGAAAAATGGCCTTATTTTTATTCTCTTGTATTTGATTATCTAATATTTTTTTCTGATTTTCAGAAATTGGCAAAACTATTGAAAAGTTTGCTTTTTTGGAATCTATAAGACTTAAATTTGGTTTTATCTCTATTTTCAGAGCATTTTCAGCGATTTCACTCATCTCGTTGTCTTTGCCACCTCTAATTTTATTATTTATTAATTCCTCTATCAACTTTTCTCCTTCTTTTATCTCCTGCTTATGCATATATCTCATAGCAGAAGAGGCTACAAAAGTTGTTAAAAGAATAATAGAAACCAAAGTGTAAATTGGCATGAATGTTGGGTTAAAAATATCTGTAATAAACCTTAGATCATTATGGGTTATTATTATTGCAGCTACATAAGCCAAAGAAAATTGAAGCCAAATATTTACAATCGCTATGGGTAGAGTGTTACTTACAGAATATTTCTTTGTTGCACGCCATAACCTAGGAAAAAAACCAATAGCATCATCTATTTTGGCAAAATTATGATCTACTTTAACATTGAAAGGATTTGTTGTATCTAAAGGCATAAATTTCCTTACATCCTAATTAAGTAATTATATATAAATGATACTTTAAAAACAAGTTTTTGGCTTATGCCAAGGACGATTAGAACGCACTTTACTAACGTTTACGCCACTATTTGTTAGCCAAATAGAATGTGTACCATATACTTCTAAATCAGAATACTTGATGATTTTAGTATTGCAAGCTGGGTGATTGAATTTGCTTAGCTGAATTACTAGATCGACATTGTTACAATTTTCTAAAATATCTTCTCTTTTGTGAGCTAGCAACACTGACTTATTATTTCCTTTATTATATATACAGCCATAATCATTACATTTTAGCCTTTTGTTTGAATTACTGAATTTAGTATGATTCACAATTTGATTCTGCCCGTTTTGCTTTGCCCACGTTTTGACAACAAAATTTCTGTTTTTTCTAGTAAGAGAATATAGTAAATTGTCACCTTCTTTTACAGCAAGATTATCAGCACTGACTAGAATATCAGGAGTTCTATACATAGCGCTAGAGAAAATACCTAGCAGAATAAAGAAAATTCCAAAGAAACGCCAATTCCTTTCCCACAGGCACAGCCACAATAACCCAAGCGTTATTATAATGATCGATGATGCAGGAAAAGTGCGAATAGGAATAACCAGATACTGAAGATTAGCTATTGCATTTGTTATATATAAAACGCTGTCAATTGGGCGTTCCATGAGAGGCGTTATAATCCACTGAGTACCTAAAGGAATCAATAAAACATAGATTATTCCAAGTGGAATAATAATGAGTGTAACTATTGGTATAGCAACTAAATTTGTGATAATGCCGCTGATTGAAAAATAATTAAAGTTGTATATTGTGTACGGAACCGTTGCTAAACTTGCTATTATTGAGCTGATCATTATCGACACAAAATATTTTATTATTTTTAAAAATTTGTTGGCATTGATCTGATAGCTGGCAACTAGTGCCAAAACAGCAGAAAATGACATTTGAAAACCTGGCTTTAAGATTGCTTCTGGCTCCACTATGAGTATCACCGAAGCAGCAAACGCAATTGCTATTAATCCTCGATATTTCCTTTCTATGATTATTGCAACAAGTACCAAGATCACCATGATGTAGGCACGCTGAGCAGAAATTTGCATACCGGTAATCAACAAATAAAAGGTAGTTGGCAAGATAGTAAAGAATGCAGATATTTTTTTAGTGTTATATTTAAGAGTCAAAGTTTCAGATATTGCAAATAAATTACGGAATACTATAAAAAATAGACCAGCAACAAACGATAAATGTAAACCAGATATAGCGAATAAATGTGCTATACCTGAATCTCGTATCGCATTCATAGTTTTTTGATCTATCCCGTCTTTTTTGCCAATTAATAATGCAGAGATTATGTCCGCGTGTGGCTTTTTGGTATTTTGCTGTAGGTTTTCATAGATATATTGACGGAAAGATTCTATATACTCTTGAAATTTTCTTGCTTCAGCCTTTTTGTACAGGACTATTTTGCTTGTTGCAAAGCCTGTTGCACTTATTTTCTGATAATATGCTATTCTTGCAAAATCATATGCATATTCCGAAGGCGCAATTTTTGGAGGAAAGAGTTTTGCTGATAATTTTACTTGATCCCCTATTTTAATGCCTTCTTCCGCTTTGGTTTTAACTGATATTCTGATGTTATCCAGCTTGAACTTCGTGTTTTTTATTTCATAAAGCAAAAATTGTTTATATGAGCCCCTATCGTTAATATCCTTCACTGTAGCAACAATATCTTTCACATACCTTTCCTTATCAAGAATGTGAGTATTAACTGAATCTGTTCTGAATTTGCTGGCTGTAAATCCTATGAGCACTGCAATTAAAGAAATGCATAATATTGCGTATTTCCTGTATAATATTGCAATCAGAATTAGTATAGGTGAAAGCAAGAGAAAAATAGATATAGTGAAAGCACAGCTTGGTTCAAAATTTAATGAGAAATAGGTTAAAATTCCTGCACACTGAAAAACAGGGAACCACAATATCAAGTTATATTTTTCATTGCACAGATTGTTATGTATATAATTTACTATCATGTTAAGAAAGGTTAATAGATATATAAATATATGTAATAGTGTGATTTTATTCTTTTATTTATTATTATTACGCATATAATAATAAATAAGCAACGACGCGGGATGGAGCAGCTCGGTAGCTCGTCAGGCTCATAACCTGAAGGTCGTAGGTTCAAATCCTACTCCCGCAACCATCTTTCAATTGTACAAAAATCGCGATTTCTCTTATTATAATAGCAATGGTATTTCTGACTCAAAGCTTGTTTTTGACCTGTAGGCTCAATCGCAACATTCAGTAAAAAACTTAAGGTATTTATTGGTGAATTACATTAAATTATAGTGGCTGCATGTCTTTTTTATTTTTTCTACATTTAGCCAAATCACGCTTGTTAGTACATTATCAATTTAAATTATTAAAACTCGCTATTCGGGACTTCTTTTGCCTTTTTTCTATTTGGTTGGATGATTTTATAAATTAATTAAAATATTCATAATATTGATTTCTTATCACAACAATGCTATTATTAAGCTAATATTACTTTTAGTGAGGTATGAGCAATGGTTGATGTGGCTTTTATTGGCGTAAATACGGTTATTGATAACGGATACAGAAGAAAAATAAAACTCGTTATGTCAGGGTTATTTTTAGCTGTATCAGCAGCAACTGCTATCTGGTTTATCTTTCCTGGATCGCAAAATGTACTTGCTCCATTCTTGCTTCCAGCTATATTCCTTCTCTTGACTCTGTCTATGGGATATTATACGTTTCTTTTTGGTTGTGAGAAAAAATCTGTAGTAGAAAATGTTCTAGGTATCTGCTGAGTCAGTTAAGAGAGTGCGTTGCCAAGACGAGATCGAATCTTTGCTAGCAAAAACAAGAGATATCACAAAAAATAAGTTTTGTAACATACTTTTGTTTTGAGGATCGTATCAAAGCGCACAAACTTGCTTTATATGTAAGAGAAATTGATAGCGTTGCATCCTCGATAAAAGACGAGGATCTGTTAAATCACTTTGATCAATTTTTTACCATAACTGAAGTAAGCAATAAGAATAGTAGAAATGAGCTAATTAATCGCGCAAGAATATATAGAACAATAAGTGAAAAACCTAAAAATGAAATACAAAGTTTTTTAGCTAATCAAAAAGAGAGTCTTTCGTATGAAATAACGTCACCTAAAATTGATAATTTTTTACCACAGGTTAATGCAGTAACTGTTTAGGTTAGCAAAAGTTCAATACGTATAGCTAAGTCTTTGCAATATCAATAATTTCATTGTGTACATGATTATCACTTTTTTTTTCAATTCCAGTAATAACATTACATCTATTAGATTCTTTTATAGCTATTTCTTGAAATCCTTTTCGAATTTTATGATAGAAATCAATGCTCATTTCTTCATACTTATTTTTATCCTTTGCTCTGCTGAGTCCAACTTGAACATCAATATCTAAAATAAATGTGATATCTGGATATTTAATTTCCACTAATTTGTGTAAGTCTCTTATTAGACTCAAGTCAACACCTAGTCCATACCCTTGATACGCAATAGTTGAATCGATAAATCGATCACAAATAACTGTCTTTCCCTCTTTAAGAGCTGGCAATATTAATTTTTTCATATGTTCGTGCCTCATCGAGATAAGCAGCAAGAGTTCAGAAATAGGATCAATATTATCCTTAAGTAGTAATCCTCTTATTTTTTCTGCAAAATCAGTACCACCTGGTTCTCTAGTCAATACGACATTATTTTCACCGTGAATTTGCTTGAAATAATTTGCAAGTAACTCAGACTGTGTTGTTTTACCAGAACCATCTATTCCTTCGAAGGTTATGAACATAAATTTTATAATTACAATGCTAAATGCAAACAGTGTACATAGAAACCATTTGACATTTAAGCAATAAGATCATAAATTATGGTATACAATTCTCTATGAGCTATGGTTACGCTAGACACTCCTAAGATAGATTTAGACTTTACTGCAAAGAATTTCAATCTCCTGGGAGTGGATAACAAATATTATACATTAAGTGACTGCTATGGGGAAAATGGTCTCATTGTAATGTTTATATGCAATCACTGTCCTTACGTTCAATCAATTATTAGCAATCTAGTAAGCGATGTTAATTTGTTGAAAAAAGATTATCAGGTAAACACCGTTGCAATCATGCCAAATGATGTAAATGAGTACCCAGAAGACTCCTTTGAAAACATGATTAATTTTGCCAAGGAAAATCAGTTTACATTTCCATATTTGATTGACAATAATCAAGAAGTAGCTAAAGAGTATGGTGCTGTTTGTACCCCTGATTTTTTTGGCTTTAATTCCAAACTAGCCCTCTGCTATCGCGGGCGTTTTAACAACACAAAAAAAGAGAAAGTTCAAAATTACGAAGTAGGAAGTAGTGATTTATTTCAAGCCATGAAATTTATTGCAGAAACTAGCAATCCTCCAGTTGACCAAAAATCAAGCATTGGTTGTTCAATAAAATGGTCTAATTCTACAGGTTAAATATTATGCACAGCGGCTCTCAGCATTTGTTTGATATTATAATTTTACTCTCTGCTGCTGTGTTTATAGTCATAGCGTTTTGGAAAATGAATATTAGCCCAGTACTTGGTTACTTTGTTGCAGGTGCATTGATTGGTTCTCATGGATTTAATCTGATACATTCAGTTGAAGTAATGGATAACTTTGCAGAGTTTGGCGTAGTTTTCCTATTGTTCATTATAGGTCTTGAATTGACATTTGAACGCCTTATCGCTATGCGTAGGCATGTGTTTGGGTTTGGTTCCCTTCAAGTTATAGTTACCATGATAGCAATATGGTTCATTGCTCTTGCCTTTGGAGTAAATACAAACATGGCAGCAGTTATTGGTGGTGGACTTGCACTATCCTCAACAGCAATAGTGTTGCAGGTTCTGCAAGAAAAGGGTTCTCAAGCAAGCCAAGTTGGTAGATTGTCAATAGCAGTGCTACTAATGCAGGACTTTGCAGTGGTACCTCTAATAGTATTAGTGCCCCTGCTTACTGGCAATTCTGAACACAGCTTAATAAGCTCGTTGGCAGGCTCATTAGTGCAAGCAGCTATTGCATTGGTGTTGATATTTGTAACTGGTAGGTTATTACTGAGGCCATTGTTTTCGGTTATTGCCAAAATGGAGAGTAATGAAATCTTTATATCAACAACACTTCTGATAATATTAGGATCAGCATTTATTACTGAACAATTTCATTTATCAATGGCATTAGGCGCATTTGTTGCTGGGTTACTAGTTGCAGAAACAGAACACAGGAATTCGGTAGAACATGCAGTATTGCCATTTAAAGACTTATTTCTTGGTTTATTCTTTATGACTGTTGGCATGTCTATTGATATTGACCTTTTACTCAATAAGTTACCACTCGTTACTTTATTATCAATTATCCTTATCGTTTTAAAGACGTCCATTATATATACATTGTGTAGATTTTTTGGATTTAGAAGTGCACCTGCAATACAAGCTGGATTACTGCTTGCACAAGGCGGTGAATTTGCATTTATTTTATTCCGTTTAGCAGATGAATTAGATGTACTATCAAGTGAAATCGCTCAAGTGCTTATGATGGTAACTACAGTAACTATGGCTTTTACTCCTCTTTTATCGGGAATTGGAGACTGGATAGCAAATTCATTTAGCACTGAAAAAATAATACTAGACGATGAAGCAATCGAAACAGACACACAAGACCTTTATAATCACGTAATAGTTGCTGGATTTGGTAGAGTGGGATATATGGTAACAAAAATGCTTACTGCAGAGCATTTAAGTTATGTTATTGTAGATATTCAATCAAAAATAGTAAAAGAAGGAAAAAATGACAGTTTTCCTATATATCTTGGAGATGCTACAAGATATGAAATTTTAAAATCAGTAGGAATAGAAAGAGCTCAAGCTCTTGTGGTTTCGATAAAGAACGAAGTTACTATAAAGAAAATAGTTTCTCTAGTTGCAGCAAATTTTCCGCATGTAAATATTATAATACGTTTGCCAGATTTGAATAATGTGGAGGTTTATAAAGATCTAGGGGCTAGTAAAATTATTCCCGAAACATCTGAAATTGGATTGCAGCTAGGTGGAGCAGCATTAAGTTTAAGTGGAATTAGCGAAAGTGGAGTTACATCTTTAAAAGGTAAATTTAGAAAAGGCAACTACAGTATGTTAAAAGAACTTGGTAATGATAAAGATGAATAGCCCTATATCACTTTAATTAGTGACCAGAAAAAACACATTTAATTAAACAACTGTACTCTCTAGAAAGGTGAAAAATTGACCTTATTGTAACTATGAACAAAATAATCATAAAAAAATTTGGTGGGACTTCACTAACTGACTTAAATCGAGTTGCAAACCTGATAAAAAATGATATTGAGAAAGGTTGTAATGTAATCGCTGTTGTATCTGCTGCTGCAGGATTCACTGACCAAATGGCTTTTCAAGCTAGGCAAATTTCAAATTTAAATTGTAGACAAGAGTTATCAGAGTATGATGTTCTCCTTTCAGCAGGAGAACAGATCTCTTGCGCATTATTAGCTATCACTCTTCAATCTATCGGAGTTAATGCTAAATCATGGCTCGCCTGGCAGTTACCAATTGTAACGGATAATTTTTATTCTGAGTCTAAAATAAAAAAGATAAAAATTGACCATGTAAAAAGATCTTTTGCTGAGGGTTATACTGCTGCAATCATTGCTGGTTTTCAGGGTATACACGATGATAGAATCACTACTTTTGGTAGAGGAGGATCTGATATCTCAGCAATTGCCTTTGCTGTAGTCTTTGGTATTAGGACTTGTGAAATTTTTACTGATATTGATGGAATATATACAGCAGACCCAAAAATTGTTCCAAGGGCACGCAAGCTTAAATCTATCTCTTACAATGAAATATTGGAGATGTCGTCATCTGGTGCTAAAATATTGCATAATCGTTCAGTACAACTTGCAATGAAGCATAATATTAAGGTGCAGGTGTTATCCACTTTTGAGGAAGTAGAAGGCACTACAGTACTACACGAAAAAGATGTACTGGAAAGATACTTAATTACTGGAATAACTTATAGCACTCACGAAGCTCTTGTAACTTTTACTAACTTTGCAAATACTCTGGATACTTTAAGAGATATAGCAGGAGCAAACGTTAAAGTTGACATGATACATGGGTCAAGCTTTTTGATTTCTAAATTTGATGTTGATTTAATGAAAAAGTTATTGAACAAAAATGAAAATTATGTCGTAAACAATAATATAGCTAAAATTTCAATAATTGGTATTGGTGTTATGTCTAACACTGAAGTGATGTACCGCACACTCAAGGTTTTAAGCGAAAAAAAGATAGAAATACTTGCTGTCACAATGTCCGAAATCAAGATCAGTATAGTTGTTCAAAAAAAACACGCTGAGGCTTTAATTAGAGATTTACATACCGAATATGAGCTTGATGTATGACAGCACGCTTGAAATTTATTTACTTGATAATTCAAAAAACTTGAAAGAGCAAAGATAGTTATTGAAATTATCTTGATTTACATCGGTTATCCAAGTTTGACATTGAATGCTTAACACCTCCTCCATTAACACCTTTCTGTAATCTTTATCCAGATGCGACATTATATCGTCAAGCAGAAGAAGAGGTGCTTTATTGTAGTAAATACACCTTGCTTTTACACTGGATAAGATGATAGAAAGCAGTAATAGCTTTTGCTCTCCAGTAGAACAAAGATTTATTGGCATGTCCCCTTTTTGGCAAAAAACCCGAAAATTATCATTATGTACAGAAAAGGTTACTCTACCAGTTAATGAGTCTTTTTCTCTGTTTTCCTTTAGACGATTCTGAAAATATTCTGCAGTATCGTTCAAAGTTAGCTGACTGCTAAATTTCAAACTTGCCTTTGGAAAAAACTCACAAGAATGGTTATCAATTGTGCCCTGTAGTATTTTTAAAACAGACAAACGCATACGTAAAATATCAACTGCATTGGTAGCCATGACATTTTCAAGGCTAGAGAGCCAATTTCCGTCTAAAATATTCTCTCTAAGCAGTTTACTTCGCTCATGTTTAGCTTTCCTGTATTTCATATAGCAATAAGTGTAATTTTCTTCAAACAGTGAGACGATACGGTCTAAAAATTTTAATCTGTCGCTCGGAGAATTAAGAAGAATATAGTCCATTTGTGGAATGAGCCATATTACATTGGATATTCTATACAGAGATGAATAACTTGATTGTGTTTTTCCATCAATTTGTATTAATTTCTTATTAAGATTCTTTCCTATACCAATTGAGTTAAGCTCTGCTCCATTGAAAAAATCATAATACACTACCCAACTTTCATTACTGCGCCTATTTTGCATCTCATTGATTTTTGCTTTTTTCATTCCGTTGCTTTTAGCAAGCAATGAGATTGCTTCAAGTATATTAGTTTTTCCAATACCATTTTTGCCAGTTACTACAACTGGTCTATCATCTAAATCCAGTTCAAAGTTTGAATGACTACGAAAGTTATATAATTTCAGTTTTTTTATATAGCAATGGGTAGTCATTCTTTAATTTATATTCTCCTTACTTCTTCTAGAACCTCATCAACATGTCCACTAACTTTTACGTTTTTCCAGATCTTCACTACTTTACCTTTTTTATCTATTAAAAAAGTAGTGCGCTCTATTCCCATATACTTTTTGCCAAACATGCTTTTTTCTACCCAAACACCATATTTTTCCAACATTTCAGCATTTTCATCAGAAACTAAAGAAAATGGCAAAGAATATTTTGCTTTGAAGTTAGCGTGGCACTTAACGCTATCTTTTGATACACCAATTATCACTGTGTCAAGAGAAGAGAAATTTTCTATTTTGTCTCTAAAGCCTTTTGCCTCCATTGTACAGCCCGGAGTATCGTCTTTAGGATAAAAATAAAGGACTACATTTTTTTTATCAAAAAATTCACTCAGCGATAAAATTTCGCCAGAATCTGTTGGCAAACTAAAATCAGGTGCATTATTTCCTACTGTTAATTCCATACTTTGCTCCATTATTAACACTTTTATGGTACTATAGTATATTGTAATAGGAAGGGAGGATAAATGAAAGTAGCTTTTCAAATGGATGAAAATATAAATTTTGAAACTGATACTACATTTGCATTAATAAAAGAAGCGCAGAGGAGAAAGCACGAAATTTTTGTCTATGTTCCTAATAATCTAGCACTCAAGTTAAATCAGTCAATTGCTCTTGCTCAGAAAGTCAGCGTTGATGATTTTGGTTTTACTTCTAAAGAAGATGTAACTATAGATTTGAATGAAATGGATATCATACTTATCAGGCAGGACCCACCTTTTGATATGCGGTACATTACAACAACCTATATCTTAGAAAAGACTACTGCGTTAGTAATAAATAATCCAACAGAAATAAGAAACTGTCCTGAAAAATTAATTACTTCACTATTTCCAGAGCTAATTCCTCCAACTTTGATCACTGAAAATATATCGATGATTAGAAATTTTTGTCACGACTATCAGGATATCATCTTGAAACCACTATATAGCTATGGAGGAAATGACGTAATAAGGATACAGGACAAAAATAGTATTCAAGTAGTAGCAGAGCTCATGGTTGCAAAATATGAATGTCCTGTAATTGCACAAGCATTTTGCAAGAATATAGACAGAGACAAGAGGATACTATTGCTAGATGGTAAACCAATAGGAGCAATGAAGCGAGTTCCAAAAGCTAGCGGAGAAATTAGAACAAATATGCGGCTTGGAGCAAGTTTTGAATCTATTGAAATGAATGATAGAGACACTGAAATATGTAATAAAATTGGTCCTGAGCTAAAGAAAAGAGGGCTAATATTTGTTGGTATTGATATTATAGATGACTTCCTGCTCGAAATTAATACTACCTCACCTACGGGAGTAGTTTATATCAATAAGTTGTATAGTAAATCACTAGAAAAAGAACTATGGGATGCATTTGAAAAAAAAGCAATTCGTCAACTAAGTTCTTGAGCTATTGCCTTAATAAATTCAGTAACTCCATTCCTTATTCTTGTTTTCTTAGTATTATTAGCCATATCACGCAATTTTTGACAATTTTGCAATAAATCAACTAGCAACTCTCCTAGATTCTTTTTCGCGTTACTATTTTGCTCAACTATTACAGCTGCTCCCGAATCTTCAATATGTTTTGCATTATAAAATTGATGGTTATCTTTTGAGTGAGGATAAGGAATATATACAGCAGGACGCTCAGCAAGAGTAATCTCTGCTATTGAAGTTGCCCCCGCTCTGCTAATTACCAAATGAGCATTGGCCAGTTTATTTTCCATATCATCGAAAAACTCACTTAACTCACAATCAATTCCTTCATTTTTGTATAGACTCTTGACCTTGTTTATATTTTTCTTCGTACATTGCTGCGTTACTCTAATCCTCTCTTTTACTTCAACAGGTAGATCACAAATTACGCTGCTCACTACATCATCAAAAAAATTTGCACCCTGACTGCCTGCTATTATTAACACGTTTAAAACTGTTTCAGCTCTAGAATAGCCTTGTGCTTCTATATCGACAAAATTTCCTGTAAAAACGCATTTACTACCTTCTGCATACTTAGTCTCTGGAAAGCTAGTTGCAATTAATTTTGCACTCTTGAAAAAGAATCTATTTACTCTCCCTAAAACTATATTTTGTTCATGTAAAATTATAGGTATAGAAAAAATCTTTGCTGCAAAAAGAGTTGGAAAAGAGGCGTAGCTACCAAAACCAATGATTAGCTTTGGTTTTAATTTTCTTGTTTGATACAGTGCTAATACACAACTATACATTAACAAAAAGAGAAACTTCAATTTGTTGCCACTTGGCTTGCACAATGGTAAAATATAACTTTCTATATTGATGGTTTTTTGATCAGTGAATAATATACAATTGTGCCCTTGTACCTTTAGTGCTTTTGCTAAGGTTATAGCTGGAAAAACATGCCCACCTGTACCGCCTGTTGCTAGAATAATAGTCATCTGTAAGTAGTAATTTGATAATAGATTGTTAATTATTTTTTAATACTTTGCATGTAAAATTTTATCAAGCTTTATGATAGTTGAGTTAAAAATGCCTAAAAGTAGTGACAGTAAAAAAGAATCTAACGTAAAAAATAAGCCTCAAGAGCAAAGCAGAAGCGGAGGTTTATTAAAAAACATAATAAAAGCTCTTTTTAACTCAGTTGTTGATCTACCTCAGCAAGAACAACTCAATAAAAATATTGATAGACAACAAGGTTTAGACAGTAAAAGAAAAAGCCCAGAGGATCTTAATCAGGAAAAAAAGCTTGAAGTGAAAGAAGCAGCTGAAGGGTTAAAAGAAAAGTTAGAAAAATCTGATATTGGTAATCAATCTATTAGAATTGAATCGCCTAATCAGGATAATTGTAGCTCTAAAACAATGGATCGTTAGCTTAACTATTTAACGATTCATCATCTGCAGCAAGTACTGATTCGTGTATAATTTCCGAAATAGTTGGATGAGGAAAAATCGTAGATTTTATGTCGCAGTCTGTTCCCTCTAGTTGCTTTGCAAGAGCGAAATTGCTAATTAACTCTGTTACTTCCGCTCCTATCATGTGAGCTCCAAGAAGTTCGCCTGTTTTTTTGTCTATAATTGTTTTCACTAAACCTTCAGTTTCACTTAGTGCAATAGATTTACCATTAAAGTTGGAGTGAAATTTTCCTACTTTTATATCGTATCCACTTTTTATTGCCTGTTCCTCAGTAAGGCCAACGCTTGCTACTTGCGGATGAGAGTAAGTGCAATTTGGTATGCACTCTTTTTTTAACTTATGAGCATTTTTACCGGCAATTTTCTCAACACAGATTACAGCTTCATGACTTGCTTTATGCGCTAAACATGGGGGACCAGCTACATCACCTATTGCATACACACTTGATTCACTTGTTTCATACCACTCATTCGTTTCAATGAAACCAGAAGGACTCAACTTAATTTTTGTATTTTCTAAACCTATATTTTCAGTGTTTGCTTGCACGCCAACTGCAACAATCACCCTATCAAATTCTTTGCTCTCACCACTACTTAGTAACACTTGAGCAAAGTCTTTATTTTTAGTCAAAGCTTTTACGCTACTGTTTGTATATATTTTTATCCTTTGTTTTGTGAATATTTCTTGTGCTAAATTTGAAATATCTTTATCTTCCAGCGGCAAAATAGTGTCTTTTACTTCTATAATTGTTACATCAACTCCCAAAGTACTATAAAAACTTGCAAACTCTATTCCTATCGCACCAGAACCTATGATTAGTAGAGATTTTGGTAACTTCTTTGGAGTCATAGCGTGCTGCGCATTCCATATTAAATCTCCATCTACTTCGATTCCAGGAAGATTTCTTGCCCTTACACCTGTTGCTAAAATGATATGCTTGGAAGAAATTTCCTCCTCCTTTTTGTCATTAAGAATTTTTATAGTACGATTACCTGCAAGTTTACCGAAGCCTTGATGGACTTTGATGTTATTTTTTTTCATCAAATACCCAACACCACTTGATAGCTTGCCAACAACGTTCCTTGAATATTTCACCATTGATTGTATATCAAAACTTGCATCCTTTACTTTTATGCCAAATTCTTCTGATCTTCTTATTAATCTATAAATTTCAGATGCTCTAAGTAGCGATTTTGTTGGTATACATCCCCAATTTAAGCATATACCACCCAAATTTTCCTCCTTTTCAACAATTGCAGTTTTAAGTCCAAGCTGCGCCGCTCTAATTGCTGCTATATAACCACCAGGACCGCTGCCTATAACTGTAATATCATACTCATTCATCAGTTTTCTTCGTATGCAAAAGACTATATATAACAGATGGAACCCGTATGATCAATGCTCAGGTGCATAGAAGCGGCTTGACAAACCTTCCCACTTTTCTTCTTATATCAATAAGAGTATTTATCCTTGTTTTTAATCTCTGCAGATTTAACAACAAAATTCAGTAAAAAACTCAGATATTTATTGGCAAATTACATAAAATTATAGCGGCTGCATGTTTTTTAAATTTTTTCTACTTCAGCCAAAACACGCTTGTTAGCACATTATCAATTTACATTATTAAAACTCACTACTGGGGGATTCTTTTGCCTTTTTTCTATTTGGTAAATTTCTTAATATTTGTAGCTAAAATTTCAGGATGTCATTCCAGCACTTCTTATTACCTGTTCTGGATCCCAGTATCTGGGCACTGGGATGACAAAAACATAAGATGACACCGAAGGGGCTACTCGCATCTTTTTAGCCCAAATCACAATGTTCGTACAGCTGTGACTAGTATGATACCTTCCTTATACAAAAAATTTTTTGATAAAAAAACTGGATTTCAATACTGAGATTACATCCTTTCTAGTGGAGATTGCTCTCAAATCACAATGTTCATACAAATATACTTTATGAATTGCGTTTATAATCTCTAAACACTTCATTAATAGTGTGCCAAGCTTCGACAGCGTTCGTGTTTGTGGTAATATCAGCAAGAGCCTTCCATAAAGCCCAGGCACGGCCACGAGTCCAAGTGCTAGCATCCAACGGAAGCATTGCACGGAAGATTTTTCGGCTTTCTCCTCTAAGCAGCGTCCAAGCAATCATTAGATCGCAAGCGGGATCGCCGATCCCCAATCCTCCAAAATCAATGACGGCACTCAATT
Organism: Wolbachia endosymbiont (group B) of Horisme vitalbata; assembly: GCF_964028625.1. Classification (NCBI taxonomy): domain Bacteria; kingdom Pseudomonadati; phylum Pseudomonadota; class Alphaproteobacteria; order Rickettsiales; family Anaplasmataceae; genus Wolbachia; species Wolbachia endosymbiont (group B) of Horisme vitalbata. The sequence goes on from NZ_OZ034797.1 coordinate 137,713, forward strand.
TTCCTTCTTGCACCAATAGGTTGCCAGCGCTAACGTCACCATGGACCCACACTGGCAAACCTTTCCAAGCGCTTGCTAGCGCTGCTTCCCAGAGCTCGATTGCAGCATTGGCATCTATTCTATCTTTTAGAACGGCAATTGCTTGCTTTGTCTCAGCATTATAGGTTGTTAGTACCCCTCCACGATAGAAATTATGTGGTCCGGGAAGAGGCCCATCTGTAGTATCTATGCGTTGTAAAGCAGCGAGAAATTGAGCAAGGCTGGTTGCAAAGTCATTCAGATCTGCTATGTGCACAGATGCAGCGGTGTTGCCATCAATCCATTGGTAAATAGACCATTGCCACGGGTAACCCTCACACGACTCTCCCATTGCCAAAGGCTTTGGAATTGAAAGTGGCAGTAAAGGTGCCAACCTGGGTAACCACTTTTGTTCCTTTTCCACCTGCATTGCATACTTTGCAGCGCTTGGCATACGCACAAGCATGTGATCACCCAGACGAAATGTTCTATTGTCCCATCCACCGGGCACGATTTGGCAGATAGATAGATCTTTAAATTGCGGAAACTGGGTGACAACTAAGCGGTGTACAAATGCAGCATCTACTCTTGCTACTTTTTGCACCAATTGTGCCTTAAATTTCTTTCTTTACAATATATCCTACCTGATACAAACAGGGCTACTATAAGATAAATAAGATTCCATGTTGCTAACGAAACACCAAAAATATAATGAGGTCTGTCACAAGACGGAGAGTAGTTAGGGTTTAATAGATTATTTCTTAGCTCTTCTATGCTAACGTTACCACTTGCTTGCTCTGTACAGCCTAAAACATCATGAAATAAGTGGAGTTCAAGACCTACATGATAAAAAGATATTATTGCACCAATGAGATAGCTGCAAAACATCGCATAGATTAGGATTTTGTTGTCTTTGAACATATACGCAACTGCAAGTAGCCCTGTAACATAGTAAACTACTCGCTCGTATATGCATAACTTGCATGGTAGCATATTGAAGAAATACTCTAGCACATATGCAAAAATCAGAGCAGCGGCACTTGACAGCAAAAAGATTATAGAACTGTTATTTACATCTGACATAGTTAATGAATTACTACAATATCTGTGAAGAGTCAACTCTTGTTTGACAACGTTTCATGTAACGATAGAACACTAAGTACTATGTTACCACTTTTACACCCTATACATATGCTCGCCGTTGTATATTGGTTCAGTAATCAGCCCTTTCATATCAGTTGCAACTCTAGTATCACTATCTATTTTTGCAATCTCTTCTTTAGTATACAATTCATCCTTGTTTTTCGTCCAGCTATTGTCATATTGAATATCAACTTCTCCTCCATTGGTTTTAAACCCAAATGTTTCTTGCATAAGCAATCTTGCTTCTTCCAAACGTCTATTGTAACGTTTGTTAGAATCTTGATAGCTAGATATAAGAAGAAGAACGTCATTAGAAAGAGTGAAATATACTATCTCTTCCATAATTTTGTAAATCTCATGTTCTGATAACTTAAACAAAGGATAATCTTTTTGAAACTTATTCTTTACTTCATTGTAAATTTCCATAATTTTTACTCTACCAGCATCGCTTAGAGCAATGATAGCATTTTCAATACTTGCTATACCATCATAGTCATAACCTTTTCTGTCATTTTCAGCAACCAAAAAGCCATGCACAGCCTGAATCTCACCAACTTTCTTATCTTCTTTAGGTAAGATATCAAAATCAAAATAGATCATAGGAGACTTCAGTGCTAACAACATAAATATACGCATACTGTCTATCTCAACACCAAAAGATAATCTTTTACTTTCTGGAATAGAGTATAGATCTTTGAAATATTGAGATACATTGTATAAAGGACATTTAGATAGTTCTGTTTTCTTATTTGGTTGTAAGTGAAAGCTGAATTCATACTCTCCTAAATCCAGCTCATTAAAATCTATAAGTTCTATATTTTTGTTTGGGTTAAATTTTCTGTTTGATATTTTATTCTCCAACTCTTTACGTTGCGTAGGAGTAAAACCAGATCCATTTATTACTAACTTCACTACACGCGTATCTTCTCTTTTTGCCCATTCGCTCAATCTCTCCAAATATTTTTCTGGAATCAGGTATCCATATTGCCTTGGAAGCCACTGAAATACTAAAGGTGTATCAACCGTGAAAGTATGTGGAGATCCAGGCCTTAAATCTTGTCCTTTATAATTCATAGCAAAAGTACTAAACAAGTTAATACTTTACTATATAATATTAATTTATCAACTACTTATTTAAGTAATATTATTTACTTATTAAGAATATTAATAAGATAAAAAACTATATTATTAATAAAACAAGATTACCTACTTTACATAGGGATTCTTATTCTTTTTCAAAAGCAATCTGACTGGTACGCCTTCAACAAAGAAGTTTTTTCTAAGACCATTAGTCAAATAACGTTTATAACTCTCATCAACACTTTCCGGGACGTTGCATACCAAAGAAAAAGCTGGAGGTTTGGTGCCAATTTGAGCAATATACTTCATTTTAATCTCTCTACCTTTTATAAGTGGGTGAGAATGTTTTTCCACAGCATCTATTAGCCAATTATTCAGTTTTGCAGTGCTGATCTTCTTGTTTAAGGATTCACTCACTTCAAGACACTTATCTATCACATCACCACAGCGCATACCTTTCAATGCAGAAATTGTTACAGTTGGCACTTCCAAAAATAACCGAGTCACTTCCTGTTGTTTGACAAATTTTATTAACTTACTTCTGTCATCCTTACCTATTAAATCCCACTTATTTAAAACAATGATAATTCCCTTCCCCCCTTTAATTGCAGCTTCAGCAATTGATAAATCCTGCTGCTCAACGCCAAGCAAGGAATCTAGCATTAAAATCACTACATGAGAGCGCTTTATTGACTCTATACTTTTTTCAACAAATCTTGATTCTAAGTTATCAACAACATTTGCCTTTCTGCGGATTCCCGCAGTATCGATGAGAGTGATTAATTTCCCATTATGGTCGTATGAAATATCCACAGAGTCACGCGTGGTACCAGGTTTTGAGCTTACTATTAGTCTATTTTCTGCAAGTAAACTGTTTAAAAAAGTTGATTTTCCAACGTTTGGGCGACCGATGATTGCAATCCTCAGTCTAATGGACTCACTTTCAGGCAGCTCAGTTTTTTTGTTAAAATCTTCAATAACACCAGCTAATACATCATAAAGATCAATCATACCAAGATTATGTTCGGCTGAGATATACACCGGACCTATGAAGTTGAAGAACTGCAAATAATCAACATTTTCCGATTTATGACTTTCGCATTTGTTTGCTATTAGTATTACAGGTTTGTTCGTTTTTCTCTTCAGCCACTTTGCAAACTCTTTGTTCTGCTCGTTTTGCACTTTTGCATCAACAAGAAAAAAAATTACATCTGCGCTTAATAAAGAAAACTCTATTTGTTCAATAACTTGTAGTGAAAAACTGGTTTGGTCATTCCATCCTCCTGTATCTATAACTTTAAACTCTAAATCACTAATTCTTCCAATTCCTTCACGCCTATCTCTCGTTACTCCTGGAATGTCACTAACTACCGCTGCTTTTCTTCTTACTAGCCTATTAAATAGAGTTGACTTGCCTGCATTTGGAAGGCCTATTATGACTATTTTCAGCATAGTTTAAGAGCGTATTTTATACATAGTAAATTATAATCAAAATTTTTTAGTTTAACTATTGACTTGATAGATTATATACCTATCCTAAAATTAGCATATTTTATCTTAAGTTTATTATGTAAAATTGGAGGCGCTATGCATAATGCAAATGAAACTTTAATAATGAATTTCGATCAAGTTGCTCAATTAACTCCTAAAATTTATAAATTAGGGACACCTTATAACAACAGGACACGTATATATAACTATATAACTTTAGCTAAAGCATTGGAGAATCTCAATGATCCATCCTGGTCACATGAAAATAAGGAGCTTTTTTTGAGTGACAATGATGAAGAAACTAAGAAATTTCTGAGTGTAATTCGAAAAGGAATTGCTGAATATACAGGTAATGATTCTATAGATGTGAGGTTGAGAGGAAAAGAAGATAAATCATTTACTGCATGGGTATCGTTAAAAGAAGGCAGAGGTGAGTTAAAATTTGATAACTCATTTCCTGGTAAAGCCTTAAAGGATAGTAATCCAAAAATTGGAGCTTTTACATTTGTATCTCCAGAAGATAAAAGGTTGGTGCGTGTTTCACAAAGTGATGATGGTGTAAGGCTTTATCAAATACTAAATGAGTCTTGTATAATTAAATTTAACTGGAAAGTGGGTGATAGAGATTGCAGTATTGCTTTAAATATTAGTGAAAATGGTAACGTATTTTGTACTGATTTAAGTGATAATATAAGTCCTGAGGACTTCGAGGAAAACAAAGCTGTAAAAATAAAAATTGGCTATTATGAGAATAAGAAGATGGATAAATATAATGACATGACTCTAGCAAAATTGGTCTCATTGGCTTCAAACTTACAAGGAATTGAAAGAGAAGTTATAACAATTAATCCATCAACAGGTGTAACAAGTGCAAGTGCACAGAATGTTAGTGAGTCTCAGCATTCTCAAAATATTAAATAGAAATTGCTAGCGCATTAATTATCGTACACATACACCGTTGCATGCAGCAACGGTGTATGTGTATAATCAATAGGATTTGTAAGCTCAATAAAGTTTACAACCAATTTGAAAGTTATTTTACTACATGCAAGACTCTGAAATACTAGAAACTCTAAAGATCAAAACATTAGAAGCCGAAAAAGGAGGAGGTCCTGATAGAGTTAACAAGCAACATGAAAAAGGAAAGCTAACCGCTAGAGAAAGGCTGAGTATATTGCTCGATGAAAATTCATTTCAAGAGTATGATAAGTTTGTGAAGCATCACGCAACTGATTTTGGCATGCAAAATGCTGATTTTTTAGGTGATGGAGTTGTAATTGGCCATGGTACTATTTATGGCAGAAAAGTTTTTGTTTATTCTCAGGATTTCACTGTCTTTGGTGGATCACTTGGTGCATCACATGCAAAAAAAATATGCAAAATTATGGATATGGCAATTAATGCCAGAATTCCAATTATCGGACTAAACGATTCTGGTGGAGCCAGAATCCAAGAAGGAGTAAATTCCCTTGCTGGTTACGGAGAAATTTTTCAAAGGAATGTAAATGCATCAGGCGTTATACCACAAATCTCTCTAATCATGGGCCCATGTGCTGGCGGTGCAGTTTACTCTCCAGCGCTAACCGATTTTATTTTCATGGTAAAAAATAGCTCATACATGTTTATAACCGGACCAGATGTAGTGAAAAAAGTTACATACGAGAACGTAAGCCACGAAGATCTCGGTGGAGCAAAAATTCATACGAGCAAAACAGGAGTAGCAGATTTTGCATTCAATAATGAAGTTGAAATGCTACTAGAAATGCGAAAATTCTTCACCTTTTTGCCAGCAAATAATCAAGAGTTGCCAAAAACTGTACCAATCTGCGACTTAATTGATGATGTTGATGAATCTTTGAACACTCTAGTTCCTAGTAATCCTAATACTCCTTATGATATGTATGAACTCATTGAAAAGGTGTGTGATGAAAGGAAATTTTTTGAACTAAAACCCGATTTTGCTCGTAACATCATAATTGGCTTTGGCAGAATTGGAGGAAATACTATTGGTGTTGTTGCAAATCAACCTATGCACCTTGCAGGATGCTTGGATATTGACTCTTCAAGAAAAGCTGCAAGGTTTGTAAGATTTTGTGACGCATTTAACATTCCCATCATCACACTTATTGATGTTCCAGGGTTTTTACCTGGCACGAATCAAGAATACAATAATATAATACAACACGGAGCGAAACTGCTTTACGCTTACGCTGAAGCGACCGTGCCGAAAATTAGCCTTATCACTAGAAAAGCGTATGGTGGTGCATATATTGTTATGAACTCAAAGCATTTAAAAGGTGATATAAATTATGCTTGGCCAACCGCTGAGATAGCTGTAATGGGCCCTGAAAGTGCAGTTGAAATTATATTTAGGCATGAAAAAGAACAGCAAACGTTAATCAAAGAATATAAAGAGAAATTTGCTAATCCATTTTTTGCTGCATCACATGGATACATTGATGACATTATAGTGCCAAGTAAAACAAGGCATCACTTTCACAAAGCATTAGAGCTACTTAAAAACAAGAAAGTAGAAAGAATATGGAAGAAGCATGATAATCTTCCTTTGTAACTTTCCTCTCAGTCTTTATTGTAAGGTCTACAGTGCCGTTACACCAAGTTGGATTACCAATAACGCTAACTTTTGGGTTCCTTTTTTCTATAATATATTCTTATAGCTAAAAAATTACTTCCGCACATTTTAAATCTGATTATAACTACAATTAGAGATACTTTTAGAGCTCAAAAATTTATCTTTGTCTGCAGACTTTTTTTATTAAACTCATAAAAAAATGTAGCGTATCCTCTTCAGCGTATGTGGGTGCATACACACATACTTAATTTCTGTCGTATGTGCACTGCATTTTTTTCTAATCTTTTTTTCATAGGGGGATTTTATGTTCAGAATTCCAGATACTTGACCTTTACTTTAGCTAATAAAAACCAACTGGTACCTGCGGTTTTTATAGCCTCAAAATTTCAATCAAAATTCAACTATCATTCAAAGAAACTTATAGTTATTCTTAGTGTTATTACTGTAGTAACAGCGCTATGATGATAAGAATATGGAATCCTTTATAACTTTCTTCTCAGTCTTTATTATAAGGTGTTCAATAATATGGGAAGAGTAAAGTTTTAAAGAGATAATTAAAATTATCCTTATCACCTACTTAGCAATAAATTATATTTGCTTAATCGTAATTACTTACACTTCTTCAATGTCCTGTTTTATTTATGGCAAACATTAAGCTTAAAAATGTACACAGTCTATTAAATTATATTGTTTGTTTTTTCCTTATATACATTCAGTATATGCATTCTGCTATTGCTTTAGATAACTCTTCATCACATTTAAAAAACTTACCTGATTTTTTACCTTTTAGAAAACCTTTTGATAATATAGAAAAAATTATTAGAACTGACGATTTTAGAAGTTTTGATCTTGATAAAAGAAATAAGCTTTATACCAATGCTCATAATAGTATCAGTCTTGTAAATATTATTAATAAAATTATCTTAGCTCAAGATAACTTATTCATACTAGAAAGTAAGCCGTATAATATAGTATAGCTCTTCTCATAATAGTCAGAATAAAAAAGCAGAATCAACAGCTTGACGGAAAGACTTAAAAATAGGGATATTTTTTCTAGCTCTGTTCTTTATAGCAAACCACTGATGCTCAATTTTGTTAAAGTCTGGAGAATATGGAGGAAGATAAAGAATTTCAGCACCAACTCCTTTAGCAAGATTATCTATTTTTTTAGATTTATGAAAAGTAGCGTTATCAAGAATTACAGTTTGGCCAGACCTTAAAATTGGAGTTAAAAACTGCTCAAACCAAGCCTCGAAAACATCCTTATTGCAATATCCTTCAAAGGTCAATGGAGCAATGATTTTCTCTTTATTTAGAGCTGCAATCATACTGACCCGCTGAGCTTTTTTACCTGATTTTAGTGAATGAAACCTCTCTCCTTTTCTGCAGTATCCGTATGGGTAGTCTTCTGTATTATCTATTCCAGATTCGTCAATATATACAAGATTTTCATGACGTTTTGTTGCTATAACCTTTGAAAAGTGAGCTCGCTTCTCTTCATTTCTTTCTTTATATCCGTAGGTCTTTTTTTCTTGTAAATCCAATATTTTTAAGTGCACGGTGAATCGTTTGTCTACTGATATTGCCCCAGAGTTTAGCCATCTCTGACTGAGTTTTGCCACCATGGTTTTTTGCAAATTTGGTAAAAACATTCCAGTCAGTAATTTTATGGTTATATCCTACGCTTCCAGGCTTTTTTGACTGAAAATCTCCCGTTTCCTTACGTCTTTTCTGCCACTCATATAGAGTTGTTTTTCCAATTTTAAATCTCTCGGCAACATTTGCTCTACTTTCTCCTTCATCCAATGCTTCCATTGCTTTTTTCCTTAAGTCGTAACTATACGCTGCTGGCATACAAACCCCACTACCATAAATCCATATCTTAACTTGTTTGGATTATTATGAGAAGAGCTATACTTGTTGATAATCCCAATCTTAGTAGAACTACAGGTGCTGCAGGAAAGGACTATGTAATTATTGAGGGAAGCTTAAAAAAAAATATCAAAGATTATACTAGAGTGATATCACATGAATTAATTCACAGATATATAGGACATATAATAGAGCAAGACAGCGATAAGAAAAATGAAATAAAATATAAGTGGTTTTTTGAAGGATTTACGGAATTTTATGGAGTGAAAACCTTACTTGACACGAAACTTATTGATAAAGATGAGTACTTAAAAATAATTAATATTAGTTTAAAAGAGTATTTTAATTCTTTAATACCTAATATTGATTTCGAAAAAATAAATCAAAAACATTTACTTGATCAAAGCATAAGTATGCTAAGAACCTGTCTTGAAAGGAGTTAATTGGCTAATTTAGTAAGCATAGAAGTAATCATATTAAATAAGATATTGTTTTTTGAAGTAAGAGGAGAATGTTCGTAATCCTTGCTCATGCGTCTAAAATTGGAAAGCCAGGCAAAGGTTCGTTCTACAATCCAACGTTTAGGAATAACTTGAAATCCTGTATCAACCAATTTCTTGGTAATCGTTAGCAAACATCCAGTTTCCAACAAACATCGATTTTGTAATTTACCTTTATACCCTTGATCAGCAAAAAACCTACGTAATGTTGGAGCTTTGCATTTAGCTTGAACAAAAAGATTGGTAGCACCATCACGGTCCTGAATGCTTGCGCTGTGTACTTCTGCAGTAATTACAAGACCTAGTGTATCTACAATAATATGACGTTTTCTACCCTTTATTTTTTTACCGGCATCATATCCTCTTGATCCCCTTTTTGAGTCGTTTTCACTGATTGACTGTCAATTATACCTACTGAAGGTGTTTCATTTTTGCCAACCATTTTTCTTACCTCTTTTACTAGCATGTCATGTATTTTTTTCAATTTTCCATTATTACGCCACCTGAGAAAATAGTCATACACCGTTTTCCATGGAGGAAAATCTTTTGGTAGCATTCTCCACTGGCAACCACCCCTCATTATGTACCTTATTGCATTAATAATTGTTCTTATGTTATGTTTTCTTGGTCGTCCTATCGCTCCTTGTGCAACATAGGGCTCTAAAATTTCCCATTCCTTGTCACTTATATCACTTGGATACAACTTACCCTCCTATTTTTTGCTTACCTCATCATACTCTTTTCTTCATTACCTTTCAAGACAGGTTCTAAGCTATAACAAAGGTTTTATCCTTGCAACAATAATTGATGAGAAATTAAATGAGGTTAGTAATGGAAGGTATAACTTATTGACTACTATAAATAGTATAATAAGTGAAATAACTTCAAAGAAAGTTAATTTTAATGTTGACTTATTTGCAAGTCATTTAAAACATTACTTACCAGAGTCTTTTATAAAAGACATCATAGCCTCTATAAGAGATTCTAGCATACTTCTCAGTTTGTTACCTAGTAGATTACTCAATAAAAATTTAACTTTCCAAGATACTGATAAGTATAGTGATATATGCTTTAACTTAACCAGAAGTCTAGAGCTACAAAAAATACGTGGGGTTAAATTAGGTAGTGATTGCCATAATATGGGACTCAAGAATGGTCAAGAACTAAAGTGTTATAGTATTGACTTTAATAGTGGTAATATTAAGTTAAAAGTCCTTGAAAACAAGATACCGAAAGTTATACATTTGAAAGCAAATAAAATGACGAGTAGCATTCCAATATATAAATAGCTCAGATAAATGCTTGACAAAAGCTATAGTAAACCTAGACTTTGCTATTTTAAGGCAAAATAATTATGGTAAACAATAAAGAAAAACAAGTGGATTTATTATTAGAGCTTCTTAGCGCTAATATCGGTCAAGTTAGTAGTAGTGTCATACTTAAAAGAATAGAAAAGCTTTCAGATAATTTTCATGGTAGAAATAATCACAATAGCCATTGTCAGTTTGATAGAGATGGTGGAGGGCATGGTAATATATGCTGGGCAGATAAGATAAAAGAAGACTTAAGTAAAATTAATAGCGGAAAGGGTAAGGAAGTGTCCAGGTAATTTCCACGATAGAAGTAATTACTTTAAGCACAATAGTTACTGTCAATTTGAATGTGAGGTATGTTAGTGAAGGCTGGTGTTATACTTAAAACTATAGAAAGGTGTAATATTAATTGCACCTACTGCTATTATTTTAATAAAGCTGACCAATCGTGGCGCAATCGAAAGCCTCATATATCGATGGAAATGATTGATAAGTTCAATGATCTTATTTCTCAAGGAGAACATGTGTCCCTCATAAATTTGTCGAATATAACATCAGCAATACTAGTTGGGCTAAGTTCTTATCAGATAAATTTTTTAATAACTTTTTGAGTGATATGGAAAACAGGCCTGATGATTGTAAGCAGTGTTGTTATGAAAATATTTGTGGTGGGGGAAGTTATGGTAACAGGTTTAACCCTGCCAACGTAAGTTTTAATAATCCTTCAGTATATTGTGAGGGATTTTTGGCAAAGGATTATACAATTTCTTTTAATGCATGGATTTTCTAAAGAAAAATTACGGCAGGTATTATTGAATAGTGATACTGAAAAAGCAGCTTAATGGTAGTGTATAAAAGGTATTTACTAGACGTTTTTCTATAATCTAATTAGCATCTAGAGGATTGACTTTATGAATATCGTCCTCTAAACTGCCGTTACCAAGATTCGAACTTGGGACCTCGTCATTACCAATGACGTACTCTACCACCTGAGCTACAACGGCAAGTTCACGTATTATGATAATGAATAACATGAAAAAAAATAAGGAAAAAGAAGAAGAGAGAAAAAGATTGGCAAAAGCTTTAAAGCAAAATATTCTAAAAAGAAAAAAACAGCAACAGAGTAGACAAGATGCCAGAACTCCCAGAAGTGGAAGTCATCTCTAACTTCTTATTTGATAAAATCAAAAATAAGAAAATAAGTAATGTTACAGTCAATAATTGGAATTTGCGTGTACCAATAACGAAGAATATGGATGATTTGCTAAAGGGCAAAGTTATAAATGATATCAAGCGTAGAGGTAAATATATAATCTCGAATATAGATGCTAGTATGGCTGTAATCATACACCTTGGCATGAGCGGAAAGCTTATATATGCTGAAGACAATCAAGCACAGAACAAACATGATCATGTGATATTCTTATTTTCTGACAACACTTCACTAATCTTTAATGACCCAAGAAGGTTTGGATTAGTGATTGTTTTAAACAGAGAGCAAGAACTAAATTTTTTTAATAACCTAGGAATAGAACCCCTCACGAATGAATTTGACGGAAATTATTTACAGAAGTTGCTAAAGAACAGAAAAGCAAATATCAAATCAGTATTAATGAATAATAAGCTAATAGTTGGCGTAGGTAACATATATGCTTCTGAGAGCTTATTTAGAGCTCGCATATCACCACTTAGGCTAGCACAAGATTTAACATATATAGAGTGCGAAAAACTTGCTATCGAAATAAAAAATACTCTGAGTGATGCAATTGCTGCTGGTGGTTCAACACTGAAAGATTATGCACAACCATCTGGATCTGCTGGATACTTTCAAAATAACTTTTACGTATATGGTAAAGTGCAAAAACCTTGCAGAATCTGCAACAATATCATAACACTTATACGACAAAATGGTCGTAGCACTTATTTTTGCAATGCATGTCAGAATTAAATTTTATTTTTGCATATGACACTCTTACCTGAAAAAGATCCTTTTGATTTGTTCTCAAAGTGGTATCAAGAAGTACTTAATTTTCCGTGTAAAGAGTCAACTGCAATGACGCTAGCAACGTGTAGCAAAGACTGCATTCCATCTGCAAGAGTGGTATTACTAAAGGAATATAGTAAAGAAGGTTTTGTGTTCTTTACTAACGTAAACAGTAGAAAAGGAAAAGAATTGACTGAGAACCCCAAAGCTGCACTCGTATTTCATTGGACAGAATTTTCTAGACAAGTACGAATTGAAGGAGAAGTTAGGCTTCTAAGCGGCAAAAAGGCTGACGAATATTTCTCTTCTCGAGCACGTGATAGTCAAATTAGCGCGTGGTGCTCAAAACAATCAAGAGTTCTGAAAAATTGGCAAGATTTTGAGCAGGCTATAGAATTGAAAGAGAAAGAATTTCACAATACACAAGTTTCTCGTCCTGACTTTTGGGTGGGATTTTGCGTAATCCCAAAGGTAATTGAATTTTGGCAAGAAGGTGAATATAGGAGACACACTAGATTTAGATATACTCTTGTTGAGAAAAGCAATTGGAAAGTGGAACAATTATATCCCTAACGTTAGAGAAAGCTACTCTGCAGATCAAAGATAAGGATTTATTGTCATAACAAGGAAAGTAACTTTTTATGGCTTAAAAACTTGTTGTATGTAACGTATTGTAATACTTACGCAAAATATTTTAGTGCATTCTCAAATATGAGCATTCCATCACCATATTTTGGCATAGCCACTCCTGAACGTTTACATTTTTCTTTTTCAAGAGGCCAGTTGTCCTGCTGAGTAAAAAATATTCCTCTCTCTGGGTGAGGCATTAAAGCTAAAACTCTTCCACTTTTATCTGATAAAGCTGCCAGGTCGTATATAGATCCGTTTGGATTGTAAGGAAATTGTAAATTTGCATAGTCACCATTTTCATCAACGTAACGCAGTGCAACGGAATTATTTTCAATCAATTGATTCAAAGTATCTTGATCCATAAAAAATTTGCCTTCCCCATGAGCAATAGGGAGATATAGTTCACTCAGGCCCCGTAGCCAAACAGAATTACTCTGCGGATTAACTCTCACTCTAATCCAACGACATTGGTAATTACCTATATCATTAGAGGTTAAAGCTAGATTAGAGAATTCTGGAACTAATTTTACTAATATCTGGCAACCATTACATATCCCTATAATAAGCTTATCCTGAGATAAGAAATTTTGAAATTCGTCTAACAAGTTGTTTTTTATACGCAAAGCAAATGCATTACCAGCACCAGTATCATCACCATAGGAAAAACCTCCTGGAATTGCAAGTATATTGCTTAATTTCAGTTCACTTGGATTATCTATAATATCATTAATGTGAACGATTTTTACTTCAATATTATTAATACCAAGCTTTCTGCTGCATTCCATAAATGCAAATGCAGTTTCTTTTTCGCAATTTAAGCCATAACCAGATAGGATTGTAATTTTCATGAATCAAAAAACTCGAACTTTCTTTTTACAAAATTTGCTATTAAATTCAAAGCAAATAGCATTAACAATAAAGCTATAATTGCAATGGCAGCAAGCTCAATAAATGCAATTTCAGGACTACTTGACCATATGTATATTTGTACAGGTAAAACAGTTGCCGGATCGAAGAAGGATGTAGGTGTATCAGCAATAAATGCTACCATGCCTATCATAAGTAAAGGGGAAGATTCGCCTAAAATCCTTGCAATTGCAAGCACTGCACCATGTATTATCCGTGGCAACGCAATCGGTAAAGAGTGATCCAATATCACCTTGATGTGAGGTGCACCTAGCGCAAACGCTGCATCTTTTATTGCAATAGGAACGTTTGTAAAGGCATTTTTTGTTGCAATAATAATATTAGGCAGCATCATAAATGAAAGAGTCATCCCGCCAACAAGCGGTGAAGAACGGGGTAAACCAAATATGCCCAAGTAGAGAGTCAGTCCTACCACACCAAATATTATCGAAGGCACTGCAGCAAGGTTATTCATGCTAATTTCTACAATACTGGTTATTAGCCTATTTCTAGGCATAAATTCATAAAGACAGATACCTGACATAATTCCTATTGGCAATGCCAACGCTAAGCATACTATAATTGTCATTAATGAACCGATAAATGCCCCTAAAATCCCTGCATTCTCAGGCTCACAAGAATCAGACTTAAGAAACAGAGACTTATTAAAAAATTTTCTTACTCTTCCCTTCTCTTTTAACCAATCAAGTAATTTAGCATAATGATCATTCAAACATTTATTTTTATATAGTGAATTGATCACACTCGATGCGGTAAACCAAATCTCATATTCACCACTATCTTTTACTTTCTTACGAAAAAATTTCTCTAGTTCTTTGTAAGAATTACGACTTAAAATTTCGTCACTGTCTTTAAAGTCAATTCCTTCAAACACTTTATGTAAAGAGTTATTGAGTAGTCTAATGGACTTATATCGTAAATCACCAGGATTATTAGTTAAAATAAGATCAGCATTTATTTCAACTGGCAATAAAATTTTCGTTACTGTTAAAGCACTGTAAGAGTTAACTAATATACTTAGTAATATACATATAGGACACCCAATTGAGACAATCAGTGCTGTAAAAGAGCAAAAGCATAAAATGCTGTTCTTTTTATTTTTTCTTTTTACACGAGCATGTACGCGCTTAGATTGAAGTAACTTAAGGAAGTTTTTCTTTATTATACCCATTTACTTTTCTTTACATGAGGATTTGAAAAGACTTTCCCCTTTTTCCAGTGCTTGACACTGAGATCTAACAGGCTTTGCCTGCAAATAATTTTTATATTTTCCATGAAAGCACAAACCAAAAGGAGAATCTGGATCCCAGTGTCAAACATTGGGATGACACCACAGCAGGAGGCAAAGTACAGTTGTGCGCCACACACTGGGATAATAAGAGAGAGTTTTGAGATGATACAATTGACATCACTCCCTATTGTATCTACTTAGATTTTTTTTTAACATAAGTAGTACGTTCTTTGATCCTTGCAGCTTTCCCAAATAGCTTGCACAGATAATATAATTTTGCTCTACGGACCTTTCCCTTTCTTATCACTTGTACTGAAATTAATGCAGGAGAGTAAACAAAAAATTGTGATACTATACTTTCTCCATGACTTACCTTTCTAACTGAAAAAGAAGAGTGTAATCCACGATTTCTTTTTGATATACATACGCCCTCAAATATCTGTATACGCTCACCCGTACTATCAACTACCTTAAAAGTGACCTTCAAATCATCGCCAGGACAAAAAGCTGGCATCTCTTTGGCTAACCTTTGTATTTGTTGTTCGTTAAATTTTTCAAGTAAGTTTGTCATTTATCATCTCCATTCAACAATTCAGGTCGACGTTCCTTTGTTCTAACATATGACTGTTCCCTTCTCCAATCACTTATTTTTCTGTGATTGCCAGACAAGAGAACCTCAGGAACTTTGTACCTACTCCACTGCTCAGGCCTAGTATATTGAGGATATTCAAGCATACCACCACTATAACTAAAACTTTCTTCAGTAACGCTATCGGAATTACTTACTACACCTGGAAGAAGCCTAACGCATGTATCAAGAACTACCATTGCAGCTGGCTCACCTCCCGAAAGTATATAATCTCCAATACTTAACTCATAAGGAGTATACACATCAATTACTCTTTGGTCAACACCTTCAAATCGACCACACAATATTGTTACATGAGGAATTTCTGTTAACTCCTTTGCAATGCTCTGATTAAATTTTGTACCAGATGGAGTCATATAAATAAATCTAGTATTTTTATGAGCAGAAAGCACATTATCAACTGCATTACCAATCACATCTGGGCGCATAACCATCCCTGCTCCACCTCCGTATGGAACATCATCCACAGTTGAATGTTTATCTTTTGCAAAAGAACGAATATTTATTACTTCAAGGTTCCATATTTTTTTTTCTAACGCTTTTCCGGCAAGAGAATAGTTCAAAAACCCGGGGAACATTTCTGGAAATATGGTTAACACTGTAACACTAAACGTCATTAGCAAATTTGTAGTAAACTAAGCAGCAATTTGATATTATCTTATAGTATACAGCTAAATCAATCATGTCACTGAATAAAACGATATACGAAGGTAAAGCCAAAGTCATTATTGAAACTGAAGACTCATCAACTGTTATACAGTACTTTAAAGATGATGTTACAGCGTTCAACAAGGAAAAATATGAAATTATTGAGGGCAAAGGAATAATTAATAATCATGTTAGTGCTTTTATCATGGAAAAGCTTGAAGAAGCAGGAATTAGCACGCACTTTATAAACACTTTAAACGAAAGAGAACAGCTAGTCAAAAAACTCAAGATAATACCTCTTGAGATAGTGGTTAGAAACATTGCAGCTGGCAGCTTTTGCAAACGTTTTAATATCAAAGAAGGTGAGACACTTACATCTCCTATAATCGAGTTTTTTTACAAAAATGATGACCTAGCCGACCCAATGGTGAATGAAAATCACATACTATATTTTGGTTGGTTATCCCATAAAGAAATGGAAGAAGTTAAAACTACAACTTTAAAGATCAACAAAATCTTAGTCGACCTATTTTCAAATGCAAATATATATTTAGTTGATCTCAAGTTAGAATTTGGCAAATTGATAAACAACAGCACTAAAATCATTTTAGCCGATGAAATCAGCCCTGATAATTGTAGGCTATGGGATAAAAATACGCATAAAAAGCTAGACAAAGATGTTTTCCGTTTAAATCTAGGAAACTTAAAGGAAGCATACTCAGAAGTTGCAAAAAGACTGTCAGTAAAGTTAGACTAACTAAATACTACTCTATCAAGTGGAGGGTTACATGCCTCATCAAGTTTTCCAATAATCTCAATTTTTTCTCCACGCTTTTGGAAATGGCTTTCCACATCCTTGATATTATCGGGATCTACAATCAGTACTATACCTATGCCGCAATTAAATGTTTTTAACATTTCTCTCTTTTCTATTTTGCCTTCTTCTTTCAGCCATAAAAATATATCTGGCCATTTCCAAGAATTAATATTTATGTCTACAAATAAATTTCCTGAGAGAATTCTTGGAATATTGTCTATTAACCCGCCACCTGTTATATGCGCAATGCCTTTTACCTTTGGCATAATAGGCAACAAAGAATCAACATATATCTTTGTTGGCTTAAGTAATATTTCACCCCAAGATTTATTATTCCATGGAGATATATCATTATAATTTATACCTAAGCTTTTAAAAATATGGCGCACCAAAGAAAATCCATTTGAGTGAATTCCATTTGATTCTAAACCAACTACACAGTCACCTGCTTTCATTATACTACAATTTGGAAGAATTTGCTTTCGATCAACAACACCAACCACAAACCCTGCAAGGTCATAGTGATTATTACCATACATTCCAGGCATTTCTGCAGTTTCTCCACCAACTAATGCTATTTTAGATTCCTTGCACCCTTCTGCAATGCCCTGGATTACAGACAATAAAACGTTTTTGTTTAAAACGCCTGTTGCAAAGTAATCAAGGAAAAATAAAGGTGTTGCTCCTTGTGCAAGTAAATCATTTACACACATTGCAACTAAGTCTATACCTATAGTATCATGCTTATTCACCTCTTGAGCTATTAATAGTTTTGTGCCCACTCCATCAGTTGAGGAAACAAGTACTGGATGGTCGTATTTCTTACTCAGCGAAGAAAAGTCAAACAATGCAGAAAATGATCCTACTTCACTAATTACTTCTTCTCCTTTAGTCTTTTCAATAATAGGTTTAACTTTTTTTATTAGTTCATTATATAGTTTAAGGTCTATTCCAGATTTAGCATAAGTATTCATAACGCCTTCATAAATCTTATAATTATTAATACTACATTAATGCTTTGACACAAAAAGCGCAACGAAACTTTCTCTTAAATTGACTACTACATGCCTACCAATATAGGGTTAACTTAAATCATTTATACTTTTATCCAATGAATAAAAACATAATGTTAATAACAGAGTGCCTATCAGGACGAATTCTTCATGATTTTGCTAGTTCTATGCAAGGAATAGTGGGTGGATTGGAAGAGCTTGAAGAAAACAACCCTAATATGCAAAACGAAGCATTGTCATTGCTTAAAGAAAGCTCCGATGATTTAATATATAAATATAAAGTTATGAAGCAAGCGTATTCTCATTCATCAGATAATTGCAGCTTTGTTAAGACTAAATCCAATATAGAAAATTATTTATTAAAA
Source organism: Wolbachia endosymbiont (group B) of Horisme vitalbata (assembly GCF_964028625.1). Lineage (NCBI taxonomy): Bacteria > Pseudomonadati > Pseudomonadota > Alphaproteobacteria > Rickettsiales > Anaplasmataceae > Wolbachia > Wolbachia endosymbiont (group B) of Horisme vitalbata. The sequence goes on from NZ_OZ034797.1 coordinate 155,987, forward strand.
AAAAAGTAAAGCTTCAGTGGAGAGTAAGTGAATGTCCTACAGAAAACTTAATTGAAAAAATAAATAAGATAATTTCCAATATGGTGATAACTATAATCAGTGCAGTGGCACAAATTGAATTAGTGTCTATTTTACTGACTAAAACAGAAGATAAAACACTACTCACTATAAAAGTAGTAAATGAACATAAATCAATAAGTACATTATTAGTGAGCAAATTAACAAAAAAAAATGATATTCGTTTGGATACAAAAGACATTATTATCTATATGACTTCTTTACTGTTAGAACAGTATAACACTCAAATCAATTGCACTTGTGAAAGTAATTCACTGAATATAGGCTTAACTATAACTTGAGGTGGCTTCATATTTCATAAAAAGGAATCGATACTATAAATTTGAATCTTGGATAAGGAAAGGAAAAATTTTGTGGAGTAACTTAGACATAAAATCTGTAGTTTATTTAACACTCCCCTTTTTCCTGCAGTAATGAATTATTATGAAGCTTGCATTTTCTGTCGCTTACTACTGGGATAGCTTAACAGTTGCAGTGCATGTCTATCAATGATAAAATGAAGATCAGTTTATTTTGATACTATGATTAGGGTACTCTTTGTTGCACTATTATTTTTTTGTGGTGGTTATGCACTTGCAAAACAGGAACCAAGACCAATAGCTGGTGATAACCACATAAAGGTAATGAATTATAATCCACAGGCTATACATAAGTACACGGGCTTTTATGGTTATCAATCCAGCATATTGTTTGAGCCAGGGGAGGTAATAGAGAGTCTTTCAATGGGTGATGCAACCGGTTGGCAACTCCTTCCTCAAGGTAATAGATTATTTATTAAGCCTATAGATGATATTGCCGATACTAATGCAACTATAATTACCAATAAAAGAGTTTATTATTTCGAATTTCATGCTGAAGAAGCAAACGGGCTAGATGATCCAAGGTTAGCATATGAAGTAAGGTTTCTTTATCCACTGTTCAACAGTGATGAAATTTATTCAACGAGTAACGGTGATATTCTAGAGCAAGCTAGTCATACCACTATCCCTGATATAAGTGATATTGAGGTTATAAAGAAAGGCTTGAATTTTAACTATTCCATCTCGCACGTTAAAGGCAGTCAATCAATAATACCAATTAAGGTTTTTGATGACGGAAAATTTACATATCTACAATTTAATAAAATAAACTCTGATTTCCCGGCAGTTTTTATGGTTGATTCTGCAGGATATGAATCCTTGATAAATTTTCGTACAGTTGATGACTACCTGATAATTGAAAGAGTAAGCTCGGTATTTACCTTAAGAAACGGATCAAGCACAGTCTGCCTGTTTAATGAAAACATACCTTTCAAAAAAGGTAAGTGATTAAAGGCTATAGTATTCTTATAGGTGCAAAATTCTTTCTATGGTGCTTCGTAATTCCATGAAGGCCAATAGCGCTGAGGTGTTCTTTTGTTCCATATCCCTTATTTTTATACCAATTATATTGAGGATGTTTATTATGCAATTCTTCCATAAGCCGATCTCTTGTAACTTTTGCAACGATTGAAGCAGCTGCGATTGATATACTTAAGCTATCACCATTCACTATAGATTTTACTTGCCATTTTACTTCAGGTGGTTGATTACCATCAACTAGCACATAATCTAGTTCTAGATTCAAGTTTGCCAACGCACGTTTCATTGAAAGCTTTGTTGCTTGCAAAATATTGTATGAGTTTATTTCTTCTACGCTTGCCATTCCTATACCAAATTTTGCAACAGACGTTATTTTTTCGTATAGAACTTGCCTACACTTAGGGGTTAGCTTTTTTGAGTCGTTTATTCCATCAATAACCGTATCTCTATCAGTAAATATTACAGCTGCAGATATCACTGGACCGGCAAGCGGACCTCTTCCAACTTCATCTACTCCTGCTATAATTCCTGATAATGTATCTTCTAATGTGAAATCTGGATATTTCATAATTCCTATAATAAGAAAGTTAAAGCAAAAATCGAACAAGCAATAGAAATTATCCAAAATTTTATAACTATTGTATTTTCTGACCACCCTTTCTTTTCAAAGTGATGATGTATTGGTGTCATAAGGAAAATTCTTCTTCCTGCTCCATATCTAAATTTTGTATATTTAAAATATGATACCTGAATAATCACAGATAAAGTCTCTATTACAAAGATTATTCCAATAACGGCAAAAAGCATTTCTTTTTTAATTAGAACACTAGTGAGTCCTAAAGCTGCACCGATTGATAGGCTTCCAACATCACCCATAAATATTTTTGCTGGATGTGTGTTAAACCACAAGAAACTTAAAATAGCTCCTATAAATGCAATGCAGAATAAAGTAATGTTTACATCTGTCTGAGTGATGTATGCAATTAGCCCCAAAAAAGCAAAGGAAGTAATGGCTTGAGTTGCAGCAAGGCCATCTAGGCCATCTGTAAGATTCACAGCATTAGAAGAGCCGACAATTACAAATGCAGCAAACGGAAGATATAGATAGCCAAGGTCGATTGCTACTTCTCTAAATAGAGAAATTTTTGTAAAACCTTCAGCAGATTGTAGCTTAAGTATAAACATACAGACCAGAGTAACGACAAACTGAATAAGTATTTTGGTTTTTGCACTTAAACCTCGGTGGTGATTTGTCTTCAATTTTAAATAGTCATCAATAAATCCAAGTAGAGCAAAAAATAGAGTTATAAATACCAGCAATGAAATTTCTGGTGTTAATTGAGTCCAAAGCAGGATTGGTAATAAAGCAGAAGTTAGTATTATTATTCCACCCATAGGTGGTATATTCTTTTTTGTTATTAAATGACTTTCTGGTCCATATGATCTGATTGGTTGTCCATCTTTACTTATCTTTTTTAGAAGTTTTATAAAATAGGGAAAGAGAATAAACCCAAAAATAAATGAGATAAAAAACGTCTTTGTAGATGAGATCACCTGCCTATTCAAAATTAACTAGATATTATACCAAAAGCTTTACCTAATCTCAATTTATACCTTTTTATCAGCTCATTTTATTTGGAGTAAATTTAGTTATTGATTAGTTATAGCAAAGTTTGCATACTGATATTTAGTTAATGGTAAGAGGTAGCATATGTTAGATTATATTAAAAAGCTTTTTTGGGCTACTACAGTACCTGATAATGAGAGTAGAGTTAAAAGTTCTTACACGCATATAGTAGAGAAACCTTCTTTTGGTGATGCAGCTTCAAAGTTGAGTAAGGAAGAAAGGTCAGAAGAGCATCTTGTTCTTCTAAAAGGTAAAGGCAATAGCTCTGGTACAACTGTAACAGAAGGATCGTCTAGTATTCAGAATGCAGTATCAGGCAAGAACAAGCGTGAATATATTAAATTAGACAGTGATGAAGAATGGGATAAATTCTTTAAGTTACAGAATGATCCAGACACTAATACTACGAACAAAGAGCCTTTTTCTCCGAAGAAAGGAGAATCTCACTATCATGGCAAAGAGATCATAGGTAAAATTGCTGACCAAATTAAAGCAGAGATATCTGAAGGTATGAAAAATCATACTATAGGGTCCATAATGATAAAAGAAGGCAAAAGGGAAGGGAATATTGTTTATCCTACCGTGAGAGTTGTGCTACATGCCAATAAAGAAGGAGTAGATATAGCTAAACTTCTAGGCGGTAGTATATGTAAAGAGTATGGTGTAAGAACAATTACATTTTGTCATCCTAATCAAGAAAAAAAGAGAGGGGCATGTTGCTATATTAATAATGATAGTGATAATGAGGAAAGAGTTTATGAAATAATTAGTGGGTTATATGAAATGACTTTAAAGTGGTATGTTGATGGAAGAGAATGCAAAGTTAAAGTTAACATTGATGGTAAGAATGGTGTAACTCTCCTTGAAGGCAACGGTGTTACTGCAGAGCAGTTGCGTGCAAATAAAGAAGTCAAAATAGGTAAGAGACGTGAGCCAAAATCTTTATATGAAGCGTTAGTACCGCAATTGCAACAAAAGAGCTCTGAATCAGTCAAGGTTTTACAGCAGCCTTCAACAGATGTAACAAATGTGACAACAACACCAACTTCTACTTCTCAGAGATGCTCTTGACTAAATAAATAAGAAAAAGCAAAAATAGTATAACTTGCTTACAAATGTAAGTAACTTGTACTTCTATGATGAATAACACAATATTACCAAGAAATTTCTATGAACGGCCAACTTTAACCGTAGCTGGGGAGCTGCTAGGGAAGATTCTGAAATTTTCTAATTTTAGTGGAATAATAACTGAAGTTGAAGCGTATATAGGAATGGATGACCCAGCTTGTCATGCAGCAAGAGGCTATACTAATCGAACCTCAGTAATGTTTGGTACGCCAGGGTTTTCGTACGTATATTTTATATATGGAATGTACTATTGTCTAAATATTGTAACAGAAGCAGAAGGATTCCCAGCAGCAGTGTTAATACGAGGATTAAAGCTCACTGAACCGCTTGAAGCAAATTTAGGCGGGCCAGGCATACTGTGCAAAAAATTAAACATTACAAAAGAACATAATAAACAAGACCTTACTATAAGTCATGAATTTTGTCTCTATGAATATCACCTCAAACCAGATTATGTGTGCACTCCAAGAATCGGAATTAGTAAAGGCAAGGAGAAATTTTGGCGATTTAAAAGTTGCGTTTTAGCAGAAATGCCTAAAATCACACTCAACAATAAATATAGACCTCCTGCATAAACTAGATAAAAAGGCAAATAGCCTTTTATGTTTACCAACAATAGACTTCTTGGATAACCTAAGGATATTTTTTGATCTTCTATGGGGGAGTTAAACATTCCCTTTTTATAAAACTTTTGCATACTCCTATTTAACTTTAATAGCTCTTTATCTTCCTGAAATCTGGATGTTTTATCAATGCATCTTCTATTCAGCCGTTAGCAAGAACTTTCACTTATTCCATAGCTTTGCACTATATGGAAATATGTACGGTATTTACACAAATATTCGAGTGCTATTAATAAATATATTTGGTTTTCCTCCTCTTGCCTTTTTCTTGGCCTCTTCCTCTATTAAAATTTCTATTATTTTTCCAATGTTTTTCTTTTTACTCCTCTTAGTCTTCGAAGCTTCTCTTCATCAAGTTTACTTACCTGCTCAAAATTTATACCTTCCCTAATATTGCTTCTACTACTTGTTTCTTAAGTTATCCAAGAAGTCTATTGTCTGTTCAGATACGAGGTAGCTGCTGCCATTTGAAATATTTTATTCACCTAAAATTACATTCTACCTATTTTAAAAGTAGTTTAAAAAAACTTTATAGACTGCATACAAAAGACCTAACATCTTTAGCAATGCCTTCATAAATCCTTACTAAATCCTCACTTAGTATTGAAGGATTTCCACAATCAGAAGCACTACATATTTGCGGATCTAGAGGAACTCTGCTCAAGAGTTTGACTCCCAGCTCTTCAGACATTTTTTTTGCACCACCTTTTCCAAATATGTGTATTTTTGAATTATCTTGAACAAAATAGCTCATATTTTCCACAATGCCGATAATTGGCACGCTGAGCTTTGTGAACATATCATAAATTTTTTGTGCATCGATTAAAGCAAGCTCCTGTGGAGTTGAAACTATTATTGCTCCAGTTAAACTAAAATTCTCCATCAGACTTAAATGTACATCGCCAGTGCCAGGCGGTGTATCAATGATTAAATATTCTATATCAGACCACCTTGTTCCCATTAGCAAATTGTAAAGTGCTTTTGTGATCATAGGTCCACGCCATATTACTGCGCGGTCCTTATCAATAAAATAGCCAATTGAAATAGTATAGAGACCATGTTTCTCTATAGGCATTGCTTTACCACTCTGTATTTCTGGTTTTAATTTCTCAGTGCCCAACATTTTAGGAATCGAAGGACCATATATATCTGCATCAACTAGCGCAACTTTATGTTTTAATTCTGCTAACGAAAGAGCTAGATTTAGTGCAACTGTCGACTTACCCACACCTCCTTTACCAGAAGCAACGACAATTATATTTTTCACTCCTTCGATATGAAGTTTAGCTTTTTGTTGCCTAGCTTGTTTTTGACCAGTAGCAACTACAGTAACCTTTCCTACTCCCGGTATCGCCTTAACAGCTTGCTCACAATTTTTTCTTAATTCTTCATTTGGCTCAGTAACTTCAAGAGCAAAAGCAACATCTTTACCCTTAATAACAATTGAGGATACTACACCAACATTCTTACCACTTTTCTTCTCTATAACCTTTTTTAGGCTCTCTCTTACGATTTCCTCATTAACCTGTGTAAATTTTTTCCAGAACATATGATGAAATTTTTTCTATTGGTGTATACTAACATAGAATAATTAAACTGCACTGACTTTAAAGCGAGGTTACAAGAATATGCTAAATGATAACAACTTAACACAAGCACAACGAAATTTGCATTTAAAGTTGAAAAAGGTAATATCAAATGGTGAGGAAATTGGTAATATCTTGAAAAGAGCCTCAGAGAATGATTTACTAAAAGTTCTTACAATAGGATATACTAAACGATTTCCAAGAGGTGGGGAACGCACTTTAATACTGCTTAGCCTAGCTATACATAGAGACAATAATGAATGTGTTAATTCTATTTAGAACAAGCTCAAAACAATGGTATACTACAAGATATTCTTACTGCTCCAAATATTATAAATTATCAAGATGGTTTGATGTACAACTTAACATCGCTTAGCTTTGCCATACATTACAACAAGGAAAGATATGTTGATGTTATTTTAACAAAAGCTCAGGAAAATGGTATATTACAAGATATCCTTGCTTCTAGAAATATTGTACAGTATTTAAATATTATAGCGTATACTTTAACGCCACTTAACTTTGCTATATATAAAGGCAATAACAAGTGTATCAATTCTATTTTTATACGAGTTCAAAATAGTGATACACTACGAAATATCCTTACTTCTAAAGATATTGTGCAGCTTCCAGGCGTGACGTATGTCATTAAACCATTTGCCTTTGCTATATATAAAGGTAATAATGAATGTATCAATTCTATTTTAATACGAGCTAAAAATAGTAGCATGCTACAAGATGCATTTACTGCAGTAAGTACTGTACTGTTTCCATATGGTAGATATACTTTGAATGCTTGTGAGCTAGCTGTAGTTGTTAATGAGAACAATGCTAGTATTAGGACTGCATTAGATAATGTATCTATTTCTTCTAGGTATGTTAGAGAAAATAGCAAAGTTAATTAATTTCTTAAGTAACTCTTTCTTGCAAGTACTACTTTTTTATGTATCTGTTCAGGCAATGGCGTTAACTTAAGAGAATAAATTAGCAAGCTCTCCTAAAGACATGATGGCGTTTAGGCTTATCTACTTTATTGCGGCTATACAATCTTCACGTTAACTTTAGTGCGTATTTTAAAAAGGGCTTGAAAGTTTTTTGGTGCTAATAAGCACCTGATAAAGTTTCTGTCTCATTACACCAAATAAAACTGAAAAATTTAAACAATACTCAGCAATTTGATCTGGGTTCCAAGGCTCTTGTGCATCACACATATGAAGTATTGCACATGACCAAGTTTGCACAAAATTCTTGTTTCTAAATTTATCCCAGAAAAATTCTCTAATTCTCCTTCTACTTTGAGTCGTTTATAGCACTCCTCTATGTGACACCTTAATAGATAAGCTTTACTGATATCTTCTTTATTGAAATAAAATAGAAACCAAAGGTCCTATTTTTCACAGTATTTTACTCCTTAACATCTTTCCTTAAGTTAACGCTATTGGGTTTTGTTGCATCGCTATCTACGATGAATAAAAGATAAAATGTAGAATATCAATAGCTTATTATTCTAGCATTTATAGTAAGGACAGTCAGTAAATATCTAAATTTAAGTAAAAGAAGTTTTACTATCATTCACTAATCTAGCTAGAATTCAAGAATTTCAATGCTTTAGCTATTTTAAGTAGAATTAAATTTACTAGTACAAACAATAAATTACTATTCTTAAATTTGATCAGATTGATTGCAAAAAATAAGATTTTCAATAAGCTGCTTGTATAGTTAACCTTTCATAGATAGTGATGCAACAAAGCCCCGGTGGAGTAACTGCATTATTAGGTACTGCTATATCTATAGCACTTTTTACAGCCGGAGCAATTACAGCTGAGTTAATACCTATAGTTATAGCAGTAGTTGCAATTACAGCAACAGCACTAATAGTTGGCAATGCTATATATAAATTGTCAAAGCCTGATACTCAAGTTGATAAACCAATCTTAGCAAATCGACAGCAAGAAACTGCTAGCGATAGTAGGATTGCCTAGCGATTCTGCCACAGTGTCAGCTGCTTCAATGATATCCATTTGTTCCTATAATTATCTTTTCTTGGCTACCTTATTTTGCTATTCTGCTGAACAGAGACAAATTTACTTTCTTACTTCACTCACTAAAATTTTAATATGGCGTTTCTTTCCTGCAGACAATTTTATGAATGACTGATCTTTGAAGCTCTCAGAATTTATTATATAGTTAACATCATTTATAGTATTATCATTAACTTTGCATCCATTGCCCTGTATTAAACGCTTTGCCGCGCCTTTTGAAGGTTCAAAACCGGTGTCATGAAGCAAGTCTATCAGGAGTATGCCATTTGCAACTTGTTCTCTTGTGATAGTGTAACCAGAAAGCAATGAACTGTCTTCATTTTCAAAAGCAGAGATTGCAGCAGATCGTGCAAGTTTCGCTTCTTTACAACCGTGACATATTTTTGTCACTTCTGTTGCCAAGACCTTTTTTGCTTCGTTTGTTTCTTGATCCTTCAAGGACTCTAGTTTTTTAATTTCATCAATTGATAAATCAGTGAAAAGTCTCAAAAAACGACCAACATCTTGATCATCAACATTGCGAAAATATTGCCAGTAGTCATAGGGCTTTAGCATGCTACCATCAAGCCATACTGCTCCACTTTCAGTTTTGCCCATCTTTTTTCCTTGTGCGTTTAATAAAAGAGGTGTGGTAAGACCAAACAGCTCAGGTAAATTTAACTTTTTGCCAAGTTCAATTCCGTTTACTATATTTCCCCATTGGTCTGACCCTCCAATCTGGAGACGACAGCCATACTTTTTATTCAACTCGACAAAATCATAGGCTTGTAACAACATGTAATTAAACTCGAGAAAGCTTAGATTTTGCTCCCTATCTAGCCTAATTTTCACACTATCAAAGCCTAACATGCGATTTACAGAAAAATGTGTCCCTATATCACGCAAAAAGTCTATATATTTTATGTTATCTAACCAATCTGCGTTGTTTACTATGATTGCACCAGTTTTTCCATAATCGAAAGATATCATCTTCTCGAGGGTTTTCTTTATACCAAGTATATTTTGATTGATATCTTCTATCGGCAAGACGCTTCTTGCTTTGTCTTTACCAGATGGGTCACCAATTTTTGTTGTGCCACCTCCAAGTAGAATTATTGGCTTATAACCGAATTTTTGTAGGTGACGGAGCATCATGATTTGAATGAGACTGCCAATATGCAAACTTGGTGCCGTACAATCAAACCCAATGTATGCAATTATATAATTATCTTGTGATAATAGCTGGTCTAACCTATCAATGTTTGTACATTGATATAGGTATCCTCTTTCTTGAATGAAGTTTAAAAACTCGGATTTATGTTTCATAATATGTTATTTTGTGTGTAAACGGTGTTGTTAACGATGGCGTCATTCCAGTGCTTGACGCTGGAATCCAGTTTATTATGAAATTTCATCAAAAATGTTGTATAGTGTGCTCGTTTATGATTAAGTTTTCTAGATTCCAGTGTCAAGCACTGGAATGACACCACCAACTTCATAAGGGTTGCCTTCAAAATTACAACATTTGAGCAAGTGTATACCAGCTACCTGGATAATCAATTCCATAACTCTTCTATCTTATAATATTCTCTTACTTCTGGCCTGAATAGGTGAACCATTATACCTTGAAAATTCACAATCACCCAGTTACCTTCATCCATACCTTCTACATCTATTTTATCATATTGCTTGAGATTTTTCATCACGTGCTCAGCTAATGATTTTACATGGCGGCTCGAATCACCGGATGCAATGATCATATATTTTGCAATGACAGTTTTATTCTGCACATCAAAAGTAACTATATCTTGACCTTTGTTTTGATCTATTATATCTACAATCTTACTTTTTATTGATTCTGTATCACCATTCATTATTCTAAATTATATAATTTATCTGTAATGATACACTCAAAATTTCTGAATATGAACTATTTTTGATATGTTTCTAGTGTAACGTTTATAATACATATATTTGTAATATATGATAGTTTTCTGATGGTATGGTCATTTACTTAATCGGATTTCCGGGTAGTGGCAAACTTACGATTGCAAAAGAGCTGTGTAATATTATTGATGGGGTGATAGTAGACAATAACCTGTTTAATAATATTATATTTGATATGATTGATTTCAGAAACGCTGAGGTTACAAGTGAAATATGGGAAGAAATTTTTGTGATTAGAGAGAATATGTTAGCAATATTGGAAAAATACCATATAGAATCAAAGCATTATATATTTACAAACGAATTGATAAAAGGTGATTCCTATGATCAAAAAGTATATAACTCAGTGGTGAATTTAAGTAAAAAAATGAACGTGGAGATTCTCCCTGTGGTGTTATATTGTAATAGTGGAGAACTAGTAAAGCGCGTTCAATTAAAGGAAAGAGAGCAGGAGAGAAAAATTACTGATTCAGATTTTGCTATGAGAAGAATTAAAGGAAAGAAACTATTTGTGCCTCAAGGTTCACTTGAAATTGATAACTCAAACTTAAGCGCAAAAGAAGTTGCAAAAAAAATTGTTGAAAAAATGAATAGTAAAAAAGTAGTTGGAACTTCTATGATAGATAATTTAGCAACAGAGAGTATTTGTGATTAGTGAGGAGAAAGAGTATCGCCCTTGTGTTGGCATAATGCTATTTAACAAACAGGGGAATATTTTTATTGGAAAACGCTTTGATAGTGACTCTTATTGGCAGATGCCGCAAGGGGGAGTTGACGATGGTGAAGAGCTAGAGCAGGCAGCGCTACGTGAGCTATTGGAAGAAGTTGGTACTGATAAAGCAGAAATTGTGGCTAAAAATAAAGAGTGGATACACTATAACTTACCTGAGGAAGTTATACCAACATGCTGGAATGGGAGATATTCTGGCCAAAAGCAAAGATGGTTCTTAATGAAATTTTGTGGGAAGGATAAGGATATTAATATTAACTATACTGATCATCCAGAGTTCAAAGAGTGGCGTTGGCAAAATGTGGATGATTTGGTAGCCAGTGCCATACCGTTCAAAAAAGAAGTTTATAAAAAAGTGATAGAAGAGTTTTCTTCTATCATAAAAGGATCTATTTATGATAGTTGATTCTCATTGTCATCTAATTTATTTTTCTGATGATGAAATACCAAAGGTAATTTCAAGAGCAGAGCAAAATGGTGTGAGAATTTTGCATAACATATGTATAAGCATTAATGATATCCCTAAATTATTAAAAATCTCTTCATCCTATGATCAAGTCTACTGCTCCGTTGGTATACATCCGCTTGATACTAATGTGGAAAAAGGTGAGTGTATAAATGCTGATGAATTGATTGAATTTACTAAGGGCAAAAAGGTAATTAGTATCGGTGAAACCGGATTAGATTTTTATAAATCTGATAACAAAAGCAATCAAAAAAAAAGTTTTGCATCACATATAGAAGCGGCAAAAGTAACAGGATTACCTTTAGTTATTCACACTAGAAATGCTGATAGTGAGATGATTGATATGTTAAATTCAGAAATGAAGAAGGACGCTTTTAGTGGAGTAATGCATTGCTTTGCTTCTTCTAAAGAGCTTGCTTATAAGGCTATGGACTTGGGATTATACATTTCATTTTCTGGAATTATTACTTTTAAAAATGCGAACTTACTAAGAGAAATTGCACAAAATGTGCCACGTGAGCGTGTTTTAGTTGAAACTGATGCACCTTATCTATCTCCTGAGCCTTACAGAGGAAGAAAAAATGAACCGGCAATGGTGAAATATGTTGTGAATTGTTTAGCAGAATTATGGAATGAATCGCCGGAACAAGTAGCAAAAATAACTACAAATAATTTTTTTAGACTGTTTTCGAAGCTTGAGCTCAAAGAAATTCTATAGGGCAATTAATTTAGCTGACAGAGCTCTTTTACTGCACTTACAGATTTATAAAACATCTCTTGTTCACTATCGTTCATTTTAACTTCTAGAATTTTCTCAACTCCATTTTTGCCAATAATAGTAGGAACACCAATGAATAAGTCTTTCACACCATATTCACCATTAAGATAAGCAGCGCATGGTAATATACGCCTTTTATCTTTTAAGTATGATTCTAGCATGCTTATGGCTGAAGATGCAGGAGCATAGTATGCAGATCCAGATTTAAGTAGATCAACTATTTCTTTTCCACCATTACGAGTGCGCTCAACTATTTCATCAACTTTTCCTCGCGTAATCAAACCCATCTCAATGATTTGGGTAAGTGGAATGCCAGCAATTGAAGCATAATTGATTAGTGGTACCATAGTGTCACCATGTCCTCCAAGCACAAAAGCAGATACATCTTCGACAGAAATATTTAACTCACTTGCAAGAAAATAACGAAAACGAGCAGAGTCAAGCACTCCTGCCATACCAATAATCATATTAGTTGGCAGGCTTGAAGATTTGTATACTACTGAAACCATAGCATCTAAAGGATTGGTAACCACTATTACAAATGCGTTTGGAGAATGTTTTTTAATATTTTCCCCAACCTCTTTCATTACTGCAGCATTAGTTTGCAGAAGGTCATCTCTGCTCATTCCAGGTTTTCTGGCAATGCCAGCAGTTATTATAATTGCGTCAGAGTTTTTTATATCTTCATACCTATTTGTACCAGTAATATTGACATTAGATCGATCAATAGGAGATGATTCTGTAATGTCAAGCGCTTTACCTTGTGGTATTCCATCGCTGACATCAAGCAAAATAACATCTCCTAGCTCTCTTAGTGCAATCATATGGGCAAGAGTCCCACCGATATTTCCTGCACCAATCAAAGATATTTTTTTTCTTTGTGCTGTCATTTTCTACTCCTTTATATTTACTTTTGTGGCTTTACTACCTTCCCAAGGGGATAAGCTGTCAAACATACGAAAATCTTGTGGTAAGTCTATAGGATTATATACAACCTTTTTTGCCTCTATATCGTATCTTACTTCCTCGTAGCCAGTGAGAGGAAAATCTTTTAACATTGGATGACCTTTGAATCCATAATCCGTTAAAATCCTACGTAAATCTGGGTGATCAGAAAACTCTATTCCATACATATCAAATACTTCACGCTCAAACCACGAAGCTGCGTTAAATATATTTGCTACACTTAGAGGTATATCACCTTCACATAACTGAAGCTTTATGTGCACTCTGATATTGTGTACAACGCTGAGCAAATTGTATATTAGCTCGAAACGTTTTTCTCTATCTGGGTAATCAACTCCAAAAACGTCAACTAATAATTCAAGCCTACACTTTTCATCATCACGTAGAAAGAGTAAGTGATTTTCAATGTCATTCAAAGCTGAATATATTACAATAGTGCCATCATTTTTCTGAATACATTCACATTTAGTCTTTTTTTGTATGTATTTTGCAGTTTTATCCATGCTATATATTTTTAGTTCGTTTTATTTTATTTTGTAGACATAGCATTCCATATAGCAACGCCTCAGCAGTTGGAGGGCATCCAGGAACATACACATCAACTGGCACAATTCTATCGCAACCACGGACTACTGAGTAAGAATAATGATAATAGCCACCGCCATTTGCACAACTTCCCATAGAAACGACGTATTTGGGATCTGCCATTTGATCATAAACTTTACGCAATGCTGCTGCCATTTTATTAGTTAACGTGCCAGCAACAATCATAACATCTGCTTGCCTTGGGCTTGCACGAAAGATTATGCCATATCTATCAAGATCATAACGACTGGATGCAGTGTGCATCATCTCTACTGCGCAACATGCAAGACCAAATGTCATTGGCCATAATGAACCAGACCTTGCCCAGTTCATTATATAATCTATTAAATCGCCAAATTTAGTGATAAGAAAACCTTCTTTTTTGTAACGATTCCAGTCGCCATTAGATAAATTTACTTCCATTCCAACGCACCTTTACACCACTCATAAATAAAGCCTATAGTAAGTATTGCAAGGAATATCATCATAGACCAAAATCCGCAATAGCTTATTTTAGATAAAGAAACGGCCCAAGGGAAAAGAAAAGCAATTTCTAAATCGAATATTATGAACAATATTGCAACTAAGTAAAATTTTATGTCGAAACTTTTTCTGGCTCTTGATAAAGGATTAAAGCCACACTCATATGTAGAAAGCTTTTCACCATCTGGGTTACTGACTGCAAGAAACATAGGTAATACACCTAAAGTAAAGGATACTACAATTGATACACAGATAAAAATTAATATGGTTAAATATTCACTCATTTAAAAAACATATAACACTATGAATTTACATGCTTTCCTAATCTTTTACCACCTAAAATATGTATGTGAAAGTGCGGTATAACTTGCTCTCCATCTTTACCGTGATTAGTAACTAATCTATATCCTGTTTTTTCTAAGTTATATTTATGTGCTATTTCTCTAACAGTTTTAAAAAAACTTACTATTTCCTCTTCGGAAGCTTTCAGAACAAAATCATCGTATGAAACGTATTGAGCTTTTGGTATAACTAGAATATGAACTGGTGCATCAGGATACTTATCACGAAAAGCTAGCACATTTTCATTTTTATGTATTTCCTCATAAGACAACTCACCTCTTAATATCTTAGCAAAAATATTAGTGTCATCATAAGCTGTACTACCCATACTTTATTAAATTCCTGGTCCTCTTCTATTTTGCTTATGATTTGGTGTAGAAGGTGGGCTTATTGCTGCTTCGCTAGAAGCATCTTCAAGACTTGAAACGTCTTTTAGCTGTATATCTTGTCCACGCAAAACTGACCCATAGTCCATTTGGTGTCTTTTTGAAAACGTTTCTATTCTTTTTGCCCTTCTTGCAGCAATAACTTCTGGTTGTAAATGATACATATCTCCAGGAACAGTTAGGCTATGATACCTTTCCTCTATTTTAACTTCTTTCATAACACTCTCCATAATTTATTTCCCCCTACCTCTTATGCTTTCGCAACTTTCAAAATCTTGTTTAATAGCTTTTTGCCAATTATTTAAAATTTTCTCTGATGACTTTTCTTTACCTATATACCTTATAACTTCTTGTGACTGTTGCTTTTTACTATCGTATCCACTATACAACTTTTCTGCAATATCATACAACAACTTTCGGTCTGTGTGAACTTTAAACTCTCCACCAGTAATTTTTGCCAAATTTTTGAGATCATAATCAATTTTATTATAAATTCCTTCAAGAGCGTACTTTTTCATTACTTTTTCGTCTATACCTGGATTTTTATCTTTTATTTCTTGGATAATCTTCTCAACATCAACTTCAATTACAATTTTGTTTTCTTCTCTAAAAATAGTTATATTTGGCAGATCTTTCCTTATTTTATCTAATTTCTCTGGACTCAAGTAAGGTATATCCCCCGTTAAAGTTCTTGACGCTAAAAAACTTACCTTACCTTTTTCTTGTTTTGTTATTTGTATGCCAAGGTACTTACTAGCTTCTGTGGTTTTTATAGGTGGGTCATATTTCTCTTCTTCTTTAGGTACATCACTCACAGCCTTTTTTAATGAAACTTTAGCATCATGCTTCATTTCATCAATTGAAGCAAACGGTTTCTTTATAGGATAAATAAGTGCTTTAGGCACAAGAAAAAACACGCCTTTTATCTTAGCCAAAATAGACTTTTTATTTGACTCATCTTTTGCCATACATACCTCCAAGTCACTTTCTACAATCAGATAGTAAAATACACCCAATTATAGACGAAAATATTTAAGCTTGTATATCTATTATAAGATGAAATTATAGAGATAGCAATCATTATTTGTACATTACCAAAGTATGTAGTATTTTTGCTGCTTTTCTTGTTCAAATTACCTTTAAAGATAAATTATGTTAAAATGGAACGCAAATAATATTATCGATGCTACTGGCGGAAGAGGGGAGGGTGTTTGTAATTCGGTATATAGCTCAAATATTTCAACGGATACAAGAAGCATAAAAAAAGGCGATTTATTTATTGCTCTCAAGGGAAAGAAATTTGATGGGCATGATTTTCTACATGAAGCATTTTTAAAAGGAGCTGTTGCTGCGGTAGTAAGCGAAGATAAATATAGAAATTTTCCTCTAATTATTGTGCAAGATACTCTAAAAGCTTTGCATAATATGGCATCATATTACATTAGAAATGTTCTTGTTAATGCTAAAGTTATTACAATTACAGGTAGTGTCGGGAAAACGACTACAAAGGACATGCTGCACACTGTTCTATCGCAATATGGAGCGTCTTATGCAAACAAAGATAACTTGAATAATAATATAGGATTACCTTTTACTATTCTAAAAGTCCCAAAAAACTGCCAGTACTTAATCCTTGAAATGGGAATGAATAGAGCTGGTGAGATAAAAGAGCTATCGAAGATTAGCAATCCGGATATTGCAGTTATTACCAACATCGAACCTGCGCATGTTGAAAATTTTTCATCTCTACTTGATATTGCGCAAGCGAAGTTAGAAGTCCTATGTGGTATGAAAAATAATGGTACTTTGATTTTGAACAAGGATAATAAACATTATGATTATCTTTTATCAAATGCTGACAGAAATGTAGTGAGCTTTGGTAAGAATGAAAGTGCTACTGTTCGTTTGTTAGACCTAATAAGAAACGATAGCGGTATAAATTTAAAAATTAAACCGCACAACGGTCAAATTATAAACTGTAATTTACGTTTGCGGGGTGAGCATTTTACATACTCTGCATTAGTTGTGACAGCAGTTGTGCAAAGTCTAGGACTTGATTTATCGAAATTACCACTAGCACTTGAGAATTTTACTGTAACAGAAGGTAGAGGTAATGTTCATCAAGCTAAATACAATGGAAAATTAGTACATTTGATTAACGACTCCTATAATGCTAACCCTACTTCAATGAAGGCTGCAATAAGAACTTTAGGTACATATTCTAATTTAAGAAAAGTGGCACTACTCGGCGATATGTTAGAACTTGGTAATGAAAGCATAGTATTTCATACAGAATTGCTTGACTCTATAGTAGAACAAAATGTGAATAAAGTTCATACAGTTGGTAAATTTATGTTAGAATTGAATAAACTTTTACCGGAGAATATAAAAGGCATGCATTTCGATGATTCTAACCAATTGAAAAGTAATTTAGCTAATATTGTTCAAGGTAATGATGTAATTTTAGTTAAAGGTTCTCATGGAATGAGAATGGACCTTATAGTGCAGGAATTCACAATAGAATATTAAATAAAACTATTGTATTAATTTAAAGTTAAGTTATTGGAAGTTTTAACTGTGATAAAACGTATAGTTATTTTTGGTGGAACGGGATTTATAGGAAAACACATCGTAAGACGCTTGGCAGCGGCGGGGTATTTAATAAGAATATTTACTCGTGATCAGGAAAAAGCTGCTTGTCTAAAGTTATGTGGCAACTTAGGGCAAATATCAATACTTGAAGGAGATTTTTTTAATGAAAAATCAATTTTAGAAAGTATGGAGGGGTGTGATGTTGTTATAAACTTAGTAGGAATATTATATGAAAAAAGAAAATACGATTTCTATACAGTTCATGTTGGAATAGCTGAAAGAATAGCAAAAGCTGCGCAAATAAAAAATGTATCCATGATGATACATTTTTCTGCCATGGGAATAGAAAATGATAAGTTATCAAAATATGCCCAAAGTAAATTGAAAGGTGAGAAAGCTGTAGCTTCGGCGTTTCAAGGAGCAATGATAATTAAGCCCAGTCTTGTATTTGGTAAAGAAGATAATTTCTTTAATAAATTTGCAAGATTAGCAACAATTCTTCCTTTTTTGCCGTTGATCGGTAGTGGAATAACGAAGTTTCAGCCGATATGTGTAACAAACTTAGCTGAAGTGGTATACCGTATTATCAGCTTTAATAAGCAAGATAAAAAAATTTATAATATAGGTGGATCAAAAGTTTACTCTTTTAAAAGCTTATTAAAGTTTATTCTGAATGTGACTAACAGAAAGTGTCTACTGATCAATGTACCTTTTCCAATGGCAAGATTGATAGCCTTTTTCTTAGAAAGTAAAGTTGTTTCTGTGCTGTTAAAACCTATAACTGGAGATGCAAGCCCTATACTTACTCGAGATCAGGTGAAAGTTATGATGAGTAGTTCAATCGAAAAGTCAGATGATCTCGAAACAATGAAAATTAGACCACTAGCAATTGAAAATGTGGTACCAGAATACTTGAAAATTTATAGAAAGCATTGATAGAAGAATGTGCCCGGTAGGATTCGAACCTACGACCCACAGCTTAGAAGGCTGTTGCTCTATCCAACTGAGCTACGGGCACACATCATATATAAAATGCTTCTTAGTACACGTGAAGTCAAGTATTTCTTGTGAATATAATGTTTGTGATAATATCTCAAAACTTTGTCAGTACAGCATGTAACGATAAAATTGAGAAAAAAGAAGCGTGGGTAATAGGAAGTCTAATAGCGCAGTAACACAGAACCCCAGGCTAAACCTGCACCTATTGAAATCAGCAATATCAGATTTCCTGACTTTATTTTTGATTCTTGTACTGCATAGTCTAAGGCTAGTGGAATTGACGCTGCTGAGGTGTTTGCATGCTTATCAACTGTATTAATTACTTTTTCTATAGGAAAATCTAATTTCTTTACTACTGCTTCAATAATGCGAATGTTTGCTTGATGGGGAATTAACCAGTCAATATCAGTAATCTTCAAACTATTGCATTTTAGAGTTTCCTCTACTGAGGCTGTTAATTTCTCTACTGCATGTTTAAACACTTCTCTTCCATTCATAAGTATCTTTCCAGAATCACGAGTAGAGGATATTCCTCCGTTTGTACATAATAAGTCCACATTGCCATCAGAGTGTAAGTTTGTTGATATAATGCTACTGCTACTCATTTCTGATTTCATTATCACTGCACCAGCACCATCACCAAAGAGTATACAAGTTGACCTATCTTCCCAATCAACAATCCTAGACATTATTTCAGCACCAATAACAAGCGCGTATTTAATTCTATCGTTAGACTTTATAAGTGAATCAGCAACTGTAACTGCATATATAAAACCAGAGCATGCTGCCTGTACATCAAAAGCAAATGCGTTTTTACACTTTAATTTACTTTGTATAATCGTTGCACAGCTAGGAAAAGTTTTGTCAGGTGTTGTTGTTGCAACTATGATCAAACCAATTTCATCTATTGAAATTTTCGCTTTTTCTATAGCATTTTTCGCTGCATTAACAGCTAAATCTGACGTTAGTTCTCCTTCATCTGCTATATGTCTTTGAACTATTCCTGTTCTTTGCCTTATCCATTCATCGTTTGTTTTAACTATCGATGCAATTTCGTTATTACTCAAAATTTTTTTTGGTAGGTAAGAACCAGTGCTCAATATGAAACTTTTATTCAATATGACTTACCCCGTTAATTATCTTCTGGTTTAAATTTTCACTGATTGCATTTACTGCAAATTTTATAGCGTGAGCAAAAGAAATAGCATCAGAATTTCCGTGGCTCTTTATAATGATACCATTTAGCCCTAAAAACATAGCTCCACTTCTAATTTTAGGATTAAAACGCTCTAATGCTTTATTTAGCTTGGATTTCAACAATATGCCGACAAGCATTTTTGTCATCCATGAATTAAATACTTCCTGTTTTATTAGACTGATAAAAGTACCAGCAGTTGCCTCAGCTGTCTTGAGCATTACATTACCAACAAAACCATCAGCAACAATTACGTCTATATTACCATCTAAAAATTCACTTGCCTCTATATATCCTTTGAAGTTAATACTTGGAGCATTTTTGAGTAACTCAAAAGCTCCTCTTACTGAGTCAGTACCTTTCACTTCTTCTGTACCAATGTTTAGCAAAGCGACTTCAGGATTTTCAACTTTTAATGCTATTTTTGCAAATATACTCCCCATTAATGCAAATTGAAATAATGAGTCAGTATTACAGTCAACATTTGCACCAAGATCAAGCAATGCAAAGCTTTTTGTCTTAGTTGGACAGACAGATGCAATAGCAGGACGATAGATATTGGGTAATGTTCCTAAAATAAATCTGGAGATAGCCATCAATGCTCCAGTGTTGCCTGAAGACACCATTCCAAAAGCTTTACCTTTTTTCACTGCTTCAACAGCTGCCTTCATACTTGAATCTTTGCGATGTTTCAGTGCAAAAGAGGGTTTATCATTTGGAAGAACATTATCAGAGCAATGGGTAAATTCGGAGTTATCGATTACTTTTTTGTATTTTGAAAGCAAAGGAGATATTTCTTTCTGATCTCCATAAATATGAAAAAAAACTTCAACACCTGGATCAACAAGATTATCCAAGAAAAAACTAGCACCCTGAATTACGGAAAGAGGTGCAAAATCCCCTCCCATAGCATCAAGTGCGATAACTATGTTGTTGTTGACCGTGGGTAACATATCATGAGTTACTCCGCCTTTTGTTTAATGAAAACACGTTTTCCTTTGTAACTATTGTCAACTGCTATGTTGTGAGGCAACATGAATTCTCCAGTTGTTGCACATACCACAATATTCTTAGGCTTAATAGTATGATGAGAACGATGCATATTACGCCTTGACTTTGACTTTTTTCTCTTCGGAACTGCCAAAACTTACTCCAATTCAATTATATAACACAATTTATTAGTAGCATGTTTTTTACAAGAAGTAAATAGCGAAATAAGTAAGGTTTTCTTATACAATTCAGTCTTATGAACTTAAACTCAAGCATTTTGATCAAAGTATATTGAACTTAAGATATATCTTGACTATACTCTGCGATAGAGTTAATAAAAATTTTAATAAAATCAGTAAAACTAATTTTTAGCTAAGATAAATGCAAAGTGAGTTCCTTTGATGTAAACAGTGTTAGAATAATCGGTAGATGCTTTATCAACTTTCTGTTGAGGCTTGGTAACGCATTTGTGTTTTTTATTCAATCTCTATACCACTGCTTTGTGCCACCGTATTATTTTAGCAATGTAGCAAAACAAATTATAGAGATAGGCTTTTTCTCTTTACCAATTGTTGGGCTCACTGGAGTTTTTATAGGAGCGGTGATAGTTTTACAAAGTAGCTTAAGTGGTCTATTGATTAATCAAGAACAAGTAGTACCTAAGCTTGTTACGATCACTATCATTAAAGAGTTAGGGCCAGTTTTGATTAGCTTAATAATGGTAGGAAAGGTTGGGTCCTCAATTGCAGCAGAAATTGGCACGATGCGCATCACTGAACAAATAGATGCACTTACAACTTTGGACATCAATCCTTTCAAATATTTAATTGCACCAAGAATTCTAGCGTCAGTTATAGTATTTCCAATACTTACAGTATGTGCAGATCTAATAGGAATATTTGGAGGGTATGTCACCGCAGTCTTTGAATTTAACCACAATTTAAATATATACATAAAATATACAGCTCAATTCTTTAATATAAACGATTTTGTTGTTGGGCTAATGAAAGCGACTGCTTTTGGGGCTATAATTTCTGTTTCAAGTTGTT
The DNA here is from genome assembly GCF_964028625.1 of Wolbachia endosymbiont (group B) of Horisme vitalbata. Classification (NCBI taxonomy): domain Bacteria; kingdom Pseudomonadati; phylum Pseudomonadota; class Alphaproteobacteria; order Rickettsiales; family Anaplasmataceae; genus Wolbachia; species Wolbachia endosymbiont (group B) of Horisme vitalbata. Next base: position 177,898 of record NZ_OZ034797.1, read on the forward strand.
ATTACGGTTACCATTGTAGAGAAGGTGCACGAGGAGTAGGTGTTGCTACAACATCAACTGTTGTTTTTTCGTCCATATTGATCATTTTAGCAAACTACTTGATTACTTTGATACATGTATAGCCCCATAATATCAATATTGAACCTAAGCTTGTCTTTTGATGATAGAACGATATTAAACAACATAAGTTTTAATATATCGAAGGGGGAATCATTAGTCATACTTGGCGGCTCAGGAAGTGGTAAATCTGTATTAACAAAAATAATCATTGGATTGCTAAAACCAGACTCAGGGTCTATTAAAATAAATAGTGAAAGCAAAAATAAATTTGGAGTCTTATTTCAAAATTCTGCTTTATTTGACTACGTTACAGTGTGGGAAAATATATCTTTTAATTATAAAAAGCGCTTTAATATCAGCGAAAAGGAGGCAAAACAGCTAGCAATCGAGAAGTTAAATGATGTTGGACTGGAGGAAAGCATAGCAGATATGTTTCCAATCGAGCTATCAGGCGGAATGAAAAAAAGAGTAGCACTTGCAAGGGCGATTGCGCACAATCCAGAAATTATTGTATTGGATGAGCCAACTTCAGGATTGGACCCAATTATGTCAGATATGGTAAACGAGATAATAATAAAATTATCTAAAGACTTTAACCCTACAATTATCACGATTACACATGATATTCATAGTGCATTTAAAATAGCTGATAAAATAGCAGTATTATACGAAGGGAATATTATCTACCACGGAACTGTCCAAGAAATACAAAATACTAATAACGAATATATAAAAAAATTCATTCATTATATATAGCTATAGGTTTACAAACGATATTGTGAATGCCATATCTACCCTAACTTGAGCTACTGACAATTGTCGTTCTGTTACTAGTGTAGTGCCACGGTGGTATGGTGTGTTAACTATAAAACAACGCATTAAATATAGCTAAAGTAACTTATATCAACTTTTATTATTATGCCAATTCCAACTGCGGAAATTTATTGAATTTGTTACTTCACTACTCAACAGCAATTACAACTGATGATTTTATTTCATTCTACTACCTGCTGATTTATTTTCTGCTCAGCATATCCATTAAATCAGATTCTTTGAGTTTATTATGATCAACTTTACTGAATTTATTCACCATAGAGCTCATTTGATTATACTGCTTAATTAGAAGATTAACGTCAGTTACACTTGTTCCGGACCCCTTAGAAATTCTAAGTCTTCTTTTGCCATTTAAAATATCTGGATTTTGCCTTTCTTTTTCGGTCATTGAGTTTATGATGGCTATATATTTTTTCACTTTATTGTCGTCTGGCACACTGCTACTTAGCTTTTTTGTGAATGAACTAGGGATGAATTTCATTATGTTGCTAATGCCATCCATTTTACTCAGAGTTTTTAACATTCCCACTAGGTCGTTTAGGTCGAATTTACCCTTTTTTACTTTCTTTTGTAACTTATCAATTTCTTCCTGACCAACAATCTCAGCAGCTTTTTCAACCAATGATACAACATCACCCATGCTAAGTATCCTTTTTGCAATTCTATCGGGATAAAAATCATCGAGGTCACTTAATTTTTCACCACAAGCAATAAATTTAATTGGACAATCGGTGATCATTTTCATAGAAAGAGCAGCACCACCACGTGCATCACCATCAACACGGGTGAGAATAATGCCGGTTACACCTATTACCTCATTGAATGATTTGGCAATGTTGACCGCATCCTGGCCTATCATTGCGTCGGCTACTAAAATAACTTCTGCAGGTGAAGCTATTTCCTTTACGGCTTTCAACTCATTCATCATATTATTGTCAATATGAAGCCTGCCTGCGGTGTCTAGTATTAATACATCATAATTATCGTTCTTTGCTGCTGCCAGTGCCCTTTTTGTAATTGCAATAGGCTCCTCATTTATTACTATAGATAAAGTTTGTACGTCTATCTGTTTACCCAGCACCTCAAGTTGTTTCTGGGCAGCCGGCCTATAAATGTCTAAAGAGGCAAGCATCACTTTTTTCTTTTGCTTTTTTAGCTTTAAAGCAAGCTTTCCTGAGGTAGTTGTTTTACCTGCACCTTGTAAGCCCACCATCATAATCACAGCAGGGGGTTTAACTGCTAGATTTAAGTCACTTTTCTCTGATCCGAGAACTGCAACTAAATTATCCTGCACAATTTTAATTATCATTTGTGCTGGAGAAACACTTTTTATGACTTTTTCCCCAATCACTTTATCTTTAATGTCGTTGATGAATTTTTTTGCAACTTCAAGTGAAACGTCAGCTTCAATTAAAGCTATACGTATTTCACGCATGGCAAGATTAAAATCATCTTCAGAAATGATCGACTTTCCTCTCAGTTTACTAAATACAGAATTTAAACTTTCAGTTAACGATTTAAACATAATAGCATTAGTAGAATACTCATTAAAAAGAGAGAAGAAGCTGAAACAAAACTTACTGAGTTATAACTTATCACTTCTTTAAGTTTAGTAATATTATTAAAGTATAAATTAGTAAGTGAATTAGTCAAGTTTTGCAGTACGTTGGCAGACATTTCTCTCACTTTAAAGACCAATTGATTGAACAGCAAGACAATATAGGGTACGAAAGCTCTAAAAATCCAATCAATATCCATTTTAAAATTTATTCTTGGGTAAAATAACTTGCGTAAAGGAATAAACAATAAAGTGGTACATAATAACAAATTAAATTGCGACAAAATATTTTTTGTGTTGTACACAAAATCGAAAATCGAAGGGTTATTGTAAATAGGCAAGTAAGGGTTGCCAGCAATTATACATATGAATGCTAAAATAATCATTGTTATTCTACCTTCTTTCCCTTCTGAAGGTTTGGACTTGCTTTTAGCGATAAATATGTAATAGAAAAACTTGAGCCCCACGCTTAAATAAAGCAGTAAATTTAGAATCTTGTATAAATTTTTATACACTTCTAAATTAGCACCACTTGCTTCAATCTCGGCTGTAATGTATGATTTGCTAATAAATCCAACGGTTCCAGGAAATGCAGCCACTGTGAATATCGCAATTATAGCACACATGCCTTCGACTGACATCAATTTACCCACTCCATTAAAACTAATTGTTTTTGTCCGCGAAATAATCGCATTGCTAACCACAAACAATAATGATTGATAAACAAGAGAGAAAATTATGTGTAGCATCAAAATTGGTGTTGCCTTTTCCGAAGGGCTGAGTAAACCTCCTGCAATAATCAGCAAGCCCATTTGTCCTACAACATTATAGCATAGAAATCTACGAATATTTTGCTCAAGAGAAGCAAATATAATGCTGTAAATTACAGTGATGGCGCCTACAAGTGCTAATATTTCAGTACAATCTTGCCATAGGGTGTAAGTGTGTAAAAGCATCACTAAAAAAGAGACTTTAGTGGTAAATAAAGAGAGATATGTAGTGCCATGTAGTGATGCAGCAGGATATGCATCAACAACCCAAAACGAAAAAGGAAAACAAGCGCAGTTTATCAATAAACCCAAAATTATCAGGTTAGTGCTTTGAAGTGCCAATCCTGCTGTCAATATAACTCCAACCAAAAAGTGTACACAAGCGTACCTTATTGCAGATCCACTATCTCTACAGCTAGCTGCGATAATAAAAAATGCACTGATGGTCATTAATTCAAAGAATATTATAACCAACATTATCTGCTTGGATAAAATTGCACAGAGTGAGCAGGTAGTATAAGCAAAAAAAGATAGCATCTCTGAAAAAGTCAAATTTTGTGTTGGTAGAACAGCTAAAAATGCAACTGATAAAAAAGATATTAGTACGATACGAAAAGATAAATCAAAATTTAGAACTGGATGAGAGCAATTCAGTGTAGTACCTAAATTTTCAGGTAATATTAGGACTATCACTATTAATGTAGTCAACAGAAATAGCAATAAAAATTTATAAAGTTGCACAATGATGTAAAACAGTATGGTTTATGCTACCTCAACATACAAATAAAATCAATTTGCATATTAACCACTAGTTAAGCTAATTACCATATAATTATATCAGGGTTTAGAAGGTTATAGAGAAACCGGTCAGATTAGGTTTTTAATCTAATCTGACCGATAGCTTTAATAGTGAGGTAAGCTTTAATATAGCACTCCTAATTCACAGTGCTACACTCGTGCATAATTTATTTTTAATTTGTGCACGAGCGTTAGTAAATTATTTACTTTTTGAAATAAAATTTGGCATCAATTCAATATCCAGAACTTCAGTAAGTCTGATAGTTGAGAGTGATTTACTTTCTTTGTTTTAAGTATCTGCATAAATCTAATGGAGCTGCCAGTTTTCAATGCACTCATTCGACTTTTATGCTCTTCGCAATATTTGATTCTATTAAAGAATTCTTTGCTAATCTAGTCTTTAACGCTTTTTTTAGATACCGCCGCGGTGTCTCAGCATAGATTCCACTAACACGTAGCGGAATCTTAAATTGTTTTAGCTATAGATCCCTGTATCAAGTACTGTAATGACGGCATTCGAGTAGCGGACACTGGAATCAAGAAAGCTCTTTAGTAGCTGTATAATGAAAATTAGATCATAAAATCCTCTGACAGCATATTCTGTGTTTTACCGTCATCCATAACTGTGTAATCAATATCATATTTATCGAATTCATTGCGCATCCTAGTGAAATGTCCTTTATCATGATCCAAAAGAACACTTACGTATTTACAGCTATCATTAAAAAGATCATTATAAATTACTGGAGATTGAACTGTGTAGGATTTTGTACACTCATCTTGACCGTTATTATCTTTACAAAGGGACATTTTTCCTGTTTTGCCAGTATCATCTTTAGTAGAAATAAGAAACTTCATACCTACGTCTTCGTTTTTTGCTATAAACTCCTTACACTTTCTACTTTTTGCAGAACATGGTCCTATATCTATAGAGTAGCTTTCTTTTGGAAGTGTGAATCTTAACTTATGTGTCATAATACTACCTTAATAAAAATCATTATTATAGTATAGATTTATTAATAAATAATATACATTATGGTATAATTAGTACAAAATAGGTTTAACCAATCTCAGTAGGACTGCCAGTTGGACCCATAAGAATTATTTGTTCACCTTTTTTAAAACATTTACATAAATTAGTGGAACCGCCAGTTTCAAGCACAATAGTAGAAATAAATCCTTTTTTTTTGTCTACTTCAGTGCCGGTTACTGCTATACCTTCCATAGTGAGGTGAGTTTTTCTGCTATTGGTTTCAAAATTTTGCAACCTAAAGAATTGTCCAGGTTTAAAATTCTTTGCCGCAAGTGGTGCTTTGATCACTATTTCCACAACTTTGTCTGTTAAATATTGAACTTTTATAACCTTTGCAGTGAATTGCTCTTTGATTCTATTAAAGAATTCTTTGTTAGCTTGACGGAACAGCGTCACTCCAGCGCGTGACGCTGGCTGATGAGCTGTTTGGATCACTCCACTCAAAAGCTGAGAAATAATAGGGTAGCCGTTCTTAGCACTTGCCATAGCTTTCACGACGCTGCCACTATACGAAGGATGAAGATCACCAAAAAAGCTGATTGTTTTATTGCCTTGCTTATACACTAATATTCTATCTTTATTTTGCATTTTAGGAGAAAATATTGGGTCTATTTCTTTTCCTGATGAATTCAAATGAGTAAAATACCCATTACTTAATTTAAAATGCTTTTTATCTTCTGTTGCAATAACTGTATTTGGCTCAGTACCTGCTGCTATAAAAATAGAACGTGCTTTTATACGTTTGATTTCGCCGGATTTTGTGTCTATCAGTTTTATTGACTCAGCATGGTTATATTTATCTGTCACAACTTCAACTGGCTCTAAGTTTTCAATAAAGTAAATCCCTTCTGATAATGCGTTTTGCACCTCTTCGCTATTTAATCGATAACTTGGCGAGTCTTTCAGCTCTTTTCTATATACAACTTTCACTCCCCCAAGACTCTGCATTAACTCCAGTATTTTTGCTCCTCTATTCTCTTTTTTTGCTAATTCTTGCTCTTTTTGGATCAATTGTGCATGCGATATCAGCTCATTCGCAATTTCGTGCTCTTCTTCTGTCCAATCTTTTTCAACACAGTCCTTTCCATACTTATCAACTAATATCTCATAACGAAGTAGAAATTTTTCTACTTGAATTGGATAATACGCTAAAGCTTCAGTGGCAGTGTCAATCGCAGTAAGCCCAGCCCCTATTACAACTATCGGCATACGAACTTGCAGACTTGCTATAGAATCAAATTTAAGAGCGCCAGTCAGTTGTAACGACATAAGAAAGTCAGATGCCATACGCACTCCACGAGCTAGTATATTCTTTATTTTGATCATTCGTGGCTTGCCAGAGCCAAGTGCTAGGGCGATGTGATCAAAACCCGAGTTGAACGCGTCATCAACATTAATCGTGCCACCAAAACGAATACCTCCATAAAGTGCGAAATTCTCACGTCTTTCCAGCAAAAGTCTAATGATTTTTAGATAATTTTTGTTCCATCTAGAGGTTATGCCATACTCTGCTACTCCACCAAATCCACCAGCTGTGCGTTCACTTAGTTTTTCATGCTCGAAATCTTTAATTAGCTGAAAATTATCGATCAAAGGTTCAATCTTTAGTCCATCAATGGCGATAACGTTATGCCCATCGTTTAATAAATGATGAGCTAAATTAAAACCCGCAGGACCAAGCCCTACAACTAGGACGTTTTTTCCTGTGTTTCCTTTTGGCAATGGACGCTGAAAATTTAAAGGATTCCAACGGCTAAGCAGAGAATATATTTCAAATCCATACGGTAAAATGAGCACATCATCTAGAATCCTTGTTTCAATCATTGGCACATTTACAGGCTCTTGTTTCTGATATATGCATGAGTTCATGCAATCATTGCATATTCTGTTCCCAGTAGCTGCACATAAGGGGTTATCTATTACCACAATTGCAAGGCTTGCTATGCTGTACCCTTCGCTTTTCACCAGATTCATTTCTGATATTTTTTGTTCTAGTGGACAGCCGTGCAATTCAACTTTGAGTGGGGACTGTTTAAAGGTATTGTCGTTATTACTTAGCCCCTTTGAACAACTGTCCTTATTTTGCTTATGACAAAATATGCAGTAATGAGCATTATCCAATGCTTTATTCAAACTCACCTTTTCACTTGTCAGATCAAAACCATGTCGTCTTTTTGTTTTGCTTGAATACAATACCTCAACTTCGTCTACTTCTTTTTTGAAGAACGATACGAGATTTTCGTGATCAATTTTTCTGTGAATACTAAAAAGTATACTCTGTTTATTTTTCACTCTCCACGCTGCATATTGCGCTGCAAGTTCTATTTCTTCTTTGTGATCCTCTTTATTTTCCAACCAACGCATCACCTGCTCAGCAAAATTTTTTTCTGTTGTTGGTAGGGCAAGAAAGCGATTTAATTTGCTGGTAACATAATCAATATCTATATCTGCTATATCAGTGTACTTCTTTAATGCATAGCGTTGAACAAATAACCTTTTACACTTATATATTGCAGCAAAGTCGTTGTGCTTTTTCTTTAGCTCCTCTGCTTCTTTTCCAATATTAAAAAGTTTTGCAATAAATTCATCAAGTAAATATGAGAGGTCTATTATTAACTGACTATCTGTCATTTGAGAGGCCAACATTGGTTGTTCTATGGATCCCAGTGTCAAGCACTGGGATGACATCAAAGAAGAAGCTGCTTTTTCTCTTGCTTCAATTAATGAACAAAACAAGCTTTCATCGCACGATTTTATATAATCTAAAAACGTCTCATCTAATTTTATTAATCCACTACAAGTGTATAAGTTTGAAAATGAGATTTTGAAATTCAGTTGCATTGTTATACTATACAGTGTACATACTGTTTCTTAGAGATGAAGATTTTATTTGTCTTGCAGTCTTGCTAAGATTGTTGCTTCTGCAGCTTTTTCTTCCCCAACATATGCAACACACTCAAATTTGCGTGCACCCAAACACGCATTTTTTATATTGGATTGAAGAACCAACGTGTCCCCTGGAATAACTGGTCTTCTGAATTTTGCGTTTTCAATAGACATAAAGTAAACAACTTTATTTTCTATTGTTTCTTTACCGAGGACACATATAGCAGATGCCTGAGCTAAAGACTCAACTATCAAAACTCCTGGCATTATCGGATGGCCAGGAAAATGACCAATAAAAAATTGCTCGTTGAAAGTCACATTTTTGATTGCTTTTATACTTTTACCAGGTTCGCATTCTATAACCCTATCTACTAAGAGAAAAGGATAAGAATGTGGTAGTATTTTTATAATATCATTGATATTACATTGCATAAGCCTACTCAATGCTTTGCAAAGCAAATTCAGGTATTTCCTTGTTTACATTTTTTAATACCACATCCGATAAATCGACTTCATCCATGGAGTATAAAACTTGATTCTTTTTTGAAATAAATAGTACTAAATCTATATTGTTTTTTTCTGCCGTTCTTTTAGCAACTTCTTTTATCTTGTTAAAGACACTTTCTACTGCTTCTCTATAATTTTCTTCTAAATGTGACATTTTCTTAGCGTAATTATCCCTAACGCTTACAGTATGCTTACTAAATTGTTCTGTCTTTTCTTTTTTTGCTTCCTCTGACAAAAGGTCAAATTCTTCTTTCGATGGCTTAAATTTTTCTAACTCATTTTCAAATTCTTGCTGTAATCTAGAATTCTGCTCCTTTATTTGTTGTTGTATATTTTGCAGAGCCAGAGATTCGTTGATAACTTTGTCACTATCAATAATGGCAGCCTTTGTATTAAGCGTGCTCTGAGGTTGATACCCTACAAACTTATACCCCACAAATAAGGAAATAATTAAGGCAATAACTGATGTAAATAACTGTATATATTTCATTTAAATCCCCGCTTCAATAGAAATTTTAACGTTTGGTGATGGTATTATATCATAAGTTTCCTTTACTAAGGGAAACCCAAAATCTAATCTAAGTCTACCAAAAGGAGAGGGCATTGAAAAGCCAAAACCTGGTGATACTCTTATAAGCTTACTATCGTAATATTTTCCACTATATATCTCCTTTTCATCTAAACCAAAAAGTGTTGCGTAGTCAACAAATAGTGAGCCTTTGATACCAGCATAGTCGTATAATTTAGATAGTGGAAAATCTACTTGCTGTGTTAAATTAAAATAAGTTTTGCCTCCCAATGAGCTTTTATTTTTGTCTTCTGCTCTTGGTCCAATGCCGGAAAGGTCAAATCCTCTAATTTCATTACCACCTTTAAAAAAGTGCTGGCCAATATTTAGCTCTTTATCGGTATAAGAGAAAATATGACCTGCTGCTATTTTAAAGCGCAATGTTATATCATCATCAATTTTGCTTAGTATAGGGCGTGTATAAAAAGACAAAAACTCAGATTTTAGGAAATTTACATTTCCTCCCAATCCTGAAATATCCTGATTTAAGCGCAATAAATATCCCTCTTTAGGAGTATAGAGGTTATCCAGTTTATTGTATGATAACGTATATCCCACTGATGAAACCTGATACTCACCTTCTTGATCTCTTATTATCTCAGAGATATCCTCATCTTTTCCACTCTTATTGTCCATATGTATATGGTTATATTTATAAGAATAGCGAATAGAGTTGGTTAGATTTTCTAAAATTTTATAAGATAATTTTACTGTTCCTCCCCAGTCACAAGTATCAAAAGTGGTGTTTGGCTTATCTTGTTTTTCATAAAATATACCTACGCCTAATGACGTATCAGAATCGTTAAAATTATTTTCAATAGCGTCTATACTAGTAGAAAGAACATATTGACTTTTTTCAAGAGCAAAAGATACCTCTTTACCACTACCAAATAAATTACGATCTGTGAAATCGGTTTTAACAAATACTCCACCAGGAAGAGACATGCCACCTGTTAAAGATAACGAGGCAGTTCTTTTTTCTTTGACATTTAAATCAAGATTTACTGCATTTTCATCCACTATATAACTATTTATTTTTACTGTTTCAAAAAAATCGCTATATATAAGTTTTCTACGTGATTTTTGAATCTCAGATGTGTTATATGCGTCGCCTTCTGCCATGCTAAGTTTTCTTCTAATTACTTTATCTAAAGTGCGGTCATTGCCATCAATAGTAATTTGGTTTATATAAATCTTTTTACCTGGTAGCACTTTGTAAGTTACATCCACAATATTGTTATGTTGTGTATATTCTGGATTAACTTTTGCAAATATATATCCTTTTTCGTTTAAATGTTTACTTATTTTTTCTGCTGTATTGTTAATTTTAACTCTATTAAATATTTGATTATTTTCCTCTTTGATAAATTCTAATATTTCTTCCCTTAAACTTAAATCCTTAATCTCAGTTTCAATATCAACTTCATTATTTCCAAATAAGTATTGCTGCTTTTCATCAATCAAAAAAGTTAACTCTATTTGGTTGTTATTATCAACCTCAACAATTGGTTGGATATTATTTTGAATATATCCCTTAGATGAATAGAAGCGATCAAGCAGTTCTGTGTTAATCAGTAGATATTGAGGTGAATAATGAGTTCCGTTTTTAAAAATGGCTCTAAATAACTTACTAAATATATCATTGCTATGCCTTTTGATAACTTGCTCTAGCTCATTTGCTGAAAAGTTTTTATTACCTATGAATCGTAAACCCTTAATTTTAGACGTTCTTCCTTCTTTTATCTTAAAAATTAGGTTTATCCTATTGCTACCAAGCTTATCTAGCTCATATGCAATTTTAACACCAATTTTACCACTGTTCCTATAAAGAGTAGCTAGATTTATTAAATCGTTTTGTAATTTTGTTTCAGTGAAAATAGTTAGTGATTTTGACTGGATAACGTTATTTAGCAACTCTTTACTGTTAAATAACTTATTGCCTTTCAATATTACTTTGTTAATCAATGGATTCTCATGAATTTTTACTACTAAGTTTTTTTCATCATCGATATAGGCGTTAATACTAGCAAATAACTTTGTTTTGTATAAATCTTTTATAACTGAATCTACATCATCATCATTTATATGACTACCTGGTTCTAATTTTGTATAAAACCTTATTGTTTGATCACTTACTCGCTCATTGCCAATATACTTAATATTTTTTATCTGTACTTTTTCTTTATTTTCTAGAGCAACAAGTAGAGTGGGAAAAGAAATAAGTATTATTATTAGTATGTGAAATAACTTTTTCATATGTATCTTAAAAAAGATGCCTAATATCATTTGTGATTGCAACTGCCATCAACAAAAACAGTATGGTAGCACCAAAAGTGACTGCATATTTTTGATATTTCAAACTCAAATCTCTACGTATAACTGCTTCTATAATATAATGAAATAAATGCCCACCATCTAGTAGTGGTATTGGCAGCAAGTTAATTGCAGCTAAATTAGCTGAAATAATTGCCATAAAATATAGAACCATCATAAGTCCCTTTTTAGCTGATTGCCCTGAATATTTTGCAATTTTTATTGGCCCACCTATTTCATTTATACTCCTTTTACCAACAACAATTTGAAAGAGTGCTTTGATTGTTAAACACATAGTGTGGTAGGTTTCATTCACTGATAGGCTAGCAGCTCCAAGAAAAGATGACTGTTTTAACCCTATCATATTAATTGAGGTAATTCCTATAGTTTTTCTTTCTATTATGTTACCAAAGACATCTCTATCCTCAACTGTAAACGGAGTTAGAATAGTTCTGTACTCTTCGTTATTTCTGCTATACTTAATTTCTATTCTTGTTTCAGGATTGGACATTATCACGCGTGAAATATCTTCAAAGTATTTTATTTTGTACTCATTGATCTGTGTAATAGTGTCACCTGGTAATAGGCCAGCTTGCTTTGCTGCACTTTCTTCAATTACATTACCAATTACTGGTGGAGTACGATAATAACCTGCCACGCTGAAAAATATTGTGAAAGCTATAACGGTAAATATCATGTTTGCAAAAGGCCCTGCAAAAACTATTGCTGCTTTTTGATATCGAGGTTTTGTATGGAATGAGTATAATTTTTCTTCTTCAGTTAATTTTTGTTGATCAACAGGAACGCTTGCTGCATTAGTATCCCCTAACATTTTAACGTAGCCACCCAATGGAAAGGCACTTAATTTCCATCTAGTTCCAGACTTGTCGTTAAAACCAAAAATTTCAGGACCAAAGCCTATAGAAAAAGATTCAACTTTAACCTTGCATGCTTTAGCGACAATATAATGCCCACATTCATGCACGAATACTATGATAGAAATTATTAAAGAAAACGATAAAAAATAATATATTCCAGCGCTAAGTTGATGAGAAATTAATTCCACCTATGTTTTAAATCTTAATCAAACGTTGAGTATATTAAAATGCGCCTTGCTTGACAAGTATTTAGTTTAGTCTTTAAATTAAAAAAAAGTTTAATGACAATGATAGATATCTCCTTATTAAGAAGAAAACTGATGTATAGGAGTTGGCATAGGGGTTGTAAAGAAACTGATATACTTTTAGGGCATTTTGCATTGAAATATCTTGATAAATTTTCCTTAAGTGAACTAATTGAATACGAAAAAATAGTTGATCTTGATGATTGCGAATTATATTGTTACATCACTCGTAAGAAACTTCTCCCCCCTGATTTGAGTAGTGAGGTAGTCGATTTGATTGCTTGCTTTAATCACTTATGCACCCAATAATCTTGTTTACCCTATCTAATACTTCAGCATATTCTACTCTTTTTTCCTCCCTATACTTTTTGCATTCTTGATTTATTTCGTCTAATCGCTTTGTTAATTCTAAAATTTTGTCTTCGAGAGTCAATGCTGCAAGTAAGAAATTTAATGCATCTGAGCCCTTACCTCCAGTTCTTTGAGATATGGAGCTAACTAGCTTGTTGAAGCTATTAGCAAGTTGTAATAAATGGTCCTTCTTTTTACTTTCGCAAGATATTTTATATGTGTTATTATGTATAACTATTTCTACTACTTGCATATGATGCTATATTGTACAACTTTCAAATTTACAATATAGATTTTTATTCATTTATCAAGAGGGATAACTTTTTACTGCTACGAAAATAAGTTTTAAAGTATTGATGTTTTGCAACCTTCTGTGACGTCAAATTACTTGCTTCTTTCAAGTTATAGCTTCTAATTGAAAAAGAACCAAACCCCCTGATTTCAACTCTATTATGATATTTCAACGTGTTTGAAAACACTCGAAAGAAACTATCAACTATGTCTGCTATAATGACCTTATCTAACAAAAGGTGTTTTTTTGCCACTTTTGCTATTATATCAGATTTCGTTGCCATTTATATGAAGCACAAGAAGTTATTTGGCAGATAATATTATATTATATTTTTCAACACCTACTACTTCAACTTGTATTTTTTCTGATATAGAAAACTTTTTATTTTCTGGTAAATGCTCTTGATCTACTAAAAGGGTTACATTGTTCTCAACCTCAACGATTAGACCATTTTCCTCTCTCTTACTTACAGTAACCTGAATTTTATCCCCTACTTTAACTTTCTCTATCAGTTCTTCAAGAGGATCATACTCTATTTGCTTTACTCCAAGATAAATTCTTGTCCGATCTACGTTAGCCCTTATCACTTTTGCTTCTATTTCATCACCTACATTATACTTTTTTATCTCATCTGAATTGTTTTTCGACCAACTTAGATTTTGCATATAAATTGTTCCTTCTACGTCCTCAGATATCTCAGAATTATCAAAAGTCACAGATATTTGTGAACCATTGTTGCTTTTAACTTTACCAGAAACAATAGAACCAAGAGGATATTTATCAATAAATACTTGCCAAGGATTCTCTACGCACCTTTTTGTGCTTAAACTCATCTTATTTTTAATAATGTCAATACCGAGAATTTTTACATCCACTTCTTGTCCTATTGTTACAAAACTACTGATTGGTAAATTACTCTTGCTCCAAGTTATTTCTGATGAGTGTACCAAACCCGCAATCCCAGGTTTAATCTCAACAATGAATCCACAATCTTTTATACCCGTTACACATCCTTTGTGTACGCTGTTAATTGGACATTTTGACTCTAGATCTTGCCAAGGATTGTCTCCTAATTGTTTTACACCCAGGGAGATTTTTCCATTTTCTCTATCTATTTTTATAATTTTAGTTTTTATATGCTGACCATAAGAAAAAATTGCAGATGGATGACTTACATTACTCCAAGAGATATCTGTAATATGTAGCAGCCCATCTATAACTCCCACTGTATCTGATTCATGAATGCCAACAAATGCACCGTAGTGAGTGATGCTTTTTATTTTGCCTTCTACTACATCACCTTCATTTAAAGATTCTAAAAACTTAATTTTTTCACCAGCATGCAATTTCTCTAATACCAGCTTTCTTGATACTACAATATTCCCCTGCTTCTTATCCATTTTAAGCACGATGAATTTTTGTTCAGTTTCAATAAGGTGATTAGCATCTTTTATTTGCTTCAAATCCACATGACTCAGCGGTAAAAACGCACTTATTCCATCACCAAGATCAACAATAAAACCGCATTTAATTGAGCGTTTAATGATTCCTGTTACTTCATCTTTTGTAACTGCGCTTTCTTCCAATTTATTCCATTTTTCGTCTCTGATTGCTTTCTCACGACTAAGAACAACATTACCATGGTAATCTTCAATTCTCTCAACATAAACTCTAATTTTCGAGCCAACAGTGATATCATCATTACAACTGAGCTCCTTAATCAGAATTCTTCCGTCTGACTTTAAACCAACATCAACCACAATATCATTAGAATTTCTTCTTGTGATTATACCTTCTACCACATCTCCTTCTTTGATTTTGTTAGCAAAAGAATCTTCACAAAAGTCATTGTCTTGATTATCAAATTGATCTTGAAATATCTCTTCTATGAACCTATTTGATGATAGCCTCTTGATAGCAACTGTACTTTCCATACCTTTTAATTTTAACTTCATTAGAACTCATATATTATATAATATTAATAATTAGTGACAAGTAAATTCTCATTAATTCATTTCGAGAATTGTTTAAGCTATAAAAGATTAAGTTATGTAAGATATGTTATCTAGGAATAATAATTGGATTAGGTCATTTTCCAGAAGATCTAGGTTGAAGTTGAATGTTTTGGAGAAGTATTCTATTAAAAACAGCAAGGAATCTATAAAAAAGATCGTAGACTTACAAAAAAGAATACGAGTAGAAATAGGTTTCGGTAATGGTGAAAATATGCTCCATCAGGCATTCAATGAATCTGATCTATTATTTATAGGATGTGAGCCTTATTTAAAGGGGGTCTCTTCCTTGCTAAAAAGCATAGAAGCACACAGCATAAAAAATATTTTAATATGGACAGAAGATGCAAGAGAATTAATTGTCAATTTTCCTGACCACAGTGTTGAAAAATTCTTTATTCTCTTTCCAGATCCATGGCCAAAAAGAAGTCACAACAAAAGACGGTTAATTAATACGGAATTTTTAAATTTATTAGCAAAAAAAATACTTGTCACAGGTGAAATATTTATTGCAACTGATCATCAGGATTATGCAGAGTGGATAGAGTTACATATAAAGCAGTGTAATTTTTTAACCTATAAGGAAGATAGTTTTGCAAATTATACCCCAACAAAATACCACAGAAAAGCGCTAGAATATCAGCGTAAAATAAAGTTTTTTAAAGTAAATGTTATATCTAAACTGACTTAGATTTACCTCTGCTTGTTAGTACAGATGTGTACATGACACTCTATAGTGCAAGTAGCCTACCATATACTGGGAATAACAGTTTACTGAATTCTTTAATCTCACAAATAGAAAGATCAATAAACTTGATAAACATCAACATTATCAGCCAGCATTGCTTTTGCAACTTCAATTCTACCTTTTTTATGATCGGTTTGGATAATTTTATAACCTATAGCATTTTGTCTAGCAACCAATCTGGTGCTTCTCTACCTTTTTCCCACTTAGCAAATCTCATCTTTTCTTTTAGGTAATATTCTCTATATGCTTCTATTGGGTTACTACATTTATATCGATCAGGTAACGCTTGTGTAAAAGCTTGTATATCAGCTGATCGAAATATTAGCAAATCCTTGTTATTATCGCACCAATCTATAACTTCTTCGGATTTATGCGTTCTTTTGTATCGCAAGCTATATTCTATACACAATTCTTTTCCATGTTTTATTAACCAATCAAAGTTTCCTTTTGATTGTCTAGCCCATAAAGAACAAGGATGGTTTTTGTGAGTAAGTTTATATGGAACTTCTATATTCTGGTTTGTAATGCTGACTAAAGGATTTGGCTCTTTTAATGCTATTGAAAAAACACTGCTAAGCAATTGAGCAGTTTCTAGCGGCATTTTTACTATGTGCTTATCGCATAACATTTGTGCTGCAGTTACAGGATTTTCGTCTAATATAAAGATATTCATCTAAGCACCCAGAGATAGAATTTTTGCGTAGTATTTATTTCAATAAACCCTAAAATATCATTCAGAAAATGGATAAGTTAAATAAGCTCAGTTAAAAAAATTATACACAATTCCGAGGAACCTTTTCAAGCTACAATGAACGTATAGCTACCACTCTAGCAATATTATTTCTCACCCACTGAAGATATTGCACGGTACTGTCTACTTGATCGTCGTGACGGATTTCTGGAAACATTAAAATCTCATACTCAAAGTCGCTAAGCCATACTGCTTGGTTAGGGAGAAAAACCCGCTCAGATTCTATAATTGGGACAATTCGGTGAAATCGAGTTAATTTGTCATCATGTGGTACTATTTGAATAATAGGTAAATCACTGTTTTTCCTGAGCTCCTGAACCAATTGCTGACCGCTTGCTTTTGCTTCGATTAAAATTGCGTGTGGCTTCCACCTTGCAGCCAGCGATAGAACTTTCTCTTTAAGTTTTGGATATTCAAGTTTTGCGCGATATACATCGAGTAAATAGAATGTATTATCTACTTTTGTCCAGGTAGTGCAGACACTAAAGTCACTTGTATTGTTTGTTGAAATTGCAGTATCCCAACTTTGTGTTACATGCAAGAGGCTATCAGGAAAATTTTTATAGCGCTTCAACCACTCTCGTTTAATTATAGCACTTGAAAGTGGTAGAGGGTTTTGTTGGTATTGAGCAGCAAAACCATAACTCCCAAGTTCAGCTTTTATCATCTCAATTTCTTCTTTTCCTTCAGTTAGGGAATACAACAATTGACCTTCTTTTCTTGAGTATATTTCCTGTTCATGCTCTGGAATATGATTATTAACTGAATAAATAATCTCCTTATCTTCAGCTATTATTGGTAAACAGACATGATGCCATATGTTTCTTGGTTTACAGAGGAGGTGACCAGTTAAATCTTCTAAATGGAGTCTGTGCATCACAAGAACGATAACTCCTTTTTTTCTGTCGTTGAGCCTGGTTACTAAAGCCTGATCAAACCAGTTTGCAGCACGCTTTCTAAATGTTTCGCTCAAAGCTTGTGCGGGACTTAGTGGATCATCCACGATAATGAAATCTCCACCTTCACCGGTTAATGTTCCTCCAACTGATGTTGCAATTCGACATCCTCTTTGCACTGTTTGAAATTTATATTTAGTGTTTTGATCTTTGCATAATTCTACTTTCGGAAATAGCTCTCTATACCAATCAGATTGCATTATGCACCTTGTATCGAGTGAGTGCTTTTCGCTGAGGAGCCGAGAATAACTTGCAACTATTATTCTTGCAGTTGGCTGATTTCCAAGTATCCATGCGGGCCATGCAACACTTACACAAATGGACTTCATTGAACGCGGCGGCATATTGAATATTATTCTTCTTGCTTCACCAGCGCTTGCTGCTTCAAGCCTGTCTGCTATGACTTTTATATATTGATAATCATTATACTCACACCCCGGCACTACCGTTTGAAAGCATAATTCAATGAATTTGAGAAGGTTTATATTGTTCATAAATTAAGGTTTGTTGATTTTTTTAAGATTTTGTTGTGTAATTAAACCAGCATAGTGAGAGTTAAAATATGAAAGAAATAAGAGAGCAAACTGAGAGAGAATTTATAAAAACTCAAAACGGGATAAAAATAGAGACAATTACGCTTCTTGGTAAAAATCAAAACAATAATCGAGGTGAAAAACATCTGATATACTTTATTGGTGGAAATAGAGCGTTAAGCCCTGGTAAAGATTATTCCCAAAATTGGAATTGGGCCACAGAGCAAGGGATAACTGTACATCTTTTTAATTATCCTGGACTTGGTTTAAGTAAAAACAGTTCATTGATACGTAGCAATAGAGTTAAATCTGGTATAGCAGTTGTAACTAACTTATTGGAAAAAGGTATAAAGCCAGATGATATCATATTGTTTGGAGACTGCCTAGGTGGACATGTGGCTGCAGAGGTTCATAAAAATTTTAAGTATAAGGATATACATTTAAGATGCATCGTTAGCAATGCTGCAAGTTCACTTAAACAAGCTTCTCTTTATTATTTTGGATTCATAGCAAAATTAAAAATTTTTCTTGCTCCGATAATCAAATTGGTACTAAAGATTTTTGGCTGCCACTGGAAGACATATAAAATCGTAAATTCAATTACTCCTTATACAATGTACTTTAATCGAGAGGGAGATAAAACGATAAAACAGCCAGCGCAACTTGCAACAGAAATAGAAAAAATAGATCAAAGCGGTAGAAGGAAAGATTATCAAAAAAAAGAAATATTTGAAGATTTTGAGGAATATGAAGGCTTTTTTAAGCAGCATATAATATTAAGAAAAAATGATGAGTGTATTGATTCGAAAAAAGCTGATAAAGATATACATAAATTGCCAATTACGTGTTTAAAGTCTTCCAACAAAACTGATTACACTTTTCCTGAGTTGATTAGTTTATATATTCACATTACAGATGAATATTTTTCTAAACGTGGCTCATTAAATAATGAGGAGAAGGTTAAAGCATTTAAAGAAAGTAAATTTTATAAAGATTTTTCAAGCTGCAAAAATTCAAAGGACTTTTTGCATAATTACATGAAGAAGCAAGAGCGTCCTTCGATGTCATTTCAGCATGTGATAATAGAATCTGGGGAAAAAAAGACCTTTCTTAACAAGTCAAAGAAGGCTAGTTGCTCTTAACTTGACGCGTATACTTTCTTCAATATTTTAGCCATCTGTATCTGTTCAGATGCATGCAAATATTGAAACCAGTGTTTCTTTTCTTATCATCCGAGTACTGGGACCCAGAAGACTCAGGTAATAAGAACTAGATTCCAGCGTCACGCGCTGGAATGACACCGTCATAAACTGCTAGGCCTTCATAATGTCATTCCAGTCCTCATAGTGTTTATCCCGGCCTTCATAATTTCATCCCAGTGTCCTCTTTCTCTTATCATCCCAGTACTTGATACTGGGATCCAGATGCATGGCTAATGCTGAAACCAATACTCCCTTTTCTTGTCATACGAGTACTGGGACCCAGAAGACTCAGGTAATAAGAACTAGATTCCAGCGCCACGCGCTGGAATGACACCGTCATAAACTGCTAGGTCTTCATAATATCATTCCAGTACTGGGATCCAACTAAATTGGTGAACACTTTACAGCATTTTTGATAGAAAGAACTAGATGCCAGTGTCAAGCACTGACCATTTTTTCCTTAAGTTTTTGCAGCTTGCGTTCTATTACAAAACCACCGTGGTACTAACGAGTGGCAAAATGGTAGCGAATCTAAACTAAAAAGAATACATTTTTACACTGCTTGAAAGTCTACTCGATTCAATTTTAAAAACAATTATTGAAACAATTATAATATACTTTGTGCGTGGTTAAGATAGCTCTGGAATAGTATAAAGAACTATGTCATCATTGAAGAGAAATTCATCTGTTGTTTTGTACTCTTTATTAATTTTATAAGAATCATAAACATCGTAATCTGCTTTTGTATGGTAATCACAATATTGAAACTTACCCTCTTTATTGAAAGAGCCAAATTGATCAATTAATGTAGCCATTTTCTTACCTTTTCCACTTTTTGTTAATTCAAATACATCAGCTGGGCAGTGGCCTGAAGAATCTTGATTAGTAGTTCCTTTTGCAATAAAAAAAGATGGTTTATCGTTAAGCAACTTGCAGAAATTTGGCTTATATCCCTTTTTCATATAGTTTAAACTTGTATACTGGTATTCATCTGGAACATTTGAGTATTGAGAATCATACTTTTTATGTTCAAAAAACTCATTACCTAAGAAATTACAAAACGTTAATTGATAATCATCATTACTACTGGACTTGACTACTTTAAGATAATGAAAGTCTCTAGGAATTTTTATCTCTTCTTCTGTAACGTGATTATGTATGACCAATTGGTCATCAAGCATGCAGTAACCTATTTTTGGTAAAGTAGCTACAAGCTTACCGTTTAACATGATATCTGCTTGATAGATATTATCCGATAATTCTTTTCCCTTTTGCAAAGTAAAATTCTGCCCTGCCTTAGCTGGTGCACTGCATTGCTCAGTTTTAGTTAAGTTTTTTATTATTGTTGATATCTCACTAATTTCTAATATATCATGTTCATTTTTTGTGTATTGATACTTATAGCAACTACCATCTTCACATACTGGAAGACATTTTCCTTCTTCATCTGATATATAGATATAATCACCTTCTATTGTAAAATAAAGTCCACCTTTTTCTTCTTGAATTTTTTGTAGTACTGGGTCATTTTCATCGTTAAAATTGATAAAATTGAGCATTCCAATAAAATTATTTCCATCATCATCACTCATTATGAGTTCAATAACAAAATTATTACTGTCTTTTATGTACTTACGTGAAATTAACGCTTCTTCTACTAATTTAAGCTGTTTTATAATATTATCTTGATTCTCGCCTATGATAGCTTTTTGTTCTATAATAAAGTCCGTGCCATTTAATTTCAGAGGTGAGTTGTTTGTAAATAAAACTATCTCATCACCCTGCTCCTTTAACTTTAAATCATTAATATTCCCTACTTCAACTGTACCAATATGTGAAGAAACAGTATTAACATTACCATTTTCCTTTACTATGTAATATCTTACTATTACCCACAAATATAAATGGACATAAAAATAAAGTATTACAACATTAAAGTTTGCAAACATTGAGGGTAAAAAATGGCAAACAGGAATAATGAATGGGCTGAAAATGAATTTGGAGATGCTGTACTTGGAGATAAAAGGTTAACTGACCGATTAGTAAATATTGCTGATAGTTTTACAAGTTTACCTGAAAGCTCAATCAATCAGGCGTGTGGAAGTTGGTCAGAAGCAAAAGCAGCATATCGTTTTTTTCAAAATGAGAACGTGAAAGAAGGCGATATTCTAGCTTCACACGTTGCTAAAACAGTTGAAAGAACAAAAGCCCATAAAAAAATTTTTGTGATCCAAGATACAAGTTATATTTCATACACAGACCATGAAAAAACAAGTGGATTGGGAGTTATTACAAGAAAACATAGTCAAGGTATTATAATGCATACAGCTCTAGCTGTTAGTATAGAAGGTTTGGTACTAGGGATACTAGATCAAAAAATTTATTCAAGACCTGAAGAATCTGAAAACATAAAAAAAAAGAACAATGACAGTATCCGCATTGAAGATAAAGAGAGTATAAAATGGTTAGAAACTTTAAGCAACACAAACAACATTATTGATTCAACTCAAACTGAGACTATAACTATATGCGATAGAGAAGCAGATATATATGAGTTTTTTGAGCTTGCACATAATCTTAATTCGGCAGTGTTAGTTAGAGCTTCCAAAGATAGGGCAGTAAATAGAAAATCTCGATATCCTGAAAAAGGTGAGCAGAAGTTATGGGAATTTATTAAATCCTCTCATTGTGCAGGTACGGTAAAAGTTGAAGTTCCTGCAAAAGATAATAAGCCAAAAAGAACAGCACATTTGGAAGTTAGATTCGGAAAGTTTATTATGCATCCATCTAAGAATAGTATTAGGCATAAGAAAGAAGAATTACTTAAATTACCACACTATGCAGTTTACGTTGTTGAAAAAGACTTTCCTTCTGAAACAAGTCCGCTAGAGTGGATGCTTTTAACAAATCTTCCAGTCAATACCTTTGATGAAGCTGTTGAAAAAGTTAGGTGGTATTGTCTTAGATGGAAAATAGAAATATTACATAAAATTTTAAAATCTGGTCTCAAAGTTGAAGAATGTAGGCTTGGAACAGCAGAAAGGTTGATGCGATATTTAACAGTAATGAGTATTATTGCTTGGAGAATTTTCTTTATTACAACAATTGCAAGAACTGATCCAACATTACCGTGTACTACCTTATTAGCCGAAGAAGAATGGAAAGTTCTATATGTAAAAATACATAGAAAACCATGTTCAAATGCAACTCCTACTATAAAAGAAGCTGTTTCATGGGTTGCTCAACTTGGAGGACATTTGGCTAGAAAAAATGATCTAGAACCAGGACCCATTACTATTTGGAAAGGATGGAGACGTCTCTTTGATCTAGCAGAAGGATGGCGACTTGCTCACGAACTTTATATTTGTGGGTAATAGTAAGATGTAATATGCAGTGGGAAGTTTAATCAATTTTTTATAAAGCGGATTTTTATCGTCTATTTTAAATATATGTTTTTCCATGATATTACCTTAAATAACCAATAACTTGCTGATTAATGGTACTGAGGCTACTAGGAGGAGCAACATAACTCATAAAACTCCTTGGCTGCTCATTATCTGCCACTATTTTTTCAGTATTAACGAAAGCTCTTTTCTGCTCATTTAATCTTTTTTCCATATTATCTTTAAAAATAGCCAAACATTTACCGGTTTGTTTGTAATTAGGGAATGATTTTTTCGCAGTTACACACAAGAACTTCAACAACTCGTTATGATTTTCATCATTAAGTAATGACTTATTGATAATGGTTGACTGCAGTTCCATTGGATCAAAATTTAGACTTCTCTTTGAAATGCCACATTTCACAGCTGTTGCTCCTAATACTTCTTCAAATTGTATTACAATCAACTATGTTTTTTAAAAATTTTTTTATTTGTGTAATTTTGCAAATTATATGGGTAATAAAAACCCGCTTGTCATAGAAATAGGATCCTATATCAAACAGCTACCACAGCAATTTTTACTTAAGCCAATGAATATGTGAATAAGTACTTTAAGTCTGTGTGAACGTACTTATTCACAATATTCATTTCAGTTACTGCTGTGTAAATTTTTAAATATGCAAATTAAATTCTTCTTTAAGTCTTGTATTAGCAATTACTATAATTTTGCGCATTAGTGCTGTTATAGCCACCATCTTCTTCTTACCACTTTCAACAAGCTTAGAATAAAATGCACCAAGTACAGATTTGGACTTTGCGGCAGCCATAGCAGCTGTAAAGAGCTTTGAACGAACGTTACTTCTACCACCTGTAATCCTTCGGTAACCAACAGCTTTACCACTTTCTTTTGGATGCGGTGCAACTCCGGCAAGACTTGCTACTTCTTTTCTGTTTAAGTAACCAAGCTCTGGCATTAAACACAAAAAATCTTGTGATAACTTTTTACCTATTCCAGGAACTGTTTTAAGGATTTTTTGGCGTTGTTGTAATTCGCAGCTTTCATCAATAATCTTTTGTATGGTATTATTGAGTTCGTTTATTTGACTATTGAAAAACTCAATGGTCTTTTGACAGCTTTCTTTTATATGATCATTTTCCGGTGCCTCTAGTCTGCATTTTTCTTGAGCTCTCATTTGCGTAATGTCATCACGACGTTGACAAAGTGCAGTCAAGGTTGATTGTTCTGTAGAGGTAGGTACAAATAAAGAGAGAGTTCTATGGCGTTCAAATCCATATTGAGCAAGAGCTCTTGCATCTGATCTATCAGACTTTGCTAAAGTTCCGTGAGATAAAATAAAGCTTTTTACTTTACGAGTATTAGCTCGATGCACAGCAATATTTTTGTCGGTAAGAAAATGTGATAAGCCAAGTTCATATTTCCCTGTATTTTCTAAAGTCACTAAAGAATTAGGTAGAATATCTGAAAACTCTTGAAACAATTGTTGCCAACCAGAAGCATTATTATCAAATTCGACAGCATTCTTCTGTTTGTGAATTGCGACGACATTTTTAAATTTTCCGATATCAATGCCAATAAAATTTTGATAAGATGTAACCATAATAAACCTCGATAGTTTTAGTGAATTTAAGATTGTAAGCGGGTGCATATATATGTCCCAAACAACTATTCAAACGTATCGAGAGATAGGGCTAGTGTACCTTGATACCGACGGTTGTAATACCAATTTCTTCTCGGTTGCACATGCCCGTGATAGCCCTATTCCTAGTGAGCAGGGTTATCTTTCTCTCTTATCTCTTTTATATCACGTTTTTAACTTACAATCTCCTCTCTCACCTTTTAGACCTTGAGAACCAGGCTCACCTTTCCAACCCCTTGGCCCACTCGTTCCACTTTCACCTCGCACACCTCTATCACCCTTTATACCTTTTGTTCCATCTATACCTGGCTTACCCTGAGAACCAGATTCTCCCTTGTTGCCTTTTGGACCCAAATGGCCTGGTTCACCTTTAGGACCACGTGCTCCAGTGCTACCTACAGAACCTTCTGGACCAGGAAAACCTCGGTCACCCTTATCACCTCTGGAACCTTGTTTACCGTGGAACCCCGGTTCACCGGGTGCACCGGTATAACCTAGTTCGCCCTTTTGTCCTGGAGGACCTTGTATACCTTGAGGAGCAGGCTCTCCATCGAAGCCTCTATCACCTTTTTGTCCCCTTTCACCTGGCTCACCTTTAGGACCTTGTACACCAGTACGTTCTAATCTGTCTATTCTGCGTTTTAAAAGTTCAATTTCTGTTTCTAAATTTATATGTTCTTGAATATTCACATCAACCTCCAAAAAGTTATCGAAATTTTCTAAGTTATAATAATAAGGATATGGACCTGGTCTATTGTCGTTCTCATACCCAAAAGAATTAGGGTTAAAATTATAAAAATTTTTGCATGTGCTATTTTCATACGATATGCAACCAACATAACTATTGCCTAACTTTTTTACTGCGAAATAGGTATCTTGTGCTTTCAAGCTCTCCATTTCATGAAAAGGGAATAGCTGGAATATATTGTCTATACGAGTAAATGCTGAAAGGATATTATTCAATATGCCAACTTTTCCACCAGTTAAATTATATACCTGAGCGCTCCTATATAATTTGTATATATTTCTTGATTCTTTAAACAAATAGTCTCCTATTTTTATTTTGAGTCTTTTATCAGGTGAACTTTTAAGATCTTCCAAAATAAGACTGACATTTTTGCTACTAATTATGTCTTTTGGATCTATTAAAACCTTCCTGTTTTCTAGCAGTTCATAATAAATACTACAGCTTTCACGATTATATGCGTTAACATAGAAACCATCTGTGTAACCATGAGGTATACGATCAATAGTATCTATCATAGTATTTTTGCCATCATAGTAATAATAATAAGGTTGATCAGAGGTAGTAACTAAAGCGAATTTGTAATCATTTCCTACCCTTTCTAGCTTTAATTGTGGCCATTCAGATAAGTCGTTTAGTATACTTGCCACGTCATGCTTCAAATCCCAAATTTGAAAGTGCAGACCAATATTGTTGTCGATGATAATGTAAGATACACTAGGCAGGCTAAATGTTGTTTTGTTATTTAATCTTATTTGTGCAGGTACCCTACGACCAATTCTATTATTACAATCGTTTTGTGGAATATCTTCTTTTTCTAGTTTAAAACGCATCTCCACCTCCCTTTGCGATTAGATATAGTTAATTTATGGGTATTAATTATTGATTAATAATGATGATAAGTAAATATGATTATGCTTTATACTAATTTAGTTATAAACTAATTTGTGAAAGAAAGTTATTTTTTTACAACTGAGCATAAAAATGCTTTATATTATCGAATTTCTTACCACTCCAGCTCTTTCATCTTATAGATGATGATGTTCCAGTGCTTGATACTGAAATCTAGTTCTTCCATAATCTCGTTGGAAACGTTTTCAGTATAGGGATAAATTTTATTAATCTACAGAAAAGCCCTCACCCTTAGGGTAAAGAAGCTAGTTAAATTTGTCAAGCAATTTTTTCATGACCAGCTAGATAAATAGCTACTTCTTCAATTTGATTGAAGTAAAAAACTGGTTTCCATTGCGGTAAATAAGTAACATTACTGAATCTTTGCCGTCTTTCTTTACTGCTGAATCAATTTGTTTTTGAAAATCATTAGTATTTTCAATATCGATTCCATCTAGTTGAATAATTATATCACCTTTCTTAATAACCGTAGTGTAGAATTACTACTACTGTCTACACTAGTAACTACTACACCCTTTGTGGGTGCATTTTTTTTTAGTTCTTTTGGCAAATTTGAAACGGTTAAACCACTTATATAACTAGATGTTGATTTATTTTCTTCTTGATTATTACCTGAATCATCATTTGTAGATTCCTCGATTGCAACCTTGATATTGACTTCTTTACCTTTTCTAAGTAACTTAACCTGTACTTTCTTTCCGGGCTCAGTTCGTGAAACCATATGAGGTAATTGCGTCATTCTATCAATTTTTTTGCCGTCAAACTCTAATAGTATATCACCTACTTTGATTCCTCCTTTCTCTGCAGGACTGCCCTTTACTACGCTTGCAACTAATGCACCTTTGATATCTTTTAAACTCAAGGATTCAGCAAATTCTTTTGTTATAGGCTGAACTTGCACGCCAAGCCAACCATGTTTTATTTTTTTACCACTTTTTAATGTGTCAATAATTGAAATAGCTAGATTAGATGGTATAGCAAAGCCTATACCCACGTTACCGCCAGACTCAGATGGGGAATAAATAGCAGTATTAATACCTATAACTTTTCCATTTAGATGAAATAGTGGTCCCCCTGAGTTACCTCTATTAATTGCAGCATCAGTTTGAATAAATTCATTCATAGTACCAATACTAATGTCTCTAGATCTTGCAGACACAATTCCTGTACTTACAGAGCCACCCAAACCAAAAGGGTTGCCTATTGCAATAACTGTATCACCAACTCTTGCTTTATCAGAATTACCAAATTCAACAAAAGGAAGATCTTTATCAGAATTAATCTTAAGCACAGCAAGATCAGTTTTTGCATCATAGCCTAAAACTTCTGCTTTGAAATAAGTATTATCGTTCATAGTAACTGTAATATCTTGGGCATTTTTAATAACGTGATAGTTGGTTACTATGGTTCCACTTTTATCTATAATAAATCCAGACCCAAGTAACGTCACTTCTCTATTAATGCTAGGAGCTCTATCGAAAAATTGATCAAAATGCTCGAAAAATTCTCTAAAGTCATCAAAGAAATTATTTCTTGGCGTAAAGGGAATTTTAGTTCTACTGTTATTTTCTTGCTTAACTATTTGCTCACTTGAAATATTTACAACTGCGGGAATAAGTTCTTCCACTATATCAGCAAGCCCTTTATTACAACTACATACAGGATCTGCAACTGTTTTTGCAAACAGATTAGCATATGAAGAAAATGAAATTAAAAAATATGCAAATATAGATAAAATAAATGCTTTACTTTTCATAAACTATTTCCATCCCTTGTTCAAAATATCTAAGAAATTATTATTTGGTGAAAGCACAAATTTAGTATTACCCTCAGCAAATGATTTACTGTAAGCTTTCATAGAGCGATAAAAGTTAAAAAACTCTTCATCAACCTTGAATGCCTCATTATAGATTCTAGTTGCTTCAGCATAACCACGGCCTCTTATTTCATGTGATTCTTTTACTGCACTAGAGACAATTCCCCTTTTTAATTTATCAGCTTTTGATCTAATTTCTTGTCCAGCTTGTTCTCCTTCTGCTCTAATTTCTTTTGCTTCCTTTTCTCTTTCAGTTTGCATGCGGCGGAATATTGCAGAACTATTTTCTTCTGGTAGATCTGCTCTCTTAATTCTTACATCTATTATCTCTATGCCAAATTTTCCAGCTTCAGAATAAACTCCACGTTGAATTAATTGCATAACTTCTGATCTCTTTTCATTCAACAAACTAATTAATGAAAATCTTCCTATATTCTCCCTTATGTGAGCTTCTATGACAGGATATAATCTTCTAACTAGCCCTGATTCATTTTTCACAGTTTGATAAAAAGTAATAGGATCTATTATTTTATATTTTGCATAAGCATCTACTATAATACGCTTTTGATCTGCAGTTATCACTTCCCTTGGAGTTTTATCAGGACTTAAATCTAAAATTCTCTTATCAAGAAATTCTACGTTATTTATAAATGGCAATTTAAAATATAAACCACTGTCCCTAACATCTTTTACGACTTTACCGAGTTGTATAACTATTGCTTGTTTTGTTTCTTGAACAACGAAGATTGAATTAGATAAGGCAATCAATAATACAACAAATATAAAAGCAAAAACAATTTTTATATTACTACTCATGGCTATTTTCCTAAATTTGTAAGAGGTAAATAAGAGAACATACCTTTCAGATCGTCTGTTATAACAAACTTATCTACCTTGCTGAAAATATTTTCCATAGTTTCAAGATAAATACGATTCTTAACAAGAGAAGGATTTTGTCTATATTCTTCGTAAAGAGATAAAAAGCGATTTGCATTACCTTTTGCTTCATTTATTATTTCATTCTCGTATGCTTCTGCATCTAATTTTATCTTTATTGCTTCACCTTTTGCACGAGGTATAATATCATTACTGTAAGCGTATGCTTCGTTTATGGTACGCTCCTTATCTGCGCGAGCACTTTGTACATCCCTAAATGAGCTAATCACCTTTTCTGGTGGATCGATTTTTTTCATTTGAACGGATAAAATCTCTATACCCATTTGATATCCATCAAGAATCTGTTGCAATAAAATTATAGTATCTCTGGAAATTTCAGCTCTGCCTTGACCTTCGAGTGCAAAAGAGATCGTATTCTTACCTATTATTTCTCTCATAGCACTTTCAGCAGCATTTTTAACGCTAAAACCAGGTTTATAATCCCGCACTTTGAATAAATAATCTTTAGCATCCCTGACTCTCCATTGGACCTCAAAGTTAACGTTGACTATGTTCTCATCTCCGGTAAGCATCACTCCTTCACCACGATCTGTATCTCGCCCATAAGAGCTGCTTATCCCAATTTCTTCACGATTTACTTCTTTAACATTTACTTTAAAAACCTTACCAATAGGGTAGGGAAAGTGATAACGCAAACCAGATGTTTCTGTATTGGAATATTTGCCAAAAGTAAGTTCTATACCTTCCTCACTCGGATGGACAATATAGAAACCAGTACAAAGATAAAACAACAAAACAATAAAAATGATGAAATAAGGTTTTTTCCCTCTATTTCTGGTTAAGCCATTAAAAAAGCATCTTATATCAGACACAGCTTTACTTAAAATATCTTCATTACTTGAACCTGACGGTTTCTTTCCAAGATTCCAAGGATTACGCTCATCCATAAAAATTATTAATTGTATAACTAATACGCTGATATTACTTAATCTTATCAAAAAATGCAAAACTATTTTGTTTGCAGATTAATGATCGGAGTGAAGGATGTGATCATACACTTCCTTTTTCTCTATATGATATGGTCAATTCTACAGAATTTCTGGCTTTTTTTGAATTCTTTATTGTCGTTTTTGATAAGTATCTTTAGTTGTATATTAATTATTAACATAAAAGACAATGCCTGGGATTTAGGAAACTTAATTTTAATCAAGTAGCTGCATAATAAATCATCGTCAAGTAATAGAATGACATTATCTACTATACAAATTACCTGCAAATTGCAATGTTCGAACAATTGTGTATCTGAGTTTTGAGATGACGAAACTAGGGTTGTATAATCTATACACATTTGTGACAATTTCTTACCTTCGCTCAAATAACTTTTCAATATCGCTTAATTTCATTTCTATATAGGTTGGTCTTCCGTGATTGCATTGTCCAGAATATGGTGTTTTTTCTATTTGCCTCAACAACTCATTCATCTCCTCTAATTTCATCTTTCTACCTGCTCTAATTGATCCATGACAAGCAATTGTAGCTAGTATTTTATTTATTTTATCCTCTATAGGTAGAGTATCTTCTATTTCTATTAATCTATCCACTATATCAATTAGCATTTTCTTCACATCTATTGACCCTAAGATTGCAGGTATTTCTTTTACTATGATCGCATTTTCTGATTTAATTTCGATATCAAAGCCCATTTCGAAAAGCTTATCTTTATAAACTTCTATCATTTCCATACCGGCTTGACTTTTGATTTCAACCATTTCAGGCAAAAGAAGTTTTTGTCTTTTTATACTTGATTTCTCCTTTAAGCACTGGTATACTAGTCTTTCATGGGCTGCATGCTGATCTACTATAATTAGTTTGTCTCTTACCTCGGCAATAATATAAGTATTGTAGATTTGACAGTGTGCAAACCCAAGTGGATAGTCCCTTATTAGATCGGTTTGTTTCCTTTCCAAAATTGTAGTTTCTGCTCGTGGAGGAGATTTTTGCATACCAGTATAATCAAACGATTTTGAATGTTCTGATAAGCTTTTTGTCTCTATATTTGGAGAAGTAAATTCTCTCATTAACTGGTTTTCAAAAGGATCCGACCTTCTTCCATAAAATTCATTTTTAAGACTAGACCTACTAAAAGGATCTGATGATAGATGATTCGTTGTTGTTCCATTCTGGGCCAATACAGTTTCTGCAAGATCTATTCTCTTTGATAGCACTTTTATTAGCCCTCTTCTCACTATTTCATATATTAGCCTCTTGTTCTGAAACCTTACCTCTGATTTATTTGGATGCACATTTACATCAACTTGATCATACGGTATCTCTAAGTGCAGCGCTGCAAAAGGATATCTATTGCTTGGAATAAGGTCGTGATACGCATAACGAATTGCACCAATAAGTAGATTATCTTTAATTGGTCTACCATTAACAAATGTATAGATCTGAGTTGAATTGCTACGATTGACAGTAGGTTTACAGATGTATCCTGTAAGTCTAATGCCATCTTCTTCTTCACTAATTTGCAAAGAGTTTTCATGAAATTCTTCTTCTACTTCGCATAGCCTGCTAAATAATGAGGTTTGCTTAGCATACTTAAGAAGCTTCTTATTATCGGAGATAAGAGTAAACTCAATTCCATAATTGATCATTGCTAAGTTGTTTACAATATCAACAATGCTTTGTGTTTCTGCCCTTTCGGTTTTGAGAAATTTTAGTCTATTTGGTGTGGCAAAAAATAAATCTCGTACTTCAATATATGTTCCTATCGATAAAGGATAAGGAACAAGCTCTCCTATTTTTTCTCCCCCCTCATACCTTATAGACCATGCTTGATCTGCTTTGCTTGCCTTAGATGATAATTTTATTCTGCTTATTGCTGCAATTGAAGGCAAAGCTTCTCCTCTAAAGCCAAGATGCTTGATCTCTATCAATTCACTGTCACTCAATTTTGAAGTAGCATGGCGCATAAACGCAAGTTCTAAATCATCCTTTTTTACTCCGCTACCATCATCGATTACAGTAATGAGGTTACGCCCACCACTTTCTATCTTAATTTCTATCTCTGAGCTTCTGGCATCTATTGCATTTTCCACTAATTCCTTTACCACACTTGCAGGCCTTTCTATTACCTCTCCTGCTGCTATACGATTTATGGTTTTTGTATCTAAAAGAACTATTGCCATTATAATGTTGGTTTTTCTTTTACTGCTTTAGTTTGCCCCTCTCTCCATTTTTTTAATCTATCTGCAATTTCACTATTAGAAATCGACAATATAGATGCAGCAGTAATAGCGGCATTGCATGCTCCACTCTCTCCTATAGACATTGTTGCAACTGGAACACCTTTTGGCATCTGCACTATAGATAATAGACTATCTAGCCCATTTAATTGCTTGCTATGCACAGGAATACCGATAACAGGTAAATAAGTAAGCGATGCAGTCATACCAGGTAAATGAGCCGCTCCTCCTGCACCAGCTATAATAACCTTAAAGCCTTTTTCTTGAGCAGACTTAGTAAAATTAAAGAGTCTCTCTGGTGTTCTGTGTGCGGATATTATAAATACATCATGTGAAATTTCCAATTCTTTTAATAGGTTAATAGCATGCACCATAGTGCCATAATCCGACTCGCTTCCCATAATTACAGCAACATCCTTTTTCATTTTTTCTGTATTAGACATGATTTTATTTACTAACCAAATAGTATTTCAGAAGCAACAGATATTTAAATTAAATTACGAATATGATATAGCATTCTTATTAAATAGAAACTTTAAAAATTGAAATGAATCCCTATATTAAAATATAGAGGTATAAATTTCGGATATAAGGGTCTATTCATAATCTTTTTAGAAGCAAAGCGGTGGAAGCAAGAAGACGATTTGTAAGCTAGTATTGAATTTTGCTTATCACAATTGTCTACACTTTTCTATAAGAGTATTAGAGACTTACCTTTTGACAATACGGCAAAGATTTCTACAGTTACATCCTTTTATTTGTTTCTTTGCAATTACTTTTTTATATATGTTTCAAAACACTTTCTTTACTTTCGCTATGTTTTTTACTTCATTTATTAAAATAATCTTGCCATTTTGAAAACATTGTTGATTCACTGAAGCCACTTTTTAGGACCTGTAACACTATGTAAAATATATCCTAAATCTTCTTGATTTTGTTTCTTTCTACAGAACTCTACTCAGTTTTTCTCCTACTCATCTTGCTCTGTTTTCATGATTTACATACTCTATCTCCTGCTTTATTCCTTTCTTGAGATCATGTACAGTCTCTAAAACGAGTTTGTAAAATGATTATTTCTGTATTTTAAACTTTGCAATTTCAACTTATTCTCTTTAATAGTAAGTTTTTTACAAAATAATAGTTTGAAATTACTAGTATTTTGATAAAAATTATAGTCAATTTAAAATTTTGAGTATCAGTATATCATTATAGTTATTGACAAATTATATAATATTAATATATTGGTATATTAAATATTATGATATAATATTTAATAAAGCTAGTTGGTATGTGAGAGTAAAAATTATGGAAACAATATCATTAAACAATCTGGATAGTGAAGCAATAAAAAAAAAATTGCTGAGCATAATAAGTAAAATTATAGGAAAAAATACTTGGACTCAAGCTTGTGCGGCTGAGAAACTTGGTATTGATCAACCAAAGGTGTCACAAATTAAAAGTGGTAAGACAAGTGGTTTTTCTTTAGAGAGACTGTTAGGTTTTTTGAAAAAGCTTGATCATGAAATAACAATTACAATAACAGAAAATCAATCAGTAAAAGCTAAAGAAGAAAAAGTAGAATGTAGAATTGGATCTCAATAGATCCGAAGTTGACATCTTATTTTTTGTGATATAGTATAAAGTTTATCAAGGTAGTATTTTATGATTGAGTCTATTGTAGAAAAGTGTGTAGAACAGGTACACAACCGTTTTAAATTGGTTCTGCTAGCAAGTCAAAGAACGCATGATTTGAGTACAGGGGCAAGCGATCCCGTTGAAATGGTTAAGTTTAAAGATCATAAGGATACGATAGTTTCTTTATATGAAATAGCAGAAAAGAAGGTGAATACTCATGAGTTGTTTAACCTTTTGGTGAAAAGGTGCAAGGAGCACATGAAAGGAAACACAGATAATACTTATATTAATAGTCCAAGTAAGCTAGCAAATTTGTTAAATTTTTCTGATCATCAACTTAACACAAGTCTGGATGTAAGTCAAGAAAGCCACGATGATGAAATAGATGATCAAGATAGTGGTGAAGAAGTACCGATTTAGAAATCTGCAGAGGTTATAATAGCTTATAAATGATTAGTATTGCTATCTATGCGCTTTTGTTCTGTATGAGTGTAATGTTATGTTGTATAGTATTTAGGTCAAGTGATGTGTACAATAAGATTTTAGCATTCAATAGTTTATCAACACAAGTAGTTTTACTCATAACAGCAATATCGATTACTCTGAATGATTTTTTTTTAATTGATATAGCATTACTATATGCTAGCATCAGCTTTATATCAACTATAGCGCTAATGAGATTAATGTTGTTTTGATAATTTATGGTAGCATCCATTCTCATATTTTTAGGTGTTTGTTTAATAGTCATTTCAAGCGTAGGAGTAGTAGTATTTCCTGATTTCTATACTAGACTACATGCTGCAGGTATTGCAGATTCTAGTGGCGCAATGTTGTTGTTGATTGGTTTT
This sequence comes from Wolbachia endosymbiont (group B) of Horisme vitalbata, assembly GCF_964028625.1. Lineage (NCBI taxonomy): Bacteria > Pseudomonadati > Pseudomonadota > Alphaproteobacteria > Rickettsiales > Anaplasmataceae > Wolbachia > Wolbachia endosymbiont (group B) of Horisme vitalbata. Next base: position 212,335 of record NZ_OZ034797.1, read on the forward strand.
GCTTGGCAAAATGAATTTTCAATCAATACTATTAAAGTTATATTATTGATTTTTATAATATGGATAGCCAATTCAACTAACAGTTATATTTTAGCGCGTACTTATTATAAAAGTAAAGACTATTAAAGAAGGTTAAGATGCTAGAAATACTGAATCTAATATTACTTTTGCTGTTACTCACGGTTACAGTTTTTATAGTTCTTTCGAAACATTTGGTTGTAAGTGCTGTTCTAATGTGTGTATTTAGTTCACTTATTGCACTTATGTACTTGATTATGAATGCGCCAGATGTTGCAATTACTGAAGCTTCTGTTGGTGCAGGATTGAGCACAGTCTTTACGTTTGCAGCACTCTCTTTGGTAAAGAATTACAAAGCAAATTTATCTCATAGCCCCACAACACTTTTTTTTATGTTATTTTTGACTGCATGTTTATCATACTTTATGATTCAATTACCAGATTTTGGCAGTCATAATGCTCCAGTTCACTTGCACGTTGCTCCTTATTATGTAGAAAATACTGAAAAAGCTATTGGTATTCCTAATATAGTGACAGCTGTTTTAGCAAGCTTTCGTGGCTATGACACATTTGGAGAAACTATAGTAGTTTTTACTGCTGCACTTTGTATAATGTTAATATTAGAAGAGAAAGAAAGTGATTAAAGATCCGGTATTAAGTGCAGTAACATTTTTGATGATACCTTTTATCATTTTGTTTGGTTTATACATACAGTTTCATGGTGACTATACTCCAGGTGGAGGTTTTCAGGCGGGAATAATTATTGCTTCTGGGATAATATTATATTCTATGTTATTTGATATACCTACAACTTTAAAAGCAATACCTTACTCTATTATCAAATTTACTAACGTACTAGGTATTTTAACCTATGGAGGAGCTGGTATTATAACAGTTTTATTTGGCCAAAATTTTTTATCCTATAGTATATTGTCAGCTGATAGTAGAACAGGTCAAAAATTGGGTATTTTCTTAGTGGAGCTGGGTGTATTGCTTACCGTCTCTTCTTCCATGTTAATCATATATATAAATTTTGCTCGCAAGAAAAAACAATGACTCTATATAATTATGTAGGCATTACTATATTAATGGTGCTAGGTTTCTATATCATTGTAAATGATAAAAACTTAATCAAAAAAATGATGGGATTAAGTGTCTTACAAGCATCTGTTTTATTGTTTTACATATCTTTAGGGTATGTAAAAAGTTCTTTACCTCCTATATTGACTTCAAATTTTCACTTATATACCAATCCTATACCTCACGTCTTAATGCTTACTGCTATAGTGGTTGGAATTGCAACATTTTCAGTTGGATTGTCCATAGTAGTAAGAATGGAGAGATTAGTTGATTAAGAAGAGTGTGAATAAATTGACAGTATCTTAAACTATATGAAGTAGCAAGTAACTATAAATTAAGAATAAAACTATAAGCTTGCTAATTGTAAGTTTATTTGATAAATAAGAAATAAAATTATAAACTGTAAAGGTAATGATGTCAACTATTAATGGTACGGAAGATAGGAAAAAGATCATCAAAGATCTTGTAACCAAAAGTATAAGAAAGGGCGGTTTTATCACTTTTGATGATATAAATGATAAGTTGTCAGATGAAAGTTTTCCACCTGATTTTATAGATGATACTATAGCTTTATTGCAAGACTCTGGAATTAACATACTCGAAAGTAGTGAAGATGAGGAAGAAGCTCCTTCTAATGATGATGGTAATAAGCTTGATGATGATGAGACATCGTTGAATACTACTACAACTTTAGTGCAAAATGATGATCCAGTAAGGATTTATTTACAAGATATGAGCTCTGTAAAGCTTTTGTCACGAGCAGATGAAATTAAGATAGCAAAAAAAATTGAATCTGAAAAGCATAACATGTTACGTGCAATAATTGAAACATCAGTGGCATTCAACATGATCAAAACATGGCGTGATGATTTAAGTGGGGGAACTTTTTTGCTGAGAGAAATGATAAATCTAGATGCAATTTATAACTCTGATTTCAATATGGTAGCCAAAGAAGAAAGTGAAGCTGAAGATGTTAAAGATTATGTTGATGATGAGGAAAAAGGCAACGATGAAAAGGGAAATGAGAGTGAAGATATAAGTTCAGCGAATTTAAACATTTCTGTTCTTGAAATGGAAAGTGATTTATTGCCAAAGGTTATCACAGCATTGGATGAGATCATTACTTTAACAAATGAAGCATTGGTATTGAAAAAAAATTCTAAAGATTTCTCTAATGAGCTAGAAAATTTATATAATCAAATATGGTCTGTAGCATTACAAATTCAGTTTAGTGATGCTGCTATTGCCAGAATTACACAAAAACTTTACGAAATAAATAGACTAATCACGTTTGAAGAAGCTAATCTTATTACTGAGGCTAGAAAGTACGATATTGATAGAGAAAGTTTCTATAATATTTATTGTGCTGTGCTTTTAGAGCACGAATTGAGCGAAATCAGTCTTTTAAAGAAGAATGAAAATCATTCCCTTTTTACAGGTGAATTAAAAAATAAATTCTTAAGGTTTATAAACGATAACTATGAATATATAGCTAGTGCCTTAAGAAATATTAAGAGTTATGTACAAGGAGATAAAGTACAAGAGTTTAAGGAGCTAATCAAGAGAATACAAAAACACGAACGAGAAGTCTCTGAAGCAAAGCAAGAGATGATAAAGGCTAATTTAAGGCTAGTGGTTTCAATTGCTAAAAAGTATTCAAAAAGAGGACTTGATCTACTTGACTTGATACAAGAAGGCAATATTGGTCTTATGAAGGCTGTAGATAAGTTTGATTACAAACGTGGATATAAATTTTCGACTTATGGTACTTGGTGGGTAAAACAATCAATAACTAGGGCAATACCTGAACAGTCTAAAGTAGTTAGAATACCAGTTCATATGGTGGAAATTATCAGTAAAATCAATAAAGCATTAAGAAAGATGACTCATGGAATGGGTAGAGAGCCAACATTAGAGGAATTAAGTATAGAATTGGCAATGCCGATAGAAAGAATACGTAAAGTTATGAAAATAGCAAGAGATCCAGTAAGTCTTGAAGCTCCAACAGGAAAGGATGATAGTAGTACCTTCGGTGATTGTATAGAAGATAAGCGAGTTTCTAAACCAGAGGATGCTGCAATACTTGCCGACTTGCGTGGCATTACGACCAATGTTCTTGCAACTTTAACACCAAAAGAAGAAAGAATTCTAAGGATGCGCTTTGGCCTTGGTAAAGATGGAAAGGAGCATACCTTAGAAGAAGTAGGAAAAATTTTTAATGTTACACGTGAAAGAATTAGGCAAATAGAGGCAAAAGCACTACGTAAGTTGAAACATCCAAGCCGTGCTAAAAAACTTAGAGGTTTCTTTTAAGGCAGAAGGGCTGCTCAAAAAATAGGTAAAATTCAGCCAAAGTTCTATAATTTTACCCTATTTTTCTTTTTTTATAGGCTTCATAGAGCAATATGATTAGATATTGAATGTTATGGCAAATGAAAAGAATAACTCTAATTCAAAGTGTAAAAATTTTTGTGTTCTGGGTGATAGTTTATCTGATAATGGTGTAATTATTGAAATTTTAATAACTTATCCTTTGTAAGAAACGTGAAACTTAATGCCCCTTTTTATTAAGGAGGATTTTTAGCAATGGCCTTACTGTTGTTGAATATGTAGCAAGGTATTTAGGTTTAGAAGAATTTAAGTCATCATGGAGATGCTCATTTTTTGATCGATACTATGAACAGTAAGGTCATAACTATGCGATTTTATATGCAACAGCATCTGAAATTCTTAACCCTATTTTTTCTTATTTCCTCAATAAATTTCGTTTAGTTAATCAGCTAAACGCAGTAATTAAACATCATCCAGACGTAGGTAAAGGAGATTTTATTTTTCATTATAATCGAGGAAATAATATTATGGGTGCCACTGCTTATAACAATGTTAAAGCAGAAAAAGTATTGAAATAAAGCGGTTAGTGAAATATGTAATGCATTTGGTTCTAAATGAATATGGTGTAAAGCATGTGATTGTTGCAAATGTGACTGAGGTTGGTTTGATACTAGCTTTAATAAAGACGAAAAGCAAGAGAGCTGGCTGCAAAGCTTACACAGAGTTTCAATACAAAATTAGCTAATGATTTAGATTATATGAAGAAAGGTGCAGATCTTGAAATAAAAGCATTCGATCTTAATTCTAAAATGAAAAGTATGCTTGGTAAATATAAGAGCAAAGGGTTAAATGATCGAGATGCATACCTATCAAACATCGTAGACCAGTTTGGGGGAGGGTGATTTGGAAAAAGTATAAAGATACTCTTGTTGATATTTAAAGGAAGGCTTGATACTTACTATAATTCTGGATGCAGCACAGAAATACTAAAGGATTATTTCTTTTTTGATTATTTTTATCCAACTGCAGAACCTTATTGTGAAGTTGGTAATGAAATGTATGAGTTGATAAAAAATTAGATTTCTTTTAAACATCTTTACGGTTTGTAGTAACTATCTGCGTAGCTGAATGGTAAAGGGAGGGGGGTAAACAAAGTAATCTAAAATATAGAGAAAATACAACGGTGCTTGATACATAGCTATTGCGATTTTATCCTCTTTTTGTCATTTTAGTGCTAGAATGACATTCTGCGAGTGAAGTTTATTCTTTGATATATTAACTATAAATATAGAGAAGTCTTACTAAATAAAAAGGTAAAAGGAACCTCTGAGTAGTGAAATTTTGACTCTATATTACTGTAAGTGGTGCTGTAATAATGTTCTAACAAGCGCGACTTGGCTGAGTATAGAAAAAATTTAAAAAACCGCTATAATTTTACGTAATCTACCAATAAACACCTAAGTTTTTACTGGATTTTGTGATTGATCCTACAGTCAAAAACAAATTTTGAGTCATAAATACTTTTAGTGCCATAATAAAATAGGGAGGTTTGTCAAGTAAAGTTCTTTATTTCATCAGATGCGCTGCCAAATTGTTATGCAAGCAAGTTTTTTAGTTTTCGTATATCCGAAGTAATTCTTGTGCATTGGCCTTGATTAGAGTCGGACATTCTCTATCATTTAATAATGAATGCAATATTTCAATTGCACCTTTAATGTCGTTACTGTGTATCTTTACTATAGCGATAGCTTCTTGGCTTGAATAAGGGTACACTGCATTTGATTCTAAATTACTAATTTTATCTCTATTTGTTTTTTCACCGCTGGAGTGAAGTAAGCTTATTACTTCTAAGTATTGTGCTAACTCACGCAAAACATCAGGAGCATCTTTATCGTCTGCCAAATCATTATAAATAATAGATGCTGTGTCTGTTGGCATTGAATCTGAGATATGATTGAATGCGCGTTCAAAATTTGCTAAATACTCCCAATTTGAATCTATTTCTTCTAGCAGTGACTTATTATCTTTTTTTAAGAATAATACTTCGTAAAACTTGTCACCTGCAGTTATAGATTGTTTTGTGTTATCAATGTTGCGCAATAAGTATAATGTGATGCCAACTAACATTGGCGCGAGTGCAAGCAGAAAGATGTATTTTTTCATGGTAATATTCCAAATAGTTATATATTTATACATTAATGCTTTTGATTTGCAAAAACATATTGACATAGTGATTATATCGCATAATAATATTCTTAGAGTTGTTTGAATAGTTGGAGATTAAAATATTTCTAAAGTAGAAATAAAGACAGCAGTATTAAGCTAAATTATTTTTTGTCGGATTTATCCGATGTACCCTCAACCTTTTATAGGTTGAAGTCTAAATTTGAGAGTTTGATCCTGGCTCAGAATGAACGCTGGCGGCAGGCCTAACACATGCAAGTCGAACGGAGTTATATTGTAGCTTGCTATGGTATAACTTAGTGGCAGACGGGTGAGTAATGTATAGGAATCTACCTAGTAGTACGGAATAATTGTTGGAAACGGCAACTAATACCGTATACGCCCTACGGGGGAAAATTTATTGCTATTAGATGAGCCTATATTAGATTAGCTAGTTGGTGGAGTAATAGCCTACCAAGGCAATGATCTATAGCTGATCTGAGAGGATGATCAGCCACACTGGAACTGAGATACGGTCCAGACTCCTACGGGAGGCAGCAGTGGGGAATATTGGACAATGGGCGAAAGCCTGATCCAGCCATGCCGCATGAGTGAAGAAGGCCTTTGGGTTGTAAAGCTCTTTTAGTGAGGAAGATAATGACGGTACTCACAGAAGAAGTCCTGGCTAACTCCGTGCCAGCAGCCGCGGTAATACGGAGAGGGCTAGCGTTATTCGGAATTATTGGGCGTAAAGGGCGCGTAGGCTGGTTAATAAGTTAAAAGTGAAATCCCGAGGCTTAACCTTGGAATTGCTTTTAAAACTATTAATCTAGAGATTGAAAGAGGATAGAGGAATTCCTGATGTAGAGGTAAAATTCGTAAATATTAGGAGGAACACCAGTGGCGAAGGCGTCTATCTGGTTCAAATCTGACGCTGAAGCGCGAAGGCGTGGGGAGCAAACAGGATTAGATACCCTGGTAGTCCACGCTGTAAACGATGAATGTTAAATATGGGAAGTTTACTTTCTGTATTACAGCTAACGCGTTAAACATTCCGCCTGGGGACTACGGTCGCAAGATTAAAACTCAAAGGAATTGACGGGGACCCGCACAAGCGGTGGAGCATGTGGTTTAATTCGATGCAACGCGAAAAACCTTACCACTTCTTGACATGGAAATCATACCTATTCGAAGGGATAGGGTCGGTTCGGCCGGATTTTACACAAGTGTTGCATGGCTGTCGTCAGCTCGTGTCGTGAGATGTTGGGTTAAGTCCCGCAACGAGCGCAACCCTCATCCTTAGTTGCTATCAGGTAATGCTGAGTACTTTAAGGAAACTGCCAGTGATAAGCTGGAGGAAGGTGGGGATGATGTCAAGTCATCATGGCCTTTATGGAGTGGGCTACACACGTGCTACAATGGTGTCTACAATGGGCTGCAAGGTGCGCAAGCCTAAGCTAATCCCTAAAAGACATCTCAGTTCGGATTGTACTCTGCAACTCGAGTACATGAAGTTGGAATCGCTAGTAATCGTGGATCAGCATGCCACGGTGAATACGTTCTCGGGTCTTGTACACACTGCCCGTCACGCCATGGGAATTGGTTTCACTCGAAGCTAATGGCCTAACCGCAAGGAAGGAGTTATTTAAAGTGGGATCAGTGACTGGGGTGAAGTCGTAACAAGGTAGCAGTAGGGGAATCTGCAGCTGGATTACCTCCTTAGGCTTTGTACGTAATTCACCATTTCAAATAATAGTGTCATTATGTACTATACTGCTGTCTTTACTTCTACTTTATTTTTTAATTTCTCGATAACGAAATTTTATGAGTAACAGGCCTCTTTCCCCACATTTACAAATATATAAAGTACAAGTTACTAGTTTTTTTTCTATTATGCATAGATTGACTGGTATCTTGCTATTTCTTTTATTAATCATACTTTCTTGGTATTTTATATTATATGTTTACTCCCCTAAGTTAATTATAGTAAGGTGCTTAAATGCATTATTGTTCACTCCTGTTGCTAAATTAGCTTATATCTTATGCTTTGTAAGCTTTATGTATCATTTTCTTAATGGTATTCGTCATTTATTGTGGGATGCTGGGCTTAATTTAGAAATTGCTAGTGTTTTAAAAAGTGCTATATTACTAACAATAATGCTATTTCTTTCTACTATGGCTTTTTTATTTATATTTATATGAGTCAATCTGTAAATTCAGTACATCATTGGTGGATCCAGCGTGTTTCTGCGGTGATTTTGTTATTTTTATTTCCTTGGTTTATTTACTCATTTTCTTGCACATTTTATGTTGATAGCCCTTTATCTTTTAATGAAAAATTATTTCAGGCTATTAATCATCCACTAGAGCTTTTGTTTTTTGTTATACTGGTGTTTTGCATTTTTTGGCATGCAGTTCTTGGAATGCAGGTAGTGTGTGAAGATTATATAGACAGAGTACCTCTAAGGATTTTTACAATTACATGCATGAAATACTTATCAAGCATTACTTATATAGTCCTTGCTTTTACGACTTTTTTCTTTTATAGGCATATTTTCTTGTAAAGTTGCCAGTTCTATGTTAATATATTATTAGTGTACTAGTTTTATTATTGAACTATAGCGATTTTGGTTTAGCAATATGTTAGAGACATTGAAAAAGTGGGGAATAGACCTTACGCTAAAGGTGAAGGATCTATTTAGTTCATCTGAGTCTCAAGTTTATGTCAAAGACCTTAGAAAGGTAATGATATATGAGGATGGACGAAAGTGTCAATATCCAAAAAATTATGATCAGATTGTAGATTCTGGGAGAGTTGTAAAAAAAAATGACAAGCTTGTAAAAGATAAAGACGGAAATCCAGAGTACCAGCTTATATATAATGAATACAAATTTGATCTAGCCTTGGTTAAGGAAATTGATAAAAAATCTTACTTTACTATTGACTTTTTAGTTAGTAAAGGTAGGCGTGAGGTTAATGATTATAGTAAATTTTATAAGCCATTTAAGTTTTCAAAAATAGATCTTGAAAAACACTTGCCGGTCTTTGAGGTTGATACTAAGTTACTTAGATTAACTAATTCTTCTTTTCTTGCTAAAAAAGGTTGCTTCATCAATGATGACACGGGAGAAGTTGATGAGAAAGATAGAGATGAAAAAGGAAGAAATGGAAAATTACTATACGCTAGTGATTACAAGAAGCTAAGCACCCATTTTTCAGAAATTAGAGATCAGGATGGTAATCTAGAGCTAGATAAAAGTCTTATATCTGTTTCTATCGTTTTTGCTACAAGCTTGGCTAAAGTTTGTACTAAATTGTTGACCTCTCTTCCTATAAAGTTAGGGGAGTATTTAATAAGCGAACAAAACCCAATTGCAAAGTCTTTTGGCTATCTTTTGTTCACTCCTGCAATGGCAGTAAAAAATTTAGTGAATATGGGAGCTACCATACTTAAGGCTCCAATTTTATTGTTTGTAGCAAATGAGAAAAAGTATGGTGATGCTTATCTTACTATGTGGAAACACCAATTGAAAGAATGTTGGAAAGAAGTAAAAAGCGACTTTAATGTTGTTACAAATGGGGAAAGGCCAAAGCCGAAGCAGAAGGATCATAAGCCACTTAGCATAGCGGGTACATGGAAAGAGCTTAACGCTAGAAAATCAGATATTGAAAAAAACTTAGAGAAGGGGTTGAGCAAAAATAGTGAAAGTATAGATAAATCTAGAGAACTAGGTGTTGGAGAAAGCTTAAAGGAAAAGTTGCAAAACAAAACTGATGAAAAAGTAGCTGCAGCCGTTAATCAAAAAAGCAACACTCCTCATATTGATAGAGAGATAGAAAGAAGACAAGACTCATCACGAAATGTAGGGACTCCATCACGCTCGTAGTCAACCATCACTTTAAATTACTTTTTACTTTAATCATCTCACAATAAAAACTTGCATGCATTTTGCCGTTAGTATAAGATATTAATCAAATAATTAATATCTTAATTAAATGCGCCCTGTAATACTGTGTGGTGGTAGTGGCAGCAGACTTTGGCCTCTATCTAAGCCAAAGCAATTTCAGAAAATATTTAGTCAGAATACTATGTTTCACAACACTTTGTTGAGGCTAAAAGGCGATTATATGCCACCCATCATTACCACAAATATACAATATGAGTCATTATTGATGCAGGAATTACATGCATTGCAGGAATATAAAGTAGTTTTTGAACCAGTTAAAATTGGGACAGCGGCAGCAATACTAATTGCTGTGCTTCTCTGCGATAGGAACGAGACAATCTTAGTTCTGCCTTCAGACCATTTTATAGGTGATTTGAATAGTTTTTATGTTTCTATTGAGAAAGCGTCTAAGCTAGCCTCTGAAACTGACTCTATAGTCACTTTTGGGATAAAGCCTCATGAATTCAATTCGGAATACGGCTATATAAATGCAGTATATGGTCAGAAAGGGAAATATCACATAGTAAAGAGCTTTATAGAAAAGCCTGAATATGAGCTGGACAATAATCATTATTGGAACTCTGGAATATTTGTGTTTAGAGCAAAACGCTATATAGATGAGATAAAAAAAATTGCTCCGACTCTCTATAATTTATGTTGTGAAAGTATGAAGCATTTTGTACCACGAGAGAGATTTCTGTATTTAGAACAGCAAAATTGTGCAGGAATGGGTGATACATCTATTGATCACCTAGTGATAGAAAAAGCAGAAAATATTGCAATGGTAGAAGCTAATTTTGATTGGATGGATATTGGTACTTGGAGTTCAGTTTTAGAACTGAGTAAGAGATTTAGTGAGAATTTAGTTTCATTTCAGCATGTAACAAAAGGAAGAGAGCCAGTTTTGATGACAGAAAATGATGAAAAGATTTTATTAGGTAGAGTTTATAAACGGCAAAATAAGAGCCTAATGTTGTTCATTAATAAAGTTAAAGAAGCAAAGCCAACAAGGAAAGAGATTAAGCCATGGGGATTTTATAGTGTGATTTTAATGGGTAAGGATTTTCTTATAAAATACCTTTTTATAAATCCACTGAGCTGCACTTCTAAGCAATTTCACCACTATAGAGATGAGTACCATATAATACTATCAGGGGTTGGATGCGTGAGTTTAGATGACAAAACATATGCTATAACAAAAAATCATGTAGTAGAGATTCCAAGGAAGGTGTTTCATAAAATTGAGAATAAAAGTACAAGATTTCCTCTTGAGATAGTTGAGTTTCAGGTAGGAAAGTTTTTATCTGATAATGATATAGTAAGATCGGACGATATATATGGAAGGTCTTAATATAGAATATTGAATATATTCTATAAGCTTGCTAAATTTAGACAACCTAATTTGAGGTAAAGGAAAAATTACAGTTATATGAAGCATAAAAAGTATGATATTTAAATCTTAGTATAATGTCTATTGCCTTTGAATTTACTATGGCTATTCGCTATTTGCGAGCAAAGAATTCTAGATTTTGCTCTATAATGGCCTTGTTTTCTATTATTGGTATTGCTCTTGGAGTTGCAACGCTAATAGTAGTAATGTCTGTAATGAATGGGTTCAGAGCAAAGCTGCTCGACTCTGTACTTGGCATTAATGGCCATATTAATGTTTACTTTGATAGAAGCATAAATTCAGATTACCACGCAGTGTTAAAATCTATTGAGAAAATCCCAGGTGTATTAAAAGCTACTTCTATGACCAATGATCAAGTAATCGTTGCAGCAAATGGTGGAATTGCAGGTAGTGTAGTTCGTGGTGTATCAGCTAAAGACTTATTTAATAACACTACCGTTACAAATAATGTGATTGTGGGTAATGTGGAAAAATTCGATGAAGGAGTAATAATAGGGGCACGATTGGCAGAAGCCTTGAATATTGATTATGGTGATAATATTATACTTGTATCTCCTGAAGGATTTGATGTATTGCTTGATGAAATGCCAAGAATGAAAGAATATAAAGTTGTAGCAATATTTGATATGGGTATGTTTGAGTACGATAATACCTTGATGTATATGCCCATGAAATCAGCTCAGGCTTTTTTTAATTATAAAGATAGTGTGAGAAATATAGAAGTGTTCATAGACGATATTGCTGCGGCTAATAAGCTAGCAAATGCTATAGTAGAAGAAACAGGAATGAAAGCTGAAAGTTGGCAATCTCAGCAAAGCCATTATGTTAATGCTTTAAAAACTGAAAGAAATGTGATGTTTTTAATTCTTACTTTGATTATAGTTGTGGCAGCATTCAATATTGTTTCAAGTTTGATGATGATAGTGCAAGAAAAGAAATCCGCAATTGCAATTATGCGTACGTTTGGTGCAACAAGTGGAAGCATTATGCGCATATTTTGTGCTTGTGGGCTATTAATTGGTTTTACAGGAACTTGTCTTGGCTCTGTTATAGGAGTTATTTTTTCTCTCAACATTGAAAATATTAGAGTGTTTTTAGAAAACATTACCAACATCAAGCTATTTGATCCTATGATATACTTTTTTTCAAGTTTGCCAGTGATATTAGTTTCTCAAGATGTAGTGAACATTTCTGCACTTGCATTGTTCTTGTCATTTTTAGCAACAATTCCTCCTGCATTGCAGGCAGCTGCACAAGACCCAGCGGAGATATTACGTTATGAATGATACTCGAAAAAAATGCATAGGTTGGTTCTTAATTATATTCTTATTTGTTAGCCATATTGCAATAAATAACATAATATTTTTCAAAATAAATCAGCAAGAAAGTGAAAATAGTATAAATGGTTTAACGGAAAAGATGGATGAACTTAGAGTATTGCTTGAAGTGAATCAATCTAGGGTAGAGAAAAGGATATTTGACTTAAAGAGAAATCTGCACACTCAATGTGAGCAAGGTGATGGTAGTTTAAGGCATAAGAACCTCGCAAAGTTGCTGCTACTTGTGATTAAGATGAAGAATTCGTTATTGCGAGAAGCCAAGTTTGATAATCATATAAATTCAATAAAGCCTTTGATATCAGAGCTTGACGATCCAGAGATAGAAAATGCAGTAAATGAATTGGAAAATTTGAAAGAGGTAGATACTTTACGCGGGTTGAAATTGTCTTTTGAGAAGAACATGACTGTTATTAACTACAATAAAAGTAACTTGTTTAAAAAAATCATTTCAAATTGGATAAAGATAGATGATCGTAGTGATCCACTCAGGTTAAAGCTTGCGGAAATTGAAGAATTAATAAGCGATAATGATTGGCAGAGCATAGCCACCGCAATAAGTGACTTAACATACCCAGAATTCAAACCATGGCTTAATAAATTGAATGATTTTATTGTAGCTTTCAAGAATACTTCAATAATATATCGTCACTTATTACAATACATCTCATGATTTATTTTATAATTTTTGCTTTTTCGTTTTTATTTGGCATATGGATCAAGGTAAGTGGTGAAGTAATAAAATTGGAATTAGGCAATTACACTATAAGTATTGATCTATATTTCGTTATTCTTGCTTGCATAGTCTTATTATTTTTATTGATTGCAGTTGCACGTTTTTGTTCTTCTATTTCATCAACATTTGCTAACATAAAAAATAGAAGAAGAAGTAGGGAAGAATTGCTTCTCTTTGAAGCTTTCTTTAGCTTAGACTTAGGTAATATAGAGAACACCAATAAGCTAATTAAAAATCTAAATGAAGAAAGTGATAAATTATCTTTAGTAAAGCTCTTTAATTCAGGTAAAACGGGAAATTACAGCTTTTTCAGCCATAATTTAACGAGTATTGCAAGTAAAAATCGCAACTTAGCTCTACTTCTGATAAATAAACTGATTATTCACCTAAAGCAAGAAAGGTTAGTCTTTCAAAAATTTATAGAATATTGCTCTAGTTCAATTAATGATAAAATTTTGTCTATTCCCTTTCAAATAGAGCATTGTATATTGCAAGAAGATTGGATAAATGCAATTTCAAAGTTAAAGGAAGCTATCAAATTCAATATTTTTCTTCCCTTTGATCGTAAAAAGATGTTAGCGGTTTTTTATTGCGCTTTAGCAAAGCAATACGAAAGTAAAGGAAGTTTTTACAAAGCTATAGATTATTTAGCTAAAGCACAAAGTTATTATGCAACTTTTCAGCCCATCAATTATTTAAAGGCAGAATTATATATCAAGCTTGAAAAAATCAGAAAAGCTTCCACAGTATTAGAGGAAGAGTATAGAGTAAATCCTACTCCTCAATCAGCTAGAATGTATATCAAGTTAAATAATAAAGGCGCTGAAAGACTATATAACTTACGCCCTGATTATTATTTTAGTTATTGCTTGCTTGCTTTGTCTTCAATTAGCTTAGGGAAATATGATCTTGCAAGTCAGCATTTAGATATTGCTATGAAAAAAGCTAATTACATATCAATCTACCTTGTTATGGTACAGCTCAAGATTATGTTGCAAGAGTATGATCAAGCAATTTATTGGTTAAACAGGATGGACTCAGAAGCTGTGCCTGATCCAGGTTGGAAATGTGCTGATTGTAATAAAGAGCTAAAGCAATGGGATTATAAGTGCTCAAGTTGCAATAGTCTTAATTGTATTTACATTATATTATAAGACTCCATAAGGTGTGATACTTTTACATCGAGATTGCTTTAATATAATCTTTATCTCAAAACAGTAAATCTGTGAGTTTCTTAGTTAGGTTTGACTCCAATGTCAAAAAAACTTGTTTTTAGACATTACCAGTTATATATTTTAATAAATTAGAATTATATACAAAATGAAGAGCTTAAAGGAATTATCCTTAAGAATTAAAAATATTAAGTCTGTGCAGAAAACCACGAAAATAATGCAAATGGTTTCTGCAGCAAAATTATTACAAAGCCAAAAGAAATTATCAAATTCAAAATTGCATATATCTAAGCTGCATAGCATTATTTCTTCACTAGCGCTATCAGCGGATCAAGAGTTACTAGCAAGAATTCTAAATATCAATAATGAAGATTCTTTCCTAGTATTTATTATTGCATCTGATCGTGGTTTATGTGGCAGCTTTAACTCCTCTGTTGTTAAATTCAGTCAGGAGCATATAAACAAATTAATTGCAAATGATAAGAAAGTAGAAATTATTTTTTTTGGTAAGAAAGCTTTTGAGACAGGCAAAAATAGATTTAATTCTAAAAATATCTTGAAGGTTGAAAATAGTAAGGGAATCACACTAAAGCGTGTGGAAGCCTTGGTTAGTGATATAGATCTAAGTAAATACAATAAAGTTAAGGTTTTTTACAGTAAATTCTATAATACCTTCATGCAAAAGCCAATATTAGAAACAATAAAACCATGGAGTAAAGACTCATTATTAATTGATAATTCTGTAGTTAGTCCTCTAACAGATTACAGCTATGAGTATGAACCACAAAATATTGAGTTTATTTTAAAATCTTTGACTCAAGATTATGTTACAGCTGCTCTTTATTCTGCTTTACTTGAAAGTGCAGCAAGTGAAAATAGTGCTAGGATGGTTGCTATGGAATCAGCAAACAGAAATACAAAAGAAATGCTAAATAAACTAGCATTACTTTATAATCGTTCTCGTCAAGCAGCAATTACAACTGATTTGATTGAAGTTATAGGTGGTGCAGAATCTTTATAGAAACTCAAGGAATGAAAAATGAATATATTAAATATTGCAGCAGATATCACTAAACTAATAAAAAAGCAGAATCAAGACGCAGAAGTTACAATATATGAAACTAATAAGACCTCGGTTTCTCAGCGTCTATCAAAAATTGAACAAATATCACAATCTAGAAACTGTACTGTCGGAATTAGAGCTATAGCAGGTAAGAACAAAGCTGCGTATATTTCCACAAACGATTTGAATAATCTTAGTAGTGCAGTGAGCCAAGTGGTGGAAATGGCAAAGAATGCCCAGGAAGATCCTTATATTAGTTTTGCTGTAGATGGCAGTAATTATATCTCTTCTGCAGATTTAAATATCTCAGATAATAATGTTGTAACAATTGATAAATTAAAAGAAATTACTGAAGCTACAGAAAATTCAGCTCTTGCACATAAAAATATTATTAATTCCGAAGGAGCTTCATCTTCACATACTTCAGTAAATACAGTATTATCAACCGTTTCTGGTTTTGTTGGTTCATTTAGTAAGTCAACTTTTGTTAATCAGGTTTCTGTTGTTGCTGGAGAAAAGAGTGAAATGAAAATAGGCTACGATTACGATGTAGCATGCAACTTCAGTGATTTAAAAACACCGGAGTCAATAGGGAAAGGAGCAGCAAAAAGAGCAATAGATCAATTGGGTTCATGTACAATCAGGACAGGCAAATTTCCGGTTGTTTTTGAAAAAAGAGCAGCAAAAGAGCTAGTAAAGAGCTTTGCTTCTGCCATAAATGGTAGCAATATTGTAAATAATAGCTCTTTTTTGAGAAATAGTTTAAATAATCAAATTTTTAATACTGAGATTAGCATTATTGATGACCCATTGTTACCAAGGGGTATAACATCAAGACCGTTTGACGGGGAAGGAATAATGAGCAGAAGAAATGAATTTGTAAAAAATGGAGTACTGCAAAACTGGATTTTAGATCTATATTCGGCTAGGAAATTAAACTTGGAAACGACCGCAAATGCAACTCGTGCAAGTAATGCTGCAATTATTCCTTCAGCTAGTAATTTCTATTTCAAAAATGGTAATAGATTGTTTAAGGAATTAATTGACGAAGTAAAAGAAGGAATATATGTAACTGATTTATTTGGTTTTGGTGTTAATTTAATCAATGGCGATTATAGTCAAGGTGCATGCGGATTTTTTATAGAAAATGGTAAAATAACGTATCCAATACACGAGATTACTGTTGCCGACAATTTGAAAAATATGTTTAGCAATTTAGTTGTTGCAAATGACCTAACTTTCTGTGGGCAGTTTAATTCACCAACGATTAAAGTTAGCGAAATGACAGTAGCAGGTTCACTTAGTGATTAAAAATTTTAGTTGCATTAAGTACAATAATTGTGTACTATTACTATGTAATGTTAAGAATAGACTATGGAGTATAGAAGTTTAGTTGCAGTAACTAAGCTTAAAGCATTCTAAATCGTAATTTCAAAGTTTTTCATCACATTAATAATATTAGTTAGTAGTTTAGGAGTTATCCATATGGAATTTGGTAATATAAAATGGTTTAATGTTGAAAAAGGCTATGGTTTCATCAAGCCAGAAGGTAAAGGTGAGGACGTTTTTTTACATGTTAGTACATTAGAACGTTCAGGAATAAGACCTGATGCACTTCGAGGAGAGGATAAAAAGGGAGGAATGAAAGGGGAAAGAGTAAGTTATGAGCTTAAAGAAGAGCGTGGTAGGAACGGAGAAAATAAAAAGTCTGCAATAAATTTAAGATTGGAAGATTAGTCTATCGTGAAGCTTTTTAATAGGGTAATGTATTGTGAGTAATTTTCATGAAATGGGGCTTCCAACTTTGCTTAGGCAAGCTCTAAGTAAAAATAATCTTTGTGTTCCAACCCCGATTCAGGTGCAAGCGATTCCTCTAGCTCTTCAGGGCAAAGATATTCTTGGGTCTGCTCAAACGGGAACTGGAAAAACCTTAGCGTTTGCTATTCCACTGGTTGCTAAATTGATGAATGAGCCAAGCATTGGTTCAGCTTTAGTCATCGTGCCAACCAGAGAGCTTGCTCATCAGGTAACAAGTGAGATAAGAAAACTCTTATCTCAAAGTTCTTTACTAAGAGTTGCTTTGTTGATCGGAGGCGAGCCTATTTTTAGGCAGCTAAATCAGCTTCAGAAAAAACCACAAATTATAATAGGTACTCCTGGTCGTATTATAGACCATATTGAGCGTAAAACTTTAGTTACTCGGAATGTTGGTATTCTTGTGCTTGATGAGACGGATCGTATGTTTGATATGGGCTTTGGAATTCAGATTGAAGAAATTATGAAGCATTTGCCTAAAATAAGGCAAAATCTTATGTTTTCTGCAACTCTTCCTGGAGAAATAGTAAAACTTACTGAAAAATATCTTAATCAACCAGAGCGTGTTTCTGTTGATTGCCAGGCTACAACTTCTGTAAAAATTAAACAAGAAGTTGTTTATGCATCAGAATCAGAAAAATATGGCAAGCTTGTTACACAATTATGTCAGCGCAAAGGATCGATCATTATTTTTGTTAAAACAAAGCGAGGAGCGGATCAGCTAGCTGACAAATTGCACAAAGATGACTATAGCGCTTTGGCAATTCATGGTGATTTAAGGCAGCACAAGCGTGAAAGAGTCATTGATTCTTTTCGTCGTGGCCGCAATCAAATCATGGTTGCAACAGATGTTGCTTCTCGCGGCCTTGATATTCCGCACATTCAACATGTTATCAATTATGATGTACCACAATCGCAAGCTGATTATGTTCATCGTATAGGTAGAACTGCACGTGCGGGAGCTGAAGGATTTGCATTATCTTTTGTTACACCTCAAGATAAGAGAAGACTGCCTGCACTAGCAGATAAAGAAGGAGAGCCAAATTTTGATTGTAGTATGCAATCTCAAAAACGTAACAGCAAAAAGATCTTTAAAAGGCCAAGTACGTTAAAGGCTAAATACGGTAGAAAAAAGATCAATGTATTTAAGAAGAAAAGCAGAGTACTAGAAAAAGCGTATTAATGTACTTAACTATTCTTCTATTCTTTAAAAGCTCCAGTAAACTTGCTGCAAAGTGAAGTGATTGGAGGATGGTAGAAAGAATATATAGCTAGCCCAAATTAGATTTACCTACAATTTGATAATCTTAATTCTGCTGCTTATAACGTTTTGAGATTATCACAACGGTATAATGTTAGGCTGTGTGGACTATAATCTGTAGCTTAATTCAATTTGGCTACAACGAGCTGCTAGATTTCAGTTTTTTTAATAATTGTGTGCTACTAATTATATATAAATTTACACTTTTAAAGAGAATAGATGATTTCTAAAAATTTAGAGGCAAGTTTAAATAGAGCGTTACAGATTGCTTCTGATTGTAAGCTTAAATATGCAAAAGTGGAACATTTGTTGCTAGCATTAACCAAAGATGTGGATGTAAATTATGTTTTATCAAGATGTAACATCAGAGCTGGTGAAATCATAAATATAGATAATATTATATTAAGGAATGATCGTGGTAATAATACAAAAGGTTTTTTACAAGACAACTCCGAATTAACTGTCAATAAAGTTGAGCCTGATGTGCTATTTCAACGCATAATACATAAAGCCATGATACGAGCTCATCGTCTGGGAAGAAAAGAAATAAATGGAGCAAGTATTCTATTAGAGATTCTGTCTGAGCAAGATTTATATATTGAAGAGCTATTACGCAAACAGAATGCAAAGGATTCTAATTTGATTTATAACATATCCAATATGAAATATTCAGGTGATATAGAAGAATATGTAACTAATCGCAAGATAAAACTTGATAAGAATAACGATATCTCTACTGTAGCAAATAAAGGTGAATTATTAAAAGATGAAGAAGTTCTACAAAATTATTGTAGAAATTTAAATGATTATGCAAGAAGCAAAAAAATAGATTATGTCATTGGTCGTGATTATGAATTAAATCGCACTATAGAAATCTTGCTAAGACGCAGAAAAAATAACCCTTTATATGTCGGAGAACCAGGTGTTGGTAAAACAACAATAGTTGAAGGCTTGGTATTGAAAATTATTGAAGGTAGTGTTCCGAGTGCACTGAGATCCAGCATAATTTATGCTTTGGATTTAGGATCACTTCTTGCAGGAACACGCTATAGAGGTGACTTCGAAGAGAGAATAAAATCTATAATAAAAGTAATTGAGGCAAAACCTGGCGCTATTCTTTTCATTGATGAAATACACACTATTATTGGAGCAGGTTCAACAAGTGGCAGCTTTCTTGATGCTGGCAATCTGCTCAAACCTGCACTTGCAAGAGGTGCGTTGCGTTGTATAGGTGCAACTACATATAGAGAATATAGCAATAGCTTTGAAAAGGATAAAGCATTAGCAAGGAGGTTTCAAAAAATTAATGTAAAAGAGTCTTCTATTAATGATACAGTAAAGATACTAGATGGTATAAAGCATTACTATGAAAGGTATCATGGGGTATATTACACGAAACATGCCATTAAATCTGCAGCTGAACTTTCACACAAGTATATTACTGGGCGAATATTACCTGATAAAGCAGTTGATGTTATAGATGAAGCAGGGGCGTATTGTAAGTTACAAAAAAACAGGCGAAAAATTATAAACAGTAGAGATATTAAGAATACTATCACTAGGATTACAAACGTACCTTGCGAGCTTGATGATGTGCAAAGAGTAAAATCTTTGAAAGAAAATCTCAAGAAAGCCATTTTTGGTCAAGAGCAAGCGATAGAGTCTCTTGTTAATTCTATTAAAATTGCTAAATCTGGTCTAAGAAGTTACAGTAAACCCTTGGCAAATTATCTTTTTGCAGGACCAACTGGCGTAGGTAAGACTGAGCTTGCAAAGAAATTAGCACAGAATATGGGTATGAACCTTATACGATTTGATATGTCCGAGTATATGGAACCTCACACAATATCTAGAATGATTGGTTCCCCTCCTGGATATGTGGGTTACGACCAAGGTGGATTGCTTACAGAATCTGTATCTAACAATCAATATAGTGTGGTACTTCTTGATGAAATTGAGAAAGCTCATAGTGATATTTACAATATATTACTACAAGTCATGGATTATGGTTATGTTACAGATACTTACGGGCGTAAAGTTAATTTTTCCAATACAATTTTAATTATGACAACCAATGCAGGTGCATTTGAGCGTAGCAAAAGTTCTATTGGCTTTGGGTATAAGGACTTTAATATTGGTGATAGCGAAAAAGCAGTAGAACGGATTTTTAGCCCTGAATTTCGTAATCGCTTGGATGCAGTCATTTCTTTTTCTGACCTCAATTTAGATGTCATTTTGTATATTGTGGATAAATTTGTTCAAGAATTGAAAAAGCAACTTATGCAAAAGGGCATAAGTTGCTCAGTCGAAGAGGAAGTAAAGTTTTATCTTGCACAAACTGGCTACAGCAAAGAAATGGGAGCACGTCCGATAGAGAGGTTGATTGAAAAAGAGATAAAAAGTCATTTGGCTGAAGAAATGCTGAATCGTCAATTAATCAAAGGAAAGAAATTAAGGATTTATATGGATAAACAAGAAATTGCTTTTAATATAGTTTAAATTCTTGCTTGAGTATTAAATTTGTAGTATAAGCCTCATTTTTTAATGAGGCTAAAGTGGCAAGTTTAACTAGAAATCAATATTACAGTAATCAAGATTTACGGAATTTATTTTCAAGACTGGGAATAAAAGCGGAAGAAGTAATAAGCCAGGAGTTTGATGATGTACTTAAGTTAGTTGAGCGGCGCTTTAGAAAAGCTTCATTAAAATGTCACCCTGATAAAGTAATAGGAGAGAAAGAAAAAAAAGTAGCTGAAGAAAAGTTTAAAAAACTTAGTGCAGATAAAGATAAGCTAGAGCAATATCTTAATTCTTTAAAAGCAGCTGGCATATCTATAACATTACAGCGAGAAGTGCAGGAAAAACAAAGGAGAATCAATGAGATTCTATTGCGTAGAGAGAAAGCTGTAAATAGAGCATGTTTATTTTTTATATTAGCAGGTGTGATACTTAATCCGTCGCATAAAGTCAAATATTGCTTATCGCAGCTTGCTAACAGTGGCAAAATGCAAAATATTGCTTATAAATTTTATGCATTCAGCATCGGAGTTTGGCCATGGTTATTTATTATATCCTTTTGTAGTATTATCTATGCAGCAAGTAAACAAAGAGGCTCACAAGAGGAAAATCTAGATAGGTTAAATAGAAGATACAATCTACTTATTGCTGCTGATAATTATGTGATATGTATGGCAGCAGCGTTTGCTGTGTGCAGTTTAGCATCGGAAATTGCACAAAATGGCTGTCCTGTTCAATATGGAACAATGCTGATAGTTAATTTGGCATTGGATTTATTACTTATTGCTTTACTTAGAACTTTTACGAAAGCTTCTGAATTATATAGCGAACACTGCATTCAGCGTTTATATGAAGAAGACACAGAATTTAGCTACAAGGAAAAATTTGCATGGTATGACTACAAATTAGTGCTTATGCCACTCATTCTTCCTATTGTTAAAATGTATTTTGAAGATTTAATTCAAGAAAAACCACAGCAGCACACCACCGATCCTAAAGTTACACCTTTAAATATAGGTGTAGGAACAAGAGCATAAAAAGATCTTTGCTTCAACTATGGTTTTTGCTACACTTTAAGCAAACTTGAAGGTGTTAATGAGTAAAGAAGTAAACCGAATTCTAGATTATTACGAAAGTGAAAATCCTGGGGTAAAAGCAAATCTTGCTCGTATTCTTATGCATGGAAAACTTAGTGGAATTGGCAAGTTAGTAATTCTTCCTGTAGATCAAGGATTTGAGCATGGGCCAATAAAAAGTTTTGAAGTTAATCCTGATGCTTACGATCCGCATTATCATTTTCAGCTTGCAGTTGATTCGGGAGTAAGCGCATACGCTGCTCCGCTTGGTATGATCGAAGCTGGTGCTTCAACTTATGCTGGAATGCTACCACTTATTTTGAAGCTTAATAGTGCTAACTCCTTGCACTCGAAAAACTTAACTTCTGATCAAGCAATAACTGCTTCTGTAAAAGATGCGCTGCGTTTGGGTTGCGTAGCTGTTGGGTTTACTATATATCCTGGTTCTGCTAAGTGCTTCGATATGATGGAAGAAGCTCGCGAAATTATAGCTGAGGCTAAGTCTTGCGGCCTTGCCGTAGTGCTATGGTCTTATCCACGCGGTGAAGGAATTTCCAAAGAAGGCGAAACAGCAGTTGATGTTATTGCCTATGCTGCGCACATAGCAGCTTTACTTGGCGCTAATATAATCAAAGTAAAACTTCCAATTAACTATTTGGAAAGGGAGAAAATAGAAACAGAAAATATTGAGTCATTATCTAAAAGAATTGAATATGTTAAAAGATCTTGTTTTGCAGGGAAAAGAATAGTAGTTTTTTCTGGTGGCGAGTCAAAATCAGTGAATGACATATGCAATGAAGCGAAAGAAATTAAGCAAGGCGGTGGTAATGGTTCAATTATCGGGCGTAACACTTTTCAAAGAAAAAGAGAGGATGCTTTATCTATGCTAAAAGATATAATGGATATCTATGCATAAAAAACGGCTGGGTGGCAGAATGGCTTATGCGGAGGACTGCAAATCCTTTTATACCGGTTCAATTCCGGTCCCGGCCTCTTACTCCAATTAGATCGTTTTTTCTTCTGAAATTTTAACAAGAAGTGTGGCTTTTAATGAAATATTTAAAAAAATAAGATACTATATTCAAAATATAAGCAGTAAAATGCCAAAGAGATTAACAGAAGTTTTATTATTGATTGGTTTGCCCTTCTTGCTTACCAGTTGCACTTTTCACTATTTATTAAAGAGCTCGTATACTCATCTTGCACCAGAAAAGTACCCTTCATCCAACAAACAGCCGGTTTACGTCGGTACAGCTTACAGTGCACAGACTATATATAATGCGTTATTTAATGACTTTCTGTTAATAGGTAAGTCATCATTCACAGCCAAACATGGGCGTGCTAGTCAATATGTTAACTATGGAAGAGAAGTTGGAGCAGATGTGATAATCGTATCATTTCAAAATATGCAAAAGGATAAAGAGCATTTTAGCATCACAGAAAAACTATTATGGGACACAAGCTTAACAACATTTCATACAAGGACCATTATAAACTTTGATCAGGACGTACTCTTTCTAAAAAAGGTAGGTGATGCAAAAGCTCCATGGGAATATGTCAAAGGAGAGTTCAAGCTTCACGAAAAAGACGATACTGATCCATATCTAGGGAATTGGGTAGGGTATAGAATATGCAAGATTGCAATATCTTCTTCAGAAGATGAATACTTAGGATTTGTAAATGAAGATAATTGTAAAGAAAAATCTGGAATAAATAAGATGCTTGCTTGGAAAAATGGGGATGTAAGGTTGCGGATTAATAAACAATCAAAACAGGGATTTTATTTAAATCGAAATAAGATTCCTATACTAATAAAATCTCAAATTAACAAATTTGGCTACCTCGAATTAGTAGATAAAAATACTGATCAAGTTCTGGTTTCCCTTCAGAAAAATTAGTTTTTACTACTCATAGAAACTATATATAGCTCTTCTCATAATAGTCAGAATAAAAAAGCAGAATCAACAGCTTGACGGAAAGACTTAAAAATAGGGATATTTTTTCTAGCTCTGTTCTTTATAGCAAACCACTGATGCTCAATTTTGTTAAAGTCTGGAGAATATGGAGGAAGATAAAGAATTTCAGCACCAACTCCTTTAGCAAGATTATCTATTTTTTTAGATTTATGAAAAGTAGCGTTATCAAGAATTACAGTTTGGCCAGACCTTAAAATTGGAGTTAAAAACTGCTCAAACCAAGCCTCGAAAACATCCTTATTGCAATATCCTTCAAAGGTCAATGGAGCAATGATTTTCTCTTTATTTAGAGCTGCAATCATACTGACCCGCTGAGCTTTTTTACCTGATTTTAGTGAATGAAACCTCTCTCCTTTTCTGCAGTATCCGTATGGGTAGTCTTCTGTATTATCTATTCCAGATTCGTCAATATATACAAGATTTTCATGACGTTTTGTTGCTATAACCTTTGAAAAGTGAGCTCGCTTCTCTTCATTTCTTTCTTTATATCCGTAGGTCTTTTTTTCTTGTAAATCCAATATTTTTAAGTGCACGGTGAATCGTTTGTCTACTGATATTGCCCCAGAGTTTAGCCATCTCTGACTGAGTTTTGCCACCATGGTTTTTTGCAAATTTGGTAAAAACATTCCAGTCAGTAATTTTATGGTTATATCCTACGCTTCCAGGCTTTTTTGACTGAAAATCTCCCGTTTCCTTACGTCTTTTCTGCCACTCATATAGAGTTGTTTTTCCAATTTTAAATCTCTCGGCAACATTTGCTCTACTTTCTCCTTCATCCAATGCTTCCATTGCTTTTTTCCTTAAGTCGTAACTATACGCTGCTGGCATACAAACCCCACTACCATAAATCCATATCTTAACTTGTTTGGATTATTATGAGAAGAGCTATACTTACTATTTTGATAAACCTCAAGCTTTCTAAGTTATTCTTGTTGCATGGTAAAAAATAAACTAAAAATAAGCAAAGTGTTTTACAAAATGATATTACGTAATTTATTGTTTTTACTGCCGCCTGAAATTGCTCACTCCTTGGTAATAACGGCGTTAAAAAAGATGCCCTGTAGGAAACCTATAGAACTACCTAAGTCTTTAAATGTAAACTTTTTTGGTAATAAAATTAGGAGTCCTGTAGGTCTTGCTGCAGGTTTTGATAAAAATGCGGAAGTTGTAAAGCCGATGCTCTCATTTGGTTTTGGATTTATTGAGGCTGGTACTGTAACTAAACATCCCCAATATGGAAACAAAAAACCGAGAATTTTTCGATTAATTAAAGATGAAGGAATAATTAATAGATTGGGATTTAATAATAAAGGAGTAGACTATTTTCTTAAACAGATAAGTGAAACTAAACTTGGTGATTGTATTTTTGGTATAAATATAGGAAGAAACAGTACATCAAAGGACCAAATCAGCGATTATGTTGACTTAATAAAGATAGTATATGGAAAGAGCAATTATATAGTACTGAACATCTCATCCCCAAACACACCTAACTTGCGCGATTTGCACAATAAACAAGAATTATCCAAATTGTTGAAATCTATCACTCTAACCCGGAAATCAATCGATAGCTCTGAATCCATACCGATAATATTAAAAATTTCTCCAGATATAGATCAGCAAACAAAAGAAAATATCGCTGAGCTTACACTAGAATATAAAATTGACGGCTTAATAGTAAGCAACACTACGATAAGTCGAGATTCTTACTATAATGAGAGCGGTGGGTTGAGTGGCAGACCATTGTTTCAACTTTCAACTGAGTTATTGAGTGATATGTACAAGCTTACTAAGAGCAGAATTTTATTGATAGGATGTGGGGGAGTTTCAAGTGGTGTTGACGCATATGAAAAAATAAAGGCAGGAGCTTCTTTAGTCCAGCTATACACTGCTCTTGTATACCAGGGGCATCAAGTTGTGAACAAAATTAACCTGGAGCTTGCGGAACTAGTAAGAAGGGATGGATTTAGTAACGTTACTGAAGCGGTGGGTTGTATACATTAATTTTGGAAGTGGTGGTATTATTTTAATAAAATAAAACTAATTCTCTGGTATAAAGGTGGTAGAAAGCGTTTTTCTTTTGAATGATGAACATGAAAGTTTTGAACGATATAATATCTAAAGTTATTAATTATCAATTTACAGATCATGCAATATTAGAAGAGGCATTAACCCATCCAAGCGTAAATAAAAGGAATAGCGAAGACCAGATCGTAAGCTACGAAAGGCTAGAGTTTTTGGGCGATAGTATTTTGAACATGGTTGTATCTGCTATGCTGTTTAAAATGTTTCCTGAAGAAAAAGAAGGAGCATTGGCAAAAAGAAAAACGGATTTAGTTTGTGGTAGTACCATTGCTAATGTTGCTAAAGAAATAGAGTTAGGTAACTTTATTATCATGAATAATAGTGAACGTTGCAACGGAGGGAAATGTAACTTAAAAAATTTAGAAAATTCGCTTGAGGCACTAATAGGTGCAATTTATATTGACGGCGGACTTGAGAGTGTTGAAAAATTTATTATCCGACATTGGGAAAAGCTAGCTAAAGACATCCTCGATCCTCCTCAAGATCCTAAAACTTCACTGCAAGAATGGACTCAGAGAAATAAATTACCTTTACCGAAGTATGAGCTTGTAAAACAAACTGGACCAGCACACAATCCTGAATTTACTATATCAGTTTGCATAGAGAGTTATGACAAAGTTTCTGCATGCGCTCCTAGTAAGAAAATTGCTGAACAAAAAGCTGCTGAGTTGATCCTAGAAAAAATTAAAAAAACGACTTAGTTTAATCAAAATAGCTGTTAGCATAAATTTAAAGTAAGCTAAGCTCTTTAGTTCAGCTTACATATTTTTTTATCTCAGCCAGAATCTTATCAGATTGACTTTCATCTGAATTTAAGTCAGCTACAAAGTGTGTGACATATTTTCCTTCAGGGCTAATAAGGTATATCATTGAAGAATGGTTAATTTCCTCTTCTCCATCTACTTTACTTGCATATACTTTATACTTTGCAACTACTTCATCTATTTTTTGTCTTTCACCAGTGAGCATTTGTATTCTATGGTCAAATTGCTGCTGAAATTCTTTAAGCCTTTCTGTATTATCGCGCTCAGGATCAACTGTGATAAAAAATGTTTGTAGCTTGTTGTCAGTTTTCTTATCTAACTTTGCAAGTGTTTCTGAAATTATGCCGAGATTCATAGGGCAAATTCTTTTGCATGAGGAAAATCCGAAAAAAATCATCATATACTTATTTTTAAAATCACTACTGCGTACTGTTTGTCCGTCTTGATTGATCAAAGAAAAATCTCCACCTACCTTAATTTCTGTATTTTGTGAAACAAATATGCCTTGCTTGGTAAAATAACAATAACCTAAGAAGATAGCTGCTACTGTTATTAGCAAACTAGACAATAACCTTATAAACTTTATCATTAAAGCGTTTCCAATAAAGTTAAATCATATATTGATTAGTTGATTGATTCAATATATTCCTTCCAAAGTGGGTTGTTAATTTTATCTAACAATTTCTTATGCTCATCAATTTCTTTAATACTTGGTGAATGTTCTCTGCGAGCTAAATTACGCACTTTATGCTGAATAAACGTAGAGTTATTGTCCTGAGCACATTCATTATTAAATAAAAAGGTTTGCAATCCTCCTGTAAGCTCAACATAGACCTTTGCAAGCAATTGAGCATCAACTAATGCTCCGTGTAACTCTCTACCTTCTAGCGATATATCAAAACGCTTGCATAATGCATTTAAAGAAGCAGGTGATCCTACAAACTTTTTTCTTGCAAGTGGTAATGTATCTAGCACTCTATCTGAGGAAATTAACCCGGCATTCAACTTGTTTAACTCCATATTAAGGAACTTAATATCAAACTCAGCATTATGAATTACCAAGATGTCATTAGATATGAAGTCAAGAAATTCAAGTGCAACATCTGAAAATAGTGGCTTATCTTCCAAAAACTCCTCACTAATACCATGAATCTTAAATGAGTGGTAAGGTATATCTCTCTCTGGATTAAGATATCGATGAAATGTTTTACCTGTTGCAATACGGTTAATTAGTTCTACACATCCTATCTCAATAATTCGATGGCCAGACTCAGTGTCAAGACCTGTAGTTTCAGTATCAAGTACTATTTCTCGTAGCCTACTTTCCATCGGTGTAACTAATCTTACTTGTCATTTGCTGTTAAATTTTTATCGGTACTTGCCTTCTTGTAGTTAATGGAAACAAGCAACCAGGTTGGATCTGATGAATTAATATTTTTTTTGAATTGCCATACATCCTCAACTTTGTTAATAGTAGACATACTACCTGATATGATATCTCCTTCATTATTCTTAACGAAGTTAATTTGCTCTGAAAGGAAATATACTGCAATAAATATTACGTTTTTTACTAGCTTTATTTCTAAGATCTTTTGTGAAACGATAGAAACAATTATAGACTCGTGTATCTCTTTACGATGCTTAATCTTATCCACAAAGCTGTTATACAAATCTTTGTCCAGAAGGGATTTTAATTGAGGTAAATTCCCTTGGTTAAAATATTTAATTATTAATTCAAAAGCTATGCTTGAACCTTCTATAAAATTGGAAATAGAGAACTCTCTGTTTTTTTGTAATATTTGTTTATAAGTAGCTTCTATTGAACTTTTGTCGTTGCTATAAATATAATCTTCGATATTTTCTACCACATCCTCTTTACTTTGACTTGCATCCAATACAACTGTTAGCTTTTTTAGGTTGAGACTGTCTGATCTTCCTAAAGAATTGTATAAGCGTGAAAAAATAAACGCCGCTAGTAAAGCATATATTACAAGCTCTATCATGGTAACTTAACCCCTTGGTATATAAAGTATCTAAATATTATTAATTATTGATAAAAATATGTTTTGCATATTAGCCTATAGTTAGGTTTGCTATTCGTTTATAAATGAATATATTATATAAGAAAGTATTAAATATCTCAACTTAATTAAAGGAGAAGTAAGAAATGTTACAACACAAAATGAAAATTCATGGTCAGTATGTCAAAGATCTTTCGTTTGAGAATCCAAATTCGCCATTCCTTCCTTCTAGTAAAGCTCCCGATATTAATGTAACGGTTAATATTAATTCAGCAAAATTAGAAGGAACGGAAAGCAAAGAAGGAATAAATGAAGAAAAACCTTTTCATGAAATTACTTTGCATATAGAAGTCAAAGCGACGGTAAAAGATGAAGATATAAAAAATGGTATAGCTTTCATTTGTGAGATAAAGTATTGTGGTATTTTTTCAATAGAAAATTTGAAAGAGTTGAGTGAAGAGGAAGTAAGACAAGCTTTGTTTATTGGCGGGCCTACTTTTCTTTTTCCTTTTGCAAGAGAAGTAATTGCAAGAACTACAAGTAGTGGTGGGTTTCCTCCACTTATGCTAGATCCTATAGATTTTGAAACTATGTATCAGCAGCAAAGTCAACAACAAAAAAGTAGCGCTAGTAATTCCAATTTTAACTAATACAGGATGAACAATTCTTTAAATGCAAAGACGACTTTAAATATTGATGGAAGGTTATATAACTACTTTAACCTAAGTAACGCTGGTAAATTCTTAGGAGTAAATTTAACCAAATTGCCTTGTTCACTCAAGGTATTGCTTGAAAATTTATTGCGCAACGAAGATGGAGTAAGCGTTAAATTAGATGACATAAAGATATTAGCAAATTGCGTCAAGAAACACATTAATCACGAAATTAGCTACAAGCCAGCAAGGGTTTTGATGCAGGATTTCACAGGAGTTCCTGCTGTCGTTGACTTAGCTTCAATGCGTAATTATGTGAAGAAAAACGGAGGTAACCCAAGCAAAATAAATCCATCTGTAACTGTTGATCTTGTGATCGATCACTCTGTTCAAGTAGATAGTTATGGAAGCACTTCCGCATTCAGTAAAAATGTTGAGCTAGAAGTAAAAAGAAATTTGGAGAGATATCAATTTTTAAAGTGGGGAGAGTCGTCCTTCACAAATTTTAGAGTAGTACCACCAGGTACTGGAATTTGCCATCAAGTAAACCTTGAGTATTTAGCGCAAGTTGTGTGTAATAATGATGGGGTCATATATCCTGACACTTTAGTTGGTACTGACAGTCACACTACAATGATTAACGGGTTATCAGTCCTTGGTTGGGGTGTTGGAGGCATAGAAGCTGAGTCTGTGATGCTTGGTCAACCAATTAGTATGGTGATTCCAGAAGTAGTTGGATTTAAATTAATTGGCAGACTACCGGAAGGAGTAACTGCGACTGATTTAGTGCTGACGGTTACCAGTATCCTAAGAACAAAAGGTGTTGTTGGTAAATTTGTAGAATTTTATGGTGATGGTTTAGATTATTTATCTCTAGCAGACAGGGCCACTATAGCTAACATGGCCCCAGAGTATGGTGCAACTTGTGGGTTTTTTCCAATTGATCAGAAAACACTCGATTATTTACATTTAACAGGGCGATCAGAAGAGCTGATCAAATTAGTTGAAGTCTATTCAAAAGAGCAGGGATTGTGGCGTAGCAGTAATGAGTTAGCATTTTTTGACACACTAGAGCTTGATTTATCAAGCGTAAAGCCAGTGATGGCTGGTCCTAAAAGACCACAGGATAAGATTTTCCTTTCAGAAGTAGCGGAATCTTTTTCTACATCTTTTCCTATTAATGAGACAAACAGACCTCCGTTGGAACCTATCTATGGCGATCAGCTCCAGAGTGGCAGCGTAGTGATTGCAGCAATAACAAGCTGCACTAACACCTCAAATCCAAGTGTGATGATTGCTGCAGGTCTTGTAGCTCGTAATGCAATTAAACTTGGATTAAAATCAAAGCCTTGGGTTAAAACTTCTCTTGCTCCAGGGTCACAAGTTGTGACAGAATATTTAGAAAAGTCTGGATTGCAGGTAGATCTAAATGCTTTGGGTTTTAATCTAGTTGGATATGGCTGCACAACTTGCATTGGAAATTCTGGTCCACTTAATAAGGATATAGAGGATGATATAAAAAACAAAAACTTAACTGTTGCTGCAGTTTTGTCTGGCAATCGTAACTTTGAAGGAAGAATTCATCCGTTAGTCAAAGCTAATTACTTGGCATCTCCGCCACTTATTGTTGCATATGCACTTGCAGGCACTGTGCAAATTGATTTGACAAAAGATTCAATATGCAAAGATAAGAATGGAAATGATGTCTATCTCAAAGATATATGGCCAACAAATAATGAAGTTGAGAGCTGTGTTAAAAGTGTTGTGACGCGTGAAATGTTCATACAAAAGTATAAGGATGTTTTTTCTGGTGATGAGCATTGGCAAAAGATAAAGTGTGAGAAAGGTGAAATATATGATTGGGACGCGAAAAGCACTTATATACAAAACCCTCCCTATTTTGATAATTTATCGACTAAGAACAATGGAAGCAACATAGTTGATATAAAGAATGCGCAAATACTAGCGATGTTTGGCGATAGCGTCACTACCGACCACATTTCCCCTGCTGGAAATATTGCCTCAAATAGTCCTGCAGGCATATATTTAAAAGGTCTTGGAGTTGAACCGCAAGATTTCAATTCATATGGATCTCGCCGCGGTAACCACAACGTAATGATGCGTGGAACCTTTGCTAATATCAGAATAAGAAATAAAATGGTGAGCGCTGAGGGTGGCTATACAAAACATATTCCTTCTCAAGAAACTATGTCAATTTTTGATGCAGCAATGCAATATAAAAGAGAAGCTGTTCCATTAGTTGTCATTGCAGGAAAAGAATATGGTACAGGTTCAAGTAGGGATTGGGCAGCAAAGGGTACTGCATTACTGGGAATTAAAGCTGTGATTGCAGAAAGTTTTGAACGCATACATAGGTCCAACTTGGTCGGCATGGGTGTTCTTCCACTTATATTCCAAAATGGAATAACCAGAAAGATATTTGATGGTAGTGAGATAATAAGCATAAAAGGTGAAATAGTATCAAATGGAAATCTAGAATGTATCATTAAAAGACAGGATAATTCAAAGCAATCAATACAACTCAAATGCTGTGTACAAACCGCAACTGAGATTAAATACTTAATGAGTGGTGGAGTGTTAAGCTACATACTTCTTTCGACTTAGTAAAAGTAAGTACTAGACTTCTTTTAGCTCCAGCCCTGGTCCTTTTAAATAATGATTTGTTCTATGCGAAGTTATGATATAATTTTACCTTACATATAGTAAAGGTGTTTTATAGATAATTATGATTAGCTCTATACAAGAACCTAATGAACTCAGAAAACGTTTACAAGGATTTTATCGTACTGATGAAAAAAGCTGTATACGTTATCTTGTAGAAAAAGTAGAACTTTCGGTTGATTCGAAAAACAGAATTTACAATATTGCAAAACAAGTTATTGAAAAAATCAAACACAATAAATTAAGTATTGTAGATTCCTTTATGCAGCAATATTCGCTTTCCAATGATGAAGGAATAGCATTGATGTGCCTTGCTGAATCGCTACTTAGAATACCAGATGATTACACAATAGACGAATTGATCAAAGATAAAATTACCAACCAAGAATGGAATAAACACTTGGGGCGTTCCTCTTCATTGTTTGTTAATGCTTCCACATGGAGCTTGATGATAGGTAGCAGTATATTGAGAGATAATGAAGGCGATTCGAAGTTCTATTACGCAATTTCTAAGTTACTTAAGAATTTAGGAGAACCGATCATTCGCAAAGCAGTAAAACAAGCAATGTCTATGCTTGCTAATCATTTTGTTGTTGGAGAAACCATAGAAGAAGCTTTAAGATATGCAAAACTAGATGACAATAGTAAGTTTTTATACTCTTTTGATATGCTTGGCGAAGCTGCTCACACAGCTGAAGATGCAGAAGAGTGTTTTGATTCATACATGCACTCAATAAAAGCTATAGGTGCAACTACTGAAGTGAATGATTGTTTTAAATCCCATGGAATTTCAATAAAACTTTCTGCTTTGCACCCACGTTATGAATTTGGTCAATTTGACCGAATTGCTGGTGAGATATTTACTAGGGTTTTAGAGCTCTGTCGTGAAGCAAAAAAATACAACATTTCACTATGCATAGATGCAGAAGAATCAGAAAGACTTGAGATGTCATTAGTTTTATTCGAGCAACTGCGTCTTGATGAGTCACTTTCTCAGTGGGGAGGGCTTGGCTTGGCTGTACAAGCATATCAAAAACGTGCTTTATCTGTGCTTGATTTTGTTGAGGATGTTGCTATCCGATCAAAGCATAAAATTATGGTGAGGCTTGTGAAAGGTGCATATTGGGACTCAGAAATCAAGTGTGCACAAGAGCTAGGGTTAAGTGGTTATTCAATATTTACAAGAAAAAGCTATACTGATGTATGCTACCTTGCGTGTGCACAGAAGCTTTTAAGCAAAGTAAATCACTTTTACCCATGCTTTGGAACTCATAATGCCTATACTTTTGCTACTATAATAGAGCTTGCTGACAAAGATCATCCTGGATTTGAGTTTCAGCGTTTACACGGAATGGGTGAGGATTTATATGATTATGCAATGTCAGAACTTGCAACAAGCATCAGCTGTCGTATATATGCACCAGTTGGTAAACGTAGTGATTTATTACCATATCTTGTTAAGCGTCTTCTTGAAAATGGAGCTAATAGTTCGTTCGTCAATCAAATAAATGATCCTAACGTTAAAATTGAAGAATTAGTCTCGGATCCATTAGAAAAAGCTAAAAGTTTAGAATATGAACCTCATCAAAACATTCCATTGCCACAAGATATTTTTGGAGAGGAAAGAAAAAACTCCTTGGGGATGGATATTAGTGATTCAATTACAGTTTCGCAATTTGCAAATGATATAAAAAAATTTAGTGAAAAGAAATGGCAAGTTGGGCCAATAATTGATGGAAAGGCACTACTTGATAGTGCTGAATTTATCGAAGTAGTGAATCCTGCACATTTGGAAAATGTAATTGGAGAAGTGTCAAGTACAACAAGCGCTCAGGCTTTAAATGCTCTTGAAATAGCACATAGTGCTTTTACTAAGTGGCAGAATATTTCAGCAGAAGAGCGCGCTAAATGCCTTGAAAAAGCTGCAGATTTGCTTGAGGAAAGGATGAAAGAGTTGGTTTACATTCTCATCTTGGAAGCAGGAAAAATTTTATCCGATGCAATAGCAGAAGTAAGAGAGGCAATCGACTTTTTGCGCTATTATGCAATGATAGCAAAAAACGAACTGAATGACTGGAAAAAATTGCCAGGTCCAACAGGTGAAGATAACTTCATCTTTTTTGAGGGCAGAGGAGTTTTCTTATGCATATCACCGTGGAATTTTCCACTTGCTATCTTCATTGGGCAGGTTTCAGCTGCACTTGTAGCAGGTAATGCAGTGCTGGCAAAACCGGCAGAGCAAACGCCGATTATTGCCTATGAAGCCGTTAAGATACTACACGAAGCTGGAATACCAAAAAATGTATTACATCTTGTTCCAGGAGATGGTCGATATTTAGGTAAAATATTAGTGCCAGATAATAGAATTTCCGGTGTAGCTTTTACCGGCTCAACACAGACCGCTCAAATAATTAATAGAATGCTTGCCAGCAGAGATGGTCCTATTGTGCCACTTATCGCTGAAACTGGTGGATTAAATGCTATGATTGTTGATAGTTCTGCTCTTTTAGAGCAGGTAACTAAGGATGTTTTAATTTCTGCATTTCGCAGTGGCGGTCAACGTTGTTCTGCTCTCAGAGTGCTATTTATTCAAGAAGATATAGCAGAAAAACAGATAAAAATGATATGCAATGCAGCTCAAGAACTAAAGATAGGTGACCCAATACAACTGAGCACAGATATTGGTCCAATAATTGACAAAGCATCTATTGATATGCTCACTAAACATACGGAAAAAATATCAAGGGATGAAGATTCAAACCTTTTGTCCAAGGTACCCATGGATACAAATTCTTATAATGGTTATTTCTTTCCTCCGTACATTTATGAGATACAAAAAATTTCGCAATTAAAGCAAGAAGTGTTTGGGCCTATTTTACATATCATACGTTTTAATAAGTCGCAGTTAAATGAAGTTATAAGTGATATAAACAATACAGGATATGGACTTACGTTTTCTTTGCAAAGCCGTGTACAAAGTAAGATCGATTTAATAAGCAAGAAAATATCAGTTGGAAATGTATACATCAATCGCAATCAAATAGGTGCAGCAGTTGGAATGCAACCATTTGGCGGTAGAGGACTGTCAGGTACCGGACCAAAAGCTGGTGGTCCTAATTATCTGCAACGTTTTTCTATAGAAAAGGTTGTAAGTGTCAACACTACAGCATGTGGCGGTAACATTACACTTGCGTGTTTGGATTGATTTGCAATTTCTAAATTGGAAGTCCGTGCAGTTGTGTATGCAGTACTAAAACCTAAAACTCATACACTGAAAGGATAGTTGTGATTCTAAGGAGGATTCAAAGAAAGTCTTGTCTTTAATAAAAGAAAAAGGTTGCTATAATTCTGATAAAAGCACTATAAACAAAATGAATGTAAAAAATATCTTATTAGCGTTTTTAGTACAATTTATATTCGATTTGTCATTATTTGCGGCTGATCCTATTTTGCTTAATTGTATTGAAACTCCAGGGATTTATGATCTTGAAACAAGGCCAAAAAGCTTTAACTCTTCAAATAATTTAAGAAGAAAACCTGGCTCTCCAAATAATGCAGCAGGAGAATTAATAAATGTAGTGGGTAGAGTTACTGATGTAAATTGCTTACCGATACAAAATGCTGTGGTTTCTATATGGCACGCAGACTCACTTGGCATGAGCTATTATGATGAAAATGTGGAGCTTGATCCAAATTTTGCTGGATCAGGAAGATTTGTAGTAAATAACCTTGGCTATTATAATTTTATTACAATAGTACCAGGTAAAATTGGTGATAGGGCTCCACACATCAACTTTTTGGTCCAACATCCAGATTTTCCAGAATTCACAACACAAATGTTTTTTGCTGATCATAATTGCGATAACTGTGATGATCTTCTTCTTGGTAATCTTATTGAGAGTGGACTTGCAAGCCTTCTGATAGCACCATTTACTTATAACAATCAGGCCATGAAGACCTACACATTTAATATAACCCTAGGTGGGCATAACAAATTTTCTGATAAAAGATAAAGCCCTTGCATATCAGGGGAGTTCATAGTAGTCTTAAGCGCTATTGTACTTAAAATGTATATGAAAAATATCTTACTAATGTTTTTACTATGTTTTATGTGCAGCTTACAATTATTTGCAACGGAGATGTCAACGATGAAGATAACAATTTCTAAAGCTTTACCCGATTTTGAGACGCTAGTGGTAGGTTTGTTTGAGGGTGATAAGCTCATAACTAATGTTCTACAAGATAAGCAAGCTATAGATAACATCAAGAAATTTAGTGGTTTTAATGGAGGTTTTGGTGAATTTTTCTCCGTTACTTCATCAGAGGGAAAAAATATTATAGTTGCTGGTCTTGGAATGAGAGATGAATGGGATGAAAGCAAAGGATTAAATATTGGTGGTAAAATATATTGTGAGCTAAGCAGATTAAGAATCAAGCGAGCAGCTATTTCAATCGAGGGCAGTACAGCAAATGTTGCATATGGAGCATTTCTGCGCAGTTTCAAGTTTAATAAGTATAAAACTAAAAAGGATGAAAAAATTACAGAAGTAGAGGAAATTACATTATTAGTAAAAGATGAACAGTTAAGTAGCATTGAAAAATCATTTGAGCGTTTAAAACACGAAGGTGAAGGTATCTTTCTTGCACGTGCTTTTACTACTGAGCCACCTAATATTTTATATCCAGAGTCTTACGCTAATCGTATAAAAGCTGAACTTACTAAACTTGGTCTTGAGGTTGAAGTGCTTGATAAAAAGCAAATGGAAGAGAAAAAAATGGGAGCCCTGCTTGGAGTAGCACAAGGAAGTAGTAAAGAGCCAAAGTTAGTGGTGATAAAATGGAATGGGGCTTCTCAAGAACAAAAACCAATAGCTTTTATAGGCAAGGGTATAACGTTTGACACTGGTGGAGTGTCACTTAAACCCTCACGCGGTATGGAGTCAATGAAATATGACATGGCAGGTTCTGCTACTGTAGTTGGAGTGATGCATACTCTAGCTGGGCGAAAAGCAAAAGTAAATGCAATTGGTGTGGTTGCACTTGCAGAAAATGCAGTGGATGGTAATGCTCAAAGACCGAGCGATGTAGTCACTTCAATGTCTGGACAAACAATAGAAATATTAAATACCGATGCAGAGGGAAGACTAATACTTGCGGATGCTTTATGGTATACACAAGATAGATTTGCACCGAAATTTATGATCGACCTTGCAACTTTAACTGGTGCTATAGTGGTTGCACTGGGAAGTAATGAATATGCTGGTCTTTTTTCAAATAACGATGAATTAGCGAATCATCTGATTGATGCAGGAAATGAAGTAAATGAGAAATTATGGCGCTTTCCTATGAATGAAACTTATAACAAAATTATTGATTCGCCGATTGCTGATGTGCAAAATATAGCTCCTGCAGGTTCTGGTGGAGATAGTATAATGGCTGCACAGTTTCTACAGCGTTTTGTAAACGACACTTGTTGGGCACATTTAGACATTGCAGGCACTGCTTGGCACGAAAAAGGCACTGATATTTCTCCAAGAGGGGCAGTAGGTTTCGGTGTAAGGTTGCTAAATAAGTTGGTTGAGAAGTACTATGAGATTAATAATTAAGGATCTTTGTATTGAGTTTATAGCTTAATTTACGGCTACATGAATGTCTATTTATAAGACGTAGAAAATGATATCATCAAAGTAACTTACATTTTCTTTTTTGGGGATTCTAAAGTTACACACTTGAGCAGCATCAAGAGAAAGTATTTTGTTCAAATGATGATTGTAATGATGGACTATTAAAACTTTAAAGCTATTTGGTATTGACGGTATATACTTAAGTGTTAGAATAAAATAGGAAGTTTTTAGGAGTTTATATGGCAGCAGGCGGAAAAGCGAAAACAGCTAGTAAAAATAACCCTACTCAGCGTAAGAAAGCAGAACAAAAAATGTATAAGGATAAACCGGTAAAGCCGGTTAGATATATAGACCGTGATTCACGTATGAACTATATGTCTGCTCAATACGATAACGGCAATCTAGTTGAAGATGAGGTAAGCGGCAATCCTATAAAGTGGGAAGCTGTATAGTAGTTGTGGTTAAAGTTACTATTAATTCTAAGGAATGTGAAGTAGAGCATGGGCTCACTATAATTCAAGCTTGTGAAGTTGTGGGCGTTGAAGTTCCGCGGTTTTGTTATCATGAGCGTTTAGCAATTGCTGGTAACTGCAGAATGTGTTTGGTTGAAGTTGAGGGTGGCCCTCCAAAACCAGTAGCCTCTTGTGCAATGCCAGTTGCAGAAGGGATGGTTATTCACACTGATACCCCTAAGGTTAAAAAAGCACGTGAAGGTGTGCTTGAGTTTTTGCTAATTAACCACCCGCTTGATTGCCCAATTTGCGATCAAGGTGGTGAATGCGATTTGCAAGATATCACGATGGCTTATGGTAAAGGAATCAGCAGACTTGATGAATATAAGAGGGCTGTGCCAAAAAAACATTTTGGTCCGCTGATTGAAACTGCAATGAACAGGTGTATTCATTGCACTCGGTGTGTTAGATTTTTGTCTGATGTTGCAGGTACAAATGAACTTGGAGCAATTGGAAGGGGAGAAAATATAGAGATTAGTACTTACATAAAAAGGCATATTAGCTCTGAATTATCTGGGAATATTATAGATCTTTGCCCGGTGGGAGCTTTAACTTCAAAGCCCTATTCTTTTACAGCACGTCCATGGGAGCTATCACATTGTGAAACTATAGATGTGCTAGATGCTGTGGGAAGTAATATTAGAGTTGATTGTCGTGGTCCTGAAGTTATGCGAATATTGCCAAGACTCAATGAAGAAGTGAACGAAGAATGGATATCAGACAAAACTCGTTTTGCTTACGATGGACTCAAAGTACAACGCCTCGATCGACCTTATATAAAAAAAGAGGGCAAATTAATTCCAGTTGATTGGAATGAAGCATTGGCTTTTGCTGCAAAGAAACTAAAGAGTACGAAATCAAACAAAATAGCTGCAATTGCAGGTGATTTAGCAGATTGTGAGTCTATGCTTCTACTCAAAGAAGTGATGCAGAAGCTTGGTTCGGGGAATATAGACTGCAGGCAAGATGGTGCAAATCTTATATCAAGTAATCGTGGATCTTATGTGTTCAATACCACTATTCAGGGTATAGAAAGTGCAGATTTATGCTTGCTAATCAATACGAATCCAAGGATAGAAGCACCAATAATTAACGCAAGATTGAGAAAGAGATATTTACAAGGTAATTTCACTATTGCAAATATTGGTCCTAATCTTGAATATCTATATAATGTTGAAAGATTAGGTGATGGTCCAAACGTTCTAAAAGAAATAGAAGAGGGAAATCACAAATTCTGCGAGTTACTGAGTGCGGCTCAGAACCCTATGCTAATTATCGGTCAAGATGCATTAATAAGAGATGATTCTGAATCAGTTTTAGCTCTAGCTGGCAAAATTGCAGAAAAATTTAACATGATCAGAGATGACTGGAATGGCTTTAACGTACTGCATAAGGCTGCAGCAAGGGTTGGTGGACTCGATATTGGATTTGTTCCTAGCAAAGGTGGAAAAGACATTAATCAGATGCTAAAACAGGCAGAAAGTGGCGAGGTGGAAGTTGTTTATCTTCTTGGTGCAGATGAAATTGATACATCAAAATTAGAAAATACATTTGTAATTTATCAAGGCCACCATGGTGATAGGGGAGCGCATATAGCAGATGTCATTCTACCTGGAGCTGCATACACAGAAAAATATGCAACTTATGTAAATACTGAAGGGCGAGTACAGAGAACAAATTTAGCTGTTTTTCCTCCTGGTGAAGCAAAGGAAGATTGGTTGATTATTAAAAATTTATCCCAATATTTGAGCCTTTCCTTGTTATATGATAGTTTATTTGATGTGAGAAAAAAATTAGATACTATCGGTCCACAGTTTAGAAGTGTTGATCAAGTGGTAAAAAATACATGGGTACCAATCAGCAATGGTAAAATAAATTTAAGTAATACGCCTTTTACTTTAAAGGAGTGTAATTTTTATATGACAGACTCAATAGGTCGTGCTTCAAAAATAATGGCAGATTGTACTAAGGATTTTTATGAACACTCTACTTAATATTTTATTTATTCTAACACCATTATTACTAATAACTCTGGTATATTTTCAACGAAAATTAAACTCTATATTTTTGTGTAAAGAACAAAATACATTAGAAAAACAGTTCGTTTATAAGCTAGTTGATTTTATCAATGATATTATTGCACTATTTACGGAAGGATATGTATGGATGGCAATAACATTTATTATAGTTACCGAGGGAAGAGGGAATTATTTGCCTCTCACAATGATCTTAATTATGATGTCACTAGTGTCATTCATATGCATATCATTTTACTATTCTATTAAGCTAAATGCTGTACAGAAAAGTGTTGTCCTATTGATTTCAATAGGGACATTGTCTTTTGTGTCTAGAGCATTTGCTGTATTTTTTATTGCCACAATTATGAACTATTTTTTTGATTTAGGGTTGCATGTACTTGATATTTGATATTCTTTTTCTTCTTATTCCACTTTTGCTTTCAGTAGCATATTTAGTGTACTTTGAGCGTAAAGTTATTGGTGCAATTCAACTAAGGCATGGTCCAAGTGTAGTAGGGCCATTTGGGCTACTACAGCCATTTGCAGATGCTATCAAATTGATAATTAAAGAGCCGATAATACCATTTAGAGCAAACACCATACTGTTTATTATGGCTCCAATGCTCACCTTTATTTTAGCATTAATTTCCTGGGCAGTTATACCATTTGGAGCTGAAATAATTACAGAAAATGGACAGCAGGTAATAATCCCTAAGGTAATATCAAATATTAATGTTGGAGTGCTTTATGTGCTAGCTATATCCTCTTTGGGAATATATGGCATTATTATTGCAGGCTGGTCTAGTAATTCTAATTATGCATTTCTTGGCGCTATAAGGTCAGCTGCTCAAATGATTTCATATGAAGTTTCAATAGGTCTAATAGTTGCTACAGTTGTTATTACAACTGGCACATTAAATCTTGGAGAGATGGTGGTAGCGAAACATAATATGCCATTTTGGATTGATTTATTACTAATGCCTATAGGAATAATATTTTTTATTTCTTTGCTTGCCGAAACTAATCGTCACCCATTTGACTTACCAGAAGCTGAAGCAGAGCTCGTCTCTGGGTATAACGTCGAGTATTCATCAATGCCTTTTGCTCTCTTTTTCTTGGGAGAATATGCAAATATGATTTTAGCAAGCGCTATGATGACAATATTCTTTCTAGGAGGGTGGTATCCTCCATTAGAGCTTAGTTTGCTGTATAAAATTCCTAGTTTAATCTGGTTTGTTTTGAAGATAGTTGTACTTTTGTTTATATTTGTTTGGATTAGAGCTACAATACCTCGTTATCGTTATGATCAATTAATGCGTCTTGGTTGGAAAGTATTTTTGCCAATATCGGTACTTTGGGTAATACTCATTTCAGGAGTGTTGCTTTTTACTGGGAATTTGCCTGGATCCAATGTTTAATTTCCCAAATACAAGGTTAAGGCGTAGGCGCTCAGGCAAGTGGATTCGCAATTTAACAAGTGAAAGCACTTTATCAGTAAATGATTTGATTTTTCCCTTATTTGTTCATGACGGAGAAGAAACAATTGAGCCAATTTCTGGCTTACCTGATATCAAATGTTATTCAATAGATGGATTAATTTCTATAATTCAGAAAGCTAAGGACTCGGGGATTAATGCTGTTGCAATTTTTCCTGTAGTTGATAGTAAACTAAAATCTGAAAACGCCGAGGAAGCGTACAATCCTGACAATTTAATCTGTAAAGCAATTTGTGCTGTAAAATCAAATGTACCGGATATTGGCATTATTGCAGACATTGCACTAGACCCATACACTACTCACGGTCATGATGGCATTTTAAAAAGCAGTAGGATAGATGTAGAAAATGACGAGACTGTGTCAGCATTATGTAAGCAAGCACTTGTTTTAGCAAAAGCAGGATGCGATATAGTTGCTCCTTCTGATATGATGGATGGCAGGATAGGAAAAATAAGAAAAACATTGGATGATAATAACTTTCAGAATGTGTCAATATTGTCCTATGCAGTAAAGTACTGTTCTAGCTTCTATGCGCCGTTCAGGCAAGTTGTCGGTTCGTGCGCATCATCAAATTTCATCGACAAAAGTGGTTATCAAATGGATTATAGAAATGCACGTGAAGCAATCTGCGAAATCGAAATGGATATAGATGAAGGTGCAGATTTTATTATGATAAAGCCGGGTATGCCATACTTAGATGTAATAAAAACAGCAAGTGAAAAGTTTAATTTTCCGATTTTTGCTTACCAAGTAAGCGGTGAATACGCAATGATAAAAGCTGCAGCAAATAATGGCTGGTTGGATTATAACAGAGTGATTTATGAGTCCTTAATTGGTGTTAAACGTGCAGGTGCAAGTGCAATATTTACCTATGCTGCACTTGATGTTGCAAAAAATTTGGTATCTACTTAGAACCTGTCTTGAAAGGAGTTAATTGGCTAATTTAGTAAGCATAGAAGTAATCATATTAAATAAGATATTGTTTTTTGAAGTAAGAGGAGAATGTTCGTAATCCTTGCTCATGCGTCTAAAATTGGAAAGCCAGGCAAAGGTTCGTTCTACAATCCAACGTTTAGGAATAACTTGAAATCCTGTATCAACCAATTTCTTGGTAATCGTTAGCAAACATCCAGTTTCCAACAAACATCGATTTTGTAATTTACCTTTATACCCTTGATCAGCAAAAAACCTACGTAATGTTGGAGCTTTGCATTTAGCTTGAACAAAAAGATTGGTAGCACCATCACGGTCCTGAATGCTTGCGCTGTGTACTTCTGCAGTAATTACAAGACCTAGTGTATCTACAATAATATGACGTTTTCTACCCTTTATTTTTTTACCGGCATCATATCCTCTTGATCCCCTTTTTGAGTCGTTTTCACTGATTGACTGTCAATTATACCTACTGAAGGTGTTTCATTTTTGCCAACCATTTTTCTTACCTCTTTTACTAGCATGTCATGTATTTTTTTCAATTTTCCATTATTACGCCACCTGAGAAAATAGTCATACACCGTTTTCCATGGAGGAAAATCTTTTGGTAGCATTCTCCACTGGCAACCACCCCTCATTATGTACCTTATTGCATTAATAATTGTTCTTATGTTATGTTTTCTTGGTCGTCCTATCGCTCCTTGTGCAACATAGGGCTCTAAAATTTCCCATTCCTTGTCACTTATATCACTTGGATACAACTTACCCTCCTATTTTTTGCTTACCTCATCATACTCTTTTCTTCATTACCTTTCAAGACAGGTTCTTAGCAGTGTGGAACATCTAAGTAGGTAGCTGGCCGAAGTGACTTGACAAACCTTCCCACTTTCCTTATCATATCAATAAAAGTATTTATCCTTGTTTTTAATCTCTGCAGATTTAACAACAAAAATTCAGTAAAAAACTCAGGTATTTATTGGCAAATTACATAAAATTATAGCGGCTGCATGT
Source organism: Wolbachia endosymbiont (group B) of Horisme vitalbata (assembly GCF_964028625.1). Taxonomy (NCBI): domain Bacteria; kingdom Pseudomonadati; phylum Pseudomonadota; class Alphaproteobacteria; order Rickettsiales; family Anaplasmataceae; genus Wolbachia; species Wolbachia endosymbiont (group B) of Horisme vitalbata. The sequence continues at coordinate 256,039 of NZ_OZ034797.1, forward strand.
CTTTTTTATTTTTTCTACGTTCAGCCAAATCGCGCTTGTTAGCACATTATTACAACGCCAATTTAAATTATAAAACTCGCTATAAGGGGGTTCTTTTGCCTTTTTTTATTTAGTAAATTTTTTAATATTTTGAATTAGCTATACATACTGACATCATATCACAGTGCGTGACACTGTGATCCAGAAAAACTAACCGCAAATTGAATCATAATAAAGACTAGATTCCAGCGTCATGAGCTGGAATGACATCAACTTTTGAATTCCAGTTATGCAAGAGATCTAATGACGCAAAGGGGCTACTTGAATGACAGGAAAAGGAGCACTGGGATAGAGGCACTAATATGAAGAAAGAAGGGATAACGGTTATTGGTAAATTTAGATCGTTTTTAACTATTTGCCTTTTTTCTATGCAAGAAGTGTATTGATAAGTCCATTACAATTCAGTATTGTGAAAAATATAAGTCAAGTGTTAGTTAGGACATGGGGATTTTTTTTCAATTTTTGGGTAAGGTGCTAGGCAAGGTTTTTCCTGCCAAAATAGTAAGCTCTTTTTTAGGAGTAGGATATTTACCGGGTTGGCAGCATTATTGGTCTTCTTTTCTAATATTATTTATTACCGACATTATATTAATGCTTACATACGGAGGTGATTTTATACTATATAAAATGCCGAATTCAGGCATAGTTGTAGCTGCTATTTTTACCAAGCTAGCAATAGTTATGTTAGTGCTGCAATTAGTTGGCATATCTATTTTTCATACTCAAGATCCTTCAGCCAGCAGTGATGAGAATATAGTAATACAAATAGCATCAGGACAGGTGATGACTGTTGCGTTTTCGATGCCGGCAATAATGTCAATTTATTATATTGTAAGTAAATTCTATTTAAGTATATGCAAGGCAATACTTAAATGTCCATTTTGGTTTAATGATCTTATGCATTTGTTCTTTTTCTTTATAATACCTTATTTATTTTTTAATATTGTAGAAGTAATAAAACCATGGCCGATAAGTACGATACAGCTTAGTTATAACAATGCAATATCAATCACATTTGAAGGGATTTTTCATGTGTTTTATGCAGTGATTTTATTGTACTTGACTGCATTTATATTCTGCGATCTGACTATGCATGATGCGATTGTTTTAAATAAAAGCATATTTGAGTATGTAAAAGAAAGTTCAATAGCCTTGAGTGACTATTTTCATGGCACTATTAAAAAAATAAGTATAGAATAGTACTTATTTGCTTATGTATTCAGTTTAAAAGATATACAGTTTGCGTGAATCTACAGGATATAATAAAGGGATTACAAGATTTTTGGGCAGATGAAGGGTGTACTATACTTCATCCATATACGTCTGAAGTTGGAGCTGGAACACTACATCCCGCAACAATCATGTCAGCGATTGACGAAAAATCAACAAAAATTGCGTATCTACAACCAGTAATCAGACCTGCAGACGGACGCTATGGCGACAACCCTAATCGTTTATATCAGCATCATCAATACCAAGTTATAATAAAACCATCTGGCAGCAATTTGCAAGATATTTACTTAAATAGCTTAAAAGCTCTTGGTGTATCGACAAAAGAATATGATATTAAGTTTATTGAAGATGATTGGGAAAACCCAAGTGTTGGCGCATCCGGTCTTGGTTGGGAGGTTACATGCAACGGAATGGAAGTAACACAACTTACTTATATACAGCAAGTGGGAGGTATTGACTGCAGAATAATTCCTGGTGAAGTAGCATATGGGTTAGAGCGTTTAGCAATGTGCATACAGGGTGTAGATAATGTTTACGACATAATGTGGAACGGTAGCGGTGCAACTTATGGAGATATTTTTAAACAAAGAGAGCGAGAGTTTTCTTACCTGGCACTTGATTATTATGATACTAAAGTAGTACAACAGCAGTTTGAGGATACAGAAAAACTGTGTAAATTCCTTGTTGAAAAAGAATTGCCGATAGCAGCTTATGACCAATGTATTAAAACGAGCCATCTACTTAATCTACTTGATGCAAGAGGTGTGCTTGGTGTGAATGAACGTACAGCCTATATTGGTAGAGTGAGAGAGTTAACAAAAAAATGCTGTGAATTATATAGAGCAAAGTAGAATATGTTGTCACAATTATTGTTTGAATGTCTTTCAGAAGAAATTCCATCAAGAATGCAGAATTCATCTGCAGCTCAGGTTAAGAGCTATATCACTAATGCTTTTAGTAAAAATAATGTGAAATTTGCATCTATAGAAGTTTATGTGACTGCACGTCGCATTGCTCTTTTTATTGATGGCATAAGTGCTTTGGAGCTAAAAGATTCTAACAATGAGATTAAAGGACCAAGAGTTAATGCACCGAAAAGTGCTATCGAAGGTTTTTTGAGAAAAAATCGGAAAGGTGAAGAAGATTTACTCATTCGCAAAGTAAACGATGAAGATTTTTACTTCATTAAGAGAGAAAGCTGCTTATTTAACATCAACGGGTTTCTCAAAAATCAACTGGAGGAAATGCTAAAAAACTTTTCTTGGCCAAAGAGTATGAGATGGAGTGAAAGAAAAGAGAGATGGGTTAGGCCAATTAAAAATATTCTATGTATTTTAAATGACGAAATAATACCTATATCTTTTGCAGGGGTTACAGCATGCAACGTGACGTATGGTCATAGGTTTCTTTCAGGTGATGCAGCACTTACTGTTAAAACACCCAAAGACTATTTTGAATTGTTAGAAAAAAATAATGTCATTCTTCAGTTGGACAAAAGAAAGCAATTTATACTAGATCAGATTAATAAGTTTACAAAAGAGGAGAACTTACAACTTGAAAAAAATGATTATTTACTTAATGAATTGGCAGGGCTTATAGAGTGGCCAATAGTATTATTTGGTAAAGTAAAATCATCAGAATTACCGAAGGAAGTAATACTTAGTATAATTAATACGCAGCAAAAGTATCTTGCTTTAAGTGATGGACAGAAAATATCACATTTTGTTACTGTTGTAAATGTTAACAACAATGAAGTTGTCAAAGGCCATGAAAGAATATTAGAAGCACGTCTTGCTGATGCCCAGTTTTTGATATCTCAAGACAAGAAGGAAAACCTAGATTACTATGTCAAAAAATTGAGCTCTATTTCATTTCATGCTTCGCTCGGTAGCGTAGAAGAAAAAGTGAAGCGTATTATCGCTCTTTCAAAGTATATAGCGATATTTATTCCACATGCTTCATTAATTAAAGTTGAACGTGCTGCATATTTAGCAAAGGCAGATCTTGCAACGTTGATAGTGAAAGAATTTCCGGGATTGCAAGGAGTAATGAGTGGATACTACGCTTCTTATTTTCAAGAGGATAAAGAAGTAGTGGAAGCTATAACTGAGCACTATAAGCCAATTGGATCGGACCAAGAATGCCCTAAATCTCCTACTGCGATTGCTGTAGCTATTGCAGACAAAATGGATAGTTTGGTTGGCTTAATTGCAGCAGGTGAGAAAATCTCTGGTTCGTATGATCAGTTTGGTTTGCGGAGAATGAAAATTGGTATAATTAGAACAATACTTGAAAATAATTTGCATATTCCAATTAGATTGCTGATAGATAAGTCAGTATCTTTATGTTCAAGGCTTCTATTGAATAAAAATATAACTCCAGTTGATAAGCCAAGTGAAAAACAAATTTCAGAACTAGTATTTAAATTCTGCTTAGAAAGATTCAAGATTATTTTAAAAAATAGAAATATAAGGCAAGATGTTGTAGATTCAATACTATATAAAGTCGATATTAATGATCTGCTGAAAGCGGAAAAGCAAACTGTGATATTGGATCGTTATCTTAGTACAAAAGAAGGTGAACAGGTTCTAAGCACTTATAAAAGAGCCAGTAACATGATGAGCAAAGTGAGAAAAAGTGATGGCACTACTTATAATGCATCTTACAGTAAGAAGTTTTTGATTGAAGATGAGGAGATTGCGCTATCAAATTGTGCTATAGCTGCTTGTAAAAACATCAAACAAGCGATAGAAAATAACGACTTTAATACAGCGCTTGATGAACTTGCTCGTTTTGCTCCATTTATCAATCAATTTATGGACAGTGTAAAGATTAACTGTGATTCTAATGAGCTTAGAATAAACAGGTTATCTTTGCTTGCAAATGTTATTTCTACCTTTCATTTAGTAGCAGAGTTTAACCTTATACAGGTTAAACAATTGATAAATGCTCAGGCAATATAAGGAACAAATCAAATCATCTCCACAATCCTGTGGCGTTTATAAGATGATTGGAGATAAGAGTAAGGTTTTATACATTGGTAAAGCAAAAAACTTGAAGTCGAGATTATCCGACTACCTTCAATTCGAAAACCTTTCTGAACGAATCAGAGTAATGATCTCACAGGTTATTAAGGTTGAAATATTCATCACTGAGAATGAAATCGAAGCATTGCTTCTTGAAGCACAGTTAATAAAATCGTTAAAACCATCTTATAATATTTTGCTTAGGGATGGAAAATCTTATCCTTATATAACAATTTCTAAGCATGATTATCCAAGAATAGCGAAATATAGAGGTAAGTTTAAGAAGAATGAGTTTCATTACTACGGCCCTTTTCCATCTGCTGCTGCTGTTAAGAACACTATATTATCATTGCAAAAAGCTTTTCTCTTAAGAGTATGTTCAGATCAATATTTCTCTTCAACAAAAAGACCATGTCTTGAGTATCAAGTTAAGCGCTGTTCAGCACCATGCGTAGATAAAATTACAAAAGATGATTACTGCAAATCAGTAAAACAAGCACAAGATACTCTGCTAGGAAGGAATAAAGAAGTGCAAAGACAGCTATTTTCTACAATGGAAAAGTGCAGTAGGGAGATGAACTACGAGCTTGCTGCTGTCTATAGAGATCGATTGAAATTTCTTCAGCAAATTCAAATGCAGCCAATGGATTTTTCTTTTGAAGAAGATGCAGATTTCTTCAGCATTGTACGTGAGGCAGACTTAGCATGCATTGGTGTACTATCTTTCAGAGATAAAGGTAACTATGGAAGCATTCCTTACTTCATTGAGAATTGTAGTGATCATCCAAATAATGAAATTTTATCCACCTTTTTGGTCAATTTGTATAATCCAGTTAGCACACCACCAGCACAAATTTACGTTCCCGATTTTATTAAGGATAAGGAAATTATAGAACAAGCACTTTATGCTCTTACTCAAAAATCAATAAAAGTTTTGTATGCGAAAAATAGTAAAGAGCGTGATTTGTTGAATTTTATTTACAATAATTCTAAGCATAGCCTAGAGCAGAAGCTTACTGATTATAGAAATAACCTAGAAAAGCTCGAAGAGCTTAGGAAGATTTTCTTGTTACCAAATATTCCAAAGCGTATCGAGGTTTATGATAATAGCCATATATCTGGAAATCAACAAGTTGGTGTGATGATTGTTGCAGGGCAGGAAGGTTTTTTAAAAAGTGAGTACAGAAAATTTACTATAAAAGAAGAAATTTCAGGTGATGACTATAAAATGATGAGAGAAGTGCTTACTAGACGTTTCTCTGGCAATATAAAAGACATCATTCCTGATTTTTTACTGATAGATGGTGGGCCAGGACATGTTTCCATAGTGCAGAATGTGTTGGAGATATTGAATATAAACGTTCCTTTTGCTTGTATGGCAAAAGGTCATGATCGTAACGCAGGAAATGAAAGATTTTATGTGCCGAGCAGAGAAGAATTTACTCTAGCAAGTGACAGCAAGGTCATGCTTTATTTACAATTGCTGCGTAATGAAGCTCACCGTTTTGCAATAACTTCGCATAGAAAAAAACGCGATAAACAATTTTTTGCTTCACAATTAAGCAAAATATCCGGTGTTGGCAGTAAAAGAAAGAAGGCACTCATGTCTCATTTTGGTTCGGTAGAAAACATAAGCAAAGCTTCTCTAGCTGAAATTCAAAACGTACCTGGAATTAGTAAAGGTTTAGCAGAAATCATTCTTCAAAACGTGAATTCTAAGAAAGGTACTCCTAAATAGGTACTCTAAAATTAACCTTTATTTCTTCTTAATAAGACATAAAAAGCTCCTTTGCCACCATGTTTTTTTATGGCTTGCTGATAGTATAAGATCATATTCCGAACTTTTGTGTCATTCAACCACTTATTTAAGCTATTCTTTATAGTGTCTATTTTATCTGTACTATTACCATGCCCCGTAATTACCAATAAGCACCTATTCCCTGCTTGATAATTTTTGATAATAAAATCTATCAATTTACAATAAGCATTATCTATACTATAGCCGTGCAAATCGAGTTTATCGCTTATAAAATATTTGCCCCTATCGATCTTTAATTTTGTATTGTAGTCAAGACAAAATGATGAATCACCATTATCAGTATTAAGAAAATTTTCTTGTAAACTAGAGGCACCTTTATCAATCATAGATTTTATATTTACTTTGTGATCAACTTTCAAAGTAACTTTTCCACATTCTATTGGCTTAACATTTTTTTGCCAATCTAACTCATCATCTGACATAAATTCATTAATTGAACTGCATAATTTTACAACAATATATAAACACAGTAAAATATTGCTTACTCTATAAAAATCTGATTTTTAATAATGAGATGAAATCATCAAAAGCTAATGAAAACTGTTGGATATATGGAAAGCACACTTGTATTTCAGCATTAAGAAACAAAAATAGGCGGTGTATAGAACTGTTAGTAACAGAAAATTTCTACAGAGAATTTGAGAAAGAAATTAAACAATGTGCAGATAGTAAGGGCATTAAAGCTCGACTGGTAGAGAACAAAATGTTCAATGATGTTTTACCCAAAGGTGTAAATCACCAAGGAATTGCTTTAAAAGTTACTCCTATTTTTCACAGCTTAAATATTGAAGAAATAGCTGAAAGATCAGGTGAAAACTCTACTATAGTCATTTTAGATCAAATTACTGATACACACAATATAGGGTCGATTTTAAGAACCTCAGCTTGTTTCAACATTGATGCATTGGTTTTACCGTATCACCATTCACCAAGCGAAAATGCATCTATCGCAAAAACAGCAAGTGGCGCATTAGACATTGTTCCTCTAATATACGTTACAAACATAGTAAAGACGATGGAGTCTTTAAAAAAGATAGGCTACTGGTGTTATGGGTTTGATTGCAATGCAAAGGAAAATATAGATGAAATAAAGAATTTTGGGCAAAAAAGAGTAATTGTTTTTGGTTCTGAAGAGAAAGGAATGCGGAGACTAGTTAAAGAAAATTGTGATTATCTTTTAAAAATCCCAATGTCAAACGTAATTAACAGTCTAAATGTTTCAAACGCAGCAGCAATAGGACTATATTCCATCTACATTAAAACAAAAATCACTGCAAATTAGTTGCAATAAAACAAGGATGTCATTCCAGTATGTGATACTGTAATGACAACAGTGAATGACATCTTGCGATGTCATTCACTAGCACTTACATTACCAATCCCAAGAAAGAGGTGAACTTGAATCTGTTGGAATCTCGAAGGATGGCTGTGACACTATCTCTTTTATCTCATTTCTAAGCCATTCACTACCTTCTTGCCCAGCATCCGTGATAGCTTGCTTGAAACTGCTCTCTAGTACAGCTTTAGCAGCTTCAGTGACGTGACCATTACCATTTATAGCATTTCCTATTGCAGTTAACTTAATTAACTCATCGTTTAAGTCATCAGGCATCTTATCAGTCTTAGTTTGTATTGCAGTAACCTTATTTCCTAAATTAGCAGCACTTGTAGCATCTTTTATAGCAGCAACATCAGCAGTAAAGGTATCTGTAATCTTATCAGTCTTAGTTTGTATTGCAGTAACCTTGTCTCCTAAATTAGCAGCATTTGTAGCAGTTTCTATAGCAGTTACTTTAGCTGTTAAGTCAGCTGGAATAGTATCAGTTTTAGCCTTTATAGCAATGACATCAGCTCCTAAGAACCTGTCTTGAAAGGAGTTAATTGGCTAATTTAGTAAGCATAGAAGTAATCATATTAAATAAGATATTGTTTTTTGAAGTAAGAGGAGAATGTTCGTAATCCTTGCTCATGCGTCTAAAATTGGAAAGCCAGGCAAAGGTTCGTTCTACAATCCAACGTTTAGGAATAACTTGAAATCCTGTATCAACCAATTTCTTGGTAATCGTTAGCAAACATCCAGTTTCCAACAAACATCGATTTTGTAATTTACCTTTATACCCTTGATCAGCAAAAAACCTACGTAATGTTGGAGCTTTGCATTTAGCTTGAACAAAAAGATTGGTAGCACCATCACGGTCCTGAATGCTTGCGCTGTGTACTTCTGCAGTAATTACAAGACCTAGTGTATCTACAATAATATGACGTTTTCTACCCTTTATTTTTTTACCGGCATCATATCCTCTTGATCCCCTTTTTGAGTCGTTTTCACTGATTGACTGTCAATTATACCTACTGAAGGTGTTTCATTTTTGCCAACCATTTTTCTTACCTCTTTTACTAGCATGTCATGTATTTTTTTCAATTTTCCATTATTACGCCACCTGAGAAAATAGTCATACACCGTTTTCCATGGAGGAAAATCTTTTGGTAGCATTCTCCACTGGCAACCACCCCTCATTATGTACCTTATTGCATTAATAATTGTTCTTATGTTATGTTTTCTTGGTCGTCCTATCGCTCCTTGTGCAACATAGGGCTCTAAAATTTCCCATTCCTTGTCACTTATATCACTTGGATACAACTTACCCTCCTATTTTTTGCTTACCTCATCATACTCTTTTCTTCATTACCTTTCAAGACAGGTTCTAAGGTATCTGTAATCTTATCAGTCTTAGTTTGTATTGCAGTAACCTTGTCTCCTAAATTAGCAGCATTTGTAGCAGTTTCTATAGCAGTTACTTTAGCTGTTAAGTCAGCTGGAATAGTATCAGTTTTAGCCTTTATAGCAATGACATCAGCTCCTAAGGTATCTGTAATCTTATCAGTCTTAGTTTGTATTGCAGTAACCTTGTCTCCTAAATTAGCAGCATTTGTAGCAGTTTCTATAGCAGTTACTTTAGCTGTTAAGTCAGCTGGAATAGTATCAGTTTTAGCCTTTATAGCAATGACATCAGCTCCTAAGGTATCTGTAATCTTATCAGTCTTAGTTTGTATTGCAGTAACCTTGTCTCCTAAATTAGCAGCATTTGTAGCAGTTTCTATAGCAGTTACTTTAGCTGTTAAGTCAACTGGAATAGTATCAGTTTTAGCCTTTATCGCAGTGACATCAGCTCCTAAGGTATCTGTAATCTTATCAGTTTTAGTTTGTATTGCAGTAACCTTATTTCCTAAATTAGCAGCACTTGTAGCATCTTTTATAGCAGCAACGTCCGCAGTAAAGGTATCTGGAATAAATACAGTCTTAGCCTTTATCGCAGTGACATCAGCTCCTAAGGTATCTGTAATCTTATCAGTTTTAGTTTGTATTGCAGTAACCTTATTTCCTAAATTAGCAGCACTTGTAGCAGTTTCTATAGCAGTTACTTTAGCTGTTAAGTCAGCTGGAATAGTATCAGTTTTAGCCTTTATAGCAGTGACATCAGCTCCTAAGGTATCTGTAATCTTATCAGTCTTAGCCTTTATTCCTGATATCAGATCTGTTCCGACTTGAGTTTTTATGGTAACTAAGTCAGCGCTTAAGTCAGCTGGAATAGAATCAGTCTTAGTTTTTATTGCATCTACATTAGTTCCAATACCTAATAATGTAGCAATTGCACCTCCAGTCATGAAGTTTGTTGCTGTAGCACTGTAATCTATTTCAGCAGCACCATTAGGTTCATACTTAAAAGTGTTGAAAACATTAGTAGCATTGTCTACACCAAAGGTATACTTATTCTGTGCAGCATCTTCATAAATTATGCTTTTAATGTTAGGGGATGGTACATTTGCTCCAGAGTTGTCTTTAAAAGTTAAACTAGCCATATCACTTTCCGTTAATTATAAAAACCATAATGTGCATGAAAATAATATAAATTCCGTAAATACTAGATTTTGCATAAGATTTCCTTGAAGCTTTTCGCTTCAGAATTCTTCTCTTGTGATCTAAGTATGTAGCAGACGATGTCATCCTAGTAGCCCCTTTGGTGTTATTCCAGTGCTTGACACTGGAATCCATTTTTCCATCATAAGAAACGTTGATTACTTTTATACTAGCAAATTTAACTGGATGCCAGTGTCTGGGCATTGGCATAACAAAAAGAGGGCAGGGCCCTCCTTGTATATTAGATATAGGCTGAGTTATGATCGTGATAAACGTGATCGCTTGCGCAGTCGAACATTTTCACAAAACCATTCTCTAGATAGAGATTATATTCATGATGTTGATCTAATAACTCAAAGTTATCTTGTGTTTCTAAGCTGAAGTGACTTGAATCTGATAGCAATTCGTAATTTGGATTATCTATTTTACTAATGCTGCTTATTACTTTGCCATTACCATTTGATATAGCCAAACTATAACTATCACCATCCTTCATTATTTTGATGGATACCTTATCTTCAGGTAACACTATAAGCTTTTTCGTGTCACTATCGTGAATTAGAAATTTGCCATCTTTAAAGTAATACTTGTCTTCCGGCAAAGCACCAATCTTATAATCCGATGTATGCAGTTTGTTCCAAAAATCTAACACAGATTGCTTATCTGCTCCTTCTGCTCTATTATACAAGGCTTTCACATCATTATAATCTATGATTACATTTGCCTTATGCTTTCCTTCTACATCTCGATCATAGCTCTTTTCTATTTTCAAGATTGTGTCTTTCAACACTACCTGCTCTTTCTCCTCCACTGAAGCTGACCTTTTTGCCCTTGTTGGAATTTGTGGTTGATCAGACTGTATTTCACTATTGTCGTTTGATACAGTTCTCTCTTCAGCAACAACATTAGTAGTACTATGAACTTCTGTCTTAGTTTCACTTACTTGCCCTTTTGGACTTTCGGTTTGTTTCTCTTTTGTGAATATTCTCTGATAGTCCGTGTAGCCTCTGTTAGTATCGCCGATATCGCCACTGCCTTGATCGAAAGTTATTTTTTTGCTTCCATTTCCCATATTCTCAATTTCAACTTGAGGAGAAACAGATGCGAGGAAATCATTATAGCTGTAGTTATAATCAGCAGAAAAGAATATTTTTCCTTTGAAGTTATGGAAATTATTAGATAACATTCCAATTTCTTCATCAGTATCACCATCAAATAGTTTTACTTTAGTGAAATATGTTTGATCTTTTATTCTAACTATTTGACCACTCGAGTTTCTTTGTATCTGATAATCATTTGGATCATGTTTAATTGTAAAAAGTTTACCAGGGGCATATTTTTCTAAGTTTATAAGGCCCACATTTATATGTTTATGAGAATAATCTCTCTTTTCATATTCATGTGCAAATACTGGGTCAATATATTTGTATTCGTCTGGTATGCTACTGTATTCTCTTCCTTCAGAATCAGATGGTGCTAATTTATATTGTCCATCTTTTTCCACCAATTTTAGGTGAGTAACATTGCCTGGCAATTGAAACCTTACGTTTTTTCCATGATCATGAATGAACAAGTTACTTTCATTTATAACTTCACCTCTTTCATTTTTCATCTCTTCAGTGATATAGAAGCCCATATTTTTGAATGCATGTAGATTTTCGCCTCCTTGCTTTACAACCGCTTCGTATACATCGTCGTCTGTTCTATCAGTCCCTTTATCATCCAATAATGTTCCTTTTTCTACGATTACGCCGCTTTCTCTTTGCTCATCAGAATATTGAGCATGCTTTGAATCCTGATGATTTAGAATTTTGGTCCCTCTAAGAAGCAGAGAATCTAAATCTTTTTGAATGTGTCCAGTGCTAGGATGCAACAATTCATTTTCATGTAAATGTGCTTCATCAAAGTATTCATCACGTTCAACTGTTCTGCCATCTATCAGAGAAGCTTTATAATGACCATTTTCTTTTGTAATAGCCATATAAGCACCACCGTCATATTGAGTATTCAAGTTGTGCAATATGTCCTCAAAAACAAAAGTTTCTTTAGTTTGACCTTCAACTTGCTTAAAAAAGCCCGATTCGCTCGACAACTCTCCAAGCTTTGTATTCCCATCATATATAGATAGTGCACCCATATCTCCGTGACCAAGAGCTTTGATAGAGAAAACTTTACCTTCTTGTAGATTAATATGAGCACCTCTGATTAGGTTTGGATCGATATTAACCATCTCTTCTAACATCTTTTCTACGTCAATGTTCTGAGTTTCTTTTACTTGTTTCAAGCCAGCGTTTATGGTTTTATCAAGCAAATCATCTTTCAGTTGTGTATATTTGTCCTGTGTAGCATTATATAATCTCTTATCTTCATTATGATAATTAGTGCTGGCTGAATTGCATTTTTCTACAAATTTCTCATAAGAGATCTCTCCTCTTTTGTATTGCTCGTATGCATCATGACGCTGTGTTTCTTCCTGTTCACGAAGGCTTTTCAACACATCATTATATTTTATATCCTTCTGCTTATCTAAGTCTTCTTTCCCATCATAGTAAGATTTTCTAAGATCTTCACCATATTTTGATAATATCCTCAAAGCTTGCATTTTATACTCTTGACTGTTTTGATATTCATTACCTTGTTGATCAGAGTAAGTCAGCTTAACCTGCCCATCAGTAGTTTTTACTGCCTTTAAGAAATGATATTCCTTTGATATATCGAGGGTATCATTTGTTGCCCTATTAACAGCACGAGCATAATCGTAAAATGACACATGCTCTACAGCAGAGAAACTTCCAACGTTTTCTCCATCTATTTTTTCTATATTTGCTTTATAATACGATACATCTTTAATTTCTCCACCCACTATTTCTTGACCAGTTGCTATAAAATCTCCTTTTGTAACTTGCAAAGCGTTGAGATGTTCCATTGCAGTTTCTGTATCATTCTCAGAACCTGTCTTGAAAGGAGTTAATTGGCTAATTTAGTAAGCATAGAAGTAATCATATTAAATAAGATATTGTTTTTTGAAGTAAGAGGAGAATGTTCGTAATCCTTGCTCATGCGTCTAAAATTGGAAAGCCAGGCAAAGGTTCGTTCTACAATCCAACGTTTAGGAATAACTTGAAATCCTGTATCAACCAATTTCTTGGTAATCGTTAGCAAACATCCAGTTTCCAACAAACATCGATTTTGTAATTTACCTTTATACCCTTGATCAGCAAAAAACCTACGTAATGTTGGAGCTTTGCATTTAGCTTGAACAAAAAGATTGGTAGCACCATCACGGTCCTGAATGCTTGCGCTGTGTACTTCTGCAGTAATTACAAGACCTAGTGTATCTACAATAATATGACGTTTTCTACCCTTTATTTTTTTACCGGCATCATATCCTCTTGATCCCCTTTTTGAGTCGTTTTCACTGATTGACTGTCAATTATACCTACTGAAGGTGTTTCATTTTTGCCAACCATTTTTCTTACCTCTTTTACTAGCATGTCATGTATTTTTTTCAATTTTCCATTATTACGCCACCTGAGAAAATAGTCATACACCGTTTTCCATGGAGGAAAATCTTTTGGTAGCATTCTCCACTGGCAACCACCCCTCATTATGTACCTTATTGCATTAATAATTGTTCTTATGTTATGTTTTCTTGGTCGTCCTATCGCTCCTTGTGCAACATAGGGCTCTAAAATTTCCCATTCCTTGTCACTTATATCACTTGGATACAACTTACCCTCCTATTTTTTGCTTACCTCATCATACTCTTTTCTTCATTACCTTTCAAGACAGGTTCTGAGCTACCAGGCTCCAGCTTAAATGCATCTTTAAAATTAGTAGCTGTTTCTCTTATCTCACTTTCAATGTGAGCAACTTTACTTGTTCTTAAATCATGAGAATGAACCTCTACTTTGATATTTAAATCTTTAACTTCTATGATATGCTTATTGTTAAAATATTCTTCTTTAGTTATATTTTTATTTACTTGTTGACTGATTGTCATAACTTTAACCTCTAATTTATTAGTCTCCACAATATCAAGCATAAAGCTACTTCCGCTAAGAAAGTGTAAATTCTCATATTGATATAATTTATATCTTAATAAAAAAGTATAGATAGTTAACTCAATATGAAAAATCGAGAATATAGCTAAAATTCCATGGCTGTTAATAAGTAGCGGAATTATAATTAAGAAATTTACTGAGTAGAAAAAAAGGTAAAAAAATCCTTTAGTAGCGAGTTTTATAATGTAAATTGGCGTTGTAATAATGTGCTAACAAGCGCGATTTGGCTGAATGTAGAAAAAATAAAAAAGACATGCAGCCGCTATAATTTTTATGTAATTTGCCAATAAATATCTGAGTTTTTTACTGAATTTTTGTTGTTGAACCCGCGAGGATCAAAAACAAGGATAAGTACTCTTATTGGTATGATAAGGAAAGTGGGAAGGTTTGTCAAGGAGTTTCATTCAGCAAGAAGTCTAAAAGCAAATTGACTTTCATTTCACTGAAGCACTATACTAAGGTTAAGATGGGTAATTAGCTCAGTTGGTAGAGCACTTGCTTGACGTGCAAGGGGTCGCTGGTTCGAGCCCAGTGTTACCCACGTTTTTTTGCTCATAAAAAGATTTTGTATGACAGCAGTGCACAATGGCAAACACTCAATAGCAGAGTCCAAGCGCTTAATTTATTCCATAATAATAGTCGCAATAACAATGCTTATGGAGATAGTAGGTGGAGTAATTTCACACTCGCTTGCTCTGTTATCAGATGCAGGGCATATGCTCACTGATCTTTTTGCCTTGATTTTAAGCTGGGTAGCGCACAAATTTTCAGCTAAGAAATCTGATTTACAGAGGTCATATGGGTATCACAGATTGCAGATAATTGCAGCATTTGTTAATGGTTTAACTCTATTTTTCATTGCAGCGGTCATTATAATTGAATCAATAAAGAGATTCATTTGTCCGGTCAATGTGGAATGGAAAGTAATGCTAATAATTGCCACACTTGGCCTAATCTCTAACATTATAGTCTTTTTTATATTACATAGTAAATGCGAAAGTAATATAAACATAAAAAGTGCTGTATTGCATGTTATCGGAGATATTTTAGGTTCTGTAGCTGCTATACTTGCATCCATAATTATCATGTTTACCGGATGGCAAATAGTGGACCCTATTTTGTCAGTATTTGTCAGTGTAATAATCTTAAACAGTGGCTATAAAATTCTCAAGAATTCTTGCCATATACTCCTTGAAGGTACACCTGAGAGTGTATCTGCTGAGGAGATAAAAAGTGAGATTGTATCTAAGTTACCTGAAGTGATAGATGTGCATCATATACATGCATGGTCACTATCTGATAATTATTTTATACTTACTATGCATGCCAAGATAAAGCAAAATGGACAACACACTAATATTTTGTATGAGATAAAAAAAATACTATTAAATAGGTTCGAAATTGCGCACTCTACAGTTGAAATTGAATACGATGAGTGCGTAGACAGTAAAATACTTAAGCATTGACATCTATAGGCTATTTGTTATTACTACAATATCATAATATTATAGAGAGTAGGCTATGATAGGTGTTTCCCAAATACAATTTCCTGGAAAGGATTCTTACAGATTAAAGACAGCAAGTTACTTCGCAGCTTTTGTTTCTTTAAGCATTTTAGTTAATCCTGCCAATGTCTTTTTATCTTTTGCCACATTGTTTTTTAGATCTGAAATAAAAACTTTTTACGTTTATAAAGACATAAAAGCTGCAAAGCAGGAAAAAATAAGTAAAAAGGAATATTGGGAAATATTTTTTGAGAAAAATAAAATTAAGATAGCATCTTTCCTTTTATTTTTTGCTTCTGTAACATATCTAACTTTTACAATTACTTTTCTACTTGTTTCGTTACTTGCAACAATACCACTTGCAATGGTTTTAATTCTATTACAAAGTGAATTAAGGCCAAAGGATTTTAATCCATTTACGTTACTCAAAGCTGCTATAAGTTTCTTTTTAGAAGGCATAAAAGAAAATACTCGCAGTATGACAAATAAGTTTGATGGTACTTATGAGCATTTACTGCCCCATCAATTGAATGACGATATTAGTAATAATATTAGTAAGTTAATACGCAAATATGATCCAGTACCAGAAGACGCTATTAATGATGAGGGATTTAAAGAGTTTATTGAATATATAAATCACTTACATATGCTTGATGGCCAACCATTTAGTAATGAGAATAAGGGAAAATTAGTAATGTTTTTGCAAGATTTTTGCAAAGGTAATGAGAAACATAGCTCTGGCTTCACTGGTGGACAAATTCTTCTGTTAGTTCTTAGAGCCTGCAATGATGGAGATAGAGAAGCTGTAAAAAATAAAAAAGACGCGTTAATTGCAAATTTACTGGATAGTCAAACTTTCTCTAGAAAAGAACGAATTCCTAACACATGTTTTACTGGTGTTATCTACAGAATGTTAAGTACATTAGAGGGTATTCATTCCGATCCAGAGATTAAATTTACACCACCTAGACAAATGCTCCTTACAGAAGCAGAAAATGAAGCACGTAAGTTTATGTTAGACAGGCTAAAAAATAAGAAGAACAGTAAAGAAATTCTTAGGGCTTGGCATAACGCCCAAAATAATTATGAAGATGATAAAAGTCAAAAAATAGTTGATGATTTTATTGCAGAAGTAAGCGTTCCTTTAATGAGAAGGTTGCTAAGTTTTACTTCTCAGAACCTGTCTTGAAAGGTAATGAAGAAAAGAGTATGATGAGGTAAGCAAAAAATAGGAGGGTAAGTTGTATCCAAGTGATATAAGTGACAAGGAATGGGAAATTTTAGAGCCCTATGTTGCACAAGGAGCGATAGGACGACCAAGAAAACATAACATAAGAACAATTATTAATGCAATAAGGTACATAATGAGGGGTGGTTGCCAGTGGAGAATGCTACCAAAAGATTTTCCTCCATGGAAAACGGTGTATGACTATTTTCTCAGGTGGCGTAATAATGGAAAATTGAAAAAAATACATGACATGCTAGTAAAAGAGGTAAGAAAAATGGTTGGCAAAAATGAAACACCTTCAGTAGGTATAATTGACAGTCAATCAGTGAAAACGACTCAAAAAGGGGATCAAGAGGATATGATGCCGGTAAAAAAATAAAGGGTAGAAAACGTCATATTATTGTAGATACACTAGGTCTTGTAATTACTGCAGAAGTACACAGCGCAAGCATTCAGGACCGTGATGGTGCTACCAATCTTTTTGTTCAAGCTAAATGCAAAGCTCCAACATTACGTAGGTTTTTTGCTGATCAAGGGTATAAAGGTAAATTACAAAATCGATGTTTGTTGGAAACTGGATGTTTGCTAACGATTACCAAGAAATTGGTTGATACAGGATTTCAAGTTATTCCTAAACGTTGGATTGTAGAACGAACCTTTGCCTGGCTTTCCAATTTTAGACGCATGAGCAAGGATTACGAACATTCTCCTCTTACTTCAAAAAACAATATCTTATTTAATATGATTACTTCTATGCTTACTAAATTAGCCAATTAACTCCTTTCAAGACAGGTTCTCAGTATAGTGAACAAATTGTGCTGACATTAATGAAAAATATCAGCTCTGTAAAGTTAAATAAATTAGAGCACTTTGTGTTGGGTCAGCACATGAGAGATAGACTGCAGGAGCATGCTTTAGATGACCAACTCGAAAATATCAAAGAAAAAGTCTTTTTGAAGCTTTTAAACCAAAATTTACTTAGGATAGATTTTTCTCTTAAGGATTCATTTTTGAATGAAGCTAAGGGAATAGCTGACGAAATAATAAAAGAAGAAGTAGAGAAATTTAGGTCAGAAACTGCTGAAAAGGTTAGGAAAGTTAACCCTATAGAAGCTCAAATAGATGCTACATTGCAAAATCTGTCAGCCTTGCCACGAGAAAGGAAGTGTTGCATTGCATATAACAGACTAAATGGACAATATAAAGGTGATGAAAGAGAAATAATGGAGAACATCTTACTAAAAAAATTAGAGATAACGAAAGAAGAAATGAATAAGATGCTAGAAGAGTATGATATACGTAAGCTAAAATTAGCACTTGATGATGCATGTAAAAAAAGTGGAAAAAACATGGAAGAAATAATAAAAGAAGTAGAAGAAGTGGTCTCAAGTCGTCTCTCACATGGAGTATCCGCTAGTAATGTAGTAGAAGGAATGAGACATAGCTCATAAAAACTTACGTTCTCTGCCTTGCAGAAGATTTGCAATATTTTTGTAATGCTTCAAGAAAATTAATATCGCTACAGTGAGTAGTATAAGGAATAACTCCTTTTGAAAAAAGAAAGATGCTATAACAGCTGCTGCAGTAGCAGCCAAGGAAGCAAGAGAGGAGTACCGAAAGATAAAAAATACTATTAGCCAGACAAATACAAATGCTAATGCTATAGAAATGTTAAGTGCTATCAAAACTCCCAAAGTTGTTGCAACCCCCTTTCCTCCATTGAACCTTAGCCAAATAGGAAACATATGCCCTAGAACTGCTAAAATTGCAGATACATGTATATATAAATCGTTATTATCACAAAATTGTTGTGCTGTATAAACCGCGACAAATCCTTTCAAAGAGTCTAAAAATAATGCGAGGACAGCAAGTCTCTTATTTCCTGTTCTTGCAACATTTGTAGCACCAATGTTTCCTGAACCTACTTCTCTTAAATTTATATCATTTATTTTTGCAATAATTAAGCTAAACGGTATTGAACCTAATATGTAAGATAATACAAAGACTACAAATATCTCTATCATAGCAGAAATCTAGCTAATTTTGTTATTCCTTAGCCTTTTTAGATAACATTGGACTTCATTGTTAATCTGATTGCTAAACAGTATAAGTGCTGTCATATTGATGAGTGCTAAACAAGAGAATAAAGCCCCACCAATATTAGCAATAGCCATTATATCTTTAGACAAACCTGACAAAAATGAAACTACTACCACCGCTATACGATATATTACTACACTTTTTACACCAAACAAATACAGCCATCCCATTTCACAACAATATACAAATGAAATTACTGAGGAAAACGCAAACAAAGGCGCAGCGATGGTTAAAAGTATAGGAAACCAAGAAGAAACTGTTTCAAATGCTTTTTGGGTGATCAATATTCCCTCGCCAATGCCAGTCTGGTATGCGCCTGTTATTACTATTGTTATTCCTGTCAAACAACAAATTAACATTGTATCAAAGCATGGTTCTATCATAGCAACTAGACCAGTCCTAACCGGCTCCTCATCTTTAGCTACAGCGTGAGTAATTGCAGCAGAACCAACACCTGCTTCACTGGCAAAAATTGCCCTTTGAATCCCAGCGACAAATGCTCC
The DNA here is from genome assembly GCF_964028625.1 of Wolbachia endosymbiont (group B) of Horisme vitalbata. Classification (NCBI taxonomy): domain Bacteria; kingdom Pseudomonadati; phylum Pseudomonadota; class Alphaproteobacteria; order Rickettsiales; family Anaplasmataceae; genus Wolbachia; species Wolbachia endosymbiont (group B) of Horisme vitalbata. The sequence goes on from NZ_OZ034797.1 coordinate 275,475, forward strand.
TACTACTCCACCACCAACAGCATTGAAGTCTATCATACTGGAAAACAATATTTTTAATGTATTGCTAAAATTGTGAATATTGAATGCAATAATCGTGAAACAACTCAAAATATATATGAGTGACATAATAGGCACCAGCGCAGAAGAGACTTTAGCTATTCTCCTGATTCCACCGATAATCACCAGAGCAAGTAACGTAGAAATTATGGAAGAGAGAAACCAAGGATGACCATCTATCCAATTTGAATAACCAGATAATATTGAAACCATTTGGTTAGTTTGAAACGCTACACTTCCACCAAGACCTGATAATACAAAAACCGCTGCATATATTGCAGCCAGTACGATACCAAGTTTTTTAAATCCAAATTCCTCTAGTCCATTTCTTATATATTGAAAGGGACCACTGAATAACTGCTCCTGGCCTTCTGTTCTGTGTCTGAATGCTAAAGTTACTTCAGCAAACTTTGCAGACATACCAAAAAAGCCTGTAATCATCATCCAAGGTACCGCTCCTGGTCCTCCCATTGAAACTGCAATTGCAACACCGGCAACAGTTCCAAGGCCGACTGTACTTGAAAGTGCAGTTACAAATGCCTGAAAATGAGTAATGTGACCATCGTGATGATCTGTGTCATATTTTCCACATAAAATAGCGAATGCATGCTTAAACATCCTTATGTTGAGAAATTTAAAACGTAGTGTTAGAAATATATAACCAAAAGCCAATAGAAGAATTATAAATGGTACGTGAAAGATCTTGAAAAACAACACTTCATTCATGAAGTTGCTTACTCCATTTAATGCAGTGTCATAACTTTTATGAAAAACTGAAGCAGCGTATACATCATTAAATGGTAGGCAAAATAACACTATATAAAGCATTCTATAAATCATGTTTAATACCTTTTGTAATAAGAATCTATTGTATTTAAGACTTCCCTTCTCAGTAGATATATCGCAACAGCATTTGGAATCATAAGGCACATAAACAGGCTATCACCTAAATAAGATATAAATTCTATATTTTTTGACATACAACTGATATACACTGAACCCACTATAAGAATTTGGAACAATATCAGTACTTTTTTGTTACCAAATAAGTATAACAGGGCAACTTCACAGTAGTAATAGTAAGCTATTATTGTGGAAAATGCAAAGGAAAACATTATCAGCGGAAGAGCTAGCTTGCTAAATAAAGGTAAGGCTGTTGAAAATGCTGAGCTAACTAACGTAATATCACCTACGGTATTAGTGATATGCATATCGGTGATAATTATCACAATACCAGTCAAAAATGAGACTAATATTGTGTCTACAAATGGTGCAATCATTGCAACACTTCCAACTTTAACTGGGTCTTTCTCTTTTACAATCGAATGTGCTATAGCTGCTGTTCCAGTACCTGCTTCATTAGCAAACACTGACCTTCTTACCCCTGCTATTAATCCACTAAATACTCCACCTCCTATAGCTGATTTGTTAAAGATATCTTGAAATATTATAGATAGAGCATTCAGTAGATTATTTCCGTTTACACAGATTAAATATATACACATGCCTATATATAACATTATCATGTTTACACTACCGACAATGTTGCAAAAAACATAAAAATAAAACTAGAGAAAACCATTTCTCGAAAACTTCTGTGTCCAGAACCAAGAGTCCGATTTACTTATAGCGCTAATAATCAATTAACCATCGGCTTTAAGGAATGATATGAACATATTATTTCAAGGAAAAGTCATGAGAAACAAGAGATTAGCTATCCAAATTAGCTGTAGCTATGAACCTAATCGGTTAGCAGAACAATGCTTATCAGATGCTTATGAAAAGGTAGTGTCAAAGGAAATAAGTCAAAAAAACTTAAAACATAAAAATGGGATTCAAGGAGGGTCAAATGGTAACAGTATGTTTATATGCGAGAGTTTCTTCGGGGAAACAAGTAGAAGGAAATACGATAGAAAGTCAAATTGCAGCTTTAGAGAAGCAAATTAATCTGGACGGATACAGATTGTTAAGTGAGTATAAATTTATTGATAACGGCTACAGTGGATCTCATTTAGTCCGCCCTGATTTAGAAAAATTACGTGATAAAGTAACAGAAGGTAAAATTGATAAGATTTACATTCATTCTCCTGATCGTTTATCTAGAAAATATGCATATCAAATGGTGCTGATTGAAGAATTTGAAAAAGCAGGAGCAAAAGTGGTTTTTTTAAATTATGAGATTAACGGTAACCCAGAATCTCAATTACTGTTACAAATGCAAGGTATGATAGCAGAATATGAACGTGCGAAAATTATGGAACGAAGTCGTCGTGGTAAAATCTATGCAGCTAACAAAGGCTATGTAAATGTAATGGGAGGAGCTCCTTATGGTTATCGTTATATAGATAAGCATATGGGAGGAGGACAAGCTTTATTTGAGATTAACGAAAAAGAAGCTGATGTCGTTCGTAAAGTATTTTTGTGGATAGGCAGAGAAAGAACAAGTATTGGGGAAGTATGTCGTCGGCTAAATACTATGTCCATTAAGACACAAAAAGGAAAAGAACGCTGGAATAAAGGTACAATTTGGAGTATGTTGAAAAACCCTGCTTACAAAGGACAAGCAGCTTTTGGTAGAAGAAGGTTAGGAGTAAGATTAAAGCAAGTAAGACCACAGAAAGGCTCTTGTGAGCAGCCAAAAAGTAACCACTCTGTCTATCCTGTTGAAAAAGCAAATTGGATTTATATTAAAGTGCCAAATATAGTAGATGAAGATATATTTGATATTGTTCAAGAACAATTAGCTGAAAATAGAAAAGTAGCAAGGACAAGAAAAAGAGGAGCAAAGTACTTACTACAAGGTTTAGTCATATGTAAGCGTTGTAATTACGGATGTTACGGAACTTGCATGAGAAGTAGACGAGAAGAAGAAGGTGGTCATTATGCATATTACCGTTGTAGTGGTAAAGATTCTTACCGTTTTGGTGGTAATAAGATTTGTGACAATAAACCCATTCGCTCAGATGCATTAGAAACAGCTGTGTGGGAAGAGGTTAAGCAGTTATTGAAAAATCCAAACAGGATTTTAGAAGAATACAAGCGTAGGCTTTCAGAACTAAAAAAATCATCATTGGATCAAAAAAGTGACCTGCTAGAGAAACAAGAAAATAAATTAAAACGTGGTATTGCTAGACTTATCGATAGTTATGCTCAAGAATATATCAATCAAGAGGAATTTGAACCACGAATTAAAGCAATGAAACAAAGCTTAAAAACAATTAAAGAAGAGAAGAAAAAGATATTTTATCAAAAGGAATTAGAACAGGAGGTAACTCTGGTTGTGGCCAATTTAGAAGACTTTTCTTCCAATATTACGTTAAACCTTGATAACGCAGACTGGTTAACTAAACGTGATATTATCAGAACATTGGTCAAGAGAATTGAAATTAACCTTGAGGACGTAAATGTGGTATTTCGCGTAAAAGAGCTACCGAACTCTTCTGGACATAATGGAAAGGAAAATAAAAATTTGCAACATTGTCGTAGGTGTAATCGGCCCTAAACCTGTTGCAACTAAAGCAATTCGCTTTATTCCTCCCAGTATTACAATTAATACAAATAGCGAGATAATAACAGATGTGTTGTATTCAAATAAGTTACTTGACAACGCTGCAATTTGATTTGCCTGAAATGGTATGCCGCCTAGAATCATTGCAACAAGCAGCATAACTGCGTAGATAAATGCAAGGAATTTGCCAGTCTTCATAAATCCAATCTTTGCAAGTCCATGTTCCATATAATAAAAAGCCCCACCAGTTGTGTTTTCAGAGCGATGAGTAAATGCAAGCACTACTTCAGCAAATTTTATTGACATGCCAAGTACTCCGGTAATTATCATCCAAAAAACTGCACTTGGCCCCCCTATTGTAATAGCTATTGCAACTCCTGATATTGTTCCAAGACCAACTGTTCCTGAAATTACCGTTGCAAATGCCTGAATGTGGGTGATTATGCCGTTATTATTATGGCTCTCTAGGTTGAATAGTGTTTGTATCCCATATTTGAACAACCTAAAGTTAATGAATTTGAATCGAATCGTACAAAAAACCCCAGTTGCAATTACCCAAATAATTATAAATGGTATGTTGAATATCTTTATATATAAAAAAGAGTTTAATAGATCAGTTGCTTTTACAATCATGCTGCTCACTACTTTTATATAGCTAATGAGTTTTATATGTGTAGTATATATAAAGTCCAGTGCTTATTGGAATAGTAAGTATATACAATGCGCCTAAAATTGGTAGTGTTATCCAGGGCTTGCTTATAAACAGTATGATCAATATTCCAAAAAACGACACAAATATATAGGATAGGCTTCTAGGAACATAAATGTACTTTGCAGAGAAAGTTGGAATATGACTTATCGAAAAAAATGAAATGGCCAAAAAGTAACAAGCTGTATTCTTTACGTTAAAAAATTGCTCTATAAGAAGTAAGTATTCACTCTCATGAGATTGAAAGGTAATAATTATTGGTAACAGAGCAAGTAAAGCGCATACAGGAGCTGGAACGCCGGAAAAGAAAAATTTTTTCCAGTATAATTGTTCTGAATGTAACGAAACATTGAATCTGGCAAGTCTTATTGATATGCAGATTACATATATCATTACTAAAATCCATCCTACAACTTTAATTTCATTTAACTTCCAAAAATATAAAAGAAAAGCAGGTGCTGAACCAAAATTTAGAAAATCTGCAAAAGAATCGAGTTGTGCTCCAAAATCGCTAGTTGATTTTAAAATTCTGGCTATCCTGCCGTCCATTCCATCTATTATTGCTGCAATGATAATAAAAATTGCTGAAAATTCCCATTGTTCATTAAATGTGAATTTAAGTGAAGTAAGGCCAGCACATAAACCCAGTAAAGTGATAAAATTTGGAAATAACTTGGTAATAGGTAAGGATTTACTGTTACTTTCATCATTATTCATATAACATCAAAAGTAAGCTTCTCTTGTTTATTTAAATCTGCTATAACTGTCTCACCACCAATAACAGTTTGGCCTTCTGAGACTCTTACCTCTATTCCAGCAGGGATATAAATATTTACTCTGCTACCAAATCTTATAATTCCAAATCTTTCACCTGCTTTTACGCTCTGAGATGTCCTCAAATTACAAACAATGCGGCGTGCAATAAATCCAGCTATTTGTTCCACAATGATTTCTTTTTCCTTTTCATATTCAATCACAATAATCTGCTTTTCATTTTCATTACTGGATCTATTACTCATTGCAGAAACAAACTTGCCTTTTTTATAGTTCATTTCCTTTATCGTACCAGATATTGGTATACGATTCACATGGACATTCAAAACGCTTAGAAATATGCTGACAAGTGTAAATTTCTTTTCTTCTTCATTTTCTTCTGATAAAGAGTAACTAACTTCTTCTATCTTTGAAATCACACCATCAGCTGGGCTTAATATAAAATCCTTATTGCTTGGTACAGCTCTTGCTGGATCACGAAAAAAATAGGTACATAATAACGTTGGAAATAAGCAAGTAATTCCAGCTCCCCAAGATATAGAGAATGCTATACATGTTACGATAAAGGAAACAACTATAAATAAATAACCTTCTCTGTTTATGTTAGGCAAACCAAAGCACATAACTTATTCTCAATAATTCATTATTAACAATTTATCATTTATAATTTCTCATGAAAAGCTTTTTTTTACTGTTTCACTTTTCGAATTATTATATAAACATTTGCTTATAAAATCGCTGATAGATGTAAATTTTTTAATAAAAATTGAAGTTTTTTAACTATCATTAATGTAATTTTAATAAAAACTTAATAATAATCCTTAATAATCTATGAATTAATATGTTCGCAATTTCGTATGACAGGGGAAATAGAAAAAGATGAATCTCCTTCCTTATACTCTGCAATTCGGATGGGTGATATTGAAGCTACAGAGCTACTAATAAAGTTTGGTGCAAACGTCAATGATAATTATGAACGTAATCGTACGCCACTGCATGTTGCTATCGGGTATAAGCAGTTTGAAATAGCGAAATTGCTGATAAATAACGGAGCAAACGTTAACGCAAAAACTGGAAATCATGGCAAAGATGACTTAACACCAATGCACCTTGCAATTTTTGCAAACACGCCAGAGTTTATAGAATTGCTAGCTAGCAATGGTGCGTTAATTAATGAAAGGGAAAGCACTGAAGGACATACACCTTTTCACCTTGCTGCTTTATATGGGAATAAAAGTGTAATACAAGCCTTAGTTGATAAGGGACAGGATATTGAAGATATTGATAATAATGGGCGGACAGCTTTATTTTTAGCTATTAGACAATGCACTGAAGCAAAGGATGATAGCAGAGTAGAAGTTATCGAGTATTTGATAAATAAACTCAAAGCAGACATAACGAAAAAAGATAATAATAACAACACAATACTTTTTCCTGCTGCTAATAATTGTCCTGGAAAAGTAGTGGAACTCATCATTAAACAATATATAGAAAGCTTTGGTAGAGATCGGTTGAAGAATTTTATCAACCACAAAAATAAAGCTGGAATGGATGCCTTGGATATTGCACTCAATAGTGGAAATGAAGAGGCCATTGAAGTACTTAGATCATATGGAGCAGACATTGAGAAGATAGAGGGTGAAAGTCGTCTATTTCGTACAGTAAAAGAAGGTAATATAGAAAAAATGAGGCTTCTTTTAGAGCAAGGAGCAAACGTTAATATAAAAAATGGAAAGGGGCTTACTCCTTTAGATATTGCGATACGGGAAAACGATCAAGACATGGCTCGATTCCTAAGAGAGAATAAAGCAAAAACAAGTTTAGAGATAAAAGTTCAGTTAGCGGCATTAGTTACGCTAACTATTATAACTCTTGGTTTAGCACTAGTAGTGTATTTTGTTGTGAAAGGTATTCAAGAAATTGCTGCACAAAAAACAGGCAGTACTCTCAATAATGTAGAAAGTACAAAGATAGAACCTCCTATCAAGCAAAAATAAAGCTTTTTACAGGTAGTTGATAAGTTTCTTGCTTTATTTACATTCTTTCTATAGTATGATATATTAATGTTAGAATAGGGTATGTTTGCAGGTCAAAATAATAATCAACAGCAGAATAGAAATAGAGTACAGGCTTTAATAGAAAGAGTGCAAAATGCTTACAACAACACTAATAAAATTAAAAGATTCATTAATATAGTTTTATTAGTAAGTATGATTCCTTCATTTTTTCTTCTTGTACAGCTCTCTTTGTATTTATCATTAGTAAATTATTTTTTCAAACCAAGGGAAAATGAAAAAAGATTATCAGCGTGGCCAAAAAATGTTATTAGAATAACATTAAGCATTTTTTTAATTATACACATTATTAATTCCTGTGTGCTTTTGGTACTGCCTATATTGTGCTTATGGTTGCTAAACAAATCACTCATTGAAGAAATACAGCAGTTTAACGATTTAATACAACAAATTCCAGAGGAAGAAAGGCCTATTTTCTTTCAAGATTTAGCAGCCATTCCTTTTATGGCACAAACTACTCATGACCCAAGTGCAGTTGCTAGTATAAACTTGAGTGTTGATAGACTCATAGAAAAGTATAAAGAGAATTTAAGCAAAGATGAATTCTATGTACAGCTAAATAGAGGCAACACAACCGACATTGAAGAGTACATCAAACAGTCAAATGAATTTACAGAAGGCGATAAATCTAATGCACTTGAATGCTTAAGATTTATCAATAGAACAGGAGATAATTTTAAAGACAATCATAGTAAGTTAACACTAAAGCAAGCAGCTATTTTATGTTGGAAAGCCTGCAATGATAGAAATACAGGGACAGAAAATCAAAGAACTCCTTTGAATGATGAAGACATAAAAAACAGAAAAGATATGTTTTTAAAAGGTCTTGTAGACGCTGCAACAACTTACGGTAATCAAGGTCAAAGTTGTGCAGGTGGAACATACAATAAATTATTTGAGTCTTTATCTGGCTTACATCCATCAGTGGTTATTACACTCGATGGAGAAGAGGCTAGAGAAATGATAAAAGAAACGATCACACAAAAATTCCCTGAAATGGCCAGAGCCAATTTCACCAATTTCTCTGGAACAGAACAAGAAAGGATCCGTAGCGAGTTACCAGAGTTATCATCTGAAACAGTAAGGTATATTATGACTACGCATTCAGCTCTTGAGAGAAGGTGTCAAGAGTTCAGCAATAGATTAAACAATGATAAAAAGAATGAAATATTAGAAGAGTGTATGAGCAACTTATCCTGTGTTGAGCTAGAAAGTCCAATTGAAAGAAGAAGGTAAATTGTATTTGATTGTAGCCATTTATCTTGAAATATGAAGCAGAGTTTTGTATGATTATTTGAACTTAAGTTTATGTATTGAAATAACATGTAAAACCACTTCGTGTAGGTGATATGTTATGTTTTATCTATATGTCAAGGATCCTTCTCTCAACTTAAAGATGTTGCTAATCAGCACATACAAATGTAATATTAATTAATATTTATAAATAAAGCAATTCCATGGAAAGTAACTACAACGCTGATGCAATAAAAATCCTAAGAGGTCTTGATGCTGTAAGAAAGCGTCCAGGTATGTACATTGGTGATACTGATGATGGATCTGGTCTGCACCATATGGTGTACGAGGTTGTTGACAATGCGATAGATGAGTCTTTGGCTGGGTATTGTAGTAAGATTGAAGTTAGCATAAATGAAGATGGCTCAGTATCTGTAACCGATAATGGTCGTGGCATTCCAACTGATATTCATGCAGAGGAAGGGATATCAGCAGCAGAAGTGATAATGACCCAATTACATGCAGGAGGTAAATTTGACAGCAATACCTATAAGGTTTCTGGAGGATTACATGGTGTTGGAATTTCAGTTGTTAATGCGTTATCGAGTTGGCTGGAATTAACCATATGGCGCAATAAGAAGGAATATTTCATACGCTTTGAAGATGGTGAGTCTGTTGAATCTTTAAAGGTAATTAATGAAAACAAAAATAAAAGAGGAACTAGAGTAACGTTTATGCCATCAACGGGGACTTTTAGTAGTATTGATTTTAGTTACTCCACTCTTGAGAGTCGCATCAGAGAATTGGCATTTTTAAACTCAAATATTGAGATCATTTTGTGTGATCTCCGTAATAAACCACATGTAAAGTCTCATTTTAACGATAGTAAAGAGTCTGAAGATAATTTTGGTACAGCTAATTTTGTACGGTACTTAGACAAGAATAAGACACATGTTACTAAAATTGCCAGCATTAGAGATAATGTAAAAGATCTAGGTACCAGTGTAGAAATATCAATGGAGTGGAATGATTCCTACTATGAGAATATGCTATGCTTCACAAATAATATAAGACAACGGGATGGTGGTACGCATTTGGCGGGGTTTAGATCTGCACTAACCAGATGTATCAATAACTATGCAAACAATGAAGGTTTTTTGAAGAAGGCAAAAGTGAATTTGACTGGAGAAGATGTTAGAGAAGGCTTAACTTGTGTTTTATCTCTCAAGATGCCTGATCCTAAATTTTCTTCACAGACAAAAGATAAATTGGTCAGTTCTGAAGCGCGGGCAGTTGTAGAGAGCATAGTTTTTGACAAGTTGAGTACAATACTTGAAACTGACCCCAAGTTAGCAGCAAGTATAGTAGAAAGAGCGATTAGGTCAGCAAAAGGAAGAGAAGCCGCAAGAAAAGCACGAGAGTTAGTTAAAAATAAAAACAATATTAATATTGCAACTCTACCTGGAAAGCTTGCCGATTGTCAGGAAAAAGTTCCTGAGTTATCGGAATTGTTTATAGTAGAGGGTAATTCCGCAGGTGGTACTGCAAAGCAGGGACGTAATCGTAAAACACAGGCGGTACTTGCTTTAAGAGGGAAAATTCTAAACGTAGAACGTGCAGGGCTGGATCGTATTTTTTCATCTGCAGAAATTGGCTCTCTGATCACGGCAATTGGAGCTGGAATAGGGAGTGAGCACTTCGATATTGAAAAAACTAGGTATCATAAAATTATCATTATGACAGACGCAGACGTTGATGGCTCGCATATAAGAACTTTGATTCTAACTTTCTTTTTTAGACATATGCGTGAAGTAATTGAAAAAGGATATTTATACATAGCGCAGCCACCGCTCTATAAAGTTACAAAAAATGCTAAAGATACTTATATCAAAGATGATGAAAATTTTGAAGAGTATATAGTAAATTCAGCGATTAAAAAATTAACATTAAATGGTGTAGGCAAAGATTTGCGTTTCGTTTTGAATAAGTGCCTCAGTATTTCAAACATTAGCAAAAATTATGATAGGGAAATACCAAAAGATCTCTTAGAATCATTGCTAATTTTAAGCAAAAAGAATGCTCTATTGTCTGCTGATGAGATATTAAAATATTTAAAATTGATGTATAGTGAATATAATTGGGAAGTAGAAGTAAAAGATGAGGAAATTCACATTGCTAAATTGTTTCAAGGGTTAGCAGACAAATATGTATTCTCGCTTAGTATGCTTGAAAGTAAAGAAATACGGAATATATTGAGTTCTCTTGATAACATAATTGACTTATTTAATGGTGATTCATTTTTACAGTCACAAGAAACTGAAATAAAAATAAAGTCTCCAAGTGCACTCGCAAAAATAGTGATGGATTATGGTAAAAAAGGTTTAACTCTGCAGAGATTTAAAGGCCTTGGTGAAATGAATGCTGATCAGCTTTGGGAAACTACACTCAATCCAGAAACTAGAACTCTGCTAAAAGTTGAAATAAAAGATTGTGAAGAAGCAGATAGCATATTCTCGGTGCTAATGGGTGATATAGTTGAACCACGTCGTGACTTTATAAATAACAATGCACTTAACGTGCATGATGTTGATATTTGATTTTAGAAACGCTAAACCCTTATGGCTTAGCATTGTGTGCCAAACCGGCTATTTAAAACGTACTACTAACCAATCCATTTCAGAAATCTGAATTGATCTCGGTTGTATTCCCGTTTTCGATCATAAATATATAGATTTTCTGTCCTATTGTTGTTATAATTAATGCCTCGCTAACATTGAATATTAATGAATGAATTGAGAAGGCTCACTATTACAGAGATGCATGATGGACTTAGGCGGGGGGATTTTTCTGCTGTTGAGCTTGTAGAGACGCATGTTAATGCAGTTGAAAATGAGCAACTAAATGCATTTGTAACAAAAACCCCAGAAATCGCGATAAAAGCTGCTAAAATAGCAGATGAATACTTCTTGAAACAAAAAGATAATATTTCACCACTTATGGGCATACCAGTTGGTGTTAAAGATTTATTCTGTACAAAAGGAATAAAAACAACAGCATGCTCAAAAATGCTGGAAAATTTCATCCCGACTTATGAATCTACGGTATCTAACTTGCTTTTAAAAAATGGAGCAGCCATGCTTGGTAAACTTAACATGGATGAGTTTGCTATGGGTTCTGCGAACACAAACAGCTATTTTGGTCCTGTTGAAAATGTGTGGATTAGAAAAAGTGACGGAGAAAAAGTTGTTCCTGGTGGGTCCTCTGGTGGATCTGCAGCATCAGTTGCTGGGTTTTTATGTGCTGGAGCATTAGGAAGCGATACTGGTGGGTCTGTACGTCAACCAGCAGCTTATTGCGGAGTAGTGGGAATAAAGCCAACTTATGGAAGGTGTTCGCGTTTTGGTATGATTGCATTTGCGAGCTCTCTTGATCAAGCAGGAGTAATTACTCGTTCCGTTTCTGATTCAGCGTTAATGCTGGAAACAATTTGTGGCTATGATGAAAAAGATTCAACATCGAGCGAAAGACCAGTGCCTAAATTTTCCAGTTTTATAAATGGTGATATTAAGGGTAAGCGCATTGGTATACCAAAAGAGTATAAGATGGATGGAATTTCAGATGAAATAGTTCATAATTGGGAAAAAATTGCTTCCTATTTAAAAGAAAACGGTGCTGAAGTTGTTGACATTACTCTGCCTCATACTAAATATGCGATACCGGTTTACTATCTAATTTGTTCTGCTGAAACTTCATCTAACCTTGCTCGCTATGATGGTGTACGTTATGGATTCAGGGTTGATGCTGATACCCTTGAAGAAATGTATTCGCTAACAAGAGCAGAAGGTTTTGGTAAAGAAGTGAAAAGGAGAATTTTAATTGGTGCTTATGCGCTTTCTTCAGGTCATTACAATGAGTATTATGAAAAAGCACAGTGCATTAGGGCATTAATTAGAAATGATTTTATAAAAGCGTTTGAAAAAATAGATTACATACTTGTGCCATCTGCTCCAACAGAAGCTTTTGGCTTAAATGAAAAGCCAGACCCGCTAATTATGTGCATCAATGATGTGTTTACCGTGCCGGCAAGCTTAGCGGGGTTACCTGCTATTTCTGTTCCTGTTGGACTTTCCAATGAAGGCTTACCACTTGCTTTGCAAGTAATTGGAAATTATTACGATGAAGCTGGAATATTAAATATGGCAAGTGTGATAGAGCAAAATTGTGGCAGAATAGTTAATTCCCTTACGTAATATGTTTTCTTATAGTAACTATAGCATTATGATTATTTTGGCTATAGGAAACAAGAGCTTGATTTTTATAGCTAAATAACAGACCATCAAAGGCACACATAAATATCTACAATGAAAGAAAAAACTTTCACAATCATTGATGGTTATGGTTTTCTTTTCAGAGCTTATTACGTTTTGCATCATTTGACTACCACAGCTGGTATTCCAGTAGGTGCTGTGTACGGTTTTCTTAATATGGTTCTGAAGTATATTTCCCATTCGGACTACTTAACTATAGCACTTGATTCTGGCAAAAAAAATTTCAGGCACAGTTTATATTCTGAGTACAAAGCAAACAGAGTAACACCTCCTGAGGATCTAATTCCACAATTTACAATACTGAGAGAAGCGGTAGAAGCTTTTAACTTCAGCTATGAAGAGATTGAAGGCTATGAAGCAGATGACATAATTGCAACACTAGCTGCAAAATATGCCAACCACGAAGACTTTAAAGTAGTAGTAGTCTCATCAGATAAAGACTTATTTCAACTTTTGAATTACAACATTCTAATATTTGATCCTATCAAAAATATATACGTAGATGAAAAACAAGTGATAGAAAAATTTGGTGTAAATTCAAATAAGCTTCTTGATTTATTTTCTCTAACTGGAGATGCATCTGATAACATTCCAGGCGTTCCAGGAATAGGCCCAAAAACTGCAGCTAAATTGCTGGATAAATTTGATTCGTTGGATAACATTATAGAAAACATCAATAACATTGAGCAAACAAGAGTTCGTAATATTCTTACTGAGCATAAGGAAAAAGCACTAATTTCAAGAGAACTTTTGTCACTATGCAAAAAAGTAGATCTTCAACATGATATTGTAAAATATGAAGTCCATCCTCCAAATATGGAAAAATTGTTATCCTTTTTGAAGAAATATGAATTTAATTCATTGATAGGAAAAGTAGAAAAGCTCTTTTCTTATAGTGGATCTAGCACAAAAGAGAAAATAGAATATAGTAGTGAAGAATTAGAAAAATTTTTGGAGCATTGCAGATATGAAGGTAAAATTGCAATTCATTGCCACTTTGAAAACAATAGATTGAACAAAATCTCCTTATCTTGTAGTGAGGATAATATTTTCTACATAGATCAAAGCTGCCTACAAGATGCACTTACTATAATAAATTCAACTTTATTTTCAAATGGGGTGCTTAAAATAGTACATGATATTAGAAAGATCAGAGAAATATTTCCTACAATAGAGAGAGTGCTAGACTCAATTGATGACCTGATGATCATGTCATACAGCCTTGACACAGGTAAGCATGATCACAGCATTCCAAACATAATTGCACACAATTTAAGTAAAAATGTAGAAACTTTCTCGGCAAAAATTTTAATAGCGATCCATGAGAAACTGACACAAAGATTATTTCAGGAAAAACTTTTTACGATTTACGAGCGCTTTGATAGACCTCTCATGAAAGTAATATTTGATATGGAGCAAAATGGAATACTGCTCAATATTCAAAAACTACAGGAATTGTCTGATAAGTTTGAGCAGCTAATTGCTGTACTTGAAAACGATATACATAATTTAGCAGGAGAAAAATTCAACATTGCATCGCCAAAACAATTAAGTGATGTTTTGTTTAATAAAATGGAGCTAAGTAAAAAGAAAAAGTCAAAATCTGGGTCTTATAGCACAAACTCTGAAGTTCTAGAGGCACTTGAAGAGGAGGGGACAGAAATCGCAGGTAAAATTTTAAGTTGGCGACATTCAAGTAAATTAAAGGGTACCTATACTGACGCGTTAATAAAACAGGTTGATCCGCTTGATGGTAGAATACATACAAGCTTTTCAATAACCACAACTGCAACTGGAAGGCTGAGCTCTAGCAATCCTAATTTACAAAATATTCCTATCAGAAGCGAAGAAGGTAGTCTTATCAGGCAAGCCTTTATTGTGCCAAAAGGTTGCAAGATAATTTCTGCTGACTATTCACAAATAGAATTAAAAATCCTGGCACACGTTGCAAATGTTACCGCATTTAAAGAAGCTTTTGCAAACAGGCAAGATATTCATGATATCACTGCAAGACAAGTTTTTGGAGTGCAAGAAATAGATGAGCAATTAAGACGCAAAGCAAAAACCATTAATTTTGGCATTATATATGGCATTAGTCCATTTGGCCTTGCAAAGCGACTTGGCATTACCTTTCAAGAGGCTGCTGAATACATTAATTACTATTTTTCTTGTTACCCAGAAATAAAGGTCTATATGGAAAAAGCAGTATCTATCGCGAGAAATCATGGTTATGTAGAGACTTTGTTTGGTAGAAGATGTTTTGTAAGAGACATCAACAATAAAATTCCTTATCTAAGACAATTTGCAGAAAGGGCAGCAATAAATGCACCACTGCAGGGAACTGCCGCTGATATAATAAAACGCGCGATGATTCGGCTTTTTGATCAGTTAAAGTCAGGTAAAATAATCCTCCAGGTTCATGATGAATTACTTGTAGAAGTGGAAGAGAGCAGAGTGCAAGAAACAGCAAAACTTATGAAAGATATAATGGAAAATGCAGTAGAAATTTCTATACCACTTGAAGTAGAAATAAAAATTAGCGACAACTGGGGCTTTTCTTAATTATACCGTAGACCCTAAGAACCTGTCTTGAAAGGACTTAATTAACAAGCATAGTCATATTAAATATTTCTTGAAGTAAGGAGAGCACGCTCATACGTCACGCAAACAACGTTTGGGAATAATCTAAGGTTCTGTGATATCAGCAGCTTTCTTGCCCCGTTTTCAGTAAACAGTGATTTTTCTATATATTAGAAAAATTTTTATTTTAATTAGCGTTAAACAATAGGCGCCTATTGGTTTTTAGCTAAAATAAAGGTCAAGTATCTGGAATTCTGAACATAAAATCCCCCTGTGTAAAAAAGATTAGAAAAAAGTGCAGCGCACATACGACAGAGATTAAGTATACGTGTATACACTGAAGAAGATAGACTACATTTTTTAATTAATTTGATTGTTTAGTAGAAAAAGTCTGCAGACAAAGATAAGTTTTTGAGCTCTCAAAATATCTCTAACTGTAATTATAATCAGATTTAAAATATATGGAAGCAATTTTTTACATTCCCTTATCATTTGTTACTTTTCTATTTCTTGCTTTATTCTTTTCTTTTTTCCCTTTCAAGACAGGTTCTAAGAAATTTGAATTAATGCGAAAAATATGCTATAATTAAAGCATAGGTTAGTACGGATAGATCAGTTATGACAGGAATACCAATTTCACAATCAAAGAATCAGGAACCTTCGAAGCCACCTGTTCAGGCGGTGGAGAAAAATGAGATGGTCCTCAAGGAGGAACATAGGGTAATTTATGATGACTTTGTGAAAGTGCTACAAGATAAGGCCAAAGAGAATCAAGGAATAACTAATGCTTTCATATCAGTTTATAAGGACATACTACTTAATAATGTCAATCCGGAAAAAATAAGACCACTCAGTGAAGAGAATTTTTGTCAGTTTTTACTTTCTGTATTTAAAGAAGTTAGAGAGAAAAAATTAGCGAACAAAGAGAATGTCAAGAATGTTGAAATAAAGAAAGTAGATGATTGTGTAGCTGATATACGTGGTACAGAAGCTAAGGATTCACTAATAAAACTTGTTGGGTTACCATTGGGAATAAAAATAGACCCGAAAAATATTTCTGATTCTTGTATGAGTGGGCTAAAAGAGAAAATACCATTCTTAGGCGGTGGTAAAAAAGAGGATGATGAACCACTACTTAGTGATGAAGAGATGGTAACAAAGTTCTTACGTAAAGTTTTTCTTCCTATTCTTTTTTCCATTGCTTCAATATTAATTTTTGGTCCTACTACACTTGCAATAGTTGCTGCTGTTATTGGTACAATATTTGCCGTAAAGGGAGGAGTTGAGGTTCTTTTTTCAAATAATAGGCCAGGTACTTTATATGACCCTAGCTCACCAGATAAAGATGATACAGAAAAGAGAGAAAAATTGAATGAAAAAATTCGCAATGGCATTGATGATATTTTAAAAACCGAAATCAAAGAGATTACTGAACAAATTTCTCAGGGAGACGGAGAGAATAAACAGCATTTTACTTCTGAGCGAGTTTGCAGTCCACGAAAAGAAACACCTGCTACCCTTAAACAACCTACTTTAGATCAGCCAGCTAAAAGTACAGGACAGCAAACAGATTTACCAAATATGTAAGAGGTCTTTTATTGTTTTATAACACATACAACAGGAGTATGATCAGATGGGTTTTCTAGTTTACGCAACCTATCATCTATGTAACATGTTTCCAATTTATCTGCAGCTTGTGGCGATAGCAGCATATGATCTATTCGCATTCCTTGATTGTTTCTGAGTGAATTACCTTGATAATGCCACCAAGTGAATTGTTGTAAGTTGAGGTGAGATATTCTAAATGCATCTTTAAAACCAAGATTCAAGATCGCTCTTAATTTCTCACGCTCTTTTATATGAAAGCACACTTGGCCATTTAATAAATTTGAATCAAAAACATCAATTTCATCCAGTGCAACATTATAATCGCCAGCTATAATAGTTAACTCTTCATTTTTCAACAAAGTGCCCATCCTTTCATATAGGTTATCAAAAAACTTGAGTTTATACTCAAAAGTATGAGAGTCTGGGCTTTGACCGTTTGGAACGTATACACTTCCTACCCTTACCTTATTATTGGTGTGTTTTATCACACACTCTATATAACGTGCTTCTTGATGACTCTCTACAATATCAATTTTAAACTTCTCCAGTATTGGATATTTAGATAAAACACAAACACCATTTCTTGCAACCTGTCCATAGACAGCATATTCATATCCTAATTCTTCTATCTCTGCATAAGGAAATTGCTCTTCTGTACATTTTATCTCTTGCAGCAAAACTATATCTATCTGACTATCAACTATAAAACTACAAAGTTGGTTAATTCTTTTACGTATGGAGTTTACATTCCAAGTTGCAATCTTTAGCATCAACAATCCTTATTAATTATATCAATTAAACTCTCCCCTGTAGGCAACCTCGATGTTATAATTTTTTTCCACTTGATTAACTTTAAACTATCAGCAATGTTTTTACTCATGGTATATGCAACTGTATTATTCATCACAGGAGATAGCCCACTTTTTAGAACTAATGAACAAAATACCCTTGCAGTTTGTGAGGAAAAAAAAGCAACGCTATCAATTTTACCGTCCAATAGTAAATTTTTACACCTATTAGTTAGACTCCTTTTAGTAATTGTTTTATAGAGTACAACTTCTCTTACGTTAAAACCTTCTTCAGATAATCTTTTTTTTAGGTCACATGATACTTCTTGTCCCCTTATATATAAGAACTTTATTGCATTTGAATAATGAGATTTTATGAATGATATCAGACCATCAACGTTGCTGTCTGCTGAGATTATATCGGAAAATCCCAAATTTTTTGCAGCCTGCATAGTTGAATTACCAACTGTAATAATCGAAAAGTTATCCTCTTTGCATATTTGACTGAAAGCCTTTACACTGTTTTTACTTGTAGATATCACAACATCAAATTCGTGTGCGGATATATCAGGATTTAAGTACTTTATTGTGAATACTGGCTCTATAAAAACTTTGTATCCATATTTTTTTAGCGTGCTTCTTGTGCTCAACGAATCTAATAAAGGCCTTGTCAATAAAATAGACTTCATTCTTGTTTATTTCGCTAGCAGTAAAATGATATCCCTTATACACAAATTATTGAATAAAAATTTTATTTTTCAAGTTTCTTGCATAACCTAGAAAAAAGGCAAAAGAAACTCCATAATTGGCCCAGTGCTAGAAAATTGATATTAAATAAGCGAACGTTTTGATCAAATGGAAAAAAGGATGTTACTCATTGAGTAACATCCTTTTGAAGAAAGTAGGTAATTTTGTTTACTGTCTTTCATTCGTTTTTGGAGCTTGATGCTCTACATCGACTTCAGCAGTTACTGTTGAAGAAGGTCCCACCAATTTTTCCAAAGAACCTGTCTTTCTTAAGTTATCTTGGGTTTTTAACTTGCCATTTTTCTCAGTGAACATACCATGTTGCGGAGAAGAACTTGGTGAATTGAACCCACTATCAGAATTACGACGGTAACTGGCAAAGCTAGAAGTTGTAGCAGTACTGTCAGTGCTTAAAGAACCCGTTGAATTGCTTCTTGGCGGTTTCTCCGGAGCAACATAAAAACGGCTATTTCCTATCTCCGCAGATGGCATCTCATCTGCGTGCATCCTTTTATATCCTGTGCAAGTAACTTCCTCTGGCTTTTTGCCACCTTTTAGTGATGATGACAACTTGCTCCAAAGTGAAGTAGGTGCTTTTACTTCCTTATGCTCATTAGGATTTAATAATTCTGCTTTGCTGCTAACAGTACTTATAGAACTCGTTGAACTACTACCTGATAAGCTATTTTCCAGTGAATTCATAGAACTTGCTTTATGCCTTTTTGCTGACTTATTAAGCCTTTCTAAAGTACTAAAACGAGTATGCTCTTCCTTGCATTCTTTAATAACTTCCTTAATCTCATCATGATGTTCAGAAAAAATTTCATATAGGCTGCTACTATCTTTAGCTAACAAATGTTGCAACTTCTTAGCATCTAATTTATTGATAAAATCTATTTGCTGCTTCAATCGGTTGATCAACTGGTCCTTTTTGGCACTGTGTTGACCATCAACAGAATAAGCTTTCTCTAATATTTTTTCCCCCAGCTTAGAAAATATTTTCCTAGTTAAAGCAGAGCTATTCACACCTTTGTCTTCAAAAACTTCCTTGACAAACATTTCCTTTACACTATTAAAACTTCTCGTTTTTTCTTTTGTTTTCAAAATAACAGTTTGATCTTCATTACCTATTGAATATGCGATGCCATCTAAACTAGACATGCTTGCACCACTATCACTCATCTTCCTTCCAAGGTTTTGAATGTTATCCCCCATTTTTCTTAATGTAGAGCTAGCTCTCTCTTGTGTTGCCTGTTTTACAGAACTTGCAGTTTCTTTTACCGAATTCTTGGCATATACAGCACCATCTTTGATTTTTCCGCCAATATGCTTCGCTCCTTCAACTGTTTTTTCTGCTGACCATTTGAGCCCTTTATATCCAGATTGAACTGCTTTTACAGCAACTTTCGCAGCGAAAAATAGAGTAAGACCAACTATAGCACTTGGTATAGCAAGTGTTGCACCAACTGCCAAAAATGGTAACACTGCTGCAAATAATCCACTTGCTGTACCTACTACAAGGGCCTTATCTCCTTGCTTCATCTTGGAGAATTCTGTATCTCCTTTTAACAGATCCATAATTCTGTCTTTTAGCTTCTTGGGATCGTGAATGATATCTGAATTTAATGAAGAATCTTGAATCATTTTAAGATCATCTTGCTTAGTTTCAACAAAATTTGAAGAGTTTTTTTCACTAGGTGACATTTTAAACCTCACTATTAATTAAACATACTAATATTGTATATATCTGATTCTTAAGTTAGGGTTAATTCATCTAACAATGTCCACTTACTCTCAAATGATTTTGCTTGATGTGTTTTTTTGAAAGCACAGAAAATTAGTGATTGTTGCGGTATGATGTTTCGTTTGGATTAGCTATAGTTGAAGTAAAAACTCATCCTTTTCAAGAAATAGATTTTTCTGAAGCCTGAGCAGAGACTGCGCTTGGATCTGATAGTTCTGTTCTGACATATTTGCCTTCTTTATTGTATAAATCAATCACTTGCTCTTCAGTTTGAACTTCCACTGTATTAGCCTCTTTTTGATCTGTTGAAGATGATGCATTAACACCTGCATTTGTACCTTGGTCTTGTGTTTTAGGAACTGTAGTTTCGTGATTACTTGCCTGGATTCCTCTACTTTCATATTTAGCTTCAGTTTGAGTTGAAGTAGCTACTTTCGCACCTACTTCACTGAGTTCATCTGCAATTGATCTTCCAGATTTAAGTTGCCAAATTTCCCTTTCTAAATTCCCCTTTTCTTTTTGCAGTTGATTTAATTCTCTAGCTAATTGATTTACTGTATCAGTCAATTCTTCGTTTTCATTTTTTGCTTCCATCCATTGTTCTACCAACTGCTTTTCGTGATTATCTTGTGAACCTTCTACCAATATTTTCTTGAGATCATTTTCAAAATTTGTATTCTTTTTTTCTAGTGTACTTAACTTAGCTTCACTTTGCTCTAATTTTTCCTGCTGCTCTTCATTTATTCTATTTATTGACTGAATCTCACTTTTTTTATCGTTCAATTGACTCATTAAATGTGTTATTCTAGCGTTTTCATCTTTTTCACTTTGTTTTAGTGCGTTTACCTCTAGTTCTAATTGCTTAATGTCTTGATCCTTTTCAGCTAACTCTTTTTCCTTTCTTTTCAATTCATCTTTAAGTCTTGTGAATTCTTTTTCCAGATCTTGCTTTCCCTCGATTAATTGACTTGCTTCTGCTTCACCTTCTTCTGTTATCTTCGTATTACGGCTTTTTAACTCCGCGTTTTCCTTCTTGAGATATGTGTTTTCTTCCTCTAACTCATTTCCTTCTTGTTTGTTCTCTTCTTCATCACTAAACGTATCACTCTCAAATATTTCATCTTCACCATTAAATTCACTACTAATAGACAAAGAACTTCTGCGTGAAGAAGGTGTATTAAGAGAAGAATATCCACTGCTACTTGGTGTAGCTGACTGTGGTGAATCTTTTGTAAATGTTTCCTCTGCTGGTGTTTGCTGCTCGTTCACACTTTTGACCATGTCAGTGAAAGTTTGATATAGAGTTTTGCCATTGATAAAAACTTCTTTATTCTGCTCAACTAATTTTAATACCTCTTCTGGGTCAGTTATTTCTCCAAATTTTGGTTCATCAATCACTCTTTTTATGCCCTTAGAATTTACTTCTACAGTCATGCTACAATCTATGCTATTGCCTTTAGAATCCTTAGCTTGCCAGTTAATGGTCATCTCACATGAGCTTGAACCAGTAAAATCATAGTGCCTTTCGCTGCCTTTTTTGGTTGCAGTTATTTGACTATCTTTCCCTAAAGATAGGTTATAAACCTTGCCTTCGTCACTGGCTCTTAAAAGGGTGCTAATCTCTATTGGTTTTTCTTTATTTTCAAATCTAATTTTAAATTCATTATCTTGTGTTGTATATACTAAGAAATTTTCACTTGGTAGAGATTCTGCGAATTTTTTATGTGTTGCATTTATTGATTGCTCAAACTTTTGAAACTCCTCTTTCCACTTTGAACTTACCTGTTCTTTAATGTTCTCATCTTTGTGTAAAGGACCAATAAAGTACCAGATTAAATTTTCTTCTTCTAGTTTTCTGATAAAATCCTGAAAATTTTTGCAAGATTTAATGAAACTTAAAATATCATTTTTCTTTTGCTCATCTACATCTAAACCTTGATTTTCAGCTATAAATAAGTTTTCTTTTAGCATAATTTCTATTTTTAGAGAACTATATTATAATATTAGCATATTTTCTTAAAAAATCAACTAATCTTATAGTTAAATAAACTTGAGTATTTGGCGGGAATGTTATATATTAACCACTCCAAGAAGTGCAGTATGGACAATACTATTATAAGAAAATACGATATTAGAGGTGTGGTAGGCAGAGACCTGCAAATCAGTGATGGGTATGAAATAGGTAGAAAATTCGGTCAAACTGCAGCTAACGTTTGTGTAGGCTATGACAGCAGGATAGATTCACCAAGCATAGAAAAAGAATTAATCAGAGGCTTGATTTTATCCGGTGCGAATGTTATACGCGTTGGGCTCTGTTCTTCACCTATGCTCTACGCTGCAACAATGCAGGCAGATCTTGGGATTATGATCACTGCTTCTCATAATCCCAGAGAATATAACGGCTTTAAATTTTTCAGTAGTAAAAAAGTTTACTCAGATCAAGAAATGAAGGAAATTATAGGCAGTACAATTAAAAACAGCACGAAAATTGGAAGCTTAATTAACACGAATACATATAGTGAATACATTCACATATTAAAAAATGCACTAAAAAATAATACTACACGCAAGCTAAAGATAGCCTGGGATTTTGGCAATAGTCCAACAATTGTAAGGTATATTGAAAAAGTTTTACCAAGTCATATACACATCATAACCAATAACTCTATAGATGGGACGTTTCCACTGCATGACCCAGATCCCATAGAAGAAAAAAATCTTGCTCAGTTAATCAGTATTGTCAAGAAAGATAAATGTGATCTTGGTATTGCACTTGATGGTGATGGTGATAGGGTACGCTTGATTGATAATAAAGGTAATGTTGTTTCCAATGATCACTTGTTTATGATTTTTTCACGTGAAGTATTGGCGGAATACCCAAAAAGCAAAGTTATTGCCAACGTAAAAATGAGTATGAAAGTGCATGATTTCGTTAGCAAATTAGGAGGGCAAATAATTACCTGTGCCACTGGACACTCACTAGTTAAGAAAAAGATGGTAGAAGAAGGGGCCAAGTTTGCCGGTGAACTCAGTGGGCATTTTTTCTTTTCTGAGTTAGGTTTTGATGATGGACTATATTCTGCTATTAAAGCCATTGACATTTTACTTAAGAAAAACCAAAGCCTATCTGAGGCGATTGAAGATTTACCAAAGTTATATATCACTCATGAAGTGAAAATTGTGGTGAAGGATGAGAAAAAATTTCAAATAATTGAATCAATCAAGGAGACACTAAAGCAGCAAAACATTGTATTTTCAGAGCTTGATGGAATTAAGGTAACTGATGATAAAGGTTGGTGGCTTCTTAGAGTATCAAATACGCAAAACTGCATAACAGCAAGATGTGAAGGAAATACCTTAGAAGATTTTGAATTCACTAAAAAAGTTTTGTTGTATTACATTGATGAACTAAAATTATACATTTAAATTTTTTTGATGATTTACTTATTCGTCAATGTTTGCAGTTTTGTTTGATTAGTAATAGGAATTGGTAACCTATGGCGCACTGCTGTGGATAACAGCTGTCTAAGCTAATTTAGCTATAGAAAATGAACACTCACTTTTCTTTATTGTTTTGAGGTTTTTCTTGATCAACCATTTCCTCACCAATCTCTTTTATTTTTAGTATCAATGACTCTGGTACATACATGTTAATTACTTCTTCTGTTGTCACAAATAAAGCCTGATAAGAGTGTGAATTTATTATCCAATTGGGCAATATGTCTTCTGCGTCTATTTTAGACTCTCCCTCTTTTTTATCATATACTGTGTGGCAATATAAGTGCACAGCAAAAAATAGTACATAAGAAAGCAATATTCCTCTGAGTGCTCCGACAAAGATTCCAGTAACTCTATCCATTAATCCCAACCTTATAGGTGATAATATGTACATTAGCCAGTTATTCATTGTCATGAATGTAAGATTAAGTATGATAAATACAGAGATTGT
Organism: Wolbachia endosymbiont (group B) of Horisme vitalbata; assembly: GCF_964028625.1. Taxonomy (NCBI): domain Bacteria; kingdom Pseudomonadati; phylum Pseudomonadota; class Alphaproteobacteria; order Rickettsiales; family Anaplasmataceae; genus Wolbachia; species Wolbachia endosymbiont (group B) of Horisme vitalbata. The sequence continues at coordinate 299,575 of NZ_OZ034797.1, forward strand.
AGAAAGTATGTTTTGTGTAACTTTAGAGTCAAAATACTTACTATAATTTATAATAAAAAAATCATAGTAACTAGCTGTCAAAAAGACTGATAAGAGCAAGAACATTAATGCACATAGCTCTTTTATAAAACCTCTAGTTATCGATATTATTACACACAAGACAATAATAAAGATAATTAGGCTATCGAAAAACATATTTTGTATCTATATGATTTTCAAGATATAATAGTTGTAAATAACAAAGTTGTAAAATTAATTGTGTTGATATTTTATCAGCTGGTCTAAGTACCGAGCAATCATATCAACTTCTAAATTTAGGTAATTACCTGTTTTGTTATATTGAAAAGTTGTATTTTTCCATGTGTAGGGAATAATGTTCACAGTGAATTCTTGATCGACAACTGAATTTACTGTAAGGGAAACTCCATCTAGCGTTACAGAACCTTTTTTTGCAACAAATTTAATTAATTCTTGTGGGCATGATAGTCTGATTTCATGAGATTCTAAATTTTGATTGATTGTTAAAATTTCTGTTGTGTCATCCACATGACCCTGAACCAAGTGGCCGTCAATTCTGTCACTCAGTTTCATTGCTTGTTCTAGGTTTATTTTTTTCCCTGTTTTCCACGTATTTAAGTTAGAAACCTTCATGGTTTCTTGAGATACTTGAACTGTGAATACATTGCTCATTATGTTGACAACAGTTAAACACACTCCGGAGCAGGATATTGAATCTCCTTTGTTTATAGAGGATAAATTTTGTGTCTCAATATGGAAGATTTGATCAGAGTTAGGGTGGATAGTGATATCAGTTATAGTGCCAATATCTTTGATAATTCCTTTAAACATGCAATAAAATAAATAATTATATCACAAAAGATCTTATTTGTTAGGTGCGCAAAGGAAGATCTTTTTTACTTATCTGCTCAATAGATTCTACAGAATATTCAGAATATAGAAAGTAAGCCAGGTTCAAAACGCACAGTGTAATTAATATTGGTAACCCTATGTTTAATGTTAGACCGATACTTTCCCTTTTTTCTGTTGGCACCAATTCCTTTAAAATTGACACTTTTCCCAGCGGCAAGTGCCATAGGCAGAGTGCTGATATAGAAGCTGCTACTAAAAATAGACAAAAATAAGTCTCTTTCGAAGAAAACATAGCTTTTAATGGTGATTTGAGCCTAATATTAGTAGGCAATCGAGTTTTAGCTTCATTTGTTTTTGGTAAATGGTCTACAGCTTTGCTTGGTAAAATTTCATGAGAAACATTTTTAGGCTGTGGAGAAGGTTGGCCTGAAACTAATTTAATCAACTGCTCTTTTTTTCTATATACTTGCTTGTGTAAATACTCTTTTGGAAAAGAAGATTTGCCGGCTGTTTGTGGTATCTTCAGCATTTCTAATGCTTCTGATATCTCATCTGGTTCTAATACTTCATGTAGTTGTTTATCTTGGAAATAAATAATATTAAACATTGAGTTGAAAATATTGTGAAATATTTCTGGATCTTGATTTTTATATTCACTTACTACTTCTACGAATATTTCATCGAGTTTTTTTCCCTTGTGCTTAGCTACATTATCTATCATAGCTACTCTAGCATCAATTTGAGCTTGTTTTATGATTGATTGTTTTTCTTCTTGCAATAATTCTTTAGCCTGCTTTTGTGACTTCTTTTTTCTGTTAGCTTTAAAATAATCTGTGTGCGAAGTAGTTTGACCTATATCCCGTTCCACTTCTTGAGGCATTGGATTTCCTATACTACCCTCTGTTATCCGAGTGTCTAACACTGGTTCTTTTTCTTTTTGGTCAAGTGCTGGAATAACACCAGGTGGCATATTGTTACTCTGTATAGAAAATTTGGGCAGTTGTGGGAAAAAGAATTGTGCCGTATTAAAAAAATTGAATGGCTGAAAAAGAGACCTAAACCAGGAAATATTTTCATGAATTGCAGCAACAATTACTGGTGCGCGTGTAATTTGCTTTCTGTTACTTACTATATTGTAGCCAAACGAACCTTGCACAATTTGTTTATCTTGCTTGTTCCTTTTTTCAACCACATTTTCGTTTTTATTTTCAGTTTCTTCTACTTGTGATATATCTTGACTTTGCTCCTCATTTTTGGCTTTTTCTACATGTTTTAGCTTCTCATTTAAGAGTGCCTCGATTTGTTGCAAGCTATCTAGATTGATGTTTTTGTCTGTTTTTAGCGTTATCGTTATGCCCTGCAGAAGGATTTGAATTGAAGCATTACTTATGAATTCTTCTACAGTTTTATTCGCTTTATGGTGGTTGTTGTATAGTTCTTCACTTTCTTTTGGTACTTTTATATTGGCTGTGAAGTTTTTCTCCTGAGAAAGGCAGATTTTAAAAAAGTCAATTAAATGTTTTATTTGAGGTAATATTGTATTAGGGTTTACCTCTGTTAGCAGCTTGAGCTTAAATGAAAACTCTTGTGTATCACTTACAACACTTCTTGAGCGAATGGTGCTAATCTCCAGTACTTCATTAGAAAATGCCTTACTTATTTTTTTAGATCTATCCTTAAAAAACTTAGGTAAACCCTCAATTTCGTATTTTTTCTTAGTTTCTATGTTACTACTATGCATGAGTAAATTTTTTAATGTAGAGTGAAATAAAAAACATAATTAGTCAATAAATTAATAATTATAGCACCCTTGCATAACAGCGGCGCGTTGGATTCAATAAGAGCAGAAGAAGTTACTTTACAAACCTCATCAGTTTCCTTATCATGACAATAAGAGTATTTATCCTTGTTTTTGATCTGCGCAGATTCAATGACAAAATTCAGTAAAAAAACTCAGATATTTATTGGCAAATTACATAAAATTATAGCGGCTGCATGTCTTTTTTATTTTTTCTACATTCAGCCAAAATCCGCTTAAAATAAGCGTTAGAACATTATTACAATGCCAATTTACATTATAAAACTCACTACTGGGAGATTCTTTTGCCTTTTTTTTGCTTGGTGAATTTCTTAATATTTTGGATTGGTTAGGAGTCCTATAGAGATGTCATTCCAGCACTTGATGCTGGAATTCAGGAATTTTTTGAGCACGAAAGTTATGCTAAGTTTTTATTGTTAAGTAAAGGCTGGATTCCAGTGTCGGAGCACTGGAATGACAGAAGAAGGAAACACTCGGATAGGGGCAATTTTAATGATACCATCATAGAGATCAGCTACTCTGATGACAACTTTTTATGCGAATAGTTTTATTGATGATATTAAAGACTTCACTATAATGAAAGTTTAAGCTAGCGTTTTTAAGGTGAATAAAGAGCTAATAAGTGAAATACCTTTACTTGAAGATAAGGCAGTTTCTGAGATTGAAAATGCTGCTTCTTTGCAGGATTTAGAAAAAGTTAGGTTGTCATACTTGGGGAGAAAGGGTGTAGTAAAAGCTTATTTCGATGACTTAAAGAATATAGATGATGCAGGAGAAAAACGCGACCTAGGTGCAGTGATTAATGTTTTACGCAATAAGATAGACCAGCTTATAACAAGCAAAGAAAATGAACTAAAAGATAAAGAAGTTAAGTTAAAACTGCAAAATGAAGCAGTTGATATCACACTACCTGTCAGACCAGAAAGAATTGGCAAGATTCATCCACTGAGCAAAGTTATAAGTGAAGTAAAGCTCATTTTTGCACATATGGGCTTCAAAGCAGTTGATGGTCCTGATATTGAAGATGAATTTCACGTGTTTGATGCGCTAAATACTCCAAGTCATCATCCTGCGCGAGAGGAGCAAGATACCTTCTACTTAAAGAATAAAATAAACGATAAAAGAATGGTGCTGCGCACTCATACCTCATCTGTGCAGATTAGAACTATGGAAAAGACAAAAGCTTTTCCAATTAAAATAGTAGCTGCAGGCAGGGTATACAGAAATGACTTTGATGCAACTCACACTCCTATGTTTCATCAGATAGAAGGGCTTTATGTTAATGAAAATGTCAATATGGGCCAATTAAAATTTACTATTCATCGCTTCCTTAGTAAATTTTTCGGAGATAAAGGTCTAAAAATACGCTTTCGTAATAGTTTTTTTCCTTTTACTGAGCCTTCTGCAGAAGTGGACATAAGTTATAAAGGTAGTAAATGGATTGAAGTACTTGGATGTGGTATGGTGCATCCAAATGTCTTTAAAAATGTTGGAATAGACCATACTAAATACAGTGGCTTTGCATTTGGGATTGGTATAGAAAGGCTAGCAATGCTGAAATATCAAATTAGTGATCTAAGGAGCTTTTACGACAATAGAGTTAGTTGGCTCAACCATTATGGTTTTCATTTTTTGTCTTTAAGATAAGTGACAAATAAATCTTATACATTTGTTGTACTTGCTGCTGGGCATGGTAAACGAATGAATTCAAGCTTACCTAAGGTTTTGCACAAAATAGGTAATTTTTCCATGCTTGAGCACGTCATTTACAATGCAAAGCAGCTAAATCCTGAAAAAATAGCTATTGTAGTCGATTTGCCTTTAACTCAAAGGCTGGAATGCTTTAAGGATATAAAATTAATTACACAAGAGTCAACGCTCGGTACAGGGGATGCAGTCAAAATTGCAATGAGAAACCTGAAAGAATTGTCAGATATAGTTGTTGTGCAGTATGGGGATACTCCACTAATAAAAAGCAGCACAATAACTAAAATGATAAGCTGCTTAGGAGAGAGCAATGCTTTAGTTTGTCTTGGGTTTAAAACTAATAATAAAGGATACGGTAGACTAATTATTGAGAACGGCTCCCTAAGAGAAATCGTAGAAGCACAAAATGGTAGAAATAATGATGAGGAATTTCTTGCTAATGCCGGAATAATGGTTGCACATGAAAAGAATCTACTTGAATTGGTGGAGAAAATAGAGTGTAATAACCAAGCTCATGAATATTACTTGACCGATATCGTTTCCATTGCAGTAAAGAGTAATTTAAATGTCGGCTATGTTATTGCTGATGAGGAGGAGGCAACTGGCATAAATAATAGGAATGACCTTGTAAAAGCTGAGTTTTACTTTCAAGAAGACAAAAGAAAGTTTTTCACTAACTCTGGAGTGACGCTTGTTGCTCCAGAGACTGTTTTCTTCTCTCTTGACACGCAAATTGGTATGGATTCGATTGTTTACCCATACGTTTTTTTTGGCCCTGGAGTAAAAATAGGATCTGGTGTTAGGGTTGGTCCATTTGCCAAATGTGAAAATACAACAATAGGTGATGGTGCAATCATAGGTAATTTTGTTGAAACAAAAGCAAGTGATATAGGTATAAATACTAAGATAAAGCATTTAAGTTATATAGGAAATACTCAGGTAGGGCAGGGGAGTAACATAGGTGCAGGTACCGTTATTTGTAATTATGATGGAAAAAAAAAACATAAAACAAATATTGGAAGCAATTGTTTTATTGGTGCCAATAGTTCATTAATTGCACCGCTTAATGTTCATGATGACTCTCTAGTTGCAGCAGGTAGCGTTATAGTAGAGGATGTGCCAGAGAAAAGTCTTGCAATTGCAAGAGAAAGGCAAATAACTAAGAAAATAAAATAACTCTAATTTTTATTACACGAATTATGTTATTTTTAACATATATATTAGTATACATGTATATCAATATACATGTTAAAAATGAAAAAGTTGCTTATTTTGGTGGTCTGTTGTTTCCTGTCAGTACCGTCTTTTGGAGTTGATTGGATTAAAGATAGAATTTATACTTCTTTGTCATATAGCCGACTTGGTGTTAATTATGACGTTGGTTTTCACTATACAGATAGCGTTAAAATTTCAGTTGGCTATGTAATCAAACCTACTCTTGATGAAGAATTTGGAGCAGTGGTGGGGCTTATGGCAAAGCTTCATTATCATCATAAATTTGAAAATACGGGTATTACTCCTTATATTACTGCTGGTGTTGGTGCTGTTATAGTGCGTACAATGAAGGCTAAACCTAATGTAGGTAGAGCTGATAGTATAGGTGAAAACATAAGTGCTCTACTTGGAGAGGCTTTCAAAGCTGTAGTCAATGATGAATTTTTTTCTTATCAAATAGGTTCTGGTATTAATCTTCCACTTTCTGAAAGAACAAGTGTTTTTGCTGGCTACAAATTGCAAAGGTTTCATAAAATTTTCCATGGAATTGAGCTAGGAGTGAGTTTTAATTTATAAACTCTGATTGAATATTTTTAGTAAAGGCTAGTGGGAAATTATATTGAAGTGAAAGTAAGTGATGTAGACTCAAATGATGATTGCAGCAGATAGTGAAAGATATGCCAATTTGCAATTGCAAGAGAAAGACAAATAACAAAAAAAATAAAATAATTCCAATTTTTTACTTGCAATTTATACTATTTTTAATATTTATATGCTTGTATGTGCATATATTAATCTTTGGAGGATAAAAATGAAAAAGTTACTTACTTTCTTGGCTTGCTGTTCTTTGTCAGCACCGTCTTTTGGAGTTGATTGGGTTAAAGATAGAACCTACACCTCTTCGTCGTATGGTATGCTTGGTATTAATTATGATCTTGGCTATCATTGTACAGATAGCATTAAAATTTCATTTGGTCCTGCAGTTAAACTTGTTATGAGTGAAGGGATTTTAGACGCGGGACTTATGACAAAGCTTCATTATCATTATAAATTTGAAAATACAGATATTACTCCTTATGTTACTTTTGGTGTAGGAGGAGTTGCTAAAATTCCTCTTTCAGAAAATCAAGGGCCAGACGTAGAAGAATTTTTTTCTTATCAAATAGGTTCTGGTATTAATCTTCCACTTTCTGAGAGAACAAGTGTTTTTGCTGGCTACAAGCTGCAGAAGTTTCATGAACTTTCGCATGGGGTTGAATTTGGAATGAGTTTTAATTTGTAAGCTCCGATTGAATGTTTTTAGTGAAGTCTGGTTTGAATTTTTGTTGAAAAAAAGCAAGTGATATAGGCTAAAATGATGATTGCGGTAGGTAACAAAATGTGACAAAGAGAAGTTTGGCAATTGCAAGAGAAAGGCAAGTAGCTAAGAAAGTGATTCCGATTTTATTATGTAAGTTATGTAATTTTTAACTTTTCTGTGAGTATATATGCGTATATTCATGGTTAGAGGGTAAAAATGAAAAAATTACTTACTTTAGTAGTCTGCTGTTCTCTGTCAGCACCGTCTTTTGGAGTTGATTGGATTAGAGATAGAATCTATACTTCGTCGTCATATGGCAATCTTGGTGTTAATTATGATCTTGGTTATCACTATACAGATAGTGTTAAAATTTCGGTTGGTTCTGTAGTTAAACCTACTCTCAATAGTCAGTATAACCTTGCTGGACTAGAGTTGGGACTTATGGCAAAGCTTCATTATCATCATCAATTTGAAAGTACGGATATTACTCCTTATATTACTTTTGGCACAGGAGGCATTATTGCAATGTCTCAAAAACAAGAAGGATTTTTTTCCTACCAGATAGGTGCTGGTATTAATCTTCCACTTTCTGAGAGAACGAATGTTTTCGCTGGCTATAAACTTCACAAGTTCAGTGATTTTTCTCATGGGTTTGAACTTGGAATGAGTTTTAATTTATAAGCTCTGATTGAATGTTTTTAGTGAAAGCTTGAGTTTTTATTAACGTCGTAAAGTTTTCATGAGACTAAGAGAATTTGAGAGTAGTCAAGTTTTAAAACTTGACTACTCTCCACGAGGAAAAGCAGATAAAGGTAGAAGTATTTCATGTTTTTATTTATATTGACAGTATGTGTAACATCATTTACGATTAGTGTTAATAACAATAATTGATATTTGTCATGTTTGCAGTAATCGAAACTGGTGGAAAGCAGTATTTAGTAAAAAAAGGCAGCATAATTAAAGTAGAAAGATTACAAGCTGAAGAAAAAGAGGAAGTGGAAATCAATAAAGTGATTTGTGTTTCAAACAATGGCTTATCTTGTTCATCCAATGCTGTTATTAAAGCTGAAGTACTAGAGCAGTGTAGAGATAAAAAAATTATAATCTTTAAGAAAAAGAGAAGAAAAAATTACCGTAGGAAAAATGGTCATAGGCAGTATATTACTGTTCTTCGTATCAATGAAATTAGTCTTCAAAAGTAAGAGGTAAGATATGGCAACTAAAAAATCAGGTGGTAGTTCCTGTAATGGTAGAGATTCGGCAGGGCGTCGACTCGGGATAAAGAAGAATGGTGAGGTTATTCCAGGTAACATAATTGTACGTCAAAGAGGTACAAAATTTCATCCTGGAAAGAATGTTGGTATGGGTAAAGATCATACGATTTTTGCTAAAACGAAAGGCTGGGTGAGTTTTAGAAAATCAGCAAATAAAAAGACGTTTATTGATGTTGTGCCTACAGATGATATGCAAGCCTTGGCTTGAATAGATACGGGTCTGTAGCTCAGGTGGTTAGAGCGCACGCCTGATAAGCGTGAGGTCGGAGGTTCAACTCTTCCCAGACCCACCATTTAAATTTGCAATAGTTTTGATATCGTGTAACTAAGCGATGGTTTTACATAAGAATTCAGTAACCAGTGAATCAGTAGCAGCCGGTCATCCAGACAAAGTAGCAGACCAGATTTCAGATGCAATACTTGACGAATACCTTTTTAATGACTCTTCCTCTCGTACTGCAATAGAGACTTTAGTTACTAAAGATAATGTTATTATAGCTGGGGAAGTATTTGGGCCGAACATTGAAAATAGCAAGATTGAAAGTATTGTACGGAATACAATAAAAGATATTGGTTATGAGCATGATGGTTTCCACTGGGAAACAGTGAAAGTAAATATACTGCTACATGAACAATCAAATGACATTGCAATAGGTGTGGATCAAGGTGCTGGGGATCAGGGCATAATGTATGGCTATGCAACAATAGAGACAGAAAGCCTCATGCCAGCACCCATTTTTTATGCACACTCGATTCTGAGAAATATCATGAGTATGGTCAAAGAGGTAAAGCTTGGTCCGGATGCAAAATCGCAAATCACTTTGGCGTATGAGAATAACCTTCCAGTGCGTGCTGAAAGTATTGTTGTTTCAATACAGCATCTTGAGGATCTGAGTCAATCGAAAGTGAAGGAAATAATTTATCCTTACATAGCTTCATCTTTACCTGAAGGGTGGATGTGCCCTAAAGAAAATCTCTTAGTCAATCCAACAGGTAGATTTGTTATTGGCGGACCAGTTGGTGATTGTGGATTAACCGGACGAAAAATTATGGTTGATACTTATGGAGGCTATATTCCACATGGTGGAGGAGCGTTTTCTGGAAAAGATGCAACAAAAGTTGATAGATCCGCAGCTTGTATGGCGAGATACCTTGCTAAAAATATTGTCTTTGCAGGTTTAGCTGAACGTTGTCTTGTGCAGCTTTCTTATGCAATTGGTGTCTCAAAACCTACTTCATTTTACATTGATACATTTGGCACGAATACAATAGATGAAGAGAGGATTAAAGGGTTTATTGAAGGTAACATAGATTTATCAACTAAAGGCATAATAAGACATTTATCACTTAATCGTCCTATATATAAACGTACAGCCTGCTATGGGCATTTTGGTAAAGAATCGGAAAGTGATGGTGGATTTTCTTGGGAAGGTGTGGACTTATCTACTGATTTTTGTAAAGAATTTAATATAGAAGAAAAAAAGAGAGAATTTCTTTAAACTATTAAACTCTTTTATTTCTAGCTTGATACTGATATAATAACTTATTATTAAATTGTAAGTAACTTTTTAGTAATTATACCAGTTTTAATATTTATGAGGCTTACAAGATGTCCGACAAACCAAAAGAAGAATTTTACGATATTGCTGTAAGAGAGTCATCTGGCCTTATTGAAAAAATAATAAAACATCCTTTCAATGTTGAATTGATGAACAATACGCTAGATTATGAAAAGTTCAAATTTTATCTTCAGCAGGATTTTTTATATTTAGTGGACTGTACTCGTGCTTTATTGATTATTGCAGCTAAAGTTCATGACATTGAAATAATGAGCAGCTTAATAAATGTGGCAAGAGGAACATTTGATGTTCGGAGGCAATATAAAGAACATTTTGGAGATTGTGATTTATCTGATAATCACAAAAAATCAAGAGCCTGTTCTGCCTTTACTGACTTTTTCATGCGCGCTGCATATAACAGTTCTGTTGCTGAAGCTTTATCAGCATCTTACCCTTGCTTTAACATATACCAAATCATTCTACATAATATGATGAGTGAGATAACACCCGATGAGGTTAAAAATAGCAAGTACGAAGGATGGATCAATATTTACAATAGCAAAGCAATGAATGCTGCAATTGATGAGTTTACTAATATTACGAATAAATTTTATAAGAAAGCTGGCGATTGTGAAAAAAGAAGGATGCATGAGTTTTTTAAGAGAGGTCTAGAGCTAGAAATATTGTTTTGGGATGAGATGTATTCTCTAGCATAGTCTGTAGTATTAACACTAAATTATGTTATAATTTATGTGATGTTCAGTGGTATAATTAAGAGCTATTATGGGTCAAATCTTTTAAAGGATATTATTGAGCATCCTTTCAATGTTGAATTAGCAAATAATACTTTAAACATAGAAAACTTCAAATTTTATATACAACAAGATGCATTCTTTTTAGCTGATTATGTTCGTACTGTTTTAATGATTGCATCAAAAATGGAGAGTTGTAATAACATTGTTCCATTGATTGGGGTGGCTAAAGGAGGAATAGAGATTATGAGAGTGTTATACGACCACTACTTTACTGTATACTCCATAAATCGTGGAGAAAAGTCGCTTGAGTGTTTCAATTTTACTAACTTTCTTTTGTCTACTTCATATAGCGATGTTTATGAAGCTGTAACAGTTCTTTACTCTTGCCATTTCATATATAAAATTGTTGTTGATAATATGAGAAATAAAATTAAAAAAAATAATAGGTATAAGGATTGGCTTGATTTTTTTGGCAGTAGCTTGATGGAATCTGGATGTGTTGCTTTGGAAGATATTGTTGACGAATATTGTAACAAAGTAGGAGAAAGTGAAAGAACCAGAATGCTAGAATTATTTAAAATAACTGCACAATTTGAGTTAGGCTTTTGGAATAGCGCATATAATTTTTCAAAATTTGATCAAGATTTTAAGAAATATTGACAATTTTAAGCTAATTTGTATGCTTGGTACGTATTTTTGAAGATGATATGAAAAGTAAAGAACATGATTTTCATTTAGTAGATCCAAGTCCCTGGCCAATTGCTATATCAGCAGCAATTCTTGTTCTTGCACTTGGATTAGTTGGTACACTCCATAAACAAATTTCTGGAATATTTGGTTTAGTTTTGGGAATCTCTGCGGTATCAGGGGTGCTGTTTTATTGGTGGAGAGATGTAATAAGAGAAGCAATTTATGATAAATGCCATACTGCCATTGTAAAACATGGACTCAAGCTTGCAATGTACTTATTTATCCTCTCGGAAGTTGTGTTTTTTATAGCGTTCTTTTGTTCATTCTTTAAAGCCTGGCTTGATCCGGTTTTTTTATTTGAAGCGTTTTCTCCTACAAAAAAAGTTGAATGGCCCCCTGAAGGGATTTTACCACCGGATCCGTGGTCATTACCATTCATGAATACATTAATATTATTACTTTCTGGTACAACGATTACTTCAGCACATCATTTTTTACTTGAAAATGATCAAAAGAGCATGATTAAAATGCTGTCTATAACTATATTGCTTGGGATGTTCTTTATAATAGTGCAAGCAATTGAGTATTATGAAGCAAGTTTTTCTCTACAAGAAGCGGGAGAGAAACTTATCTATACATCCAACTTTTACATGATTACTGGTTTTCATTGTGTACATGTTATAATAGGGATAATATTCTTGTCAGTATGTTTATTTAGAGCTCGAAAAAATCAGATTACACCTCAAGATCATTTATGTTTTGAGTTTGCTTCTTGGTATTGGCACTTCGTTGATGTAGTTTGGATATTTTTATTTTTGTTTGTTTATTGGCTCAGCATTTATTAAGTGATTAAGATAATAGGTCTAGATCCAGGAATAAGCAAAACTGGTTGGGCAATTATCAATCTGGAAGAAAAAAATAGTATTGAATTTTTGGGTGGTGGTGCCATATCAACTGATAGTAAGTTGGGTACAGGTGAGCGTTTACATATAATTTTTGAAGAATTAAAGAAAGTAATTTCTCTATACTCTCCAAATGAAGCTGCAGTAGAGAAAATTTTTGTTAATAAGAACCCAAAATCTTCGCTAACTTTAGGATATGCAAGAGCGATTGCAATTTTAGTATTACAAATGACGGATTTACCCATGAATGAATATGATGCAAACTATATAAAAAAGAGCATTACTGGAAATGGTCATGCTGATAAGGGTCAGATTATATTTATGGTAAAGCAAATAGTTAAAAGCTCAAATATAAAATGTCACCATACTGCTGATGCTCTTGCTACAGCAATTTGTCATGCTTATACGAGAAATTCTTGTTTTATTGAATAGTTTTACATGAATTCAGTTAAAAAAACTATTTGATGGTATTTATCTTATCTAACGTTCGTTGCAGAATAATACATGCAGCAATTTTATCATCTATTTTTTTTGATTTTGTGATTGATATTCCAGTAATTTTTAGTGCGTGAGTTGCAAGAGATGTTGATAGACTTTCGTCTTGTAGGTATATGTGTACTTTACATTTTTTTATTATTTTATTTGCAAACTGGATTATTGCTTTACACCATTCAGTCTCTTGGTCATCTATTTTGAATGGTAGTCCTATTACCATTGATCCAGCTTCATTTTCTTTAAGCATTCTATTTAGATAGCCTAAATCTTTGCTCATATTTCTTCTATAATATATACTATGAGCTGTAGCTATAAGCTGTGTTTTATCACTAAATGCTATGCCTATTTGTTTTTCTCCCATATCAAGGCACATTATACGTTTATCTCTTGGAATAGACTTTAGAAATTCATCTGGATTTCTATGTAGCATCTATGAAAACATAACTTTTGTACAATTATATTTTTGTGACAGTAAGTTATGTACAGTCTACTGGCATGATAGACATTCATCATAATTAATATCTGTTTTTTGTTGCAATATTTCACTTTTTTTGAATATGTCATGTGAGACCTTGTCAGCTCTCTGCATTGATTGTGATCTGCAGTAATACAAGCTTTTTAATCCTTTTTTCCAAGCAAGCATATGTATTTTGTGTAAGTAACGTTTATGCACATTGGCAGGTAAGAACAGATTTACTGATTGAGATTGACAAATATAAGGAGTTCTATCACTTGCATGTTCTATGATCCATTGTTGATCAAGTTCGTATGCTGTTTTAAATGTCAGTTTTTCATGCTTGCTAAGAAAATCTAAATGCTGAACAGAACCCTCATTTGTTGAAATTGAGGACCATGTTTCATCATTGTCTTGATTTTTTTCTGCTAGTAGTTTTTGCAAGAATTTATTTCGTACTACAAATGAACCTGTAAGTGTCTTCTGTATAAATACGTTTGCTGCATACGGCTCTATTCCAGGAGAAGTGTTGCCTGCGATAATCGAAATTGAGGCAGTTGGAGCAATAGCGAGCTTATGTGTAAACCTTTCCATTAGATCGATTTCTTTAGCGTCAAGACATGGCCCTTTTTCTTCTGCTAATTTTTTAGAAACTACATCTGCTTGCTCGCGCAAATGCTTAAATATTTTTTTATTCCATTGTTGGGCTGTTACTGATTCAAAAGGAACCATTTTACTTTGTAAAAATGAATGAAAGCCCATCACACCAAGACCGATACTACGCTCTCTTATTGCGGAATATTTTGCTCGCTGTATTTCATTTGGTGCGTGGTTTATGAAATCCTCTAATACATTATCAAGAAAACGCATTATATCTTCTATGAAAAGCTCATTATCTTTCCATTCTTCGTAGTATTCAAGATTTACGGATGATAAACAACATACAGCAGTGCGTGACTTTTTCAGGTGATCGTAACCTGTAGTTAAAGTTATTTCACTGCATAGGTTTGACATTTTGATATCTAAATTGAGCTTTTTGTAAGGTTCTGGTTTATTGTTATTTGTTGCATTAAGAAAGATAATATAAGGTTCTCCAGTTTCAATTCTTGCTGTTAATATTTTAATCCATATATCCCGTGCTTTTACTGTTGAAATAACTTTATTGTTATGAGGGCTTATTAAATCCCATTCTTGATCATCTTCAACAGCTTGCATAAACTTATCTGTTACTATTACAGCATGATGTATATTTAATGCTTTGCGATTTGGGTCACCACCAGTTGGCTTACGTAAGTCTAGAAACTCTTCTATTTCTGGATGCCATACAGGAAGATAAACTGCTGAGCTTCCTCTTCTTAAGGATCCTTGGCTGATTGCAAGCGTCAGAGCGTTTTGTACTACGATAAATGGCACAATTCCTGATGTTTTACCGCTACCTTTGACACTTTCACCAATTGAACGTAAATTTCCCCAATAACTACCTATTCCACCACCACGTGCAGCGAGCCAAACATTTTCATTCCATAGATCAACTATTCCCTTCAAGCTATCTTCAGTTTCATTAAGAAAGCAGGAAATAGGCAATCCTCTTTTGGTACCGCCGTTACTAAGTATTGGTGTTGAAGGCATGAACCACAAGTTGCTCATGTAATCATAAAGACGTTGTGCATGTTTTCTATCATCAGAATAGTAATTAGCAATACGTATAAAGAGATCTTGATAACTTTCATTTTCTATTAAATACCTATCCAATAGAACTGCTTTTCCAAAATCGGTTAATTTACTATCTTTTGCGTAATTAATAGTAATGTAATTCATAAGGCTCCTTTTATGATAATATAGAAATTTATTTGAGCGATTTCTCGATTAAGTTGTTGAATTTGTTTGTGGATGTTGTAATGCAAATAAGATACCATCAACCTGACTGCCATATATTTTACAGTAACTCATTTGACTTATTTGCATATTTGTTTCTTTTGCAACATGCTGAATATAATCTTCTGAATGACGAAAATAATCTCCTTTGTTTACAAAGTCAATACCTTTACCTTCCTTTCTTCTTACTAAACATACAATAACCCCTTTTTTGTTTGTCAATCCTTTTGCTAGTTCCAATTCTGCTAGAAAATCATGTAGATAGTGTAGCACTTCAGCAAAGATAATTACATCATATTGCTGGTTCTTCTCTTGTTTAAGAAATTCTTTCATTTCTGTATGTATTAACTCATCGTAAACAGGTTTACCTTTTATAAGGCATCCTCTTGCAATATTGAGCATTCTATTTGAGATGTCAACTCCTGTTATGCGACTTCTAATATTACTTATTTTTAGGAAGTGACCACATATTCCAGTACCGCAACCAAGGTCGAGTATATTCAGTTTAGAAGTGGAGTTGTTAAAGACTTTTGTAATTATCATGTGTACTAGTTCATGCCCTCTGTATTGTTTGGCAATTAGCCAATGCTCAACAAAATATTCACCTGTGTAATCAAAATATTGTTTTATGAGATTTTCAGGCAATTCTACGATATCTGATGTGTTTGTTATTTTTTTTAAGTAGTAAGAAGCTTCTTTGTGACTACTATCTAATTTTAGTGTCTTTGTTAAATAATTATAAGCTTTATTAGTATTTCCTACTGCAAAATGACATCTTCCAATATTATAACAGACTAGAGGTAAATTGGGGTAGAATATGCTAATTAACCAAAATCTTAACTTTGCATCTGATATATTACCTTTATAGAAGTGATATAACCCGATTTCAATGTTGGTATTTAACAGGTTTTTAGATTTTTCAAGAAACACTACAATTTCTTTATGGAGAGTATTGTATTTATCCATAATGAAATTTTTTACTTTTTTAATATTTAATAAGCCAGTGAGCTTAGATATACAATTTAAAGCAAAGTTTTTTATAAAAGATAGATTACTTTTCATACATTAGAAATACTCCAAATGTTCATTTTCATTTTTAGGTAACTAATTTTAACACATTTTATCTTACAAAATATCTTTTTCATTAATTTTTCTGTACATATCAATTTGTCGAATATTTCTCAGATTGTACTGTTTAAGATTGCTGGTATATTGTTGTTGATAATAATAGGTAAATGTTTTGTGTAAAAAGGCGTTGACATATGATTTATCAGATTGTAACATATAAAAGATTAGTTTTTAGATGTTTGAAAAGTTTTATGGTAGAGATTATTTAATCTCAATTCAATTGTAAGTTAATATTTAACTCTGCATATTCTACATATAGTCAGATAAATAAATTATTAAGAGCACTTGATGGATGCCTTGGCGTTAAGAGGCGATGAAGGACGTGGCAGGCTGCGATAAGCTGTGGGAAATTGTCAACAAATTTTGATCCGCAGATTTCCGAATGGGGAAACCCAACTAGCTTAGCTAGTTATTATATACTAAGTATATAAAGCAAACTTGGTGAACTGAAATATCTAAGTAGCCAAAGGAAAAGAAATCAACCGAGATTCTGTTAGTAGTGACGAGCGAAAGCGGAAAAGGCTAGTGATTTAAAAATAAGAATTAGAATACTCTGGAAATGGTAACCATAGAAGGTGATAGTCCTGTATAAATAGAAAGTTTTTAAATCCTTGAGTAGAGCGGGGCACGTGAAATCCTGTTTGAATATGGGGGGACCATCCTCCAAGCCTAAATACTCCTTAACGACCGATAGTGAACAAGTACCGTGAGGGAAAGGTGAAAAGAACCCCGGGAGGGGAGTGAAATAGAATCTGAAATCAAGTGCTTACAAACAGTTGGAGCTCTATATCAATTTATTGATATTTAGAGTGACAGCGTACCTTTTGCATAATGGGTCAGCGAGTTAATCTATGAAGCAAGCTTAAGCCGGTAGGTGTAGGCGTAGCGAAAGCAAGTCTGAATAGGGCGTTTAGTTTTATGGATTAGACCCGAAACCAAGTGATCTAGTCATGACCAGATTGAAGGTATGGTAAAACATACTGAAGGATCGAACCAGTTAATGTTGCAACATTATTGGATGAGTTGTGATTAGGGGTGAAAGGCCAATCAAACTTGGAAATAGCTGGTTCTCCGCGAAATCTATTTAGGTAGAGCGTTGTATGTATGTTGTTGGGGGTAGAGCACTGGATAGACTAGGGGGATTCATCATCTTACCAAATCTAACCAAACTCCGAATACCAACAATTAATTATACAGCAGACACACTACGGGTGCTAAGTCCGTGGTGGAAAGGGAAACAGCCCAGATCACTATCTAAGGTCCCAAAATTACAGCTAAGTGGGGAAGGAAGTGGAAAAACCATTACAGCTAGGAGGTTGGCTTGGAAGCAGCCATCCTTTAAAGAAAGCGTAACAGCTCACTTGTCTAAATAAGTTTTTCTGCACCGAAAATGTACCGGGGCTAAAGCTGTATACCGAAGATGTGGGTGCTTATTAATTTCGATTAATAGGCGCGGTAGCGGAGCGTTCCGTAAGTCTGTGAAGGCGGTTTGTGAAAACTGCTGGAGATATCGGAAGTGAGAATGCTGACATAAGTAGCGTAAAAGAGTGTGAAAAACACTCTCACCAAAAATCTAAGGGTTCCTACGTTAAGTTAATCTGCGTAGGGTTAGTCGGTTCCTAAGGCGAGTCCGTAAAGGAGTAGTCGATGGCAATTAGGTTAATATTCCTAAACCTCTTAAGTGTGACGGGTTTTGTATTTGTATAGGTCTTATTGGATTGATCTATGCTTAAAAGAAGCTCCAGGAAATAGCACTTATATTTATGAGGCCGTACCGTAAACCGACACTGGTGGATGAGTAGAGTATACTAAGGTGTTGAAAGAATGATGTTGAAGGAACTCGGCAAATTATACCTGTAACTTCGGAAGAAGGGTAACCTGCTTTTAGGCAACTATGAGTAGGTGGCACAAAATAGGGAGTAGCGACTGTTTACTAAAAACACAGGACTCTGCAAACACGTAAGTGGAAGTATAGGGTCTGACGCCTGCCCGGTGCTGGAAGGTTAATAGGAGGGGTGCAAGCTCTGAATTGAAGCCCCAGTAAACGGCGGCCGTAACACTGACGGTCCTAAGGTAGCGAAATTCCTTGTCGGGTAAGTTCCGACCCGCACGAATGGCGTAACGATTTCTCCACTGTCTCCAACATCATTTCAGCGAAATTGAATTCCCCGTGCAGATGCGGGGTACCCGCGGTTAGACGAAGAGACCCCGTGCACCTTTACTATAGCTTTACATTGCTATTAAAAGTGTGATGTGCAGGATAGGTGGGAGACTTTGAAGTTATGGCGCTAGCTATGATGGAGTCAACCTTGAGATACCACCCTTTACACTTTTGATATCTAACTATGTTTCATTATCTGGAACTAGGACATTGTATGGTGGGTAGTTTGACTGGGGCGGTCGCCTCCTAAAAAGTAACGGAGGCGTGCGAAGGTAAGCTAGAGCTGGTCGGAAATCAGCTTGATAGTACAATGGCATAAGCTTGCCTGACTGCGAGGCTGACAAACCAAGCAGAGACGAAAGTCGGTCATAGTGATCCGGTGATTCTGTATGGAAGGGTCATCGCTCAACGGATAAAAGGTACGCCGGGGATAACAGGCTGATGGTGTTCGAGAGTTCATATCGACGACACCGTTTGGCACCTCGATGTCGACTCATCACATCCTGGGGCTGGAGAAGGTTCCAAGGGTTCGGCTGTTCGCCGATTAAAGTGATACGTGAGTTGGGTTTAGAA
This sequence comes from Wolbachia endosymbiont (group B) of Horisme vitalbata, assembly GCF_964028625.1. Lineage (NCBI taxonomy): Bacteria > Pseudomonadati > Pseudomonadota > Alphaproteobacteria > Rickettsiales > Anaplasmataceae > Wolbachia > Wolbachia endosymbiont (group B) of Horisme vitalbata. The sequence continues at coordinate 318,352 of NZ_OZ034797.1, forward strand.
CGTCGTGAGACAGTTCGGTTTCTATCTGCCGTGGGTGAAGGAAATTTGAGAAGATCTGACTCTAGTACGAGAGGACCGAGATGGATATACCTCTGGTGTACCAGCTGTTATGCCAATAGCATCGCTGGGTAGCTACGTATAGATGGGATAATTGCTGAAAGCATATAAGCAAGAAACCCTCTTCAAAAAGATTTCCCAATTAAGGCCGTGGGAGACTACCACGTTGATAGGCTAGGTGTGGAAGCATGGTAACATGTGAAGCTAACTAGTACTAATAGCCTGATTGATTTATTTCCTTTCTATATGTGTATATGCAGTGTTAAATATTAAATTGAAATTTGTTAAGTCAGAAATTTTTATTGACTTGGTGACTATAGCAAAAATGAACCACCCGATCTCATTTCGAACTCGGAAGTGAAACTTTTTAGCGCCGATGATACTTAAAAAGGGAAAGTAGGTCGTTGCCAAGTTTATAAAAATTTCTTTTTATTTATATCTGTTCAGTAGAGCGATGAAACAAGGTAAACATAGAGTAGCTGTGAGGTAATATAACTGATCTTTTAGAATTTTGCGAAAACTTTAAAATAAAAGTAGAAAATTTAAAAGTAGAATTTGTCACCTATTTGCAAATGAGGAGGAGAGATAGCAACATTTAACAAATCATCAAACAATTGATCTTCCGAAAATCAAACTTTATATAATTGAATATTAATTAAGTTGTTGGAGATGAGGAGAAAGAAGAAGTAGCAAACTACCAAAAAGCAGATACATTTGGTCCAATAGTTAGGTGATAATTGTAGTACTCAGTGGATTTTATAAAAATTAAAAACGTGAAAATTATAAGTGATGTTTTTAATGTGAATTGAAAGCGTATCAAATAGTGAATATAGAATTCCCTCAAAATGCAAAAAGGTGTATGAGCAAATCGAATAAGAAAAGTGAGGTTTTGCGCATCAACGTGTTATAATAAAGGTAAACTTGGTTAGTGCTGAAGCAATACTGCAAGTTTTAAAGGGAAAGAAGATTTAAAAGACAGTGTATGTTGCAATCGTAATAGTCGCTGACAGGTACTTTGAAACATAGCTGGACTATTGAAGTTAAAATTCTGGGCTGTTACTTAAAAAACGCATCCACTGAATTATTTATGCTAAAAAAAGCTTTATTAAAAAATGAAACAGAAGTGTAAGAAAGTTGCAAAACGTATAAGGTATTACTTGAAGCTACCTATCTGAAGCAACTGGAGCTTTTCAAGTTGCGAAAAATATTTTAAAATCTGAAAGAATGATGTGAAATTTTTTAAGTAAACCAGAAAGTATTCCACTATCGCGCTGAACAGCAAATTAGGCATTATATCATTTACTGTAAAAGCTCATATTTTACGTAATCAGAGCTAGGAATTTGAAAGGATAATTTCATTATACTTAACATGGAAACAAAGAGAACTATACAATCCCCTGCCTATCGTTTCTTGAACCACTCCCCTGAACGGGTACTTTTACTTTTATCAAACTATTCTCTTATTGTAATAAGTTGCTTCTATATTCAAATTTAGCAACTTCCCTCTAGGATTATCCTTATTTTGTTCTAAGTATTGGCTTTGTTCAAATGCCATTCCCCATTGTGTACGATAGCTAGACTTTCTATATTCATAAAAACTCTCTTCAGCATTATTTGTATCGAGCTTTTTATCTTGTTTTCTTATACTCTCTACCATCAAGCACCCACATCTATTAATTTATTTTAAAAAGTTTACTTATCTTATCATAAAAAATATAGCTGTAAATACTTTAGTGAAAATTTCTTCTTATTTTATCTTTCTTTAAGCAAATATTGAGGTCTTTTTGTAAATTTTTATAGCCTGCTTGCATAATGTTTTTATGGGTTAGTATTATGTAATAGTATCCTACATTACTTATATTAGAAATGCTAACTTTAGCTAGCATTCGTAATTGCCTTTTTATTTTATTTCTTTTTGCTGCTTTTCCGACTTTTTTACTGATAGCCAGACCTACTCTAATAACATGAATATACTTTTCAGGTTCTCTTTCTTTTATAGCATATAGTGATATATATACCCCTCGATAAAAAAGACTGTCAGGTGCTAATCTGTTTTTAAAAGCAAAGGAAAACTCTTTTTTTTTATGCTTACTATGCGCATAATTTATTACACCCTAATGAGCGACGCTTATTAAGAATTTTTCTTCCAGCTTTTGTTGACATACGTGAACGAAATCCGTGTTTGTGCTTTTTTTTTAAATTTTTTGGTTGAAATGTTCTTTTCATTGTTTTTATATTAATATAACTATTTATTTTAAATTATTTTTCTCTATTGTCAAATAATGGTCAACTTCTATGGCATTCTTATTGAATAAAATTTGATATATGGAAAAATGAATTTAATTATAGGCGTACCTGTTTTACTAATCCTTTTATTTTGTTTGAGTAAGTTTCAAGCAGTAAGTAAAGTTAAGTCTTATATATATTTGAGTTGTATGTGGATGCTACCTTGTTTGTTAGCATTCTATGATGGTTATTTTATAACTTCTATTTCTATAGCGTTACTTTTTTTTATGCTGATTTTTATCTTTAAAGGTAAAAGAAATAAGATGGTAAAATTTTTGTTATTTATGGCTTTAGCAATATCACTTTTTATCACTTTATTTATAATGCTATCTATTTTTGTTCAGTCCATTTCTTTTTTTAATAAAGTAGCTATTTCAGAATTCTTATTTTGCTTAAAATGGAAGCATAATGTAGCTATTATTGGCGAAGGAGAGGTGGGGTGTTTTGGTATAGCGCCACTTTTAGTGGGGACATTACTTATAACTATTGTAGCAATGTTAGTTGCGGTGCCGCTTGGTTTATTTTCTGCAATATATATTAGTGAGTATGCGAGTGAAAAAGTGCGTTATGTTATTAATACAGCCTTACAGGTTTTGTCTGCTATTCCTACTGTTGTATATGGATACTTCTCAGTTGTATTTTTGTCTTTTTTTATAAAACAGGTAGCAAATTTTTTTAATTTAAGTATACACTCAGAAAGTGCTTTGATTGCTGGTTTATCGATCGGGGTAATGATTCTTCCTTTTATTATTTCTTTGCTTGAAGATGCTATAAGATCTGTTCCAAAAAGTTTGCGTTATGGTTTTATGGCGCTTGGTGCAACTCCAGCGGAAACTATATGGCATATAACAATACCTTATGCAATGCCTACAATTTTAAGTGCAATTTTATTATCAATTTCAAGAGTGATAGGTGAAACAATGATTGTACTAATGGCTGTGGGAATCAATGCAAATTTGACCTTTAATCCTCTCAATTCAGTTACTACTATCACTGTACAAATTGCTACATTACTTACCGGAGATCAGGATTTCAATAGTGTGCAAACTCTTGCTGCTTATGCGCTTAGTTTAGTGTTATTTGTTATTACTTGGCTATTAAATGCATTTGCACTATTTATAATGAAACGTAACTAGTAAGTGTTTTAATATTGCAAAATTTCTGTTAATAATATAAGATTTATTTTTTAGAAGTTCTTTTATAGAATTATAGTGTTAGGTGATGAAAGAGATGAATATAGGTAGAACGGTTAAGATAACTCAAGCAGTTGTTGATCTAAAATTTGAAGGCGAGTTACCTAAGATATTTAATGCTTTAAAAAGCAAACTAAAATGTAAGGGCAAGGAGCTAGTTTTAGAGGTTTCACAACATATAGGTGACAATATAGTTCGTTGCATTGCTATGGATAGCACAGATGGTATGTCAAGAGGTGATGAGTTTGTTGATACAGGTGCACCAATATCAGTTCCGGTTGGACGCTCAACTTTAGGAAGGATTTTTAATGTTGTAGGGGAGCTTATAGATGAGTGTGGTCCGCTAAAAGGAAAGTATGATTTAGAACCTATACATAGATCACCTCCAAGTTTTACTGAGCAGAAGATACAGGAAGAAGTTTTAGTTACAGGAATAAAGGTTATAGATCTTCTTGCTCCTTATCTTAAAGGAGGAAAAATTGGCTTATTTGGTGGAGCTGGTGTTGGTAAAACAGTTCTGATAATGGAGCTGATTAACAACATAGCAAAAGCTCATAAAGGATTTTCTGTGTTTGCTGGAGTAGGAGAGAGAACGCGTGAAGGTAATGATCTTTATAACGAGATGATTACTTCGAATGTAATAGATATAAATGAGCACGAAAAATCTCAAGCCGTTTTGGTTTATGGTCAAATGAATGAACCTCCTGGAGCAAGGGCTAGGGTTGCTTTAACAGCACTAACTATGGCGGAGTATTTTCGTGATCATGAAAATCAAGATGTTCTATTTTTTGTAGATAATATCTTCCGTTTTACTCAAGCTGGCTCTGAAATTTCTGCTTTGCTTGGAAGAATACCGTCGGCTGTTGGTTATCAGCCAACTCTTGCGACTGATATGGGCGCTATGCAAGAGAGAATAGCCTCAACTACTGCTGGTTCTATTACTTCTGTACAGGCTATATATGTTCCTGCAGACGATTTGACCGATCCAGCTCCAGCAACGACATTCTCTCATCTTGATGCCACTACAGTGTTGTCAAGGCAGATAGCTGAAATGGGTATATATCCTGCTGTTGATCCACTTGACTCAACTTCTCAGTCTTTATCTGCTGAAATCATTGGTGAAGAGCATTATAATGTGGCTTCTGAAGTGAAACGTATATTGCAAACTTATAAGTCGCTGCAAGATATTATCGCAATACTTGGTATGGATGAACTATCTGATGAAGATAAAATTATTGTTGATAGAGCTCGTAAAATTCAGAAGTTTCTTTCTCAACCTTTTCATGTTGCGGAGGTATTTACTGGCATGTCTGGCAAATTTGTTTCACTTTCTGATACTATTTATAGTTTTAAAGGAATTATTGAAGGTAAATATGATCATCTGCCAGAAGCTGCTTTTTATATGGTGGGAAGTATAAGTGAAGCAATAGAAAAGGCTGAATCAATAAAAGCTGAAGTTGGAGCCGGACATTAAAGATTATGAACACTTTTAAGGTGCAATTTTTTTCTCCTGATAATCGAATTTCATTCGATGAAGTGGTTTCGCTTTCAGTGAATGGGCTTGAAGGAGAGCTAGTGATTTTAGCTTACCATTCTCCTTACTTAATTTATTTATTGCCTGGTATAATTACTGTTCAAATGAGTAACCAGACAAAGGAAAAAGTTGTAATTGATAATGGTATATTAGAGGTTGCAAATAATAATTGTAGCATTATAACGAATCAAATTCAGGTTTTTGATCATTTGACTCATGATGAGGAATCATTAAAAAATAAGAGAGTTGGTATATATTTAAGTTATCTTGATGTCAAATCTCTTTAGGGGCTCTTTTTGTGTTCAAGAAATGAGTTTACTCTTGTCATTCCCACTTCAAGTAGCTGACACACAACTGTACGAACATTATGGTTCAGGGAAGATGTCATTCCAGTATCTTCCTTCTTGTCATCCCAGTGCGTGACACTGGGATCCAGATATAAAAAGTATTTGAAAATTATGCAGTAAACAATAGTTCTTATACACCTACGACAATGTTGCAAATTTTTATTTTCCTTTCCATTATGTCCAGAAGAGTTCGGTAGCTCTTTTACGCGAAATACCACATTTACGTCCTCAAGGTTAATTTCAATTCTCTTGACCAATGTTCTGATAATATCACGTTTAGTTAACCAGTCTGCGTTATCAAGGTTTAACGTAATATTGGAAGAAAAGTCTTCTAAATTGGCCACAACCAGAGTTACCTCCTGTTCTAATTCCTTTTGATAAAATATCTTTTTCTTCTCTTCTTTAATTGTTTTTAAGCTTTGTTTCATTGCTTTAATTCGTGGTTCAAATTCCTCTTGATTGATATATTCTTGAGCATAACTATCGATAAGTCTAGCAATACCACGTTTTAATTTATTTTCTTGTTTCTCTAGCAGGTCACTTTTTTGATCCAATGATGATTTTTTTAGTTCTGAAAGCCTACGCTTGTATTCTTCTAAAATCCTGTTTGGATTTTTCAATAACTGCTTAACCTCTTCCCACACAGCTGTTTCTAATGCATCTGAGCGAATGGGTTTATTGTCACAAATCTTATTACCACCAAAACGGTAAGAATCTTTACCACTACAACGGTAATATGCATAATGACCACCTTCTTCTTCTCGTCTACTTCTCATGCAAGTTCCGTAACATCCGTAATTACAACGCTTACATATGACTAAACCTTGTAGTAAGTACTTTGCTCCTCTTTTTCTTGTCCTTGCTACTTTTCTATTTTCAGCTAATTGTTCTTGAACAATATCAAATATATCTTCATCTACTATATTTGGCACTTTAATATAAATCCAATTTGCTTTTTCAACAGGATAGACAGAGTGGTTACTTTTTGGCTGCTCACAAGAGCCTTTCTGTGGTCTTACTTGCTTTAATCTTACTCCTAACCTTCTTCTACCAAAAGCTGCTTGTCCTTTGTAAGCAGGGTTTTTCAACATACTCCAAATTGTACCTTTATTCCAGCGTTCTTTTCCTTTTTGTGTCTTAATGGACATAGTATTTAGCCGACGACATACTTCCCCAATACTTGTTCTTTCTCTGCCTATCCACAAAAATACTTTACGAACGACATCAGCTTCTTTTTCGTTAATCTCAAATAAAGCTTGTCCTCCTCCCATATGCTTATCTATATAACGATAACCATAAGGAGCTCCTCCCATTACATTTACATAGCCTTTGTTAGCTGCATAGATTTTACCACGACGACTTCGTTCCATAATTTTCGCACGTTCATATTCTGCTATCATACCTTGCATTTGTAACAGTAATTGAGATTCTGGGTTACCGTTAATCTCATAATTTAAAAAAACCACTTTTGCTCCTGCTTTTTCAAATTCTTCAATCAGCACCATTTGATATGCATATTTTCTAGATAAACGATCAGGAGAATGAATGTAAATCTTATCAATTTTACCTTCTGTTACTTTATCACGTAATTTTTCTAAATCAGGGCGGACTAAATGAGATCCACTGTAGCCGTTATCAATAAATTTATACTCACTTAACAATCTGTATCCGTCCAGATTAATTTGCTTCTCTAAAGCTGCAATTTGACTTTCTATCGTATTTCCTTCTACTTGTTTCCCCGAAGAAACTCTCGCATATAAACATACTGTTACCATTTGACCCTCCTTGAATCCCATTTTTATGTTTTAAGTTTTTTTGACTTTCCATAAGATGGTACAAGCCTCCACCTTCTAGGTGGAGAAACTTTAGTTTGTCAATGTCATAACTGTACTTTATAAAGTATAGTTATGACGGAATATGACAAAGGAAAACACACTGTATTTTATCATAGGTACCATATAGTCTGGATTACAAAATATCGGTACAGAGTATTAACTAAGGCTATGAAGGAGAGAATACGAACAATCATAGCAGAAGTATCTGAAGAAATGGGGATTAAGATAGAAAACGGAGTAATATCATCAGATCATTTACATTTATTCGTAGTAATACCTCCTCATATAGCTGTGAGTGATTTTGTTCAAAGAGCCAAAGGCAGGTCTTCACGCAAAGTTCAACAAGAATTTCCAGAGCTAAATAAAATGTACTGGGGAAAGCGTTTTTGGGGAAGAGGATACTTTAGTGCTACCAGCGGACATATCACAGATGAAGTCATTAATGAGTACATCAATAAACATACAGATGCACATCAGCCTCATTCTATATCTAGTATAAGATTGGAGTAGCTTTAGCTTCTCACCGCGCTTCCAGCGCTATATCCAACCTTTCGGCTCTCAGCCGATAGTGGTTGAGTTATTTCCTTTGACACTACCTTTTCATAAGCATCTGATAAGCATTGTTCTGCTAACCGATTAGGTTCATAGCTACAGCTAATTTGGATAGCTAATCTCTTGTTTCTCATGACTTTTCCTTGAAATAATATGTTCATATCATTCCTTAAAGCCGATGGTTAATTGATTATTAGCGCTATAAGTAAATCGGACTCTTGGTTCTGGACACAGAAGTTTTCGAGAAATGGTTTTCTCTAGTTTTATTTTTATGTTTTTTGCAACATTGTCGGTAGTGTAAAAGGACATATGTCAAAAACAATGTCCAAAAACTAGATCCCAGTGTCTAGGCACTGGCATGACATTATTTATTATGTGCCGTATTGCAATGTTCGTACAGCTATGTGTCACACTACTCGGATGACAAGAGGGGCTACTTGAATAAAGAAGCCGCTGGTCTCATGTGCATCTTTAAACATTTTCACGCTGACTTTGGCTACACACCTTTGAGGGACTGCTGATTAAGTCTAGAAGTGAATTACAGTGATCGCTATGAAATGCGCTATCAAGGCTTAAAGACCTAGATTTTTTTTCTGAATCATCAATTTTCTCTGTAAGCTGGTAAAACATTTTTGAATTATTATCAAAAACTTCCTTTTTATTAACAAGTACTTGATCAATTACTGGACTTAACAGTTCTACTTGACTATTTAAGTATTGCACTGTACCTTTTAGCTCTTTTCTTTCTCCAGTTATTCTTTCAATTTCCAGAGCTTTATTTCCAATTATTTCTGTCAAGTGCTCATTACATTCTTCCAATTCTTTAATCTTTGTCAGTAATTGATTCTCTTTTGTTTCTTCTCTCTTCTGCGACAACTGTTGCTTATACTTCTTAATTTGCTCATCTTTAAGCTCTACCTCGTTCTTTAACCCTTCATATTCCTGCTTTAGCTGATCTACCTCTTGTTTATAAGATTCCAGATTTGTGTTGTACTTATCATCTAAGCGTAGAATTGTAAATTTTAAATTCTGTATATCTTTCCAATTTTCATTTAATATATCTTCTGCTTCCTCTTCCGCTTTTTTAAACTGTTTCAATTTATCTTCCAGTTTTTCATTTTTTGCATTAGCAATTGTTAACTTTTTCTCTAGATCTTTCTTTCCTTCATGTGCACTTTCAAGTTCTTGTATTTTCTCTTGCAGCTCTGTTGACATATTTGCTAGTTTTTCATTTTTTTGTGTCAGTTCGGCTTGCAATTTTGCATTTTTTTGCTTTTCCTCTCCAAGTTCATTCTGTAAATCACTATTATGCTTTTCAAATTCTTGCTCAGCCTTGTCGAGCCTATATTTTAAATTCGTTAAGCGCTCATTCTCTTCGATCATTATACGTTCTGATTGCTCGCTCTCTATCTGCAATGTATCTTCCAGTTTCTTATTTTTTACATTGGCAACTTCCAGCTTTTTCTTCAGGTCTTTCTTTTCTTCATATGCACCTTCAAGTTCTTGCGCTCTTTCTTGCAGCTCTGTTGACATATTTGCTAGTTTTTCATCTTTTTGTGTCAGTTTAGCTTGCAATTTTGCATTTTTTTGCTTTTCTTCTCCAAGTTCATTCTGTAAATCGCTATTATGCTTTTCAAATTCTTGCTTGGCCTCTTCGAGCCTATGCTGTAAATTGTTCCTCTGCTCATTTAATTCTCTAATTTCTTGCTCAGCTTTTGTAAGCTTTTGATCTAGTTGTTGTGAATTAACTTCTGTTTGAGTTGCAATTGCCTGAGTTGCAATCTGCTGTGGATTAACCTCTGATACATTGTTGCTAGTGAAAGAGAGAATAGGATTGTTTTTAGCATCATTTTCAAGATCTTTCAGCTTTTCGTCTTGATTGATTACGATATGTTCGTTATTTTGCAGATTACTAACAGCCGGTGCAATGTTAGCATTTTTGTTCTTTTTCAATAATGCTTTTACAGCATCATTTAGAGAGAGGTCTTGAATATATAATTCCTCATTTTGTCTTATTAATTCCCAAAACTCCTCAGGTGGCGATTCAAAATCTTTACCATTAAACTGTAGTACTTTAGTTATACCAGAATTACTTACATTCATAACCATAGTACAGGTAAAAGTTTTCCCATCCTTGTCCTGCACAGGCCAAGTGCTTGTCATTTCATAATATGCACCCTCTTTAAATTCATAATGTCTTTCCTTACCTTTTCGGTAAGCGTATATGTCATGCTTTTTATCGCAATAGATATTCAATGTGCTAATATCCCTTTCTTGCTGTAAGATATCACTAATTCTTATTGGCTCACTTCTATTGTAATTAATAAGATTAATGTTTAACACTTTATCAGAATTGTTAGTTTCTACATAAAAAGCTCGAAGGTCTATGTCTTTGTCTCTAAAATACTTACTTACAGCTTTTTTTGCCTGATTTGCTAATTCTATAAAGTTTTTTTTAAAGCTCTTGTTGAAAGATAGATCTATATATGCTTGCTTAAAATTTTCATCATTTGTTAAATCCATGAGCAAGTCATAAACCTCCCATTTTTCCTGACAATGTTCTTCTAAAACAGTAATGCTATTTTTTCTTTTCAGCTCTGCTAATATGTTTTTCAATGTCGGGAAATTTGTTGACATAGTATACCCCTTGTTACTATTGTTCTGATAATATATTTACTTTAGGAGTGATTAACTCCTTTTATATTAACCTTTTTAGTTGAATTTAATTGCGAGCGTTAAACTCGAACTTAGTCATTTTGTTTATTGTTCCTCACTACCTATTTGTGTTACTATACTAATAGTAGCACTAAGTTTTAGGCTATGCAAGAATTTCTATTGAACGTAAAGCTAGTAAACTTCAGAAATTGGTTATGCTAATTTTGTTAATAAAATGCAACCAATTAAGGAAAGCGCTATACTGTGTCTCAGTGCAATATTTTCTTTCCTAACGGACTGAAAATTGAGTTGAGTTAAAAATCCGATTTTATTTAATACTTTTCAAAGATGACAATATTTTGTAAAAATAGGTTTTTAATAGGACAATAATATGGAAATTTTTCTTGATAGTGTTGATTTGAATGAAATTAAGGAGCTAAAAGAGTTCATTGATGGTATAACAACTAATCCTTCTTTAATAGCAAAATCTGGACATAAAGATAAGTACGAAGATTTAGTAAGCGAAATATGTTCTATTATAAAAGGACCTGTTAGTGTTGAAGTTGTTGCAGATAGCCATGAAGATATGGTTAAGGAAGGCCTTAAGTTAGCGAAAATCGCTAGTAATATCGTAGTAAAGTTACCCCTTACACATGAAGGATTAATTTCTTGTAAAAAGTTGTGGACAGAACATAAAATACCTGCTAATATCACATTATGTTTTTCTCCTGGACAAGCACTGTTTGCCGCTAAGGCCGGTGCTTGTTTTATTTCTCCCTTTGTTGGTCGCCTTGATGATATAAGCTATGATGGCTTATCGCTAATAGAAGATATATGCACTATATATTCTAATTATAATTTTAAGACAAAAGTTCTTGTTGCATCAGTAAGAAGTCCAGCACATGTAATAGAAGCTGCACGGCTCGGTGCTCATTCAATTACTGTGCCAGCAAAAATACTTAGACAGTTAATTAATCATCCACTTACTGATCAAGGGCTCGCAATATTTGAAAAAGACTGGGGCGTAAAACAATAAATGACATTGCTAAAAAAGACATAAAAACACAATAATTTATATAAAAAGGACATAGGTACCATCTGTCCTTTAAAGACATGTAGGTCAATGATATGCGTAATTCAGTGTTTTAAACATGATAGTCCTCCACTAATAAAAAAGATTGAGAAAAATGTATACAGCTACGACCGAAGTATAGCTAAAATATATTTTAACTGAAGATTATAGATTAATTGAATTGAAAAGTCTGCAGACGAAGATAGATTCCGAGCTCTAGAACACCTTCACTGTGCATGGTAACAAAACTATTAGAGTTTGTCAAGTAATTTTTTATCGTAATTTTACGAACGTGCCATGCCAGTAATTATATCTAGTTAAATTTGTAAAGTAATACAGTGTTTTCGATAGTTATAAAAAAGCTGGATTTCAGTACTGGAGTAACATTTTGGAAATTGGGATGAAAAGAGGGAAAGTACTGGTTTGAAATTAAGTTTTCTGGATTCCAGTGCTGGAATGACAAGAGAGGAGCTCCAGGTACAGCTGTTACCTATAGAATGGCAGTACTAGAATGATAACAAACTGAATGACATATTTAATCTCTATACAGATGTACATCACGCACCGATTTCCATTCAAGGTAATGTCATTCCAGCATTGGAATCCAGTTAGATTTGCGAGTATAAAAGTAATACAACATTTTTGATGATGGAAGCCATTACTAGGATAACAAGAAAGGAAGTGCTGATTTCAGTGTTTATACGTTAGCCATGCATCTAAAAATTTATAAACAAAAGATTACACTTCACAACTTTGTGATGGAATAAGTTTTTCAATGCTGTTGACGCAAAACTCAGTTGTATTATTAGCTATTTCATCGAATTTATCATTTATATCCTTACCTATTTTTTCATCTTTAATATATTCATACAGAGCTAAAATAGCTATAGTTGAACATATTGCGATGAAACCAACTTTTGCTGTAATAAGTAATGATATCCCACCTGCAAGTATGGACACTGCTCCAATAGCTAGGTTTATAATTTTATTTTGTGTTGATTGATTCTCTTTATCCTCTAAAACGTTTGATATTGCTTTTGAGGCAATTTTTATTGCTATTGCTGTAGTTGAGATTATAACAAACATCATAGCTATTTTTGCTAAGAGAAAAATTGATGGTAGCATTATTACAAGAAACAGTGAAGCACCTCCTATAAATAACCATTTCTCATTTATTTTTTTAGACTGATCTGTATTATTAGGCATTGCAACCCTCCACTTTCATTAACAGTTTATTCATATAATATGAAACATGCGATAGTCAAGATGTTTTTGTGTGGAGAAGCTTGCGATTGAGTTTTGAAGAGCTTTAGCTTTACAAGATGGTAGATTTGGTGATTATCGTAAGATTCTTGCAGTCATTTTAGTGGGAAGAATTTGTAAAATATGAAAAAATAACCGCCAGAAAATTGGAAACGCTATAACTTTCTTTCCTTTAAATATACTTTTTAAAATATATGCTGCAGCTTTTTCTGGCTCCCATATGAAGGGAAGTGGTTTATTAGACTTAAACATATCTGTTTTTACTGGCCCTGGCATTATGGTGATAAACTTTGTGCTACTGTTAGCATATTGGATTTTTAGTGATTGAAAACAACTTTTTAGTGCTGCTTTGCTGGCACAGTATGCAGAAGCATGTGGTGTTGCATGCATAGCAACAAGAGAAGATATAACCGCAAAAGTTGCCAAGGAATTATGATGAATCCATTCTTCAATCCAGTTGATAACGCCAAAATAATTGGTTTCAAATGTTTTTCTATGAATGTTGGTATGAAACTTATCTTCTATTTCGCCACATCCTGCATTAAGAAAAAAGAGATTTGGTATAATATTTTGCTTTTTTAAAAAATCAGACGAGTTTTTAATATTTTCACTTTTGCTTACATCACATGTTATAGGTAAAAAATTACTACCTAATTCTTCTTTTAATTTTTCCAGTTTTTCAGTGCGCCTTGCAATGCCAACCACAAATCATCCATCTTTAATGAGCAACCGTGCTAGACTTTCTCCAATGACAGATGATGCTCCTGTAATGAGACAAGTTTTTCTATCCATGTGAATTTACATAACGTGAAGTATGAATGTAATGACTATTGCCTATTCACACAAGTTAAGTTTGCTATAATTTTGCTAAATAATAAAAAAAGAAAGCTACTTATAATTTTGAATTTTATATAAACTTAAAGGGAAATTTAGTATTTGCTTACTTGTAATTTAAAATTCTTATATAATATTTTAAATGAGTTGAGAGAATTAAATGCAGGATGCAGCTTTAGTTTTACAAGATGGCAAGTGCTTTTTGGGAAAATCGGTAGGTAAAAGAGGCAAATGTATAGGTGAAGTTTGTTTTACCACTGGTATGACAGGTTATCAGCATACTATAACCGATCCTTCTTTTGCTGATCAAATAATAGCGTTCACTTTTCCTCATATTGGTAATGTTGGAATAAATCACAAAGATAATGAAGGAGAAAAAGTTTTTGCAAGTGGTGTGGTTATGCGTGAACTTTCTCCTATGTCTCACTCTTCTTCATATATTAGTTTAAATGATTGGTTGGAGAAAAATAATGTAGTTGGGATATCGGGAATTGATACTAGAGCTTTGACGAGATATTTGAGAAAACATGGATCTCAAAATGGAATGATATGTCCGTCAAGTGAGGCACATATATTAGATGAATTGAAGAAATACAAATCTGTAAATGGAATAGAAATAACTAAGAAAGTCAGTTTAAGTAATAACTTTCAAAGCGTTCTTAATGCAAAATATAGGATTGTAATTGTTGATTTCGGTATAAAAAATAGTATAATCTCACGCTTAGTAGAACTTGATTGTACGGTTGAATTAGTCAAACCAGATACAGGTTTTGCTCACAAAATATTAAGCATGAATCCAGATGGTATAGTGCTTTCAAATGGCCCTGGTGATCCACAAGAGATAGGAGAGAGTGTAATTTCAGAAATAGAAATTATTGTGAAATCTAAAATACCAGTTTTTGGCATATGCCTGGGCCATCAATTACTTGCAGTTACTTTGGGAGCAAAGACTGTCAAGATGGATATTGGTCATCGAGGGAGTAATCATCCAGTTTATGATCTGGAGAGTAAAAAAGTTGAGATAACTAGCCAAAATCATGGTTTTGTTGTTGATTCAGCTTCTCTTCCAAGTAACGTTGAAGTTACTCATATTTCTCTATTTGATAATAGTGTAGAGGGGATAATGATGAAGGATTACCCAGTCTTTTCTACTCAATACCATCCAGAAGAAGCGCCAGGTACACATGATTCACATTATTTATTTGGGCGTTTTATTGACAATATTTTGTTATATAAAAGTAAAATCTAACTGAAATCAGTTAGATTAGCTTTTATTACTTGATCTTTTGGATTTGGATGTTTAATATTAGGAATAATAAAACTTAAGTTAAGGTAGTGTTCTCTTAACAGATTTTTGTGGAGGAGTGACCGAGTGGTTAAAGGTAACAGACTGTAAATCTGTCCGCATTGCGTACGTAGGTTCGAATCCTACCTCCTCCATTGTGCGGGTATAGCTCAATGGTAGAGCTCTAGCCTTCCAAGCTAGTGACGTGGGTTCGATTCCCACTATCCGCTCTTTTTTTGTTGTATTTATATAAAATCAACATATTATTTATTGATGTATTTGTATTTTAGGTAGAAGAGTTAAAATTATGACAGCGATAGTAGAAGCATTTGGAAAGCCGCATATAAACGTGGGAACGATAGGACATGTGGATCATGGGAAGACAACGTTAACAGCGGCGATAACAAAGCATTATGGTAATTTTGTAGCATATGATCAAATAGATAAAGCGCCAGAAGAAAGAAAGAGAGGTATAACAATAGCAACAGCGCATGTTGAATATCAAACAGAAAAGAGACACTATGCACACGTTGATTGCCCTGGACATGCTGATTATGTAAAGAATATGATAGTAGGTGCAGCACAGATGGATGCAGCGATATTGGTAGTGTCAGGGGTTGATGGGCCGATGCCACAAACGAGAGAGCATATATTGCTGGCAAAACAGGTGGGTGTTGGATATATCGTGGTATATATAAATAAAGCTGATGTTGCTGATGCTGATATGATAGATTTGGTGGAAATGGAAGTGAGAGAGTTGCTGAGTAAGTATAAATTTCCAGGTGATGAAGTGCCTGTGATAGTTGGGTCTGCGTTAAAAGCATTAGAGGATGATAGTAGTGAGTATGGAAAGAAATCAATAGATAAATTGATGGAGAAGTTAGATGAGTATGTGGCAGTACCTCCAAGGCCTGTAGATTTGCCGTTTTTGTTGCCAATAGAAGATGTATTTTCAATATCGGGCCGAGGGACGGTAGTAACAGGAAGAATAGAGAAGGGGGAGATAAAGACAGGGGATGATATAGAGATAATAGGTCTGAAAGCGACGCAAAAGACGACATGTACTGGTGTTGAGATGTTTAAGAAGTTGCTAGATAAGGGAAGTGCAGGACTCAATGTAGGAATACTACTAAGAGGAACAAAGAGAGAAGAAGTGGAGAGAGGGCAAGTATTGGCAAAACCAGGGACAATAACCCCGCATAAGAAATTTAATGCGGAGGTGTATATATTGAAGAAAGAAGAAGGAGGGAGGCATACACCATTTTTTGAAAATTATCAGCCACAGTTTTATTTAAGGACAACGGATGTAACTGGGAGCATAAAATTGCTAGATGGAAAGGAGATGGTAATGCCAGGGGACAATGTAAGTATAGAAGTGGAGTTGCAAGTACCAATAGCAATGGATAAAGGATTACGTTTTGCGATAAGAGAAGGTGGTAGAACTGTTGGTTCTGGCGTTGTTTCGGAAATTTTAGAATGAGTATAATAACTAAGATGAAGCAAGATATATATATTAGAATCAAAGCTTTCGATTGTTCTTTGTTGGAAAAGTGTATTCGCGAGTTTATTGATCAATTAAAGCAGTTTAATGCAGATTTATCTGGTCCGATTGCGTTGCCAAGAAAAGATTCTAAATTTACTGTTAATAGGTCTCCTCATGTTGATAAAAAATCTCGTGAGCAATTTGAAATGAGAATTTCTAAGCGGTTAATTATTGTGCATAATCCTACTTCTACT
This sequence comes from Wolbachia endosymbiont (group B) of Horisme vitalbata, assembly GCF_964028625.1. Lineage (NCBI taxonomy): Bacteria > Pseudomonadati > Pseudomonadota > Alphaproteobacteria > Rickettsiales > Anaplasmataceae > Wolbachia > Wolbachia endosymbiont (group B) of Horisme vitalbata. The sequence goes on from NZ_OZ034797.1 coordinate 335,002, forward strand.
ATGATGAAGATGCTTGCAGATTTATCTTTTTCTGCTGGTGTAGAAGTGGATTTAAAGGTTAAGGAAGTTAATATTTAGGAAAAGGAAATGAAGAGAATAAATTCGCTTAGGAGAATTGGTTTGTTAATGACGAATGTTGGCCATACTGCTATGTATTTTGATAATAGTCGCATGGCTGTAACCTTATTGCATCTCAGCGAAACTTATATTATCGATATAAAAGGACAAGATAAATGTGGCTACAATTCAGTCATTTTAGGCACAGGAGATTTAAAAAAAATAGCAAAACCTCAGTTGGAATATTTAAAGAAAAAGGGTATAAATAGTAAATGTAAATTATATGAAAGTAGATTAACTGATCTATTCGGAATAGAATGTGGTAAAAAGGTGGGGGTTAATCATTTTGTAGTTGGTCAATATCTTGACATTACGGGTTATTCTTTAGGTAAAGGGTTTGCTGGTGTGATGAAGCGGCATAACTTCAGTGGGCTTAGGGCATCTCATGGCGTTTCTATTGCTCATAGATCACAAGGTTCTACTGGTCAATGTCAAGATCCTGGTAGAGTATTCAAGGGGAAGAAAATGGCTGGTCATTTAGGTAATAGCAGAGTAACTGTACAGAATATGAAAATATTATCCATTGATTATGAAAATAGCATAATTGCTGTAAGGGGTAATAATGTTCCTGGGTTTAAAAACTCTTATGTTTTTGTGAGAGATGCAGTTAAAAAGCCTTTACATAAAGATGTTCCTTTTCCAGCAGGTCTGCTGTTGAATATGAGTGATGATGCTAATAATTTGGTGAGTTAGTTATGGAATGTGAATTAGTTGATCTATCTAATAATAATGTAGGTAGTGTTGAGCTTAATCCCTTGATATTTTCTGCCAAGCAAAAATTGAGTATTTTGCATGATATAGTGAGATGGCAATTAGCAAAGAGAAGAGTTGGTACTCATAAAACAAAGGGTATCAGTGATGTTTCTGGTACAACAGCTAAGCCGTATGGTCAAAAACGTACCGGTAGGGCGAGACAGGGGAGCTTGCGATCTCCTCAGTTTAGAGGTGGTGGAATTATTTTTGGTCCTGTTGTGAGGAGTCATGCTTATTCTCTTAATAAAAAAGTACGTAAATTGGGTTTGAAAATTGCTTTATCTCTAAAATATTTAAATAATCAAGTTATTGTTCTTGATAGTTTAAATGTTGATGTGAAGAAAACATCTAAAATGTGTGAATATATTAAAAATTTTAAATTTTCTTCTTTTTTAATAGTTGGTGATTATGGAGATGATTTGTTACGTGCTGCTAAAAATTTGCATTATGTAGATTTAATCAAACCTATTGGGTTAAATGTTTTTGATATATTGAATCATGAATGCGTGATGTTAACAAAAGACACTTTAAAGCATCTTGAAGGTAGATTGTTATGATTAAATATAATAATATAATAAAATCTCCTGTAATCACAGAAAAGGCTTCTCTTTTAAGAGAGAAGTTTAATAAATACTCTTTGTATGTTTTTGTAAATGTAAATAAGCGTCAAATAAAATCGGCAATAGAGTCTTTATTTAATGTCAGAATTTCTTCTATAAATGTTATTAGAGTTAAACCTAAATATAGACGTTTCAGGGGTGTGGTTGGTTGTAAAAAACAGAGAAAAAAGGTTTATTTTTCTTTGATAGATGGTCAAAAATTAGATATAATGAGCGTTTAATATGGGTATGAAATTTTTTAATCCTGTTACTCCGTCTTCTCGTGGGACTATATTAATAAGTAAAATTGGTTTATCAAAAGATAAGCCGGAGAAGTCTCTTGTATTTGGCAAGAAATCCAGTGGTGGAAGAAATAATCATGGTAGAATTACAACTCGTCACAGGGGTGGTGGTCACAAGAAGAAGTATAGAGTTATAGATTTTAAACGTAACAGAAGTGATCAAGGTATAGTTGAGAAAATAGAGTATGATCCAAATAGAAGTGGGTTTTTAGCATTAATATCATATAAGGAAGATGATATTAAATCTTATATATTAGCTCCTCAAGGTATGAAGCCTGGTGATGTTGTGACAGCTGGAGATGATGCTGATATTTTGCCAGGGAATTGTTTACTACTCAAGAATATACCTGTTGGTTCTTTCGTTCATAATGTTGAGCTGAAGCCAGGTAATGGTGCTGCGATTGCTAGAGCTGCTGGTTGTTATGCACAAATCGTTGGTCGTGATGGCCAATATGTTTTATTACGACTCAGGTCTGGTCAAATTAGGTTGATTTTATCTTCTTGCAAGGCTACTATTGGTGTAGTATCTAACCCTGACCATAAGAATAGAAAGTTGGGTAAAGCTGGGAGAAGTAGGTGGCTTGGGATTAGACCTACTGTACGTGGAGTTGCAATGAATCCGGTTGACCATCCTCATGGAGGTGGAGAGGGAAAAACTTCTGGCGGTCGTCATCCTGTTACTCCTTGGGGTGTTGCAACAAAAGGAAAGAAAACTAGGAAAAAAAATAAATCTAGTGATAAGTATATAAAAAAATTGAAAGGTTAATTTATGAGTAGATCTGTATGGAAACCACCTTTTTTACACCCATCTGTACTAAGATTAGTTCAGAGAGCTTTAAAAGAGGGTTCTATTAATAAGGTGATAAAAATTCATTCCAGGGCTTCTGTAATTCTTCCTAATTGTTTGGGTTTAAAATTTGCTGTTTATAATGGTAAAGATTACATTCCTGTTAGTGTTGATAATCAGAATATGATAGGTCATAAATTCGGTGAATTTTCACCTACTCGTAAATTTACTGGGCATGGTGGTGATAAAAAGGCAACAAGAAGGTAGGCAATTGATATGAAAAATAGGGATATAATAGTTGAGGCTGGTTCTAAGGTTTTAAGATCAACTCCTCGCAAATTAAATTTGGTTGCTGATTTAGTGCGTAATAAAAAAGTTTCTTTTGCTAATGTACAATTAAGATTTTGTGAAAAAAAGGCTGCCGGTTTTATAATGAAGGTGTTGAATTCTGCAATTGCTAATGCTCAAAATAATTATGGATTGAACGTTGATAATTTATATATAAAGGAAATTTTAATAGGTAAGTCACTTACTTTGCGTAGAGTATATCCAAAAGCTATGGGTAGGGCTAATAGAATGAGCAAATTTTATAGTAATATAACTATAAAATTGAAAGAAATTGTATAATTTATAGAAATGGAAAATTAATAAGGAAAGTGTAAAAATATGGGACAGAAGGTTAATCCTAAAGTATTTAGATTGCAAATAAATAGTAATACCTGGGATTCTGTTTGGTGTGCTACGGATGATTATAAACAGAAATTGCATCAAGATCTATTTATTCGCAGTTATATAAATGAATCCTTTAAGCATGCTGGTATTTCTAAAGTAACTGTAGAGCGTACAGTTAATTTAGTGTCTGTAATAATACATTCTTCTAAGCCTGGAGTTATAATAGGTAAGAAAGGTTTGGATGTTGAGAAGATAAAGCAAAAAATAGCTAAAAAAGTAGAAAGTAGTGTCGAAGTGAATGTAGTAGGAGTTAAAAAGTCTGAAATAGATGCAGTTTTAATATCAAGGAGTATTACACATCAGCTAGAAAAAAGGATTTCATGTAGAAGAGCGATGAAAAAAGCTATTCAAAATTGTTTGAAGATGGGTGCTGAGGGTATTAAAGTAAGTTGCTCTGGGCGTCTTGGCGGAGCTGAAATAGCTCGTACTGAATGGTACAAAGAAGGTCGTTTGCCTTTACACACTTTGCGTGCTAATATAGATTATGCTTTTTGTGAAGCGAAGACTATATGTGGTATTATAGGAGTTAAAGTTTGGGTTTATGTTGGTAGTTAAGGTATATTGAAATGTTTGTTCCCAAAAAGAGTAAATATAAAAAGGTATTTAAGGGGAGAATTAAGGGTAATGCTAAGGGTGGTAGCGCGCTGTCTTTTGGAGATTATGGATTAAAAGCTATGGAAGTAGGTAAGGTTCAGTCTAAGCATATTGAAACTGCAAGGCGCGTAATATCTAGAACGTTAAAACGCTCTGGTAAAGTGTGGATAAGGATTTTTCCTGATACCCCGGTTAGTAAAAAGCCAGCAGATGTACGTATGGGTAAAGGGAAAGGTAGTGTTGAATTTTGGGTATTTAAAGCTAAGCCCGGTAGGGTTTTGTTTGAAATTAGTAGTGATGTTCCCATGCATTTAGCAAGATTGGCGCTTGAAAAAGCGACTGCTAAGCTTCCTATGAAGTGTAAATTTATATCTAATCATAATTGAATGGAGTTGCAATGGATATAGTTAAATTTGAATCAGAATCTTCACAAGGATTACATGAACTTCTTGTGAATTTGAGGAAAGAATTTGTTAATTTGGCTTTTCAAAAAAAGCTGGGCCAGTGCAACAATTTTTCGCGTTTTAGCTTAATAAGAAAGAGCATAGCTCGTAGTCTAACTGTATTAAATAGAAGAAAGAGAGAGGGAAAAAATGCCTAAGAAGGTTTTTTGTGGTGTCGTAACTAATGCTGAGTCTGATAAGACTGTAAAGGTTTCGGTGTTACAAGTGTATAAGGATAGGCTGTATAAAAAAGTTATTAAAAAATACAAGAAGTATACAGCACATGATGAGAATAATAGTTGCAAAAAGGGAGATAGGGTTTTAATACAGGAACATAAGCCTATTTCTGTTACTAAAAAATGGGTTGTTATCAATAGCTAAAAAGGAATAGGTATTTATATGATTCAAAAAAATACATTGTTAGAAGTAGCTGATAATTCTGGTGCGCGTGCAGTGCTTTGTATTGGCTTGTTAGGTGGTAGGAAATCTGCATCTGTAGGTGATACGATTATTATATCTACTAAGTCTATTAACCCAAAAGGTAAAGTTGAAAAAGGAAAAGTATATAAAGCAGTTGTTGTTAGAGTAAAAAATAGTGTTAAGAAATCTGATGGTTCTGTAATTCGTTTTTCTAGCAATGCTGTGGTTTTAATTAATGATCAAGGTGAACCACTTGGCACTCGGGTGTTTGGTCCAGTAAAAAAGTTGTTATCTGGTTCTTTTATGAAAATAATGTCATTAGCTGATGAGGTTTTATAATGAGTGCTAAAATAAAAAGTGGTGATGATATTATAGTTTTAACTGGTAAAGATAAGAGAAAAATTGGTAAGGTAATCAAAGTTATAATACGTGATGCTAAAAAGAAAGTAGTTGTTTCTGGCGTAAATGTGTGTAAGAGACATACTAAACCAAGAGCTGGTAGTGGTGGTGGTATATTGAATAAAGAGTTAGCTATTGATGTATCCAATGTTGCAATATTGGATCCTAAGTGTAAAACTCCAACTAAAGTAGGATTTAAGATTATAGATGGTAGAAAAGTGCGTTTTGCAAAAGTTTCTGGAGAAGTGATAGATTAGGTTGATATGTTTAAACAATTGTATAAAGATAATATAGTAAAATCCTTAAAGGATAAGTTTAATTACGGCAATGTAATGCAAGTGCCTAAACTTGTCAAGGTGTGTATCAATATGGGCGTTGGAGATGCTGCTACGGACAATAAAGCGATAAATGAGCCATTTGATAATCTACATTTGATTGCTGGGCAAAAGCCTGTGTTAACCTTTGCAAAAAAATCTATTTCTGGTTTCAAAATTAGAAAAGGTGCAACTGTAGGTTGTAAAGTGACTTTGCGTAGAAATAAAATGTATGAATTCTTAGAAAGATTAATATATATTGCTTTGCCAAGGGAAAAAGATTTTAGAGGGTTTAGTGTGAAGCAATTTGATGGTCATGGTAATTTTTCCCTTGGTATCAAGGAGCATATATCATTTTTAGAAATAGACTATGATAAAATAAGTAAAATTAGAGGTATGGATATTAATATTATAACAAGTGCAGTTAGTGATAAGGAAGCAAAGGAATTATTACTGGCTCTTAAATTCCCTTTTTTTGATAATTGAGAGAAAATATATATGGCAAAAAAATCCATGATACAGAAGAATCTTCGTAGAATAAAGTTATGCGATCAATATAGGGAGAGAAGGGAAGAATTAAAATCTATAATGAATAATAAGGATTTATCTATTGCAAAAAGGTTTGCAGCTCAAAGTAAGCTGATTAAAAAATTGCCTAGAGATTCTTCTAAAATCAGAATTAGGAATAGATGCGCTTTAACTGGTAGGCCGAGAGGAGTATATAGAAAATTTGGTTTATGTAGGATTGTTTTACGTGATTTGTGTTCTTTTGGACAAGTTCCAGGGGTTACAAAATCTAGTTGGTAAATGTGATATAAGGAGTGTAATAGTGTCGTTATCTGATGGTATTGGTGATTTTTTAACAAGAATACGTAATGCTCAATTGGCAATGCATAGGGAAACAAGAGTCCTATTCTCTAAAGTGAATTCTTCTATATTGAAGATCTTAAAAGAGGAAGGGTATATTCTTAATTATGAAAAGCAAGAGAGTGATAGTATCCCTTCGCTTGTTGTGCAGTTGAAGTATTATGATAAATCACCTGTGATTAATGATATAGCTAGGATATCAAAGCCCGGTTGTCGTTATTATTCTAAGTGTAAGGACATTTCTAAAGCATATAATGGTCTTGGAATTTTTATTATATCTACACCGAAAGGAGTGATGACCGATTATAATGCACGTAGATTAAAAGTTGGTGGAGAAGTTTTGTGTCGTGTATTTTAAATGATAGGAGAAATGTATGTCTCGTATAGGTGCCGCACCTATCAATATTCCTGCTGATCTTTCAGTTGAATATAATGATGGTAGGGTATTAATAAGAAGTGTTAGGGCAGAAAAAGAGCTGAACTTGTGTAGTGGCATTCTGTGTCAGATAGTTGATAATCAATTGTTACTTTCTGTTGATCAAGGCAGGGATGATTATGATAAAATAAAATCTATATGGGGCACTTATAGAAGTAATATTAATAACATGATTAACGGTATGGTTAATGATTTTTCTGTTGATCTTGAGATTAATGGTGTGGGGTATAAAGCAGAATGTGATGATAAGTATTTGACTTTATATCTTGGTTATAGTCATAATATTAAGTATAAAGTGCCTAAAGACGTTGAGATTAAGTGTATAAAGCCAACTCATTTAGTGATTCGCGGTATGGATAAGCAAAAAGTCTATATGGTGGCTTCTGATATATGCAAAATTAGAAAATATGATCCTTATAAAGGTAAGGGTATTGTAATAAAAGGCAAATTTATGCTGCGTAAGGTTGTAAATAAAAAGAAGTAATTAAAATGAAAAGATTGTATAATTTTTTAAGTAGCTATGAAAAAAGGAAACTTCGTAATAGAGCGAAGCTCGATAAGAGCGCTGGACGTTTACGTATATCCGTATTTAAGTCTAATAAACATTTTTACGTTCAGTTGATTAACGATGCAAAAGGAATAACCCTAGCTTCTGCTTCTACTTTGGATGATAAAATTAGGAATGTATGTAAAGGTAGGGTCAATGCTGAAACTATAAAACAGGTTTCTTCTTTATTGATTGAGCGTCTGCCTAGTACAAAATTGCAGCAGCGGTTCGTCTTTGATCGGGGAGCATATAAGTATACAGGATTGATTTCTCAATTTGCTGAGGCTTTAAGAAGCTCTGGATTTAAATTTTAGAAGGTTTTAAATATGGCTGTAAAGAATTTACAAAATAATAATGATTTATCAGAACTTTTGGTTTCAGTGCGAAGGGTAACAACGGTTACTAAAGGTGGTAGAAGATTTTCATTTTCAACTTTGGTTGTTGTTGGTGATGGTAAGGGTAGGGTAGGATGTGGAATAGGTAAACACGCAGAGGTTGCTGAAGCAAGAGTGAAAGCTGTAAATGCTGCAAAGAAGTCGATGATTAGGGTATACTTACGTGAAGGTAGAACTTTACATCATGATATTAAAGCTAAATTTTGTTCTGGTGAGATAGTTTTAAGAGCTGCAAGAACTGGAACGGGTATTATTGCTGGTGGAGCAATGAGGTCGGTTTTTGAGGTATTAGGTATAAAGGATGTGGTAGCTAAGTCTACTAGATCAAATGATCCCCATAATATTATATGTGCAGTATTTAAGGCTTTTGATGTTATGTTATCTCCTCGCCAAGTGGCAGGTAAGAGGGGTAAAAAGATTAGTGAGATAGTTGGAAATAGGTAAAGTATGAATGATGCTGTAAAATTAAATTCTGTGTTTACCAAATTATCTAAGAAAAAGAAGCCTAAATTATTAGGTAGAGGTATTGGTTGTGGTAAAGGTAAAACATCCGGTAGGGGGCATAAAGGGCAAAAAGCGAGAAGTGGCGTTTCTATAAATGGTTTTGAAGGTGGACAGCAGTCTATATATACTCGTTTACCTAAAAGAGGTTTTAAGCCTATACGCAAAAACTTATACTCTATATTTAATGTTGGTGATGTACAGTGCTTAATGGAAGCTAAAAAAATAGTCAAGGATTCTATCATAGATAAGGAGCTACTGCATAAATTAGGTTTTATCAGATCTGTTAAAAGTAAAATCAAACTTCTTAATAAGGGTAAATTAAGCGAAAAATTTGTGTTTCATGTTGATTTTGCATCAGAAGCTGCAAAAAGATCTGTAGCTTCAGTTGGTGGTAGTGTAGAAATACTATCGTAAATCATGAGCAGTAAATTTGCATTTAATAGTTTGGATTCTACGTTATTATATAAAAGTGATTTACTAAAGCGTATATTTTTTACGCTAATGGCTTTAGTTTGTTATCGTTTAGGCACTTATGTTCCTATTCCTGGAGTTAATCTTGATATAATCAATGATATATTTCCAAAAGAGAGTTCTGGTGTTTTTGGAGTATTTAATTTATTTTCTGGTGGCGCTTTAGCTAGAATGACGATCTTGGCGTTAAACGTTATGCCATACATAGTTGCATCCATAGTTATGCAATTATTATCTTCTGCCGTTAAAGGAATCAATGAAATTAAAAATGAAGGAGAGTTAGGACGTCGAAAGATGAACTCTTATATACGCTATATGACTATAGTGTTTTGTATCTTTCAATCAATTACGATCTTAATAGGGTTAGAAAGAATGAATAGGGAAGGGGTATTAGTTGTAGTTGAACCTGGTATTATGTTTCGTACTATAGGTGTCTTTAGCCTTTTAGGTGGAACTATATTTTTAATATGGCTTGGTGAGCGGATCAGTGTGAGCGGTATAGGCAATGGTATCTCATTAATCATTTTTACTGGCATAACATCTGAATTACATAATGCTTTATCATCTCTGCTAACATTAAATAAAAATGGTAGTATGTCGTTTTTCATTACCCTTTTTGTTATAGCATTGTTTTTTTTACTGCTCCTTTTAGTCATTTTTACAGAATCTTCTTATAGAAAGGTAATTGTTCAATATCCCAAAAAACAGTTTAAAAAATTACATAATGATGATTTTACTTACATTCCATTGAAGATCAATTTATCTGGTGTAATACCAACTATTTTTGCTAACGCAATTCTATTAACGCCTATTTCAATTGCAAATTTCTATAAAGGTCATGCCATTGCTGATTTTATTTTAAACTACTTTATGGCAAATAAAGTGATGTACATTATAACTTACTTAATACTCATAGTACTTTTTAATTTTTTCTATACCAATTTTATATTTAATCCAGAGGAAAATGCTGATTTTCTTAGGAAAAATGGTGGTTTTATTCCTGGTAGAGGGCCTGGAAAACATACTTCTGATTATCTTCAAGATATAGTTTTTAAATTAACATTTATTGGGTCTGCGTATTTGGTGGTAATATGTACTATACCTGAAATTATGAGGTATCATTATGATATACCATTTATTTTTGGTGGGACGAGCTTGCTGATTATAGTTAACGTTATTACTGATACTATTATGCAAGTACAATCTTATGTTTTTTCAAATAGGTACGATAGTTGGATAAAGAAATATGAGTCTAAAACAAGGAGACTAAAGTGATTATTACAATTTTTGGTCCTCCTGGCTCTGGTAAGGGTACTCAGTCCAGTTTGTTAATAGCAAAGTATAATTTTAAATTAGTTTCAGTAGGAGATTTATTAAGGAATATTATATCTAGTGGGAGTAAATTAGGTAAAGGAATAAAGGATACTGTTGAATCTGGTAATTTAATTCAAGATGAAGTTATATGTAAATTATTGTGTGACCAGCTTGCATTAATAGATGGTGATTTTTTGTTAGATGGTTTTCCAAGAAATTTAAATCAAGCTCATTTTTTAACTCAAGTTTTGCAAAAAAGATGCAATAGGGATGTTGATCTTGTAATTGAGTTGCAGCTTGACGATAATATTGCAATTGATAGATTAAAAGATCGTCTTACTTGTTTGGATTGTAAAAGTATATATAGTATATCTTCTTTTAAGAATACTACTTGTGCTAAATGTAAAAGTACGAGATTGGAGAAGAGAATTGATGATGCTAATATGCTTGCAATTAATAAGAGGATAAGAGAATATCATTCTCAGATAGAGGGTTTGCGCGAGTATTATAAGGACAAGTTGTTAACAATTAACGCTAATTTGAGTGTTGATAGAGTAATGCAAGAGATTGAAAGTAAAATTTCTTGTAATTTGATTTGACTATAAGTTGTTTTATGGTATAAATTAAGAGTTATTATTAATAAAGTATCGAGGTATCAGTGGCACGTATTGCAGGCATAAATGTTCCGGTGAAGAAGTGTATTCCTTTTGCATTAACTTATATACATGGTATAGGTATTACTACTGCGAATATAATTTGTCGTAGCTGTAAAATTGATGAGCGTAAGCGTGTTTCAGAATTACAAGATGAAGATATAGAGAAAATTAGTAGCTTTATTAGGCAAAAATATGTCATAGAGGGTGAGCTCAGAAAAAAAGTGGCTATGGATATAAAATCTTTAATAGAAATCGGTTGCTATAGAGGATTAAGGCATAGAAAAGGTTTGCCTGTGAGGGGACAAAGAACCCATACTAATGCTAAAACTCGTAAAGGCAGATCTAAATTGCCTATTGCTGGAAAAAAATAAAATTTGTTATTATCGTGAGTTTTTATGAAAAAAGTTAAAACGGTTGGTAAGAATACAAAAAGGTTTATTACTGGTATTGTCCATATTCGTGCAACTTTTAATAATACTTTTGTAAATGTGACTGATGTTTGTGGTAATACGCTTTACCAGACTTCTGTTGGTGCATGTGGTTTTTCTGGTTCGAGAAAATCCACACCTTATGCTGCAGGTAAGGTTGCCGATTCTGCTGCGAAGAAAGTAATAGAGAGATTTGGTATGAAGGTTGTTTCTGTAATAATTCGTGGTCCTGGTTTTGGTGCAGAAGCTGCAGTTAAAGCACTTAGGAATTGTGGATTGACTGTCACTTCAATTGCAGATAAAACGGCGATACCTCATAATGGGTGTAGACTAAGGAAAAAAAGAAGAGTATAGGATATTTGGAAGGTTTTTGTATGTATTATAGTGATAATGTCTCTTTCTGTGGAAATTTAGATAGATTAACTAAGCCTAATGCGATTAAGGTAATATCAGGTGATTCAAGTAAAAAAGGTGATATAGTTCTAGAACCTTTGGAAAGTGGTTTTGCTTTAACGTTGGGTCATGCATTAAGGCGTGTAATGTTGTCTTCTCTTCGCGGTAGTGCTGTTTATGGAATAAAAATTGAAGGCGTGAATCATGAATTTACTTCGATCCAAGGAGTTAGGGAAGACATAACTGATATAGCATTAAATATGGGCATGTTGAGATGTAAGCTAAATAACACGTCTAATAAGTGCTTAAATTTGAGCGCTAAAGGGCCTTGTCAAGTATTAGCTGGAATGATAGAAACTGATGACCAATGCTCTATTGTTAATAAAGATTTGGTGATATGTACACTAGGTCAAGATGTGGAGCTTAACATTACTATATATGTTGCTAGCGGAAAAGGTTATCTTCCTGTAAATAAATATAAAGAAAATGAATTTTTAAAGCTTATGAATGAACAAGATTTAATTGGTTTTATTCCAGTTAATGCTTTATATAGTCCTGTCGAGAGGGTTTCGTATAGAGTAGAGAATAGTCGTGTTGGTCAAGTTACTGATAAAGATAAGCTAATATTGTCAATTGAAACTGATGGTACAATCTCTCCAAGTCAAGCTGTTGACTATGCTGCAAGAATATTACAGGAGCAATTTCAGCCTTTTATTAGTTCTGATATAAGTTATAAAAAATCGCAGGTTTCTTTGTCTAGTGGTGCTAAAGATTTGGGCTATGATCCTGTTCTATTGCGTAAAGTAGATGAAATGGAATTATCTGTTAGATCTCATAACTGTCTGAAAAATGAAAATATCACTTATATAGGTGATCTTGTGCAAAAGACGGAAGTTGAAATGTTAAGAACTGCTAATTTTGGCCGAAAGTCTTTGAATGAAATCAAGGCAATTTTAAATAATTCAGGTTTGTCTTTGGGTATGAATATACCAAATTGGCCGCCTAAGGATATAGATGAACTGGCTAAACAACATACTGATGAGGATTAGGTAGTATATGAAACATGGAATAAAGAAAAATAAACTGTCTCGTTGTACCGAGCATAGGTTATCAATGTTAAAGAATCTATCTATCTCGTTAATTAATCATGAGCAGATTGTAACTACTTTACCAAAGGCTAAAGCACTTCGTCCATATGTGGAAAAGTTTATTACAATTGCTAAGAATAACGATTCTTTACATGGTAGAAGGCTTTTGCTTTCACGTCTTCATAATAGTAAGTTAGTAGTTGATAAATTATTAAGCGTTCTAGCTAATCGTTATCAAGACCGTAAAGGTGGATATTCTAGAATAATAAAATTTGGTACTCGAAAGGGTGATTGCGCTCCAATGGCAGTGATAGAGCTAGTTGATAGAGATATTTCAGCAAAAGGTGAGATTTATAGTAAAAATAAAAAAGGAAGCAAAGTAGTTACACAAAGCTAATTATTCTTTTTATGGTAAGTAGGTTACGCTATTTTGTAGGTTACTTTGGAGAATTGTTAGTTTCGATATATTTAAAGCTGAAATTCTATAATGTTATAAAACGTCGCTTCCGTTGTAAGTTGGGTGAAATTGACTTAATTGTATCTAAAAAAAGGGAGCTGATTTTTATAGAAGTTAAAACAAGTTTATTTGGAAAAGAAGTACCGATATCTCATTTTCAGTGTCAGTCTATTATAAATTCTTCTAAATATTTCTTAAGTAAAAATCTTGATTTTTTAGATTATTCAGTCAGATATGATTTATGTTTTCTTTCCTTAAGGAGAAGACCTATTTATATAAAAAATGCTTGGATTGAACAATGGTAGCTAAAATAATTTAGATTTACTAGAACAGGTAATTGAATATGAAAAACAATAATTTAGTTTCATCTTATGCTAGAGCACTGTTTCATGTCTCAGGAAGCAGATTAGGTATTATAAGAAAAGAAGTAGAATTTTTGTTAGCTTTTTTTAAAGATCAAGATGTTTTTGTGTATCTATCTCATCCTATGGTTTCTCTTTTGCACAAAAAAGAAGCGATACTTTCTATAAAGGAGAACTTGAGTGAAAACTTAGTCAAATTTATTATGGTTACACTTGCAAACAAGCGCTCCCGTTTATTAATCCTTATATTAGAAAAATTCTTAAATCTTGTAAGGGAAAGTGAAAATGAATTGGAAATTACTATAAAATCAGCAGAGATTTTAAAGAAACCTGATATAAAAATAATTACTGAATCTTTGAACTTTCTTGGTAAAATAATAAAAGTCAGTCATGTGGTTGATCCTTCTATACTAGGTGGCTTTGTAGTTAGGTATGGTTTTAACGTGATTGATGCTTCGCTTAAGAGTTATTTGGATAGATTGGTTGATTTGAGTAAAATGGAAATGTTGAAAATAAGGAATTGTATATGAAGAATAGCATAAATGCCTCTGAAGTAGTAAACATAATAAAAGAGAAGGTTGAGACATTTGATAATCCTATAAAACGAGAAAATATAGGTGAAGTAATTTCAGTAACGGATGGTATCACATTGGTCTATGGGCTGGAAAAAGCAAAGTTTGGTGAAAAGGTATCTTTTGCAAGCGGTGTAGAAGGAATAGTTCTTGATTTAGATCATGATACAGCTGGAATAGTTGTGCTTGGCAATGACCGTGATGTAAAAGAAGGGGACGTTGTAAAATGTAGTGGTGATGTTGTACAGGTGCCTGTAGGTCATGAATTATTAGGGAGAGTTGTAAATGCATTAGGCGATCCTATAGACGATGGCGGAGAAATTAGAGCCAAGAACAAAATGTATATAGAATCTAAAGCGCCAGGTATTATTGACCGTAAATCTGTGCATGAACCTCTGCAGACAGGAATTAAAATTATAGATTTGTTGATTCCTATAGGTAGAGGGCAACGTGAATTAATTATTGGCGATAGACAAATTGGTAAAACCACTATTGCGATTGATACTATTATCAATCAGAAGAAGATTAATGATGAGGTAAACGAAAATCAAAAAATTTACTGTGTTTATGTTGCTATTGGACAAAAAATTTCGACAGTAGCAAAAGTGGTGAATAAGCTAAAAGAAAGTGGAGCATTAGAGTATACAACCGTAGTTGTGGCTAGCGCATCTGACTGCGCGCCTATGCAATTTTTAGCACCTTATACCGGTTGCACTATTGGAGAATTTTTCCGTGATAATGGAATGCATTGCTTGGTGGTATATGATGATTTATCTAAGCATGCTGTGGCATATAGGCAGATGTCCTTATTGCTCAGACGTCCTCCTGGTCGTGAAGCTTATCCTGGAGATATATTCTATGTACACTCTCGCTTGCTTGAAAGAGCTGCCAAAATGTCTGATGAAAAAGGACAGGGATCTTTGACTGCTTTGCCGATTATTGAGACTCAGGCTGGCGATGTATCTGCATATGTTCCAACTAATGTGATTTCAATTACAGATGGACAAATTTTTCTTGAGTCTGAATTGTTTCACAAAGGATTTCGCCCTGCAGTGAATATAGGTTTATCGGTTTCTCGGGTTGGCTCTGCTGCACAATTGAAATCTGTGAAAAAAGTTGCTGGTTCTATAAAGCTGAGTTTGGCCCAATATAGAGAACTGGAAGACTTTGCTAAATTTGGTTCTGATCTTGATGCTACTGTTCAATTGTCCTTAAACAAAGGTAAATACCTTATTGAATTATTAAAGCAAAAACAGTATTCACCTATGCAAATAGAAGAGCAAGTATTGCTTATGTATATCTTTTCTAATCTGTATGGTCAATTAAATAAGGTACAGGTGAGCAACATCAATAGGTTCGAGTGTGATCTTATCAATTATTTTCAAACTGTTCACCCTGGAGTTTTAAAAAAGTTGTCAGGTGACATGAATGATGATATAAAAGATGATATTCTTGGTATTGTGAGTGATTTTGTCACTCAATTTAATTGCGTTTAGGCGGTGATTATGACTTCATCCATTGTTAACAAGTTTCCTATTACAAGGGAAGGTTTTGAGAGTATGCAAGTCGAACTTGAGAAATTAAAGGAAGAAAAACCTTCTATCATACAGGCTATTTCTGATGCTCGTGATCAAGGCGATTTATCTGAAAATGCAGAATATCATGCAGCACGGGAAAGATTAAGTTTTATTGAAGGCCGCATAATTGAGGTAGAGAGTAAACTTTCACATGCAGAAGTGATAGAAGTAAAAAATTTGTCTGGTGATACAGTAATGTTTGGTGCAACTGTTACGGTAAGCATGCTCGGTGATGATAACAGTGAAATAGAATATGTTTATAAGATTGTAGGTGGGTATGAAGCTGATGCTTCAAAGCAGTTGATCTCTACGGATTCACCACTCGGTAGTGCTTTAATTGGCAAAAAAGTTGGTGAGTATGTGGAAGTGATAGTGCCAAATGGAGAGAAATTGTATAAAATAGTTAAGATTGAGTTTAAGTAAATCATGGTACAAGTAACTTATCCTTCAATTAGTCTACCCGGTATTTCTTCTGTGGAAGATGTATTGAGGGATGCTAGTTCTGGTAAATTATTCATTTTAGTTGACGATGAAAACAGAGAGAATGAAGGTGATCTGATTGTATTAGCTGAGAAATTAGAGCCAGAACATGTGGCTTTTATGGTTAGATACGGTACAGGGATTGTTTGTTTAGCAATGACTAAAGTTCACATGAAAAGGTTAGGCCTTAGTTTCATGGAAAAAAAAAATGTTGGTGAAAATCATACTGCTTTTACTACATCAATTGATGCACGTTATGGTATTACTACGGGTGTTTCAGCTGAGGATAGAACAAAAACTATACGTGTTGCTATTGATAAAAATAGAACTCAGGATGACATTATAACTCCCGGTCATATTTTTCCTGTGATTGCACATGAGGGTGGAGTAGAGCAACGTGCTGGTCATACTGAAGCAAGTGTTGAGATAGCTAAGTTAGTGGGATGTAATCATTCTGCAGTTATTTGTGAATTAGTGAATGATGATGGCTCTATGATGCGCTTACCCCAGTTGCTTGAATTTGCTGAACAACATAATATTAAGTTAACTACCATTGATAAACTTATCAGTTACGTTCAAAATTTAAACTAGCGTTTATAGATTCGTATAGTTTAAGTGTTAAAATATAAAATTCCTCAAAGTTATACAAACAAGGAATTTCCATGTCTAAGCTTTTTGTTTTACTATTTTTTTTCGTATACTGTAATAGCGCTTACTCTGTTAGTATTATTAGAGATAGTGAAGTGGAAGCGGTAGTTAAGGATCTAGCGCAACCTTTATTTTCTGCTGCGGGTATTGATAATGATAAAATAAAAGTTTTTATAGTTGATGATAGATCGATTAATGCTTTTGTAATTAACAATAATAGCATTTTCATTCATTTAGGGCTTTTACAATATTCGACTGAACCTTATGTCTTACTTGGTATATTAGCACATGAAATTGCTCATATATCTGCTGGTCATGTATTACAAATGAGTAGTGCTGTAGGTTATTTTCAATCAATAGCAATGATTAGTTATATGGTAGGATTAGTTTCTAGTATTGTCATTAACCCTCAGGTTGCGAGTGCAATCTTGCTTAGTGGTGTAACGCTTAGTTCAAGGTTGTTTTTTAACTATTCTCAAGAGCAAGAGAGTGTAGCAGATAGCTATGCTTTAAGATACCTAGATGAATCTGGCTATGATAATTTGGGTATGAAAGAGATTTTTGACTATTTTAAGAGTATTGAGCATGAAAACACTGAAGAGTATTTCCGCACTCACCCACTTAGTGATAAGCGTATATTTGCTGTACAGAATTATAAGGTTAAAAACAATATAAAACCAATCCTTGCAGATAAATTGCTGAAGTTTGAGCGTATGGTTGCAAAGCTAGACTCTTTCTTTGCTCCTATTCATGTGTTATCTAATAAATATGAAGGTAGTTCTAAGTATGTAAATGCTGTAATTCACTATAGGCAAGGAAAGATAGAAGAGGCTATTACTAAAGTTAATTCATTGATTCAAGAGTCACGCAATGATCCTTATTTATATGAATTAAAAGCGGAGATGTTATACAAAGCTGGAAATTTAAGTGAAGCAATAAAAATGTATGAAGAATCA
This sequence comes from Wolbachia endosymbiont (group B) of Horisme vitalbata, assembly GCF_964028625.1. NCBI lineage: Bacteria > Pseudomonadati > Pseudomonadota > Alphaproteobacteria > Rickettsiales > Anaplasmataceae > Wolbachia > Wolbachia endosymbiont (group B) of Horisme vitalbata. The sequence goes on from NZ_OZ034797.1 coordinate 352,613, forward strand.
CTTAGATATTTATCTGAGAAGAATAACTATTTAGTGAAACTTGCATTATCTCATACTTTATTGTTATACGGTGACGTAGAGAAGGCAATTTTTTACCTGGAGCAGATTGCAAGCGTAGAAGCAAATAACGCTTTTGTCTGGAAGTATTTAAGTATTGCATATAAACGTAGCGCTGATATGGCAATGTATTACTTTGCTTTGACGAAAAAGGCTTGTATTGAAGGTAATTTAGAGAAATTTATGAAGTACGCTGAGTTAGCTATTAAAACTTTACCGAGAGATAGCTCTTGCTTGCTGCAAATTGAAGATATGAAGGAACAATACACACAAAAAAATCCTGATTTTTAAGTTATTTTTCCCCACACTTGCTCAACATACTATCTTGTTTAATGCTATCGGGTATAATTTTCATTATAATCGCTTTGGCACCAAAAAATACACCACAAAACATACCTAGGGCAAAGAGAGCTGGCCATGGCATTCTACCAAATATTGCAAGCAAAGCTGCACCTATTATGACTACAGTCATAAGTGGCCCACCTATTCCCCAAATATAACCAATAATATTGCATATTACTTGGGCAGTTGTATCATCTATATCAGTAGCAGCATTTGCGTAATCTGAAAAAGAGAGAAACAGCACTATACATAAAGCATTAAAAAATTTTTTTATTATATAGCTCATTCTTTTGCCTCCAAGTAATAAACTAGTGTGAATCTAAATTTATATATATATTTATTTTAGGGTAAAACTCATAGTTTGTCCATAAATAAGTGTTGCTACATAAATAGCCCACCATTGATGTTAAGCACATGCCCCGTTATATATCTTGCTTCGTCGCTTGCTAAAAACAATACTCCTGCTGCTATTTCTTTCCCTGTTCCCATTCTTTGCATTGGAATATTATCTAATATTTTTTCTTTTTGTTTTTCATTTAAAACTTCAGTCATCTTAGTATCTATAAACCCAGGAGCAATGCAATTTACTGTTACACCGCGACTTGCAACTTCTTTTGCTATAGATTTACTCATGGCTATTATCCCAGCTTTAGAAGCTGCATAATTTGCTTGCCCGGCATTGCCTGTTAAACCTACTATTGAGGAAATATTTATAATTCTTCCCCAATTATTTTTAATCAGTTTCCTGCATGCTTCTCTATTTAACTTAAACGTGGAGTTCAAATTAATGTCAATCACCTTTTGCCATGCTTCATCTGTCATTCTCAGCAATAAACTGTCTTGTGTAATGCCTGCATTGCATATGAGCCCATCAAAGCCTTTCATCGACTCACCTGCTTCATTTATTAGTTGATTTACCTCTTCAGCATTTGATAAGTCACAAGGGAGTACATGAATGTTTTTTTCATATTTTTTAGCAACTTCTTCTAGTACTTCTTTTTTTGTGCCAGAGATACATAAAGTTGCTCCGGCTTTATGCATAACCTCTACAATTGCCTGCCCTATTCCGCCTGATGCACCAGTAATCAGAAATTTCCTGTCTTCTAATCCGAACATGATAATTTTTATATTATCCCAGCTCTTAACAGAATATTAAAAGACTTGCAATAGATTTTTTTCATAACTTTCATTTAATAGAAGATTCTTGACAAATCTTGTGTTTATTGGCGAAATTATGGCGGCTGCATGCCTTTTTTTATTTTTTTCTATTCAGCCTAAACACGCTTCGTTTAAGCGTTAGCACATTATCAATTACAGTAATAAAATCAGCACCATGTGGATTCTTTTGCCTTTTTTTGATTGGTAAATTTCTTAACACTTATAGCTAAAGTAATTTAAGAGAGCCAGCGCGTGACTAGTTCTTATTACTTGATCAGTCTTCTGGATCCCAGTGTCTGGGCACTGGGATGACAGGAGTGTGAGATAAGGCTACATTCATACTCCAACAGGAATGACATCATAGAGGTCATTGAGATGACAGGAAAGAATACTTGAATGACAATAGGGACACTAGAATGAAAGGAAAAGAGGCTATTTAATTGTGCTGAATTTTACAAAATTTATTACTCCTGCCTGACAAATTTATTAGAATAGTATGTATAGTATGTTTATTAGTGAAAATCCGAAAAAAATGCAAGAAAAGTTAATATATTACTTTAGCCAAAGCAACTGTGAAGGTAATGCAGCAATGAGAAATCTACTAGGAGGGAAGGGAGCAAATCTGGCAGAGATGTGTAACATTGGCATTCCTGTTCCACCTGGTTTTACAATTTCCACTGCTGTTTGTCAGGCCTATTGTCAAGATAATGAATTGTCTTGTGATCTACGTAACGAGATAAAAAACTACATGGCGATGCTCGAAAGTGACATCGGTTGTAAATTCGGGGATTCAAATAATCCTTTATTAGTTTCCATACGCTCTGGTAGTGTGAATTCAATGCCGGGCATGCTTGATACTATTTTAAATGTTGGTCTAAATGATGAAACCGTTGTTGGGCTTGCAAAAAAAAGTGGCGAACGTTTTGCTTACGATAGCTACTGCCGTTTCATCATGATGTACTCCAATGTTGTACTACAGCTTGATCATCACCTATTTCAAGATGTTATTGATAATGAGCAGCAAAAGAGTGGAGCAAAAAGCTTAGCTGATCTTGATGTTAATGTTTTAAAGAAAATTGTTAATGATTTTAAAGAGATAGTATGTGAGAAAATAGGAAAAAATTTCCCGCAGAACGTTGAAGAGCAATTGTTAAACTCAGTTAATGCAGTATTTGCCTCTTGGAAAAATGATAGGGCTGTTTCCTATAGAAGAATACATAATATTCCTGAAAACCTTGGAACAGCGGTCAACGTGCAAGCAATGGTTTTTGGTAATTTAAATGATAATTCTGCAACCGGCGTGATATTTACACGTAATCCTTCAACTGGAGAAAAAAAGCTTTTTGGTGAGTTTTTAGTTAATGCTCAGGGTGAGGATGTGGTTTCTGGTGTTTATACTCCTATGCCAATTGACGGGGAGCAAGAAAGTACCATGGAGAAGTTGCTACCAAGTGTCTACCGAGAATTATGCGCGGTATGTGAAAAACTTGAAAGTCATAATAAGGACATGCAGGATATCGAATTTACTGTACAGGACGGTAAGTTATGGATTTTGCAGACTAGGTCTGGCAAGCGCACAGCCGAAGCTGCTATTCGCATAATAGTTGATATGGTAAACGAAGGAGTGATTACAAAAGAGGAAGGAATATTGAGAATTGATCCAAAAACTTTTGACAATTTATTGCATCCAGTTCTTGATGTTAAAATCGATCAAGAAGTAATAGGCAAAGGACTGCCAGCTTCTCCAGGTGTTGCTTCTGGATATGTAGTATTCAGTGCAAGTGATGCTGAAAAAGCTGCAGAGCAGGGTAAAAAAGTAATTTTGGTAAGATCAGAGACGAGCCCTGAAGATATTAATGGAATGAATGCTGCAAGTGGAATAGTAACAGCGCGAGGAGGTATGACCTCGCATGCCGCTGTTGTAACTCGTGGAATGGGTAAACCATGCATTTGTAGTCTAAATGGACTTTATATTGATAAAGATGAAAAATTTCTTTCTATGGGGGATATAAAAGTAAATAAAGGTGAATCAATCACCATCAATGGAGGAACAGGAGAGGTTATGCTTGGTATTCTTCCTACAATTTTGCCTGAATTATCTCAAGAATTCAAAACGATAATTAACTGGGTAGATGAAATCAAAACAGTGAAGGTGAGAGCGAATGCTGATACTCCAAAAGATGCAAAAATTGCAAAAGAATTCGGTTCAGAAGGTATAGGATTATGTCGCACAGAACATATGTTTTTTGCTAGTGATAGAATCGAATTCATTCAAAAGTTGATAATAGCTGATGATGAAAATGAAAGGACAAATGCATTAAATAAACTCGAAGAAATGCAAAAGTCTGATTTCAAAGAAATATTTTCTATTATGGAGGGCAGGGAGGTTACTATACGTTTACTTGATCCACCTCTACATGAGTTTTTGCCCCACAATCAATCTATTATAGAGAAAATTGCCAAATCACTGAATAAGTCAGTTGAATCAGTAAAAAATAGAATAGCACAGTTATCAGAAAAAAATCCAATGCTTGGCCATCGAGGTTGTAGACTTGCTATTTCTCATCCTGAAATATATGGCATGCAAATTAGGGCAATACTCAGTGCTGCAAGTGAATTAAGGAAAGAAAAGAAGATAGAAGTGAAACCTGAAATCATGATTCCTTTTATCATGAGTGAGAAAGAGTTTATTCTGATATGCGAGTTAATAAAGAAAGAAGCCGAAAATTTCGATGTGAACTATTCAATTGGAACGATGATAGAACTGCCAAGAGCAGCACTTATTGCTGACAAACTCGCAAAACACGCAGAATTTTTTAGTTTTGGCACTAATGATTTAACACAAACAACTATGGGACTTTCACGAGATGATTCAGTTAATTTCCTCGATTCTTATAAGGAAAGCAACATATTCAAAAACGATCCCTTTGAGGTGCTAGATGTCGAAGGGGTAGGGGAATTAATCAGAATAGCTATCGAAAGGGGCAAAAAAACCAGAAAAGAAATTAAACTTGGTATATGTGGAGAGCATGGAGCGAATCCACAGTCCATAGAGTTTTTCATCAAATCAGGGGTTGATTATGTGTCATGCTCGCCTTATAGAGTACTGGTTGCAAAATTAGTGGCAGCACAGCTTAGCATAAGTTTGTTGGGTAAATAGCGATAACTAACTGTGCGAACATAGATTCCGCTAACAAGTAGCGGAATGATGATTTTTCAAATTGTCGATAAATCTAAGTCAGTTTAGCTATTTTGCTGCTGCTTTTTCTTTTCTTAATATCTTAAGAAAGATTGACTTTTTGTCTAAAATAATATAGGATAAAATAATAGTGAGTGAGGTAAAAATGTCAATATCAAAAGAACGTAAGGAATATTTACTAGAAAAGTTTAAATATGCTGCCAAAGAATTTGGCAAGTCTGGTACAAAGTCCAATCATCTAGCAGTACCAAAAGAACAGCAACTCTCTATTGATTTAGGTAATAGAAAAGTTTTTGGTATCATAAATAAGATTCTGTATTGGATAGAGAATAATTTTACTTATTTTTTTCCACGATATAATTTGTTTCCAGAAGTTGGAGTTGAAGGAAGAAAAATTCCTGGAACTAATACAAGGGTTAAGTATTTTAACTCTGATGAACAATTTGATCAAAGAAAATTTATTGGCGAGCAAGATGGGGAACTTAAGTTATACAACTTAGAGGGCAAATTATATGATACAACTGATAAAATTAGTAAGGGTAAAAAAGGTTGTGTAGCTTATGTTATCACGCTTGATGGAAAATTAGTAACTCATGAACATATTAATGTTAACAAAAGCGAATGGGCTTATCGTCATTCAACTCTTGCAGGCGGTAAGCCGATTTTATGTTCTGGTTTAATGAAAGTGGTAAATGGTAAAATAACTTATATAGACAATAATAGCGGGCATTATAAACCAGAATCAGCAAACTTATACAATGCAGTGAAAAAGTTAGAAGGTCTATTTTCGAAAGATGCGAAAGTTGTTTGCTTACCATATTGGATTAGCTTGAAAAAACAAATTCCGCTTACACGCAAAATTAATCTAGCCAAACGAGAGCCAGTAGAGGAATTCTTGAAAAGGATGGAGAAAAAAGGGAAAGATGGATTGACTCAATATGAAAGACATTTTGAAAAGATAAAGAAATTTAATGAGCAATATGAACAAAAATTGCTTCTTGCAAACTATAAGTCACCTACAAATGAACTGTCCTACAAACCAACTATACATAAAAAACACAGATTGAAATACTCTGAATATATTAACTTACACCTTAATTTTTTGAAAGAGTTTGATGAAAGTCCTGAAGTGCAAAAAATAGCAATAGAACATTCAATAAGAAGGGTTATTGGAGCAAATTATGGCCATAAGCCTACAGTTGCGCTTGCTAAGGCACAGGTAATAGATAAAGATGGAAAGCTGCAAGAAACGGACGAAATAGTAGGTATAAATGTTGCTTTTCACCATGAGAATGATCGTGATGGCTTTGCTAAACTTCTAGATTTTAAAAAGTATAGCTATATTTGCGAACCTCATTTGCAAGATAAAAAAAATAGAGCAGATATGGAAAAATTAATGCCCAATAAACATACAGTTTTTATGAGTACAGACCAGGCTAATAAATTTATAAAGGGCACTTTACAAATTAAAATTGATAGTGTTGAGCAATTGGGTGTTGGTTTAGTGATGGGCTAAAGCTCTGTTTAAATATATATTTAGTTTTGTTACAATATTCTTATTTTCATCATATAATATGATGGAAATTTTATGCACAACTTTTTTATTTGATTAAAAATTGCATTTTTGCAATAAAAACTTATTTATTGTAAGAAAACTTGCTCATATAAAACTATTTATAGAGTGACAATAGCTGTGTTATACTTACACTTCTGATTCGAAAACTTATGCAGTTATTTCTAACAAGATTGGTCAATAAATTTTACTGTTTAAGGATGAGAAACAAAGTAATCATCGTTTCTGGTATTGCTCTTATTCTACTGTTTTTTATCAACAGTACATTTTTAAAAAAAGATCAGGCGGTTCATAGTGATAATCCAATTAGTAGTTTTTCAGTAAAAACTCAGGATTATACTCCACAAAATCGCACTGTATATTTAAATTTTTCTGGTACGGTAAATCCCTTGCATAGGGTCAGCCTTGTCTCAAGAACAAGTGGTCAAGTTATTGCTATTTATTTGTCTGATGGTGAAAAAGTAAAAAGAGGCGATGTAATTTTAAAGATAGAAGATTATGACAGAGTTGCACAAGTTGAGAAAGCCAAAGCTTTATTAAATCAGCGTGAAATTGAGTATGATTCCTCTCGAAAATTGAATAAAAAAGGCTATGGAGCACAGATAAGAGTGGAATCAGCTTTTACTGCATTGCAGAGTGCAAAAGCTGACCTAAAAAGGCTAGAATTGGATTTAGAAAACACTGCGATTAAATCTCCTATTGATGGTTATATAGATAAGATCAACGTAAATGAAGGGGATTTTGTTAATCTTGGACATAAGATAACTGACATAGTTAATTTTGATCAGGTTCTTGTAGTGTTGTATGTTTCAGAAAATGAAGTAAATAAAATAAAAATGGGTAGTGCAGCGCAAATTAATTTGCTAGACGGGAGGGAATTAGTAGGTGAAGTGAGTTTTATTAGTAAAATTGCTGAGCCTAAAACTGGATCTTATAGAGTGGAGGTCAAGGTAACTGATAATGAAATTATATCCTTGCAAGGACTGACTGCTAGTGTAAACCTACCTTCAGGTGAAAGATTTGCATATAAAATTCCTTCTTCGGCCTTAAGCTTAAGTGACGATGGTGTTCTTGGAATAAAGATTGTTGATGACAATAATTATGTAGTATTTACACCAATAGAAATTGTTGATCATGAAAACGATGGTGTTTGGGTGGTGGTAAATAACGAAGATAAGCCTATAAAGTTAATAACATTGGGCCATCTATTTGTTAAGCCTGGTGATAAGGTTTAAGACATAACTTCAGTATCAGTTATAGCCCTTCCCATAATAGTCCAAAAAGGTCATAAGAAAGAAGAATCGACAGCATGACGAAAAGATTTGAATAAAGGAATGTTTTTCCTAGCTCTGTTTTTTATAGCAAACCAATAATGTTCAATTTTGTTAAAATCTGGAGAATATGGAGGAAGATATAAAATTTCTGCACCAACTCCTTTAGCAAATCTTATTAGACTTATGAAAAGTAGCATTATCAAGGATAACAGTTTGTCCAGGTTCCAAAATCGGTGTCAGAAACTGCTCAAACCATTTATTAAAGATATCCATATTGCAGTGGCCTTCAAAGGTTAACGGAGCAATTATTTTTCTTCCACTTAAGGCTGCAACCATGCTAATTCGTTGAGTTTTCTTCCCAGATTTTAGGGCATAAAACCGCTGTCCTTTCTGGCAATACCCATAGGTTCAGTGTCCAGACTCATCTATATACACTAATTCTTTAGGTTCTTTTGTTGCTATAACCTTTGAAAATTGAGCTCGCTTTTCTTCATTTCTTTCTTTATATCCGTAGGTCTTTTTTTTCTTGTGAATCCTATATTTTTAAGTGCTCGATGAATTGTTTGTCTACTAATATTGCCCCAGCATCTCTGACTGAGTTTTGCCACCTTGCTCATTTGCAAATTCGGCAAATGCATTCCAGTCGGTAATTTTATGCGACGCTTCCAGGCTTTTTTGACTGAAAATCTCCCGTTTTCTCACGTCTTTTCTTCCACTCATATAAAGTTGTTTTTCCGATCTTAAATCTTGCTGCCACCGTTTCCCTGCTTTCTCCTTCTTCTAGTGCTTCCATTGCTTTTTTTATAACTATATGCTACTGGCATCCTTACCTTCCACTACTATCAATCCATATCTTACTCTTTTTGGACTATTATGAGAAGGGCTATAGTACTCTCAACCAGAACTTCACTTTCAGCCAAATAAAAACCCAAAACTTCTTTTCTGCCATTTTGCTAATATGTTATACATACATTTGCTTACACAATCTCCTTGACCTTAAAAAACCATGAACACTATTGGATATACAGATTGCAGCGGACGACTGCGCCATTCGTTGATTACCGGTAACAATTTGTCAGTAATACTTGATATCTCTGCTGCAGATATTTTATATTTCTTCTACATGCGATGCTATATCCCATGCCACTGGCATATGTACTTAAAACCTTTGCTTCAAGTTCGGTTGTTTGCCTTTTTCTGACTACTTGTAGCTCGAAACTTCCTTCTCTATCTCTTGGTGTCAATAGTTCAAATACTTGTCCGTAAAGTCTTTGAATTTCTTCGGTTGTTTTCTTCGCTTTCAGCCGACAAATGGTTTTCTATCTCGCCTTCCCTCTAGCAGTTTTTTTATAAATGGTGTTAATGTTCCATCTCTTCCTGTCAATGGTCTTCCTTCTCGTATAGATGATAAGATATTTGTTTCTAATTCTTTATAGTCTACCAAACCGGTAGTTGTGTTTGCTTGACTCATTGTCAAACCTCCATTTTTTTATCAATTTATTACTTTACTTCTCGGTTTGACACAGTTTATTTAACCATACGCGTCAAGTTAAGGAACTGTGGTAATAAACTTAGTGTAAGGAAGAGAAAAAAAAGATATAAGTTCTCTTAAATCTAACAAAGAAAACGGAGAACTTATACAATGAAAAGAATAGTTTGCATCTCAAAAAAGCTCAAAGAATTTTTTAATGAAAAAGCAGATAAAATCTCAGCTACAACAGGGTTCATAAAAAGAAAGAGGAAGCTAAAAGGCTCGTCGTTCATAAAAGCCATCGTTTTGGGTAATATAGGGGTTGATAATTGTAGTATAGAGACAGTGTGTCAATTATTGAATGAAGACTCGATAAATATAACAAAACAAGGTCTGGACTTTAGATTTACCAAGGAAGCAGTGGAATTTATGAAAAGAATGTATAATGAATCTTTAACGTTACTTAAAAATACCTTACAAGTTGATTGCAGAATCTTGAAGCACTTTGGAGGTGTTAAATTATTAGACAGCAGCTACATTAGCTTACCTAACAGTATGGAAGAAATGTATAAAGGTTATGGTACCAGCTACAGTGGTTATGAAAGCAATACTAAGTCTGGAATAAAGTTACAATTAGTTTTTGACTACCTAAACCAGACATTAGACCAGCTTAATATAACTGAGGGAATAAGGTCAGATCAGGGTTATAGAAGCCATTTAAGCAATATATCGAACAACGATTTACTAATATCTGATTTGGGTTATTTTGTGCCAAGTTCTTTTAAACAAATCAATGAAATAGGAGCTTATTTCATAAGTCGTTATAAATCCGATACTAACATATATGATATAGAGACAGGTCAAAAAATAGATTTACTAGAACATTTGGGAGATCGATCTTTTCTAGAACAGGAGGTATTGTGAGGAAAAGAGACAAGGGTTAAAGTAAGAATTATATTTAAAAAACTAACTGAAGAACAAGCTATGGCTAGAAGAAGAAAGGCTAATAGGTTAGCAAGATCACATGGATACACATCTTCTCAAAGGAACCAAAAGTTACTAAATTGGTCGATATTTATAACTAATGTTCCAAAAAGTAAGATTAATGCTGAGCAAATACTAGTAGTTTACCGAATAAGATGGCAAATTGAATTATTGTTCAAATTATATAAGAGTAATATAAGGCTTGATAAGCTGAGAGGAAAGCCATACAGAGTATTATGTGAGCTATATGCCAAATTGTGTGCAATTCTTATATTTCATGGAATAGTGGGTTGCACAGAACTGAAAAAAAATACGGAGCTTAGCTTAACAAAGGCATTTATTGAGCTAAAAAGACGGGTTAGAGAGTTATTTTTAGCACTAAATAATAAAATTAAAGGCTTAAATATTTTTCTCAAAAAGCTTACCATAACTTGGTCGCAGTTTTCATTAAAAGACAAGTACAGAAAAACTAGAGTATCCACCTTAACTTCTCTAAATTTGCTCACAATCTCTTAACTTGACGCGTATGGTTTATTTAACACTCCCCTTTTTGTTTAGTAATGGTTAATGCTTCCTTCTATAATGCAAAACCCATACTCACCCAATCCAATCAATTACTTGCAATCTGGATTCCAGTTTTAAGCTACTCGTATGACAGAGAAAGGGCTACTTGCATGAAATGAAAAGGAGCACCGAGCAGATCACTTCTTCACAAAGATCTTATCAGCAACACGCATATCAATTATGCTCCAATTGCTAAAAGTAAAGTCGGTTGTATTTTGCAAGTGGCTTAAATAATCCCATGCGCTATAAGGATTATCTTCAGGCAATTTTACTGTGGCACTGTTATCGAGTATGATATTCCATCTTCTATTGCCTACATAAACACAAGAAGAAATATGATCACTTAATTGAGTTTTCCTCTCTAGTATATCTTTAATGAATTTTAGGCTTGATAACGAATTTTGTCCTTTGATTATAACGAGGTTATCTATCTGGTAATCATCTACGATTACTTTACCTTCAGAGTCAATTACTGAAGTTCTGTTATCATCTTTCCAAAGAGCAAAAGGTTTGTGTTCATTTACATCAATGCGTAAGGTGTTGGGTAAAATCCTATAAATTCTTACATGTTTTATCCATTCGCTTACAGATTGTATATTATCTGTTAGTTTTGAGAGTGATACATACATGATAGGTTGTGTTCTATCTACTAAACTTAGAATGTCCTGTTCATTTGTAAATTTGTTTCCAGTAACGGTTACTTTGTCGATTGAAAATCCATTGCTAATTAATAAGCTCGATAAGCGATCGTTACACCAAGTAAAGTAGTAATTGAATCGATTTGTTATTTTATCAAGTGAACTATAAAGTACTAGTGTAAGGAAAAGTGCAGTTATAATCATGAAAGCACACTTGCGCAAAAAACTCCTTTGGCTTCTAGTAACATTGTTCAACATCGGCTTGATCTCTAATATTCTTGTGGTGTAAACTGTCTTTGACAATAATTTTAATTAATTCATTAAAATCAATTCCTTTTGTCAATTTTGCAATTTCTGGTACTAACGATAATTCAGTAAAGCCAGGATGTGTATTAATCTCAAGCATTTTTAAAGTGTTATTTTGGGGATTATAACGGAAGTCTGAGCGGGAAACAGTTTTGCATCCTAAAAATTGATGAACTTTTAGTGCGTGTTCCAAGGTCATTCTATATATGTTGTCAGGAATTTTAGCAGGAAATATATGTTCTGCAAATCCATCTGTATACTTTGCTTCATAATCATAGAATTTATTTTTTGGTCGTATTTCCATAGTGCCAATTGCTTCATTCAGCAACACAGCAGTATGTAACTCTATACCCGGTATGTATTCTTCTATGATCATCTTTTCCATTATAGTAGAACTGTTATTTTTCAGCTCTAAGTAATCCTCATGTGAGAAAATCATGTGTACTCCAATGCTTGAGCCTTCGTTAATCGGTTTTAAGACGTACGGATAATCAACTTTAATATTATTTTTTAGCACATCTTCTCGACTAATTACATAACCTCTTGGAGTGTCGATATTAAGAGAATGGAATATATGCTTTGACATCACTTTATTCATAGCAACAGCCGAAGCCATAACTTCTGAGTGTGTATATTTTATACCTAAAATCTCCAGTAAACCTTGAATACAGCCATCTTCACCATAAGGTCCATGTAGAGCAATAAAAGCAAGAGCGGGATTAGTTTTTTTAAGCTTTTGAGCAATGTTGCTATCAACATCTATTTCTATTGCATTATATGAAAGGCTATCAAGCGCCTTCTTTACTGCTTTTCCGCTCATAAGCGATATTTCTCTTTCGCAAGAAAATCCACCACTTAAAATTGCTATAGTTGGAACCATAAGCACCCTAATATTTTGCTATATATCATATATAAAAGATACTTTTATCTTCAATAGAAAAAACGCTTTGAAAAATTCCACAGCTGTACAGATATTGCAATTTGCAGGTGGCAAGTAGTTTTATGTAAACTGGTTCCTTTGTGATTAGACACCAGATTGCAAGTAATACATTGGGTTTTGCATTATAGAATAGGGTTATTGCAAAACATATTTCCTTCAAACGTAAATGGTGTCCCTATATCCTATTGTAACGATAGTTACTTCATGTTTTTGGTGTCTGTATAATACACATCGCCAACTCTTAGTCTTCTAAATCCTTTAAAGCTATGGTGCAAGATTCACTGAATCAACTGTAAGACGTTCCTATATTGCTTTATTTACTCTTGATTTTATATTTAATATAATATTAATACTTTTATATTAAAATAAATATAATTTTAATTAAGGAGAATATTATGGTAACAGATAATAATGAATGTACATTAAGTAAAGATTGTATTAAATCAATCACTGGACCGTTATGGGGAGCGCATTATAACTCAAAGAAGACAATTGAAACAATTCAAAAAGATTTCAAGAATCTAAGAACCTGTCTTGAAAGGAGTTAATTGGCTAATTTAGTAAGCATAGAAGTAATCATATTAAATAAGATATTGTTTTTTGAAGTAAGAGGAGAATGTTCGTAATCCTTGCTCATGCGTCTAAAATTGGAAAGCCAGGCAAAGGTTCGTTCTACAATCCAACGTTTAGGAATAACTTGAAATCCTGTATCAACCAATTTCTTGGTAATCGTTAGCAAACATCCAGTTTCCAACAAACATCGATTTTGTAATTTACCTTTATACCCTTGATCAGCAAAAAACCTACGTAATGTTGGAGCTTTGCATTTAGCTTGAACAAAAAGATTGGTAGCACCATCACGGTCCTGAATGCTTGCGCTGTGTACTTCTGCAGTAATTACAAGACCTAGTGTATCTACAATAATATGACGTTTTCTACCCTTTATTTTTTTACCGGCATCATATCCTCTTGATCCCCTTTTTGAGTCGTTTTCACTGATTGACTGTCAATTATACCTACTGAAGGTGTTTCATTTTTGCCAACCATTTTTCTTACCTCTTTTACTAGCATGTCATGTATTTTTTTCAATTTTCCATTATTACGCCACCTGAGAAAATAGTCATACACCGTTTTCCATGGAGGAAAATCTTTTGGTAGCATTCTCCACTGGCAACCACCCCTCATTATGTACCTTATTGCATTAATAATTGTTCTTATGTTATGTTTTCTTGGTCGTCCTATCGCTCCTTGTGCAACATAGGGCTCTAAAATTTCCCATTCCTTGTCACTTATATCACTTGGATACAACTTACCCTCCTATTTTTTGCTTACCTCATCATACTCTTTTCTTCATTACCTTTCAAGACAGGTTCTAAGCAATAATATTCATTTAACCAATACCAAGTTATGGGGAGAGTATGGTAATTTAAAGAAGACAATTGAAACAATTCAAAAAGATTTCGAGAATCTGAACAATGAACTTAAACCAGACAATATTGATAGTAATATATCATCTGCTGATATATTTTCTGATGAAACGCACATTTACGATTCAATGTCTATTTAACCAAAAAGATGTGAGGCTTCTTTTGTACTCTCTATTTATTCTGAACTTTTCAATAAAGTAATAAACGTATCTGAAAAGTAATTATGCTAATATAAATATTACAATTTTATTAACACATAAATGCTACCGTGGAGTTAGTTTTTTAATTTAGGAGTATATTATGGTTATGTCTACACAAAACTCGAATTCATTAACGTTTCAGGCACGCAACCTATCTCATATTTGCCATAAAAACTGTGAAGAGGCGTTCAATGAAACAGACAAACCTCTGTGCAAGGCTAGATGTGATGCTTTCTTTTCAGTGCCTGAACCTCGTTCACAAATTAGTGAGAAATTAATAGACATTGCAAACAATCTCCGTTTTGAGAGTGCACAATTATCGTCTATGGCAGATGAAATAGATGCTTACAATTCAATGTCTATTTAATCAAAAAAGTGTGAGTCCACTTTCGTACTCTATTACCCTAAATTTTCGTCAAAATAAGCTGTTTTATCCTTTTTTTCTTTATACTCTTCTGCTGTATCTAGGGGTTGCTTTTTAGCTGTGACATTTGGCCACTTTTGCGAATATTCTACATTTATGTTGTAAAATGATTTAAAGATTTTTTGTTCATTGTTCAGTAAGCCTTCATCTAGCTCTAGAATATCTTTTATGGAATCATCAGTTACAATTGCATCTACTGGACATTCAGGTATACACACTCCACAATCAATACACTCATCTGGGTTAATCACGAGCATATTTTTACCTTCATAAAAGCAGTCAACGGGACATACTTCTACACAGTCCGTATATTTACATTTTATGCATTTATCTGTAACAAAATGCGTCATAAAATACTGTATATTTGCATTATCTTGGGTACACTAAACTGATAAGAAATTCAAGCCTTTTATGAAGATAAATAAATTAAATAACGAAGAATTAGAAATATGGCTAAGCTTGGCTAGAACTGTGGGACCAGTAAAGTTTTTTAGTATACTAAGAGCATGTGGCTCACTAGATGAAGTGCTTAAGTATCTTAATGAATTGGCTAACAAGGATTATGGAATTAAAAATGTACAAGAAGAAATTAAGAATGCAGAAAAAATTGGAGCCAAAATAATACCAGCATGTGATCCAGATTACCCTGACATTTTAAGGAATATACCGAGTTGTCCTCCTGTAATAACTACACTTGGTGATATATCATTGTTAAGCCGTGAGATAATTGCAATAATCGGTGGACGTAATTCTTCAATCAATGGAAGAAATTTTGCCAATAAGTTGGCACTTGATTTAAGCGAAGTTGGTTTCATCGTAATTTCTGGACTTGCAAGAGGGATCGATACTGCAGCAAACAGTGTAATATACAAAAATCACCCAACCATTGCTGTCACAGCAAACGGAATTGACGTAGTATACCCAAGAGAAAATTTTGATCTATACAAAAGAATCACTGAAAATGGCGGGTTAGTAATTACTGAGCTTCCATTTGCTACTAAACCAAAGCCTCAGTATTTTCCCCAAAGAAACCGAATTATATCTGGCCTTTCACTCGGTGTTGTGGTAATTGAAGCATCAAAAAAGTCTGGTTCTCTCATCACAGCAGATTTTGCTTTGAATCAAGGAAGAGAGGTGTTTGCAGTTTCTGGTTTCCCTTTAGATTCACGCTGTAGTGGTAGTAATTATTTAATTAAGAACGGCGCTAAACTTGTTGAATCCGCTGATGATATAGTAGAGAGCGTGAGATTTAGTTTACCGCTTCAGCAAAAAAATCTATTTGATACCGTTGCTGACCAAAAACAAGAAAAATTACAACAGGCAAAATCTGTTATAGTTGATCATATTAACTCTGTACCTGTTGATATAGATGAACTTATATTAGCAAGCGGACTTTCTACCAACATAGCTCTAATGGCTCTTTTGGAACTAGAGACGGAAAATAAAATAGAGCGTTTGCCGGGGAATAAAATATCATTAATTTTCTAGATTGCTTTAGTTATAAATCCACAACCGTACAAACATTATGATTTGAGTCCACCAAGAAAGATGTCATTCCAGCGTGTGACGCTGGCTTTCCGTAATCTCACTAAAAACGTTGTATTTTTACATAACTTTTATACTTACTAACTTAATATATAATCAGAATTCCTAGATTCCAGACTCATGCATCAATAGACCTGCTGCAAAAGGTAATGATAAAATGATGAAAGAGGAATAAGCAGATAGAGTAAGGTAAAAAAATGAGCTTTAGTTACTACAATATAAAGAAACACCCAAGAAATTTTCGTAATATAACAGGCTTAACTGTAGAAGAATTTGAAAAGGTGATAGAAAAAGTGGGGAACGTTCAAAAAAGTGTGTCAAGCCGAAAAGAAAAGTAATAAATTGATATAAAAAATGGAGGTTTGAAATGAGTCAAGCAAATAGAACTACCGGATTAGTGGACTATAAAGAACTAGAATCAAATATTTTATCATCTATAGCTAACCCAAGAAAGGTTTAGCTATATGGCAAAATTGGTTAGAATGGTATAATAAGTAATGAGAAAGAAGAAGATGCCAAGTCCATATAGTGAGGATCTGAAAGAACGTGTTCTCAAAGGAGTCGATAAAAAAACAATGACGATAAAAAAATCAGTCAAATATTCAAAGTGAGCATAAAACCAATATATTTGTGGAGGAAAAGGAAAAAAGAAACAGAAACAGAAACCATCTTCAGGCTATCACAAAGGATATGGTCATAAGATTAAAGACTTAGATAGATTTGCCAAATTTCTGAATGGAAATTAAGATATTAGAATTGAAAAGATAATTGAAGAATTTGGTAATATGTGTAGAAGCACAGTATATAACTACCTTAGCAAAGTAAACTATACATATAAAAAAAACTTTTCTTTATCGAGAAAGAGATAAAGAGAAACGCAAAGAGTTCATAAAAAAAGTAGAAGAAATAAATAAAGGAAACTTGATATACATAGATGAGTCTGGAATAGAGGACAATGAATTTTATGAATATGGGTGGTCTCAAAGAGGCAAGAGGTTATTTGCCCAGGGTTTAAAAGAAAGAGGGTAATCATAATTGGAGCACTGAATGAAGGAAAAGTTAAAGCATCATGGATAATTGATGGCTACTGCAACAGGGAGATTTTTGATGCTTATGTAGAAAATGTACTTGTTCCTGTATTTAAACCTGGACAGACTATTGTTCTCGACAATGCGAGCTTTTATAAATCTGCAAGGATGAAAAATTTGATAGAAAATATTGGGTGTAAAATTTTGTTCTTGCCTCCATACTCGCCAGATTTAAATCCGATTGAGAAGTTCTGATCAAGCACGCCATAAGAAAGGCTCTACAAACCTTTTGGCCCAATATTAATTCGGCTATTGATTTTGTTTTTTAGTGCTCGGGCAAATCTTACTTCGGTTAGCTATAGCAGCTATAATGTGCTTGCAACAACTAATTCACTACGGCAACTGCACCGTGACAGTGTTTGTATTTTTTTCCAGAGTTACAAGGGCACTTGTCATTTCTTGAAACTTTTGGAAGTCTGCTATTTTTAGTAGAGCGTGACCTATTGCCTATTTCTTGATTGTCTAGCAACTTAAAGTGCGCTAGGCGGTGAATGGTAAGCTTCCCCCACTTTTCAAGCATCGACTCAAACATTAAGAAAGCTTCGCGTTTAAATTCATTCAGTGGGTCTTTTTGCCCCATGGCACGCAAATTTATGCTTTGTCTTAGGCTCTCTAAGACCGAAAGGTGCTCCCTCCATAAATGATCAAGTGTCATGATCATCACTTGTTTCACTATCGTATTCCACAAATCTGTAGTTTGTTGACTATTGAAATATTTTTCTTTCTCAGTAAAAAATTCTTGTATCTTGTCATTTATATAATCCAAGGCTTCTTGTTTATTCAAAAACTCTTCTAGATTAAGCGTTATCCCGTATCTTATGTGGAATTCTTTTGCAATATCTTCAACATAATCTTCGTAATAACCACTTTGTACTATACCTTCTATTATATCCTCATTTACTTCACTATATACTTCAACTAAATCATTGATTTCATTGTTTAAAATATGATTTCTCTGCTTAAAAATAACTTTACGTTGATTGTTGATTACATCATCAAACTTTAGCAAAGACTTCCGCACATCATAATTTCTAACTTCAACTTTCTTCTGTGCTTTTTCAAGTGCTTTATTAATCCATGGATGATGAATAGCCTCGTTGTTCTTTAGTCCCACTTTTTGCAAAAAATTCCTCATTCTATCAGAACCAAATATCCTCATTAAATCATCTTCAAGTGATAGAAAGAACTTAGAAAGTCCAGGGTCACCTTGGCGGCCAGAACGTCCACGTAATTGATCATCTATTCTCCTGCTTTCATGCCTTTCGGTTCCAATAACACATAAGCCACCAGCTTTTATAGCAATTTCCTTATCTTTTTTTACTCTTTTGACTATTTCTTGATATTTTTTTTCTCTTTCATCAGCATTTTTTATTTTCTCGAGCTCTATTTTTGCAATCATTTCAACATTTCCACCAAGCTGAATATCAGTTCCACGTCCTGCCATGTTTGTTGCTATAGTAATGCTGCCTGGTATTCCAGCTTGCGCTATTATATACGCTTCTTGTTCATGATAACGAGCATTCAATACTGAATGCTTAAGAGAATGGCTTTTCAAAAGATCGGAAAGTTTTTCAGAATTTTCAATACTCACAGTGCCAACAAGCACTGGTTGAAGGCGTTTGTGACATTCCGCTATAAACTTCAATACAGCACTAAATTTTTCTTTTTCTGTGCCATAAATTTCATCATCAACATCTATTCTTTTAACAGGCACATTAGTTGGAATTTTTACTACATTTAATCTATATATATCACGAAATTCTTCTGCCTCTGTTGCTGCTGTTCCTGTCATACCAGAAAGTTTGTTGTACATACGAAAGTAGTTCTGAAATGTGACTGATGCTAAAGTTTGACTTTCATGCTGAATTTCAAGATTCTCCTTTGCCTCCAGTGCCTGGTGAAGACCATCAGAATATCTCCTACCTTCCATCATGCGCCCAGTAAACTCATCAATAATTACCACCTTACCGTTTTTCACTATATAATCTTTATCAGCAGTAAACAGCTTATGTGCACGAAGTGCTTGATCTATATAATGAGTCAGTATAATATTGCTAGTATCATAGAGCGAGGAATTTTCAGGAATGAGGTTATACGATTTTAGTAATTCCTCCACTCGTGAAATGCCATTTTCAGTGAGGAACACTGCTCTACTCTTTTCATCGACTTCATAGTCAGAATCAACTAATTTGATTACTATTTTATTGATATGCTTATATATCTGATTATTTTCCTCAAGTGGGCCAGAAATAATGAGCGGAGTACGCGCTTCATCAATCAGTATGGAGTCTACTTCGTCTACTATTGCATAATTGAAGCCTCTCTGAACCATATCTTCTTGAGAAAATTTCATAT
The DNA here is from genome assembly GCF_964028625.1 of Wolbachia endosymbiont (group B) of Horisme vitalbata. NCBI lineage: Bacteria > Pseudomonadati > Pseudomonadota > Alphaproteobacteria > Rickettsiales > Anaplasmataceae > Wolbachia > Wolbachia endosymbiont (group B) of Horisme vitalbata. The sequence goes on from NZ_OZ034797.1 coordinate 372,158, forward strand.
TATCTCGTAGATAATCAAAGGCAAGTTCATTATTTGTTGAGTATACGATATCTGCGCTATAAGCCTTTTTTCTCTCGTCGTCTGTCAAATTATTTGTAATAAATGCAACAGAAACTCCAAGAGAATTATATAATTTACTCATCCACTCTGTATCTCGTTTTGCAAGATAGTCGTTAACAGTTACGACGTGCACACCTTTTCCTTCTAAAGAATTTAGATATGCGGCTAAAGTTGCGACGAGTGTCTTTCCTTCTCCTGTTTTCATTTCTGATATCATGCCATTATGGAGAACCATGCCACCAATTAGCTGAACGTCGAAATGCCTCATGTTAAGGAATCTTCGTGATGCTTCTCGTACAACCGCAAATGCAGGTACGAGAAGGTCATTTAGTGTTTTTCCATTTTTCAGTTCTTGTTTTAATTCCGCAGTTTTACTAGCAAGATCCTCATCAGATAAGCTCTGCATTTCTTGCTCTAGCGCATTAATCTGCTGAGCAATTTTTCTGAAGGATTTTATTATCTTCTTGTTCGTTGATCCAAATATCCTTTTTATAAAAAAAAGTGACAACGTAAAAATGAAGAATATAAGAATAGTTGTTAAAACTAACGTAGAGTCTGGCATAAACTTAGGTAAAGTTTTATTTAATATGAGATTATATTACTAAACGTAACCTGCGGCAATTAGATTCAGAAAATCTTTATTTACAAACTAAGCAAAAGATTCTTGCAGATGAAATGTAAAAGAGTCTATTTATTTTATTAAATATTATAATTAATAATTAAACTTTCTTAATAAATTATTAAAATAGTGTTAAGCTACATGTATAAAACGGTTAGTGGAGTTACAATGTTAAGCAATATTATAAAAGTAAAATTAGAGGAAAATAGTTGTCCTTTTGAAGAATTAGAAGAATTTTTTGCTTCATTAAAATTTGGTACAAAAGGGTTTAAAGATTCTTCAATAAAATTAGTTTGCCAAGTATTGGAAGATTTCACCTTAATTCTACCAAGAGAGGCAGTACCTAATTCTTTCGCTTTGAAGCTTTTATCTTTGCTTAGTAAGGGAAATGAGCTAGCTTTACCTATTATATTAAAATACCTTTCTTGCAGAACTGTATTTAAAGATTTTGGTCAAAAACTACAGGATAAAGTGGATCAAGATATAAAAGGACAAAACGATTCTAAAATTTCTCAGGAGATTGAGTTATGCAAAAAAGACATTTTAAATCTTCTCAATGGTGGTAAATCAGTATTAGACGTTCAATTGAAGCAGCGGTATAAAAAATACTATTCGTTAATAGATAATGAGATTGAAGAGTTAAAGACTCAAATTTTAAAAGAACTAGAAGATTATATTAGCAATACTAACGTTAATAAAATGTATCGAAGCCTTAATAATAAAAAGAAAAACGAAGAATCATTAAAAGAAGTAGCGTTAGGATCTTGTTCATTGGGTGGAATTTGCGTGTTAATATTTTTTTCACTTGGTTTTTTTATTTTTTTGGCAACAACCATTGACCCACCTGCTCATATGAGTATGTATAAAGTAAAGGTTTTTAGGTGTATAGGAGCTTCACCTTTAGTTTTTGTAGCATTAGCACTAACAGTAGCAGGTGTAGCTTACTTAACAAGTTGTTATCTAAATCATAGTTTTACAAAAGAAATACAAGACTATATAGAGCAACCAATAAAATGTATGGATAAGGCAACTAATAATAAAGAATTAGACAATTTTCCTTCTGACAATTATGAAAAAGTACAACCTTCAGCACCGCTTGAGGAACTACTACCTTCATACGAAGAATCGTGTTACAGTAGTTTAGGTTATATTCAACCATCTAATCCAATACAGCAAAATAAGTTGTTGTAGTGAAGGTATAAAGAGAATAAGCAAAATTATATTTGTAATTTTGATTCCTTTATCATTACTTAGAACATGCAGCAACATGACGATTTTTCTATACTTTATCAAGTATATTAATGGGTAAATGAATTTTAATACAATCTTATTATACTTATAAATACGTTATATGTGAGAAGATATGGAAGATTTTATAACTGAAAGAAGGAAAGATGATGCTGTGATATCTGTTTGTCAGGATAATGAGAAAAAGAACGTATTAATCTTGGGACTCAATCAAGCTGCAAGGAATTTATTAAAATGTGAGGGAGAGAATTTACTTAATAAGCCGTTAATCAATATTTTAAGTAAAAGAGCAGCTGAAGATATGAAAAGCTATTTGGAGTATACTGAAGATGGGCGCGATTTGCCCGATATATTGCCAAAAGTGATAGGCTTTTCTTTAATCGACGCTAAAGGAGAAGATATAAAAACAAAGGTAAAAGTTTTTCGCACAACTCAATTTACTAATAGCAAGATTAATTATGAGCTATTGATACGTGACATTAGCCTGTTTCATAAGCTAGCAATGTTTAGGGATAAATATCTGATGGGTAAGAAATATAAAAAACACAACTTGTTTGATATACCAGACAATGATTCAACGATTTTGGAGTTATATGTCATATTGAATTTTGCCTTTGAATATCAAATTAATGCAGTTATAGGAATAATAGGCTTCAATAATAAATTTAATGAGATAAACGATGCATTGAGTATGATCACAGAGCATTTTTATAAAAATTGCCGTAGTGATGATTTTCTAGGATTTATTGATGAGAATAAGGTGCTTTTTATTTTGATTAACTGTGATGCAAAGAACACATCTAAAATAATTAGTCGTATATATTCTACCATTAATAAGCAGTTACTAAAGCGAAAGTTACCAAGTATATCAATTATTTATGGAAATATAATTCAAAAACATAGTGTGAAGAATGCTTAAACGCTTTTGTCATTAATTGGTTTGTAGTATCTAAGTTCTACACAATATAAGAATTGTTTTTTATTTCTATTAAGCTTATATTAAAAATTTAAGCTTAACTATGAGGTTACTGATCAAACTATTTTCATTATTATTCGTGGTAGGGAGTGTCAATGCTAGGGTAATTCTAGATAAGGAGATATTTTATGCAGAACTAGATGGAAAAATAGATTTAAGATTTGGCTACGCTTTCAACAGAGATTCTTTTAGCTCTACAAAAGACAAGACCTCAAGCTATTCAGACCTGCGCTTGCTTTATTTACAGCAAGTTTATCCAAATACTAAAATGGGTTTTGATGTTAAGGCAGGAGTTTCTGGTATTGCAAACTTAAAGGCACTAGACATAGAAAAGTTAGAAATGGAGAAGTGGTATTTTATCATAAAGAATCAGGAGTTTGGATCATTTGAATATGGTAAAGGAAGTTTAGTTAGTCAGAGTATGTTAATTAACACTTCAAAAATTTATACAGCTGCTGGGGGAATAAATGGTCATTGGACAAACTATGCAAATCTGCGCGGTAATGGAAAAAAAGATGATGACCCTGGGTATGATAAGGACAAGGTATTTTGGGTAAAACCCAATGTTTACAGCGACTATAATGGACTAGAGCTGAAGTTAAAACAACCAATGATAAACTATATTTCTCCTGAAATTCATAACTTTCAACTTGGATTCAGTTATGTTCCAGGTAAAAATAATTTACAATATAATAATTTAATAGCCGCTGGTCTTTCCTATAAAAATGCCCTATCAGATGAAATAAATTTTACTACTGCTTTGACTGGTGAATTTGCAAGGGAAAATTTAACTGATTGTACAAACAAAAATTCTAGCGATCTTCAGTGTCATAATCAATTACTACACTGGAATTTTGGTGTGAAACTAAAGCTTTTTGAACTTGATTGCATTTTGTCGTACGGGAATGGTGGTAAATCTGGTGAGAAGCGTAGTCATGAAACAAATAATATGCATTATGTAAATGCAGGTATTGCTTATCATTCTGATTCTCGTAAAGTGAGCTTAACATATTTTAGTAGTAGCAGGGATATTGCAGACAAAGGTACAAACGAATTAACATCACAGGCTTTCAGTCTTGAATATCCATTAGCTGTTGGTACTTCATATTACTTTGATATTGTAAGATTTAGTACTAAGGAGCTTGCAGTGGAAGATAATAACTCCGGATATGTGCTTTTGGCCGGATTGAAGCTAAGTTTTTAGTGAAGTAACTGGTATGTAAGTATTGTAATAATGAGAGTAAAATTGAGTTGTTAATATATGTGCTATTTGATATTATAAAAATAACTATTACATAAGATTTTCAATAAAAAGACATTCTGTTACTAATCCAAGTGTAGAAGAAAACGGTTATTAATTAGCAAACCAAGCCCTTCAGTAAGCGCATCTCTTCAGGTGCTCTTTTTTTCTTTTTTATATATAAAAAAATTAGATAGTATTGTGAGTGCGGTTTTTTCTGTGTTCTGATGCTTTTCAATTCTATAGCTTTTGTATTGAATTTCCTTTTTTTACTACTATTTCTCTATATTGTTGTAAGAAAGAACAGAAAATTTAGTGAGAATCTTGAGAAGAATTTACTTAAAGTAGAACATGAACTTCAAGAGGCAAAACAGTCTTTAGTAGATAAAAATAAGGAAATAGTTGATTTGAAAGTGAGGAACGCAGAACTTGAAGTAATTCTTCAAAAAGAGCGTGAAGAAAAGAAAAAGGAAATAGAATTACTAACAAAAGCAGAGGAGAGGCTTACGAACACTTTTAAAGCACTTTCTCTTGATGCTCTTCAGGTAAACAATAATAATTTTCTGAACTTAGCAAAAGAAGTGATCGATAATAAGCTAAAAGAAACAGAAAGTGACTTCAAAAAAAGGCAAGCAACGATCAACGAAGTTATCACTCCAATAAAAGAAAAATTAGAAAAATTCGACAGTGAAATACGTGAGCTAGAGAAAGAGAGGGTAGGGGCCTATGAAGGTTTAAGGGAGCAAATTGGAGCATTAATGAGTCAAACCTCTAACCTTGCTAACGCCCTGAGGAAACCTCACATTAGGGGTAAGTGGGGTGAAATGCAGCTCAAAAGAGTGGTAGAAATGGCGGGAATGGTTGAATATTGCGATTTTTTTACTCAAGCTTCAGTGGTTGATAAAAATGAGGATAATTTGTTACGTCCTGATTTAATAATAAAAATGCCATCAGGAAAGCAAATAATAATAGATGCTAAAGTGCCACTTGATTCTTATATGGATGCTATGTCACAAAATGATTTGCAGATACAAAGGGAAAAGTTGAAGAATCATTCTCTGGCGATAAAAAAACATATAAACGATCTAGGCAGAAAGGAATATTGGAACCAATTTGAAAATACGCCAGAGTTTGTGGTGCTTTTTTTAACAGGAGAAGGGGTTTTCAGCGCAGCACTAGAATGTGAACCAGCTTTGATAGAAATTGGAATAGAAAAAAAAGTAATTATTGCAACACCAATCACTTTAATCGCGCTACTTAGGGCAGTAGCCTATGGATGGAAGCAAGAGATGATAGCTGAAAATGCAAAGAAAATAAGTGAACTAGGCCATATTTTATATGAGCGAATCTGCACAATGGGCGAAAATTTTGATAATTTACGCAGAAGCTTAAAAAGTGCTGTTGATCATTACAATAAAACTGCTGGTTCGCTTGAGGCAAGAGTGTTTCCTGCTGCCCGAGAATTCAATAAGCTTGGTATACATGCAAAAAATAAAGAACTCACTGCTGCAAAAGAGTTGGAATCTTTACCACGCAGTTTACATGCTGAGAGGTTGAAAGTAGATTAGTATTTCAGGTCTCCTTAACTTACATTTGCTGATTAAAACAACTTTCTAAAAATTTTTTTTATATAGCTCAATTTCTGCACATCATTTGCTGCATAAACAGGTATAGTTTGTTGCTCAGTACCAGGTATTTCTACAAAAATTTTGCCCACTTCTTGACCTTTTTTAATTGGTGCGGGTACCATATCTTTATACTCAATACGCACTTTAATTTTATCATGTAATCTGCGGTTATAAGTTATGGTAACATCGTTTGCAACTGTAACGGGCACTTTTTTATCTTTTCCATAAACAATATTTATTTCTTCAACTACGCTATCCTTAGCAAATATTTTCTTGGTATTAAAATGATTTAAGGAATATTGTATTAGTCTTTTTGCTTCCTCTATTCGCTCTTTCTCGGTGTCCAAACCATTCACGACAGCAAAAATTCTTCTATCGTTCCGTTTTGCAGATGCTATAATGCCATAACCACCAGCACTTGTATGACCTGTCTTTAGACCATCAACTCCAATATCATGGAAAAGTAAAAGATTTTTATTTTTTTGTACAATATCGTTATATGTCAAATATTGTTCAGAGAATAGATCATAGTATTCAGGAAAATCAGTAAAAATCCTTTTTGCCAGTGTTACCAAGTCTTTTGCGCTCATAAAATGGTTTTCATCTGGCCACCCGCTTGAGTTAACAAAATGACTATCATTAAGATTTAAATCTTGTGCAACTTCATTCATTTCAGCAACAAAATTCTCCTCTGATCCTGCAATACCCTCGGCTAGCGCTATGCATGCATCATTACCTGAGGCAATTGTAACTCCTTCAAGTAGTTCTTTTACCGTAACAAATTGACCTTCTTTCAAAAACATAGAAGAGCCTTTCCTTTCCCATGCTTTTCTACTTACTCGAAATTTATCTTCCATTTTTATTATTCCAGCTTTTAGATAATCAAAAGCTACATATAAAGTCATCAATTTGCTCATTGAAGATGGGGCCATTTTTTCCCTGGAATTGTGTTCAAAAATGAACGAGTCTGAAGCTAAATCTAAGACAATTGCTTGCTTTGCTTTGGTTCTAAACTGATATGAGTATGAGTAAAAAGGAAATATAAAAATTAATAGCAAAGTTACTAATTTGCTTAACATATTTATAATTTTAAATTTATAGTGTACTAATTAATAGTATGATTTTGCACGAGCATTTCAATAGATCTCTCGCATAAAACTTCCTTGACAAACTGCGCCAGCCCCCTTATTATGACAATAACAGTATTTATCCTTGTTTTCGATCCGCGCGGGTTCAACAACAAAAATTCAGTAAAAAACTCAGATATTTATTGGCAAATTACATAAAAATTATAGCGGCTGCATGTCTTTTTTATTTTTTCTACATTCAGCCAAAACGCGCTTATTTTAAGCGTTAGCACATTATTACAGCGCCAATTTACATTATTATAGGGTCAAAACTCGTTACACGGGGATTTTTTTGCCTTTTTTTTCGCTTGGTAAATTTCTTAACATTTACAGCTAAAGCTTCAGGCCAGCACTTGATGCTGGAAATTTTTTGAGCACAAAAGTTATGCTAGGTTTTTGTTGGTAAGAAACCAGTGTCAAGCACTGGGATGACATAGAAGGAGCACTGGGATGACATAGAAGGAGGGAGCAGGAGATGACAAGAGAGGGGCTACTTTCATTTGCTGTTTTCAAAAATTTACAATTATGCTTCATATATTTTATTAAATATTTTACTTAAAAATTCAATTTCTTATTATAAGAGATAAGCAATTCATGAATAATGAAAGATTACAAAAAAGGTCATAGAAAGCGCCTAAGAGAGAGAATTATTTCAGATAACGGACAATCATTACTTGATTATGAGATTTTAGAACACATTTTATATTCAGCATATAGTAGAATTGATGTAAAGCCAGTAGCAAAGAGTTTGATAGAAAATTTTGGTAGTTTAAATAAGGTTTTTAATGCCGATTTAGAAGCACTGCAGAATATCGAAGGAGTTAGTAATGCAGCTATATCTGCTATCTTTTGTGTTAAACAGGCTTTTGTTCGTTCTGCACGAGAAGAAGTAAAGGACCTACCTATAATCAATAATTGGGAAAAATTGCTTGATTATTTAAAAGCAAGTATAGGAAGCCTTAATAAAGAAAATTTTCGCGTTATCTATATGAATAAAAGATATCGTCTAATAGCAGAAGATCTACAAAACTTTGGTACAATAGATCAAACTCCTCTTTATGTTAGAGAGATCATAAAACGCGCTCTTTTGATTGGCTCAACATCGATTGTAATATCCCACAATCACCCAAGTGGAGATATACAGCCTTCAAGTAGCGATATGTTTCTCACCAGACAGCTTGCAGAAGCTTGCAAAAGCATAGGAATAGAATTAATAGATCATATTATTATCACATTTAGTAGCTATTTTAGTTTCAAGGAAAATAGGCTTTTATTAGAGTAGATCTAAAATTGCTTTTGCCATTTTTCTTATTATGGAAGTATAGCTCTTCTTATAATAGTCCGAACGGAGGTAAAAACGTCTTTATAGCTATTATAAGCCAAGAGGCCAGCAGTATGTTATTATGACCTGTTCGGATTATTGTGAGAAGAGCTATAAAGCTATACATGAGGTGGTTGCCAGTGGAACAAAAATTTTCCTTCTGGAAGACAATGTGTGATTTAGATGGCGTAATAGTGGCAAATTGAAAGAAATACATGGTATTTGCCACTATTAGAAATCTCCTGTTTTGATAAGACTTATGAGGTCTTTATTGGTTTTTTGAATTTTGTTGAAGCACTCACATGCTTACTCTAATATTTTGTTCACAGAGCCTAGTTAGCTCAATTTCAACGTTAATTTGTGAAGCTCTGAGTTCTGTTAGGGGATTTTCTGGTTGAATATCTAGCTTATTCTGTATGTTCGGTAAACAAATTAAAGCCGAATCAAAAATTTCATCATACTGCTCTGCTTCATGCACACAATTGATTATTTCCTCCACATCTTGCGGCGTATCTTTTAATATTGCTCTTATTTGGTTTAGGTTTTGACGAATTTTTTCCTGATATCCAGCAATTCTCTCTTGATATATATCAATCATTTTTTGACATGAGGTGCCTCTAAATGGGTGTTCTGCTTTTTCCTTTATGTAGGAGCTCTGAAAATTTTTGCAATTAAGGACTGCTTCTCTACATTTTTTTATGTCACTAATTATACTGGTTATTGACTTACTTGCTTTCTCATGCTCTTCTTTTTTGATTATACATTCATTCTTTGTTTGGCTCATTTTATCATACAGATTTCTGCATTCTTTATATGATACCAGCGGTTGTAGTATTCCTTCCTCTACACCTTTATTATAAAAATTCTTCAACTCATCGCTTGATAGTATTCGTATAGCATCTTCCCTTTTAGCTTGTGATTTAGGATACTTTTTGTTCAGTGAACTAATATAATTTAATAGGAAACTCTTAGTTAAATCTTCCTTTTTAACTTCTGATAATTTTTCTAGTGTTTCTATATATTTCAAAGTTTCCGCAAAAAGCTGCGCACCAGATGTAGCAAATCCTGGCAGTGGTTTGCTCTGCGCCTTATAAAAATCGGTTTGTAAAAAATCTTCGGCTTGTTTTTTTATTACTGAAAGTTCATTGAAGGCTTTTTCTGGATTGATTTTTTTTAAAATACTAGTAGCTTTTTTAATCGCTCTTTCTCTCTTTTTATTATCTTGTTTTTCGTTTAAGATTAAGCTTTCAGCTTCAGTAAAAGCATTGCCTTGGGCACTTTTGGCAATATTACAAACAACGTTTTTTACAACTTGCTTAGTTGCTACATAATCTATTTCCTTTGTAAAGCAATCAATAAATAGCTGCCAAATTTTTTTGTTAACGGACTTACTTGTCTTATATTCTAAATCTTCTACATCTTTGAATCCTAAAATAGTATAGAGATTTTTTTCAATTATTGGTTCAGCATGTTGTTTTGCCACTTTACCTTTTATATTGAATAGAAATTCACTAATCTTAGTTGTGCCCATAATATTACCTCACAATATTAATGTTATATAATATAAAGTATAAAAGCTTAATGCTTAATTTTTACTTACTATTAATATAATTGAAGATTAACTTTGTTCCTATATTAAAACTTTAACTCCCAATTTATTATTAGTAATATCATTATATGAATCTTATGCCTGAATTTGGGAATATGTTGTTATTGGTAGCCTGTTTGTTATCTTTAACGTATTTGTTTCTACCGTTTAGTTCTTACCGATTCGTCTCCTCTGCCATATTTTTTTGTGTGTCAGCATCAATGGCTATTTTGATCTACTGCCACATTAAAAATGATTTCTCACTTGAAAACGTATATTACCACTCACACACAACAAAACCTTTGATCTATAAGATTTGTGGTGTTTGGGGAAATAAAGAAGGGTCTATGTTGCTTTGGACCTTAGTGCTTGTCATGTATTTATTACTAATGGATATTTATATACCTTCTGTCATCCCAGTGCCCAGACACTGGAATTTAATTGCAAATGAGTACATCAAATGGCAGTGTAATAAAAACTGGATTCCAGTGTCAAGCACTGGAATGACACCAGAACGAACTAATGGTAGTAAATTAAAAAAAATATCTCTTATCACCCAAGGCTTGATTTGCTTTTGTTTTTTACTGTTCACTTTACTTGAATCCAGCCCCTTCACTAAAATGCCAGGCATTGAAACAGATGGACTGGGTTTTAATCCGATATTGCAGGATATAGGCCTTGCTATTCATCCACCGGTATTATATTTGGGGTACCTTGGATTTAGCGTTCCTTTTTCGCTCTCTATAGCTGGATTAATTTTCAATACTGAAGGAAATGTTTGGGCTAAAATTGTCAGGCCTTGGGTACTTATTTCTTGGTCGCTGCTCACTTTGGGCATCAGCTTGGGTAGCTGGTGGGCATATCGTGAACTCGGTTGGGGTGGATTTTGGTTTTGGGATCCAGTGGAAAACGTTTCTTTGATGCCGTGGCTAATTGCAGTGGCGCTGACACATTTGTTGCTCGTTGTACGAAATTTCAATACTTTAAGGAATGTTGCTATTTTACTTACGCTCACAACTTTTATATTGAGTGTGACTGGAACATTTCTAGTCCGCTCAGGAATACTTACCTCAGTGCACACGTTTGCAGATGACCCAAGATATGGATTGTATATATTAGCTCTACTTGGTGTAATTACAGTCAGTAGCTTAGTAATATTTGTAGTGTTTACGAGAAAGAATCACACATCTTTCCAGTATTCGATATTGGAATCTGAAAAGAAATCTGCTACTCAAGTGACAGAGGGTAGAAGATTCTTTTCACGCCTTACGATGATGCTGATGAACAATTTATTATTCATCACTGCCTTTTTCATCGTGTTCGTTGGCACTTTATACCCTACAGTGCTTGAGTATTTAACCGGTGAATTAATTTCAGTTGGAGCACCATATTACAATTCTTTATTTAACTCTATTGCACTAGCTATTCTAGTGCTCACCATGATAGGGCAATACTGCAGTTGGCAGGGAAATAGTCTATTGCCAATATTCCGTGAATATAGATTTTCATTTTGTAGTGCTGCAGCTGTTTTGCCGTTTATCTTTCACATGGAGCTAATGATTGTGCTATCAATTACCATCTCCATAGCATTATTAATCTTTGTTTTAGAAGCATATAGTAAAAGAATTTGTTTATTTAAGGTAGCATTTGGTGAATCAATTTTATTAGCAAGAAGAGTTTCTAAGTCCTACTATGCAATGATGCTTGCTCATGCTGGAGTGGCAATTCTAGTGCTTGGTATATCTTATTCAGTTGGTTGGCAGGAGAAAAAAGAAAACTACTTGGGAATAGGAGACAGCATAACAGTCAATAAATTTAAAGTTACTTTACGAAATATTGAGCTAATAAAAGAAAAAAATTTCCATGCAGTGAGGGGTACAATGGATATCAGGAATTTGCTGAATAATAAGATATTAGGTGAAGTAACTCCTGAATATAGATTTTACCTTGCGGAAGGTCAGAAAAATGTTGAAAGCAGTATCTACCACAATTTATTTTCTGATATTTATGTTGTAATTGGAGAGATTGATAAGAGTAAGAGCAAAATTGCAGCTAAAGTGCACTATAAACCTGGAATGTCTATAATCTGGCTTGGATCCTTTCTTATCACTTTTGGTTCGCTCCTTGCTGCTTTGCCTTCTAGCAAAAAAGTAGTTCCTTCAGTATCATAAAGTTTGCATTTTTTTGCAATTTAAACTTAAGCTAAGCAACACTAACCTTGCTGGCGAATTTTCTCTATGTTCTGTTGTACAATAGGAAATAAAGATATATTTTCTAATGAAGAACTTACATGATATATGGAATCTACTTCCTCAGGCCTTTTAAAATATCCCTGCTTAATAGCGTCGTAGACAGAAGAACCACCAAGCAAGCAGTTCTCACCTAACTCTTCTTTATAATTTTTAAACTTTTCCAATATTTCCTCCTTGTTACTCACTTCTACTATAATTTTTCCTTCATCTTGGACATCAGAATACAATCTAGCATCTACTTTTCCCAAATCAGTATGAAAAGTCAGTACTATATTACCTATAAGGTCAGTATAATTTCTTACCCCACCTTCTGTTAAAATTTCTGTCTCGCTTTCACCGATTGCTATCACGTCTCTTCGAAATTCTGTGCTTTCATCTGTTCCATTTACGATTTTTGCAACCTCGACTATACTATTCTTTGAGTATTTCAAGTAGAAAGTGAAGTTGTCCATTTTTGCCTCTTTTACCTTACCAGTAGTTGCGTTTTTTGCAGCTTCCAAAAACCTTAGAGAGTAATGTATATAGCTTTTACGTGCTTCTTTAAGATTAGCTTTGTGGTCTTTAAACTTCTCTAGTTTATCAATTACAATTATACTACTTAGAGTTTCAAATACTGCACCTCTTTTTACCAAATTACATACTATGCGACTAGCAACTTCTATGTCCCTTTCACCTTGAAAAATCTTTAATTCACTAATTCTTCTTATTACATAATCTGTAAAATTATACCTACTCTCATAAGTATTTTCATATATATTTCCCTCACGAGTAAGATTGAACCTTACCCTAGATTTTATAGCTTCATTTACAACCTGTTCTAGCTGATTTATGTCTTGAACTTCATCTAATTTACAAAAATATTTACCTGGATCTTGCTCATCTAGTAGAAAATCCTCCCCCCATAGATTTACACTTTTGCACAAATACTTTTTTCCATTATAGTCAACTTGTGTTTTTTTACGAAAAGTTCCATAAATAACATCATCAGTTAAAAAGTACTCTTTAATATTAAGGTTGGGATTATTAACTGCAAATTCTATTGGGGTTTTACCTTTTTTATCCTTTATATCAAGATTAGCTCCTTTCCTTAGAAGCAATTTGATAATTGTATCACAATGACCAGAACGAGTAGCATAATGTAAAGGTGTTCTTCCTGTGTCGTCCTTTTCATTAGGATCAGCACCTGAATTCAACAGTAAATCTATGAATTCTCCCGCATTGCTACATTCCATACTTGATAGAATATGCAGTATTGTCAGTTTAGATTCTCCTCTTTTAAGGTTGAGGATGGTTTTTAGATCTTGATTACTTTTATGATCCAGTAAAAATTTTTTAATTTTTTCAACATCGTTCTTATAATCCTTATAAGTAACATGTGGAAAGTCTTTAAAAGTACTTAAGAATTTTTTATTCAACTCCTTCTGACTCTCTGTTAAGTTGGACATGTCAACAAGCCACGTAGATATCAACTTACCAAATGCACCTCTTTCAGCAATATCAGTTAAAGAACAGTCATTGCGAAGTACCAGTGAGTATTTAATCAATTCATATTCATCATCCTCTTGTTGCTGTGTTTCTTCTGCTTTCTTAGAGTGCTTAAAATCATTTTTTATTAATTCAATCAAGAGCTTTAATGTGTTAAAACTTTTATGTCCCAATAAAGGATCTGCTTTGTTTTCAAGTAGAATTCTTGCTATTTCTGAATAGCCATTTCTAATAGCCCAGCATAACGGAGTACGCCCGTATTTATCCGCTATGTCAACAGCAGCTTCCTTTTCTATGATAGCTTTTACTATTTCCACTTGGCAATTTTCAGCAGAAACAGCATGATGTAATGCAGTACTCTCAGCCTGACTTACTGCATCAACATTAGCTCCCGTGTCTAATAGGAGTTCTACTATCTCTTTATTTTCATTGTGAGCAGCACAATGCAAAGGAGTACACCCATTTTGATCTGCTGTATTAACATTAGCCCCGTTTGCTATGAGAACTTTTATTATCTCTGTATAACCAAAGCGAACAGCAGCGTGTAAAGGAGTTATCTTAACTTTACCTACTGCATCAACATTAGCCCCCGTGTCTAATAGGAGTTCTACTATCTCTTTATGTCCATTGTGAGCAGCACAATGCAAAGGAGTACACCCATCTTGATCTGCTGCATTAACATTAGCCCCGTTTGCTATGAGAATCTCTACCACTCCTATACTACCACTTGCAGCAGCAAAGTGTAAAGGATTCCATCCATCTTGATCTGCTGTATTAACATTACCCCCTTTTTTTATTAAAAGCTCTGCTATCTTTACAAGATCATTTCTAGCAGCTATATGTAACAATGTACTTTGATCATCGAATGTATAATTTATGTTAAATCCATTATCTTGCCACTTTTTATACGTGTCTGGATCTTCTTTTTCCAATTCCTCTTTTACCCTTTCGATTATATTGTTCTCATTTAAGTCACTTATTGTCCTTAATATTTTTAACAACCGTTCATATTCCATAATTCTACCTCAAACTATTTGTTTTTGTACTATAGCTAAAAAAAATTATTGATCCATAATAAAATAACCAACACCAGAGTAAGTGGTTTGCTGCTAACATATTTAAAAATGTTATGAACTTAATAAGAGAAAAAAATACCCCTGTAATGGAGCAATATTTAAATTTGAAAGCTCAATACACGGATCATCTATTGTTTTATAGACTGGGCGATTTTTATGAATTGTTTTTCGATGATGCTATTAAAGCTGCGAAATTGCTGAATATAGTGCTAACCAAGAGGGGCAATTCAAATGGGCAAGAAATACCAATGTGTGGAGTGCCAGCACACAGTAGTGAGTCTTACCTGCACAAGCTAATAGATTTAGGATTCAAAGTAGCAATCTGTGACCAATTAGAAACTGCTGATGAAGCAAAAAAGAGGGGCTATAAATCCATAGTAAAACGTGATGTAGTGCGAGTTGTAACTCCAGGTACAATTATAGAAGATTCACTACTGGAGGATAAAAGCAATAATTATCTCGCATCCATAGTTGAACAAAATGACGAATATGCTATTAGTTGGCTTGAATTATCGACGGGAAAATTTTTTCACATTTTAACGAGTTTGAAAGCTCTAGATAGTGATTTATTGCGTATATCACCAAGAGAATTATTAATTTCTGAAAAATTCACTGAGGACGAAAAAATTAGATCGATTTTAAAAAATTATAAAATATCAATTACGCAACACGCACAGAGCTTTTTTGAGTATAGTAAATCTCACAGAACGTTATGCGAGTTTTATAAAATCAGGGAACTTGGGAGTATAGGAAATTTCAGCAAAGTAGAAATCATGGCGTGTGGTGCACTGCTTGAATATGTCAGAGTAACACAAAGGGGCTCCATTCCAAGGCTTGAATTCCCAAAAACCTATAAGCAACAAAATTTCATGCTTATTGATGCTTCAGCAAGGAGAAACCTTGAGTTGTTTTCAACTCAATTTGGTGAAAAGAAAGGTTCACTAATTTCAGTTATTGATCACACAGTAACAGCCTCTGGTGGACGCCTGCTCAAACAAATGCTCGCTTCACCCCTTGCTTGCTCTAAGGCAATTAATTTGAGGCTCAGCACCGCTCAATTTTTTGTAAATAATCATGAGCCACGCAGAAAAATACGAGAGATATTATCTAACATTCCAGATATTGAGAGGTCTTTATCGCGCTTAATACTAGGGCGTGGTTCACCAAAGGATATGAACCTATTAAAAATAGGCCTAGGAAAAACTTTAGAGTTGTCTGAGTTTCTGTCTACCTTGCATAATTATTGTTTAAGTGAAAAATCAGAAATTAACTCTCAGATGTCATTCCAGTGCTTGACCAGAGAAAAGGAACCAGTGTCTACTACTCAGGTGATAAGTAGTGACGAAAGTGAACTAAGCACAATACATAAAAGCCTTGGCAATCATAAAGACCTATTTGAACTGTTAAATAGTGCTATACTTGATAATAACCTCAGTTCCGTGAAAGAAGGAGGATTTATTCACTCAAAATACAACTCAGAATTATCTGAGTTATCCTACATATTAAATAATAGTAATAAACTAATAACCAAACTCCGTGAATCTTATCGCGACCTAACTGGTATTGCCGCACTTAAAATATTACATAACAACATACTCGGTTATTACGTTGAAGTGTCGGCAAATCACAAAATAACTTCGGATATATTTATTCATAGACAAAGCTTAGCAAATAGCATGCGCTACACTACTAATGAGTTGAAAGAACTAGAAAATAAAATTCTTACGGCACGTGATGCTGCAATCGGCTTAGAAATGAAAATTTTTAGTGAACTGTGTAGTGAAGTCGCTAAAGAATCTGAAAAAATTGCTCTTGCTGCAAATGCTTTGGCAAAACTTGATATTAGAACCGCGTTTGCAGAGCTTGCAGTGCAAAATAATTACGTAAAACCCATCATTGATGACAGCAAAGAGTTCAATATCTGTAGCGGAAGACATCCAGTGGTTGAAGTTAACGATAAATTCATTGCAAATAGCATCAATTTAGCTGGTATACATCTAATTACTGGTCCTAATATGGCTGGAAAAAGCACTTTTTTGAGGCAAAACGCTCTCATTGCAGTTTTAGCTCACATGGGGTCATTTGTGCCAGCAGAGAGTGCGCATATTGGAGTGATTGACAAGATATTTAGCAGGGTTGGTGCAACAGATAATATAACAGCTGGTTATTCTACCTTCATGGTAGAGATGATCGAAACAGCAACGATAGTAAATCAGGCAACAGATCGTTCCTTGGTGATACTTGATGAAATTGGTAGGGGCACAGGAGTGTATGATGGATTATCTATTGCACAGGCAGTGATTGAACATATTCACAATGTAAATAAGTGCCGCGCCATTTTTGCAACTCATTATCATGAATTGACTAAAGTAGGTGAATACTTAGAAAATGTGAAATGTTTTTGTATGAAAATAAAAGAATGGAAAGGAGAAGTCATCTTTTTACATGAAGTAATTGAGGGCGTTGCAGATGAGTCATATGGAATACATGTAGCAAAACTTGCTGGTTTTCCTGATTCTGTTTTAAACAGAGCAAGAGAAGTATTTGAGGAGCTAAAGGCTTGAGGAAAGTAACATTATATTACTCCACAATTATGGAGTTTTAGCAATCTATGGCGCTTTAATTTTAGTCAGCTTTCTGAGTAGCTGAATTAACGTAGCATTGATCTATTGCCACATTGGTCAAGATTCCAATTCCACCACCTACAACTGCACCTACAGCTCCTAATGCTAGTTGAGTACCAATTCCAGCAGAAGACCCAATGATTAATGGAGCAAGAAAATATAATGCTAAAGCGCAAGTTATTGCAGCTACACTTATAACAGCCAGCTTTCTCGGACAAAAATTTTCTGGTGCCTCAGCACTAGATATGAATGATGATTTTACTAGATTTTTTCTACTTTCATGATCTAAAAAGCCACTCACTGTTCTCATTATAGGACGGGTAGAGCCGTCACCAGTCAAGTCAATTCTATCTTCCACTATATCATGAAGTTCTTTAACTTGAGCTTTATATTCGTCCCAGTAGACTGATAACTCTTGTTGGTCATTGAGAAGATCTGGTTTATTTGAAGTTGTTAACCAGTGTGAGTCATGTTCCAAAATATATCGAATTGTAGCTTTCCCTATATCTATATGCCCTTCAGTAATTGCATACTTTAAGACACCTTCTGCTTTTTCCCTTCCAACATTAAGATCAGCACCAGCTTTTATCAATAATTCTACTATCTTTGGAGAATTATGAAATATAGCAATATCTAAAGGGACCATCTCATTACAATCTTTAATATTTAAGTTTGCTTTTTGTTCTATTAAATAACTTATAAATTTTAAGGTTTCATCAGATTTTTGATCGTCTATGTCTTTATATTTGTAATATATTCTAATTGCAAAATTCAACGCAGTTTCACCCTTTAACGCACTACCACCAATAATTAAGTTCTGATAGCTTTTTACCTCTTGATTTATTAAGTTAACATCCGCGCCGTTTTCTATTAAAGCCTTAGCTCCTTTGAAATTGCTTTTTGCAATTTGCAGATGAAGTAAGTAACGACCAAGATGATCAGTTGCATTAGGATTTGCACCTTGTTCAATCAAATACCTTGCAATTTTATCATTAAATTTGTGATCATAAGTTGCAGATTGTAGTGGCTCAGGATTTTGCTGTAACTCATGTTTAGCTATTGATTTATTTATCTCACAGATTGATTTTACTAACCCTAAATTTCTTTTCATAATCGCCTTTTTGACTGCAGCGCTGAAACTTACACCTTGCTCTATTAAATACTTAGCTATTTCTTCATCAACAGCATCACCTAATAAATTTGTACCGCTTTGGGAATTAACGTCAGTAACAACATCTCGAATAATGGAACTATTTTTCTCAAAAATTGACTTTACTTTTTCTGAATCATTTTTGGTAACAGTATCAACAAGATCTTTTATTACAGCATCCACCCTCTTTTTTTTAGCCAACATTTCCTCTAATTCTTCAGAATTCATAAGTATACCTCAACACACACAATCAAAAAAATTATATCCAAATCAGAATTGTTTGTAAAGGATTTTTAGATATTAGCTTGCCCAAAGGTTAATTTATTTTATAATCTTTCTGTATTCTAGAAATTTCAATTAAATGAACTGCTATAAAACTCACGCGTGTAATGAATTAAGGAAGAATGATGTAGAAAAGGAAGTTACTCTCTCTGGGTGGCTGTACCGTAAACGTGACCATGGTAACCTAATCTTTGTTGATTTAAGAGATTTTTATGGAATTACTCAACTGGTATTCAATAATGACAAAGACTTTTTTGATGAAATTTCAAATTTAAAATCAGAAAGTGTGATTACTGTCACAGGAATAGTCAAAGCTAGAACTGAAGACACGGTAAATAGCTCTATTTCCACAGGAGAAATTGAAGTTATAGTTAGTAATTTACAAGTTGAATCGGAAGTTGAGTTCCACTGTGATGAAGAAATAGCAAAAGAAGAAAGGAGTATATTAGCAAGTATTGCCGGTGAGCAAGAATACCCAGAAAACATGAGATTTAAATACCGTTTTCTTGATTTAAGACGTGAAAAGGTTCGTAATAACATTATTCTGCGTTCACAGCTCATTTCAGAGCTCAGGAGGCTCATGATAGAGCAAGGATTTTTGGAAATTCAAACTCCAATACTTACTGCCTCTTCTCCTGAAGGTGCACGTGACTACTTAGTGCCAAGCAGACTAAATCCTGGTAAATTCTATGCATTACCACAAGCTCCGCAGATTTTTAAGCAGTTGCTTATGGTTTCGGGGTTTGATAAATATTTTCAAATTGCACCTTGTTTTCGTGATGAGGACGCAAGGGCTGACCGTTCTCCTGGGGAGTTTTATCAGCTAGACCTTGAAATGTCTTTTGTAACTCAAGAGGATATATTTCAGGTTATTGAGTCTACTTTATATAAAGTGTTTGCCAAATTTTCTCGAAAATCAGTTGATGAAGATTTTCCGCACATTACATACAAAGACGCAATGCTCAAATACGGTTCTGATAAACCAGATCTGCGCAATCCACTATTGATTAGTGATGTAACAGAAATTTTCCATGATTCAGAGTTCAATATTTTCAAAAACAATATCGAGCGTGGTATGGTAGTGAGAGCCATTCCTGCTCCTAAAACAGCAGAAGAACCTCGTAGCTTTTTTGATAAAAAAATAGAACATGCACAAAAAGAATTCGGTGCTAAAGGTCTTGGATATATAACGTTCGATAAAGATGGAATTGCAAAAGGACCAATTGCTAAATTCCTTGATGACAATAGGTTAAATTCCATAAAAGAAATAACAAATATAGAACCTGGAGATAGTGTATTTTTTGCTTCTGATAAGGAAAATGAAGCAGCAATAATTGCAGGGAAAGTGCGTATTCTTTTGGGATCAGAACTAGGTCTTATAGATGACAATATCTTCAAATTCTGTTGGGTGATTGATTTTCCTTACTTTGCGTATGACGATAAAAGTAAAAAAATTGATTTCTTTCATAATCCATTTTCTATGCCACATGGTGGCTTGAAAGATTTAGAAGAAAAGAATCCACTGGATATCCTTGCTTACCAATATGATCTTGTTTGCAATGGAATAGAGCTGTCAAGTGGAGCAATTCGTAATAACAAACTAGATATTATGTACAGAGCTTTTGCCATTGCAGGCTACAGTAAAGAGGAAGTTGATACAAAATTCGGTGCGCTCGTGCGTGCATTTAGGTTTGGAGTGCCACCTCATGGTGGAATAGCACCAGGGGTTGATAGAATGGTTATGCTGCTTGCTGATGAGCCGAACATTCGTGAAGTAATCTGTTTTCCTATGAATCAGCAAGGTGAAGATGTTCTAATGGGTGCTCCTTCTAAAGTAGAGGATAAGCATTTACGTGAGTTGTCTTTAAAGGTTGTTGAATAAAAATTTTTATAGCGGAGTGTGGTAAACTGGAAGTTATGAACAATATTCAAAAAGCAATACTATCAAGCATAATCTGCAATATGATTATATGGTATGAAGTAACTCTGTTTGGAGTTTTAAAGCATATAATAAGCAACGTTTTTTTTCCTTCAGAAAGTGATTATTTAAGCACAATCAAATTTCTTGGCAGTTTTGCAATTGGATTTGGATTTAGACCACTTGGTGCATTTATTTTTGGTTACATTGGAGATAAATACGGCAGAAGGAAAATTTTGCTGACTTCCGTAATATTAGCTTCGATATCATCTACTGCAATTGCGATTATACCAAGCTTTAAAGAAATAGGAATATTTTCTCCTATGCTGCTTCTGCTTTGTAGAATAACACAAGGAATGGCAGCAGGTGGAGAAACAAGTATCAATTCAGCTTTTTTAATAGAGCATTCAAGCGATAAAAAAAATCTAGGCTTTTTAGGTAGCATGAAAGCTTTTAGTGGTGCTCTTGGTTCTATTACATGCTTTGTAATGATAGCTGTTTGCAAAAAGTTTACAGGTGAAAATTATGAAATTTGGGGCTGGAGGTTGCTCTTCTATTTCTGCTCTGTTATGGGTGTAATAGGCTTTTTAATAAGGTACATAATGGAAGAGAGTCTAGCATATAAAACTCATGACCAAAATAAAAGCTTATCTAATTCTCCCTTTTTAGAATTAATCAAGAATTATAAAAGAGCATTTGTGATAGCAATTGGACTTGGCATTGCTCAAAACGCAATTGTTTATTCAGTAATCATGTTTTACAACATATCTGTAAAAGAGCTTATTCTTTCAGATATTGATATTAAAAATGTAGTAAGGATTATGGTTGAAATTACATTTGGGACGTCTGCAGTGCTGTTTGCAATACTGTCTGATAAAGTTGGAAGAAAAAACGTGATCATTCCTACGTTATTAGCTTTAGCTTGTGTCAGTTTGCCGGTACTTTCGCTATTATCAAATGATAACCACTATATTGTAACGCTCACTTTTCTATTAATAAGTGTGCCGATAGGCGCATCTTTTGGAATATATAATTCTCTCGCCTGCGAGTTATTTCCAACAAAAGTTAGATGCACTGGCTTTAGCCTCGCACATAACATATCTGCAGGTATTTTTGGCGGCCTTTCTCCATCGATATGCATGTGGCTTATAGAAAAAACTGAAACAAAACTTGCAGCAGGCATTTATCTTACTATCTGTGCATTAATTAGCCTAATATCTGTACTTCAAATTAAAGCCAAAGATAGAAAAGTTGATTGGTGAAATCGTTTCAGTTGAAAGATAGCACTTCAATAGATTTTTCGATGTGCCTAGGGATAGGAGCAGTAATAGTGATTACTTTATTATTTGGCAATTTTAAAGATAAAGAATGCGAATGAAGGTGGATCTGATTTACTACCCCATCGATAAAAGCTTTTTTACCACCATATTTACCGTCACCAAGAATAGGGCAATTTATATGAGCTAAATGTGCACGCAACTGATGTGTCCTGCCGGTAATTGGTTGTAATTTTAAATAAGCAACATTATGTTTTAATCTTGATATAATTGAAAAATGCGTAGTGGCATTTTGAGGTGAGTCTTCATCAATAACTACTTTTTCTTGCCCTGAAATATATTTTTTCACCAACGGGTAGTCTATTATTCCATTATCTTTGCTCGGTATACCAGAAGTTAATGCTAGGTAAGTTTTTTTTATCCTCCGTCCTTTAAATTCTTCCATAAGGTATCTTGCAACACTGGCATTGCGCGCGAATATTATTACTCCGCTTGTATCTCTATCAAGTCTATGGACAATTTTAAATACTTCCCCTTCTCTTATTTGGTCAAGCAAGTCACTAATGCTAATTTTTACCTTTATACCGCCTTGAACGATTATTCCTGCTGACTTGTTTATAGCTAATATATACTCGTCTTCATATAGTATGTTGTCTCTCAGTAAATTTACTAATTTTTCATTATATTTACGATCAGAATTAGTGTTTTCAATATAATCTAAGTATCTTATCGTTATAGTTTGCCCAGAATTCACTCTATCGCTGGATTTTGCCGTGCAATTATCAACCTTGATTAATCCTTTCCTTAAAGACTTCTCAATTGCAGATTGTTTCAAATTGGGAAAAATTCTTCTAATGTACCTATCGAGCCTAACGTTATTGTCTTCTACTAATATGGTTTTGATACCTTCTGACATCTTACTTATAAAAATTTTATTGTGTAAACTAAAATCTAACATACCTAATGTACTCCTCAGTTTCAGCTACTTGCATCGAGTGCTGCGTGCTGGAATTTAGAGGATTATTTAACTCTTTATAACAGCTTCATATTTTCCTATAGCTGAGTAAAGTGGTAACAATGATAGTTTCTCGATCATAGAGAGGTGAGTATTAGGCTCTTTAGTACTAGGGCCTGGACACGCTTCAGTGTTAGGCCCTGACTTCATACACTCAATGCCGTTAGCTAAAGATGTTACTCTTCCTACATTAACATTTTTAGTGCGATATGACCACCTGTAAGGACTATGTAATATTTGTTCTTTTACTCCATCCATTTCATCTGGACACGCTTTAGTGTTAGTCCCTAACTGCACACATTTAATGCGGTCAGTTATAAGTGCTACTCCTTTTCCATTAAGTTTAGCGTTATACTGTAATTGTTCAATTTGATTAGCTTGATCTCTTATCATACGTTCAAAGCTGATAGATAGATTATGTGATTCTATTTCTCTCAACATATGTGATTCTGTGTGTTGCACTGTCATTAATTTTTTGTTTCTGAGTATACTTGATTCTAAGTCAAGCTGTGTAAGTATAGCTATTGCTCTTTGTTCTGCTTCCACTAGAAGATTACTTATACCTTGACGTTCAGCTAAATCTCTTACAGTTTCACCACAGTGATCAGGCAATGAAGTATTTGCGCGATAACATAGTAAGGTCATTACTACTATCCAGTGTCTACGTTCGACAGCATAAGCTAAAGGAGATTGCCCAGAGCTATCCTGTGCATTAACATCTACTCCATATAAAATTAAGATCCTTACTACTTCCGGATGGTTATACTTGGCAGCTTTATGTAAAGCAGTTGATCCTAAATCATCATCTGCATTAGCATTTACTCCAGCTTCTAATAGAGCATGTACCATTAGTGTATCACCATGTCTGGCAGCACAACGTAAAAACTCAGCTCCCATCAATTTCATCACATCCTTCCATATTCCAAGTTGTATCATAGTAGTTACTGCTTCTAGATAATTATATGGACAAATAGAAAGTAATATTTTCTGTGAATCATTCGTCTCAATACTTGCTCCATGGGCTATTAGATAATACATTACTTTTCTATTGCCTTTTGTAGCAGCACAATTAAAAGGAGTCCATCCCCATGCATCCTTATGGTTAACATTTGCTCCATATTTTATTAAGAGCTCTACTGCTCCCACATTACCATTCGTAGCAGCAATATGTAAGGGAGATCGTCCAATTAAATTATCCTCTAGATTAACATCTGCTCCATGTTCTGATATGCACTTTAATAGGTCTTCTAATATTGAAATATCGTTCTTTGTAACAGCCCAATATAGAGGAGTCCATCCAAATACATCTACTATCTCAATATTTTTGTCGATATTCTTGTCGTTTTTTATTATACAATCCACCATTGCTCTATCAACATTTGCAACAGCAATATGTAAAGGAGTAAGTTTAAGCGCCCCATTCTTTTTAACATCTGCTCCATTATTCATTAATAACCTTACTACTTCTTTATGGCCATTCCTGGCAGCTTCATATAAAGCAGTCAAGTTCATCAGATCTTCCACATTATGATTTACCTTCTTCGTTACTAAGATTTTTATTATTTCTATATCGCCATTTACAGCTGGCTGATATAAAGTAGTCCGTTGAGATGAATCCAACAGATTAACATCTGCCCCTTCTTCTATTAGCTTGCGTGCTACTTCTATGTTCCTATCTTCAACAGCCCAATGTAAAGCAGTCCATTTGAACAACGGACTTGTTGAATTAATATTGACTCCTTTTACTTTAAGCATAGCATTGGTTAAATTGTTCAGCTTAAAATCAATAGCTAAATATAATAACGTGTATGAAAAGCGTTCATGCAAACGATCTATTTCAAACCAATGATTTACATCAAACTCATTTTCCTTCCACTCTCTATACACATTTCCACTTTCTTTCTTTAGTCTATTTAGTGTTTCTAGTATCTTTTGTGTATCTAGCATCACTGGTACCTTTTCTGAGATCTCTCGTGCATTTAGCACATCCTCTAGCGCCACTGCTTTTGATTCTTCTGATGTCTCTTGTACACCTAACCTTTTTAGCATTCTTTTTACCATCTGTTGCGCATTTGATACCCTTAACTCCTTTAGTATCTTTTTTACTTCTTCTTTTGTCTGCGGTACATTTACCACCTTTAGTCTCTTTTTTAATGGCTCTTGTGTCTCTTGTACTCTTGTACTCTCGCCTGATACTTCTAATCTATGCGATATCTCTTCTAACATTCTTGATGTTTCTGCTTGCCCTAGTATCTTTACTTCCTTTAATAGCTCTTTTATTCTTTCAATTACATTGTCTTTACTTAAATTTACCTCTTGATCAATTACACCTAATATTATGTTACACTGTTCATATGTCATTACCATAGCTTTACCTCATACTATAGAGTATTTTTTGATGCTATATATTATGGTAGAATAGTCAACGCATTTTCCATAGCGTAACTTGAGAGTCTAAAAGGACTGTTATTAACTTACAGAAAACCAAGCTTGCCTGAAACCACTTAATTGATTATAATCATAGGTTTTAAGGCAGTAAAATGACAGCTTTTTTTCCTTTGGTTATTTTTTTAATCTTATACCTTGGAAGTGGTGTCTATTTTTCCTTTATTGGAATTGATAATCCGCTTCGCCAAGTTTCACCGGTAATTTGCCTACTACCGGCGCTATTTTTTGCTGTTGCATGCAGTGCAGGTAAAATTCAACGTAACATCGATACTGTCATCGAGGGTATGGGCGATAAAAACACCCTTACTATGTGTTTAACTTTTCTATTGTCTGGAGCATTTTCTGTGGTGACTCAATCAATTGGTAGTGCAGATACTGTTGCTGATTTAATTCTCAATTTCCTTCCAGCAAGATTACTACTGCCTGGAGTATTTTTGGCTTCCGCTTTTATATCAACTGCAATTGGTACGTCTATGGGAGTTGTTGTATTAATGGTACCAATAGCTGTTAACTTAGCAAAAAGTGGGGCTTTTGGTCTTGAAATAGGAACTGCAACTGTAGTTGGAGGTGCCGTATTTGGTGATAATCTTTCAATGATATCTGACACTACTATTGCATCTGTTTCTTCACAGGGGGCCACGATAAAGGATAAACTTAAAGTGAATTCTAAAGTAGCATTTGTTGCCAGCATTATAACGCTTGTCTATCTGTCAATTATGGCAGATAGTACAAAAATTATTCCTACATCAAATTTAGATTATTTATCAGTAATAAAGATTATTCCTTATATTTCTTTAATAATCATGGGGTTATTTGAAGTTACTACTTTAGTAACAATAACTATAAATATAATTGTTGCTAGTGTATTAGGGATGACTTTTTTTGACTATACTATCATTCAACTCTCTCATGACATATATGACGGTTTCAAAAAAGTAAACGAGATAGTGATATTTGCTCTATTTATTGGCGGATTGAGTCATATAATGTACAAGCAGGGTCAAAAGGCATTACACAAACTTATCGATGAAAGCAATATCACAAAAACTAAAGCTGAATTTGTAATAGCGGGCATAGCATCTATGTTTACTGTTTTAGTTGCTAATAATACCATTGCTATTTTATTAAGTGGCGATATTGCAAAAAGGCTCGCGCAAAAGCATAATATTCCGTCATACCGTAGTGCATACTTGTTAGACATTTTTGCTTGCGTTACAAAAGGCATTTTGCCTTATGGTTCCCAGCTGCTGCTAGCAGGTAGCATTGCTTCTGTCTCACCTATTTCTTTGTTAACACAAGTGTATTATTGCTTTATTTTAGCAGCAGTTACAGTAGGTGAAATAATCATCAATGGCAGACGTTGCGCGGCTACAACTTAATGTACGAAGATTTCTCTTCATATTACATTTTTGTGCCCATAAGAAATGAGTTGCCATTTTCATCAGCTACTTGGATAATAGATATATTCACAAAATTGTTCCATTTTTCTCAATAGGTTTTGGTTTTCTTTTCCCCTTATTAGCAGAGCATAAAACTTAGCTTTTTAATAAATCTCATTTTAACTCCAATACACTAACTATGAAACAATCTATATTGCCATCAAAAACGGAATTTATATTGCCAACTTCATGTCCAGTCCTTAAATCCTTTACCATTTGATACGGATGCATAACATACGATCTGATCTGACTGCCCCAACCTATATCGCATTTCTTGCCATATTCTTCGGCCATTTTCTGTTCTTTTTTTTCCAATTCAATTTGATATAAACGTCCTTTAAGTAGTTTAAGTGCTTCATCTTTATTTTTATGTTGAGAACGACCATTTTGGCATTGAGCTACAACGCCTGTTGGAATATGCGTAATACGTACCGCGCTTTCAGTCTTATTTACATGCTGACCACCTGCTCCAGAAGCACGGTAAGTGTCGATCTTTAAATCCTTTTCATCCACAACAATATCTATTGAATCTTCAATCACTGGAGTTACTCCTACACTTGCAAAACTGGTATGACGTTTACCATTTGCATCAAATGGTGATATTCTAACCAATCTATGAACTCCACTTTCGCTTTTTGCCCACCCGTAAGCTTTTTCTCCGATGATCTTTATTGTTGTAGATTTTATACCAACTGCATCACCATCTAATTTTTCTACAACTTCAACTTTAAAATTGTGATAAATTTCTGCCCATCTTGTATACATGCGCATGAGCATCTCAGTCCAATCATTGCTCTCTGTTCCACCAGCTCCTGAGTGGATTTCTAAAAAGCAGTTATTGTTATCTGCTTCACCAGTAAATAAGGATTCTGTCTCTTTAAGTTTGATTAATTTCTCTAGCTTTACTAACTCACCTTTAACTTCAGAAAAAAATTCTTCATCATTCTCATCAATAGCAGATTTCATCAAGCTGATAGAATCGTTGTAATCGCTTTCTAGCTTTGAAAACGATTCTATTTCATGCTTAATTTTAGAGCGTTCTTTTAAAATCTCTTGTGCTTTTTGATTGTCTTGCCACAGATTATCATTCGACGCTTGAGAATCCAGCTCTTCAAGACGCAACTTCAATTTTTCTATGTCAAAGACACCTCCTGATAAGAGAAATACTTTTATTTAAGCCTTGAAAGTATTCAAGGATTTCTGGATGGGTTTTCATTATACTTTAGACTTTAATATATTTATTATCACTAACAATAACAGCAAACAAAATAGAAATTTAACCATATAATAGTTAATTCAAAATAATTTTATTATACTTGAATGTTCAATAAAATCAAGTGTGTATATTTATTAAAAAAATAAGGTAAAGTAATGAATATTAAAACAAGTTCTCATTATGGTTTAGACAAAAAGGCTATTGATGATTTAATAGAGTCTCTCGATAATCAAGAATTAGAGAATGTTCGTAATATTGTAAAAACGATAGATAGCGTTCAGTTAGCTTATTTTTTATCTACTTCGATCAGTGATCACAGGGAGAAATTAGTTAATATCCTCGATCAACATTTGTTAAGTGATGCCTTAGTACATGTAGTACCAGATTTACAAGTAGAGATCATAGAAATATTGGGAATAGAAAATACAGCAAAGTTACTAATGCTTCTTGATATAGAAGACATAGTAGCTATAGTGAAAGATTTAGATAGAAAGTCTATAGAAAATATACTTAACTACTTACCCAATGCAACTCAAAAATTAGTAGAGGAATTGTTATCATACCCAGAAGAAAGTGCAGGAAGGTTGATACATAAAAATATGGTTATAGCTCCATATTATTGGACGATAAATCAGCTAATGGAATTCTTACGCAACTATAAAAAAATACCGGAAACATTTTATCAAATTTTCATCATTAACTCAAAATTAGAACCCATAGGCATTTTCAACTTAAATAAGGTAATATCTCACTCAGGAGAAACAATAATAAAAGAGATAATGAGTCAAGATATAAAAATAATTAAAACTGGAATGGACCAAGAAGAAGTAGCAAGAATATTTAAAGATTACGCTCTATTATCAGCTCCAGTAGTAAATAAGAATGGTAAAATTATAGGTGTAATCCTTATTGAAGATGTAATCAAAATTGTTCAACAAGAAGCAGAAGAGGATGTGCTTAAAATAAGCGGTGTATCTTCTAAATCTGATATAAATGCCCCTATACATAAAACTATAATTAAAAGACTACCTTGGTTACTGTTTAACCTCTTAGCTGCAACAATATGTTCTATAGTAGTTGGCTTTTTCGATAACGTAATACAAAGTTTTATAGTACTGCCAATAATTATGCCAATCATTGCATCGATGAGCGGAAATGCAGGATCCCAAACAGTAACACTAACTATCCGGGCAATCGCAACAAAATATCTAACTGAGCAAAATGCAAAAAGAATACTGATGAAAGAATTTTTAATAGGTCTTATAAACGGGGTGATCTTATCTACTATTTCATTAGTAGTGTTAGCAATAAGGTTTCACAATGTCAAAGTGGAGATGATTTTTGTGGTCTCCATGATTATGATGTCAATTATTGCAACGTTCATCGGAACTTTCATTCCTATAATGCTTCATCGTTTAAGATCCGATCCTGCTGTTTCGTCTTCAATCTTAACATCAGCAACAACTGATATTCTCTCAGCTCTTATATTTTTTGGTCTAGCCACGATCTTTTTATTAAATAGCTGAATCTTGCTATATAAAAAAATTGCTTTACAAGCTTTACCGTCCACGTTATCATTACTCATAGATGCATTGAAGAAGAAAAATAACAGTCGATAAAGAAATAAAAGTACATGAAACTGAGCTGCTTTAGTTTTAAAATAAAAACTAAAATAAGATGCTAAAGTATGCAAAAAAATTCTTGCTTTGCTAGATCTTTTTAGCTACAATGCAGTCTAACGTAATGAAAACATGGGGTGTGAGTTAGATGCATTGTATTATGTATATCACTCAGAAAGCAATTCTCGATTTTTTAAGAATATATCTATTTTAGTCAGAAGTCAAAAGAAAAGCACACTGTTACTCAGCAATTAAAGTTACTTAGGATTACCGTAAGGTTTCTACAGCAAATTGGTTTGGTACAGCTGCATAAGAATCAAATGTTGAAATCAATCTTCAGAAAAGAGGTTTACGACAAAACAATCAAAATATGAATATTAAAATATAGGCGGCTTTATGTTAGGTAAAGAAAATATAGGAGAACAAGTAGCAGATAATCAAATGGATTATGTAGATGCTGGATCAGCAATAGTTGATTATGAAAATATATTATCTAGTGAAGAACTTCAGTGTGGACGAAGTCAGGAGAGCCCTAGAGTAACAAGATCTTCATCTATAGGCAGCAGTAGTACATCGACTGATGATGAAGAAATGTTTAGCTGTATAAGCATTACAAGTGATGAAATAGTGAAAAAAGCAACTTTTTTTGTTAAGACTTTTGTTAAAGAATTCGAGGAAAAACTATCTGAATGTTCTAAAGAAGCAAAACCAGGTTCAAAAGTACGTAAAACAGGTAAAGTAGTAGCTAAGGTTGTATCAACTGTGGGTAATTATATTCCACCAAGTGTGGAGAAAGTAGGTACTTCTCAAGTTATGGAGTGTGTGAGTTTTGTTTCTACAAACCAACATAGGAAAAAAGCAAAAATATTTTCTACAATAGTTGCGCCTTCAGAAGGTAACTTAAGAAAGATTTTAATAGAAGCTGGCTTGGAAATTTTTCAAAGTTTTGAGAAGCAATTCACTAAAATTGTGGATACTAATCAGTTGTCTTGTAATAGGGGGATTGAGAAGTTAGCAATGGATACTGTATCCAGAGTAATAAATTACACTACATCTTGCAACGAGAAAGGAGAATTTCCCAATCTTCACATAACTAAAGGTGTTATTTTAGGTAAATCAAAAAGAAAGTACCCGTTTACTACACGTACTGGACATCAAGTAAAAGATAAACAAAGTGGTGAAATGTTGATGACTTCAGAGTTATATGAAAAGGTGGGAATAGAGAAAGCAGAGGGTGAGATTATTAAGTATTATCAATTGAAGGAGCATGACTTTGCTGAAAAATACGGCTATCGGCTTCCCTTTACGTGGGAATTAGAAAATTGGGAAGAGTTAGAACAAAAATATGTACTTAGTGCAACATCTAAAAAAAGAGAGTATGTGCGTATTTTAGATGAGGAAAAAAAGAAAGGATTGGCTAGTAGTATATTAAAAGAGATCAATGAAAACGATTCAGCAAAAAAAAAGGATATACAAGAACTGCGTGAAGAAATCAGAAATTTACGAATACTTCATGAAAAAGAAGGTAAAAATACATTTTCCTTTAATTTGGGCTATTTACCAAAATTCTTTATAAAAAGAGAAGTGATGTTAGACGAATTAAAAAAGAAGTTAGATAGTAAAAATCAAGAAGTAGAACTGTCACGAATGGTCTTGATTAATGGAGAATATGGAACAGGAAAAAGTGAATTAGCTAGAAGCTACGCATATAGTAAGGAGAGTAATATTTGGACAAAAGTTATATGGATAAATGCTAAAACATATGACACTCTTTTCAATTCATTTCGTAATTTAGCTAAAGAATTAGAAATTCCTACAGAAAATGATAATGATATGGATTTTAATGTTGTTCGAGATAGAGAAATAGAATCTATTGTCCAGGATGTATACCAGTATTTTCGAGACGTAAAAAGTCTTTTCATCTTTGATAACACCAGTAAGTATAAGGAGATCGAAAAATTTTTACCATCCTATTTTCCTAATTTGTTTTTTCATGGAGAAAAGCCTTACGTTTTAATTACTTCTCGTAGCAAGAATTGGGAAAAAGAAATAGAAAAGACACAGTTGAATGATGGATTTTCTCTAGGAGAAGCTATAACATTTATTGAAAGGGCCTTAGGGATGAAAGATAAATTAGAGAATCGCTATCTAGTAGAGTTAGCAGAAGCGTTGAATTATCTACCATTAGCTTTGGTGCAAGGAGCAGCATATATAAAACAAGAAAAGATTAGTATTAGCGAATATCTAAAACGCTATAATGAAGCAATACAAAAATCAAATCCTGATCTTTTGGAAGCATTAGGTATCACCAAAGAATTATTTACAACTTTGAAGCTTAACCTTAATAAAATAAGAAGAGAAAAAAATGTTGGGCAGCAATCGCATGATATTGTATCATATATGGCTTACTTGGATCCCAATCAAATTGATATAGAAGAAATTTTCCTCCAGAAGAAATCAGAAAAAGGTAAGCAACAAGTTTTGGATGCTCTTAATCTACTCAATAAGTTTTCAGTGATTGAGCTAGAGGAGTCAATAGCAAGAGTTCATAAAGGGATACAAAAAACAGTAAGAGTAGAGAAAGAACGAACAGGAATAGAAGAAGAAACTTTAAGAGAAATGATGACATCATTTTGCCTTACGAATCCAAATCACGTTAAGTCTGTTTGGAGTCATGCAAGTAAATATAGTAGATTAGTTAATGAATTTATTGATTCTATTTATGATGGAGGTACTATCTTACATTTGCTAGCCAAAGATGGTAATGAAAAGGTTATTAAGCTGATATTAGAGAAAATATATCCTGATAAATTAAGTAAAGTTATTAATGCTATTGATGAAAAGAATTTTACTTCTTTAGATTATGCTATCATACATGGTCACTTAGGTACTGTTCAGCATCTTGTAAGGAAAGGGGGTGATGTAAATCTAAATAACACAAAAGGTATGAATCCTTTGCACTTTGCTGCCGTATATGGTCACTTAGATATTGCTAAATACCTTGTAGCGCAAGGGGCTATAATAAAATCATTAAACAAAGATAGTATGTGTCCTTTGCACTTTGCTGCTATATATGGTCACTTAGATATTATTAAATACCTTGTAGAGGAAGGAGCTAGTATAAATATAAAGGATAAAAATAACATGCGTCCTTTGCACTTTGCTGTTATATATGGTAGATTGGATATTGTGAAATATCTTGTAGAGAAAAGAGCTAATATAAATCTACGTAGCAAAGAAGGTGAGAGTCCTTTGCACTTTGCTGTTATGCATGGTCAGTTAGATATTGTTGAATACCTTATAGAGAAAGGAGCTAGTATAGATAGACAAGATGAAAAAAATATGAGTCCTTTGGACTATGTTATTGTATATTCTAACTCAGAAGAAATTATTTATTATCTTGAAGATATGCACTTAGCTCCAGACTTAAAAACACAATCACATAAAAGAAACCTAGAGACATTTGATGAACATACACTACCTAAAAAAAGAAAATTAAAAAATATAAGTGAAGCATTGCAATTTGAAGATAAAAGCACAGTTAACTTAACTCATAGGTCACCTATATCTTCATTTAACAGCGTCTCTGTACAACCTGCAAACAAGGACTTAAGACTATAATTTTACAGTAAGCTATTTAATTTCATGAGGGGAATTTCAAAAAAACAGAGAAATAAAGTAATAAATTGATATAAATTCGCGTAGAACAAGTGGTAGACCAAGATCCCAAAACAAATTCTTCTCTCACTAGCTAATGTTGTTTGCTGGAAATGGTTATATTGTTTAAATTTTTAGCAATATGTAATACTAATTCATTAAAAAATGGAAAAGAAGAATTATGGTAAGAAAAGTTTATGCTTATCTTATAATAAAAGTGCAATAGAAATTTTCCTAAAGAAAGCAAAAATCGCAGAAGTATACAAAAAAAATATAAGCATTTATAGTACTCAAAAATGTAAGTACAGTAATGTTAAGAACTATTAAGTATTTATGCTGCATAATGTATCTATAGGTTAGAGGTAATTTATGAACAGAAACACACAATCACAGAAAAATATTCAATATAAAATGTTAATAGCGGCTGCTAATTATAAAGCATTTAGGGAAGCTGCTACTGAAGGTAATATTGAAACGTTGAAATTTCTATTGGACAGAGCGAAACTACTAGATTTACAGTGTAAAATGTTGGCAGTTAATGATTATGAAGTATTTAGAGAAGCTGCCGGTAATGATAATGCTGAAGTATTAGAGCTGCTGCTGAATAGAGTAGAATTACCAGAAGAACTACATACAATGTTAGCAGTGAAGAATTATGAAGCATTTAGAGAAGCTGCTGTTGAAAGTAATATTAAAGTATTGGAGCTTCTATTGGACAAAGCAAAATTACTAGATGTACAGTATAAAATGTTGGCAGCTAATAATTATGAAGCATTTAGAGTAGCTGCTTATGCAGGGCACACTGAAGTACTGAAACTCTTATTGAATAGAACAGAATCATCAAATGTACAGCGTGAAATGTTGGCGGCTAATAATTATGAAGCGTTTAGAGTAGCTGCAGATGATGATGGTGATATTGAAACGTTGGAGTTTCTATTGGACAGAGCGAAACTACTAGATTTACAGTGTGAAATGTTAGCGGCTAATAATTACGAAGCGTTTTGGGAAGCTATCAGTGAAGGTAATATTAAAGTGTCGAAGTTGCTCCTGGATAGAGCAGGATCACTAGAAGAACAACATGCAATGTTAGCAGTGGAGAATTATGAAGCATTTAGGGCAGCTGCTGACAGTGGTAATATTAAAACGTTGGAGTTTCTATTGGATAAAGCGAAATTACTAGATGTACAGAGTAAAATATTGGCAGCTAATAATTATGAAGTATTTAGAGTAGCTGCTACCGGTAATGGTAATATTGAAGTGTTGAAACTACTGCTGGATAGAGTAGAATTGCCAGAAGAACGACATACAATGTTGGTGGCTAATAATTATGAAGCATTTAGAGAAGCTGCTGCTGAAAGTAATATTAAAGCATTGGAGTTTTTATTGGATAGAGCAGGATTGCCAGAAGAACAATATGCAATGTTGGTGGCTAATGCTTGTCAAGCACTCAGAATAGCTGCCAGTGAAGGTAATATTGAAGTGTTGGAGCTACTATTGGATAAAGCAGGATCTCCAGAAAAACGACATGCAATGTTGGCGGCTAATAATTATGAAGCGTTTAGGGTAAATACTGTTCATGTTGACATTAAAGTATTAGAATTTCTATTAGATAAAGTAGGATCGCCAGAAAAACGACATGCAATGTTGGCGGCCAATAATTATGAAGCATTTAGAGAAGCTGCTGCTGAAGTTGATATTGAAGTGTTAGAATTTCTATTAGATAAAGCAGGATCACCAAAAGAACAATATGCAATGTTAGCAGCTTATAATCATAAAATGCTTTCTTCCCATATAATTGAGAGCCATGAATATTCTTCTGAGGAGTTCAAAAGGATGTGTCTTGAAGCTGTGATAAACTATAATAGTAAGGAAATGCTTGATACAGTGCAGTCAAACCTTTTCCCTTCCAGTACCCGTCAAGAAGTAGATGAATCTTATCAAGAGAGAAAGAGAAAATTTGAGGCAATAGAAGATTTATCAAAATCACAGCCAGGACCTTCTGGGTATAAATCACTATCAAGGCATCCTCAAAGAAAAATGTCATGTGTAAATATTGAGCCAGGAAATGGAGAAAGAGAGAAGGTAATGAAATGTTGAGAAAACATTCAAAAAAGTGTGTCAAATCAAAAAATAAATTAATATAAAGAAAAGTTTGTATGTATTGAGTGGTAGACCATAAGATCCAAAAACAAACACTTCTCACATTTGCTGGTTTTTGTTGCTGAAAGTAGATATATCGTTTAAATTCTTAACAAGAAGATATATTAAATTAATAATAATTTATTTAGGAATAGTAAAGAAGAATCGAGTAAACTTATAGCAAGTTTGACTGAATAGTAAAAAATTGACATTTATGATAAAATATATTAATATCAAATATTAATATATAAATGAGTAATTTATGAAACAAATAGAACAACGAGAATTATATAAAAATCTTGATAATGCATCTGGAGAACTAAATTCCGAGGAATTCATAAGGTTAATAAAAGATAACAAAGTAGATGTTAATGCAAAAGATAAGGATGAACGAACTCCTTTGCATCATGCTGCTCACAGATTATCTACAGAGGAAGTAAAAGTTCTAATAGAAGCTGGAGCTGATGTGAATTCAGTAGACAGATGTGGATGGACTCCTTTGTTTGCTTCTATTATTTCTTACTATGGAGAATTTAGAAATATAATAAAAGTTCTAATAGACTTAGGAGCAGATATTAATGCAAAAGATAAGAATAAAAAAACTCCTTTGCATTGGGCTACTGAAATGCGCTTTACAGATATTTGTGAGGTTATACTAAATCACATAGCAAGACTAGAAGTTGCTGGCTTATATGTAAGTGAGGAAAATTTACAAAAGAAAAATGAATTTATAACCACTTCAACCGAGAGGTATAACAATTATTTACAGCATCTTAAAAATTGTGAAGAAGAAGTTAAAAAGATTAAAGAAAGAAATAAGTCACTATATGACTTTTTGAGGGAAAATGACGTTAATAAAATGGCTGGCATATGGGAGCAAAATGAAAACGTACGTAATGAATTTGATAATGAAGAGAATTTAAAAAAGCTATATCCAGAATATGCACATATTTTAATTAATAAGGCTGATGAAGTAAAAAAAGAAATTTTCCTTCATAACCATAGACCATTGATTGATGTTTTATCAGAAAATTATAAAGGAGATTTTCAAAAAATGTCATTTGCTGGCATAAAAAACTCTCTTATGTTTCATAATAATGATTATAGTTATATTCAACAAGAAACGGGAGTAACTTTGATTAATTGTTTAGATTTTGAAGATGTGAAAGAAAGGCATGTGCCTAAGCTTAAAGTAAGGGTATTTGCAGAAATGATTCAAAACAAAGGTATAAATAGTAATATTGAGTTTTCAAGCACTGAACAAACTCAAGGAGCTAGTCAGTCTCTTAATTAAAGAGGGATACATGGAGACCTGCTGCAAAAACAAAAAGAGGTGTTTCTCACTTCTATAAAGTATTTTTAAACGTGATTTTTTAATATCATAATTACCATAAAAACTGGGGCTTTCCTTTTGCAGCAGTTCTTGAGTTCCAGCAACAGACCAATCCATCCCAAAACGAACTCTTCTCTCACTAGCCGGTTTTAGTTGTTGGGAATGGTTGTTTTATTTAAATTTTTAGTAATGTATACTATTAAGTCAGTATTAATTCGTTAAGAACTTTCATTAAAGATTATCAAAAAAACTTCTAAATAGGGATTGACAAGTTTTAGAGATGGAGTATTTTATGAAAAGTATATTGAGCTATTAATTTTTTATGTATAATAAATATGATAGTGAAAATATTTTTCTTTATATTATGAGGTAGCTGTTTTATTCAGAAAAAGATTTTTTTCTTACTTTGAAATTGAGTGGTTTTTATCGAGGGTTAAATGATTAATGAATTATTTGCTGCTGTACGTAGTGGAGATGCTAATCAAGTTGCGGATCTTATCAATAAAGGGGATGATGTTAATGCCAGGGACAATAGAGGCAATACTCCTCTACATTTAGCTGTTCTTGCAGATAAATTACAGGTAGTAGAAAAGCTTATAGAGAGAGGAGCTGATATTAATGCTAAGAATAATCATGGCGCTACTCCTCTGCACTGGGCTGCTCTTAATCAGAATGTCAGTATAGTAGAAAAGCTTATAGAGAAAGGGGCTAATGTTAATGAGAAGAATAAATATGACAATGTCCCTCTGCACTATGCTGCTTTTTTTAATGGTTGCTTAGGTACAGCAGAAAAGCTTATAGAGAAAGGAGCCAATGTTAATGCTAAGAACCTGTCTTGAAAGGTAATGAAGAAAAGAGTATGATGAGGTAAGCAAAAAATAGGAGGGTAAGTTGTATCCAAGTGATATAAGTGACAAGGAATGGGAAATTTTAGAGCCCTATGTTGCACAAGGAGCGATAGGACGACCAAGAAAACATAACATAAGAACAATTATTAATGCAATAAGGTACATAATGAGGGGTGGTTGCCAGTGGAGAATGCTACCAAAAGATTTTCCTCCATGGAAAACGGTGTATGA
This sequence comes from Wolbachia endosymbiont (group B) of Horisme vitalbata, assembly GCF_964028625.1. Taxonomy (NCBI): domain Bacteria; kingdom Pseudomonadati; phylum Pseudomonadota; class Alphaproteobacteria; order Rickettsiales; family Anaplasmataceae; genus Wolbachia; species Wolbachia endosymbiont (group B) of Horisme vitalbata. Next base: position 409,974 of record NZ_OZ034797.1, read on the forward strand.
CTATTTTCTCAGGTGGCGTAATAATGGAAAATTGAAAAAAATACATGACATGCTAGTAAAAGAGGTAAGAAAAATGGTTGGCAAAAATGAAACACCTTCAGTAGGTATAATTGACAGTCAATCAGTGAAAACGACTCAAAAAGGGGATCAAGAGGATATGATGCCGGTAAAAAAATAAAGGGTAGAAAACGTCATATTATTGTAGATACACTAGGTCTTGTAATTACTGCAGAAGTACACAGCGCAAGCATTCAGGACCGTGATGGTGCTACCAATCTTTTTGTTCAAGCTAAATGCAAAGCTCCAACATTACGTAGGTTTTTTGCTGATCAAGGGTATAAAGGTAAATTACAAAATCGATGTTTGTTGGAAACTGGATGTTTGCTAACGATTACCAAGAAATTGGTTGATACAGGATTTCAAGTTATTCCTAAACGTTGGATTGTAGAACGAACCTTTGCCTGGCTTTCCAATTTTAGACGCATGAGCAAGGATTACGAACATTCTCCTCTTACTTCAAAAAACAATATCTTATTTAATATGATTACTTCTATGCTTACTAAATTAGCCAATTAACTCCTTTCAAGACAGGTTCTTAGAGCCTCAAAGTTATTTAAGTAATACTTCTGTTCAAGGTCATTTAATTCAGGATAGAGGTTTAATAAATCAAGGTAAGGCTTAATTCCTTAGCTTTTTGATTTCATCTAGTAAAAGGTTGGTAATTTGATCTTATAACATCAATGGGCACACCAGCCTTTATTTTGTATGCATTCAAGCAATGTGTGACTATTACGCCACCTAAAAAAATAATCATACACTGTCTTCCATAGAGGAAAATCTTTTGCTCTACTGGCAAATACCTTTCATTATGTATTGTATAACATTAATAATTGTTCTTATTTTGTGCTTTCTTGGCCACACCTTGTGCAACTCTTGGCTCAAGAAATTTCCATTCTTTGTCGCTTACATCACCTGGATATATTTTTTACTGATCCTATCATATTATCTTCCTGATTTCCTTTCAAGATATGTTCTAAAAAGTAGAATCCGTTCAGCAGGGTGACAAAATAAGATAGAAAAGACAGCCATAGAAATAAATGGTGTCATTTCAATATGATGCTTTCTCTGTCATCCCAGTACTTGACACTGGAATGACACCATTTTTGCTTCGATATTTACACATTAGCCATGCATCTGAACGGATACAAAAGTAGAATTTAGAATTCTATCTAAAAGGATACCGAAAAAGAGCAGGAGTCCTATCTGGGAATTATTTTTAAATATGGACATGCATTGATTAGAATCGTCTGGATTGAAATTTTTGTGTTGGTGGTGAAATATGAATCCTATGGCAAGTAAAGCAATATAAAAGATGTTATTTAATGATGATAGTATACCAGCGTACAACCATGCCATTAAGGATATTAAATAAAATCTTTTCAACCAAGATTTTGTTGTATTGCCAAAATATAATGCAGTAGATTTCATTCCTAATTTCTCATCATCTTTTTTATCTTGATGAGCGTATATAGTATCATAACTAAGCGTCCAAAAGACGCATCCTATATAAAATAGCAAGGATTCTATGCTAATCTGGTTTGTTATTGCTGCTGAACCCATGAGTGATCCCATGTTGAAAGTAAACCCTAAAAACAATTGTGGCCACCAAACGTAACGCTTTAGCAAGGGATAGATAACTATCATGCACATTGAAATTATTCCAAGTATAAGAGTAGTTTTATTGGTTAATAATAAGATTACCAGGGCAATAGACAGTAACAGTGAAAGTAAAGCCAAAGCCTGCTTTATGTTTAATGCACCACTTGCAAGTGGCCTATATTTTGTTCGTTCAACGTGCGCATCTATTTCTCTATCGAAGATATCATTGATTATGCACCCTGCAGGTCTCATTAAAAATGCACCTATAGTAAACAAAACAAGGAGAAAAAGAGCCTGATACGATAGAGAAGTTGAGGCTAAAAGAATGCCGCTTAAGCTAGAAAATAGCACAAGCCATAAACCTGTTAAACTGTGTATTCTCATTAATGAGAAATAATGGTTGAAATACATTAATTAAGTGTGATTATGTAATATTTTGCTTACATTGACAAAATTATCGAATGCTAAATCAGGCTTAAAAACTAACTCAGGTATAAATCGCAAATCAACATAACACAATATAGATTTACGTATTGACCATGCAGATTGGTTCATTTCATTAACAACAGTGCTGATATCATCATTATCATTTTGGATGTTTAATGAAGATAACACAATATATACATCTGCTTTCTTCAAATCTTTGCTTAGCTTTACATCAGATACTACTACTTTTTCATTAAGAACATTACCTTCCATTAAGACTTTTGATATTGCCCTGTGTAATACCGATGCTACTTTTAGGTTTCTAATTTCCTTTTTCATATTCAACTACTATAACGTCCTTTCTTCTTGCACTAATTGATAAGCTTCCAAAATGTCTCCAACTTTAATATCGATATTACCCTCTAGCGATATTCCGCATTCAAAATTTACACCCACTTCTTTAACATCATCTTTAAATCTACGTAGTGCTTTTAACTTTCCTTCATGCACCAATTTGCTGCCACGTACTACCTTAATTAAAGAATCTTTTTTTATAACTCCATCAGTGACATAACATCCGATTATATTACCGGCTTTGGATGCATTAAATATTTGCCTTACAGATGCAGAACCAACACGAACCTCTCGTGTAACAGGCTTTAACATTTTAGTTAGATACATCCTCATGTCTTCAATAAGCTCATATATTATATTGTAAGTATGTATTTCTATACCTTTTTGTTTTGCTAATTCTCTTATTTTTGAATCCACTTTTACATTAAAAGCTAAAATTACTGCGCTTGATGCTTCTGCAAGCAGCACATCTGAATCTGTTACTCCTCCTACTGCTTTGTGTAGAATATTTAATTTCACTTGCTCTTTACCAAGCTTATCAATTGAGCTTGATATTGCTTCAATAGAACCAGTGACATCGCACTTTAAAACTACAGATAGTTCTTCTGTTTCACTATCATTACGACTGAATATATCTAAATTACTGTCGTCTAAATCTTCTTGCTTTTTCTTGATTAATTCTAACCTGTATTCAACAATTTCACGAGCCTGCCTTTCAGAGTTTACAACAACAAATTTATCTCCAGCATTTGGTACACCATTTAAACCAGTAACTTCAACTGGAGTAGAAGGTAGTGCCGCTTTTTCTCTTTGACCAAGGTGATTAACCATACTGCGTACTTTGCTGTATGTTGTACCAACTACCAATATGTCACCAATCTTTAATGTCCCTTCTTCAACTATTAACGTAGCTGATATTCCTTTAGCTTTATCTATTTTGGACTCTATTACCCATCCAAGTGCTCGACAATCCTCTATTCCTTCTAGCGTCATTAATTCAGCAATGAATAAAATTGCCTCTTCTAGTTTATCTAAGTTGATTTTCTTTTTTGCTGATACTGGCACAATTATAACATCACCACCAAGTTCTTCGGGGATGAGGTCATACTGAGGCAAACTATTAATTATTCTTTCTACATCGCCAGGTTGTGATTTATCAATTTTATTAATGGCAACTATAATAGAGACATTTGCTGCTTTTGCATGGTTTATTGCTTCAACTGTTTGTTTCATGATTCCATCATCAGCTGCAACTACTATCACAACTATATTAGTAATATTGGCACCACGTGCACGCATTGCAGTAAACGCCTCATGCCCTGGTGTATCAATGAAAGTAATTTTTTGCTTATTTTTTGTCGTTAATTGATAAGCACCTATATGTTGAGTGATGCCACCTGACTCTCTTTCTGCAACATTGGATTCACGAAATGCATCAAGCAATGATGTTTTACCATGATCCACATGTCCCATAAAAGTAACGATAGGTGGTTTTGGTCTTTTAGGTAAGTTTTCTCTGTTGCTTATGAAGAGTAAATTCTTTTCTTTATCAGCATCACTTACTCGTTTAGCCGTATGATTAAATTTTTTTGCTATTTCGCATGCTATATCTGGATCTACTAGATCATCTACTCTATAGCTCTCCCCAACTTCTTCTTTGAGCATTTTTAGCACACTCTTGCTATCTTCTGCCATACGAATAGATAACTCCCTGATAGTTATTTTGTCTGGTATAATAACTTCTCTTGCTATATTTTTACCCTTAGTAAACTTTGATTGTTTACTTCTTATACCAAATTTTTTCTTAAATACAGGGAGGTGTTCATTTCTTTCATCTATTGCCTGTGTAATTACTAGCTTAGAATGCTTAGAGTATATATCTTTGCTAGCTTTAAAAGACTTTTTATCATTGTTCTCATATTCAATACTATCTTCTTTTTGTTCAACTGAGTTAGTATTACTTAAAACTTCCTTATTTATTTCTTTAGGTACAGAGTGTGATTCATTTTTATCTTCAGCTTCTTGATTGCTTTCTTCTTTTTTTATTTTCTCTTCTTGTTCTCTCTGATTCCTTTCTTTCAGCAAAGTAGCATTCTGTACAGCATTAATGCGGGAAATTTGTTCTTTTTCAGTTAAAGAGCCTAATTTACTCTCGTCAAATAAACTATATTCTTCTGCAGAATGAATTTTTCTTCTTTTTTTTACTATTGTAGTACCAGTACTTTGACTATCTAAAGAGTTTAAATTAATGTCTAATTTAAGCTTGCTTAAGCCTTGTAGGGTTAATTTTTTATTACTGATATCTTCATTATTCATATTGTTTTTATATTAATCCAAGCTTTTTACGTGCTTCTATGATTATTAAATCTGCTGTATCTTTTAGATTGTCTTTATTATTAGTTGAGGAAGAGAGTATGCTACAAAACTCATAATTTGATAAATCTGCTATGTCCTCTAAAGTTTTAATATTATGTTTACTAAGAGCAATTTTATTATCTATTGATAAGGCTAAGTTGATTACATCGTCTTCCATACCTAAATTTTTTAGCTCTTCTATTTTTCTATCATTCTCTGCTTTCAGGTAATTATTTGCTCTATTATGAAGTTCATTTGCAATATCTTCATTGAAGCCCTCTATTGAAGCAAGTTCCTTAATTGAAGTGTTAGATATATCTTCTACACTTGAAAAACCTTCTGTTACCAATAATTGGCCCATAATCTCTTCTAAGTTTAAAGCTTCAGCAAATAAAACTGAACATTGACTAAATTCTTTGTTTCTTCTTTCTGATTCTTGCTGAGTGCTTAATATCTCAATTTTCCATCCAACAAGCTCTGAAGCTAATCTTACATTCTGACCCTTTTTTCCTATAGCTAAACTCAATTGATCTTCAGCAACTATTAACTCTATACAATTTTCATTTTCGTCAATAATGACCTTTGATACTTCTGCAGGAGTAATGGCTTTAATAACAAATTGACCCAAATCTGATGAGTAATGTATGACGTCGATTTTTTCACCGTTTAATTCGTGTATAATAGTTTTTATTCTATCTCCTTTAACTCCAACGCAAGCACCTACTGGATCGATATTCTTATCAGATGAAAAAACAGCAACTTTAGATCTTGAACCAGCGTCTCTAGCTATACCTTTAATTGTTATCAATCCGTCAGCAACTTCTGGTACTTCTTGATTCAACAATGCCTCTAAAAAGCCTTCATGAGTCCTAGAAAGAATGATTTGACGTCCATCGTCAGAGCGCTTAACAGCCTGTATGTAAGCTTTAACCTTATCGCCTTCACGAAATGACTCACCACCAATTAAGTTTCGTAAAGGGAGGTATGCTCCAATTCCGTTTATGTCTATAATAAGATCTGAATATTCTACTTGTTTAACGATGCCATACCTCATTTCTCCTACCTTATCTTTAAATTCCTCATATTGCTTTTTTAACTCTTCATTTTTGATTATTTCAGAAATCTTTTGCTGGGCAATTCTTGCTGAAACAAGATCAGTGTTAAGAGAAATCAACTCACTAATAGTATCTCCAACTTTTGCATCTTCTTTTATTAACTTAGCTTGTGTCAACTTAATTAAGTCACACTCATTTTCATTTGATTCATCATTAATGACTTTTAGTTGTCTATATGAGGTAACTTTGCCTGTGTTTCTATCTATATTAACTACAATTTTACTTTTGCTACCATACTTTTGTTGAGCTACTGCTTCGATAGCACTTTTAAGTGCATTTATTATAATATTAAAATCCAAACCTTTTTGAAGTGAGAGCTCTCCCGCTGTTTTTATTACATCAAGGCTCCCAACTATGTTATTCTTGTTGCTTTTCTGCTTAACACTGCTTTTACGATTAGCAATCATATAAATAAATCCAATTTAATTAGTTATAATTATAGCTTCAACAGGTAAAGAACGCTATCTTAAATGTTAAATGATTGCTAATTTAAGTCAAGTTTTTTCATGTCTTTGTATGACAAGCAACGCCGGAGTAAAGAGTAAAGTTAAGACCGTTGCAGCCAATATTCCACTTGCTATGGTTGCTGAAATATCAACCCACCACTGGCTTGATGGAGCATCATATGTGATTTGTAGCGTAAAAAAACTGATATTTAACCTAGTAATCATCGGTATTAAACCAAGAACTGTAGTTGCAACGGTAAGTAGTATTGGCCTGATGCGAGAAATTGAAGCGTTTATTATACATTGCTTAATGTTATTTTTGCGCACCTTAATTTGCTGATGAAAGGCATCAAGCAATAGTATATTATTATTCACTATAATTCCTGCTAAAGCAATTATCCCCACTCCACACATGACAACTACAAAAACTTTCTGAATAAGAAAGAAAATGAAAAATACACATGTCGTTGATAAAAACACTGCTGTCATTACGATAAATGTATAGTATATGTTGTTAAACTGTGCCACTAGCACCAATATCATCAATGTAATTGCTAATATAAAAGCCTTTAATAAAAATGCTCCTGATTTTTGTTGATCTTCCTTATCACCTTTGAAATCAATCTTTACTCCTTTACTACAGTCTTGAGTAATCGAATTTTGAATGAACTTAACTCTTTCATCAACAAGATAGCCAGTATCAACGTCAGCAGAGATTGTTACTGTGCGTGATCCATCAATCCTACTTAGTTTATTTGCCTTTTTTTCGGGAACGTATTTCACTATGCTACTCATAGAATATGGTCCATTTGCTGTATTAATAAAAAGGTTATCTATAGTTTTCATGTTGCGATTCTTTCTGGGAAAGCGTAGTACAATATCAATTTCTTCATCTGCGTTATTTGGTCTATATTTTCCAATTAATACTCCATTTGTAACCATCTTTATAAAATCACCGATGGTTGCAACACTTACTCCAGAGCTTGTAGCCTTACTCTTATCAATACTCATATTCCACTCTATTTCAGGTGCTGATCTACTATCTTGAATATTTATAAATCCAGATGAAGGTTGGTCCATAATTTTTAGGATTTTCTCTGCTACTGAATTCAAGTTGGATGCACTTCCGCTTAAGTTAATTTGTATTGGCTTGTCAGCTGATGGTCCTGACTTTTGTTCCTGTACATCAATTATTACTCCTTTTATGTTTTGTACACTACTCCTTATATCATTTAGTATTTGCGTAGCTTTGCGCCTGCAGCGCCAATCTACAAGTTCCAATTGAATTTTGGCAATAACGTTGTCTGAAAATTTTCCTGATCGAGCATAAAAAACATAAATTTCCTTTTCAACACCCAAAATACGTTCTTCTACTTTCTTAAGTATCAAATCTCGTTCTTTGGCTGATAAGCTTTCTTTTACTTTAACGCTGATTAAAATGTTATCTGAATCTACATTCGGAAAGAACTTTAATCCAGGACCAAAAGTAAAATATAATATACTAGACAAAAATAAAACAAACACAACAACACATACAAATTTTTTGGGGTGATCTAAGACTTTCTCTAACATACGTACATAAGTTCTTATTATAAGCCCAGTATTTTTTATCTCACCACTTTCTATAGCACTCATTCTTATTATTTCTTTTTTTGAAGTTATGGAAGGTTTACCAAATATTGCACCAAGTGTTGGTATAAAAACCAAAGCCATAATTAGCGATCCAGTTAAAGTTAGAATTATTGTAATTGGTATGTACTGCATAAATTTACCGACTGTATCGGGCCAGAGTAACAGAGGGAAAAACACTGCTAATTTAGTCAATGTTGATGATAAAACTGGATAAAACATATCATGAACTGAGGTGCAAAAGGCTTCTACTTTATCCATGCCACAAATCATCTTTCTATCAGCATATTCGCTGATTACAATTGCATCATCAACCAGCATGCCAACTGCCATAATTAAACTGAAGAGCACAACTATATTTAGAGTAATACCCATGAGGTAAAGAGCCATTATTCCTATTAGAAAGGAGCCAGGTATTGATAGTGCAACAAGAATAGCAGCCCTTGTTCCCATAAAGAGCATTATTATGGTTAATATTAGTAATACGGCAAATATTATACCATTTTCCAAGTCGTCAAGCACATCACGTACATTTTTTGACTGGTCATTCAAATAAACTACTTTTAAATTTTCAGGTAATTGATCTTTTGCTTTGTCCATTAAGTATTTTACTTGATTTACCGTGTCTATTATGTTTTTTCCATTACGTTTTGAAATTTCTAGTACAATGCTAGGTAGTCCATTAATACGAGCAAATCCTTGGTGATCCTCAAACCCAAGGTATACTTTTGCTATATCTTTGATTCTCAAAACTGCATCACTTTGAGATCTAATAGGAATATTCATAATATCTTCTATGTCTTTTAATAACCCTGATATTTTAATCGAATATTTACCGGTATCATTTTCTAGTGATCCGGCTCCTACCAATCTGTTGTTGTTTGATATAGCTTGAAATATCTCATTTGATTGAATGTTATATTTTGTTAGAACTGTGGGCTCAATTATAACTTCCACTGTTTCTTTACGCATACCTGCTACTGCAACTTTAAGAACATTTGGCAGAGATTCTATTTCTTTCTTTAGTTTGCGTGCTATTTCAGTTAAAGTTCTTTCCGGCAAATTACCAATCAAGCCAACGTTTAGTATCGGAAATAAGCTCAAGTCTATTTCATTGATTATCGGAGATTCTGCTTCAATAGGTAATTTTGATTTTATGTTTAAAAGCTTTGAACGGACATTATCGAGCACTTCTTTATTATTATACTCTGTTCTAAATTCGATTATCATGTGAGCACCATCATTAGTTGCAAAAGCTCTCAATTCTTTTACACCTTCGATGGATCTTAGTTCATTTTCTATAGGAAGCACTAATAGCTTTTCACTATCCTCGACAGAAATACCAGGAAACCCGACAAATACACTAATTATAGGAATCTGTATATCAGGATTGCTTTCTCTTGGCATCTTTATATAAGTGTATGAGCCGAAGGTAAAAATCACGATAAGCAATAATATTACTGTTCTATTCCTCTCTACAAGTAAGCTTTTCATGCCAAACATTATACGTATTTATATCATATTATAGCTAAGATAAATTATATATTAATTAATCCTCATATAGCTTTATGTAAATGATTAAAATTTTTACAGTTTTGCAAGCGTAAGAAAATTTCTATATAATATGACTTTAGTATGGTATTTGAGGGATTATTATGGTAGCAGTTTTAAGTGTGATAGAAGGCAAGAATAAAGTGATCATATCTGGGTTGGTTGGTGTTTCATCAACTTTAGTATTTTTAACAGTGATTCACATTGCTGCAAAGATAGCCATTATAGTTACTGCTGCTGCAGTTACTTACGCATTACTTTCATTGCTTAATAAAGCAGGAGCTAAGTCTGTTAAAACTGATGATATGTCAGAAGATGAAGGGTATAGCAGTGTTGATGAAGGTGAAGAAAAAGATACCGTAAAAGAACCAAAAAGAACTGAAACTGAGCTAGAAGAAGAATTAAAAAATAAAAGGGCAGAAGAAGAAATGAAAAATGGACTACCTAAACATATGGATTTCAAAGGTAATTCACTTTCTAAAAGTGCTGATACTAAAGATAGTCATTTCGTTTCTAGTGCTACAAATATTGTTATGGAACCTTTACCTAAACACATGGATGCACTTGGTAATCCACTTCCTGAGCAGCCACCGAGCAACCTTACCAATATAGGGCTTGGATCATCTAAAAGTACGCAGAAACTATCTGCTGCAGACTTGCTATTACAGTATGGGAATGTAAATAATGATGTGAGGAAAGTGCTAGAATGGCCAATTACCTCAAAGGAGTTTAATGGGTTAGGGTTTAACAGGTAGTTGCTATATCAAACTCTCCATCTTATATTGAGGATCAGATGCAATGCCATACACTCTATTTGGCGGAGCAATTTTGTTCTCTATACCAAAAACTATACCTTCAATTATTGCTGTGAGTACTTTTTCAAGGTTACAATCTGCTCCAGGAACACGGTGCTCTAGGCGGCATCTTTTGGAATCGTTGCCAAAATAGGGAATTCTTATCGCAGCAGTTCTGTTATTCACTCCCCAACTAATCGTAGTTGGAGTATGAATATCTGGGTACTGAAATCTTAAATATGAATCATCATTTGGAGCAAAAAACAACATATGTTTTTTCATCATTGCACATAATCCACCTATGCTGTGAATCAGGTGGTCACTATATTTTTGCTTATTGCCATAAAATAAGTTATTATTATTTGAATCCATGAGGCTAACATGTACATTTAGTGCGCTGCCTGCTCTATCCAAATAAGGTTTTGCTTTAAAAGAAACATTACCATCGAACTCTTGTGCTGTTCCAATCAGTAATTTTTTTACTAACTCAAAATGCATAATTAAATTATCAGGACTCGTATAACAATCACTTTTTATCTCGTATTGGTTTAAAGAACTCTCTTTCTCACAAAAAAATCCAAGAGAAGCTATTTTATTTTTGATGCTATTCAGAAATAAATATTCTTTTTTTATTCCCTCAGTGTAAAACTCCAGTTCAATACCGAATACAGTATTATGACTCAAATTACTTAATATAATCACAAATTTACTTCAATAAATTTATACTAAATCAGCTATATTTATACAAGTACTTTACTTATTTATCAGTAAATTTAATATCTTATTTATACATAATATATTACTATTTTTTAATAACATACTTCTAATCCTCGGTACAAGCGACATTTACAAATTGATTGTTTTTATTTCAAAAAAATGATCAATTTTAGTGCTTTTATACTCTTTACAACTCGTCAAAAAATCCTCATAATTTTAGATATGTATTAAGCAGTGTTAGCTTTTTATCTTACAGTAAGCTATTGATTATCTTGCATCTTTCTGATTATTGTTCTTTCTTGGTGTGGTATATGAACTTAACTAACCCTAAGGTTTCTACTATGTTTTTTGATCAGATTATTACAGTAACGGACCACAATGTTACTTGGGAAAAAATCCAAAATTATCTCCATAATCTCTATGGAGAAGCAACATATAACAGCTGGCTGAGTTCACTAAGATTTATCAGCAACAGAAATGGAGAAGTTTTGTTGTCTGTACCAACAAGATTTATAAAGGAGTGGATTACAGTTCACTACATGGAAAAAATATTGTCATTATGGCAAAGCGAAGATCAAAGTGTATGTTCTATTGATATTCAATTAATTGAAGAAAGAAATTCAAATTCTAATACGATACTAAAAAATAGAGAGGAAAATAATCATAATCTTGGTTCACCACTAGATACCAGATTCACTTTTGATAATTTTGTGGTAGGAAAGTCAAATGAGTTAGCATTTACAGCGGCAAAGCGTGTAGCGGAATCTATAGATCCAATATCAGGAAGCAACCCTTTATTTCTATATGGTGGAGTGGGACTTGGTAAAACACATTTAATGCATGCTATAGCTTGGGACATAGTCAATTCTCCGTCAGCAAAAAGAAAAGTGGTATATTTATCAGCAGAGAAATTTATGTATCAATATATTACGGCGCTGCGGAGCAAAGATATTATGTTATTTAAAGAGCAATTTAGATCAGTAGATGTATTGATGGTAGATGATGTGCAATTTATCAGTGGTAAAGATAGTACACAAGAAGAATTTTTTCACACTTTCAATGCATTGATAGACCAAAATAAACAATTGGTTATATCAGCTGATAGGTCTCCTAGTGATCTTGATGGAGTAGAAGAAAGAATAAAATCACGACTTGGTTGGGGATTAGTTGCAGATATTAATGAAACAACTTTTGAATTAAGACTTGGTATATTGCAGGCGAAAGTGGAACGAATGAATATGTATGTTCCCAAGGATGTCCTAGAATTTTTGGCAAGGAATATAAAATCCAATATAAGAGAACTAGAAGGAGCATTAAATAAGGTTGCTCATACCTCTTTAATTGGAAGAAGCATGACAGTAGAATCAGCTAGTGAGACCCTAATTGATCTTCTTAGGTCAAATCATAGGTCAATCACAATAGAAGAAATACAGAAAAAAATAGCTGAATTTTTCAATATAAAGATTGCAGATATGCAATCTAATAGAAGGCTCCGCAGTCTTGCGAGGCCGAGACAAATAGCTATGTATTTCGCAAAGAAGTTTACGCAAAAAAGTTTACCAGATATTGGAAGAAATTTTGGTGGTAGAGATCATGCTACTGTTATACACGCAGTCAAACAAGTGGAAAATTTCATAAGAACTGACCCAAAATTTGCTGATGAAATCAATCGATTAAAAAAGATGTTTAAGTAGCACTTTATTAATGACAACCAGGCTGTTTTCATTTTTTTGATCAAATATCTTTTTCAAGTAGATTAAGTAAATCAAAGATCATTATTAGTATAAGCTAAGAGAAAATAGCTAGTCGATTGCTTAAAAAGTATATAAAATCACAATTTAAGTAGGAAATATGGCAATTAGACTTATTCCAGATAATCTTGATATAAAATTTAGTAAATATAGAAATTTGACAGCACTTGTTAGCGTTATTCTTATCATTTTTTCAATGCTTACTTTTATGCTGCGAGGAATGAATTTGGGTATAGACTTTACAGGTGGAATTTTGATAGAGATAAAATCTTCAAGCAAGGATGATGCTATTCTCGGTATATTAAAAGAGAGTGGATTTACGATACATAGTTCAAAAGCTGGTGATAACTTAGTTGTGCGGTTTAAAGATGAGGGAGATGAAGATAAAATTAAAAAGGTTAAAAGTATATTAGAGAGCAAATTAGGTAATTTAGTAACTTATCGCAAAATAGATTATGTTGGTCCACAAATAGGCTCAACGCAGATATTTGAAGGGATATCAGCCATGTTAATTGCAATTATTGGAATATTTTTTTATGTTTGGCTTAGATTTAACTGGCAGTGTGGACTTGGTGGAATAATGGCACTGATCCATGATGTGATTTTAACTCTTGGCTTTATCAGTTTAACGAGTATTGAGTTTAATATTTCATCAGTTGCAGCTCTCCTTACCGTAATTGGCTACTCAATCAATAACTCAGTGGTTATATATGATCGGATTCGAGAGTATCAAAAAAGTGGAAAAAATGCAAAAATAGGTGAAGTAGTTGATGCCAGCATTAATTCGACGCTATTTCGCACTATGTTAACTTCAGGTACTACTCTTCTTGCCGCTCTTCCTTTAGTGCTGATTTGTACAGGTGTGGTCAGAGACTTCTGCTTAATCATTTCTTTTGGCATTGCAATCGGCACCTGTTCCGCAATATTTATCTCTGCTCCTATATTGACCTGCAGAGCGTTGATAAGTAGAGTATAGAACGTTTAACTACGATATAATATTAGCTTGTTATCCCTAATAGTGAAATGAAAATATCTCAAAAAGCTCATACCAAGTAATGAATGGGACATAGAGTGAGTATTAACACTAGCGTGCACATCATTAATTAAAAAATTTCCTATTTTAACTTGAGGTATTTGAACCACTCCAGCTTTTATTTGACCTTTTGCAGTTTCATATATTTTAAAGTCTTGAATGTTTTGTAAGTTAATACCAGCATGTAACGCATCTTTTTGCGATAGAACAATATCAGTTGCTCCGGTATCAAGCAAAAACGTTATATTACGATCATTGACTTGAGCTTGAATATAAAAGTGTCCATCGTATGACTTTGTAAATTCAATACTTCCGCCATTTTGAACCCTTCCTTTGTACGGTAGAAAAGTGCTCAGAAACCTATTGCTTAGTTTATCCCCTTGTGAATCAATAAACATTGCAGTAATGACTATTATCAGTAGCCAAATAACTAGATTTTTTGCTGCATTCATATTATTAAAATTTGAAGCCATAAGAGTAAATTTTTAAGATTAGCGTTAAAAGCTATTATTAAAAATAAGTAAATTTTATTGTTTTAGTACAATATTTAATATATACTTTAAGGAGGTATGTTCGATTTAATTTCATGTCAGAAGCAAAAAATTTAATTTTAGCAACAATTCTTTCTATATTGATTATAGTATTATGGCATATTATTTATGATAATTTTCTTAACACGAGCCAAAGCCAACCATCGATTGAAAATATTGAACATATCGAATCTTCTAACGACCTTGCTCCTATGATATACCAAAATCGTTCTGAAATTATTAATTCTACTAGAGAACAGAGAGTTAATTTAACCAATAACATGCTTGAAGGATCAATTTCTCTGAAAGGTGCAAGGTTTGATGACTTAATCTTAACTAACTACCACTTAGAACCGAGTTCTTCTTCTCCACAAGTGGTGTTACTGTCACCTGCAGAATCAAAAGATGTATATTTCGCAGAATTTGGGTGGCTCGATCCGAATGAAAAGATTAAAGTTCCAGATTCTAAAACAGTATGGCAAGCAGATAAACTCAATCAAAAAGAGGTCAATTTATTTTGGGATAATGAAAATGGCATTTTATTTAGAATGAAAATTAGCCTTGACGATAACTACATGTTTAAAGTTGAGCAAATTATTGAAAACAATACAAAAGATAATGTAGTTTTGGTTCCCTATGGTAAAATCAATCGTAAACGTGATAATATTAACGAATCCTATTGGATATCACATGAAGGAGTACTAGGTGCATTTAACAATAAACTAGAGGAGTGGACATATAAGGATATTTCCAAGAAACGTTTAATAAAGGCCAGCACAAGTGAAAAAAGTTGGTTTGGTTTTGCTGATAAATATTGGTTTACAGCTATCATACCTGAAAAATCTGATCAAATAAATGTAAGTATTAAGCATACGAATGTTAATAACATTGATAAGTTTCAAGTAGATTTTGTTAAACCTTACAAACACATACTCCCTGGTGCAAGTGTTTCTACTCTGAACTACTTTTTTGCTGGGGCAAAGAAGTTGAATTTACTTGATTCTTATAAAGACACTCTTAATATACCTTTATTTGATAAGGCTGTAGATTTTGGTGTACTTTATTTTATAACCAAGCCAGTGTTTTTACTGCTTGAATATTTTAACTTTGTTTTGAAAAATTTTGGCTTAGCAATATTATTGCTAACTTTAGTAATCAAACTTTTGATGCTTCCCTTGTCTAATAGATCATATATTTCGATGTTCAAGGTGAAAAGCCTGCAGCCTGAATTAACTCGTATAAAAGAGTTGTACAAAAATGACAGCTTAAAGCAGCACAAAGAGACAATTGCGTTGTTCAAGAGAAACAATGTAAATCCAATGTCGAGCATTTTCCCTATGCTCATACAAATACCAGTATTTTTTGCTCTGTATAAAGTATTATTTGTTACTATAGAGATGAGACACGCCCCTTTTTATTTATGGATTAAGGATCTTTCAGCTTCTGATCCAACAAACATTTTTACATTATTTGGGTTGTTTAATTATAACTTTCCTATTTCTATAGGCATTTTACCTATAATTTTCGGCGCTACCATGATAATTCAGCAGAAGCTAAGTGAGAAAGATCAAACCAGTAAAGATGATATTCAAGTAAATGTTATGAAGTTTTTACCTTACATTTCTGTCTTTATTTTTTCTTCTTTTCCTGCCGGCCTGGTAATATATTGGATATTTAGTAATATTATAACTCTGGTTCAACAATCATTAATAAAGTTGCTTTTAACAAGAAAAGTAGGAATGAATGTCGAAAATACTAATAGTTAATTCAGTTTATTATACTGAAATAGCAAACCTTTTGCTTGAGGGTGCAACTGATAAATTCAAAGGAAATAATATTGGTTACGAGATAATTAAAGCGCCTGGTACGTTTGAGATACCAGCTGCAATTCTTTTTGCGGTCAAAGGCAAGAATACTAATTATGATGGTTATTTAGCTCTTGGATGTGTAATTCGTGGTGAAACTGATCATTATAAATACGTTTGTAAAGGAGTAATCGAAGGCTTAAATGCAATTGTTATGCATCATGCAATACCTCTTGGTATGGGAATAATCACAGCAGATAGTAAAGATAAAGCACTAATTAGAGCTGACAAAAATAAAAAGAACGTTGGTGGCCATGCAGCCTCAACTGTTTTGCATATGATAGATCTACACAATAAATTAAAATAATGGAGGAAAAACCAGTAGATAAAAAGTGGCGCATAAAAAGAAGTACGGCAAGATTTTTTGTTGTACAAGTTGCTTACTCAAATATTTTCGTAGGTTACAACAAAAGCACTTTTAAATTGGAAAATTGTGAACTTAAGGACTACATAAGTACGTTGAAAGATATATTTGAATGTGAAGAATTTGAACATCAGTTCTTAGAAAACTTGTTATGTAAGGTTATAAAAAGCAGTGAAGAATATGATAAAATAATAGAGTCTTATTTACACCCAAGCTGGTCACTTTCACGATTAAATCTTATAAGCTTATCTATTTTGCGTGTTGCAGTATGTGAGTTAATTGATTTTGATACACCAGCACCAATTGTTATTAATGAATATACTAACATTGCATCTGATTTACTTGATGCTCCAAACAAAATTGGCTTTATTAATGGGTTGTTAGATAAGGTAAAGGATGCAGTCAGACTAAATAAAAATCCTTAGTAACTTCTCGTAAGGTATTCGTTCAGTAGGGTGGCAAAATAAGATAGAAAAGACAGCTATAGAAATAAATGGTGTTATCCAATATGATGGCAGTGCTCCTTTTTCTGTCATCCCAGTGCTTGACATTGGGATCGAGATTGCAAGTAATGCATTCGGTTTGGTAAGTATGGATTTTGCGTTATAGAATGAAACACTTTTGGTAAAGAAAACTGGATCCCAGTGTCAAGCACTGGGATGACACCACTTTTGCTTCGATATTTACACATTAGTCATGCATCTGAACGGATACTTTGAGACAGCTTCTATAATAAGCTTAAGTAACCTAACACTAAAAAGTGAAGGGCAGACTTATTTAGTCTGCCTCTTTTATACTTAATTTTTTAATGATTTTCCTTCCTCTTGTTGTTCAACTTTTGATGATTTAACAATTGAGCTTGGCACAAGTGTAATGATTAGTTCTTTAGTATCATTTTCTTCAGAGTATAAACCTAACGTTTTTAACTCTTGTTTATCTTCATGTATTAAGTCATACTCATCTTTATCATTTTTTCTTCCTAATGAATTTATCTTTAATAATCCATTATTGTTATTCATTTCCTTACTTGTAGCAGTAATGTAGTAACTTTTACTTTCTAAGCTAAAATATATAAGATACTCATCGGTGATAATATCGCCATTTTTATTCTTATTTTGGTTGTGTTTTTTGATATACTCAAAATCTTCATCTTTTACTTTCGCAAATAGATCTCCTTTATTACTTATAATAACAATCTTCGGAGTTTTAGGCTCAGATATTTTATTGTTTTTGATGATGGAATATATTGCTAAACTAACCAGTGCAACAGCAACAAATGCTAAAACACTTATTCCAAGTGGTGTAGCTGCAAAAACTGCAATTGGCGCTAAAATCGAAGTTGAAGACACCCAATACGGTGTTGAAAGTGCTACTGCTGTGCCTATAACATACAGAGAAGTAAGCGCTACAAGTGCAATGTTTGTTTTGTGACGGTGGTTTTTAAAAATTGATATAATTTCCTCTTAAAATAAGTTAATAATATATTAATATTACATATCAAAAAATCAATACAGTCAACTTACATATAAAAAACTACCTACCGCTTGATCCAAAGCCCCCTTCATTGCGGACGGTTTCTTCTGTGCAGAATTCTTCTCTGTCATCCCAAATTACCTGAGATACAGGAGTGATGAGGATTTGTGCGATTCTATCTCCTCTTTTTATTTCATATGGCTGATTACTTAGATTGATTAGGCACACTTTAACTTCACCTCGATAATCGGAGTCTATAGTGCCCGGAGAATTTAAGACAGTGATTCCATGTTTTGCAGCAAGCCCAGAACGTGGGCGAACTTGTCCTTCAAAACCGTTTGGTATTGCAATCACAATGCCAGTTGGAATAAGTAACCTTTCAAGTGGATTTAAAATAATAGAGTCGTCCAATGCAGCATAAAGATCCATGCCAGCACTCTGCATAGTTGCATAACAGGGAAGAGGCAAGCTTTTGCCATGTGATAACTTTTTTATTTCTACTTTAATTTTATCTCTTTGCATTTTTATTCACCAGTTATGAAAATTTGATTGTAGCATGTAAATTATGCCTGTAAAAGATAAGAAAACTACTTGACAAATCTTTCAGCTTCCTTACTATAAAATTCAAAGTGTTTTATTACCTTCAATCTGTTCAGATTAAACGACAAAAGTATTATACAGTTGGCGTCTTATAAATCTTTCCGCTATGTGCACTTTATGTCTTCACAATAATTTCTACCTAATATAAGCTGAAACGGGCTTATAAAACGTTTAAATACAGTATAGAACGCCAATTTTTAGGATTAGAGAGTAACAACTAGCTAACGCTTTTGCCTTTTTTGCAATTAGTAATAATATTTTGGATTAGTTAGGAGTCTTATAGAGATGTCATTCCAGCACTTGATGCTGGAATCCAGCCTTTCTGCAATCTCATCGAAAACGTTGTACCACCTTTCTATGCTAGTTTGCTTGTGAGCAACTTAGATCCCAGTACTGGGATGACAAAAAAGGGCTACTTGAATGACATACTTGAATTTACGCTATAAAGTGAACCGGTTTGGTGTGCTGCTGTTGTTTGCAGTATTGTAGTGCTAATTTTTTACTTCGGTAGTCTTTTTATTGTCATTATAATTACAAGAATAGTTGAGGCCAATTAATATGAAAACTTTTACGAAAAATTTTAAAGGTAAGGAAAGAAAGCTAGAAGAGTTCAATGAGAAAGTTGAAGACATATCAGCTGTAGCTCAAGATAAGTTTGCACATGAACTTGAAAATATCGCATATGAAAGTGTGCAGAAATTTCGCAGTCTACTTGCTAAAGAAATCAACTCCACTTTCAATAACATTCATTCTCAGAATGTCAATCTACTAAAATCCGGCTTAGTAAACTTGATCAATAAAAAAGGAGAAACAGCGTTAATACGTTCTCTTCTCAATATACTTGTACGATAGAGTTGCTGCTGCAATTTAATATTAAGTGATAACTAAAATAAGTAAGATTTTTTATGGATAAGTCTTACTTATTTTAGCTATATATAGAAAAGGAGGGTTGTTATGTCAACAAGACTAAAGTATCCAATTATAAATATACAACGTAAGTCTAAGCCTAAATCTTTTCCAGTAACTTTAGGAGAGGTTAAATCTTTTTTACGAATTGAAAATGATCAAGATGATAAGTTGATTTCAAGTTTTATTTTTATGGCAACTGATTATGCTCAGTGGCATATGGAAAAGTCTCTAGTAAAGCAAACGTGGCAAGTTTCATATGAAGGTTATATACCTCGTAGAATCTATTTAAGCTATGGTCCTGTGAATAAAATAATATTGGCTACTGATAAGAATAGAAAACTTAGTTATTATTTTAGTGATATAGGAAGCTATATTGAATTTTTCAATTATTTGAACATAATAAGGGCTGATGTTGTATACGAAGCTGGCTATGACAGCGTTCCTGAGCAAATAAAGCTAGGTATTATGCAGCATGTTTCTGCTCTCTATAAAAATCGTGAATCAGAAGTAAGTAGCCATTTATCTGAGGTAAAGAAGGTGTATTCTCCATTTCGCGAACCAAAGGTTGTTTTGTAGTTCCTGTTTGTCATTCAATAGCAGATACAACAGATGGTGTCATACCAGTACTTGGATCAAGATTGCGAGTAATGAATTGGGTTTTGTGAGTATGGGTTTTGCATTATAGAATGAAGTGTTTTTGGTTAAGAAAACTGGATTCCAGTGCTTACTGTACAAAAATTGTAACTTAATTCCATAAGGGAAGGTGTCATTCCAGCGCTTACTGTAAAAACATTGTAACTTAATTCCATAAAGGAAGGTGTCATCCCAGTACTGGGATCCAGGAAAATTGATTCTAAATGAGCAAACATTTTCAATAAAATGACCAACAAGAAAAATAGTTAGGTAAAGCTGGATCCCAGTACTGGGATGACACCAAAAGAACTATTGGAATAACACCTTCTTAGTGGAAATTGATCACAATGTTCGTACAGTAAGCACTGACCATTTATTACGTAAATTATCTACAAATTGCAATGTTCTTAGCCGTATCTGTGAGATGGAAAAAATTCAAATTATAAATGAGTTGTATAATAGTATTTATGCAACATTAAAAGCAAACTCTGATTTAAAGAAATATGTTACTAACATCTATGATTACCTGCCTAAGCAGGTTACTATTCCTTATCTGAGATTGCGCATAGTAAATTATGTTAACCTGCATATGCTATCTAATTTTGCTACAAAAGTAAGATTTTCATGCGACATATATACTTATCATATAAGCAGCATGCTTGCTGCTATAAAGCATGTTAGCTTGGTGGTAAAGAGCATTAGTAGTGAGACCATTTTTGAAAGTAATTGTGCTATGAATCAGCATGATGAAGTTTTACATTCAACAATTAATTTTGATATTTTAATACAAGGAGGTAGCGATGAGCAAATTACAGCTGAAAATTAAAGGTCATGACAATAATTTTGTTGTGCTGAATAATATACGAAACTTAAGGTTTACTTTGCGTAATAACAAAGAGGAGATGAAAGATATTTCCTCTTTTGGCTGGAGAAAAGTGCTTGATTGTGCTGGAAGTAGAAAGATTACAATAAAAATTAATGGCATTTTAAATTCAGTATTGGCTGATGAATTATTGCGTAATTCTGCAATGTTAAACTCTAATAATGATTATGAGATTAGTTTTAATGCTAAGGAGAAGATAAAACTCAGGTGTTCGGTTGAATTGTATGAGAGATATTATGATCCTGCCACTTTTGACAGCTTCACTGTAGTTTTAGCCAGTGCTGAAGTTGTGAACACTTTTCATTAGTGTTAATTTAATTTTTTCATATACAATAATAATAAGTGGGAATAAATTAAAAAAAATTATGAACGATGAGGATCTTTTCGAAGAAGGTGATGATAATGTTGAAGAGAATAGCGATGACAGAAGAGAAAGGAATTTGAAGAATGAAAATCAGCTCGAAGAGCAATTTAAAGAGTATTTAAAACCTTTCGAGGATATTTTAAGTCAAATTGATGAAGGAGTTGATAATTTAGATAGTTACGAAAGGACTATGCAAGTAAAGCGAAGTATAGATAGGCTCATAGAAACCTTATATAGCCAAGCAGCATCTGAGGATATTGATGTAGAACTTGAAACCACAAAACACACTCGCGATAAATCAGAGTCCAAGAAAAGAGTTCTGGAAAAGAGAAAGAAACAACTGATGGAAGAGATCTTAAGTTTTCAACAACAAAAGGAGCTAATGAATAGTAGGGAAAAACATGAAGTAGCAAGTGATGGGGATGTTCAGAAGGCAAAAGCACGAGTGAAGTCTTCAATTAGGGGGGTGTTGTTTTCAGTTATTGCTCATAGAATGGATCCACGAAGGAGGGCAGGGGAAACTGCTGATGACAATGAAAAGCAAGCTCGTATGTACGGTAGAGAAGCAGTTGGTGGAGTTTTAGGTGGATTGTTCAAGGCGTTTTTAACTGCAGTTGCTGCTGTTGTGCGCGAAATTGCTAAACCACTTCAACATATGAATACACAAGAGACGTCTTTTGCAAAACAAGTTGAAGAAAGCAGAAACCAGGATTCACAGAAAGGTCGATCTGTGTAGGTCAAAGTATAATTTCAAAAAAATTTTTGAAATCGTATGTACTAAACAATATCTACTCAACGCAAATTACAACAAACGCAGTAGCATAATCTTGATCATCACTTAGAGAAAGGTGTATCTTGTAGTCTTTCGAGATGAAATCCTTTGTGATAGCAAGATGTGGTTTTCCCCTGATATTACTGTATATTTCTATATCTTTCATTATAATTCCTTGGCTGAATCCAGTGCCTAGCGCTTTAACAAAAGCTTCCTTTGCAGCAAAGCGTTTAGCAAAATATTTTGCTCTTACTTCTTGGCTATTATATTTTTTGCTTATCTCTATCTCCTTCTTAGTATAGACTTTATTGAGAAATTTTTCCCCGTATTTTTGTGATATTCTCAATATTCTGGGTATATATACTATGTCAGTGCCAATACCGTATATCATTTTGCGCTAAAACGATTTATTGCTTCTTCAACTTGTATTTCCTCTACCTCTCCAGTTGCCCTATTTTTTACTTCAACTATATTTGAAGTTACTGCTTTCTTTCCAATAATTATTTGCCACGGCAAGCCTATCAGATCCATTCTGGCAAATTTCACTCCTACACTTTCGTCCGTATCATCATAAAGCACTTCATCGCTTTTCAAAGCTTTGTATATTTTATCTGCAGCCTCCGTTACTTTTGTTTGTAAATTGATCAAACCAACTTTAAAAGGAGCTACTGCCTCTGGCCAGATAATTCCTTTATCATCATGGAAAGCTTCTATTATTGCGCCAACAAGCCTTGAAACTCCAATACCATACGAACCCATATGCATGTTAACATTTTTTCCATCTTGAGAAGTAACACTTGCCTTCATAGGCTTTGAATATTTGTCGCCAAAATAAAAAATATGCCCTATTTCAATACCTTTACTAACATTTAACTGTTCTTGCGGTATAGGACAAATTTTAGGATCATGCATATCGTCTGCAACTGCATATATGCTCTTCAGGCTTTCAATATCTTCGCTTTCTAGTAATTCAAAAAGTTTATTGTCATAATATAGAGTGCTCTCACCGGTGTTTGCCAATATATGAAATTCATGACTTAAATTTCCTCCAATTGGTCCTGTATCTGCCCTAACTCCAATTGGAGTAAGCCCCATTCGTTTGAAGATTTTTATGTAAGTTTTATACATCAAATTATATGAATTCAGTGCACCTTCGTAATCTACATCAAAACTGTATGCATCCTTCATCAGAAATTCCCTACCTCTCATAACGCCATAACGAGGTCTTACTTCGTCACGAAACTTCCACTGAATTTGATATAAACAAAGTGGTAAATCTTTGTAACTTTTTACCGTATTTCTAATCAAATCAGTTACCACCTCCTCATGTGTTGGACCAAAAAGCATATCGCTTTCATGCCTATCTTTAATACGTAGCATTTCTTTGCCGTAATCATCGTAACGTCCTGACTCTCGCCAAAGACTTGCTGGCTGCACACAAGGCATTAACACTTCAATCGCACCAATTTCATCTCTGATAATATTTTCAATATTTTTAAGTACCAAAAGGCCAAGCGGCAGCCAAGAATAAATTCCAGATGCTGTCTGCTTGATTAAGCCTGCACGTAATAAATATTGATGAGAAATAATTTCAGCACCAGCAGGGGTTTCTTTTAAAGTTGGCAGGTAATATTGAGATAAACGCATTTGATAAATCTGATTGTACTAAGTAATCTTAATACAATCAGGCCTGTAGGTAAACTTATTTTAAGAAGAGTGTACTACTTTCTCTTACCTCGATCTACGACACTTTTAAGTTGACATGCGTGTGCTTTTTCACCAAAAATTTTAATCTTTTGACTAACCAAAGAAGATGGTTTTTGCACCTCATTATTCACTGGGTCAACATTATTTGCTTGTGCTCCAGGAGAAGCTTCAGATTTCGTTTGTAAACCAGCAGTCTTAGGCGGTACCAGTGGCTTACCTGCTTTTGGCACAGAATGTAACGGAGATGTAGGTTTAGATTTTTCATTATCATCAGATTCATGACCACTGTCAGGACTCTTGCTTCCTCTTTCATCTTCTGATTGCGGGGTTGAAGGTGTTGAATCTTCCCACTCACTATCGGGTATACGATTTTGATCATCATCTTTGTCATCACTTTCGCTACCTGAGGATTTAGTTACTTCTAGAATAGGAGAATTCTTAATTCTCTCAATTACGTTCTCTATCAAATTTGTACCTTCGTTATTACTTAGCTTTTTATCAACTTCATGCTGATTGGCAACTTTTTTCAACTTAACACCCTGCTTTATCTGTGCAATCAGAGCAGAACGATCATGCTCAGATTCATTAGCCTTTTTCGGTGCACCATTCTTAAGTTTCTCCGTATACTTGGAAGCTGTAGGAGGAGGTGGTAGTGGTGCAGCATTTTGTGGCAATGGAGGAGGTGGTGGTGGCGGTGCACTGGGTGTTCCAGACATTACTGGAAATGATGGTGTAGGAGTATTGCTATGTTCAAGTCCTTTTGCTTTCTGTAAACTACTATCTTGTGATTGATTTTGACATACTTCGTTGTTTTGCTGTTGTACGTCGTCCTCTCCATCAATTGCTTTCCTTCGGCTTTTGAGCGTTTTGTTCAAATCAGCCATCAAATCTCCACTTCCTTGTTGCTTGCCACCTCCTGAGGGTATGGATTTATTAGTAGTATTATTCTTTAGAGTAGGTGGTGTCGGTGCACTGGATGTTCCAAGCGCTACTGGAGGTGATGATGTATGAGTATTGCTGTGTTCAAGTCCTTTTGCTTTCTGTAAATCTTGTGATTGTTTTCTACCAGGATCAACTCCTTTCTCGCTGTTTATTGCAGAAAGGTGTGAATTGATAAGATATGCAGCTAAGCTCAACATAACCGATGCAGAAACAAAAGCAATAACTGTGAAAAGTACTGGATCACTTAGTGTTACTGAAATCGAAAGATATGTATATATACCAGCTGTAACACTAGATATACATAGCAACAAAGTAGCAATTGAATATTTTAAGGCAGCTGTCTTACTTATTCCAACTAAAGTATTAATCAAAATGGGAGTATCGATTTTTTGTTCTGTTGCAAGTTGAATAGGATTCTCAGATAGCCCTTTTTCTGATTGAGTACTATTGTTAGTTCCTGAAGGTTTGTTACTATTACCATTATCTTGTTGAGGACTCAAAACTCTAGGTGATACAGGCTTGGGAGTTAATCCTCTATTTGGTTCACTCTGTCTAATATTGCTTCCTTCATCTGCAGTTTCGCCATTCGCATTAAGTTCTTCTTGTTTTTGCTTAAATAGTCGATTTTCTACAAAATTTAAAGTTGATTGTTGAACAGGACTCTTAGATTGACTTTTTTTTGGTTCAGTGCGACTGCTAATTCCTGATGTAGCCACATTAGAAGGTTTTTTACTATTACCATTATCCTGTGGAAGTTTCCAATTCTTTAAACCTCCGGGTGGTAAAGTAGGAGGTGGCGGAGGCGGAGGTGATGTAGATATGTTATTATTAGATAAATCATTAGTAAGCATTTTTCTTCCTCATCATTAATATTATATTAATGATGATTAAATTATTAGTACTTGTCAATAATTTATGAGTAAGTTAGTATTAAGATAATAAAATAAAAAGGAAAGAGAGAGGAGCAGTCTTCTAAGAAGAAATAGAAGCTATCTTAAACCTCAAGTCATCACTTTGTTACCACAGCACATCATCGATGTTTTGGTATAGAGTAATCAGAATCATAAAAATAGCTTAGTGTTAGCTATTTTTATGATAACCTCTCTTAAACAATTGATATTTTACAGTGTTTTTGGTAAAATAATAGCTTAAGGCTTAGAATAAAAGTTTATGAGTGAAGCACAAGGTCCAAATATTGCAGAATGGCAGGCACAGCAGCAACACCAGGAAGCCGCTAGTGAGAAAAGTGGTTTCGGTCTTGGTCATAGTGACTCTGTTGCAACAATTGTGGATGGAATGAAGTGGATGTTCAACTTTCATGAAGGAGCAATTGCTGCTTATAATAATGTGTTTGAAGGTTTGGTCAGTGGTAGCAGTCTAGTAACGTTATTTGGGAAATCAGGTAATATGTTTGGCATAAAATTTCTTGAAAGTCTTGCTGAATATTTTTCAGGTGGTGGTGGAGAAGATATGCCATCAGAAGGAATGGATATGGACTACGGTGATGAGGGGCATCATCCGGATGATTATCCCCACTCTAACAATGAAATAGCTCAAAGTGCCGATGGTTTGCATGATATGCATGATGCAGGTGATCATCATGGCCAATCTTTTTCACCTGGTCCTTCACCATCTGTTGGTGATGATCATGAGCTTGGTTACTAAATAACTAAGAAGATTTTATTGTAATTAGTGAAAAAAGTTTCAGTTTTAGGATCAACAGGAAGCATTGGAAAAAAGACTGTAGATTTGCTCTTAAAGAGAAAGGAAGAATATCAGGTGGAAGCACTAAGTGCCAATTCTAACTTTGCTCTGCTAGCACAACAGGCAAATCTACTTAATGCAAAATATGCTGCCATTTCTGATGAAAGGTTCTACAAAGATTTAAAAGAAGATCTACTTGGTACAAACGTCAAAGTAGAAGTTGGTGCTCCAGGTCTAGCAAATGTTGCTTCTCTACCCGTTGATCTCTCAGTTATTGCAATAGTTGGCATCGCAGGCCTTGAGCCAGTTATAAAGGTTATAGAAAGCGGTACTAAAGTTATTGCTCTAGCAAACAAAGAGAGTATTGTTTGCGGTGGTAAGTTACTACTTAAAAAAGCTAAAGAAAGGAGCGTACAAATAATTCCCATCGACTCTGAACACAACGCAATTTTTCAAGTTTTGCAAAATGATGATAAATGTGTAGAAAAGATTATACTCACTGCCTCTGGTGGACCATTTTTAAATTATAGCCTTGAACAATTAAAAGATATTACAGTAAATCAGGCACTAAGTCACCCTACTTGGAAAATGGGAAAGAAAATCTCAGTTGATAGTGCAACAATGATGAATAAAGCACTAGAAATAATAGAAGCACATCATTTGTTTAATATTAGTCCAAATAGAATTGAAGCAGTAGTGCACCCTGAATCGATAGTACATGGAATTGTCGTTTATCACGATGGATTCAGCTTTGCTGTGCTTGCAGAAACTGATATGGAAATTCCCATTGCATATGCTTTGTCTTGGCCAGAAAGATCAACTTTAAATCATAAATTAGATTTAACAAAGCAAGGAAAATTGACCTTTCAAGAACCAGGTCATAAACGTTTTCCTGCACTAAAGCTAAGCATGGAAGTGTTAAATTCCTCTTCTCCACATACAAATAGTATTGTTTTGAACGCTGCAAATGAGATAGCTGTTAACGAATTTTTGAAGTCACGAATCGGCTTTTTAGAAGTAGTAGAGGTAGTAAAATCAACAATAGAAAACTTTGACAAGTACTCTGATATTAACTCACTATCCGACATAACAAGTATCGATTTTGAAAGCCGTATTCTTGCCAATGAAATCATAAAAAGTAAAGGTATCTGTTCAGCAGAGTGATAAAATAAGGTAGACGAGAAAAGACAACTAAATGGTCAAGTAGCCCCATTTCATACTCCTGTCATCCTAGTAGCTGACACTGGGATCTAGAAAAATTTACAAAGCTTATGCTAAATTCAATGAGATTAAATGAAAACCAGCATCAAGTGCTGGAATGATACCTTACCTGAACAGATAAATCACTTAGCATGTTCGAAATCAACCTGAGAGAAATTTACATCGTTAAGAACTGTATTTGCTCTATACAGACAACCACACCCTATTGCAAAGAACAGCAATGCAGCTGCAGCAAACGGAACTGGGTTATAAACTGTGAAACATAGACCAACAGCAAGTACTCCAGATAACAAAAAAGCACAAGCATAATTAGTTTGTTTCCTTTTTTGAGCGACTGCTTCTATCTTTAGGAATTCTGGTTCTATTGCTTTCTTGACATGTCCTGCAATACAATCTCTTGGACTTTTGTTTTCATAGTTTTGAATATTAGGTTTGATATTTGGATGTGTAAGTAATATTTTTATCATGTCTACATTTCCCAACTTGCAAGCAATGTGTAGAGCTGTATTTTTTTCCTTCTTGCCGGTCTTAATTTCCTCCTCTGCACGAGCATAATTTTGAGGTATAAATCGTTCATTAACAGGTTGTGAATTTTCAAGATATACACAACCCCCTCTACCCTGATCTACTACTTCTCTCCCCTCAAATTCGTACACTGGATAACCATCATGTTTCTTTGGTTTTCTCTCAATAACAGCTTGCTTGCTTTTAATATTTAAATCGATTTTTTTATGTTCTACAAGCAACTTAGCCATAAGCTCTAAATATTGATGTTCATCGTTATTACTAGTAACAAAAGCTGAAATAATGCACATCAAAGGTGTCATCCCATCCTCAAAAGCGTTAACATTCGCTCCTTCTTTCAATGCTTGTTGAAAATGATTCCAAGCTTCCTCAGGTGTTATTCTTTTACCACTAGCATTTTGAAATTCAATAGCTTTAAACAACTTTTTTGTTGCTTCACTTGTACTAAACATTTTAACCACCTATTACAACAAACTTGATAAAATTATACATAGAAAAAATTAAAATATCAACTATTAAGCTAATGATCCAGAATATACTCCTTCGTTAAAGGAGACTGAGCATTTTCAAAGATTTCTTGAGTACTTCCGAATTCAACAATCTTGCCATTGCAAAAGAAAACTATGCTGTCAGATAATTTTTTAGCTTGCTTCATCGAATGAGTTACCATAATTATGGTGAACCTCAATTTCAATTCTTGTATAAGATTTTCGATTGCATTGGTTGCCATTGGATCAAGAGCAGAGCATGGTTCATCCATTAATAAAATAGTTGGCTTTACTGCAATTGCACGAGCAATGCATAATCTTTGTTGCTGGCCACCAGATAAATTTAGTGCACTATCTTGCAATCTATCTTTCAACTCTTCCCATAAACCAACCTTAGTTAAACTACTTTCTACTATTTCATCTAATTTTTGCTTATTTTTCACCATGCCATGCAATTTAGGCCCATAAGCAACATTATCATATATTGACTTTGGAAAAGGATTGGGTTTTTGAAATACCATACCAACTTTTGCTCTGAGCAATACAACATCCATATCACGTGAATATATATTACCCAGCCCATCGATTACCAGTTCACCAGTCGCTCTACATCCAGGTACGTAATCATTCATACGATTGAAACAACGCAAAAATGTCGATTTACCGCACCCAGAAGGTCCGATAAAAGTTGTGACTTTCTTTTTGCAAATATTCAAATTTATATCGAATAAAACTTGTTTAGAGCCATACCAAAGATTTAAATTTTTAACGAAAGCGTATTTATCGCTCATACTAAATCCTGCATTGAATAAAGTCCTGGTATTTCCTGTTTATTCTCGCACAACCATATTGCTGCTTGAACCGCCCCTCTAGCAAACGTTGTGCGGTCAATTGCCTTGTGATTTAATTCTACTCGTTCATCGGAATTGACAAACATGACACTGTGATCTCCTATTACTCCACCTCCACGAGATACTGCAAAGCCTATTCCTCCTTTCCCTCTTATATTTGAATTATTATGTGAATATTGATTGAGCTCAAAATCCACTTTTGCAGCGTTAGCAACTGCTTTACCAAACTCTATAGCTGTTCCAGATGGTGAATCCTTTTTTAAATTGTGATGCATTTCCCAAATTTCAACGTCATACTCATTACCTAAAAGCTTGGCAGCTTCTTTTACCAATTTCAGCAACACATTAACTCCAACACTCATATTTGCTGACCATAATATTGGAACTTTAGCAGCATATTCTTTTAAATTTAGACCTTCTATTCCAGTTGTGCCACTAACTAGCGGTTTTTTAAATTTCACGGCCGCCTTAAGGCATTCTAGCATACATTCTTTAGTTGTAAAATCTATTACAACATCGGACGATTCAAATACCTCACTAATAGAACTTGTAATTTTGATTCCTAAATTGCAATTATTGCCTACAATAGGCCCAATATCTAAGCCTATATACTCACTGCCCAAGCGAGCAACAGCACCTGCTATTTCCACTTTGGTATTCGTAATTAATTCATTGAGTATTTTCTTACCCATTCTGCCTAAGCAGCCTATTACTCCAACTTTGATTTTCATAAAGCTTTTTCCACTATGTTAGGCTTTTTTTGAAGCTTTGTCATCTTTATAAGCTTAGCATATTTAGCCTTACACTGATAAAACTATAGCTATACATCGATGAATCTATTGAAAATTGATACGAAAAATTGTAATTAGTCAATTTTCTCCTATGGAGAAAACTTATAAAGAAAAAAAGAGCACCAACTTTGGTGCTCTTTTGTGAAGGATTTGGTTTAATAATAACCGTTTCCTACTATACTCGGATTAGAGACACAATGTCTTTCTGTTGCTAGTGCTCGAGTTGTTGAACTTGGTTATGTAACTTCTGCATCATAAAACTCCTCTGATTCAGTAGTCACTTCCTCAGAGTAAGATCAGATAAATCTTCTCTAAACTTAGAAAGAGATGCAGTAAAAGCATTTATTAACTCTTGTTTTTTTCTTCAATAGTAGTTTTACCTGAAGATTGTCCTTGCTGTGATATGCTTTGTTTCGCAACACTTGTTTCACTTTTTTTACCACCAAACAGCCGCTTACAGCCTGATGAAATTTTTCTTGCAATCCATGAAATTCCTATGTGATCAGCAATCCACTTAAAAAAGTTTTTTATTTTTTTAAACATATTTTACTCCTTAAATTAATAATTTATATTATTATATAAAAAGCATAGTATGTCAACTTTTTCTATAGAGAACGTATAAAGAAAAAAAGAGCACCAAAGGAGGTGCTCTTTTGTGAAGGGTTTGTTTTAACAATAACCGTTTCAATCTACACTTGGATTAGTGACATAATGTCTCTCTGTTGATGGTACTCCAATTGTTAGACTTGGTTGTGTAACTTCTTCATCATAAAACTCCTCTGATTTAGTAGTCACTTCCTTATTGTTAACCGTTTGTTGTGACGTAGTAGGATTAAGATTATGCTGCTCCAACGCTGTACCTTCAAACGGCTGATTAGATATACTATCTACTTTAATCTCTGTTACATCATCTTTCAATCCTAACATTTCTTTCACATGCTCAATATTGTCTTGCACTAATATTTTATCGTCATCGATATAATTACCATCTTCTTTCTTCTTTAGTACTGATTTTACAATTACATATTCAGAAACGCCATGGTAATTATTACCAACACCAGTAATGAGATATTCTCCTTTATCACACCTTAGATATACAAGAAGCTGAGGAGAAAATTTGTCCTGGATTAAAGTATATTTATAATCCTTCAATTTTATACTCTTTTCTAAATTTAACAATAAGCGATTATCTTTATTAAGTTCAATATAACCTACTCCTTTAGGCTCATCATTTGATTTTTCTGGAAAATTTTCTGCTGGCTCGACGTTTATATCTGTTTTAGATACAGATTCTTCAGTCTCATTTTGCATAGGGGTGCTAACAGTTGGACTTTTATTTACATTCTCATCTGAAGGTCTCTTTGGTGATATATTTTTTTGAGCAGCATTTGCTTTACTGCTAAATAACCAATTCCAACCTGATGAAACTTTTTTTGTAATCCATGAGATTCCTCTACGATCAGCAATCCACTTAAAAAAGTTTTTTATACTTTCCCACATACTTTACTCCTTAAATTAATAATTTAATTATTATATATAAAGTTTAATTTGTCAATTTTCTCCTATGGAGAAAACTTATAAAGAAAAAAAGAGCACCAAAGGAGGTGCTCTTTTGTGAAGGGTTTGTTTTAACAATAACCGTTTCAATCTACACTTGGATTAGTGACATAATGTCTCTTTATTGATGGTACTCCAATTGTTGGACTTGGTTGTGTAACTTCTTCATCATAAAACTCCTCTGATTCAGTAGTCACTTCCTTATTGTTAACCATTTGTTGTGACGTAGTAGTAGGTATTTTCACTCCAAATGGTTCATTAGATATACTATCTACTTTAACCTTTGTTACACCATTTTCCAATCCTAACATTTTTTTCACATGCTCAATATTGCCTTGAACTAATATTTTATCGTCATCGATATAATTACCATCTTCTTTCTTCTTTAGTACTGATTTTACACTTACATATTCAGAAGGGCCATGGGGATTACAAATACCAGTAATGCGATATTCTCCTTTACCACACCTTAGATATACAAGAAGCTGAACAAAAATTTTGTCCCGGTTTAAACTATATTTATAATCCTCAACTTTTATACCCTTTTCCAAATTTAAAAATAAGTCATTATTTTGATCAAGTTCAATATAAACTACTCCTTTAGGCTCATTAGCAACAACTTCTTGGCTCAATGCCCTTTGCTGATCAGTGGTTGTTGTTTCAGAATCATTGTTAACTGTTCGTTGTATCGTAGTAGCATTAAGATTAGGTGTTGTAGTTTTCAATGGATTTATAGACATTCTAGTTATTTCAGCAAGATTTTTGTTCTCATCCAAGCCTACTTTATACATCATTTCTGATGGGTCTTTTGAAATAGTTCCCTTGTCATGCTGTTTCTTCACTGAAGTTATGGATACAGATTTCTTTCCATCATCTACATCTTGACATGAACTATAAGGGCCAGTAATACAAAACTTGTTACTTTCACACTCTACAAATATACGAAATTCTCCAGGTATAACTTTACCATTTTTGTCTTCATTTTTACATTTTTCTTCAAGAAGTTTATAATTCTCGTTTGTTATAACAAATAGTAATTTGTTATCGATAAATTCAAAATAACTCCCTGGCTTTGTGCTTTGTTGAATAACATTAGGTTTATTAGGATTTACGTGCCTTCTTGGTTGTTCTGATTTTTCTGGAAAATTTTTTATTAGCTCGACGTTTGTACCTGTTTTAGATACAGGTTCTTCAGTCTCATTTTGCATAGGGGTGCTAACAGTTGGACTTTTATTTACATTCTCATCTGAAGGTCTCTTTGGTGATATATTTTCTTGAGCAGTATTTGCTTTACTGCTAAATAACCAATTCCAACCTGATGAAATTTTTCTTGCAATCCATGAAATTCCTCTACGATCAGCAATCCACTTAAAAAAGTTTTTTATACTTTCCCACATACTTTACTCCTTAAATTAATAATTTAATTATTATATATAAAGTTTAATTTGTCAATTTTCTCCTATGGAGAAAACTTATAAAGAAAAAAAGAGCACCAAAGGAGGTGCTCTTTTTAACAGTTTGCTATAGTGACTGTGCATTAAGAGATTGACTAGTATCAGTAGCATGTTGTTTTACTTTTGGATCAGTAATTTTTGAACTTAATAAAAGCTTTTTCATTTTTTCTGGTTCATTATCACCATAAACTTCTTTGCCATCTAGGGTACCAACTGAATTTATAAGTAAACATATGTCACCATTTTCCATTATCGTTTTCGAGTCGTAACGACCTGTAATATACAATGATTCATCATTAAAATCTGAACGAAATTCATTATCAATTACATTACCATATCCATCTTTATTGTTTGGAAGTGTTAAGTCAATATCTTGCGGTATAGCCAATACTACTTTACCGTTGTCCAATTTTTTAACAGTTAACATTATCTTTTTATTAGGATCAATTACTCGGTTTACCTTATTACCAGACCACAAGTTTTTAATGCTGTTCCAGACTGATGCAATTCTTCCTGCAATCGACTGAAAAAAGTTTTTTATTTTTTTGAACATATTTTACTCCTTGAATTAATAATAATTTAATTATTACATAAAAAGTATAATATGTCAATTATTTCATAAAAATTTTAGTACTTGCTCGCAATTTTCAACAATTTAATAGCACTGGTGTTTACAACTTCTCCACCAACGCGCTTAGTGACAAAAAATCTAACATAAGGTTTGTTTGTATAAGGGTCTCTCAATATTTTCATTCCTCTGTTATCCACGATCTTATAAGCTTGCTTAAAATCTGCTACTGCAATGACTGTGGTTGGCATATCAGTAGATTGATATACTGGTATTCCCATTAAAGTATCTGGAGTTTCAAGCGATAAACTCGGCTGCCAAAGATACTGACCTGTTTCAGATTTTAGTAGCCTAACGTCCTTTAACGTACTCCTGTTCATCAAAAATGATGCATTTTTAGAGTAATGTTCATTTAGAGAGTAGTACAATATCATTATGGCGTCGCTGTCTAGCTTATCAGCTTTAATTTGCTCTATCTTATTATGACCATTTCCATTTTCGTAAGTTAAAATTCCTTTAGGTTGAAAAGTGCCATCACCTTTAATAAAGGCTTCATTCTCCTTCTTACTGAAAGTTTCGGCAACCTTTTCTACAAGCCAATTTTCAACATTGACAAATGCATCATCGAGCAATTTTTGTGATATTTGCGGCTGAGCATAGAGCTCATAAGTTGTGATGGAAATCTTTTGAATTTTAGGTGTACTTGTGTCTTGTGCAAAATCATACTTGGATTTATAGCCACCATCTTCGTCCTCTACGACTTCACCACTCCAACCTGCACCAGCACGGTCACAATCTTCTATAATATAATCCAATGTTTCAGTAGAGATTCTTTGACTAGAACATATTTGCCGCATTGGAGATGAATCAGCTATACGCTTGTTTATCCGTTTTACAATGTGAGGAGTAACTAAATACCCTCCAATATCATTGTCATCTCCACTTAGGGTTTTATGTGATAACCTACTTTCCATTCCTTTGCGGATATAATCAGAAAAATATTTATCACCCATGTTAAAATCTGTGCTAATTTCTGGACGTTGAGCTGAAGTTTCAATAAAATCTAAGCGCTCTTTGCAATTATCAATATTACTATTTATCTTGCATAGCTGCTCAGGTCCTTTGCTTTCGATTTCTTTTAGTTTGCGATCATTTATTAATTTAAATTGCTCCCATGATGAAGCGAGTTCATTAACACGGTGAGCGATATCAGTAAGTGACATAATAGCCTCCTTTAAAAATAAAATTAGAATAGTATTGTAATTTGAAGGTAATCTTTAATCTCAGTACCTTTTCGTTGTTATGCAAACTGCATTCAGAAAAAAGACCGGTGAATGGCAGCTTAGTATAACTCAAACGCTTGTTTACAATATGGATCCCAGTGCTGGGAGGCGCCCTCATGGTAAACAACGTTCATACAACTGTATATGTATACTGCCATTCACCGGTCTTTTTTCTGGATTCCAGCATTGGCTTCATGGTAGATACAAATAAACGTAAGGCGCTTGGTAACGAGAGAAAAATGATACTGATTACTTGTTGAAGTAAAAAAAGCAGTGTAGTATTACACCACGGTAAATATTATACTTAATTGTTAGCACTATACAGCATCCATTTTTTTGTGTCAAGCATTTTTTTTCGCTGCGTATCTGTTCAGAAGAATGTGCAAATAAAGTACGTAGCTGTACAAATTTGCCAAAACAATAAATGGTATCCTTTAATTATCCTCTTTTTATCATTTCAGTCACAGCTGTACGAACATTGTGGCAATTTGCATAGTAAACAGTGTCAAGCACTGCCTTTGTGTTCGAGGCAAAATTAGTTTAACATACTGTTTTTGAAACAAGTAGCTTTGCGTGTCTAGGATGACACCCATTTAGTTATCTTTTCTCGTCTACCTTGTTTTGCCACCCTGCTGAACGGATACATACCGTTTGTTGCTTTTATTCTATGGTACCTTATCTACCTTGCCGCTCTCCTGCTTCAATCAGTAAGGGATTTCAATATTAATTCTGCACTACTTGCGGGATTGCCGCTTTTTGTAATTGGTCTGCCAATTACGATATAATCAGCTCCTGAATTTATTGCTTCTTTTGGTGTTGCTGTCCTTTTTTGATCATCATGACCTCGATTCATACGGATTCCTGGAGTAATAATTTTAAAGTCTTTACCACATTCTTGGCGCACTTCTTGAGCTTCTAGTGCAGAGCAAACTACTCCATGTAGTCCAATCTTTTTTGCAAGCTTTGCTAGCAAAATTACCTGTGATTTTGCTTCCCTTGCTACTCCGAGTTCACTCAGATCTTCATTGCCCATACTAGTTAGTACTGTTACTCCAATTAGCTTTATTTTCTTTCCTTGCACTATACTTAGTGCTTCTTTAAGCATTTTTGTTCCACCACTGATATGCAATGTTAGCATTTCAACATCTAGAGCTTTTATTGCTTCAACTGTTCTAGCTACAGTGTTTGGAATATCATACAATTTTAGATCTAAAAAAATTGGTACATTGCATTTTGCAACTTCTCTCACTCCAGAAGGACCATGTGCAGCAAAAAATTCTAACCCAAGTTTTAGCATGCCAACCTTATCACGCAGAACATTAGCCCAAGATATGGCTTCATTCAAATCTTGTGTATCCAGTGCGCATATTATTGGGTTCATTATCTTGTATAATTTTTTTTATAATAAGAGTAATTGTTGCATTTTACAATCCATATTCAGGGATTGGTCCACTTGCAATGCTTTGTACAGACACTAAACACGATAATCTGGTCGGAGTGGGTGAACGACTGGCATATCCAAGATCTTCCTGTAAAGAATCAGACGTTTCCTCCGATGTTTTGGAACCTTTCATTGGCTTGAATTGCACAAGCTGCCCTAATATAAATTTTATTTTCTGAGTCTCCCCTAATATTATTTTTTTGCTATAATCTTTAATTGTTTCATTTTCTCTTATCGATTCTTCTATCTTATCTATCACATATTGAAGTTGTTTTATTTGACTGTCTCGCTCTAAAAGTGAATTTCTTAAATTTTTCACTTCGTTATTACAATCTTGTCTTATTCTGTCTAACTCAAAAGATTGATTTTTAATTAAACCGTCTGCTTTATCTAGCTCTTCAAATTTCCTTTTTAACTCTTGAGATAAGTTTTTATTTTTCTGATCAATTTCTTTAAATTTACATTGTAATTCATCTAATTTCACACAAAGTTCTTCTTTTATGTAATTCTTCTTTTTTCATATATAGTATATGTTTCTCTTTACGTAATTTGTCTATTTCCTTAGATAACTCCTCTTTTTCTTTAGATAATTTCTCTACTTCCTTATATAATTCCTCATATTTATCATTGTCTATTTTTCTTTTCAATTCGATTATAAGTTTTTTCCTCTCAGTTAGATTAGCTTCTTTTTCCTGTAACTGTTTACACAAATATGAGATTTTATGGAGTAGTTCTTTTTCTTGTGCAGCAAGCTCATCTTTCTCCTTCGTTACTTTTTCTAATTCGTCTGTTATTCCAATTATATGGATCATTTTTGCTTCTAATTTCTCCTCCAAAGATTTTTTTTCTTTAAGAAAAGATTTCCTCTCAGCTTCTATTTTTTGACCAAATTTTCTTTCTTCCTCGTATAAATTGTGCTTTTCTTGAGTCAACTCACGCTCTTTGTGAGCAAATTTCTTCTCCACTTTACTAGTGTCAATAATTATTTTATACAAAATCATAAAAGCCAAAACAGATAATACAGCTAAAGCGAGAATTAAAGAACTAGGTACATTAATAAGCGCTAAAGATGTAAGTAACGTGAGAGTAGCCAGAGAACTAGCTATAAAATAAAATGTATTATATTTATTAAGTAAATTGCTCATCACCCATATACAAAACTTCAGCAGTCTTGTATATATTGATTAAAATTATCTTACCTGTAGAGGAGAACACTTATCACAATTGTACCAGTGATAAACTTTAGTTGATATTCTAACTAAACTCAAAATGCAAGGTGGCATCAGACAGGAGTAGAACATCTAGGAGTAGAACATCTACTAGAATATCCAAAATCTTCTGAATATGAAGCTTCATTCAGCTCTTTATTTGGTAGTGCTGATAAATCCCCATTACTCATATTTGAAGAAGCAGGGCTATCATTAATTTGTTCAAATACTTCTTCAAGCATCTTTTGTATTTCTTGATCACTTTCTACACAATGCTTAATCAATTCATCAAATCTTCCGCAAATCTCTAGCATAGTACTCCTTGGCATAGTCACATTGTCTTTTTCTCCTATACTCTCTTGAAACAAACTTACCATCTCTGTTATCAAACCCGTACAATCCTTTACAAAGCTGACATAATTTTGATGAGATAATGAAGATTGATCATCTAAACGTGAAATTCCCCTTTTCATAGTAATTTTCTCAGATAGTAACTTTTCGTACTCTTCAGAACAATTTTGATCTTCTTCTTCTAGATCACTTCGCAATTTTTCAAATTCTTTTCTTCCTTGATCAAGATTTCTTTCTAATTCTTTGATCCTATTGAGATACTCAGCTTCTTTCTCTTCCAATTTCTTACATAGTTCTTCTAGATTAATCTCTTCTTGAGTTTTTTCATTTAACTTTTCTTGTAATCGTCTTTTTTCTTCTTCTGAATTACATAATCTAGATTCTAAACTAAAAACTTCCCCCTTTTCTTCTTCCAACAGCACCTCTAACTCTGCTATTTTTTTCTTTTTCTCTTCTAAGTATATTTCCAATTCTGTTATTTTTTGACTTTCCATAAGATGGTACAAGCCTCCACCTTCTAGGTGGAGAAACTTTAGTTTGTCAATGTCATAACTGTACTTTATAAAGTATAGTTATGACGGAATATGACAAAGGAAAACACACTGTATTTTATCATAGGTACCATATAGTCTGGATTACAAAATATCGGTACAGAGTATTAACTAAGGCTATGAAGGAGAGAATACGAACAATCATAGCAGAAGTATCTGAAGAAATGGGGATTAAGATAGAAAACGGAGTAATATCATCAGATCATTTACATTTATTCGTAGTAATACCTCCTCATATAGCTGTGAGTGATTTTGTTCAAAGAGCCAAAGGCAGGTCTTCACGCAAAGTTCAACAAGAATTTCCAGAGCTAAATAAAATGTACTGGGGAAAGCGTTTTTGGGGAAGAGGATACTTTAGTGCTACCAGCGGACATATCACAGATGAAGTCATTAATGAGTACATCAATAAACATACAGATGCACATCAGCCTCATTCTATATCTAGTATAAGATTGGAGTAGCTTTAGCTTCTCACCGCGCTTCCAGCGCTATATCCAACCTTTCGGCTCTCAGCCGATAGTGGTTGAGTTTCTAATTCGTGTGATTGACTTTCTAATCTCTGGATTTCACCATACTTACCATCCAACTCTTTTTGAGTATCATTCAATTTTTGTTTTAATCTTTTATTTTCATTCACTGCTACAGCCACACTGTACTCTAATTGCCTTATTTGATCCTTTAGTCTTTGTACTTCAACATCTAGACCTTCAGCAAATTCTTCTAAATCTTGCTTTTCTTGCACTAATTCAGCTTTTTCTTTACTTAACTTTTGTATCTCTTTTTGCGCTTTCCTTAACTTCTCCTCTAACTTTTCCTTCTCTACTTTTCTCCTTTCAAATTCACTCTCTACCGAATCACTTAGCTGCTTGAGTTTTTGTGTTACTTCAGCCAAAACTTCATCTTTTTCCCTTACCTTTCCATTTAATTCCTCCACCTCTTTCATTTTTTGCTGTAATTGTTCTAATATAGTTTGATTATTTCCAGTTAATCTTGTATTTTCTTTTTCCAATTTATTAATTCTTTCGTTTAAGCTGTCATCTACAACTTGTGCAATTTTGTCTTGCATTTTAGTACTGCCTATTTGAGCTTCTTTGCTGCCAAGCTCAATTTCTTGAGTTGTTTGAATGTTAATATTTCTATTACTATTTTCTATCACAATCTCAGATGATTTATGATTGCCTTTCTCCTTATTTCTAAATTTTATTTGATACAAGAATAAGTTACCTATTTTTACATCTTTATTTGCTTTCAATTGATCATCAGTAACACGATTACGCTCGATAAGTTCTATACCATTAGCATCAATATTAATTATAATAGTGCACTTTTTTCCGTACTCATCACACCAATTCAGAGTCATTTCGTATGCACCATCAGTTACAACATAGTGCCTTATTCCTTCTTCAGAAACAAAACCGTGCATTCCATTTTTTCCATTGCTATGCAGAGTTGAAAATCCTGAAATTCCATTATCTTGACAGAAATTACTATTCAAAAACTCACTGACTTTGAATTTGTTTTTATTAGCTCCCAATTTAACTTCTGCACAACTACCATATATTGACACTGTTTCAACACCACTTTCAATATACCCATTCAATACTTTTTTAGCCTTATCTTGAAGCTCTAGTCTCGCCTCCTTTACATTATTGAAATCTTGGATAACGGCTTTATACACTTCATCTTCATTAAAATTGGCATTGTATTTTATTAAAAAAGATAATATGTGAAAACTAGCTACAGCAGTGTGAATTGATTTATTCTTTTCTTTTATCTTACCGAGCAAAAACAAAAACCTTTGAATGAAGTCATGATAATCATCTTTTTGCTCTTCAATTTTATTATTATATGAATTACCAATCATTATTACCTCACAACTAAATAATTAGTATAGTAATACGAATGCTAAGTTACATCAATCAATAAACTTACAGTAAATTTTCCATTCTCAGTTATAAGCTCTGCTTCTGTACTCTCAACCCATTCTATCACTTCAGCATTGCAAACTGACTGCAAATCATGCTGAGCAGAATAATTTAACTCATCCTCTTTTACACTCGCTTTTATCATCAACTTTTGTATAAGATGCTTAACTGATACGTTATTATCTGCTTTTATTTTTCTCACAAGGTTTAATATCTGCACGAAATTATCTCCCATTTCCTCAGAATACTTATCATAGGTAAGTTCTTCCTTGTTAGGCCAATTACTTTTATTGTGAACGGAGTTATAACTATACAACTGATGATATATTTCCTCTGTAATGTATGGCAAAAATGGTGCAAATAACCGCAAAATAATATTGAGTACATATGCCAAACTCTGTTTCGCACTCATGTTTGCCTCGCTGTCCAATGCATCTCCATATGCACGTTTTTTAACTAACTCTAAGTAATTATCACAAAAATCTTTCCAAAAAAATTCTTCTATTGCGCTCAAAGCTTCGCAGTATTCAAACTGTAATAGGTTGTTCGTCGTTTTTTCTATCACTTTATATAATTTGGACAATATCCACTTATCCATCGTCTCACTGATGGAATTTATGCTCAATGCTTGATGTTTTTCCATAAACATGGAAACAAATTTGCTAGCATTCCAAAGTTTCGTAACAAGTCGTTTGCCAATTTTGAAGATATTTTCAGAGTAGACTGTGTCAACTCCAAGTCTTGAGTTTGCTGCCCAATAGCGTACTACGTCAGCTCCATAGGTTTCAAGCATTACATGAGGAGTGATGATATTACCTTTTGATTTACTCATCTTTTTTTTATCAT
Source organism: Wolbachia endosymbiont (group B) of Horisme vitalbata (assembly GCF_964028625.1). Classification (NCBI taxonomy): domain Bacteria; kingdom Pseudomonadati; phylum Pseudomonadota; class Alphaproteobacteria; order Rickettsiales; family Anaplasmataceae; genus Wolbachia; species Wolbachia endosymbiont (group B) of Horisme vitalbata. Next base: position 451,610 of record NZ_OZ034797.1, read on the forward strand.
CAGCCAAACACCAACCACTAATCATGATATTTTTCCACGGCAGTGAATCTGCATGATAATGTGCCTTCAAAATCGTATAAAAAGCCCAAGTTCTTATTATCTCATGGCTTTGGCTGCGCAGATCTGCAGGAAATATCTTATCATACCGATGGCTTGGTAAACCGAGCTCACTGTTTACTGCCAGTGCACTTAATTGAGGAGTGATCGCACTTGTTGCCCAAGTATCCATCACATCTTGATCTGGAGTAACTTCTTCTTTAATATACCCTTTCGGCAAATCTTTGAGTGGATCTACAGGTAAATCCTTTACTTCAGCTAGAATGATTTTGCCTTCTTCTCCCTTACGTTTTGAATACCAAACTGGAAATGGTACACCAAAATAACGCTGTCTTGAGATGCACCAATCCCAACTTAGCCCTTCTATCCACACCTCCATACGTTTACGCATAGATTCTGGATGCCAATTACATTTACTCACTTTATCTAATACTTGAGTTTTTTGCTCTAAAGTCTTGACAAACCATTGATAAGTAGGTAATATTTCAAGCGGCGCACCAGATCTTTCAGCACATTTAACAGAATGAGAAATGCTAGTGCTTTCTATTAAAAGTCCTTTTCCACTGAGGATTTCAATGATCCTCTTTCTTGCTTCTTTAACTTTTAGTCCATGGATCCCAGTGTCAGCTACTCGGATGACACCGGCATGTGTCTCCTCTGTCACCTGAGTAGCTTGATACTGGGCATCTTTCTCCCCTGTCATCCCAGTGCGTGACACTGGGATCCATTTTTGATCACACACTGCATGCAGGTTTATCCTTCCATCCTGATCAATTATAATTGTCACCGGCAGATTATGCTTTTGCTGCCAATATATGTCGAGCTCATCACCGAATGTACAGCACATAACAAGCCCAGTGCCTTTATCTATTTTGACCTTATCATCAGCTATTATTGGAACTTTTGCCTCTGTAATTGGCACTACGGCTATTTTTCCAATCAGATGGGCATATCGTGCATCTTCTGGATGACAAAAAACTGCAACACATGCAGGAAGTAACTCAGGTCGCGTAGTTGCAATATGAATCTGCTCATTTTTTTCAGTGGAAAAAACTATCGTGTTCAAAGATGACTCAAAGACTTTATCCTCTATTTCCGCTTGCGCAATTGCGGTTTTATCAACTGGGTCCCAAAGAATAGGTTGCATTTTCCTATATATATACCCTTTGTTATATAGATCAACAAACGACGTTTGAGAAAGTGCCACAGCTTCCTTGCTGATCGTGTGATATTCCAAACTCCAATCATAACTAATGCCGACCGATTTAAATAACTCCTTGAATTCTTGCTTTGACTTCTCAATAACTTCATGGCACATCTCTATAAATTTTTCTCTGCCAACTTCTTTTGCACTAACTTTATAGGTTTGCTCAACTAACCTTTCAGTCGGAAGGCCATTATCATCAAAACCAATTGGATAAAACACATCTTTCCCCAGCATACGTTGGAACCTTGCAATAAAATCCGTATGGCAATAGCTAAATATGTGACCGATGTGCAACTTTCCTGATATAGTTGGTGGAGGAGTGTCTATAGTAAAAGTGTTATTCTCTTCACCATTCCATTTATAAACTTTACTTCCTTCCCATAATATGTTGTATTTATTTTCAATTTCTCTAAAGCTGTACTTTTCTTCTAACATAAATATTTTTCAGTTTTAAGCTTTAAGTTAGCACAATTGAGCAAATACAGCAATTTTAATGTCTGACATTTTAGTGTCCCCCTTCGGGGATTGTCCCGCCTTGAGGCGAAGGGCAAGTTACAATAGTCGCGTATGCGACGTTATGGGTATAATGCACACTCTAAGTACGATATGAAAGTACACTTGGTATGATATCGCAAAAGGGTGCTAATAGGCCAAATTGCTGTTAGAGTTAGGGAGCTGTTAAGGCAGGTTACTATGGAAAATGAGATCCAAATTATCTCAGGCAAAGTTGCAGTAGATCATATTCATATGTTTATATCATATAAACCACAGCAAAGTGTTAGTAAAATTGTACAACTTTTGAAAGGAACAAGTTCAAGGTTGCTGATGCAAGATTTTGCAAGTCTAAGTAAGCAATTTTGGGGCAGGCACCTTTGGGCACGTGGATATTGAGCCGTAAGTTCTGACAGACGAGGTTATACAAGAGTACATATCTATCCAGGAAGGCGAGCCACTTCATGACAATGATCAATTTCAAATTGATTAAAATTTAACCCTTCACCTTGTAGGTGATGGTTGTTGAGTTTATAATACAAAATTTCTTGATTTTAGTTTTTTATGTATTACACGATAAATTTTTAGTATTGAGGTTTATTATGCCTGATTTTAAATTTTCTGATTTACAAGATCTTGTTAATGCTCTATATGATCCATACTATCTGCCCTCCAACGAAAAAATAAAACTAGCAGAATTGCTTGAGGACGTGTTGGAACTAGAAGTTAAAAAAAGCCCGAAAGAGGCAATAGCTATATTAAAAAGCAAAATAAAAAATGGACTAAAAAGTGAAATGTCGAATGAACTGAAACAAAAAATAGGTAAGCTTGAGCAACTAAAGGCGGAAAATAAAGACTTACAAACTAAAAAGGATAGAGCTGAACGGTTAAATAGATCCTTAGAATATGCAAGGAAGACAGCTCAGAACGAAAATATAGAATTAAAAGCTGAAAAAAATAAACTAAATACTCAAATCCAGCATTCACAGCAAGAAAAGAAAATATTAGAAGTCAAAAATGAAGCAAATAAACAACTAAAAGAAAAAGCAACATACATCGCTACTGCTAGTACTGGTCTTGCTGTTGGGTTAGTAGTGTATATTACACTTGAACATACAACTAAATTGGACATGTGGTTAATCGTTGTTATAGCAACAGTATCTGCATTCTTAGCTGGTGGTTTAATAATGAAACCTAGCTCTCAAGTAAATGGAACACAAGAACCACAAGGAGTAGCAAATAAGAATTCAGTCTAGCTTGATATAGTTTTTTTCATTTCACTGCCTTTCCAAATTTGAAGCAGGTTGTTTGAGCCATAGTACAAAGTAAATATAGTAATTTTACACTAAAATTTTTAGTTTTGTTTCTGTGGGTTAGTTGGTACGAGCCTTGCCTTTAAGAAGATGTAAAATCACAATTATTACGAATAACATTCCACCAATAACTGATATAGCTCCACCCGTAATAAAACAAGCACGTGCCAACATTGATGAAATACTTGGCAGATCTGCAACTTTTCTTAATGCACCATATCCACCAAGCCAAACAAGTCCAGTAATGTGGAGAAAATGTCCCAAGCTATATGCATAAATCTGTAATCTTACTATGGAGCTTTTTATTTCTTTACAGCCCAATTTTGGTAACAGCCAGTAGACAAAATTCATAAAAGCTATAGTAATACCAACCACAGAACCGTGATAATGCGCAGGGATAGTGACATTTCCTTCAATAGTTAGCACTCCAAGCACACCTCCATAAATGAACAATACAAACGAGTGGAGAAGATAATTGCCCTTATCATTGAGCAGAGTTTTTATGTTGCAATATACTAATATTGTTAAAAAGCACGGCAGAACTGCTCCAGCAATTCTCATATGCCAGGTAAAAAACTGTATCAATTCAGCACTATCCGCCGAATAAATAAAGTATATAAACGGCGCACCTACGGTCAAAACTGTGTTTATAAATAGTGGTAAAATGGTAATTTTATTTAGACTAATATAGCGAGCATTCAGTATGATCAAATAAACTAAAAACATTGCTTGAGCAAAGGCAAACTGCAGTAAATGTCCGCCTCCCCAAAAGAGATATTCATAAAATAAATTCTTGTCTGAGTGATATAGACCTGGAGGCATATTTTTATGTGCTAAAACAACACAAAGAAATGATGACACAAGTATAATGACCAGGCCAATTTGTCCGATTGAAAGATATGAGTCTTGTTTATTTGATATGTAGGCTAGAGCTGTATTTATCAATATGCTGGTAATGAAAAGACTGAGTCCAAGTAAAAATAATTTGTTTTGTAATACAGGTATATAGTTACTTTTGATAACTTCAGTATTTGGAACAAATGCAGATATAAACATTAGCAGCATGGAAAGGATTGAGAGAATCCATGAGAAGTTAAACCAATGATTGGTGTTTTTTAAGTTTATGATGAAGAGCAGAGATATTATAGAGCACATCCATACCAAAATTGACAAATTTACGTGTATCACCAGTGCATTATCAAAGATATATTGTGCAGAAGGAATGAGAGAAGAAATAAAAGGCAATCGTAGAAAAATAACAATTATTGACAGCAGTCCAGAACAAGCAAGAGCAAGTACTGCCAAGAATATCCATTGCCTGCAAAGTGAAGCGTTATTTTGTATGTTGAGCATTTACTTTTAGGTACTATAGCATAAGACAATGTACATTTTTCAAATTGATATGCATAGTTTAAATGAATGACATTACAACAATATCTTTCATCGTGAAAATGCTGCGTCCATTTCCATTTCATATTATGGTAATATTACTGACAGCGTTAGTCTGGGCTATCGAAATGTGTTTTAATCAATACTTGATAAAAATTATTACAGTAAGAGAATCTTTACATAATGGCATGACATTACGTTAATGCTTTTGATCCACAATTAAGAACATTTTCGTTGTGATTTACGTTTCTAGTATGTATATTAATGAATCTTGTTTTCACTAAATAATGAAAATAATAATTGTCATGATAATGTTATTGTATAGTAACTATACAATGGCAAGCGAACGAATAAGTTTAGTAGATAAAAAATTATCTCAAGGATATGTAGCTCCAATACTTACAGAAAATAGCGTTATTTTACCAGACAAGCACGGTACCTTATATTCCTTTGATATCGATAACCCAAGAGTTATAAATTGGAAATTATACCTCTCAAGTAGGAAAAAAATTGGTAATATGAGTTTATCGAGCTACAAAGAAAATGTTTTCTTTGTAGTGGATAACATTCTACACACAATAGATGCGAAAACAGGGGAGATTCAATGGGAAAAAGAATTAAGAGCTCCGGCAAGAGGGAAAGCAATAGTAATAAACAATAAGTTGGTAGTATTGACTATTGATAACTATCTACATGTATTTGATATAAAAGATGGCAGCCCCATTTGGGCTTATCAAAATGGTATAAATGAGGTTCGAGGTTTATATTCCATCTCACCAGCAGTCTCTAATGATAAAATAATGGCACCATTTTCAAATGGCGAGTTAATAGCTTTTAATGAAGAAGGTAAAAAACTATGGAGCCAAAAATTAGCTACAAATCTTTTAGACACACAGCTTACAGATGTAACTACTACACCTAGAGTACACGATAATATCTTAATAGCTACGAGCAACTCTTATATTTATAGCATTGACGTAAACTCAGGAAATATTTTATGGTCAAGGCCACTACAAGTAAAAAGTATATCAAACATTGAGTCATATTATAGCCCTCTTATTCCTGCAGAGAAACAAAAAGAAGGCGGAAGAATTTTCATGGTGACTAAAGATAATAAGGTAATTGGCATCGACATACAAAGTGGAAAAACAGTTTGGACATCTGATTTTATAGAGAATGTGCAATTGTTTGTTCCAATTATGTATGCCCATACGCTTTGGGTAACAAGTAATAAAGGTTCAATATTTGCTTTTCCTGGATCTGAAAGTACAGGAAGGGTAATTAAAATACCCGGTAATGTGTTTCATGCTCCAGTATTTACCCATGGTAAGATGTATATAACGACTGAAGGAAATGGTGTTTATTCTTTAGAAAATAGGTTTGTTTTTTATGACTGATTATGATTTGATTATTATAGGTGGTGGTCCAGGTGGTTACAAATGCGCTATTGCTGCTGCAAAACTTGGACTCAAAGTTGCTTGTATAGACAAAAATAGCATTTTTGGTGGCACGTGTTTGCGAGTTGGGTGTATACCATCAAAAGCATTACTCCATTCCTCTTATCAGTATGCTAGTGCGAAAAATAATCTATCAAAACTTGGCATAAAAGTTAAGGATGTAAGTCTCGATTTGAGAGAAATGATAGGCTATAAAGACGCTAGAGTTCAGGAACTTGGAAAAGGCATAGAATATCTGTTTAACCTTTACAAAATTACTAAGATCAATGGACTTGGAAAAATTACTTCTTTTGATCAAGGCAACCTTGAAGTTTCAGTTGAAGGTAAGGTGCTGAAGACAAAAAATATAGTAATTGCAACCGGTTCTGACGTTATTTCTTTGCCAGGAATTAATATCGATGAGAAAAGTATTATTTCATCAACTGGTGCATTGTCTTTAACTGAAGTACCAAAAAAACTTGTCGTAATCGGAGCCGGGGCAATAGGGCTTGAAATGTCTTCTGTATGGAGGAGGCTAGGGTCTGAAGTCACTGTAGTAGAATTTTTTGACAGAATCGCTGCAGCAATGGATGGAGAATTAAGTAAGTCTCTACTTTCTAGTCTACAAAAACAAGGAATAAAATTTTTACTTAGCACTAAAGTTGAGGGAATAAAACAAAGTAGTAACTCTTTGAGTGTGAAAGTTTGCTCTGTAAAAGATAATCAAACAAATACTATAGAGGCGGATAAGGTATTGGTGGCAGCAGGACGCAAACCATGCTCTGAGGGTCTTGAAAAAATAGAAAAAGACAGTCGTGGCTTTATTAAAGTCAACAATAGTTATGAAACCAACGTAAAAGGAATATTTGCTATTGGTGATGTGATTGGTGGAGCAATGCTTGCTCACAAAGCTGAGGAAGAAGGGGTGGCAGTTGCAGAGATACTAGCAAGGCAATTGCCTCACGTTGATTATGAAATCATACCGTCAGTCATTTACACCCACCCTGCAGTTTCTTCAATCGGTAAAACTGAAGAAGAACTAAAAAGTGCTGGTCGAAAGTATAAAGTTGGTAAATGTCAATTTGCTGCAAACGGTAGAGCAAAAGTCACTGACGATGCTGAGGGATTCGTGAAAGTTCTGACTTGTAGCAAAGCAGATACAATACTCGGTGTACATATCATAGGAGCATACGCTGATACGCTAATCAATGAAGCAGCGGTTGCAATGGCATATGGTGCAGCAGCAGAGGATATATACAGAATTTGTCACTCTCATCCTGATATAAATGAAGCCTTTAGGGATGCGTGCATCGATGCTTTCTTTAAAAAGTAACTGTGGACCTCGGTTCAATCATTGAAAAATGGTATGATTGGCTAAAGTACAACAGGTCTTACTCACCAAACACTTTGGAGTCATACATGAGGGACCTCAAAGATCTTATAAATTTCCTAAATACTCACATTGGTGAAGAAGTAAATGTTGGCTCTTTAGAAAAATTAAGCATACCTGAACTGAGAAGTTGGTTTACCTCTCGTTATGCAAGAGGTGTAAATGCGAGATCTAACACTCGCGCATTGTCAGTAATCAGAAATTTTTTCAAATATATAAAAAACAATTATGAAATAAATAATGAAGCGGTATTTTCTTTATCAAGGCCAATTCAGAGAAGAACTCTACCTAAAGCACTTTCAATATCTAACATAGAAACTCTATTGAAAGAAATGAAATTGCCTGATCTAGGCGAGCCTTGGGTGGTAAAAAGAGAAATTGCAATTGTCGTTCTGCTATATGGTACGGGCTTAAGAATCACTGAAGCACTGAATCTTAAGGTTAGTGATATTAGCAATGAAAGTTTAATAGTAACAGGTAAGGGAGATAAACAAAGGCAGGTATTTATTCTTCCAGTAGTAAAAAAGTGTATACAAAAATATATAAAAGCTTGTCCCCACTTTGACGAAGCGGGACATCTTTTTGTGGGGGTAAGAGGAAAAAAATTGGGAAGAACTTATGTTGCTAATCGTTTGCAAAAAATAAGAAGATTTTTAAACTTACCAGAAATTTTATCTCCACATGCATTTCGCCATAGTTTTGCTACTCATTTGCTTCAGGAAAATATTGACATAAGATCAATACAACAGCTGCTTGGCCACTCAAGCCTTGAAACTACTCAAGTTTACACTCACCTAAATTATCAAGATGTCTTCAATATGTATAAAAACTTTCAGAAAAGTTTGAATAAAAAATCGAAATCTTAACTTCGTCTTAAATCGATAGTATTGCCGAACTGAGTGCTTGCAACATCATTCAGTACTGTACTTGCTTTATATAAGCAATAGTGACCAGCAGAGAGAAAGCAAAACGTTTTGCAAAAGGTTGTGAATGAAAGAGAATAGACAGCAGAATTTAAATTAGAATCTATGTAAAGAAACAAGTCAAGCAAATAGCAAAAGAGCTAGGCTCTGTGTACAAAATGTTAGCAGGTCAAATTAATTGAGGACGGGGATTTGCGACTAAAGTTCATGCACTTGTTGACGTACTGGGAAACCCATTCAAATTTATTTTGACCTCAGGCTAGAGGAACAAAATTACTCAGTTGACTAAAAATGTCTCTAGCTACACTATATGGCTTCTTTAAAATTTTGTTTACAGAGCCTAGAAAGAAAGCTGAGGAAAAGTAGAGGTTACCTTTACATATGAACTACATCTCAACCTGATATTGTCGTTCCTAATATGTTGGATTTCTTGCATAACTCGAATTCAAAAGTTGATGTCATTCCAGCGCGTGACACTGGAATCCAGATATTGGGTTCCAGCTGGGATGACACCTGTTTATGCAAGAAATCTATTGAAAATTGAGTTAAACTAAAAATTCAGTTTGACACACTTTTGTTAAACATTTTTGGGACGTTAAAATAAACAGATAAATAATTTTCTCTTAAGCTACTTCAACACTTTCATCATGGGTTAAAAGCAACTCCACAAGCTCTTGATTATCAGTTACATAATCCAATGCTGTCTTTCCCTCATTATTTTTAGCGTTAACGTCAGCACCTTGTTCTACAAAATATCTTACCACATCAACTTTTTCCCTGATAGCAGCCCAATGCAATGGAGTATCACCATATCCGTTTTTGATATTAATATCAATTCCTTTATCAATCAGGTACTTTATTGCATCTAGTTTTGCAAACCTGATAGCCTCATGTAACATAGTTTTGCCATTGCTGTACTTAGCACTAACATCAATACCCATACCTTTTTCTTTTATAAGGTATTCTGCTATATCAAAACTTTCACTTTCAACAGCCCAGTACAACACAGTCCAGCCATAATTATCTTTAATACCAACACTAGCACCCTTATTTACAAGATATTTTACCATGTCTAACTCTCCACTCTTAGCAGCCCAGTACAATGGCGTTTGGTAAAAACAGTCCCTAGCGTCAATATTAGCACCTTCATTGATCAGGTGTTTTGCTATGTCCAATTCCCCATTCCCAGCAGCTAAATGCAATGGAGCAATATCACAACCATTTTTAGCATTAACGATACCACTAAGCTTATTTTGATGTTTTCTCTTTATATATGCTAATAAGTTTTTAATAGCTTTATAATCACCATTTTCAACAAGCAAATGTAAATTAGTATCTTTGTAAAAATCATCAATCAACTTACCATGTTTACTCGCATATCCCCAAATAAATGCAACATGAATTTTATTATCTTTTGCTACATCACCAATGTTCACCAAATTTAGAGCTTTCCTAAGAACTTCTTCCTCTCTACCTTTCTCTTGCAATTTTAATCTTGTTACTTTCTGTACTGGACTATGGATATTTACTATCCCTTCCCTTAACTTAATCATTGAATATCGATTAAGTAGTTCAACAGCATTCCACAGCTTTTCTTTATCATCCGCTATTGACTTTGAAAAAATTTCTTTTATACGAATATCATCAGGAGCAAGATAGGCCATTATTTCAAAAATGTTTAATGCTTCAAAGCCATATTCCTTGCATATATATGTCATCGTGACATTCCAAGTTGTCAAAACTGTTTTAGTATAACGATCTTCATTTTCATAAATTCCTTTCTTAAGCAATTCTCCTGCATTTTGTTGATACTCTTTTAAGTAATCACTTATTTTAAACCTCTTATCACCTCTTAATCTCGATTCCTCATTTCGATCTTGGATATATACAACTGCTTGTCCTAAAGCTAATGGAAAATATTGTAATTCTCTTGTTAGCTCTTCTATTTCCCTATCCTGTAAATTATTCTCTATGTTCAAAGCTTTTCTAACAAATTCTAAAGCTTCTACTTCACCAAACTTATCTAATTGTATTACTTTTATATCACTTTCTCCTCTCACATTCCACTTACAGTCACGAGAAGTAATTAAAATGTAAGGTTTTTTATGTCTAGGGTGTAAAGATGAAGGTAAAAATCTTTTAATGTTTTCATATCCCTCAGCATTATCAAAAATGAATAGGCTTTTTCCTTTCCTTCTTGCAAAGAAAGCATATATTTCTCTAACAATATTTTCTATCGTCTTGTCCCTTTCGTACCTATCTTTGGTAGAAATGCCTAATCTATCATCCTTAACTAACCCCAAGAAAGAATTTTTCATAGTTTCAACGCTTTCAGCATTTATCCAGATAACGTTAGCATAATAATCCTTTCCATATGTGTAAGCATATTGCCTAGCGAATTCACTCTTACCTATCCCCCCAAGACCACTAATAGTAGCAACCTGAGATATAATTGCTGGCCTGACCGTACTCCTTTGTAGTGCATCATGTAAGGCTTTTAATTCACTATTTCTTCCAGTAAAAAATGCAACTGGCTCTATTATTTTAAACCAAATAGGCTCCTCTATCTGCTTGTTATTTTGTGCTGTTACAGCTACATGTATTTCATGCAGTTTTTTACTATCCTTACGCTGTTGTTCTACTATTTCATCTATTCCTTTATTCCCTTCTTTTACTTCTCTCTCTATTTCACTTAAAGTCTTAGGAAATTGCTCAATTTCTCGAAAAAGTTCTTCTCCTTCTTTGTACGAAAGAGGACGCGCTTTTATATCTTTTACCCAGTCTGATATTTTTTTTAGAAGATTATTACAAAAGATTTGATTTTCACCAATATAGCCAAACTTTTTGTTCAACCTACTACTCAACTTACCTAGCAATAATTCTCTTAGCTGAGCTTCATGGGGTAAGTTAACGACGAACACCAGTTCATTTAAAAAGTCCTCTATCTCTTTATTGCTGACTTCCTTACCTATCTCACGCTTTATAAAATCCATATTTTGCTTCAAGTATTGAGCAATACTACCATCTGAATCACTAATTCTATATTTTGCACTATCACCTATATCCAGAAACTCATCTTTTGTGTCTATTCTTACAAATGAAAGTTCTTTTCCTTTATTTTCTCCACTTAACATTGCTCTTAGATTTCTTACTTCGTGTTGTATTGAATATGGTGAATCAAGATCCATATTCGTAGCAAAAAGAAAATGCTTTGTTCCACCACTAAACTTTGCATTATTTTTGATTTTTAGATAGGCAAGAAAAAGTTTTAAAATACTAAACTTACCACTTTTTGTTAACAAGCTACTTACACTGATTTTTTTAGTTCCATCTTGGTTGTGCTTAGCTTGTATAAACTTATGTACTATATCTTTATTTTGCTCATTCTGGACAAAAATGTCATCAAAACCTTGAGCTGACTCTAACTCTGTGTCTATGGAGAAAGAATATTCTTTACCCATCTTAGACATGAGAGATGTTATATCCATCTCATGCATTAGAGATATTACGATCAATAACTCTTGAAAGGGAATACCATGGTAAGTGCGTTTTAACCCCCAATTAGAATCATCTTCTAGATACATTACCCCTGTTTTTGTCCTAATCTTTCACTCAAAACCAAGTTCACAACATCGGGGCTGGCTTTTCCTTTGGTGAGTTTCATGACTTCACCAACAAAGAAACCATACAATCTTGTTTTACCGCTTTTGTATTCTTGAACTTTATCTTGATTGCTATTGATGGTTTTGTCGATAATTTCTGATATTTGACCTCTATCGGTTATTTGCTTGAGGTCCTGTTCTTCTATAATAAGGGATGCAGGCTTTCCAGTTTCAAACATAATATCAAAAACTTGTTTACCAAGTTTGGCAGAGATCGTTCCATCGACGATAAAGTCGAGGAGCTCGGATAAAGCATCTGCTTTAATTGGAGAGCTAACAATATCAATATTTGTTTTATTTAAACGACCGAAAAGCTCGACGGTTAACCAGGTAACTGCAATCTTTGAATCATGCTTTTTTGCTAATTTTTCAAAATAATCGGCAATTTCTTTATCAGAAGTGATAACGTCTGCATCATATTCATTGATACCTAATTCCGCTATGTATCGAAGTTTTTTTTGATCTGGCAACTCGGGTAAAGATGATTTAATAGAATCAATTTTGTCTTGGCTTATTTCAACAGGTAGCAAATCAGGTTCAGGGAAATATCTATAGTCACTTGAATCTTCTTTGCTTCTCATCACTTTTGTTTTTCCTAAAGTGACATCAAACAATAAGGTATCTTGACTTATTTCTCCTCCGCTTTCCAAAATTTTGATCTGCCTTTGTGCTTCATAATCTATAGCTTGTACAATATAACGTATTGAATTTAAGTTTTTTATTTCACAACGAGTGCCAAATGTGCTACTGCCCTTTGGGCGAACAGAAACATTTGCATCACAGCGAAGTGACCCCTTTTCCATATCACCATCACATGAACCGATGTAACGCAAAATCTGCCTCAATTTTTTCATGAATTCTGCAGCTTCTGCAGATGAACGAAGATCTGGCTCTGAAACAATTTCCATTAAAGCAACACCTGCACGATTTAAATCTATGTAAGTTTTGCTTTCTTCATGAATACTCTTTCCTGCATCTTGCTCTAAGTGAATTCTTGCGATTCTTATTTCTTTTTCATTATTATTGATAAAAACTTTGCCATTTTTAACTATTGGCTCAAAGAACTGGGTTATTTGATAACCTTGTGGTAAATCGGGATAAAAATAATTTTTCCGGTCAAAGTAAGAGCATTTATTAATTTCTGCAGAAATTGCAAGTCCGGTGCATATTGCTTGCTCTATGCAGCTATAATTTAATACTGGTAGTGTACCTGGCATTGCTGCATCAACTAGAGAAACTTGAGTATTGTGCTCAGTGCCAAATTCCGTTAGTGAACTAGAAAATAGCTTTGTCTTAGAAGAAACCTGAGCGTGTACCTCAAGTCCAATTACTGTCTCCCAGTTTTCTTTTGTCATGTATTTTATTCAATTAATAACTTTATATTCTGCAAACTAGCACAAAAAGTCAAATAAAACTCATTTAACCTATGATCCAAGAGCGGTGTATATCAATAATATAAGAGTTACTACAGTTTCTATTGACTAGGCTGTTATATAATAAAGTTAAGTGCTGCCAAAAAATATCTATAGTAGGCCAAAACATAATTTTGATGGCAACTGATTAGCTAACAAATTTATAAACATCAGTATATAGTTCATCAATGCCTGGCTCTTTACTATTTTTAGCAAAATCTTCTGACTTTTTTACTAAATCTCGTATTTCCTTATCAATAGCTTTGCATTCTTCATCAGAAGCGATTTTATTGTCTGTTATATACTGCTTTAGGGTGCTTATAGGATCATGATTTTGCTTCATATCTTCAACTTCTTCTTTTGAGCGATAAGTAGCAGGATCTGACATTGAATGTCCACGATATCGATATGTCTTCATTTCAAGCAAGATAGGTCCTTTTCCCCCACGTACGTGCTCAGCTATTTCACTTGTTAACTCATAGACAGAGAAAAAATCCATTCCATCAACTTGTTTTCCAGGAATACCAAAACTCTCTCCTCTTTTATATAGTTCAGTTACTAAAGTTGATCTTTGTACAGAAGTTCCCATTGCGTATTCGTTATTTTCTATGATATAAACCACAGGTAACTTCCACAAAGATGCCATATTAAATGATTCATATACTTGTCCTTGATTTGCAGCACCGTCACCAAAATATGTGAATACAACGTTATCTTTTTTCTTGTATTTATTAGCAAATGCTATTCCTGTGCCAATTGGGACTTGTGCACCTACTATTCCATGTCCACCAAAGAAATTTTTTTCAACATCAAATATGTGCATGGAGCCACCTTTGCCTTTTGAACACCCTGTTTCTTTGCCGGTTAGTTCTGCCATCACAACATTCGGATCAGAATTACATGCAAGCATTAAGCCATGGTCTCTATAGCTTGTGATAAAAGCATCACCAGATTTTGATGCAGCTTGAGTCCCAACTGCAACTGCTTCTTGCCCTATTGATAAGTGACAGAATCCGCCTATTAATCCCATTCCGTATAATTGTCCTGCTTTTTCCTCAAATCTGCGTATGAGAAGCATTTTTCTGTAGAATCCAATCACCTGTTCTTTAGTGAAATTTTCTGCTTTCATATTGACTTTCTTTTATTAAATTGAGATCATACCAGAAATTTTTAACATTTTATAATACTATCTATATGGACTACTATCACTGGCTTGAAGCTTTTCACGTTATCTCTGTAATTATGTGGGTGGCAGGTATGCTCTATTTGCCAAGGCTTTATGTTTACCATGCATCTGTAAAACCAGGGTCAGAAAATGACAGCTTACTTCAAATAATGGAGAAGAGACTCCTTAGATATATCATAAACCCTGCAATGCTTTTCTCCCTTAGTTTTGGAATTATGCTAATGATTATTAGGGAACCATATCACGAAGGGTGGTTTCATGTAAAAGCGCTAGCATTATTCTTAATGTTTGCTATTCATGTCCTACTTGCAAAGCATAGGAAAAATTTTGTAGTGGGCTTGAATAAGAAAACTCACGTTTATTTTCGTGTTTTAAACGAAGCAGTAACAGTGTTAATAATAATTATAGTTATTATGGTTATTGTAAAACCTTTTTGATTTTCTAGCCTAATGCTGAACCATTCAATAGAGTATAAGAATTGTTACTAAATAGTTTATTCTGATGTTCCATAGTCTAAGTAGAGTACTTAAGATATAGATTCTTTGTTTTTGTGTGTTATCCTGATTAACAAGAATTCGCAGTAGTATTATAATGAGTAAGTTAAAAAAGCTTAGTGCTGGACTTTCTTTGACAGGCCTGATTGGTAGTGATGATATAGATATGCAAAGGGCAGGAAATAGAAAGAAGAAATATCAATTTTTGGATAAGACGTTCGCATGGATTGATGCGATGATAAATTTTATTTTTAAACGTGAGAGTAATAACGCAAATGAAGTCCTAAAAGTCACATGGGGACCACTATTTTTTGGTTTAGTGGTGATATTCATCTTTTTTGGAATAGGTGGTATTTGGTCGGCTATAGCTCCAATTGACGGAGCAGTGCATGCAAGTGGAGAAGTTATTGTCTCTTCAAATAGAAAAATAGTGCAACACTTGGGTGGGGGAATAATAAGCAAAATTTTAGTAAAAGAAGGTCAAACAGTTAAAAAAGATGAGCCTTTAGTTTTATTAAGTGATGTTAACGAAAAGGCAAATTTGAGTATAATTAAAGAAAAACTCTTATCACTTTTGGCAACTGAAGCAAGACTTATTGCAATTAGGGGAGACTTAGATACGCTAGAATTTTCTGATGAGGTTAAAAGATTATCTAACGATGAACTTGTAAATAAAGCGATAAAGAATCAGGTAAAGTTGTTCAACTCTCAGAGAAAGAGTATATTAGGAAAAACTGACATACTGCAACAACGTATAAAGCAGTTAAATGATGAATTAGCAGGGCTAAATTTTCAACTAAATGCAGCCCATAAGCAATATGACTTGATAACTGAGGAGTTAGAAACAAAAAGACAATTACTTGATAGTGGCCATATAAGCAAACCACACATTTTAGCTTTAGAAAAACAGTTTGCTGAAATTGAGGGTAGAGTTGGACATTACCGTTCTGCAATATCTCAAGTACAGCAAAAGATTGGAGAAAATGAGTTAGAGATTATAAATGTGAAGAATGATGCTCAAGAAAGAGCAAATGCTGAGCTTAAGGAAGTCAATACATCTATTGCAGACTTAAAAGAGAGGCTGATGGTTGCTGAAGATTCGTTAGCACGTACAATAATTAAATCACCTCAAGATGGTATAGTTACAGATATAAGATACCACACTGAAGGTGGTGTTATACAATCTGGAGTTCCAATCATGAGTATAGTACCATCAGATGATGATCTAATAATAGATGCTAAAGTTCTAACCAGAAACATAGAAGAGATACTGTCAGCAAAAAAGAAAGATAGCAATATAGTCTCTATCGACGGACTAGAAGGGCTAAAAGTTAAAGTAAGGCTGAGCGCTTATAGTGCACGTCGCTTAAGTTTAATTAACGGTATAGTAAACCATATTTCCCCTGATGCTCTTGATGATCCAAGGATGGGGCGTTATTATTCAGTGCGAGTGGTGATACCAAAATCAGAACTTGCTCAATTTAAAAACGTATACCTATATCCTGGTATGCCAGCAGAAGTATATATAGTTACTCAATCCCGCACTCTTTTATCGTTCTTGTTTACACCTATAATTGCAACATTCGATAGATCTTTCATAGAGAGATAATTTATTTTGCTTTTCTAAAAAATTTGTTTACAGAGTTTGATATGCAAAAAAATTTACACACAAGTAGTGTATTATTTTATAATTATTTTCTATAATATGTAAATCTTTGATTTAAGATGCAAATGCTAACGTAAACATTAAAGGTTAATTAGTAAACTCAGCTGTATAATAGAATTAAAGGAATTAGTAAGATTTTTACCTTAATGAATTATAAATAGGCAAACTTACCTAAAGTTTAATAGTGTCTGTTACTGCTTTTAGGTGTGAGGCTAGAGGGTTATTAGCAATAACAGACACTATTAAACTTATTATAGAACTTCCTTAAAGTAAATACTTAACTTAAAATATTATAATATTTTAACTTAAAATAGATTCATGTAAATGCTTTTTCCTCAAGTTAGTATCGTATTAGTATATTTATTAAATGCTAAAAAAACATTAATCATCATTTACTTTTGATTCAATATTTAGCAAAACACTTTTGTACATTCTATAATCTCTGTTTGCATAGTAAGTGTATATATATTATTATACAGTTAGTTTTACAGCAAAAAATATGGTGAAGTTATTTGCATTATTGATAATGTTTTACTCAAACATATCAATTGCTTCTGCTCCTACTTCTTGGCAATTTGGATTTCCTGCGCCTGCAACTGAGATAATGGAGGCTGTAGTTAAGTCACATTCGTTTGTGATGAGTGTAATGATTGCAATTATGCTTTTTGTATGGGCCCTGCTTGCTTATGTAGTATTTCGCTTTCGTAAGGGCAAAGTGAAAAATGTCAGTAAAATAACTCATAATATCTTTGTAGAAATTATCTGGTTTGTTATACCAACGATTATTGTTGGGGTATTGGCTTTTAAAAATGCTGAATTAATTAAACTACAGGAGAAAGTGCCAAAAGCTGACATAACACTAAAAGTTATTGGTCATCAATGGTATTGGAGTTACCAGTACCCAGAATATCAAGGTATTTCATTTGACAGCTATATAAAAGGAAAAGAAGACTTTACCGAAAGAGATTTAAAACTATTCTCTGTTGATAATAACGTTATTTTACCTATCAATACTAATATTCGTTTACAAGTGACAGCAGGAGATGTAATACATAGCTGGGGAATACCGGCTTTTGGTATAAAAATTGATGCAATACCAGGTAGGCTGAATGAAGCATGGTTTAACGTTACAAAGCCCGGTATTTATTATGGGCAATGTTATGAACTATGTGGTCAAGGTCATGGATTTATGCCAATTGTTGTTGAAGCAGTGAGTAAAGAAGATTTTAATAAGTGGATTGAAGATAAAAAATTAGTAAGTTAAGTTTGGAGTATAGATATGAGTGATGTACCAAAAGGTATAAGACGTTGGCTGTTTTCTACTAATCACAAAGATATAGGGACACTATACATTATTTTTTCCATATTAGCTGGAATTATTGGTGGATTATTATCGGTAATTATTCGTACTCAGCTAATGCACATTAATATACTTAACAATAATTACCAGCTATATAACGTAATGATTACAGGGCATGCGGTAATAATGGTGTTTTTTATGATAATGCCAGCCTTAATGGGAGGATTTGGTAATTGGTTCGTACCTCTCATGATTGGTGCACCAGATATGGCATTTCCTCGTATGAATAATTTAAGTTTTTGGTTGTTAGTTTCATCTTTTATTTTGCTTATCCTCTCGGTATTTGCTGGCGAAGGTCCTGGAACAGGATGGACTTTATACCCACCTTTGTCGCAAATTATGTCCCACCCAAGTGCAGGAGTTGATCTTGCTATACTTGCACTTCATATTGCTGGTATGTCATCAATTGTTGGGGCGATCAACTTTATAGTTACCATATTCAATATGCGTGCAAAAGGTATGTCACTAACTAAGATACCACTATTTGTTTGGTCTATTTTACTCACGTCATTTATGTTAATTGTTGCCTTACCGGTACTTGCTGGTGCTATAACTATGCTGCTCACTGATCGTAATATAGGTACCTCCTTTTTTGATCCTGCTGGTGGTGGTGATCCTGTGTTATTTCAACATCTGTTTTGGTTTTTTGGTCATCCAGAAGTTTACATAATTATTTTTCCTGCATTTGGTATCATCAGTCAGATTGTGTCAACTTTTTCTCATAGACCAGTATTTGGTTATATGGGAATGGTTTATGCCATGATAGGAATAGCAACGTTTGGCTTCATGGTTTGGGCTCACCATATGTTTACTGTTGGGCTTAGCGAGGATGCTGCTATATTTTTTAGCACTAGCACAATTTTCATTGGTGTTATAACTGGTGTAAAAGTCTTTAGTTGGATTGCAACTATGTGGGGTGGAGCGATTGAATTGAAGACACCAATGCTGTTTGCATTAGGTTTTATTTTCATGTTTGTTGGAGGTGGTATAACCGGAATAATTCTTTCTCACGGTGGAATAGATAAGCTTTTGCACGATACCTATTATGTCGTTGCTCACTTTCACTATGTCATGTCGCTTGCTGCATTATTTGGAGCTTTCGCCGGTTTTTATTATTGGATAGGCAAAATGTCAGGTAAGCAATATAACGAGTGTTTAGGAAAGATACACTTTTGGCTCACTTTTATTAGCACCAATGTCACTTTCTTACCCCAGCATTTCCTGGGATTAGCAGGTATGCCAAGGCGTATACCTGATTATCCCGACGCGTTTATCCCTTGGAATTATATATCCTCAATTGGCTCATATATGTCCTTTCTTTCAGTTATGTTTTTTGTATTTATAGTTATACATCTCTTTAAGTGGGGCAAAAAAACTGGAGATAATCCTTGGGAAGGTGACACTTTAGAATGGACGGTATCTTCACCACCGCCTTTTCATACTTTTGAAAAACCACCAGTGATAAAATAGAATGTACACAAGTGTTTTGCTAAATGTTGAATCAACAATACTGGATTTTTGGCATTTGCTGAAGCCAAGGATAATGTACCTTGTAGTGTTTACTGCAATTGCTGGAATGGTTGCTGCACCAGGTAGCATTCATCCTTTCCTTGCACTAATATCTCTTATGTGCATTGCTCTTGGTTCAGGATCTGCAGGTGCAATAAATATGTGGTATGACAGAGATATAGACTTGCTTATGGAGAGAACAAAAAACCGCCCTATACCTTCAGGTAGAGTTTCTGCAGAAAGCGCGCTTGAATTTGGCATAACTCTTGGAATATTGTCAGTATTTATCATGGCAATAGCAGTGAACTATGTTTCTGCTGCTTTGCTTGCAATTAGCATATTATTTTATGTTTTTGTGTATACAATTTGGCTCAAAAGGCGTACTCCGCAGAATATTGTTATTGGTGGTGCAGCAGGTGCTTTTCCTCCAATGATTGGCTGGGCGGTTGTAACTGACTCTGTAAGCTGGGAAAGTTGTATTCTATTTTTAATAATTTTTATGTGGACTCCACCACATTTTTGGGCTCTATCCTTAAATAGATCTGAAGATTATACAAAAGCATCGATTCCAATGTTCAATATCGTTTATGGTCCAGAAAAAACGAGGAAATATATATTAATCTATAGCGTGTTACTCGTATTAACTAGCTTACTTCCAGCACTATTTTTGAAAAAGGCTCTATTTTACCTCAGTATGGCAATTATTGAAGGGTGTGTTTTTATTTGGTTTGCTGCATCCGTTATAAGGCTTAAGAGTCATAGCTCGCAGAAAAAAATGTTTTCTTATTCGATTTCTTATCTATTTTCTCTGTTTGCCAGCGTTATTTACTGCTCTATTGATTTGTTTTAACCATGAAAGAACATAAAAACTATCTTTTACTTTCTCTTCTAATAATGCTCGTTGTAGCACTTTTTTTTATTTCCATAATAAAATTTAAAGGTGCGGCTTAAATTGCCTCTATATCTATAAAAATTGTGATTTTATAGAAGCAACGATATACTTTATTAATTCACTACAGTTAAAGATGAAGAAAAAGGAAGTGACAATATACACAGATGGAGCATGCTCTGGTAACCCAGGGACAGGAGGGTGGGCAGCAATCATATTATTTCAAAATCATAGAAAGAACATCTGTGGTAGAGAAGAAAATACTACAAATAATAAAATGGAGTTAACAGCAGTGATCAATGGACTGAAGGTATTAAAATTTCCTTGTAATATCAGTTTGTATACGGATAGCCTCTATATTAAATACGGTATAACAGAATGGATAAATAAGTGGAAAATGAACGGCTGGAAGACAAGTAATAAGAAGTCAGTAAAAAATATAGAATTATGGAAAGAATTAGACGATGTTGCTTTGCAACATGAGATTAACTGGAAGTGGGTGAAAGCGCATAATGGTGATAAATACAATGAAGAAGCCGACAGCTTAGCAAGAAAAGCAATAATCGATGCTTAAAAAAATAGCTCTATCATTTTCTATAATTTTATTATTTATATTCTGCTTCTTTATCCCTTTTAAAGGGGAAGGTCCTTTAGAAATCAATATTAGTTATATTAATTTTTATATAAAGAAAAAAATATTAAAGATATTTACCAATTCGGATGTCAGCATGGAGAGTACCTCGGTTATTTGGCAGAAAGATGGCAAGCTAGTCATTACAGATTTAAAAATAACAAATCCTGACTTTACCATAGAAGTTCCTGAGCTTTTCGTACACTTTAAGTTAAGTTCCAAAAAGTTCTCTCAGGTTTTAGCTGGTAATGTACACATATATATCAAGAAGGAAGAGACCAGAGGAATAACAACATCTGTAATGACAGATAAGATGAGTAGTACAAAAAATCTGCTGAAGACAATAAGAAAAATTTTTTTCTACTTAAATGCAGACTCAAGGATTGAAATTACTAACATTGCTGTCAATAAAAGCACGGAAGGTGAATTCTTCATTGATAAAGTATATGTAGGAAAGGAGGAAAATTTTAATGTTTTGGATATTCGTGTTCATACAAAAGATAAAAAGGGGATTCTAGATGATTTATCTATTATGATAAAAAATCGCAATAATTTGTTAAATTTGTATGGAACATTTTATAACCTAAAGTTGGGGCTATTTAACGAGTTTTCCACACTAGTTAAAAGTTACAATTTGGACAAAGAAATAGGGTTCAAAGGGAACTTCTCAATGAGAATTAATGGAAAGGATGAAGTTATGGATGGAAACATATACGTGTTAAATACAGAGAGTCACTCAGGTAAAAACTTAGCCTTGACTAATGTAAATGTAAATTTGACATATAGTGATGAAATCATTAGCGTAAAAAACTTTCATTTTAAGTTAAATGATACTTACCTTTCTTTGATTGGCAAAATGAACTTTGGCACAAATCATGCTTTGCTTAGAGTTAATATTAGTAAACTTGTTGCAAAAGATTTATGTACTTATGTACCAGATGGTCTAGTGAACAATGAATTTAGAAAGTGGTATTGTAATAATATTGATGGGAATATTATAAATACAATTATAAGTTTTAACGGTAAAATCGATAGTTTAATAAATGATGATCTGTCAGGTATTGTAATTGTTGCTGATATAGAAAATGGCAGCGTTCAATTTGATGAGGATTTTGAACGAGTGGAGAAGTTGAACGGTGAGTTAACTCTCAAGGATAACAATCTCAAAATTATTGTAAATAGAGCTAAGTTTCAGAATTTTACTATCAATAGTGGTCATATTGAAATGAACTCTCTCAATAAAGAAGATTCTGTTCTTACCATTAATGGTCAGGCTGTAAGTGATGCTTATGGGTTATATGAGCCTATAAGATTTAAGCTGGATGATGTGGTAAAACTTGAAAGAGATAAAGTAGGTGGAATAGCAAAGTCTGTATTCAATTTTCGCATTTTTAATCTAAACTCTAGTGATAAAAAAGTAGATTTTTCGGCCAAATTTCATTCTGAAATTGATAATTTGGTGGTGTATAATGGAAGTTTTGGTAAGTATGATATTAAGCTCGATTTTGGGAGTGACTTTATAGATTTAAATGGCAGTGGTATGGTAAATAATACACAGCTTCTATTTGACCTCAAAAGTAGCAATAAAAATGAAAATTTTGCCTGGAGTTTGACTGGAGATTTACCTGCTCAAATACTTAATTTCGGTGATGGTTATATCAATGCAAATATAGAGTCAGTAATGTATCAAGACAAAACAGGGTACGTTAATGGTAATATAGATTTATCAGAGCTCGAGTTGCGTTCAAGCTACTTAGGGTGGAAAAACCATTTTGAAGATCACAATGAAGTTTTATTTTCTACAAGGCTAAAAGGAGTAGGTGAGTTGCTAATAGACAAACTAGACGTTGTAGGAAATGATCTAGACATAAAATTTAGCGGAAGAGTAGAAAATGGAAATCTATATTTAAATTCTAGCAACTTTAAATTACCTGATAATAATTTTAGTATAGAAATTGAATCAGGTAAGGAGAAAAATGCCATAACTATTCACGGTGAGAAAATCAACTTAAGTGATGTGTTAGGTTTACTTGGCAAAGATAGTAATCGATTAAATAACAAAATAGAAGTTACTATGAATGTTGATAATATAATTATGAAAGAAGGAATTATCATAAAAGATGCTAAGCTAAATGTAACTTGTGCTAAAGGTGATTGTAGTGGAAGTCAATTCACAGGACAGTTTTTAGAAGATAACAGTAATATACTAGTAGAACATAGTGAAATAGGGCTTGAAATATATTCGGATAATTCAGGTATGCTTTTGCGTTCTTTAGGTATTGGTAAATCAGTTAAAAATGGCAAATTATCTCTTTATCTATCTTCTAAGAGAGAAAATGGAGAACATTATGGTATGTTATCTATCAGCAATTTCTATATCAAAGATGCTCCACTGCTTACCACTTTATTATCAATGTCTTCACTGCCTGGTATTGTAAATGCTATAAAGAACGAAGGTGTACATTTTTATAAGTGTAATGCACCTTTTTCATATAAAGATGGCACTGTTGAAATTGAAGAATCTTGGCTTGAAGGAGCGGAACTAGGCATTAGCACTAGTGGTACGCTCGATATTAAGGGTTATAAATTCCAGGTTGAAGGACAAGTAATACCGGCATACTCAATTAACAAATCTTTGTTGAAAATCCCTATAATCGGAAAACTTCTGACTGGTGGGAAGAGTAGGGGGATTATTTCAATAGACTACAAAGCAAATGGTGATGATAAAAACAACAACGTATCTGTTAATCCTATCTCTTCGCTAACCCCAAGCTTACTTAAGAGGTTATTAGGAGTATTTGATCGTATTATGACAAAAACTAATAAAAGCATTTTAAAAGGTAGTTTGAAGAAGAAATTTAGCTCAATATGACCAGAAGAAAAGTTGTTTATTGATGTTTAGTTAGATGGTAAACGTTAGATACAACAAACAGAGGAAGTTAGATAAAATAATTAAGGGAACAAGAATATAAAGGTTTAACTTGAAGTAACCGGATAAAATCTGAGTCACACTTCCAAGTGCTGGTACCCACGAAAGCAATGCAACTGCACAAATCAGTAGGTGCCTTACAATTTTTGGTGTTTTGTCTTCATTCTCTAATTTGTGATGTGATCTTCTGATAAAAATTGTTATTCTACCTAAATACCAGTTAGCTATTCCACCAAGACTGGATCCTAATACTCCAAAAAGTAATATAAGTAGTTGATCGTAGTTTGACCTAAAGCATAACATAGTGTAAAGTACAAAACCTTGATGTATGGGTAAGATAAGCGATGATACTAGGCTATCTATAAACAATAGGAGATAATTTTCCATACCAAGTTGTTGTACCATCTTCGTTGTCAGAAATTGTAACCCCCATTTGTTTCAATTGCTCTCTTATTTTGTCTGCAGTATCATAATCTTTATTTTGTTTTGCTACTTTTCTTAAGTCTATCAACCTTTCTATTTCTTGATGACTCACACCACTTGCAAACCACTCTTGATAACTTGACTCAAGAATACCAATGAACCTTGCGCTTTTAACAAACTTCTTAGTTAATTTGAGCCTCTCACATTCATTACTTGTCTTATTGATTTCTGTAGCCATTTCATGCAATATGGCTACAGCTTCAGGAATGTTTAAATCGTTTTTCAAAGCCTCTATAAAATCTTTAGAGACTTCTGCATCACTTTCCTCAATACATGTACTACGTAATAACCGATAAAACTTGTTTAAAGTTTCTTGCGACTCAGAGATAACATTTTCTGTCCAATCAAGTGGTTTTCTGTAGTGAGTTTTAAGCAGCGCATAACGTATTACTTCACCCTTTATTCCACTATCTAACAAATCCCTTACTTTGACTATATTAAATAAGGATTTGCTCATTTTCTCTTCATTTACCGTAAGAAACCCGTTGTGTACCCAATATTTTGCAAACGTTGACTCAGCAAATGCAGATTTACTCTGTGCAATTTCATTCTCATGATGAGGAAATTGCAAGTCTATACCCCCACCGTGAATGTCAAAATCTTTGCCAAGGTAAGCATATGACATTGCTGAACATTCTATATGCCACCCTGGTCTTCCCTCTCCCCATGGACTATTCCAGTGACTTGAAAGTTTATAGTCAGTTTCGTTTGCAGGTTTCCAAAGTACGAAGTCTCCTGGGTGTTTTTTATTTTCACCAACTTCAACTCTACTACCGTAGTTTAATTCATCAATTTTTTTTCCTGATAAAACGCCGTATTCAGGGTAAGATTCTACACTAAAATATACATGTTTATTGGATTCATAAGCATGACCAGCTTGCAGCAAAGACTCAATTAACTTGATAATGTTATCTATGTTTTCCGTTGCTTTTGGTTCATATGTTGGTTCTGCACAATTTATGCTTTCCATGTCTTCATGAAAAGTTTTAGTGTAATATTTGCTAATGCTTTCTATATTACTATTTTTCTCATTTGCTGCATTGATTATCTTGTCATCGATGTCGGTTATATTACGCACATAAGTAACTTTTCCATAACAAAATTTAAGCAGTCGAAATAATACATCGTAAACAACAATAGAACGTGCATTACCTATATGTGCTGTATCATATACTGTTGGCCCACAAACGTACATTTTTATATGATCTTTATCGATCGGTGTAAAGGGCTCTTTTTTTTTTGTTAAAGTGTT
Organism: Wolbachia endosymbiont (group B) of Horisme vitalbata; assembly: GCF_964028625.1. Classification (NCBI taxonomy): domain Bacteria; kingdom Pseudomonadati; phylum Pseudomonadota; class Alphaproteobacteria; order Rickettsiales; family Anaplasmataceae; genus Wolbachia; species Wolbachia endosymbiont (group B) of Horisme vitalbata. The sequence continues at coordinate 477,290 of NZ_OZ034797.1, forward strand.
GTAAAGCTTAACCATATACAAAGCTTTTTAGAAAAGAAAATGCTCCAAATATAAGCTGTGGTCCTTTAACTATTACGACAAGAGTAAGTAATAACCCACACAATGATACTAATACTCCCATTATAGAGAGAAATCCATCTTTGCTCATGATACCCAGTGAAATGAGAGTTGTACCAATTGCAGGAATGAAGTTAGTTAAAGGAAGTGGGATTGCTATCGATAATGCACAAAGCAGCATTATAAATGCTAAAATATTTTCACCAGGACCACGAAAAATGAAAGACATTCTTGGTTTCATGAACTTTTCTATTTTTTTTAATGTAGGTGAAGTTTTCTCTACCACGAGAGCTAGTGTTGAACGTTGAAAAGATTTCCTTTCTAGCCAATTAGGCATCCAAGGAGAATCAAACCCAAATAGAAGCTGCAGTGAAAATAAGATTAAAGGTATAGAAAGAATGGTTGTATAGCCAGGTGGAACAGGTATAGGTACTGATAGCGGTAAAGAGAAGATGATTATTAAAATACCAAAACCACGCTCATGTAAAGCTGTTTTAATATCAAATAATGTTACTTTATCATTATCGTTATTATTAGTATCTGCAACCTCTTTTAGAATATCAGAGGCCAATTTTTTATCTTCAGTCAATTTCACACTTTTTTCCACAGTTACCCTTTAATAACAATATAACTTCTAACTAACATAGTTATTGCTATATTTCAATATCGATTATTCATTTCATGCTGTACTTCATTCTTTTATTAAAGTGTTGTAAAGCTTTTAAGTTATAAGGCTTTTAAGAAGAGAAAGTGTTCCGGCTATAAGTTTTGGTCCTTTAACTATTACAATAAGGGTAACCAATAACGCACAGAATGAAACTAACACTCCTAACGTAGATAAAAATCCATCTTTACCCATAATGCCGAGTGAAATAAGAGTTATACCAATTGCAGGAAGGAAGTGAGTAAAAGGTAATGGAAGAGCTATTATTATTGCACAAAGCAACATCATAAAAGCTAGAATCTTTTCACCTGGACCAAGAAAAATAAAAGACATTCTTGGTTTCATGAACTTTTCTATTTTTTTTAATATAGGTGAAGTTTTCTCTACCACGAGAGCTAGTGTTGAACGTTGAAAAGATTTCCTTTCTAGCCAATTAGGCATCCAAGGAGAATCAAACCCAAATAGAAGCTGCAGTGAAAATAAGATTAAAGGTATAGAAAGAATGGTTGTATAGCCAGGTGGAACAGGTATAGGTACTGATAGCGGTAAAGAGAAGATGATTATTAAAATACCAAAACCGCGCTCATGTAAAGCTGTTTTGATGTCGAACAATGTTACTTTATCACTATCGTTGTTATTGGTATCTGCAACCTCTTTTAGAATATCAGAGGCCAATTTTTTATCTTCAGTCAATTTCTCACTTTCTTCCACGATTAACCTTTAATAACATTCTAACTAACATAATTATTACTGTACTTCAATCATACCTCTTCAATTCTTTAGCCTTGTTTAAACAAATGACACGCACTTTAGTGCGTGTCACGAAACATAAGGAAGCTAACGATCTGGTTCATTAGATGATAGTTTCTCTGAATCCTTAAGTTCTTGTTTAAGGTTTTTAATGCCTTTGCCTAAATCACCCATAACTTGTGGTAACCTACCTGCACCAAACAGAACTAAGATTATTATTAAGACTAGAAACAGCTGCCATGGACCTAAACTCATTTGTACCTCCGTTGAAAATATTAACTTTTAGGTATTAAAACTTGACTGAAGCCAAGTGATACATAAATTATATCACTTTTATTGAATTATAAATCAAGAGTTTTTAATTATCTTATAATAGTTTTAGCCTAACATTAAGTTTAGTTTAGCTGTAGAGTAAAAGGAAGCTCACTAAAAAATTTTGCTAACGTATCATCTTTAGGTCTGTGGTATATGTAGCTAGGAACTCCTGATTGAATAATTTTACCATTTTTCATCACGTAAATAAAATCTGCAACTTTCAACGCTTCTTGCGGATCATGAGTTACCATGAGTACAGGAATATTTTTGCTTCTAAAAAGTGACAATATATGGTGCCTTATTCGATATTTGAGCAGTATATCTAAATTAGAAAATGGTTCATCGAGCAAAACAACATCAGGATTTTGCGCCATTACTCTTGCTATTGCAACTAATTGTTGCTGTCCTCCTGATAAAGCATGAGGGTACATGTTTTCATATTTTTCTATATTAAATAGCTTTAAGATTTCCAATGCAGTAAGGTATTTTTCTTTCTTAGAAGTACTGCAAATAGCAAAAGTTATATTTTCTATTACTGTTTTATGAGGAAATAATGCAGAATGCTGAAAAATCAATCCGATATTTCTACGCTCTATAGCAATTGACACTTTGTTACTTGCAACTAATTTATCATTTATAACAATGGTTCCAGATTTTGGATTTTCTATTCCTGCGATTAATTTTAGAATTGTTGACTTGCCACAGCCAGAATGACCTAGTAAACAGGCAACACTTCCTTTCTTCACTTGAATGTTGATGTTGCTTAAAGCAAAGCCATCTTGATTACTATAAAAGTAACTAATATTGTTAACTAGCATTAATCTTTCAATTGGAATCGTATTATTAAATATAACAGTATTACATTCAAGAAATACAGAAATATTTTTTATTATTGTGAATTAATTGTACAGGGTGCCTAGAAAAATGCGAGACTTTTTGCTATAATTTTGCATAAATAGCAGAAGACATGGGACTATAGCTCAGTAGGATAGAGCGTTGGATTCCTAATCCGAAGGCCGTGCGTTCGAATCGCACTAGTCCCACTTAATTTTGATAAAGTGGTTTAACAATCAAGAAATTATAATTGGTTTGAAAAGTGATTCTAGGAGCTAGATTGCATGGTTTCTCAAACTTGAATTTACAGGTTCAACCTTATTTTCTCTCATTTCGCTGTAACTTGGAAGTGTAAAATTTTTTACATGTAATCCAGTTACCATTACAACTAAAATAGCTAGGACACTGCAAACTAATGCACCAGCTAAAGATGGAACCGTCACAGCAGCAGCAACAAACAATCCTGCAATAACAACTCCAACAACATCACTCCTTAATGAGGCGTAAAAACTCTCCTTACTTTTTTTGTATTTAGTTTCTTTTTCATGTGGTGGAGAAAATTGAGCCTCTACAAAGCCGTTAGCTTTCTTATCATTATTTGGTGTGACAGTTGGGCCAGTCCTTGTTGATACAGGTGCTTCATTTTTGTTATTATTACCATTAGTACTAACTGGAGGCGCTGTTGCCGTAGGTTTATTACTAATATTTTTGTTAGGTTCTGTTCTATTTTCTTCTACGCTTGGCGTAGTAACAACCTGGTCAGTCCCTGTTACTACAGGTGTTTCATCCTTGTTTACTGCTGATGCGCGTGTTTCTTGATCGTTCTGTATTAGCACTGTCGCTGCTACAGAATTATTTTCTGCAATAGCAGTGCAGAATGCATCATCCTTTAACTGTTGATATAATCTGTACAATTCACTTTCAGGATCTAGTTTTGATTGCTCTGCATTAACACTTTGCAGTAACGTGCTCAGAATCTCAGCATTGTCATCATCAGTGTAAGAGACAACAAAGCATAATATAGATTTTTCTCCTTCAATTTTGCTAACGTAATACCTTCCTTCTTGACCGATTGCATTGATGATGGTCATTCCATTTTGTAAGAGAAATTTTATAACGTTCAAATTTTGATCTTTAATTGCATATTCTAGTACAGCATTTTTTTCACATTTGCTCTGAAGATTAATTCCCTTCCTTTTTAACCTTTTTTGCAAATCTTCAAAACTAGTAACTGTGCTATCCTGTTTTGTAACCCTATCTATATCAAGACACAGATTCCTAATGTCATCATTATTTAGCGTGAGACCAGTGCTTGTATTACTGACATTGGACTCCGCTCCATCAGGTGTGTTTTGCTTCTTGTTTATTGCTGATCTAAGCAGTGCAATTATTACACAGCTTGAGAGATATTTATTGTGATCAGAATTGCTGAAATCGACTTTAAATTCAGAATCTATTTTAAGTTCTTTTCTAAGTGATAATTTTTTCTCTTCAATTATTCCTAAAAGATTTCTTATGCCATCTTCTGGTACGCCTTTCATATACTTTAAAAGTAACCTAACTTTTGTTAGTTCACCACCTATAGAGGCATGACTCAGAGCCTGAACTTTTTCTTCTCCAGTAAATCTTTTGTTATCCAAGAGTACCTTCATAATGTCAGTGTCCTCATTGCAAGTAGCTGTGTTAAGAACCTCTAGTATTTTCGTATGATCTATGTAATCTAAAAATATCTCAAACTCTTGAACTTTACCTTCATTAACGGCGGTCAACAAAGCATTCGATTTTCTTTCTTGATCAAATTTATCGCTATCCAAAAATATCTTTATAACGTTAGGTTTTTCACCTGACACAGCGTAATCTAATACAGTTTTAGAAGTAGTATCTCCAATATCAATTTTAATATTTGACTTTGCGAGCAATTCAACAATTTTTAGAAATGTATCATAATCATTTAAAATACTGCTTGTCCCTGAGCGGAGAATATCCATAAACAAATCACAAATCTTTGCATCTGTTGGCCCACTTTGTTTTAGCTTCTCACCAAATTTCTGAGCAGCTATATTAGGATTATCAGTTACAAATTTCTTTACATCTTCATAAGTTAAATTACCGATCATATTCAAATCTTACTATTATTGCTATACGCTTATTATATCAACTTTTTCATTATTCCGTCAAGTAATCTTGCAGTATCAAATGGCATGATATATATTGATTTATGATTCTCGAGCAAATGATAGAAGATTTAGCCTATAAGTTAGTGAAAGTAACCGAAGCTGCAGCACTTGCTGCATATAAATTGGCAGGCCTTGGTAATGAAAAAAAGGCCGATCAGGTTGCAGTTGATGCAATGCGTACGGTGCTAAACTCAATGGAAATAAATGGTACAATTGTGATTGGGGAAGGGGAGAGGGACGAAGCACCGATGCTATATATCGGAGAAAAAGTTGGCACAGGAAGTGGCCCTGAGATTGACATTGCTGTTGATCCACTTGAAGGCACTACGATTTGCGCTCATTATAAACAAGGGGCAATGTCTGTTCTTGCTGCAACAAAAAAAGGTAATTTTTTACATGCACCTGATGTTTATATGGAAAAGATAGCAGTGGGAAAAAATCTCCCAGAGGGTGTAGTCTCACTAAAAAATAGGATTGAGAAGAATCTGGACAATTTAGCCAAGGCAAAAGGATGTAAAGCAAGTGATCTTATAGTAACTGTACTTAAACGTGAAAGACATGATGAATTAATAGCAAAAATTAGGAAGCTAGGAGCAAAAGTGAAATTAATAGATGATGGTGATGTTGCAGCCATAGTTTCGCTAATAAATGGCAATCACGATATGTATATCGGCACAGGAGGAGCTCCAGAAGGAGTGCTTGCAGCAGCAGCGCTAAGCTCAATCGGTGGGCAGATAGAAGGAAGATTAATATTTGACACGGATCAATTAAAAGAAAGAGCAAAAAATTTGAATATCACTGACCCAGAAAAAATCTACACCGTGAAAGACATGGCAAGAAGTGAATCAGTGTTCATTGCAACTGGAGTAACAAATGGAGAGTTTGTGGATGGAGTAAAGTTTGGCCAAGATATTTGTCTGACTAATTCATTAATAATATTGCCTGGTAAAGTAATAAAAATACAAACAAAATCAATATCTTAAACATTTGTTATATGCTGATTATAAAATTTTTATAGAAGGAAGATACTTATAATTGTCTTAAAAAAATGAATTTACATATTAATTTTAGCTTTACAACATTTGGCATTAAGTTATAGTTAAATAGTAATACTAAGAGGTGCTTAATGTTTAGTTCACTAACTAATTTTTTTACTAATACGTCTAAAAAGAAAAGTTCTCAATCTGAAGAAAATAATCATTCTTTCTCTAACAGCACAGAAAGTTTATTAGTCCAATCTACTAAAAAAAATCCTCAACTTGATGATCAAAGTAGAACTGACGTGTCTCCTCAAACAAATCTTCAATTTAGTGAGGATGATGTAAAAAACGTGCTCCAAGACTTCGAAAAATTGGATTTTAAGAACAGTAATGAGTGTTTTAACGAAATAGCAGAAGATTATGAAAGGAGGAAAAAAAGTGACCTTTTTAACTACGTAATATTGAATAAGCGAAAATACATAACAGATATATTAGATCAGAGGCTTGCCCACAAAGATCAAGAAAATTTTAGGAAGAAATTTAGTGAATATCTTCTTAAAATAAATGAGAAAATGAATTATGGGAAAGAATTTCAAAATAAACTTCAATTTTTTGAAGATAGGGTAGAAGAAGTATTATCAGATTTTAGAAAATTGAATTTTGGCCTTAAGGATAATTTGTGTAAAGATGATAAGGATAACGTAAATTATAATAAAGGCTGGCCTGCAGATCCATTTGACAAAATAGCGAATTATTATCGATGGAATAAGAACATTTTCCTTTTTAATTATGTAGTATTAAGTAAGCAAAAAGAAATAATAAGTATATTGAATGAAAAGTCTATTCCTGAAGACAAGCGAAAGAATTTTAAAAAGAGGTTGGGTAGATATCTTCTTCGAGTCGAAGAAGGGATGAGTAACGGACAGGAATTTCTCAAAACTGATAGTGCAGTTGCCTTTTTTGATGGATGTTATGTGCCATGCGCATATGCAAAACGTTCTCTTAATCATTATGATCATCTTAGTATTAATATTTCTAAGCCTGGGTGTAGCTTAGAAATCAGCCGTCTTTTCACTGACAAAATTGAAGGGATGGAAAGAAATAAAAATGAGGTAAAGATAGTAGAAATATACAGTAACGATAAAAGAATAGCAACGGTTGAGAAGAATGATAATGGAAAAAGAAATTTGTAAGTTAAAAACGTGATATAAAAGAGATAAGAGAGAAAGATAACCCTGCTCACTAGGAATAGGGCTATCACGGGCATGTGCAACCGAGAAGAAATTGGTATTACAACCGTCGGTATCAAGGTACACTAGCCCTATCTCTCGATACGTTTGAATAGTTGTTTGGGACATATATATGCACCCGCTTACAATCTTAAATTCACTAAAACTATCGAGGTTTATTATGGTTACATCTTATCAAAATTTTATTGGCATTGATATCGGAAAATTTAAAAATGTCGTCGCAATTCACAAACAGAAGAATGCTGTCGAATTTGATAATAATGCTTCTGGTTGGCAACAATTGTTTCAAGAGTTTTCAGATATTCTACCTAATTCTTTAGTGACTTTAGAAAATACAGGGAAATATGAACTTGGCTTATCACATTTTCTTACCGACAAAAATATTGCTGTGCATCGAGCTAATACTCGTAAAGTAAAAAGCTTTATTTTATCTCACGGAACTTTAGCAAAGTCTGATAGATCAGATGCAAGAGCTCTTGCTCAATATGGATTTGAACGCCATAGAACTCTCTCTTTATTTGTACCTACCTCTACAGAACAATCAACCTTGACTGCACTTTGTCAACGTCGTGATGACATTACGCAAATGAGAGCTCAAGAAAAATGCAGACTAGAGGCACCGGAAAATGATCATATAAAAGAAAGCTGTCAAAAGACCATTGAGTTTTTCAATAGTCAAATAAACGAACTCAATAATACCATACAAAAGATTATTGATGAAAGCTGCGAATTACAACAACGCCAAAAAATCCTTAAAACAGTTCCTGGAATAGGTAAAAAGTTATCACAAGATTTTTTGTGTTTAATGCCAGAGCTTGGTTACTTAAACAGAAAAGAAGTAGCAAGTCTTGCCGGAGTTGCACCGCATCCAAAAGAAAGTGGTAAAGCTGTTGGTTACCGAAGGATTACAGGTGGTAGAAGTAACGTTCGTTCAAAGCTCTTTACAGCTGCTATGGCTGCCGCAAAGTCCAAATCTGTACTTGGTGCATTTTATTCTAAGCTTGTTGAAAGTGGTAAGAAGAAGATGGTGGCTATAACAGCACTAATGCGCAAAATTATAGTAATTGCTAATACAAGACTTAAAGAAGAATTTAATTTGCATATTTAAAAATTTACACAGCAGTAACTGAAATGAATATTGTGAATAAGTACGTTCACACAGACTTAAAGTACTTATTCACATATTCATTGGCTTAAGTAAAAATTGCTGTGGTAGCTGTTTGATATAGGATCCTATTTCTATGACAAGCGGGTTTTTATTACCCATATAATTTGCAAAATTACACAAATAAAAAAATTTTTAAAAAACATAGTTGATTGTAGGGGTATTGCCTGCTGAGTCAACAATAGGAGTAGTAGGAGTAGCAGGACCTTCATCAGAAGCAATAGGAGGTGATTATGTAGATGAATACATTAGTGAGCTTGAATACGAATCAGATTCCGATGATAACAAAATAATAGAAGGAGCAGCTCTTTTTGTTAAGACTTTTATTACAAGATTCGAGAAAGAATTATCTCAATATTCTAAAGAGGCAGAACCAGATTCAAATATACGGAAAGGAGGCAAAACTTCAGCCACCATCAATTCTATTGTGAATTATACTATTCCACCAACTCCACTTAAATTAGGTTTGATTAAAATTAATGAGTTTTTGGCTCGTTGTACTACAGAAAGACAGCATAAGGCAACATCAAAAAAGATTTCTGCAATAATTGAGCCTCACTGCAAAAGTGAAACAAGAAAAATTTTAGTAGATGCTGGCTTGGAAATTTTCCAAAGTTTTGAGGAACAATTGACTAAGGTTATGTTTGATAATCAACGTCTTTGTAGTAGGGAAGTTAAGAAATTAGCAATAGATGCTGTATATAGAATAATAAATTACTTTTCAGTTGTTAAGAAGAAAGAAGAACTTTCCGTTGCTTATATAACTGAAGGTGTTGCTTTAGGTAAATCAAAAAAGGTATATACAGTACTAGATAAGGAAAGAAATGTAGCTTTAATAACTTCACAACTATATGAGAATGTAGGAATAAGGAAAGAAGAGGATCAAACTGTTAACTATTATCAATATAATTCAGAGGAATATAGCTGTGTTGAAATGTATGGTTATCGGCTTCCCTTTGCATGGGAATTAGAAAGGTGGGAGGAGGTAGAACAAAAATATGTACTCAGTGAACCACCTAAAAAAGAATATGTATATCTTTTTGATAAGGAAAAGAAGGAAAAATTAGCCATTGATATACTAAAAGAGATTAATGAAGAAGATTATGTGCAAAGGAAAGACATAGAAAATGTAAAAGAACATCTTAGAAGACAAGATGAAAATACCTGTCAATTTTCCTTTAATTTTGACAAGATACCAAAAGTCTTCATAAAAAGAAAAGAGGTGTTGGAAGAACTAACCACAAGGTTACACAGTAAAAGTCAAGAAGTAGAAATGTCACGAATGGTCTTAATTAGTGGCAAGTCTGGAGTGGGGAAAAGCGAACTTGCTAGAGGTTATGGGTTTAGTGAAAGGCGTAAGGGTACTTGGGCAAAGATTATGTGGATGGATGCTTCATCACATAGCAAGCTTTCAAGTTCATTTTGTGATTTAGCTAAAGAGTTAAAAATTTCTATAAAAGGTGGAAAAAAGAGAAGAATTGAATCTATTGTCGAGGATACATATAAGTATCTTCAAGATACAAAAAGTTTTTTTGTTTTTGATAACTCCAATCATTATAAAGAGATTGAAAAATTTTTACCATCCAGTTTCCCTTTTCCTACTAACAAAGAAAAGCCTTTCATTTTAATTACTTCTCGTAACACGGGTTGGAAAGAAGAGATAGGAGAAATAAAGTTGAGTGGTTTTACTTTAGGACAAGGTGAAGAATTTGTTCGAAGATACTTAAATAAAGATGGAAAAGATGACCCAGAGAATGGCTCTATAGTAAAGTTAGTAGAAGAATTGGATTGTTTTCCATTGGGTTTGACAGAAGCAACAACATATATCAAACAAAAAGGGCTTAGTATTAGCAAATATCTAGAACAATGTAAAGTAACACAACAATCAAAGCCTGATCTTTTGGAGGTACAAGGTATAAATAAAAAATTATTCAAAGTTTTAAAGATCAACATTGATGAAATAAAAAAAGAGGAAAATATTGGGTGGCAAGCATATACTATTTTAACATCCATGGCTTATCTAGACCCTAATCAAGTTGATACAAAAGAAATTTTTTTCCAGGGGAAATCAACAGAAGATCAGCTAAAGATTTCAAATGCACTTAATCTACTTAATAAGTTCTCAGTGATTGAATTAAAAGAAGGGATTGCAAAAATTCATGAAGAAAAACAAAGAATGATAAGATCAGAGCAAAAGAAAGAGGAAAAAGAAGAAGAAACTTTAAGAAAAATTATGGTATCGCTGGTGGATAATGGCATTACAAACGTAAGCCACATTGTATCTGTTTGGAATTATGCAAGTAAATATAGCAGTTTAGTTAATAAATTTATTGAATCTGATTATGATGGGAGTAATATCTTACATTTGCTAGCCGAGGATGGTAATGAAGAAGTTATTAGAGATATATTAAATAGTATAGATTCAAAGAAATTAAGTGAAATTGTTAACATTGCTGATAAACGGAAAGATACCCCTTTAGACCTTGCTATCATGTATGGTCACTTAGAGATAGTTAAATATCTTATAAAAAAGGGGGCCAAATTGAGGACAAATGATAATTCTACCCCTTTACATATAGCTGCTTTATATGGTCAAGTAGAAATATTTAAGTATTTTACTGATAACGAATATTTCAAGCTTAATTGGATATATGATAATAATACTACTATTTTATACAATGCCATTGAAGCTAATAAGTTAAGTATCATTGAATACCTTGTAGAGAAAGGGGTTAATGTGAATCTAAAGGACAAAGATTATGTGAGTCCTTTGCACTTTGCTGTTGAAAATGGTCACTTAGATATTGTTGACTACTTTGTAGGAAAAGGGGCTGATGTGAATTCACAAGACGAAGATGGTATGAGTCCTTTACACTATGCTGTTGACAGTGATCACTCAAATATCGTTGAATACCTTGCAGAAAAAAGGGCTAAGATAAATCTACAAAATAGAAGTGGCATGGGTCCTTTGCACTTTGCTGCTAAAGATGGTAGGTTAAACATTGTTGAATGCCTTATAAGGAAAGGGGCTGATGTTAATCTAAAAGATGAAAATGACATGAGTCCTTTGCACTTTGCTACTGTGTATGGTTACTTAGATGTTGTTGAATATCTCATAATACAAGGGGCTATAATAGAGCCAAGGAACAAAGATGGCATGAGTCCTTTACACTCTGCTGCATTATATGGTGACTCAGGTATTGTTAAATGCCTTGTAGAGAAAGGGGCTGATGTGAATCTACAAGATAAAAATGGCATAAGTCCTTTGCACTTTGCTGCTAAAGATGGTAGGTTAAACATTGTTGAATGCCTTGTAGGGAAAGGGGCTGATGTGAATCTACAGGACAAAAATTATATGAGTCCTTTGCACTTTGCTGTCATATATGGTCACTTAGATATTGTTCAATATCTCATAATACAAGGGGTTATAATAGAGCCAAGGAACAAAGATGGCATGAGTCCTTTACACTCTGCTGCATTATATGGTGACTCAGGTATTGTTAAATGCCTTGTAGAGAAAGGGGCTGATGTGAATCTACAAGATAAAAATGGCATAAGTCCTTTGCACTTTGCCGTCATATATAGTCACTTAGATATTATTGACTACTTTGTAGGGAAAGGGGCTAAGGTAAATCTACAAGATAAAAATGGCATAAGTCCTTTGCACTTTGCTGCTAAAAATGGTAGGTTAAACATTGTTGACTACCTTGTAGAGAAAGGGGCTGATGTTAATCTACAAGATAAAAATGGCATAAGTCCTTTGCACTTTGCTGTCATACATGGTCACTTAGATAGTGTTGAATATCTCATAACACAACGGGCTATAATAGAGCTAAGGAACAAAGATGGCATAAGTCCTTTACACTTTGCTGCATTATATGGTTACTCAGGTATTGTTAAATATCTTGTAGAGAAAGGGGCTGATGTGAATCTACAAGATAAAAATGGCATGAATTCTTTGCACTTTGCTGTCATACATGGTCACTTAGATAGTGTTGAATATCTCATAACACAACGGGCTATAATAGAGCTAAGGAACAAAGATGGCATAAGTCCTTTACACTTTGCTGCATTATATGGTTACTCAGGTATTGTTAAATATCTTGTAGAGAAAGGGGCTGATGTTAATCTACAGGACAAAAATTATATGAGTTCTTTGCACTTTGCTGTCATATATGGTCACTTAGGGATCGTTAAATATCTTGTAGAAAAAGGAGCCGGTGTGGATCTACAAGATAAAAATGGCATAAGTCCTTTGCACTTTGCTATCACACATGGTCACTTAGAGATCGTTAAATATCTTGTAGAGAAAGGGGCTGATGTTAATCTACAGGACAAAAATTATATGAGTCCTTTGCACTTTGCTATCACACATGGTCAATCAAGTATCGTTAATTACCTTACATGGAAAGGGGCTGTTATGAATCCACGAGATAATAATATTTCTTTAGGCTATGCTGATGAGTTTGGTTACTATAACATCGATGAGCACCTTCTTTCTTTAAAACAAGGAGCTAATGTGAATCCAAAATACAAGGATCTTTTGTGCCATTATGCTATTGGTTATCCAAGTGTTATTAGCCACTTTGAAGTACCAGCGTATTCAGCTTCACACTCAGAAGTACAATCACATAAAAGAAGCCAAAAGGAATCTATGTACTTAAGCGAATGTAAAAAAAGAAAATTAGAAGATACAAGTGTAACATCTATACAGTTGCCTCAAGATACTGTAGATCATCTACTACCATTTGACTCGAAAGAATCACTAATTGAGCTGAAGAATAAACTGGAACATTATGTTCTTAAGTGCAGTAGTAATCATAGGATGCCTATATCTCCGCTTAACACCATTGCTGTAGAACCTGCAAACAATAAGAGCCTGAGAGAAGTTACTTCCACTGATCAAGTGCTTATTATTGACAATAAATATTGGAAGGTTGATAAGTTAAGTGGAGAGGGTGGTACTCCTTTACACTATGCTGTTATCAGTGGTAATATAGATCTTGTTAAATATCTTGTAGAAAAAGGGGCTGATGTAAATCTACAGGATGAAACTGCAGGGCCCTTGCATTTTGCTGCTCAAGAGGGTCGTTTAGACATTGTTCAATATTTTATCGAAAAAGGAGCTAGTGTAAATCTGCATGATAGAAATGGTATGTGCCCTTTGCACTATGCTATTAAAAATGGTTTTTTAGATATTGCTAAATGTCTTATTACACGCGGGGCTGATATAAATCTAAAGGACGAAAATGATATGAGCCCTTTGTGCTATGGTACTGAAAGTGATAAATTAGATATTGTTCAATATATAGTGGAACAGTCTACTGGAAATCTATGTAAGAAAAATGTTATGAGTTTTTTGTACTATGGTACTGAAGATGATAGATTAGATATTGCTGAATATCTTATAGAGAAAGAGATTAGCATAATTTTAAATAAATCTGATAAAGTTAGTATGGATTTTTTCCGCTTTGATGGCTTTTATGATCGCTTAAATAATATTAAGTCCCTTATAATGCGAAGCACTATGGTGGATCCACTGAACAAAGAAGGTATGAGTGCTTTGTACCTTGCTACCATATATGGTCGCTTAGATCTTATTGAACAACTTGTAAGAGGGGGGGCTGATGTAAATGAACAGGGTAGAGAAGGTATGTGTCCTTTGCACATTGCTACCGCATGTAATCACTTAAATATTATTGACTATCTTATTACAAAAGGGGCTGATATAAATAAGAAGAATAGAGAAGGCTTAATTCCTTTACATATTGCTGTTATTCATGGTCATTTAGGTAGTGTTAAGTACCTTGTAGAGAAAGGGGCTGATATACATCTAGAGGATAAATGTGATGTAAGCCCTTTACTTTATGCTCTTTCTATTACAATTGGCTGCCCAAATATTAGTTTCCGCCTTATTAATCATTGTTCTTCTTTAGCGCAAGGAATTGATGTGAACTCCTTACACAATACTCTTTTGAACAATCATGCCCTAGTCATTTGTTACCCTAGAGCACAATCCTTAGCTTTAGACTTAAGATTACAATCACATAAAGGACACCAGAAAAGATCTACATATTTCAGCGAGTCTAAAAAAAGAAAATTAGAAAATATTAGTATAACATTTAGTATAACATTTGAAGAAAATGCATTAAATACACAATTGCTTCAAGGTAGTCAGAATCTACCATTGAACATATCAATGCAATTTAAGGATCTTGCTGATAGAACGAAGAGCATGATTAATATAAATAGTGAGATGCCCGCGTATTCATTTGATAGCGTTGCTTTAGAACCTGTGAATAACAAAAACTTAAGAAGATAATTTTACAGTAAGCTATCTCATTTTATGAGAGGAATATTCACAAAATTTGAGAAATAAGATGATAAATTGATATAAAGAAAAGTTCCAACAGATCTAGTGGTAGACTAACCCATTCCAAGAAAAACACTTCTCACGCTTGCTGGTTTTAGTTGCTGGAAATGACTATATTATTTAAATTTTTAATGACATATGAGATTAAGTGAGTGTTAATTTATTTAGAAATACAAAGAGTACATTGCAGTAAAAAAACAGAAGTGTTTCTGCAAGCACTGGCTTTAGTTTTAAAAACACAAACTATAATAAAATGCTAAAACATGCAAAAAACTCTTGCCTTGTTAGATCTTTATTATTCATAATAAAGTTACATTTTACGTAATAAATATGTGGGAGTATTGTGTTAAAGACATTGCGTTCTGTAAATTATTTTAAACAAGCAGTTAATCGATCTGAGTTAAATAAGAGAGCAAAAAAAAGATACACTACCATCTAGTAATCAACAAATACCGATTGATTTAGATTTGCCAGAAGGTTTTACAATAGGGGAAGCTATTGTTGAAGGAGATTGTTTCTTTCACGCAGTTGCACAGGTACTTAAACATCTTAAACCTGATATGAACTTTACTGTAAAGTCTTTAAGAAATGTTTGTAAGGTATTTGCACAGAGTCAACTTGATCTTGATTCGTCATGGCTTACAAAAGCGTTAAAAAATGACGGTAGAAGCATTTCTTATAATATTATTTACAGTTTCAATATCATTACTAAAAGAGCGGTATGCATTTTGTACTGAAGATACATCACCAGTAGTATCTAAGTAGTTATAAGGATTTACCTGATGTGAGTAAATGTCAAAGAAAACACACTTGTCATCAATCATACCTCTGTATATATATGTATCATAAGCAATACCTGCTGCACCTTCACTTGCATGAAGATATATAAAGTGATATCCATTTATCAATATTTTATCTGGTAACACTTTTCCTGTACTGTTAACATGACGTTCGTAATTCATACATGTTGGGTAACTACTATAACATGTTTCTTCTGAAACATCACCCTTGCTAATTAGCACATCTCCTCTTATGTAATAGTGGTAGATATCAGACTTATCAATTTCGAATGAGACAACTTTTCTTGAGTCTTTTATGAGAGAATCACTTTTGTAATGAGTTATCAGGGCACTATTATTATCACCTATAATCATATTATTAGGTAGTGGTAGCTGCAAACCACTGTTTTGATCGTAAAACATATCTGGTTTTTCCTTTGCAAGAAGTGGCAAATGAAAAAAAAGAGTGAAGGTTAAAATTTTACATGAAAAATCAATATACACCTTTAACATTAGCTAGAATGAAACAAGAAAAGTTTTTTTCTCATCATATAGGTTACTTTAATTATTGTCTATTCTATTTACTGATATACGTTGGACTTATAGTTTGAAAAAAATTTAAACCAAAAATTTTGTAGTGTGTTTTGAAACTGAAACTTACGCAAAAAAAATTCTAGCATCACTAGGCTCTGTGGACAAAAAATAAGAGAGAAAAGAAAAAAAAGAGGTAGTTTAATCTAATGAGCATAAGAATGGAAAAACTACGAATGGAATATTATATAAAAGAAAGAAATTGGAAACAAATTTTAGAGTTCATAAAAAGCGTGAAAGGAATACATAGCAAAGACGAAAAACGTTTAAATAGAAGCAGTGTGGCATATGGCACAAACAGTGGAGGCTTTTGCCAAAAATCTATGGCAATTACATAAGTATACACAAACGATTTAAGAGGTGGTGCGAAAGGGATATTTGGAAAAATTTATTGGAGTACGCAAAACGAGGGTCAGATTTAGAAACTGTTATAATTGATCCACCAATGTTCAGCTGGCTATACAAAACCATACGCGTCAAGTTAAGGAAAAGTGACATAATGAGGGAAGAAAATGGCAAAAAACTATTTTATATATTAAGTAGTTAAGTTAATAATTTACATTATTTTAGGCAAGAATTTCCTAAAAAATAAATGTAACAAATAAAATACCCTCTTTAAATGTTGCTATATTTGACAGTATTTCCTTAACTTGACGCGTATGGCTATACAAAACACTCCCAGGAGAAAGAAGCTTTAGGGCGAAACAAAGGTGGTTTCATAACTAAGATACATGCACTTATTGATGCACTTGGAAATCCTCTTATAAGTTTGCTCTAACTGTTGATCAAAGGAATGAGATTACACACAGCAGCAACATTAACTGAAAACGTCTATAATACTACTTTAGTTGCTGATAAAGGCTGCGATAGCAATGTTTTTGTTGCAAGTCTCGAAAGCAAGGGATGTACAGCCCCCAAAACGAAATCGAAAAGTGCAAAGTATAATGCACCCATTTGTCTAGACCATTTTTTTCAAAGTGATCCGATTTTTAAAATGAATATGTTGATAAATACGTCGACACACATTTAAAGTATTTATCAATATATTCATTTACTGTTTATGATAATAAAGATCAGCAGGAACTTTATAATGTAGAGTCTGATGTCGCCTTCTATAGTTATACCAAGCAACAAAATCGTTTATTATAAGATTCAAATCTCTGATACTATTTGGTCTATAATAATATATAGCTTCTTGCTTTAAAGTTCTCCATAAGCGCTCAACAAATATATTGTCGAAGCAACGTCCTTTATGGTCCATACTGATTTTAATATTAGCACGCTCTAATTCCATAATAAAGTTGTAGCTAGTAAACTGCACCCCTTGATCACTATTAAAAATCTCAGGTTTACCTTGTTTTAGAGCTTCTTTGAGAGTATAAAGGCAAAATCCAGCATCGAGATATGGTGATAATGAATGAGCAATAATATAGCGACTATACAAGTCCATTATTGCCACAAAATAGACAAACTTACCTTCTACCATAATATATGTTATATCAGTAGCCCATACCTGATTAACTCTACAAATAATCAAATCTTTGAGTAAATAAGGATATATTTTATGCTTTTTTTCTTTAATACTTGTATTACATCTTTTTCTACAATACAGCCCACTAATCTTCATTTTTTTCATAATTCTTAAGATTTTTTTGTGATTGACTACTACTCCACTCGCTATGATTTCAGCAGTAATTTTACGATATCCATAACGGCAATCAGAAGCCAAATATACTTCTTGAATCAAATTTGCTACTTCACTTTCGTTATTAATTATATGCCTATAATATAGGCTAGATCTGCAAATCCCCAGTAAATCAGCCTGTTTCCTAATTGATAGATCAGAATCTTTTTCTATAAACCTTACTCTATCTTTTTTGCTTATTTCAGTAATTTTTTTTTCAAATAACTATTTTCCACTGTCAATTCTCCTATTACTTTATGTAAACTTTCTATTTCTTGCGCTAAGATTCTTTGTTTTCTCGCACTTTCACTTTCTTCAACAAATAGGTCTTTTAACCTTGCCAATACTCTATCACGCCAATCATATAGATTTGTTGATGGTATTTTATATTCACTACATATCTCAGATGTGCTTTTTTGATTTTTTATTGCTTCCAAAGCTATCTTTGCTTTTAACTCTGGTTCATATTTTTTTGTTGCTATACTTTTACCCCTTTACCTTCCTACTCGGATCAACCATTTTTTTTTGGTCTAGTTTATGGGGTGCATTATAGTCTGTAGAAGTACATAGTGGTGTATGCCTGACAATGGTTTATTTGGAAACAGTAGATGATGCTGGAATCTGGAATTTGCGATAAATTGTATGATTCCATAGAGATTGTTTCAATTGCAAGACAGGCTAAAATACATGTATGAACAAATTAGAAAAAATTCATTTAGGTTGATATCAGAAAGTAAGGAATGCAGGGCTGTAGATGTGTTATTTCTCGCCCTACACTTCGTAAGTGGTTAAAGCGTTATTATGAGGGTGAGATTTTTAATTTTTGTTGATTTTTTAATGGACAGACTTAGAACCTGTCTTGAAAGGAGTTAATTGGCTAATTTAGTAAGCATAGAAGTAATCATATTAAATAAGATATTGTTTTTTGAAGTAAGAGGAGAATGTTCGTAATCCTTGCTCATGCGTCTAAAATTGGAAAGCCAGGCAAAGGTTCGTTCTACAATCCAACGTTTAGGAATAACTTGAAATCCTGTATCAACCAATTTCTTGGTAATCGTTAGCAAACATCCAGTTTCCAACAAACATCGATTTTGTAATTTACCTTTATACCCTTGATCAGCAAAAAACCTACGTAATGTTGGAGCTTTGCATTTAGCTTGAACAAAAAGATTGGTAGCACCATCACGGTCCTGAATGCTTGCGCTGTGTACTTCTGCAGTAATTACAAGACCTAGTGTATCTACAATAATATGACGTTTTCTACCCTTTATTTTTTTACCGGCATCATATCCTCTTGATCCCCTTTTTGAGTCGTTTTCACTGATTGACTGTCAATTATACCTACTGAAGGTGTTTCATTTTTGCCAACCATTTTTCTTACCTCTTTTACTAGCATGTCATGTATTTTTTTCAATTTTCCATTATTACGCCACCTGAGAAAATAGTCATACACCGTTTTCCATGGAGGAAAATCTTTTGGTAGCATTCTCCACTGGCAACCACCCCTCATTATGTACCTTATTGCATTAATAATTGTTCTTATGTTATGTTTTCTTGGTCGTCCTATCGCTCCTTGTGCAACATAGGGCTCTAAAATTTCCCATTCCTTGTCACTTATATCACTTGGATACAACTTACCCTCCTATTTTTTGCTTACCTCATCATACTCTTTTCTTCATTACCTTTCAAGACAGGTTCTTAGTATGATAAAGAGAATAAAAGTAGGGAGAATTTATCATGAAAATATTTGTCATATATGTTGGAGGTAAAACTGAAACCTCTTTAATCGAGCTACATGATATATTTTTTGTAGTAGCAGAAAAGATCGAAGATACTTATGAAGAAGTAAAAGCAAAATGGTGGGGTGTAAGAAAAGGTTTCCATATTGATGCTTGGGGTATATTAGAAAGTGCTGAAGATTATAATATTACCTTAACGAGACAACCTACCCACATTGAAGAAAAGCTTTATTTTGTCAACCTCGGTGGTTACGATAGTAAAAAATTTACGGAGTTGCATAAAAATGTATTTGTTATTGCAAAGAATGAATCGAAAGCTAAAGTGAAAGCACTACGCCAAATACTTAATTGGGAATCACATCATAAGGATTACCTGTATGAAGTTGAAAATTGTTGCTGTGTGAATAACGTTACAGAGAATAAAGAACTTTATATTCACTTAGAAAAGACAGATAAACCTAAAGAATTTGAATTTACCTGTAAATATACACCATTATTCGATTAGTACTACTATAATAACGTAAAGAATTCTGTCCATAAAAAATCTATTTCAATTGTTTTTCAGCTTGATTGATTTTGAAAATATTCACTTATCTATCTTTACTACATTCTACTATACAAGCAATATTTTTTGAAAGAACATTTTTAGGTAAAATATTGCAATAACTAGTAGCAAGAACAATTCAATTGTTTACTTTTTCCAAAACACGAAAATATTACTTATATTTATGAGAGCTTTTTACGTAAAAGGGGTGTTTCACAAAAATAAAAACGCAAAATTATTGCAACAAAGTTAGGCAAACCAGTTCGTACGTAGATTTAGCAAAAGTGAGCTAATGTAGATGATTTTAGCGTATAATAAAATTATTATAAAGAAAAGTTCGTATGGTACACATGGTAGTCCAACTGATTCCAAGAAAAATTGTTCTCACCGTCCCTGGTTTTGAGCACTGAAAATGGCTATATTATTTAAGCTATTAGTAAAATACGTTGTTAGATTAATACTAATTTTCTTAAGGAGGAATTTAAGGCAAACTCATAATGAAAACAGAATTTGAAGGTAAAGAAAAATCCCGTACCGACCTTCTTAAGAGACTTTTGCCTAAAACTACTTTGGGTTAGAAAATTTTCTACAATAATGATTGACAAGTTTTAAAGATAGAATACTATACTTAAAATGTAATTGATAATCTAATTAATTAAGGTAGTGGCTATGTTGCGTTCAGATATTCCAAAAGTTTTGTTTTCGTCTATTAAAGAGGATGATCCCCATAGAGCATCTAAGCTTTTTCAAATTGAACGCTGGTGCTATGCAAATTGGCGTCTGCACCAAAAAAGTGGCAAAAAAGGACGTAATTTTCTTGCACAGGTATTGTCTAGTGAGGATTGTTGGAAAAAAGTAGACAATTTACATGGAGTTAAGCTTGATAGGCAAGTCGTAGGCAAAAAGTTAATTGCGCCAGATTCAGGTAATCTCTTTGATAAGTATGCCATTGCCTGTAGTTGCTGTCTAGAAGAAGATATTATTGCTTTGTTTGAGGAAAGAAAAGAGGAATTATCAGCTCAAGGTAAGAGTAGTCTATTGGAGTATGAGCACTTAGTTAGGTGTTGCGGGTCGGGTCTTTTAGCGCAGTTTTGGTCACATTTTATTAGCGGTTATATCTCTAAATTAAATTTAGATGGCTGTCATCCATATGAATATGGACTTAAGTGTGCTGTGAGCCTTAAGCAGGAGCAGGCAGTGGAATTCTTTTGGAATAAAATAAAATCATTACCTGAAAGTGAGATGAGTGAACAGAAAAAGGATGAAATCTTGATGAAGACAGCAGTATATGTAGCAGGGAACCGTTGTAATAGTTATCCTGAAATATTCGAGTTTTGTTTTAGTCAAATAAGTCCTGATAAATATCCAGAACTTCTAAAAAGAGACTTAGCTGAAAATGGTTATTATGGTAGTTTGAATACACTACAGGGTGCACTTCGCTTTGATAAATTTCAGGAATTATTTGATTGTTTAAAGCCAAATGATGTTCCAGAAGATGATTATAATATCTGGTTAGACATGGAAATCAAAAAACATTCAGAGCCTTATGTAAGTGAAAGTGTAAAGCTTTTTATGCATATGTGGATGAAGGAAGGATTTGATAGCCATCGTGCTTTAGTGATAAGAGAGGAACTAGAGGATAAATCACCTCTTTTCTGTACAGTTTTATTAACACCTTTAGTAGAAAAGGGCTGTATGGAACCAGTATGGGCGTTATTAAATAAAGCTAATTCTGATCAGGTTAAAGAGTTTATGTGTTCTAAACAGGCAGGCTACATACGATCTATATTGGAAAAAAGAGATGCTGATTCATTGAATAAGTTTCTAGCATATAGAAAGTCTACAGATGAAGAGTTCACTAGCTTAACTGAAGTTGAATTAAGCAAAGCATGTGAGCAATTAGGGTTAGGCAATTAAGGTATTATAAGGCAATTCTATAAAGTAGGTGGTGGTTTCTTGTTACTACTTTAGCTTCTGTCAAAAAGATGTTGCATTGTAATACAAATGTTATATACACAAGTCAGCATGTAGGCAAAAATAGCTTTTATTATTGATATCTCTGATGGTTATACAATAAGCTTGGTATAGTGGGTTTAGTATAATATAATGAAGGGGGTTTGTGTTCAAGATACAATATCCAACAGATCATCTAAAAAAAGAAGATGTTAATTCAAAGATTACTGAATTATCGGATGAAGTGCAATATATAGAGCAAGCTAGAGAATTTTCTCAACTTAAGCGTTATCGGAGATCTGATGTTGATTCCGAAAGTGGAAGTCAGATTAAGAGAATCGATGTTCCAGGAGACGGTAGTTGCTTGTTTTGGTCTGTTACTATGGCTTACTTAATACCCGTCAGAAACGACGATGCTTTATTTCGACAAAGGTATGAAGTACTATTTGGAAATGATGGAACTGTAACCCAAAATTTAGATCATATTAGAGGTTTGGTTCGGAATTTAGGTGCTGCGAATTATGATGATACATTTGCAAATTTAGTAAGAAACTTATTTCGTAATCGAGTAGTTGATCACATAAGTTCTTATAGAAATGAGTTCAGAGATTTTGTTGAAGGTGATTTTGAGCGTTACTTGGAAAACATGAGGAACCCTGATACTTGGGGAGGTGAACCTGAAATAAGAGCAATGAGTGGAATGCTTAGCGCAACGATTAGTGTTTCTGGTGAAGTTGAGACTCAATATGGTAATGGGGATATTCAAATACAATTATTTCATGTTGGTGCACCAGGTAAACGAAACCATTATAATTTTGGTCTTGAAAGGAATATTATTGATAATGATAAAGAGCTTGCAAAAGGCTTAAAAAGAGTCATGGGTAAAGTAAGACCACAAGACTTTGAGTTAATACAGTTATTGATAGAGGAAGCAGATAAAGAAGTTGGTATAAGCCGGCAAGATGAGGATTTTAAATCTTTTGAACCGAGATTTCAGTCATTTGTGGATCAGATTCCATCTTATTTACACTCTGTAGAAAAAGCAGGGTTTTTTACACACTTCTTCCTAGGTAGTTTTTCTACTTTGTTGGATACAGAGATGGCAAAAAAGCTAGACATCAAGGAGATTTATTTTAGCTTTGACGGTGCAAAGACTTTGAAGGTAGCTATTATAAAAAATGGTGAAATGAAGAGTCAAAAAGATGTGATCGATAAAGTAAAATTATTTGTTATATCAGAAAGTGGTTCTCATTCTTACACTCAAGAGTTTGATCAAGGTGAATTGAAGGAGGTATTAGGCAAGCTTTACTCTCTTATCGAAAATAACCTAGATAAAATTAAAGTTAAATCAATAAAAATCATTAAAGATGCCGGTCATCAGGGAGAAATAGTTGTTGATGTGAAAGATAAAGGAGTAGACATAGAACATAATTCTGAAGTTCAATTTAAAAAAGTGAGAAAAGGGTTATGGAGGGATCCCGAAGTCGATATAGCGAAGCTAGCTATTTCCAATCAGCGAACAGTTAAAGCATCTTTAAGGAGAATTCTTGATAAGATTTACACAATTCACTCCGAATATGCAGACTCACTAATCTATGCTAGCAGAGCACGTGAAGCAGCACATCATGGGTTTGCGGTAGGCGTTTTCATGAATTTCCACTACAGGTATAATTTTAGAGTCTACCCAGAGCAATTTGCAGGAAGGGGTTATGCAGATATTATCCTGCTAGCTCGTGGTCCTGATCGTGCATTGGATTCTATTCCCATTATTATTGAATTAAAAGCGGGAGCAGGTTCTAATGCTACTCCAGATAAGGCTTTGCAGCAAGCAGAAAAGTATGCACAAGGCTTTCAACCAAATATTCAGCGAGTTCTAACCACTGCAGATGACATTTTATGTGTTGGTGTCAATCTTGATAATCCATCTCCTATCTCTGATATTAAAGTATCAAATCGTGGGGAAGAAATAATTCCTCTTTTTCAAGATATGCTAAAATCTGCTGATGACTGGGATACGCAAAGGATTGGAACAATAGAATTAAAGGGACAGGTGAAAGATAATCTAGAACGTATTTATCATACGTTTCCTGGTACACCTGAGAAGGGAGATAAACATTATTTTAGTAGATTTTTACTAGGGCAATCACTATTGCTAAATAGAGTTGAAGATTTAAAAACTGGTTTTAAAAAATACATTTTTATCTATGGAGACAATATACCTACCGAGGTACGTCCTAATCTTCGTGGGTCTGGACGTTTAGCAGCTGAAAGAGCCAGGGAGAGATTGTCAGCTAATCTTGATGCGAGTCATGCAGTTGTGACAATGGTGCTCATTCCAGAAAATACAGAGAAGTTGGTTTATGTAATAAATATTGTTGAAGCTAACAGAAAGGATGTTCTGAACGGGCTGGATGAAGTGCTCCCTCTTGATAGATTAAATAGAGAAATAGGGAATAGGGAAATAATCGAATTAAATCTTAATTTTGATACTAGGTACAAGTCAGATTTTAAAAGATATCTTACTATTTGGACTGAAAAATACAATTCTTTACAAGAGTACAACAACGGAGATAATAGATTTCAAGGTACTTTTAAAGAAGTTACTTATCCTAATGAGTTAAAAGAAACATTTGATAAAGCACTAGATATCCAATCCTTATCAATAAGAGGATATAGTAGATTATTAGAAAAAATTGGAGAAGGAATCTTTCCTTTTAAGAGTCTCGTTAATAAAGAAGCTCATTTCCAGGGAATATTGAATGGAGTGTTTAGTTATTATAGTGACTTAAAATTACAGGAATCACCAGAAACTAGAGCATTAGTTTTAACTGAGTTTCAAACTGGTAGAGGGGAACGTATTGACATGCTAGTTCATGGTATTAAGTTTGTGGCTCAAGGTGGAAATGCTGAGGAGTACACTCCAATAGGGTTAGAACTTAAGGCATCAAGGCAGGGTAAAGGGGCTCAAGCTTTATTGAGGGAAGCAAATGATCAAATAAATGAAGAGTACAAAGAAGGTGTTACCTATAAAACACTTACAGATGGTGATGAGGTAAAATTTATCGGTGTTGTTTTCGATAAAGGATCTAATAATCCGAATAAACTTATTTTAACAAGTAGGACAACCAAGGAAGGATTTATTCCTGTTGGAGTAGTTCATAGTTCACATCATATGTTGCCTACTGTAGGGCAGTGTTCTAAAAGAAAATCTTCATCGCCGGAGTATCCACCAAGTAAAAAGCCAAGAAGAGAAAGAAGTGTAAGTATGGCCTGCATAGATTCGTTTGATGAAGAAAAGATTACAAAGGAAGAAAAAAAGCAACGTGTTAAAGAGCTATTTGATATTGATAATGCTAAGGATTTAACTAATGAAATTGTAGATATAGGTCGTGAGCAAGTGTTTGATATGATAGGCAATGCTGATAGGACTGATGTAAAAGTAAAAGATAACAATGGTAATGATAAAAAATTGATAATAGGTGATATTATAGAAATGAAGAATGCAGAAAGATATTTTGTAGATGATTATAGTGATGGTATTGAGATCTTAGTAAAAGTAGGCAGAGATAAGGATCGCGTTATAAAAGAAAAAATAAAAGGACAAAATATTGAGTATTATTTAAGCATCGATGGCTATGAAGTAAAATTCGATGATATAATTAAAAATTTTACTACAGATGCAGAAAGAGAGAAAATTCATAATAAATTACATCAACTATCAAATGATAAGCAGTTGTTAGAGAATAAAAAATACATTGAAGATATAGGTGATGTTCAAACTAATCAAGATTACTCTAATATTGTAGAGGAAATTAAACAGAACTTGCTAGCAAAAGGTGTTAGGGAAGATACTTTTGATACGTTTAAAAATCATTTTGATGATCTTGGTGAAAAAGTTTTTGCAGATTATATTAGTAATGTAGAAAGCAGCCTTCAAGAAAAAGGAATTGCATTTGATCGTGATAAATTTGATTCAGCGAAAATAAAAGGAGCAAAAGGTGGAAAGTTTTTTTCCATGATGGCTATATATGACTTGCTTGATAGTATAGGTGATACAGCAACACTTGGACGACATGATAATAATGCTTTAAAGCAAGTATTTGGTATCAATGGTATACTAGATGCTATGGATGATGTTAGGACGAGTGTAAGTATTTCTTCTAATAGTAAAGTAGGAAAATTGATTAGTAAAGTACCACAACCTGTACGTCAAACGTTTGTTAAGATTATCAGTAACCCCATAGTTCAAAGTATTACATTTGCAACTATTGCTTATCAATTTGGGTATAGTATAAATGAAATAGCTCAAGGTAATCATCATCCATTAAATTATTATTGGACAGCTAGTAGTGGTGTAAAACTAGCAAGTATGAGCATAAGGCCTATAAGTGCAAGTGTTAGCTTTACAGTAAAAAGTGTAAGTGCTACTACTAAGATTTTAAGAGGGTTATCTGCTGCAGGTAAAGTTTTAGGTAGGGTAGCAGTAGTTACTATGGTTGCTGATGTATTAATAACAATTGGTGTAGAAGTTCATGAGAGAATAGAGTATACAAAAGCAATAGCAGAACAAGTACCTCTATTACCTGGTGGTGAACAAGCGGAAGTATTTTTTGCAGGGGTAATCAAGTTTTTTACAGGAAGAGATGTAGAAAAAGAATATGAAGACACAATTAGAATAAAAGGTTATTTAACTTACGTAAAAGAAGCAGCTATTAAACTGTTAAATGACAATTATGACATAGATGCGGTTGTACAATACGTAATCTCCATTGAAGAGAAATATAGTGAGGTGATTAAAAATATGGGTGCACAGGCTATATGTATTATGCCATCACCGTATGGTCCTGAGTGTGCGACGCAGATGAAGTGGACATGTGATTTAGAAAAAAAATATAAAGATATCTCTTTTGACAAGATCAATATAGCCTCTAGTGTAAAAAGAGATTTGTCTTCTATTGATATCTCTAAGATATTGACTATGACACCTTATACTTTGGTTATGAGTGAAGGTTGGGAAAGGTTTATCTGTGGTATAAAGAATAGTCCTCAATGCTATCAAGAGATTGAAGAAAAGAAAGTTTATGTTGTTAATACGGATGCAAAACATATCCCTCATCTAACAAAATACGAGTATGAAAATCTTGGCTTAAGAATTGTAGATGCACCATTAACAAATCCGATACAAAAATCTCAATGCAGCAAAACAATCAATACAAAGCACACAGGTGACGATGCGTTCGCTCCATGTAACAGTGGCAAAATTTATAGAAATTGTCAAGAGAGCTTTACTCTCTCAGGCGGACCTTTTATCTTTACTAATCCAACAAGAAAAGAGCATAGTAATACAAAAAAGCAAACATTTCCTAGAGGATCAGTATTATATATTTCAGGACCTAAAACATTAACAGCAGCAGCAAATTATCCAGCAGTAATGCATATTCCAGAGGGTAGTAATATACGTTATGTTGGCTCAAAAAATAATGAAACTATTTTTATTATTAATGACTATACGTCTGGTACTCTTGAAGGTGGACCAGGAAAAGAAAATACTCTAGTAATGAATGTTAAGGCTAATAATGTCGTTGCAAATTTGCATGGTAGAACTATACGTTATGGTAATAGTAATAACATAAGATTGGTTAACACATATAACTATGTGTCTAATTCTGACAGCAAGCAAAATATTACTACTCACTGTAAAACAAGATTGATTAATGTAAAAAATGCAGAAGTCTGGCAGAATTCATTTAACTGCACAGACAAAGATTATGAAGTTAGAGTAGTTAACAAAGAAAATGTGCATAACAGGGGATTAAAACAAACAATATTTGTTGTTAATGAAGATAGTGATAATGCTAAGATAGTAAGTGATTTGGGCAGTACAGGAAAAATAAAAGGAAATATTGACATAATAAAGGTTCAAGTTGCTAATATCACACAGTGGGGAATAAGTGAAGATATAGAAAAGGTCGGCTATAGCTTAGATGTTTTAGCTAATAATACACAAAGTATTGTTTCAAGTACTAAAATCAATGATTTTAAAAATCTAGTAATTCAAGTAAATAGCAATGGAATAACAGAGTCTGTTGCAATACAGGATAAGTCTTTGTCTGATACAATAGAAGATATTAGATATCAAGAGCTGAAAAGTTCAGGAAGTGATATTAGTAGAGAGGTAATACAAAATAGTGCAAAAAAGTTAAAAGCATTTATACAAGCAAGTATTCTAGACCAACAATTACTTGATACTTACCAAATTGCAAAAGATATTGTCAATAACAATAATTTTGACATACCAGTATCTCAAGTAGAAGTTATTAAAAACCATATGGGAGTACCTAGTGAAAAAGTGATAATTGCTGGCATGTACTCAGGTCAAGTCATTGTTGATTTTAGCTATAGTAGCTCTGACGTTACAAGTAGTTATCAGAAATACCTTAATGGTGGACGGAACTATGGTTATGATGACTATCTGATGCTGTGTAATTACTATCAGGACATTACAATAGAAGGAGAGAAAGGGCAACACCAGTATATTATCAAACTACCAGATACATTAAATAGCAAAACTTCATTGTCGCCAATAAGGCTCAATTTAAAAATAAAAAACAAAGTGGTGTCTTATCAAAACATACCTTATAGTATCATTGATTTTGCTGAGTTAAGTGTAACAGATGTTGATGGTATAAGCATAGAAGAAGGTAAAAGGGATTATATAAATGAATGTTATGGCAAATCAATCTCTGACCTTACAGAGGATAGTTTAAAGATACAAGATATTACAATATTTGATAGTGTAGGTACTAAATGGTCTTTATCCATTGGTTTAGTTGATTATTTTCAAAATCCAGAGAATCAACAAATTGTATTACGAATAAACAATGAGCTTTATAAAATTGATAGTACAAACTTAAGGCTTGAGCATCTAGAGATCAATCCTAGCTCTTTCAGATACTATCAACCAGAGGAACAAGGATTACAAATTTATCATAATCAACCTACTAATAAGAATGATGTTGGTTTAGTTGACTTTAGAGATAAGTCTATATTGGATTTTGATACAGAGATTGCTGATGATAGTTTAGTGTTATCACATAAGAATAATACCTTAGCAAAAGTAGAAAATTGGAATACCTATCAACCAGCAAGGGAAATGATGTTTGCTTTTAATGATACGATGGTTTCTAATTTGAAATGCATAGTCTCTACTTGTAATTCAGAAGATATTATAGAGGATTTTTATAAGGAAACAGTAGATTTATTAAAAGAGCAGGTATTTAATGCAACATTGCAAAGAAATAATAGTAAAGCTGAGGATTTGATAAAAAAGATTAAAAGTATAGATATTGGAAATGAGCATGAATTAACACCTTTAAATATGGCTATTCAAGGAGGTAGGTTGGATGTAGTAAAAGTTCTTTTTGATAGAAAGGATTTTAGTGTTGAAAATAAGGACGCCCTTCCTCTGCACTTAGCTGCTCAGGAGGGTAAATTAAATATAGCTGAGTTCCTTATCGATAAAGGTTATGATATTAAAGATAAAGCTGAAGATAAAGATAGTAGAACACCTCTTCGTATAGCTGGTTGCAATGGTAATTTAGATGTGGTCAAATTCTTCCTTAGTAAGGATGCAACAAGTATTGAGGATAGAAACAACGATCCATATAAGATGATGGAAACGGTTAAGGTTTTAAAGAAGGAGATTATTAATCAAGCAGAAACCGTGCCTAACGTAAAAAGATGGGCAGAGTTTTTTGTAGAAAAGTTAAAATATTCAATAAAAAATGTAGTAAAAGAGAAGCTAAAGGATGGTATGTTACATGATCGTTATGGTTCGGTTAATACACTTGCTAATGACATTTATAATTTCGATCAAAGGTTGTTTAATAATACAATTAAGGGAGTTATAAATGACGTATATAGGAAAGTAGATACGAAAAAAATATTAAGTTGTGTAGAAAGCCATAATGATGTTAGTCAGCGTATATTGGGTTATGTGGCTGTATTTAACGCAATGCAAAGAAATAATGATTTAAATAATAGTGCAGTATTTAAGTTAGCTTACTATGTTAAAGAAGCAATCGAGATGAAGAACTATCCTGATGTTCATCAAGAAGAAAGATCTAACCTTGAGAAACTAAAAAGCAGATTGCCAGAATCAGTAAGGAATGCAGTATTTTCATCGAAAGTATGTATTAAGAATATTTATCAAGGTGAATATTTATATGCTGCTAACAAATGTTTCAATTATGATACCGACAGACGAATGGCATTTACTTGGACTCCAAAGAATGAAAAAAATGATAAGTTTAGGTGGAATATTAAACCTGATGGTGACAACTTTTATATAGTGAATGTTGCATTTAATGAAACTTTGTATGCTGCTAGTAACTATTTTAATTATGATAATGATAGACGAATGGCATTTACTTGGATTCCAGGTGAACAGGTTACACAAGGTGTGTGGAAGATTGAGCCTAACGGTGATAAATGTAATATAAGGAATGTTAAGCATAATGAGTATTTGTATGCTGCTGATTATGCTAAATATGACAAAGATAGGAGAAGAGTATTTACTTGGATTCCAGGGGGCAAGGTTATGCAAGGTGTATGGAAGATAGAAGATTGTGGGTCTAATGTAAGAAAAGTTAGAGATATTGTTAGTAATGCTAAGGGAGAATTAGATCAAGAATTGCTAGATGCTGTAAAAGTTGGAGATATGAGCAAAGTAAGAGATTCTGTCAATCGAGGAGCTAATGTTAATACTGAAGACAGAGATGGTAATACCCCTGCACGCAATGCTGTATTAAAAGGTCACTTTGGTATATTTAAATACCTTGTTGAAAATGGCGTTAGTTTAGAGGGTAAAGATCATCGTTGTCGCCCCTCTATATGTGATGCTTCTTATAGTGGTAATTTGGATATACTAAAGTACCTTATTGGGAAAGGCGTTGATATTAATGAGTCTGATAATAATGGTTGGACACCGCTACATTTTGCTGCATGGAGAGGCTACTTAGAAGTCGCTAACTTTTTAATAGAAAAGGGTGCTAATATTAACGTTGAGAACATTTTTGGCAGGAAACCTATACATGTTGCTGCTGAAAATAATAATACAAACATTATAGAATTTTTTCTCAGCAAGGGAATGAGCATCGATGATGTTGATAGATATGGTCGAACACCACTATACTGTGCTTCTTGGAATGGTCACTTGGGTGTAGTAAAGTACCTTGTAGAAAAGGGAGCTGACGTTTATACTCAAGACAAAGGTGGTAAAACATTACTAGATATTGCTACTCATCAAGAGCGCAGCGATGTTGTAGACTATTTAAAACAAGTGCAGCTAAATCAAGAATTACTTATTGCAGCACAATATGGTAATTTTGATGAAGTTAGAGATCTTGTAAGTCAAGGGGCTAGCTTGAATGCTAAGTATAGTAATGGGATGACTGTTATGCATTCTGCTGCTTATGGTGGTAATCTGGATATAGTAAAATATTTTGTAGCAGATGCAAAAAATAGCTTAGAAATTAAAGATAATGGCGGTAGAGTTCCCCTGCACTATGCTGCTTACAATGGTAAGCTAGATGTGGTAAAGTATTTTGTAGATGAAGGGGAAGTTGATGTTAATCTAAAAGATAGTGATGGGCAGACAGCATTGCACATGGCTTCTGGTGGCGGCCATCTGGATGTAGTGGGGTATCTTGCAAGTAAGGGAGCAGATATCAAAGCTAAAGATAAGGATGGTAAGACACCGCTAGATATCGCCATCGACCGAAAGAATGATAGCATCGTAAAATACTTAAAACAAGCTCAATTAAATGAGCAATTACTGGCTGCAGTAAAAGATAGTGATTTTAATGAAGTTCAAGGCCTTGTAAATCGAGGTGCTAACGTTAATGCTAAAGATAAAGATGGTAAAACCCCTCTACATTATGCTTCATGTTCTGTTCATCATTTAGGTATGGTGAAGTATCTTATAAGTAAAGGTGCTGATATTGATGTTAAAGATAACAGTGGTAGAACTCCTGAAGATGAGGAACGTTATACTAATTCTGATACAATGAGGCAAGTTTTTATGCAAGCACACTTAGATAAAGAATTGTTACTTACTGTAAAAAATGAAAAAGATCTAAAGACAATTAGTGATCTTATTGCGAAAGATATTGACGACAGAACGCATGGTGGGTTTTATTATACTTGGAGTGGTAATTTAGGTACAGTAGAGTTTCTTGTTAGTAAAGATGTGAGTGTTAATGCGACTGATAAATATGGCTGCACATTACTACACTGGGCTGCATTGAAAGGTCATTCAGATATTGCTAAGTTTTTAGTTGATAAGGAAGCTAATGTGAATGCTAAGGATATACTTGGCAGGACTCCTATTCACTTTGCTGTTATGAATAATCACAAGGATATTCAAGATGTATATGGTAGAGGTTCTACATACACTACTGCTGAGAGCAGTGATGAAGAGGTTATACAACTTTTTCTCATGAGAGGAGCAAGTATTAATGAGGCTGATAAAAATGGTGAGACGCCACTACACTTGGCTTCTTGGGGTGGTCATTTAGATACATTGCAGCATCTTATAAATAATGGAGCTAATATTAGTACTAAAGATAGTAGTGGCAACACACCACTAGATATTGCTAGAGATAAGGGACATAATAATCTTGTACAGTACTTACAACAAACACAATTAATCCTAGATAAACAGTTATTAAGCGCAATAGGAAATAGTGATTTTAATAAAGTTAGAGGTCTTATTGCTCAAGGTGCTAATATTGATACCAAAGACAAAGATGGCAGTACACTACTGTATTCAGCTGCTGAAATCGGTGATTTAGATAGAATAAAATTCCTTCTTGATAATGGTGCTAATATTGAAACTAAAAATGGGGAATATCAAGCAACTCCTTTGCATGGAGCTGTGTTAAATGAAAGACTAAATGTGGTCAAATTGCTTCTTAATCGTGGTGCAAACGTTAACGCTGAAGACAAAGACAATTGGACACCTTTACATTATGCTGCTGATACCAACAGTCTTGATATAGTAAAAGTTCTTGTCGATGCTCATGCTAATCTTGATGCTAGAGGTGATTACGGCAAGGCACCGCTAGATATTGCTAGAGATAGTAGTATTGCAGAATATTTAGAGAAAAAACTCAATGAAAAAGGAGAAAAACCTGTGCAACGCAGACGCCGTCATCACCACGGGGATCACAATCGCAATCATAATCACTCATCACATAAATTCCTTTCTGTAGATTCAAGTAATCAACCTGGAATAGCAGCAAGTAGTAGCACAAGACCATCTTCATGGATAAATGATTTATTTGGTTGGGTAAAAAGCTCTGTGAGTGGGTTATTAGCTTCTGAGTTGCCTGAAGTAGTATCAGGTACTAAAAGTCCAATCTCACAAATTGATGCAAAGATGGATGTAAATGGTGCAATAATGTTACTTGATGTGCTGGTTAGAAACGTCACGGGTCAAAAGTATATTTCTACAGCAGATCAGTCTATATCTCAACTAGAAGCACAGGGCTATGCACTCAATATTACAGAGGTATTTAAGAAAGTAATAGAGCAAGCTGGATTAAAAAGTGGTGTATCAATGCATCGATTAAATATTGATTTTGTGGAAATACAGAAAGAAGTTACAGGAAAAATCATGAGTGGTAAATTTGATGAGATCTCAGGAGTTTTAAGTTCGTATTTAGAGAAAGCATGTCCTAGTAGAGAAGCAGGATGTCCTGGTAAGTTAAGTTCGAAGAAGTTTGACAAGTTTATGGTAGAGTTTAATAGCAGGCTAAATGTTGTACTAAATCGATCAATACAACGGATATTACACAACAGAGATGGTAGATTAGAAGTTGATGGTGCAAAGCAAATGAATTTAGAGCCTCAAAGTTATTTAAGTAATGCTTCCGTTCAAGGCCATTCAAAGGACAAAGTATCAACTTGTCTTTCTGAGATAGGAGTAACCAAGCTTGTAGGTAATCTCAATAGGTAGGTTATAATATAAGAGTTAATATGCCAAGTAGTGGGAAATTTAAAGTGAAGGTAGCCAAAATAATTAGGGAAACAACCAGTAGCAAGTTTGATAGTCTTAATGCTAAAATGGATGAAGTAGACATTAAATGCTAAGTGATTAATGTATTTTCCATATTGAACTTACAGCACGTAGTTTTGATATAGAAGTTTGGGTAACGTTATGATAGTAATTTATATAATTCTTTGTGCAATCTTCATAGCTGTTTTAGATAGTTCACCAGATTCTTAATTAGGTGATATGTCGAACTTAGAGAAGGTTTTCATAAATGTTGAAGTGAATAATTATGTTTTTTCCTTGAGTTGTAAAATTTCAGAATGAGAGAGACCGGTAATTTGAGCGATAACATCTATAGAGACACCGGCCTTGAGTGAGTTTTTGGCCACAGCTATTTTAGTCTGTTGTTCACCCTCTGCTATACCCTCTTCCTTACCTTCAGCTCTACCTTTTTCATGGCCGATTTGGATGCCTTCTTTCTTGCCCTTCTCTTCTCCAATTTGGATGCCTTCATGTTTAGCATCATCGAGCTTTTGAGCAAGGACAGCCTGTTCATCACGAATACGTTTGATCTCTTGTTCGTAGGCTATAAATTTTTTTCTGACCAGTTGAACCTATTTAGTTCTTCATATGCTCTTTCAATTATTAGATCACTTCCTATTATTCTCTCTAGCTCTTCTTCACTAGTTTCATCTGCATATCTAAAGAAGTAGACCCATTTTTCAACTATACTTGAAAGCTGATCTTCTTTGGTTTTTGGAAATTTAGGTAACTCAATAAATATAAAGTAAAAATCTTTTAGATCATGCTCATTAGTATCTTCATCGCGAATAGTATGCTTTGATTTGTACTCAGACTTATCAGGAAATAAAATACAGTCTGCTATAGCAATAAAGATAATTTCCTTAAGGTCATGATATTGATCGCCTTTATCAGCCTGTCTTGAATAGGCTTTAGCAGCATAGTATTGAGCACGTTTTTCAAAGCCCTTAGTTTTAGCGACCTGGTCAGGTAAGGAAGCAGTATTACTACTACCCCCTCCCTTAGAAACGCAGCATGCAGGTTTCCCCACACTACGCTTGAGCCCCTTATCTAAGTTCTTCTTTTCTAGAACCGGCTTGTCCTTCATGATTCCTCAGGAAACATCATTCTTAATGGTGACACCAACAGTAGAGAACCTTCTCTTGAGAAAGAGCTTGCTAACATTCTTGTTCGTTTCACTCTCTCATCAAAATACTTTTTCCATTTTAAGTCAAGGGGATTTGCATCCGCTCTGATTTTAACATGTCGTCTGATAGGTATATCAATCAGCTTAAGCAGTCTTAAATACCGTATCTCTTTTGGTTTGTTCTTGCATATGGGTGCAGCAAAAACCCATTGGCGTTGACCCATTACTTTGAAGTAACGATTCTTTATCCAACGTAATCCTTTACGAGGATGTCTTTTCTTTGCCCATTTCCATAAACTATGCCAAATTTCATTGTCGATCTTTCTAAACGCTTTTTTAGCACACACATGGTGATAGTAATTTCCCCATCCTCTCAGTAGAGAGTTGAGTGACTTAATTACTATAGCCTGAGTGTTCGCTATATTTGCTTTTATCAATGTACGTGCTTTATTAAGAAGTCTTTTAATACTTTCTTTCGAAGGTTTAATAATTAACTTCTTATTATATCTACGTACATTACAACCAAGAAAGTCAAACCCTGTTGTGATAGATGTAATCTTTGTCTTCTCTTCTGACAGAATTAAACCTCGCTCATGAAGAAAAGATGATACTAAAGGCTTAACTTCCTTTTCCAGTACTTCATGTGTGAAACCTGAAATAATAAAGTCGTCTGCGTATCTGATTACATTCACTCCACTTCTGATTTTGTTTCTTTTTCTACTGCCGAGTTTACCAAATCGACTTTCCAATAACTTTTCAAGTCCGTTTAAGGCTAAATTGGCTAGTATTGGAGAAATTATACCACCTTGCGGGGTACCTGCAGTTGTGGGATACAGAGTTTTTGATTCTAGGAAGCCAGCTTTTAACCAACTATGCAGAATTTTTTTCTCCATAGGAATATGCTTCATAAGCCATTCATGATTAATGTTGTCAAAGCATCCTTTGATATCACCTTCAAGTATCCATTGTAGTTGATTACGACTTGCCAGTAACAAATGACAAGCTACTGTAGCATCTGCACAGGATCTTTTAGGTCTAAAGCCATAGGAGTGACGATCACTGATCGTTTCAGCTATCGGTTCCAGAGCAAACAGATATAATGCTTGCATGGCTCTATCTTTTATCGTGGGTATTCCAAGAGGTCTTCTTTTGCCATTAGATTTACTGATATAAATCCGTTTTAGCGGAGAAGGTTTATATCCTCTTTGCTTTAACTGCTTTATTCCTTGAAATTTAGCATTGCAAGTTGACCATAGTTGACGATCTACACCTGCTGTGGTTTTTCCTTGGTTTTCAGTTACTCTCTTAACAGCCAAAGCTTTTCCGCTAAAAGAGCGTGTGAGAAGATGTTGTAAAGCTTTTACCTTACCCCATCTTCCTTCTTGGACAGCCTTAACAATACGTCTTTGTAGCCTCACAATAACTTTCTGGCATTTCTTCCATGGCAATTGCTTCCATGCTTCAAAGCTTTCGGTAGATGCACTTACGGGTTTACTTGTAATCATCTGCTTTCCTACCTTAAGTGGTTAACAAAGTTTCTTGTCACGAGGGACCAAATGGAAGTCTGCTCGTTTTCACGCGAATTAATGTTACAAATTCTATCCATTTCGTTACAAAATGGCATTCGCTTTCTCCATTCTCCTTTACCTGCACTTCCATCAGCATTCCTTGCGGTTTGCTTGCCATGTAGGCGAAAATACAGGCTTACCCTGTTTCTCCAGTCATACAACAGTGGGTTAGGTGGCTTCTCTATACCGGTGGAGTTATTATTTGCGTACATCTAGAAATGAAAAATGTAACTTATCCACATTACCTTTTGGTCAGAGCTTATCAGCATCTTTAGCTCTTTCATCGTATCGGTACTTATAAAGCTTCACTTACGTTCACCATACCACTAGCCTAGCCCTCCAACCACATGATGCTTGCAGTTTATGCCCCTCTCACGATTGAGCATCTTCTTTTTCAAGAGGAGGTTCATTGTCCGCATCGCTTGGCACCAACCGGTTGCCCGATTCGCACTGATGCGTAGACTCAGACGGCAAAACATCTGGTTTAATAAGTTTTAGAATCCTTTCAGTTTCTTTCTGAATGAATTCCTCTCCTTTTAAACAATATGACCGAAGACTTTCAGGTCGCACCATCTCTATGATGTATCTGGAACCTTGAGAGTCCTTACAAAGAACATCAACAATACTCTGCTTTTTAGCGGCAACTTCAGGGTCTAAAATGGTAGCTAAGAATTCAACATCGTGAATAGCCGCTAAGCCAGTAAAGCCTAAAATATCGTTCAAGAAATGAATGAGGATATCTTTATTCTTCTCGGTGCCAAATATTCTTTTCAATGTATAATCGTTGCGTGCGTCAAGAAACTTCGAAAGAGCCATGAGAAAGTAAGTTAAAAAGCATTAATAATTATACACAATTCTGAAGAAATATTCAACTAAAATGCAAACATTTTGTATATCTTTATTTGGTAGTATTAACCTGTATAATATTTATGACAAATACCTCGATAAGGTACCAGATAGCACAAAAAGTAAGGAGCTGGAGGTTAAAACAAAAATATACCCTGAAAAACTTAGCAGACAAGGCAGGCATAAACTATCATACACTGCTAAGATATGAGCAAGGAGCATGTGGCATTCCAATTGGAAGGCTAAAAATCCTAGCAGAGTCGTTATCAATCCCTATTAGAAATCTCTTTCCAAGACAAAAAGTACTAAAAGAAAACAGTTGTTTTGATAAAGCTAAGACCCAGGAAATGTATAATTTCATAGAAAAAACAGGAGGACGCAAAGCAATTTATATGTTAACCAAATCTGTCCGAGCTGAAGAAGAAAGTAATGTAAAAGCAGCAAGAATAAGAATTGCAAGGAATCTAGTTAAGGCAGGCTGAGGTTATCTATCGAGCAACGGGCTTATCAACTGAGGAATATGCTGATAAAGAGAGATACGAGCCAAACGGAGGACAAGAGATCAAGAAGTGGAGAATAATAAGAGGATATACACAAGAAGAATTAGCAAAAAAGCTTAATGTAGGGCCCTCACAGATACATCACTATGAACAAGGTAACGTTACTCTTTTAAGTGAAAGGTTGTGGGAGATAGCAAGAGAATTGTCAGTAGATGCTGAAGATCTAATAAAGGAGTACAAAGAAAGTGATTGCGAAGGAGAAAGTGAATTATTAAGTTTGGCAAGAGAATATAGAAAAATTGACAATCAGGAATCACGAGATGAGCTAAATATATGGGTAGAATTTTTCTTGCAAAGAAAGCAAATTTACAAAGAGAAGATTGATAAAGTAGAGGAAATGAAAGTTACAAATAATTTACTTCAGTTAGGTTTTTCTACTGATGTTATTTCTAGAATAATTGATTAACAACAACCTTTTTACATAACTTGAAAACAAATATATATTAATATCTTTACTTATTCATGAAAAAATAAGTAAAAAAGATTGAAAAATTGATTTGACTTCACTCGAAAGCTATGGCTCTACGCCAATGCTGATAAAAAACAGCAGTAAATAATTAAAAACAATTTGTTATTAACGAGGAGTATATTTTATGAATAATGGTAAAAAACTTACAGAAGAAATAGAGAAAGTATTACAAAGTGGAGGAGGAAGTGCTCTATTTGATCGCGAAATAGTGGCAGTACTTCTAGGAGCAGTTCACGACAGAAAGCAAGCACAAGATGTTACTAAAACTATAATGGATAATTGCCCAGGAATAGGAGAAATTTTAGGGCGAGAAATCGATGATCTGAAAATGATAGAAGGAAGATGTGAAACTAGAAAAAGGAGTTTTAAAAAGGAATGACCGAACATGCAGCCGCAGCAATTGAATGTGTTAAAGAAGCTTATAAAAGAGCACTAAGAGAAGGATTAAAGAGAGGACCTGTAATGGATAGCCAAGAAAAGCTGATAGAGTATGTAAGGGTAAATATAGGCTTTTCAGCAAAAGAAGCTGTTCAGATAATATACTTGGATAAACAGCACCGTCTGATAAGAGATGAAGTGTATTTTGGTACAATAGATGAAGTACACTTATCTGAAAGGAAAGTGGTAAAAAAGGCATTATCAATTATTCAAATCTTTTCGTCATGCTGTCGATTCTTCTTTCTTATGACCTTTTTGGACTATTATGGGAAGGGCTATAGTACTCCCAACCAGAACTTCACTTTCAGCCAAATAAAAACCCAAAACTTCTTTTCTGCCATTTTGCTAATATGTTATACATACATTTGCTTACACAATCTCCTTGACCTTAAAAAACCATGAACACTATTGGATATACAGATTGCAGCGGACGACTGCGCCATTCGTTGATTACCGGTAACAATTTGTCAGTAATACTTGATATCTCTGCTGCAGATATTTTATATTTCTTCTACATGCGATGCTATATCCCATGCCACTGGCATATGTACTTAAAACCTTTGCTTCAAGTTCGGTTGTTTGCCTTTTTCTGACTACTTGTGGCTCGAAACTTCCTTCTCTATCTCTTGGTGTCAATAGTTCAAATACTTGTCCGTAAAGTCTTTGAATTTCTTCGGTTGTTTTCTTCGCTTTCAGCCGACAAATGGTTTTCTATCTCGCCTTCCCTCTAGCAGTTTTTTTATAAATGGTGTTAATGCTCCATCTCTTCCTGTCAATGGTCTTCCTTCTCGTATAGATGATAAGATATTTGTTTCTAATTCTTTATAGTCTACCAAACCGGTAGTTGTGTTTGCTTGACTCATTGTCAAACCTCCATTTTTTTATCAATTTATTACTTTACTTCTCGGTTTGACACAGTTTATTTAACCATACGCGTCAAGTTAAGGAAATATCGTGAAATATAGCAACATTTGAGATGGGCATTTTATTTGTTACATTTATTTTTTTAGGGAGTTCTTATCTAGAAGAAGATGATTTTTTCAGAAGAATCTATAAATTAATAACTTTATTACTTAATATATAAAATAGTTTTTTTTCGTTTCCTTTCTTCCTTATACCACTTTTCCTTAACTTGACGCGTATGGTTTATTTAACCATACGCGTCAAGTTAAGAGATTGTGAGCAAATTTAGAGAAGTTAAGGTGGATACTCTAGTTTTTCTGTACTTGTCTTTTAATGAAAACTGCGACCAAGTTATGGTAAGCTTTTTGAGAAAAATATTTAAGCCTTTAATTTTATTATTTAGTGCTAAAAATAACTCTCTAACCCGTCTTTTTAGCTCAATAAATGCCTTTGTTAAGCTAAGCTCCGTATTTTTTTTCAGTTCTGTGCAACCCACTATTCCATGAAATATAAGAATTGCACACAATTTGGCATATAGCTCACATAATACTCTGTATGGCTTTCCTCTCAGCTTATCAAGCCTTATATTACTCTTATATAATTTGAACAATAATTCAATTTGCCATCTTATTCGGTAAACTACTAGTATTTGCTCAGCATTAATCTTACTTTTTGGAACATTAGTTATAAATATCGACCAATTTAGTAACTTTTGGTTCCTTTGAGAAGATGTGTATCCATGTGATCTTGCTAACCTATTAGCCTTTCTTCTTCTAGCCATAGCTTGTTCTTCAGTTAGTTTTTTAAATATAATTCTTACTTTAACCCTTGTCTCTTTTCCTAACAATACCTCCTGTTCTAGAAAAGATCGATCTCCCAAATGTTCTAGTAAATCTATTTTTTGACCTGTCTCTATATCATATATGTTAGTATCGGATTTATAACGACTTATGAAATAAGCTCCTATTTCATTGATTTGTTTAAAAGAACTTGGCACAAAATAACCCAAATCAGATATTAGTAAATCGTTGTTCGATATATTGCTTAAATGGCTTCTATAACCCTGATCTGACCTTATTCCCTCAGTTATATTAAGCTGGTCTAATGTCTGGTTTAGGTAGTCAAAAACTAATTGTAACTTTATTCCAGACTTAGTATTGCTTTCATAACCACTGTAGCTGGTACCATAACCTTTATACATTTCTTCCATACTGTTAGGTAAGCTAATGTAGCTGCTGTCTAATAATTTAACACCTCCAAAGTGCTTCAAGATTCTGCAATCAACTTGTAAGGTATTTTTAAGTAACGTTAAAGATTCATTATACATTCTTTTCATAAATTCCACTGCTTCCTTGGTAAATCTAAAGTCCAGACCTTGTTTTGTTATATTTATCGAGTCTTCATTCAATAATTGACACACTGTCTCTATACTACAATTATCAACCCCTATATTACCCAAAACGATGGCTTTTATGAACGACGAGCCTTTTAGCTTCCTCTTTCTTTTTATGAACCCTGTTGTAGCTGAGATTTTATCTGCTTTTTCATTAAAAAATTCTTTGAGCTTTTTTGAGATGCAAACTATTCTTTTCATTGTATAAGTTCTCCGTTTTCTTTGTTAGATTTAAGAGAACTTATATCTTTTTTTTCTCTTCCTTACACTAAGTTTATTACCACAGTTCCTTAACTTGACGCGTATGGTTTATTTAACACTCCCAAGCTTAATAGACAAATGGTAGGCAAAAAGCTTGTTACACCACCTCCAACGTTTCCATTACCCTTTTCCTTAAGTCATAACTATATGCTACTGGCATCCTTACCTTCACTACTATAAATCCATATCTTACTCTTTTTGGACTATTATGAGAAGGGCTATAGTTCCTTCTTTCTTTATCATTTATTTTGATAGTTCCAATCCTATGTTTATCACTATAACCAACACTGCCTGGCTCTAAATTAAAAAGCATCTTCGCTCCTCTTGTTTTTACATTTTAGTATAATGCAGATAATTTGTATTATCATAATCCTGGACCATATCCCCTTGCATTTACTTTGAGTAGTTGATTTTTATTAACCCCCTCTAGAAAGCTAGATGGATTTTCTATTGTATAATCTGACTGTTTAATAGCCTTATCTAACTCTTCAAATACGCTGCTATTTCTTTTAAAATACCCATATTCTATAGCTGTTAAAACACTTTTCCCCCCTAATAGACAATTTAGCCCTAAACTTGATTTATTCTCTAATTTGTTAAATCTTACTTCATCGACAAGCCTCACCTCTATTTTATTACTATCTTTCTCATTAGGACATAGATGAATACTGATCTCTCCTACTTCAGTGGTAAAAGACATTTCAATGATATCTCCTGAGATGTCTGTATAATTTCTCCTTCCTTCTATGTTTTCAACTCTAATTATACTTTTTCCAACTTGAACTATACCAATATTTAGATTTAAATCTTTAGCTTTTTGATTATTGAATATCTTTGCAACTTCAATAGTACTATTTTGTGGGTAATCTATACAAAAATATCCATTATCTATTTCTAGTTCA
This sequence comes from Wolbachia endosymbiont (group B) of Horisme vitalbata, assembly GCF_964028625.1. Classification (NCBI taxonomy): domain Bacteria; kingdom Pseudomonadati; phylum Pseudomonadota; class Alphaproteobacteria; order Rickettsiales; family Anaplasmataceae; genus Wolbachia; species Wolbachia endosymbiont (group B) of Horisme vitalbata. Next base: position 519,708 of record NZ_OZ034797.1, read on the forward strand.
AAGTCATGTTTATCAATTTGCTCACTTTTACTTATAATACTTTCAAGTGCTAACTCCTTCAGCTTTGAAAGGTTTGCTTTTCGCTGACCTAAGGTATCTTTATCTGAACAAATTACGTTTACTACATCTCCATGCTCTTCATCGCTAAATCTGTTTAAAGATGCACCTTCTGATATTATCTGAAATATTTTTTTCTTGTGTAAAAACTCATAAATTCGAGTAGTGTCAGCAGATAAATATAGCTTTGGGAATGTGTCAGCTATACGATCTATCAAGGACATATCAGATTTATATGGAAAAGTGAACATTATTCCTTGTTTCAGTGCTTCGTTTATAACTTTATCAAGTTCTTTTTCGCACTCCTCATAATCTTCTTCGCTACCAGAGTAACCTAAAATGTCCAGATAATCATGGATCTTATTTATTTTTTGCCAAATACTTTCATACTTTTCTTCTTCTCTTGTATTCGGTTTTACTTTCGCTAAAGAAAAAGAATCTTTTTGACGAATTAAAACAAAAGTATCTTTTTCTTTATGAATTATGGCTTCATCATAGAATAGTTGACTGTAACGCCTACCAAAACTTTCATCATAATCAGGGCAAGGGCTAACATTGTTGTCATCGTCACTTTCACTATCCGTTTCGTTCCATACTTCAATTGGGAAATCATTATTTTCAAGGTTTTCATCTTCACTTGTTCGGCAATTTTCTGTTTTTCCATATAGCCAGGTTGATTTCTGGTCATCGCTACTTTCATCGTCAGCTTCATTCCATACTCCAATCTCGAAATCAGTATTTTCAAGGTTTTTATCTTCACTTGTTCGATAATTTTCTGCTTCTCTATCTGGTAAGGTTGATTCTTGGTCATTATTATCAATAATATGTTTAATTTTCACTTCAGGTACAAACTGAAGCTTTGCTATTTCTTCTCTTACGTTTTCTTTGTTTATTTCATCTGCAAGAGACACTTCATTACTAATATAGAAATTTTTCTGTTTTAAACTTTCGTTTTCCTTCTGCAGTCTATTGAATTCTGCAAATAGTTCTTTATACTCTGATAAATAAATACAAAATTGATCTCTTACATCATTAAGCTCCTTCTCTTTTTCTAATATCTGATTTTCATAATCACCTTTCAAATCCTCTATACTGTTTATCAGCACTGTACTTTCTTTTCTTACTCTATTTAACTCATCTTCAGTCAAAACCAGTTTTTGCTGTAATTCTTCATTTATTTTGTCTGTTAACTGAATTTCATTCTTTGCCTCTTTTAATTGATTATTTAAGTTCTTAATTATATCACTTTTGTTCTGAGTTTCTAATAATAATATTTCTACTTTCTGTTTTAGCTGTTCGATGTCTTGATCATTTTCAGTTAAATTTCTCGTCCTTCTTTGTAATTCAACTTCAAGCCTTTTAATTTTCCCTTCTAGGGTTTGCATTTCTCTGGTAAGTTCACTTACTTCTTCGTAATACTCTTCTACTCTTTTCTTATAGTGTTTTTGTAACTCTACATTTTTTTTAAGATCAAAATTTTCTTGTTGTAGATTTTCTATTTTACTTTTCAAACTATCTATTGCTTGATTTTCTTCATTGCTAATCTCAAATACCTCTTCAGGAAAATCTTCAAATTCACAAGATGAATTGCCTTCAAGGTCGTTACTACCAAATAAATTATATTGTACTACCTGCTTTAAACTAAACATACCTATACCCCCTACTAAAATAAACAAGTAATATATTGTATGCGCTATATATCATAAATACAATCAATTTGAATATAATCTATTTACTAATTCGTATTGTGAATTTTTATAGAGTAGGTTTAGGTGTAAAATATTATAATACCATTAAAGCAGGTGAATAAAGCACAGTCTTTTTGAGAGGATAAATTTAATGAAAAGACCATACTAATTAGTGTTATAAGGAATTGAATTATTGACTTTCCATAAGATGGTACAAGCCTCCACCTTCTAGGTGGAGAAACTTTAGTTTGTCAATGTCATAACTGTACTTTATAAAGTATAGTTATGACGGAATATGACAAAGGAAAACACACTGTATTTTATCATAGGTACCATATAGTCTGGATTACAAAATATCGGTACAGAGTATTAACTAAGGCTATGAAGGAGAGAATACGAACAATCATAGCAGAAGTATCTGAAGAAATGGGGATTAAGATAGAAAACGGAGTAATATCATCAGATCATTTACATTTATTCGTAGTAATACCTCCTCATATAGCTGTGAGTGATTTTGTTCAAAGAGCCAAAGGCAGGTCTTCACGCAAAGTTCAACAAGAATTTCCAGAGCTAAATAAAATGTACTGGGGAAAGCGTTTTTGGGGAAGAGGATACTTTAGTGCTACCAGCGGACATATCACAGATGAAGTCATTAATGAGTACATCAATAAACATACAGATGCACATCAGCCTCATTCTATATCTAGTATAAGATTGGAGTAGCTTTAGCTTCTCACCGCGCTTCCAGCGCTATATCCAACCTTTCGGCTCTCAGCCGATAGTGGTTGAGTCTTCTGAAATTGCAAAAAAGGTCATATATTTGTGAGAACACGTTGCGTAAAAATAAGGTTATAAAAATAGAAGATTTAAATTATTTCCATAAGCTTGAGCAAATTAGTTCGTATATAAATTTGGTGAAAGTAGGCTAAAATAGCTAGTTTCGTGTTGTATTAAAATTACTATAAAGGAAAGTTCGCATAGGTTGCGTGGTAAACCAACTCATCCCAAAACAAACAGTTATCACGCTTGCTGATTTTAGTTATCGGAAATGGCTGTATTGTTTCAGTTTTGAGTAATATGTAAAGTTGAATTAGTACTTAAAAATAGAAAGAGTACATTGCAGTAAAAAAACAGAAGTGTTTTTGCAAGTACTGGCTTTAGTTTTAAAAATACAAACTAAAATAAAATGCTAAAAAGTTCTTGCTCTGCTAGATCTTTTTAGCTATAATGTAATTCAATGTAAAGAGTACATGGGGTGTTAGATGAATTGTATTATGTACATCATTCAGAAAGCAATCCTGGCTTTTTTAAGAATATATCTAGTTTAGTAAGAAATCAAAAGAAAGGCGCACTGTAATCAAAGTTACTTAGGATTACCGTAAAGTTTCTACAGCAAATTGGTTTGGTACAGCTGCATAAGAATCAAATGAATTAGATGTCAAAACCAATCTTCAGAAAAGAGGTTTACGACCAAACAATTCAAATATGAATATTAAAATATAGGGGGCTTTATGTTAGGTAAAGAAAATACAAAGGAACAAGTAACAGATAATCAATCTAGGTTAATAAGAACGCAGAAAGAAGACACATTGTCATCTAGTAGTCAGCAAATATTACAGCTGCCAGAAGGTTTTACAATAGGGAAAGCAGTTGGAGGAGGGGATGGTTTCTTTCACGCGGTTGTACAAGGACTTAAGCAATTAAAACCTGAAATGAACTTTACTGTGAAATCTTTGAGAGAAATTTGTAGGAAGCAAGCTTTAATTAGTCAAGAAATGAAAGAAAAGATTATAGCCGATGCTAGAAACCGTGAAGATTCTACAGTAATACCTCCAGGGCCTGGTATTGATGATGATGAATTATGGAAGACTTATTTGGTTGGTATAGAATACAGTAATGAAGATATAGAAAGAATGCAGAAGGACAATAAAGAAGTGGCTTCATCATTAACTGATTTAAAGTATGGAAATACGTTGCAGGTTCCTATATGTGGCAGACCTAAAATTGAGGGAAGCATGATTTGTAATGAATATAATGTTAAGCTGCATGTTATTGAATATCTTCCCATATATGAATGCCCAGGGTCTCTTATTGATGGATTAGGATCCAAATTTGTAAGTACAGATTATAATGAAAAAGATACTATACATATAATAAATAAAGGAGATTTTCATTTTGAGCCAATCTTGAGCGAGACACTATTAATAAGTGAAATACAGAAAGAATTTACTAGTATTCTAGAGGGTTCTAATCTTATAGAAGATAGAAAGCTTGAAAAGCTAAAAAGTTTTTTTGAAGCATATCCGAGTCTAAACGTTAATTTTCAGGTGAATCAATATAATGATACACCGATACATATTGCTGTTCGTGTGGGAGAATTAAAAATTGTTAGGTTTTTGCTAAAGATAGGAGCACAAGTTGATGTTGTAAATGGAGAGGGAAAGACTCCTATAGATATTGCTAAAGATAATAACAGAAAAGATATCGCTAAGATACTGCAACCGCTTATTTCATATGAAGAAGTTGATATACCAGGAGATGGCAGTTGCTTATTTTGGTCCGTTGCTTTAGCTTACTTAACTCCCGTAAAATTTGATGATTATGCCTTTCATGAAAGGTTTAAAGAATTATTTGCGAGCGACCATGATGTACATTCAATTCAAAGGCTAATGCAAAGTAATGCAAATATTTATGAAGATAGTGTAATGAAGCAATTAGTAACGAAGACATTTCGTTGTGAGGTTGCTGATGAAGTATGTTTCAGCCAAAGAAGATTTGAAAATAAGGTTGAAATTATGGATCTTTTTGAGAGTCACAGTGGAAGTTATTTTACAGGAGGTACCTTTAAAAAAGAGTTTGAACATGAATTCGGTGCTGAAAAAATTGAGCAGTATAATATTGACACTAGTAAACTCCAACCCAATTTTTTTGATGAAAGTGCAATAAAGGAAATTTGTACTGAACTTAATAAGATAAAAAAACGTGATCAAGTTCAGGAATTTATATTTGATACATACTTGAAATGGTGCGACCTGAAAGTCTTCGGTCATATTGTTTAAAAGGAGAGGAATTCATTCAGAAAGAAACTGAAAGGATTCTAAAACTTATTAAACCAGATGTTTTGCCGTCTGAGTCTACGCATCAGTGCGAATCGGGCAACCGGTTGGTGCCAAGCGATGCGGACAATGAACCTCCTCTTGAAAAAGAAGATGCTCAATCGTGAGAGGGGCATAAACTGCAAGCATCATGTGGTTGGAGGGCTAGGCTAGTGGTATGGTGAACGTAAGTGAAGCTTTATAAGTACCGATACGATGAAAGAGCTAAAGATGCTGATAAGCTCTGACCAAAAGGTAATGTGGATAAGTTACATTTTTCATTTCTAGATGTACGCAAATAATAACTCCACCGGTATAGAGAAGCCACCTAACCCACTGTTGTATGACTGGAGAAACAGGGTAAGCCTGTATTTTCGCCTACATGGCAAGCAAACCGCAAGGAATGCTGATGGAAGTGCAGGTAAAGGAGAATGGAGAAAGCGAATGCCATTTTGTAACGAAATGGATAGAATTTGTAACATTAATTCGCGTGAAAACGAGCAGACTTCCATTTGGTCCCTCGTGACAAGAAACTTTGTTAACCACTTAAGGTAGGAAAGCAGATGATTACAAGTAAACCCGTAAGTGCATCTACCGAAAGCTTTGAAGCATGGAAGCAATTGCCATGGAAGAAATGCCAGAAAGTTATTGTGAGGCTACAAAGACGTATTGTTAAGGCTGTCCAAGAAGGAAGATGGGGTAAGGTAAAAGCTTTACAACATCTTCTCACACGCTCTTTTAGCGGAAAAGCTTTGGCTGTTAAGAGAGTAACTGAAAACCAAGGAAAAACCACAGCAGGTGTAGATCGTCAACTATGGTCAACTTGCAATGCTAAATTTCAAGGAATAAAGCAGTTAAAGCAAAGAGGATATAAACCTTCTCCGCTAAAACGGATTTATATCAGTAAATCTAATGGCAAAAGAAGACCTCTTGGAATACCCACGATAAAAGATAGAGCCATGCAAGCATTATATCTGTTTGCTCTGGAACCGATAGCTGAAACGATCAGTGATCGTCACTCCTATGGCTTTAGACCTAAAAGATCCTGTGCAGATGCTACAGTAGCTTGTCATTTGTTACTGGCAAGTCGTAATCAACTACAATGGATACTTGAAGGTGATATCAAAGGATGCTTTGACAACATTAATCATGAATGGCTTATGAAGCATATTCCTATGGAGAAAAAAATTCTGCATAGTTGGTTGTAACAAAATACGCTTGTCTTATAAAGAAAATAATCATTATCAATTTTATCAAGTAGAGTATTCAAATTTGATGAAGTTTGTTCTGAGTTTCATTCAATCATTTGAAACGAGGCTTATTATATATGATATACTTGCAAGTACACTGAGAGAGGGGAACAGAATATTTTCGGATGGGGTGAGCATTAACAGGTTTGTGCAAAGTATTTTTGGATGTTCAACACATGATGATTGGGAGATGTTTGGTATGAAAGCATCTTTGAGAGAAGGTAATGTAACAAAAGCGACAAAAAGTTTTATTAATCTATCAGACTTAATAGGAACGTTTAATGAATATAAACTGGGCTTTAGAAAAATATTAATGGATGCTGGATGCAATATTTTTCAAAGTTTTGAAATGCAGTTTGAGAAAATAGGTTTTGATCATGTTTCAAAAATAGCAGATGACATTGTAGATAAGATAATTGAATGTTACATTCAGAAAGAACATAAGAGAGATTTGAGAAATATAGGGATAACTGAAACCCTTGTTCTAAATACATACTTTCAAGGTATGTCTGCGCAGTATGGAGAAATAAGTTATAATCTTAGAGACCTATATGAAAATATCGGAATTGCAGAAGGCAGTGAAGGCTCTTTCGTCTATTATAGAAAGAAAAGTGAGGATAAATCTAGTCAGTATGGTTATCGCCGTTCCTTTATGGGTGAAAAGTCGAAAAGAACATATGATACAAGATATATTAGAGTAGAAGCTACAAACGTAGAACTTGAAAACTATGTGTATACTTTAGATACCTTAAATATACAAGAATTTAAGGCTAAAGTGGAGAAGGTATTTTATATTGTCAATAAAGAAATCCAAATGCCAAGCAAAAAGATAATTGAGGATCTTATAGTAAAAATTAAATCCCATATTGAACAAGAGGTAAGCTTTTTAAACGAGCATATCTTATTTTGTTGTCAAGAGCGCAAACAAAATTTAGATATGAATTTGAAATACTTAGTTAAAGAAGAAGGAAAAAAAGAACAACATATAATAGGAGGCAAAGAGTTAATAGGAAGAACTGAAAAAAATAGTGATGTTGTATCTTTGATGGAAAAAAATTTAAAAACAATTCCAAATTCGTTTTATTATCTAAAAGTAAAAGAAGCATTTGTAAATCATGCTGAAACAGTCTCTCAAAACTATAGCAACCTACTTGAATCAGAGCATGGTAATACAGCAAGATCTAGGAGTTTTTGGCCTAGTATAAAAGTATCAGATATAAAAAGATTATCATCTCTACTTGGGAAAATGAATTTTAAGGATGTATGTGCTCCAGTAGAAGAATTCACTGGAAGAAAGAAACAAATAGAGGAGATATATACAAAATTACATGGGGGAGAAGTAATAATAGTAGGTCCATCTGGAATTGGCAAAACTCAACTAGCTAGAAAATTTGTCGAAGAAAACAAAGGAGTTTATCTTAATGTCTATGAGGTAAATACTCAAGATATATTGTCCATAGAAAGTTCTTTTGATTCCCTTGTCCGAGATAGGCTAAGCATGTGTATGGAAAGAGAAAGAAATAAAGTAGAGGAAAAATGCCTATTCCTTTTTCAGGGAGTTAAAAAAGAAGATCTAGAGAGAATTTTAAAGATCAGAGGTAAAAGAGGTGGTTTTGACTGCTTATTTACTTCTTCTGATCAAGGTTATCAAGATATAGCAGAAGTGTCTTTAGATAGTCTTGGAGAAAAAGAAGCTATACAACTTGTAAAAAGAATTTTAGAGATAGCAGATAAGTCGCAAGATGAAAAAATAAAAGCACTAATAAGAAAACTCGAAGGTTTTCCATTAGCTATAAATCTAGCAGTAGCGTGTATTAAAAACAAAGGATCAAGCCCTTTGAGAGAAGCATTTGGAATTTTTGAATATTTAATACAATACGAAAGGTTTAATCAGAAATTTCCACGAAACACTAGACAAAATAAATACGATAGAATACTGCAAATAACATTACTAATCTCGATGGAAACAATAGAAAAGATGAGTTCTGGAGAGAAAGTTCTAAAAATTTTAAATGCTATGGCTTATTTTGGTCATAGTACAATTGATCCCAGTTTATTTCTTGCCTGGATTAGATATGAGGATAGGCTATACTCCATTTTTAAATTGCTAGAACAATATTCGATAATTTATGCAAAAAAGGAAGGTAAATACAAGGTCTATACTATGCATGAATTAATAAAAAAAGTAATACGTTCACAGTTTATCATAGATGAGGAAAAACACATATTAAGTTGTGTCATAGAACTGGTATCTGAAGCTGAAGGAGGATTTTTAGATGTAGTTCATCTCTTATCTTTGTTTGATCATGGTCAAAAATATGACTATCTAATAGAAGAAAATAAGAATTTTCCTTGTTTAATTTTGAGTGGCTTAAATGAGTTACATGAGTATAAAAAAGTTATCAATCTCACGTCACAATTATCTCAATTACTTGCTGTAGATGATGGATATTCAAGATTAATTAAATATGAGTTTGCCTGCGCGCAAGCTGGTTTGGGACTATATGATAGAGCGTTAAAAATCTTTCTAGATTTAAAAAAACTCGAGAAGGTAAAAGATGCATTTCCTTCTCTTACTTTGGATAAAAAAATACTTTCTATTTATCTCAAACAAAAAAATTCTAAAGAAGCATTGTCATACGTTAAACACAATAACTTTATAGTCAATAGTTCACATAGCGAAGACATCATGGAACTTATAGAAGAATATCTAGATATATCAGTTATTATAGCTGAAGCATTTGTGATGAAAAAAAGATATACTGATGCATTTACAACTTTGCACTATGTAAGACGACTGAGAGATGAAATTTTCCTTAAAATAAGTGATTTTAATTCTGATAATGATCCTTATCTTGATCCTTCCGAGGTGTATGAATTTTATAATTTAGATACAAAATATATCTATGCCTTAGCATATTTCTTTATGAGTCAAGAAAGAAAAAAAGTAACTATAAATGAAGAAGCGTTACCACATAAAGAAGATTTACCTCGTGAATTGAGTATACAAGCTTTATTTAGGCAGCTACAAGATATTCTGATAAATCAAGAGAGTAGTCAGTACTTACAACCGGCTCCTTATTTTGTTGAAATAGAGGTAGGAAAAGTAATTAAAAGAGAATTAAGAGAGAAAGCATTGCAATATTTTGAGAAAGTGCTGAAGCTACAAAAAAATTATGGATTTTTAGATAATCATCCTAACGTACTATCTGTGAAGTTTTATATAGCTGTTTTACATAGTTGCTTAGAGGATAAAGAAAAAGCATTACAAGAACTTCAACGATTGCAAGAATTACAAGAGAAGGTTATAGGGATAAATCATCTTGATACTTTAGATACTGTATATGCTATACAAAAGTTGTTTACTAGAGATGAAGATAAATCAACATATTTAAAAAATGAGGTAGAAAAAAGAGAATCGCTCTTACAATTTGAAAAATCTGATTTGAATGCTAAGGGTGTCTCAATCTTAAAAGAGCTTTATGTAGAAAAAAATAGCGAAAGTTCTTCTTCAGTATCAAGTGAAGAGTTACTGCTAGAAAACAAAAGGTTTCTAGACACAGAGAGTACAAAAACTAAAAGGAGAAAAATAGATAACCAGCCAGCCATTAAGAGTTATCTTAACGATGTCAACGTAAATCTTAGCCGTCAGCAAGATGCTATAGTCAATTTATAATATTGACTGGCAAAACATTATCTTCTTACAACAGATGGGTCTAGATGCTTAAATTTTTGATATTATTTAATGATAATCTAAGGACAATTACAGTAAGGTTTCAGCAGAAGTTTAGATACATGGTTCCAGAGTGTGATGGTAGTGTAAATAAATGAGGAGCACTGTAAACATATAAATTCGAAAGGTGTAAGACCATTAAGAGTTTTAATTCTTCTAGCATAATTGTAAGCCATCATAAAATTGTAAAGATGCTTTTTGAGCTGCTGATGTGAGCGGTGGTAATATTTTTTAACTGTAGCATTTTTAAAAGTTTTATTCATACGTTCAACTTGCCCATTTGTCCAAGACTTTTGTCAAATGGTGTTCAGTGTCATTTTCTTCACAAACTCTATTAAATATGTGTTGAAAAGCGTATTTATGGTGCTTCTGAGAGGCTTTGTTGAATGGCAAGGAATGAGGAGGAGTAATGAAAGGAATTTACGAGGCAAATTTGAAAATAGGCATACCTATATCAGTAAAGTTATTAATCAAATAGCATTTTAAAAGCACCTCTTTGAGAGGGAGTGTTAAATAAACCATACGCGTCAAGTTAAGGAAAAGTGGTATAAGGAAGAAAGAAAACGAAAAAAAACTATTTTATATATTAAGTAATAAAGTTATTAATTTATAGATTCTTCTGAAAAAATCATCTTCTTCTAGATAAGAACTCCCTAAAAAAATAAATGTAACAAATAAAATGCCCATCTCAAATGTTGCTATATTTCACGATATTTTTAACTTGACGCGTATGGTTTATTTAACCATACGCGTCAAGTTAAGGAAAAGTGGTATAAGGAAGAAAGGAAACGAAAAAAAACTATTTTATATATTAAGTAATAAAGTTATTAATTTATAGATTCTTCTGAAAAAATCATCTTCTTCTAGATAAGAACTCCCTAAAAAAATAAATGTAACAAATAAAATGCCCATCTCAAATGTTGCTATATTTCACGATATTTCCTTAACTTGACGCGTATGGTTTATTTAACACTCCCATTTATCTTATTTTTTATTGGCAGACAGCTTGCTTAAACCCATAAAATCTCTTCATCTGCTCACTCCACAGCATCGGTATTTCTCTCAAGTCAACCAACTTCAAATCTCTTGGCTGCCTTCCATTTACTATATCTTCTTTAATTTTTGGTGCTAAATAATTTAATCTTAAAATTTGGTGTATACGTCTTGTACCTATATTAATTTTGGCACTCAGCTCTTTCACACTTCTGTATTTTCCTTCTTCTAGTTGCCGTTTCCACAGATGGGCTCTTACCACTGCTTTGAGTAACGCATTATTTATTTTTCCTTCTGGCTCGATTACTGTGCATTTGTTTCCTTTCTTCTTCATTGGTATAAATTTTTCCTCTGATTCAGAACTCACCTCTATTCCATCCTCTCTCACCAATACTGTTCTTATTAACTTTTTCACTACTTCTTTCTGTTTTCCAAAACTTAAATTTTTCCACTCTTCTGCTTTTTCTCTCCATTTTTCATATAGCTGCTCCGCTTTCTTCATTATTTCTTTTTCCACTTCTCCTGCTACTATTGTTCGGTTTATTGATTCACAATTCTTTCCCCTTAAGTGATTGTTGCATACGTAATATCGGTACCTTTTATTCTCTTTTTTTGAGTACTACAAAGGGTTCTGTCGCATTTGTAGGGAAGTAGAAAGAAGAATGATATAATTGTCTAAAAAAAAAGCAAAGATGTTTCGTATCAATCAAAAATTGTTGCCATATTTCAAAGGATTTAGCTTTTCAGCGGATGTTATCTGTATACATGAAATGTCGATTCTCTTTGAGCTATCGAGATTTGGAAGAAATGATGAGTATAAGGGGAGCAAAATGCTACGTTACAAAGGTGGGTTATCACCACTGATAGATGAGGCAGTAAGGAAAAGAAAGAAGCAGGTTGGTAGTAGTTGGAGAGACTTACATTAAATTAAACGGTAAATGGGTTTATTTATATACTGTAGACTTGTGTGTTAGTAGAGACAAGTCTGCAGCACTTGCATTCTTTCGTAAAGCCTTCAGGAGTAACTATCTTCCTGAGAAAATTGTAATTGATAAAAGCGGCAGTAATACTGCTGCTCTTGATGATTTGAATGCAGAAATTTCTGAAGATTACAGTTCTTCAAATAAAATATCTAAATAATATTGTTGATAGATTTATCAAAAAACTAATAAAGCCAATGCTTGGGTTTAAAAGCTTCCATTCCGCAAAGATTACCATCACAGGCATAGAAAATATTCGTATGATTAAAAAAAAGACAAATTATTAAAATAATGTTTCTACTTTTGAGAATTTTGCTATGTTAATAACTCCTATAATCCCACCTTTAATGATCTTCTTTCCTATGGTTTATAGATTCGACAGAACCTTTTTTAGTGCTGTGCATATTTGGCAGTAGACGTTTACTTATTACTAAATTTATTATAGTATAATTTAAAATCCTCATGGTATCGAACCATTTCACTAAGTACAATGATAAAAAAACTAGCCTTTCTATGTCTAATATTCGTTTTGATGAGTAGTTGTAGTTTTAGCAATAGGTGTAATCACACTGCAGGTCATTATAAAATTGGCAATAGCTATACAATAAATGGTATCACCTACCACCCAAAATACTGTAGCTGTTACGAAGAAGTAGGAATAGCATCGTGGTATGGAATAGAAGATCATGGCACAATTACAGCCAACGGTGAAGTGTTTAATCGTCACTTGATTTCTGCAGCACATAAGACCTTGCCCCTACCCTGCTTTGTTCGTGTTACTAATTTAGAAAATGGAAGAAAGCTTGTTATAAGAGTTAATGATAGAGGGCCATTTGTTGAAGGTAGAATAATAGACTTGTCAGAAAAAGCAGCACAAGTTTTAGGACTTCATAAGTCTGGGCTTGCGAAGGTAAAAGTCGAGTACTTAAGAAAGAGGTCAGAACAATTGATACAAAATACTCCTCATTACAAAAGGCAATATGAAAAAGAAATGCAGAAACGTCACCCAAAACAAAACAATGCAGAAAGTAAGGGATATGTAGCATTTTTTGTAAACGCTCAAGTAGCTAAATCAGCTGCATCAAAGCTTCGTAATCAAGGAATAGAAAATGTTAGATTGCTTTTCAAGAATGATCAATATTGCGTAAAAGTAAGTTAAAACCTGCATTACAGATTGTGTAGCATGCCAGAAACTATTTGACAAATGAGAATGTTCCAAAAGCATGTGCGTCAAGTTGAGAAACTATCGTGAAATATAGCAATATTTAAGATTGGTATTTTATTTGTTACATTTCAGGTAGTGACAGCTACCTCAGCTAGAGCTGTAAAAAATAATCTACCACTCAAGAAATTTCATTAAAAAAATAGCATAATCTTATTTCTCGGGAGTGTTAAATAAACCATACGCGTCAAGTTAAGGAACTGTGGTAATAAACTTAGTGTAAGGAAGAGAAAAAAAAGATATAAGTTCTCTTAAATCTAACAAAGAAAACGGAGAACTTATACAATGAAAAGAATAGTTTGCATCTCAAAAAAGCTCAAAGAATTTTTTAATGAAAAAGCAGATAAAATCTCAGCTACAACAGGGTTCATAAAAAGAAAGAGGAAGCTAAAAGGCTCGTCGTTCATAAAAGCCATCGTTTTGGGTAATATAGGGGTTGATAATTGTAGTATAGAGACAGTGTGTCAATTATTGAATGAAGACTCGATAAATATAACAAAACAAGGTCTGGACTTTAGATTTACCAAGGAAGCAGTGGAATTTATGAAAAGAATGTATAATGAATCTTTAACGTTACTTAAAAATACCTTACAAGTTGATTGCAGAATCTTGAAGCACTTTGGAGGTGTTAAATTATTAGACAGCAGCTACATTAGCTTACCTAACAGTATGGAAGAAATGTATAAAGGTTATGGTACCAGCTACAGTGGTTATGAAAGCAATACTAAGTCTGGAATAAAGTTACAATTAGTTTTTGACTACCTAAACCAGACATTAGACCAGCTTAATATAACTGAGGGAATAAGGTCAGATCAGGGTTATAGAAGCCATTTAAGCAATATATCGAACAACGATTTACTAATATCTGATTTGGGTTATTTTGTGCCAAGTTCTTTTAAACAAATCAATGAAATAGGAGCTTATTTCATAAGTCGTTATAAATCCGATACTAACATATATGATATAGAGACAGGTCAAAAAATAGATTTACTAGAACATTTGGGAGATCGATCTTTTCTAGAACAGGAGGTATTGTTAGGAAAAGAGACAAGGGTTAAAGTAAGAATTATATTTAAAAAACTAACTGAAGAACAAGCTATGGCTAGAAGAAGAAAGGCTAATAGGTTAGCAAGATCACATGGATACACATCTTCTCAAAGGAACCAAAAGTTACTAAATTGGTCGATATTTATAACTAATGTTCCAAAAAGTAAGATTAATGCTGAGCAAATACTAGTAGTTTACCGAATAAGATGGCAAATTGAATTATTGTTCAAATTATATAAGAGTAATATAAGGCTTGATAAGCTGAGAGGAAAGCCATACAGAGTATTATGTGAGCTATATGCCAAATTGTGTGCAATTCTTATATTTCATGGAATAGTGGGTTGCACAGAACTGAAAAAAAATACGGAGCTTAGAACCTGTCTTGAAAGGACTTAATTAACAAGCATAGTCATATTAAATATTTCTTGAAGTAAGGAGAGCACGCTCATACGTCACGCAAACAACGTTTGGGAATAATCTAAGGTTCTGTGATATCAGCAGCTTTCTTGCCCCGTTTTCAGTAAACAGTGATTTTTCTATATATTAGAAAAATTTTTATTTTAATTAGCGTTAAACAATAGGCGCCTATTGGTTTTTAGCTAAAATAAAGGTCAAGTATCTGGAATTCTGAACATAAAATCCCCCTGTGTAAAAAAGATTAGAAAAAAGTGCAGCGCACATACGACAGAGATTAAGTATACGTGTATACACTGAAGAAGATAGACTACATTTTTTAATTAATTTGATTGTTTAGTAGAAAAAGTCTGCAGACAAAGATAAGTTTTTGAGCTCTCAAAATATCTCTAACTGTAATTATAATCAGATTTAAAATATATGGAAGCAATTTTTTACATTCCCTTATCATTTGTTACTTTTCTATTTCTTGCTTTATTCTTTTCTTTTTTCCCTTTCAAGACAGGTTCTTAGCTTAACAAAGGCATTTATTGAGCTAAAAAGACGGGTTAGAGAGTTATTTTTAGCACTAAATAATAAAATTAAAGGCTTAAATATTTTTCTCAAAAAGCTTACCATAACTTGGTCGCAGTTTTCATTAAAAGACAAGTACAGAAAAACTAGAGTATCCACCTTAACTTCTCTAAATTTGCTCACAATCTCTTAACTTGACGCGTATGGTTTATTTAACACTCCCTGCTATTGTGTTTATCCCTACTTGCAACTCAAAAAAATGTTTACCAGGTGGTTCTTCGATAATTGTAATATCTTCTATATTTGCCCATTTTAGTGCTATTTTAAGTGATGCAGGCGTTCCACGTAGTCTTTGAAACTTTACTCCTTCTACTATCGCTCTTCTTTTATCTTTTACCCAGCGTAGTATCTCCCCCAATTCATATTCCTCAATCAACCATGGCAATGTTTCTTCTTTAAGACTAAACTTAAACCCTCTGATGCAACTTGGATCAACTTTATAATCCGTTGCATCTACTAGCACTTTTTCCTGTTTTGTTGCATTTGGTGGCAATAACATTAATTCAACTCAATCTCTAAGTTTCTTAAAGCAGCACACTCATTACCTAGCACCACAACATCTTCTTTTGGCTCGATTAATTCCACATTTTCTACACCATCTACAAATAAATTCGCTATTATCCATGATCTTGTCACACTCCACCCCAATCTCTTTGCTAACTCAAATTTTTCGATAAATTGTTTCTTTGCTATTTCAATAATTTCTGGTAGTACCTGTGAATTAACACTGATCCTGCTGTGAATATCTATTTCCGTAATATTGCAACCTATCACTGTTACTGTATCGGTTAAAACCCTTATATCATCTCTAGTAACCTGCTTTTTTACAATTTCAAGTAGGTCTTCTAATGCTATGCCAGTTGTGGATAATTGTGTTGATAAAATCGAGATCTGTACTTTCCCTGGTATAGGTGATTCTACTAATGCATCTTTTACTCTACTATCTGCTGACAGTGCATGATATCTATAATATTCCTTACTTCCTCCTGTTGACCAACCTGCTATTTTTGCTTTTATTCTTTTTCTAAAATGTTCATCATCTTCTTCATTTTGCCTCTCTACTCCATAAAATTCAGCTAAAGAGTCAAGATCTTCTCCTGTTGCAAATTTAAGTAAATTACCCTTTACAGCTTCGTTTATCCTTTGTCTGAGTAAAAGTTCTCGCCATGCTGCTACCTCCAGAATCTTTATTGCTGGATCGGATTCTACTAACGCTGAAAAGGTTTCATCTCTACACACTAACTCCTCCTTCATTCTGGAAAAAATTTCCTCATAGCTTAGTTTTTCAATAATATTAGATGTCTGCATTTCTAAACAACTACTCCACTAATACCTATGAATTTGCCTTCTGAAAGATACATACCTTCAAGTACAAGAGTCATTTTTCCTTCTTTAGCTTCAGCAATCTTTACTTTTTCTAACTTAAATCTCTTCTCAAATTTCCCCAGTGCTTCTGCAGTTGCTGCATAGATTTCCAAAGTTAAATCTCTATTTATTGGCTTATCCACCAATTCAAATAATCTTGAGCCATAATCTCTCCTCATTATTCTACTGTTAATAGGAGTGGTTAATATATCAATTATTGATTGTTTCAGATGTTCTATTCCCTCTAATTCTTTCCCTGTTTTAGCATCCATACCCTTCATTTCTATTTTGCAAAAACGCTTTCACTGCCTTTTATTACTTTAAAACCACATGAAACTATATCTCCTACTCTTCCTACACTAAGACCATTTGCAAACACTGTTTTTGATCCTTGAATCATTACTTTTCCTTCACTAAAACTTTCTCCTTGTCTACATATTGACTTACCGTTTACAAAAACATTATTACTTCCGCTAATGCAGAAATGTGGTATAGCTTCTCCACAGTAGTCTCCTAACCTCACTATTCCTTTGTTCAATTTAAGTCGATCCTTTCTGCTTTCAGTTTTATTCCACTTTTTGTCATTTCTATACTTGATCCCCCAGCTTTCAGTGTTATTTTGTCTACTACTTCAATCTCTAAATGATGTTTTCCCTTATCATATAACAATCTTGTTCCATCTTGAAACTTCATACTATTTATTTCTTTTTTATTCTCTGGTGCAGGGTATTTTTTCTGATATATTCCTCCTAATACCACTCCTAATGATAGTTCACCAAAAGGAGAAAATACCACAACTTGTTCATCGATACCTGGTGAAGACCAATTTCTATCTTTTCCTGCTTTGCTCGTTATCCATGGTAAATAATCTGTTAAAAATTCTCCTATTTTCACTCTTACTTTTGCTTTTTCATAATCTACTTCTTTTACAACTCCTATACGAATGATATTCGCTACTTTTCTCTGTAACTCTGCAATGGCAAAATTATTTTCCAACATGCATTTCTCCTACTGCTATTTTATGTGGCTTAATTTTCCCCTCTTCCCATACTGATTTACCTAAATGAAGCTGATGACTCCAATCAACCATCCACACCAAATATGCATCTAATTCGGGTCTAAATCCATCAATTTCTGCAGAGATAAATTCAGCAGGAGAAATATTCTTTACGTTCCAAGTATTTTTATTTACTACTCTTGCTACTTCTGCTGCTAATGACCTTACAACTACCGAGGAATCCTCGACTGTTCCATCAACTACAATTCGTGCTTCAAATTTTGCTCTCAACGCTAATTCTTCTGTTCCTGGATCATGTCCTTTTTCAAAGCCACTAAGTTCCACAAATACTGCCGGTGCTATCAATTCTTTCCTTATTGTTGGATAAATTTCGCACGTCTGTATTGCTGGTATTTCTCTCTTCAGCGTGGTACAAATTTTATCATGTAAATCTTTCAAATTCATCCTTTATAGCTCAATTGACGTTCAAAAAACTTTGTAAAGACTTCTTCAACTTCATAATTAACAAGATTACCTATTATCCTTGAAGCCTCTGGTTTCAGTGACAATTTAACTTCCTTTATTGGTAATGCTGTTCTTCCTTCACGCTTAAAAATACCGCTATTTCCTTTTGGCATAACTGCTGCAAATCCTCCTATAAACTCATGCTTTCCTACTTTCGATCCTCTTCTTGTTTTTTGTATTTTACCAATTGTCGATGCTCTAATGTCATAGAGATTTGCTCTAATTAACACTTCTAATCTGCTAGTTTTCGCCTTAAAAATTCTTAATCTCTTTCTTATCAAACTTTTCTTTTCCTCACTGATTTCCTTAGCTGCTTGCGCTTTTAACCATAGTGCTGTTCTATTTAGTGCTTTTATAGCTGCCAGTTTTACTTTCTGCTCTTTTCTGTCAATATTGGAGATTATTTCATTAATATTGTTACTAACTTTAATATTAAACACTTTCTATTGCCTCAATTTTCCATACTTCACCCGAAGAATCTTTTAACGGTGGTTCAAAAATCTTATAGAATCTTTTTTCAATCTTGATATAATCACCTATGCTAAAGGAAGTAACGTCCTTACTGCGTATCTCTATTGAGGCAATTTGCTGAGTTAATGCTCCATCTGCACCTAGAGAGTACGTAGTCTCAGGACGTTTTATTAGCACTTTTATTTTACGAATACTCTCCTTATTTTTATTACAATATATGGCTTCCACTCCTAAATGCTCAAAACAATCTTCCAATAATTTTCCTATATTCATCAACTAGAACTAATTTTTACCAAAACTGCCGGACGATGGCACATTGGCAGAGGGTTTGACTGCGTATGCAAATCAGTCCCTCTATCAAATCTTCTTGGCTCTTGTTTTGCATATAGTTGCTGTCCAAGAGTATTTACTGTTTCATTAAAATCTGCTGGTGCAAAATATGTTGTAAATGTGCTTGCTGTTCCTAGTGGAAAACAGTGTCCTGTATCTCTTTCTATAAACCTTCTTACGGTTCCTTCAGGATCAGTTGCTTGCCCTCTATATTCCTCAAACGTGATTCCACAAAACGTAAATCCTGATCTCATATCATTCCTTAGCGCTGCTCCTTCTTGCCATCTCTCGTATGCTTCTTTCACTTTACTATGCGAAGTTAGTGCATCAAAAAACTCAGGGCTTACCAAGGCATGAATTCCGGTCATATATTCACCACTTAGATTATCTTCTATATGCCGGAGTACTTCCAGACACTTACGCTTTACATCAGTTGTTGCAGTTCCTAGTGCAAAATTTACTACTTTTGGTGTGATTTCAAATTCGTTGTACAGATTTAATAATTCTGACCCATCAGCATCTAAAATTATTCCCTTCAGCGCTCCCATTCGCAAATGCTCTAATGTTATTGCGTGCTTGTTTCTCATTAGCTGTAAATGGTCAGTTATTACGTCTGCCAGCGCTTTAAGTTCACTCTCTGATCCAAATGCCCTTATTCCTTGTACTTCCTCTGGCAGCACTACATCATCATGCGGAATGTGCGGAATCGTAAATGTTCTTACCTTTCTTTTTCCTCTTTTTCCTACTGTTGCTGGTGCTCCTGGTATTTGTGTTGGTAATAAACTTAATACTCCGTTGTGTTCTTCTATGGTAATATGTCTAAATCTTACTGATCTACTTGGAAACAAATTTAAATTTTCAACACGTCCATAATTTACCGGCAATATATTCATCGCATTTGTTAGTGCCGTCATGCTAAATGCTGTATTTGTAAATGGATTTTGCATTCTTTTTCTCCTTATTAATTTTAGTTAAACTCCCTTGCGGATAATGATCCCTCGTCCTTCAAGTTGCTTTATTGCTTCAGCTTTCTGTTCTTCAGTGATATTTGCTGGCCACACAACTGCATGATCTGCTAGTATTGCACCACGAGTAATAATTACTGCTTTGGCATTTTCTGTCGCATTTACATCACTTACTATTGCACCTATTGCTGTTTGTGTGCCGTCTGTTCCAGTGGGATTAAGGACTCTAATAAAACCATCTTCCGTCTTTTTGGCAACTACTGCACCAAGCTTAAGATTTTGACCTTTAGCTACTGTTATTTGGTCTCTTGAATATAGGTTGGACACTTCATATTTCAGAAGATCGCCAAGGTTATTTTGCTCTATTATATTACTCATTTTACTTTTCCCCTTTATTTTTTACTTTTGTTATACTACGAATATTCTAAATGCCAGATTGTGCACGACTTCTTGCTACCTGCATCATTAAATCTTCTGACGAATTCTGTGGTAATGTGCTTAAAATTTCAGTCTTCATTGTTCGTTCTGCAAGTATCGACATTAATATTTCTTGTGCTTGTTTGCTGCTAACATTCTGCTCTATAAATTCTCCTATTTTCTCTGGCATTCGTGATAAGTTACATAAACGTATTAATTCAAGAACTTCATTACGATACTTAGTTAAATTATCAGTTTCTAGGTCAGTTGTAGTTCGTTCATTCATAGTAATACTCCTGTTTTTATTAATAGATGAAAGAATTGTCATTCCGTCTGCAAGGCCTATTTCTACTGCTTTCTCGCCAAAATATAGACCTGCTTCTGTTGATCGAATCTTTTCAATTGAAAGACCTCTGTTCCTTGCTATTAGCTGCAAAAACATTTCATATAGTCGGTCTACTTCTTTTTGTAAGCTTTCCAGACTTTCAGACGTCATTGGCTCATGCGGATTTAAATCATTCTTTCGACTGCCAGCAAAGATTGTGGTGTATTTTATTCCCTGTTTTTCATCAAACCCACTTTGATCTATATGACTTGCTATTACTCCAATACTGCCAACACCAGAAGTTCTGCTCACAAATACCTTCTCAGCGCTTGAAGCTATAGCATATGCAGCAGAGTATGCATCATCATTTGCTATCGCTATTATCCTCTTTTTTGCTCTTGATTCATAAATAAAGTCAGCTAGGTCAAATATACCGTTTACCTCTCCTCCGGGGCTGTCTATTTCCAGTATAATTGTCTCTATGCTACTATCTGCTAATGCTTGTTTAATTTGTTCTTCTATTTGCTCATATGATGTCATCCCGAGCATTTCATCAAACGCACCTGGTTTTTTAGTCAAGATTCCATGTATTGCTATAATTGCAGTTCTTTCTACGTTACTTTTGATGGAGTGCTTTATGTTTTTAAACGTGGGATGTTTTTGATTGTTTAATGACAATAGCTCAAAACTCCTTGGTTCAAGCATTAATGGTTTTCCTAAGAGCATCATAATCCTTTACAATCAGAGTCAAACATTAAGTTGAGACTATTTGCACGTTTTTGATCTTCTGCTATTTCTTGATCTATTTCTTCAACATCGTAACCCATTTCTGATACTACTTCCGATCGACTCTTAAATCCGTTCCTTACTGCCATTTGCTGCGATTGCTGGTCTTTCAGTGGATCCACCCAATCAAATCCCTGTGGTATCCATTTTACTTCTTCTTTCGCTGCTTTTACTACTTTTTCATCTATACTCAGTTCTCCACAAAGCACTGCTAATTCTAGCCATCTATTCCAAATAGGTCTACAAAACTGGAACACTATCACGTTATGCTGTAACATTGCGCACCTTCTGCGAAACTCTATCAACCCTGCCCGAATGGATGAATAATTAACGCTTGTTAAATCTCCTGTTAGCTGCTCATATGTTATTCCTGTACCTATTGCTATTGCCCTCAGTTGCTGTCTCATAAACGCTTCATAACTTCCTCCAACATCTGATGGCTCTGAAAATTTTATGTCCTCTCCTGGGTCTAAAAGCTGCATTGTTCCAGGTTCCAGGCCAGATAGTGCTACTCCTTGCTCACTTGCTTCACCTTCTCCCATGATATTTGCTTCTGGATCAAGTCTCGTAATAAATCCCGCAAACATTGCTGCAGTCTTTTTTCGTACTAATTCTGCATCATCATATTGATCAAGTTCATAGAGCTTTAGCAGTATACTCGAAAGCCATGGCTCTCCTCTAATTTGCCCAGGTCTTAGTGGTCTATAAATATGTAAAACATCATTTGCTGGTACTCTTACTGATTCTCCAAATGAGCCTTCGCCTGGATGTTCTCTAAATAAGTAATATGCTTCTCTTTGCCCAAGTCTATTGAACTCAATCCCGTTTCTTATTACATTACCATTTCCTAAAGTTTGATTTGTTTTATTATCTAAATGTTCAGACTCAAGTACTTGCAGTTGTAATGGCACAGAAAATCTATCTTCCAGCTTTCTCGTTCTTAAACGTACAAAACATTCTCCTCCCTCTATCATACTTCTGCATACCAGAGCTTGTAATCCATAAAAATCACTTACTCCGCTACTGTCTGCTTCATCTGTCCATTTTAGCCACAATTCTTGCACCTTCTTTCGAAATTCTCCATCTCTTGCTTTTGATTGCGGCTTTATTCCTGTTCCAATAGAATTACTCACTATCGTATCAATTATATTTGCTGCATATGGATTTTTTCTCACCATATCACGTGATCTACTACGTAAAGTTTCAAGGCTTTGAGACAGCAAATTGTTTATACTTCCTAACTCTGGTTGAAAGTGAAAAAATCTTCTTCCTGAACCTGCTGCATCCCACGCTGAGCTTT
The DNA here is from genome assembly GCF_964028625.1 of Wolbachia endosymbiont (group B) of Horisme vitalbata. Lineage (NCBI taxonomy): Bacteria > Pseudomonadati > Pseudomonadota > Alphaproteobacteria > Rickettsiales > Anaplasmataceae > Wolbachia > Wolbachia endosymbiont (group B) of Horisme vitalbata. The sequence continues at coordinate 542,241 of NZ_OZ034797.1, forward strand.
TGATTTTTGGCTTGCTAAATAGTTGTTTGAAATTTTTCAGCATCATACTAACCAAAATTCTCTTAATTCTTTTAATGTGCCGTTAAATTTATTTCTGTCACATTTTCCGATTCCACTTACTTCATGTGGCTCTGGACCATTTTTACCTTCGGTGTATTGCCATAAAATCCACTTATTCCAGCCTTGCGGTAAAACAGGTTGATCTCCATATCTTGCTATCCATAATGGACATTTCGTCAAAATTGGTGTGGCAAAATCTTTCAAAAAATTAGCACTTCCATACACTAAAGGTAAACGACCCGTTTCTTCTTGAACTTTTTTAACAAAATCTTCTGCTTGTCTTGGTTCTATATTTTTTCCACTTTCGTTCTCTTCAATATCAAGCACAACAATTGTATTTTTAGTTTCACCCACTGTATTCAAAAAGTGATTTGCCTGATCTCTTCCATCTTCTCCTACACCAAAATGATATGAACCCCATAAAAGTCCTTCCTCTTCAGCGGCTTTCCTTCTTTCTGTATAAGTTGGATCTATGTATTTTAGCCCCTGGGTTGCTTTATGAATAACTCCCAATATTCCATCTTCTCTTGCTAATTTAAAATTTATGTTTTCATTCCAGTGCGATAAATCTATTACTGCATTTATAATCATATCTGAGCTCACTTTAATCCTCTTGCTTTCTACCATCTCATATCACTCCTTTATTTGTTGCAAAAATAATCTTTCGTTTAGGCTTCATTCCAGCAATCTTTAGTTCACCTTTGATGCGTTGTCTGAGGCTGAGCAAATCATTTATCTGAACTTCAGCATATCTCACAACATGGTCACCATATGCAATTGATACTACTCTTTCGCCACTCTGAAGCTTTTGAATTGCCTGTTCAACCTGAAACAAATACTCTTCGTTATACATTTTCCAACCACTTACTCTGTCTCACTTTTTTGGGCTTTTTGCTTTCCATTTTTCCACTTAAACTATTCCATTTACTCTCTGGCCATCTGTCTATTCCAAGTGCAATAGATGCAGCTCTTGCATAAATTCGGCAATCTAGTACTTCATTTCTTTCTCTTACTTTTTGCCACTCTTGTTTGGTGTATCCTTTTACTACCTTGCTGACTAATTGCTCTGCCGTTAGCTGCTTAAAATATTCAGGTGCATATTCGGGAAAATGACAATATCCTGCTGGCACTTTCTCTTCTTCTTTTAAAATATTAAGTAATTGAAAAAGTTCTGACTTTAATATCGATACTCCTACTGGCCAGAGCTTTATTCCTCTCTTTAGCTTTTGACCACCAACTGTTATATCTACTCTACTTGGGCTGCTAAGTGGTACTAGTGCTTTATTTACACCTTTCACTGCCATTACTCTTCCAGAGCCTTGATGACCTCTTACCCAGTTGTATACTTCCTGTGTTGCATATCCTGCATCAACTGCCATCATGCTTATCATGTACTCAAGCCCATTTTCACCGATAAAATGATGATTTAAGAGCTCCGAAAGTTTTCCCCATACTTCTCCTCCTCCAGTATCACCTTCAAATACTCGGTAGTCTATTGACCAACTTTCACGACTTTTTCCCCATGCTACAACTTCCACCTCTAGACGATCTTTTTGGACATCTACTCCTGCAGTAAGTACCACTTCTCTCCTTGGCACTGTGCCAATCTGAAAAAATTCTCTCCTGTTAAATAATTGCTTCCAATCAGGTACTTCTCCTTTATCTACCCAAGTTTCTCCAAGCGTAGTATTTATCCAAACTTTCAGTAATTGTTCACTTTCTTTTGCATGGAGAAAATCTTCTACTGCTTGTTGCCAACTATACCAGCCAACTGGACTATAAAGACTTGAAAGATGAAATCCTTTTTTCTCATCTTTTACTCTATTAGTAGGCCTCCATTCTCCACGCTCAAGCATCTCTGTCTTTTGATGATTTTCTATCTTTTCACCACATTCTATACATATATAGTGTGCTGTATTTGGATTTTTATCTTCCCATTTTATTTGTGACCATTTTAATATTTGGTAATAATTACAATGTGGACATGGTACAAAAAAGTATCTCTTATCTGTTGCTTCAAATTCTTTCTCAATTCTGCTTATTCCATGAATCGTTGGCGTTGACACTAAAAAAATCTTTCGCCGTGCAAATGTATTAGTTCGAGCAATACTAAGCAGTACTGGATCTCCTTCTCCTCCTGAATCTCCTGGATACGCATCTATTTCATCAAGAAAGAGATATTTTACTGGCATAGACCTCAGTCCTACACTGCTGTTTGCTCCAGTAATCACAACTATTCCACCTGGAAATTCCTTACTTTGCACAGTATTGCCCGAATCTCTTGACCTTGGGTCTTTTACTTTACTTTTTAAGCATGGTGTACTCTCTATTAACGGCGCAAACCTTCCTTTTGACCAACGCTTTCCCATTTCAACTGTTGGCTGTACTACTAGCATTGGACCTGGTGTTTGATCGATAATATAGCCTATCCAATTGTTACCAGCTTCTGTTCCCCCAATCTGCGCTCCTTTCATGAATACTACTTTTTCTGCAGGTGAAGATGGTGATAGTGAATCCATTATTTCTTTTAAATAAGGAGTTCTTTCTGTTCTCCATTTACCTGGCTCTGATGCTGCAGTTGATGCTAGAACTCGATACTCATTCGCCCACTCTGATACTTTAAGCTCTGGATCTGGTTTTAAACCTTCAGAAAAAGATGTAGCATATATCATATCGCTAGCTCTTCACCATCATTAGATGATACCTCAACATCACTTAAAATAGAACTGCACTCACTTGTTTTCTCACTTTCAAGTTCAATAAACATTTTCTTTTCAAGTGCTTCTTCTATGTACTTCTGAGTTAAATTACTCATTGTTATTGCAGCTATGAACGCAACTATTCCCACCATTACCGCAGCTATAATGTTAGGGTAAATTCCCACTATCGCTATTGCACATACTGTTATAGAAACACAGACGATATTGATATATTTCTTTATTTTTTTGTCTGCTATTTTCCTTTCTTCAAAATATTTATTGCTCAATAAATGAAATGTTGGAAAGTTCTTCTGTCTTCCAAATAGCACTATTTCCTTCTCTTTGCTCAGTAATTTTATTAATTTTGCGTTGTTCGTTATTATTGCATACTGAAAAACATCCGTGGCATCTGCTCCTCTCTTTAGCAACAACTTTACTACGTTAAAGTGACCATGCTTTGCAGCAACATAAATTCCCGTTTTTCCACTCTCATCTACAGCATCTATTTCAACTCCTTCACCAAGAATACCGTCTATTAGGTCTTCATATCCTTTTCTGGCAGCTAAATGAAGCAAACTGTTTTTATCAGCTCCGTATCTATTACTTGCTAAAATCTTTACTATATCTAATCTATTTGCTTCTTTTGCATAACAAAATGGTGTCTTGCTATTATCATCCTTAATTAAAGGGTCTATATCTTCTCGCGTTAGTAAAACTTCTATTGTTTTCAGCCTTTCAGCATAATGTAGTGGCGTTTTATTTTCATAATCTTGTAAGTTAACCCCAGCATTAGGAACATTTATTAAGCATCTTACAATATCTAAACATAAGTCCCTTTCGTCGTAATTACTACTACTTATAGCTACGTGCAAAGAAGATAATTTCATTGCATTTCTGCCGCTACCAGCTATATTGACATTCGCACCAAGATTTGAAAGTAATTTTACTACTTCTAGCTTCTTGTTGTTTACTGCATAATGAATTGCTGCATGATTTCTCACGTCAAGAACATCCTTATCCGCGTTTCCTTCTCTAATTAAAATTTCTACTATTTCTTCATGTCCAGCTCCTGCCGCTAAGTGTAATGGTGTATGTAGTAAAGCATTCTGCTCATTAACATTAACTCCTTTGTTAAGTAAAAATCTTACAGCATTTGCTTCATTCAACATCGCAGCTAAGTGAAGCAAGCTATCTCCCTCTGATCCATATTTATGATTGATTAGTGCTTGTAATATTTCTTCTCTTGCACAAGAAAGCGCACTTTTACCATCATCATCAGCGATCAGTGGATTAATATTTTTCCTGTTCAGTAAGAGTGCAACCATACTAAGCTCGTTAATTTCTACTGCATAATGCAGTGGTGTCTTTCCGTTTGATCCTCTGACATTAACATCTAATCCAGGTTGATTAATGAGGCACTTTATTAATTCTAAACTTAACTTAGCAGACATTATTCAAATTTAGCGTTAGATAATTCTTCAAGTGAGTTTGTAATCTCTTCAGTTAGCGTCTCGTGAATTTTTTCAGTGTCACTCAGTGATGCAAGCAGTGCTGAAACTCTATTTGGAATATTAAGCAAATTATTACGGACAACTCTTGCTACATTAAATGCATCGCGCTTTACTTCCTCTACTGCTACAAGTTCACCAATCTCAGCCTTAGCTTTCGCCTCAAGAAGTTTACCTCGTTCCATTTCATTTTTTATTCGCGTTTTTAGCAACATCGTGGAAAGGTTACTTGTATTTTCGTTTTCTGGATTTTTCCTCCTCAGTGGCTGACTTGGATCTCTTATTGCCGCTACTGCTTCATTTGCTTGCTCTCTATTGATCAAACCATCCTCCAACTTAACTATTCCTTTTTTTACTAAATAACAGACATATTGCTTTGATACTCCTATCTCTCTTGCCCATTCTGTTTGCGTGATTTTCACTTTTTTTTTCCTATTTTTTACGAGGTTTCTTCTTGAGTCTCTGAAAAGGTTTTGCCAGTATCAGCAATTCCCTACCTGTTTATACTTGCCAATATTTCAGAGATATTTTACTAACACAAAGCGAAGTACTCCGGTGCTTTCTTTTTACATAGTGAAATTTGGCCATTTTCAACTAATACTATAAATTGCATCTTTGTAGTTATGAGATTCAACCACTACTTGCTCTAGCGTTAAACTGCTGCATTTGGCATCTTTACTATGGTTTTCTTCAAGCACTTTTGTCCTTGCTTCCTTTATTTCCTCAATGAACTTTTCATTAACTTTTTCTGGTTCAATTCTTTCCTCACAATATACAAGATTTGTGCAATTTGTTTTTCTGTAGTAATGTACTCCAAGGCATATCATTGATAGTGCAAGTATACTCGAGCCTACAAGTACTGATAGTCCTACGTTACTAATCAAAGCGTTCTGGTAAAACTTCTGTACACTACTAATACCACCTTCCACATACAGTAATAAAGGCCATACTATATTTGCAGCAACCAAACTGCTTAATAATGCTGTAAATAATGGCCTATCTTTGATTACTGATTCTACTTTATTCCTTCTACTAATGACTTTGTTGTCAATATTAATGAAGTTGTCCTTACCCTTCCAAGCGTTAAGTGTAAAATGTGAATGAGTACCATTGCTGTATTCAAGTTTGAATGATTTTATTACTTTATCTTTTGGTTGATACTTTAGCACCTGATTCAAAGTTTCATTCGCATTCTTTCCTCCTATTTGACACTCTTCAGTATCTCTAAATTGCTTTATTCCACAAAATATCGGACTAATTGCAACCAATAATGCAACAGCTAGAATTGGTATAGTTACATAGATGACACTGTTTGCAAAAAATGCAATAAATTGTGCTTTATCCTGTAAATATACCAAAGCTGCAGAAACGCTAAGTGCAACAGCAGCTATACCGAAAATTATAAATTCCTTCTGCTGCACTGCATATTTTACTCTTGGCAAAATTCTATTTGTTTTCTTTTCTTTTTTAATTAACGGGGTTTCTTCATTATTACTTTTTTCTGATGAGCTAGTTGAAAGTGTAACTGGACTATCATGATTTAATGACATATTCTCCCATCCTTGATTGCCACAAGACTCACTCATTTCTGTTACTTGAGAATTTGATCTTGTCATCTCTGCACTTCTATTGTCTATTCCACTATCACTTCCTTCCAAACTCTTTTTTAAAAATTTTGTATTCAGATCTACAGGTTCATCAATTGATCCTTTCTTAATTGATGTTTCTTCAGAATTTGACTTTTCCATCTCCGGACTTTGATCGTTTATTTCACCATCTAACCCTCTTTTCGAGAATTTTTTATTTTTGTCTATAGTTGCATACATAGGTTCTCCTATAGCTTCTTGCTCATCACATTTTTCTCCATTTAATTGGAAAGAAGAATGTGGTAGCTTTGGTGGTGCAATATCCTGAATAATACTCAACCGATGATTTTCTGCTGTTCTAGGTGAAGGTGGAGCTACATTTCTAATATTGTCCTTCTCCAACATTCCATTCCTAGGTAACGGCTTTGGTTTATCTCCTAATTCTTTATCCTCTTCCTCTTTTTGCATTTCTTTTGTATTGTCTATTTTGGGGTTGGAAGATGTGTTGGATGCTGCCTCAAACTGATCAAGAGAATACGGACGGTTATATTCTATTCCATTTGCCTCACAAACTGCATTAAATTCGTCCTCTATGTCTTTACCATCATCAAATACTAAAGAAGAACAACTCACTGAAAAATCAGCACCTGCTTCGTCTATTTTTGCTGTAATACTGCTATCGCTACTATTGCTAATCACATTTAAAGAAGCTAGTTTGCATTCAGTGTTCAGGTCAGGTTCTTGCTTCGTACCTTTTTCAAACAATTCAATTCTCTCCTTAACAGATAGTGTAGAATTTGAAACATTATTTTCTACTTCTTCAGAAAACGATGCTTCATTATTTGTTTGCGACGTTACTACTCCAGCTAACGTCTTTTCTTGATTCATTGAGTACACCACATTTAATCCAAAGTTATTTGTTACGCTAAACTCATTAAAATACGGTATATACCAGTAAATTAATATTACAACTACCAAGGCTTACTAAATTTCTGTTTGCGTTATCTTTTCCACTTTTTTCTTACTGTTTTTCTTCTTGAATCTCTGAAAAAGTTTTACCAGCACCAGAAAGAATTGCTTCCCTACCTGTGTACACTTGCCAACGTTTTATGGTTACATCTACAAATTTTGAATCTAGCTCTATTGTTCTGCAAATTCTTCCTGTTCTCTCACATGCAATCAGCGTACTTCCAGAGCCACTAAATGGATCAAGTACAGTATCCCCAGGTCTGCTGCTATTAACTATTGCTTTTTCCATTAGCTCTACTGGCTTCATCGTTGGATGTAGTGTATTGTGCGTTGGCTTATCATAAAACCACAGATCACTTTGATTTCTACCTCCATGCCACTCACGTTTATTACCGCTTTTCCATCCATAGAGCATTGCTTCATATTGTCTCTGATAATCAGATCTGCTTAGTGTAAAATGATTCTTTGCCCAAATGATAAATGTTGACCATTTTCCTCCCGCTTCCTCAAATGCTTTTTGCAACGTTGAAAACTCTGATGATGATGCACAGATGTAAATTGCACCTTTAGTATATGCTAAAATATGAGTACAAATATCATAGAGAAAAAGCTCATACTTTTCACCTTGATTATCGTTTAGTATCTTTTTATCCTCTCTTTCTTGACTGCTACCATAATCAACGTTATATGGAGGATCACAAACAGTAATGTCTGCCATTTTATCATCTAACAGCGCTTTATATGATTCAACTACAGAGCTATCACCACAATAGATTCGATGATCACCTAAAATCCATAGATCACCTGGTTTTGTTATTTCTACCTTTTTGTCATCAACAACTAAGTCAGAAAGGTCTTCTTTTTCACCATCAAAATCATCGAGAAACCGTTGAACTTTTTCCAATTCAAATCCTGTCATTTTAAGGTCAAATTGCAAATCTTCTAGCTCTTGAATTTCTACCTTTAAAAGATCATCATCCCACTTTGCCCAATTAGCTGATTGATTGGCAAGTAACCGAAAAGCTTTAGTTTGTGGTTCATTTAAATTATCACTTAAAACCACAGGAATACTTTCTATACCAAGTTTTCTTGCTGCTTTAAGTCTTAAATGACCATCAACCACAGTACCATCGCTTTTTGCAACTATTGGTATACGAAAGCCGAATTCCCTGATTGAAGCACACATTCTATTTACTACGTCATCATTTTTACGAGGATTACGCTCATATTCAACTAGGTTTCGAATAGGATAGTAGTGGATTGCTAAATTCATATCTTAATAATTAAAAAGTTAATATTCGAAATATCTCTGACGCTAAAGAAGGCCTGAGGTCAGCACCACCAAACCCGCCATTATGGCCGAAAGGACCCACTTTTTATGGGTTTTTTGTCTTATTAATATCTTTACTAATATAGAACATTAATGCCAAAGCATCGGCCTCATTATCATCTCTAGGTGAAAAACTTTTTTCACGTATCGCTTCAATAACTTCACTCTTACTTGCATTGCCTTTGCCTGTTATAAAGCGTTTTATAGTTTTAACATTAACACCTTGGTAGGGAATATTGTTCTCTTCACACCAAGCAGACAGAACTGCGAGAAAACCGCCATAGCAATGCGCTGCATCAGTTCCTAGATGTCTTCTTACTTCCTCAAAATACACTGCAGTGAACTCATGTTTCAAAGAATTAAGCCAATTGTGAAAACTTAAAAAACACATTCCACCTCCACTGAAACGGCTACCATGAAAGCTTTTGCTTCCACTTTCAATTACTCCATCTGTTAGAATTGCCCAGCCGGTTTGCTTGCCGAGATCTAGCGTTAAGATTGACGTACAAAAACTCCTTTGTGTAATTAAAGTTCAATGCCCTGTATAATATATATGTACGATGACTCGCAAATTCGTCCGCAATTTTGAAAAAAAATTAAAAAAAATTTCATATCCTGCCATTTGAGTTTTTTTCATCTTTACTTATCTTAATAACTATTTTACATAACTTATATTACGCCAATATTTATATTATTATATTATCATATATTATATTTTACCTGTATTTAAATATATATATAATATATATAAGACTTCAGTAATCCGTAAATCCTCTTCACTGGCCGATTTTAGCCACTTAACTTTAGAAACGGCTTTTAGGAATAGAACATAAAAAAGACAATATTATCAATAACTTAACGATCACTGCTTTCTGAAATACTAATTAGTAACTCAGAAATTAGGTACGAAATTGGTAGTTTTTTACCTATGAAAAAGTAGCTTCAGTAGTGTATCAAAACGTTTAAATCTTATTTTAATTTTTAAAGATTTTATTCTTTTAGATAAAAAAATTATTACTACTTTTTTATAATAAATTAGTCATACAAAGTCTTGGTAAAAATCTCTATTCATGAAACTTTTGGAGTTTTTATGAAGAATTCTTATCAAGGAATCGATTCTACAATTGTTAAACATGTGAGATTTCAAGCTTCGCGCCTTAAATCCAAAAGCTGTTTTATTAACGAAAGTCTCGAAGATATAGAACAAGAGCTTTTTTGTCAGGTTTGGCAATATCTGAACCAGCACGATGAGAAAAGAAGTAGTTTTAGTACTTTCGTTGCTAGATTAGCTAATTATTGTGCTCGCAATATGTTACGCAATCAGTTGTGTCTAAAACGTAATATAACTTTTGATGATATAAACGACGATATTCCAGATCATAGGAACTCGGAAATCGAAGCGATAATTCGCACTGATATAAATAATATAATTTCAACTTTGTCTGAAAAAGATAGTAATTTATGTCAATTACTTAAGGTATTTACTATTACTGAAGTTTCTGTAATAACCAAAATACCAAAGACAACTATCTATCGCACACTAGAACGAATACGCGATAAATTCTCAGTTTTAGAGAAGTTATAAGCTCTCGATTATATTTGCTCAAAATTTTTTTTTGCAAATTGCGGACGAATTGCCTAGGTCATCGTACATATATATTTAGGTACTGGGAGAAAAATGAAAATAATGAACAGCAATGAACGGCTAAAAGTTCAAACAGGTATAAAAATGGTCATCTTTGGTCCTTATGGTATAGGTAAAACTAGTCTCTTAAAGACCATAAATGAACCAACACTTTGTCTTGATTTTGAGGCAGGTTTACTTGCTGTTCAAGATTGGCAAGGGGATTCTGTAAGTATTCGTACTTGGAATGAGGCAAGAGATATTGCATGTCTCATAGGTGGTCCTAATCCTGCGTTAAAATCTGACTCAGCATATAGCCAAAGACACTATGAGCATGTATCCAGTAAATACAAAGAGCTTGCTTCGGAGTTTCTCAAGTATCGATGTGTTTTTATCGATAGTATTACAGTAGCCTCGCGTTTATGTCTTTTATGGGCAAAAATGCAACCTGAAGCTTTTTCTGAAAGATCAGGAAAACAAGATATGAGAGCTGCTTACGGGTTACTTGCTCAAGAAATGATGGCTTGGCTCAATCAGTTTCAACATATTCCAAATAAAGACATCATTACAGTTGGAACTCTTGGACAATACCTCGATGATTTCAATCGCTCAACTTGGCTACCTCAATGTGAAGGAGCTAAAACTGCAAGTGAAATTCCAGGTATTGTTGATGAGGTAATCAGTATGGTTGGAATCAAGAAAGATGATGGTACAGAGGTTCGTTCATTTGTCTGTCAGACGATTAATTCTTGGGGATATCCTGCTAAAGATCGAAGTGGTTGCCTTAATATGGTTGAAGAACCGCATCTAGGAAAACTTCTTACAAAAATTAAAACTAAAGCTTTTGCAATTCAACCTGTCACGCCCAACATATAGGAGGTTATTATATGCTACAAAACTTTTTAACTATTGGTCAAAAAATTCCTTTTTTCAGTGTGAAAGAATACTTGGACGATCGATCGCCAATACCAGAGGATATAATCTCACCAAGAATTCTAACTAAAAGAGGTTTGTTAGTATTTGGTGGCCCTCCTAAGATTGGCAAAAGCGACTTTTTGATCTCTTGGCTTGTTTACATGGCTGCTGGTAGATCATTTCTCGGTATGACACCAAATAGACCTTTGAAAATCTTCTACATGCAAACTGAAATTGAATATGAATATATGAAAGAACGTTTGCAACAACTTGATAATGAACTTTTGAATGTAGCTGCTAACAACTTAATCATTACGCCAAAAGTGCACTTATCATTTAATCATGATGAAATAAGTGAAATTAAGGAGATTGTAAATGAACGATTTAAACCTGATGTTTTGGCCATAGATCCATTACGTAACATCTTTAGCAGTGAATATGGGAATGAAAATGATAATAGTGCTATGCTGTTCTTTCTGCAAAAGACTCTTGAGAAGCTACGCAGTGCTGTCAATCCAGATGCTTGTATTGTACTCACTCATCATACAAAAAAATTATCAAAAAAGATGCTCGAAGAAGATCCATTCCAAGGCCTAAGTGGTGCTGGATCTTTACGTGGATTTTACAGTACTGGTATGGTGATGTTTGCTCATGATGAAGAAAGTAGTGTACGCCAGATAGTATTTGAGCTTCGTAATGGTGAACGCGTGCAAAATAAACTTGTCGATAAGATAAATGGTCATTGGCAGCTAATGGAATAGCTAATTTTCACTTTAAAGTCAACTTATAGGAGAGCGTATGCTACAAGATTTTTTAACTGATTTTAATAACGCGAAACTGCAAAGCAGTTTAATACCAAAAGGTACAATAGTCAAGGTAAAAATGGCAATAAAGCCTGGAGGTTATGAAAATTGGTTCACTAAAAACTACACTACTGGCAGTATCTATTTAAATGTAGAATTTACTGTCACTGAAGGCCCATATGCAAAACGCAAGATTTTTCAGATTATAGGTATCAAAAATGGCAAAGCAGAAGGTGAAGAAGACATCTGGGGAGAATCTGGACGTTCTATGCTGCGTAGTATTTTGGAATCATCCAGAAATATTCATGCAAATGACACTTCAGAGAAAGCAGTTACTGCTAGAAAAATCAACTCTATAGCTGATTTCAACGATTTAGAGTTTACAGTAAAAGTAGGCGTTGAAACTAATAATACATACGGAGATAGAAATAGGATTACTACAGTTATTACTCCAGAATTACAAAAAAGTTTTCAAGATGATTGGTTGCCATTTTGAAGTATGACGAAGGAAAGTTGTGGGCTGCTGTTATTACTAGAGCTATTCAGGATGCAGCAGGAAAAAACCCTAAACTTAAAAAAGAGGCTTGTCAATGGATTCGCTCACGATCTTTTGAAACTGTTTGTGAGCTGGCTAATCTTGACTTTAAACGTCTAAAAAATATGTTGAACAAATTTGGAATAAACAAGGAGAATTTTATGGATTTTTCATCTAAAAATGCTTTGAAAATAAAATCATTATTAATTAATAACATCAAAGATTGTTTATCTTATTTGTTACCTGAAGGCAAATCTTACCAAGATAAATTCTATATTGGCAGTAGAAATGGAAATAAGATAATAGTTGAAATGGAAGGAGAAAATGCAGGAAATTGGTACAACCTGATCGAAGAAAAGAAAGGAAATATAATAGACCTTTGGACTTTAGTTAAAGGTAATATAGATTCTGCTGAAACATGGTTGAACGGTAAAGATGAAAGAAGTTCCATATTACAAGAAAAACAAAACGAAGAAAAAGCATTTTCTGTAAACCATTACTTAAACGATAAATCACCAATGCCAAAAGATATAATAGGCCCAAGAATTTTGACACCAGGTGGTCTTTTGGTCATAGGTGGTACTCCAAAGATTGGCAAAAGTCATTTTCTTCTTTCTCTATTAGTACATCTGGCAGCAGGAAGATCATTTCTTGGCATGAAGCCTACAAGACCACTAAAAATATTCTATCTACAAAACGAAATGGAATATGACTACATTAGAGAACGTATACAACAACTCAACAAACTTCCTCATTTAGCAACAGAAAACTTAGTTGTGACGAACAAGATGAATTTGACCTTAAATGAAGAAGGTATAGAAAAAATAAAAAATATGGTAGAGGAAAAGTTTGATTTAGTTGTGATTGATTCTCCTTATAATTCCGTTAACTATGGTCTGCAGCATGCAATAGAAAAACTACGTTCCAAGATTAATCCTATGGCTGGAATAATCATCACAAATCACACCAAAAAAGTATCTACCTCTACATTGGAAAAGAATCCATTTCAAGCTCTCGTTGGTGCTAACGCTTTAAGAAGTTTTTATACATCTGGAATAGTAATATTTCAACCCAATAAACGTACAAATATCTTACAAGTAGTATATGAACTTAGAAACGGTAGATCTATACCAACAAAATTCATCAATAAGATTAATGGATGTTGGAAATCTGCTAACGTTATAGCTAGAACATAAAAATTCTTCAGGTAGGTATGGATATTTATTGTTCACAAAGAAATGGACATTATAAATTATTAGGGAAGAAAGAACAGTTAAGAACTCAACTCCTATCAAATATAAGGTCATGTCTTTCTTATTTACTGCCAAGAGGAACTTTTCGTGGTGATAAGTTCTATGTAGGTGATCTAAAAGGCAATCAAGGAAAAAGTATGATAGTGGAGTTAACTGGCAGTAAAGCCGGATTATGGCATGATTTTTCTACCGGAGAAGGAGGAGATATTTTTGATCTTTGGGCTGCTGTTACTGGAAAAAATCAATTTACTGATACGATAGAAGATATTGCTAAGTGGATTGGTTATTCGGAAAAAAATAACACTCTGGGGCAACCAACGGCATCATGGAACTATTACGATGAAAGTGATCAAGTGATTGCTACAGTTTATCGTTATAACACTGATTCAGGAAAAAGATATCTTCCTTTTGATGTAAAAAGGTCTAGTTTTACTCCACCACAGATCAGGCCTTTATATAATATTTCAGGTATTATGAAATCTGATAAGGTGATTTTAGTTGAAGGTGAAAAGTGTGCAGATGCTCTGATAGAGCAAGGTATAACTGCTACAACTGCAATGTTAGGAGCAAATGCACAAATAGAAAAAACAGACTGGTCACCACTTAAGGGTAAGCATGTTATTATTTGGCCAGACAATGATGAACCAGGTAAACAATATGCTGAGAAAGTTGTGAAAAAGCTTACTTTTCTTGGTGTTTTATCACTTACTCTTCTTGAAATACCTGACAATAAACCAAAAGGATGGGATTCAGCTGATGGTATAGAAGAAAAGATGAATATTCCTGAATTCATTGAAAATAACTCGAAAAAAATCATCGTTAAGCAATTGCTTAATATTCAAGAATGGAGCGTAGAACGTTTTATAGGTCCAGTACCGGAGCAAAAGTTTCTTGTTGAAGGGTTATTTCCTTTAGGAGTGACATCTATTCTAGCTGCAATGGGAGATACTGGCAAAGGTATGCTTCTGCTTGATTTAGCACTGAAAGTTGCGAGTAGAAAAGATCAGCCATGTGGTTTTGGTCCTTTAGTTACTGAACATGGATCTGTGGTAATTTTCTCAGCAGAAGATGATATGAGTGAAATACATCGTCGTTTAGAGCGTCTTGATTCGCAATGCGAAAGATTAAAATATAAAGATAGGCTCTTTATTGTACCATTACCAAATGTTAGTGGATCACTTACAATCATAAAGAGTGTTTCAGGTAAAGTTATAGAGACTTCTCCTGAATTTGAATCGATAACAAAACAACTTAATAAAATAAAAGACTTAAAATTAATCGTATTTGATCCACTTGCATCATTCGTGCATGCTGATTTAAATACTGACCCAGCCGTAGGCGATTATTTGATGTCTTTATTATCTGATTTAGCAGGTAGCACTGGAGCATCAATAATTACTGCCCATCATATGAGAAAGCCAAAAAGTGAAAAACCTATATCGACTGTTGAGCAAGCACGTGATGCCATTAGAGGTACATCTGCTCTTGTTAATGGTGTTAGGTGTTCATACGCTTTTTGGTCTGTGGAAGATACAGCTAAACTGACAATTTTTAAATCAATAGGAGAATCTGTAAGACAGAACGCATTATTTTATGGAGCAATTGTTAAAGCAAACGGTTTGGCTGATCGCACTTTACGCACTTATTTAAGAAATGAAGAAACAGGATTGTTAGAGGACATAACTGAAAGATTAAGAATAAAAAATATGAACGAAAAAGATTCAAAGCAGCATCTTATAACTGCAATTACACGAGCAGCAATTTCTGGACATCCATTTACCCATACAGGAAGTACAGGAGTGTATAAACAGCGGCATAGACTACCTGAGGAGTTTCACAGTATAGGAAGAGATAGAATGGAGCGTATAGTTCAAGAGCTGTTACAAGCACGGAAGTTGGTTAAAGGAATGGCTACACACTCAAAAGAAGATAAATGGCTTGACATTCCTAGCGGACCATTTGCTCGCGGTGTTGGAAAGTTTAGCTGTGGAGCTGAGCTATTCTCCTAAAAAATTTTCCTGATATAAAAAAATATTTTGATTTTTGCGGACGAATTTTGAACTCACCGTACATATATAATATAGGGGGCTTAATTAAAAATGTCAATACTCACACAGTCAGGAAGAGCAGCAATAGCAGCCAGCATAAAAGAGCAATCTATCCATCTTGCTTGGGGAACAGGTGATTCAAGTTGGGAAAGTAGCCACAAAGTAGAAAAAACTTTCGTTAAGGGTGAAATAAAATTTGATCATCAACCTATTAAAGATGTGAAGCTTTTTACAGGGCAAACAACTTATCAGCCAAGTATTGACTATACAGTTAATGGCAGTACTGGTGTAATAAAACTTACGGAAAATAGCTCTATTCCAGTAAGTGATAAAGTTACTGTAGAGTATAGTGAAAGCACACCACCAGAGCTGATAACTTCTGAAAAGCTGCTCAATGAACTTGGCAGACGTACTGCAGACGAAGTGCTATTCTGCACAGGTGATGAAAACGGTGAACTTATAACTCCATCTGGAAGGTTTAGGCCCTCAAATGTACCAACTAATAATCTCTATCTCAAATTTACTTTCGATTTCACAAACGCAGCAAATCAAGTTATACGGGAATTAGGGGTTATGGTTGGTACTAAAGTAAAAGAAGAATTACCTATAGGACAGAGGTATTTTGAACCACAAGATATAGAAGACCCAGGGATCTTATTAGTTTTAGAACATACTGTACCACTTATCAGAACATCTGCAACTCGGGAAACTTTTTCATTTGTTGTAACTTTTTGAATTTTTCTAGCATAAAATGACTTTAAACGCCTATTATAACCGCTTTAATCCTGACAAAGAGTACGAAAAAAGTTTGTTCCTTGCAGGAAGAGGTCTACAGTCTGCAGAATTAAATGAGACTCAGGAGTATGCTCTTTCTAAGCTTAAAGGCATAGGTGATGCAATATTTCGTGATGGTGATGTTATAACGGGAAGCAATTGTATTATAGATAGAGAAACTGGTAAAGTTACACTTGAGTCAGGAAAAATCTATCTGCGCGGTGCAGTTAGAAAAGTTGAAAAAGAAGAATTTGTTATTCCACTGAGTACCACAGTTCGCATAGGTGTTTATTATGTAGAATCTACGATTACAGAACTTGAGGATGAAAACCTTCGTGATCCTGCTATTGGTACAAGAAACTATCAGGAAGTAGGAGCTGCAAGGCTTAGAACCTGTCTTGAAAGGGAAAAAAGAAAAGAATAAAGCAAGAAATAGAAAAGTAACAAATGATAAGGGAATGTAAAAAATTGCTTCCATATATTTTAAATCTGATTATAATTACAGTTAGAGATATTTTGAGAGCTCAAAAACTTATCTTTGTCTGCAGACTTTTTCTACTAAACAATCAAATTAATTAAAAAATGTAGTCTATCTTCTTCAGTGTATACACGTATACTTAATCTCTGTCGTATGTGCGCTGCACTTTTTTCTAATCTTTTTTACACAGGGGGATTTTATGTTCAGAATTCCAGATACTTGACCTTTATTTTAGCTAAAAACCAATAGGCGCCTATTGTTTAACGCTAATTAAAATAAAAATTTTTCTAATATATAGAAAAATCACTGTTTACTGAAAACGGGGCAAGAAAGCTGCTGATATCACAGAACCTTAGATTATTCCCAAACGTTGTTTGCGTGACGTATGAGCGTGCTCTCCTTACTTCAAGAAATATTTAATATGACTATGCTTGTTAATTAAGTCCTTTCAAGACAGGTTCTTAGAGCTACTATCACTTGGGGTTATCAAGCAGAAGGTCTTTCTCCACGTTTTTCTGAAGGAGAGTTTTATCCAATCTATAACATTGAAAATGGAGTATTAATGGAACATTCACCACCTCCACAAGCAAAAATAGTAACTACTGCTCTTGCTCGTTATGACAAAGAAGCAAATGGTTCCTACGTCGTAAATGGCCTTGAAGTAATGTTCCTGCAAAAGGAAGAGGGAGAAGGAGGAAAAAAAATATTTGTGATTAATGAGGGCAAAGCTCATGTTGATGGCTATGAGATTGAACTTCCTCACAGTATTCGTGTTTCTTTTGATGAAGATCCGGATATAAAATCAGTTGAATCAGAACCACATACTTTTCAGCCAAATAGCCAAAGAGTAATGGAACTGAAAGTTAATGATTTTCCAATAAGTGAAATTAAAAAAGTAGATATATAGCTCTTCTCATAATAATCCAAACAAGTTAAGATATGGATTTATGGTAGTGGGGTTTGTATGCCAGCAGCGTATAGTTACGACTTAAGGAAAAAAGCAATGGAAGCATTGGATGAAGGAGAAAGTAGAGCAAATGTTGCCGAGAGATTTAAAATTGGAAAAACAACTCTATATGAGTGGCAGAAAAGACGTAAGGAAACGGGAGATTTTCAGTCAAAAAAGCCTGGAAGCGTAGGATATAACCATAAAATTACTGACTGGAATGTTTTTACCAAATTTGCAAAAAACCATGGTGGCAAAACTCAGTCAGAGATGGCTAAACTCTGGGGCAATATCAGTAGACAAACGATTCACCGTGCACTTAAAAATATTGGATTTACAAGAAAAAAAGACCTACGGATATAAAGAAAGAAATGAAGAGAAGCGAGCTCACTTTTCAAAGGTTATAGCAACAAAACGTCATGAAAATCTTGTATATATTGACGAATCTGGAATAGATAATACAGAAGACTACCCATACGGATACTGCAGAAAAGGAGAGAGGTTTCATTCACTAAAATCAGGTAAAAAAGCTCAGCGGGTCAGTATGATTGCAGCTCTAAATAAAGAGAAAATCATTGCTCCATTGACCTTTGAAGGATATTGCAATAAGGATGTTTTCGAGGCTTGGTTTGAGCAGTTTTTAACTCCAATTTTAAGGTCTGGCCAAACTGTAATTCTTGATAACGCTACTTTTCATAAATCTAAAAAAATAGATAATCTTGCTAAAGGAGTTGGTGCTGAAATTCTTTATCTTCCTCCATATTCTCCAGACTTTAACAAAATTGAGCATCAGTGGTTTGCTATAAAGAACAGAGCTAGAAAAAATATCCCTATTTTTAAGTCTTTCCGTCAAGCTGTTGATTCTGCTTTTTTATTCTGACTATTATGAGAAGAGCTATAACTGTTCAGAAAACCATTACTGTTACTCATGGTTCATACTCTGGAGCTATTGATCCGATACCTGACTCTGCAGTACTTGAGATTATTCAAGTTAAACAAGGCAATGTTATTTATGAAAACAGTATAGATTACAAACTAAACGCAGGAAACGTTGATTGGTCATTACCAGGTAAAGAACCAGCTCCTGGAAGTAGTTATCAAATAACTTACCGCTGTCGTACTCATGTAAGTCCTGAAGATATAAATGACGAGGGGTGTAAAGTAAAAGGAGCAGTTGATAACAGCTTGGTTCTGATTGATTACACCTGGAAAATGCCCCGCTATGATTTAATTACTATCGATAGCAAAGGAGCAGTAAGGAGAATAAAAGGTATAGCTCACCCTTGGCGACCATCAATGCCTAAAGCACCTAGCGGACAACTTTTGCTCTGCTACATTCATCAGACATGGAAAAACGGAGAAAAAGAAGGGGTAAAAATAGTGAATAATGCTATTCATGCTGTACCGATGAATGAGCTTGAAGCAATGAAAAAAGGAATAAATGATCTTTATGCACTTGTTGCACAGGAGCGTTTACGCAATGATGCAAATTCAAGAGAACCTACCACCAAAAAAGGAGTATTTGTTGATTCGTTCTTTGATGATGATATGCGTGATCAAGGAATTTCGCAGTCTGCAGCAATAGTAAACAAGGAATTAATTTTACCAATAGATGTAACGATTGCTGATATTGATGAAGGAGAAAAAACTTATTTATTGCCGTATGAACTTGAACCGGTACTGGAGCAGCTTTTACAGACTAAAAGTGAAAAAATTAATCCATATCAAGCTTTTCCGGCACAAATTACTCTAAATAAAAATATCGATCACTGGACGGAGGTTACCACGAATTGGAAAAGTCCAGTAACTAGAGTGTTTAATACTAGAGAAACAACAGAGCTATTGTCAAGTAATTCTTATGAAACTGAATTTATGCGAGAAGCAGTACAGAATTTTGAGATCGAAGGTTTTGAGCCAAATGAAAAGCTCAAGGAGGTGAAGTTCGATGGTATCTTCATTCAGCCTACTGCGTAAGAGGTAAAAATATGCTCACAGCTAACAACCAGGGAAAATTAAAGGGAAAGGTGAAAGTGCCAGCAAACATTCCAGCAGGTACTAAATTAGTACAGTTTTACGGGGATAAAGGAAGCTATGGAGAGGCAACTTATACTGGTAAAAAAACAATTACCATAGAAGAAAGAAGAAGAGTTATCGCAGCAAGAAGAGTTGATCCTTTAGCGCAAACATTTACTTTAAATGAGAGCAGACACATAGGAGGTCTAGAGTTATGGTTTATAAATAAAGGCAAAAAACGTGTTGTTGTGCAGATTAGAGAAACAGCAGTGGGAATGCCCTCGCAGACTGTCATTGCTGAAAGTTATATTGAGCCAAAAGATATAAAGATAGATGGCACAGCAACACGTATAGAATGGTCACCAATGTTTTGCCATGCAGGAGAGGAGTATGCGATAGTACTACTTACTGATGATGCAGATACTGCAGTAAAAATAGCAGAGCTTGGCAAGTATGATGCAGTAAATAGCCGTTGGGTAACAACTCAACCACTATCGGCTGAGAGCCGAAAGGTTGGATATAGCGCTGGAAGCGCGGTGAGAAGCTAAAGCTACTCCAATCTTATACTAGATATAGAATGAGGCTGATGTGCATCTGTATGTTTATTGATGTACTCATTAATGACTTCATCTGTGATATGTCCGCTGGTAGCACTAAAGTATCCTCTTCCCCAAAAACGCTTTCCCCAGTACATTTTATTTAGCTCTGGAAATTCTTGTTGAACTTTGCGTGAAGACCTGCCTTTGGCTCTTTGAACAAAATCACTCACAGCTATATGAGGAGGTATTACTACGAATAAATGTAAATGATCTGATGATATTACTCCGTTTTCTATCTTAATCCCCATTTCTTCAGATACTTCTGCTATGATTGTTCGTATTCTCTCCTTCATAGCCTTAGTTAATACTCTGTACCGATATTTTGTAATCCAGACTATATGGTACCTATGATAAAATACAGTGTGTTTTCCTTTGTCATATTCCGTCATAACTATACTTTATAAAGTACAGTTATGACATTGACAAACTAAAGTTTCTCCACCTAGAAGGTGGAGGCTTGTACCATCTTATGGAAAGTCAACCATATCAAGTAGGAGTATTACTGTCATCTAGCAATGCAAGCACCTGGACTCCACATCAAAATTTAGATTTAACGTTTCGACTACTAGCTGCAAAATTTAGTGAAGTTTCTTATGTTGTTGACCTGGGCAAAGTTACTGTAAATAATGTATCAGATTTAATTGTTTTGACGAACGTCGAAAAAGTAGCATTTGATACCAATGTAGAATTTATTCTGACAGATGAAGAGGGAAGAGAAAACTTTTTGTCTGATAATTTGCCGCTCGCGCTGCGTGAAAGAATAAATGGGGAATTAACGGTAAAAGCAAGCCTAAAAGGAGGGCGAGAAAAAAGTCCAGTTCTCTATCCTGGGTTACAGCTAGTTCTGGGTAATCTTTCAGAGTTCGGAGATTATGTTACAAGAAGCATTACAGCAGGAGCTAACACTAAGATTACCATAACATATGATGCGCTGATACCTGGCACTGCAGATGTTAAAGCATATGTACAAAAAAACGTGGATTGGCAATTAGTAAATTTAACATCAGGAAAACCAATTGGAGAAAATTTGGTAGAGAGAACTCATGTGCTATCAAATTTTAATGGTAATGATACAAGGATAAAATTGGTTTTAAGTGGAACGGTTGTCTATCGTCCAAAAGTCAAAAATCTACGAATCATTATCACTTAGCAGAATGTCAGATGATAAAACAAGTAGAGGATACTCTTTGCCTCATCCAGAAAACATTGCTGTGCAAGATGTTGTTCGTATCCGTACCACAATTAAGAAAATAGATGAAGATATTACCGAAAGAGAAGATGAGCATAATCAACTTAAGAGTAATTTTGAGCGGTTTAATTTTGAGACTTTTTTAAATTTTTGGAAATGAAAGAAGCAATATACCAAAGGATAAAGGATTTAGCAGCAAACAGTACACCAGATCAACTGGCATATCTTGCAAAATCGCTGGAATTGATAGCAGATAAAAAAGCTATTGCTGACATTGTGCAGATGACTGAGGTAAAAGAGATAATTGATTCACTACAAAAGAGGCTTAAGGATTTAGCAGCAAACAGTACACCAGATCAATTAGCATATCTTGCTAAAGCATTGGAATCAATAGTCGACAAAAGTGCAATTTCTGAAATTGTACAGATGACTGATGGTAAGCTAAAAGAACTTCTTGATAGTGCAAAAAAACACTTAACTGATCTGGATAATAAAAAAGCTAGTTCTTTAGCAGTGATCTCTGAATCAGAGAAGCAGTTATTAAAGAGAATTGATGAAAAAGGAACAACAAATTTATCGCTACTTGATACGAGAAAGAATGCCAATATTGCAGCAATAAATAGCATTAGTAATAGTCATAAAGATGGTCTTAAAGGTTTAGTAGAAGATTTTCGTGCTGTTAATAATGTACCATCTGGCTCATCAATTATTAGGGAAATAGAAACTCGTGATAACCAATTAAAAACATCCCTGATAAATGAGGTAAAAACTCGGGATGAACAGTTAAAAGTGTCTCTTATAAATGAAATAAGAAAGCGCAACATGGTTGAACCAGGGTCATTACCTTTCTTATTTGGTGTACTTGGCAGAAAAAATAATTATTTTGGCCACGGAACTTTTACGACAGAGCTTGGAAAGTGGAGTAGTGATATAACAAAAACTGACTATATGTTACAACTACTAGCAGGTAGCCATACGTACAATACAGATTACGTTAGTTTTTATCGGCCAAGACAACTAAGTTTTATAGAGGGAAGTAAAGGAACATTTATTTACGGAGAGTTATGCACAAAAAGTTTTTCGGGTAGTTATGATGAGATATACTATTACCCGTATGCTGCACTTGGAGTAGTATTTGTAAAAAATACAACCAATGTGAACATAAATAAGACAATGGAATTTGTTGGATCATCGTATTCGAGTACGGAGTATGGGGGAGCAGGATTATTTGTGGGAACTCCTGATAACACTAATTCTAATAAATCAAGTATTTCAAAAATAGTATGGAAAAATGTTTACCAATACATGAGTTCTGATAGCAAGTTAGCCGGATCTGGTAATGTGGAGATTCCAGCAGGAAAAACAGTTGCAATATTACTTTACACATCATCTTATCTGTATTCCAGAACACAAGTTAGTCAAGGTATGCTTGCATCAAATTATGTACACAACTATGGTCAATTTATTCAGTGGGGGATTTATAACATACGTAGCAATTTTCTCACCACAGGGCTTGAGGTAGATGTGGAAAGGACGCTCAGGGCTTGGCAATGTCCAGGGTTAGAACGAACTGATCAAATATGGCAATGAGGAGGAATTTGTGACTATTTATATACGTTTTGAAAACCACAAGCAGATTGAAACAACAACACTTGAAAACAAGCCAACTGGAAATGATTGGTATGAAGCACCAAAGAATTTTGACTGGCAAAAAAGTTATTGTTTAACAGAAGGAGAGAAAATTGTTGAAAGGAATAAGGAAGATATTGAGCTGGAGTTATTGGAAAATGCGAAACTTTCTGCACTTCGTTTTTATTTTAATAACTATACTAACGAATACGCTGGAAATTCTCACCAAAAAGCTAAATCGTATCAAATACAAGAAAAAGCCGCAAAAAGCATTCTAGCAGCACCAGAGTCTATAAGTAAAAAGGATACAGAAATTATAGAACCATTAGCAAAAGTCCGTGGTATTACAGTTATTGAAATGGCAAGAATAATTGAAGAAAAAGCAAAAAAAGCAGTAAAAGAAATAATTAAATGTGAAGAGTTGGAAGACATTACCAAGAAGAAAATTGCAGAAGCCAAAAGTAAAAATGAGCTACAGACTTTGCTAGATGATTTCAGGAAAAAAATACAAAGAAATGGCTGAAGAATTTTTACATGGCGTAAATGTTATTGAGGTAACCTCAGGAGCAAAGACAGTACGTACAGCTAAATCATCAGTGATAGGTGTAATTGGTACTGCACCTGAAGCAGATGAGCAAAAATTTCCGCTAAATAAACCAGTGTTAGTTGCAGGAAGCTTAAAGGAAGCAGCAAAGCTCGGAAAGAGTGGCAGTTTACCTTCTGCAATAAATGGAATATTTTCCCAGATTGGTGCAACAGTAGTAGTTATTCGAGTTAAAGAAAGTGAAAACAGCGATCCAAAGCTCAAAGAAAGTGAAACTATTCAAAGTATAATCGGTGGAGTTGATAAAGAGACTGGAGAATATCAAGGGATAGAGGCATTTCTCAGCAGTGAAAGTATAGTTCATGTTGCTCCAAGAATATTAATTGCACCTCAATTTACTCATCAATTACCAGAAGATGGCAAAAATCCAGTGGTTGCAGCATTAATTTCTATAGCAGAAAAATTAAGAGCTATAATAGTAGCAGATGGACCAAATACTAATGATGAAGAAGCAATTAAATGGAGAAAAAGTGTAGGCAGCTCAAGAGTTTACGTAGTTGATCCTTGGGTTAAGGTATTTATTGAAGGAAAAGAA
The DNA here is from genome assembly GCF_964028625.1 of Wolbachia endosymbiont (group B) of Horisme vitalbata. Taxonomy (NCBI): domain Bacteria; kingdom Pseudomonadati; phylum Pseudomonadota; class Alphaproteobacteria; order Rickettsiales; family Anaplasmataceae; genus Wolbachia; species Wolbachia endosymbiont (group B) of Horisme vitalbata. The sequence continues at coordinate 566,338 of NZ_OZ034797.1, forward strand.
GAAATCTTGCCATCGAGTCCATTTGTAGCTGGGTTAATAGCTAAGATAGACAGCGAGCAAGGATTTTGGCATTCGCCTTCAAATAAAGAGATAAATAGTATTGTTGGAACAAGCAGGCCTATTGATTTTACGCTCGGTAATACAAATTGTAGAGCAAACCATTTAAATGAAAATGAAGTAACAACGATAATTCATCAAAATAGCTATAGGCTTTGGGGAAATAGAACATGTTCAAACGATTCGAAATGGGCTTTTCTATCAGTAAGGCGCACTGCAGATTTAATTAACGATAGTTTACTTCGAGCTCATCTCTGGGCAGTTGATCGCAATATCACAAAAACTTATATAGATGATGTGATTGAGGGGGTGAATTCTTACCTTGCAAGTTTAAAAGCGCAAGGAGCAATTATCAGTGGAAAATGTTATGCAACTCCCGAACTCAATACACCGGCAAATATTGCAAGCGGAAAAGTGTCTTTTGATTTTGAGTTTACACCGCCATATCCAGCTGAGCAAATAATATTCAGATCCCATCTTGTAAATAATAGTGTAATAAGTTAGGAGAAAGCGAAGTGTTACCCAAAATACTGAGAAATTTTAACGTATTTGTAGATGGTCGTGGTTATGCAGGAAAAATTGATGAAATAACGCTACCAAAGCTTACCATAAAAACAGAGGAGTACCGTGCTGGTGGTATGGATATTCCAATAAATATTGACATCTTACTATTACCCACAAATATAAATGGACATAAAAATAAAGTATTACAACATTAAAGTTTGCAAACATTGAGGGTAAAAAATGGCAAACAGGAATAATGAATGGGCTGAAAATGAATTTGGAGATGCTGTACTTGGAGATAAAAGGTTAACTGACCGATTAGTAAATATTGCTGATAGTTTTACAAGTTTACCTGAAAGCTCAATCAATCAGGCGTGTGGAAGTTGGTCAGAAGCAAAAGCAGCATATCGTTTTTTTCAAAATGAGAACGTGAAAGAAGGCGATATTCTAGCTTCACACGTTGCTAAAACAGTTGAAAGAACAAAAGCCCATAAAAAAATTTTTGTGATCCAAGATACAAGTTATATTTCATACACAGACCATGAAAAAACAAGTGGATTGGGAGTTATTACAAGAAAACATAGTCAAGGTATTATAATGCATACAGCTCTAGCTGTTAGTATAGAAGGTTTGGTACTAGGGATACTAGATCAAAAAATTTATTCAAGACCTGAAGAATCTGAAAACATAAAAAAAAAGAACAATGACAGTATCCGCATTGAAGATAAAGAGAGTATAAAATGGTTAGAAACTTTAAGCAACACAAACAACATTATTGATTCAACTCAAACTGAGACTATAACTATATGCGATAGAGAAGCAGATATATATGAGTTTTTTGAGCTTGCACATAATCTTAATTCGGCAGTGTTAGTTAGAGCTTCCAAAGATAGGGCAGTAAATAGAAAATCTCGATATCCTGAAAAAGGTGAGCAGAAGTTATGGGAATTTATTAAATCCTCTCATTGTGCAGGTACGGTAAAAGTTGAAGTTCCTGCAAAAGATAATAAGCCAAAAAGAACAGCACATTTGGAAGTTAGATTCGGAAAGTTTATTATGCATCCATCTAAGAATAGTATTAGGCATAAGAAAGAAGAATTACTTAAATTACCACACTATGCAGTTTACGTTGTTGAAAAAGACTTTCCTTCTGAAACAAGTCCGCTAGAGTGGATGCTTTTAACAAATCTTCCAGTCAATACCTTTGATGAAGCTGTTGAAAAAGTTAGGTGGTATTGTCTTAGATGGAAAATAGAAATATTACATAAAATTTTAAAATCTGGTCTCAAAGTTGAAGAATGTAGGCTTGGAACAGCAGAAAGGTTGATGCGATATTTAACAGTAATGAGTATTATTGCTTGGAGAATTTTCTTTATTACAACAATTGCAAGAACTGATCCAACATTACCGTGTACTACCTTATTAGCCGAAGAAGAATGGAAAGTTCTATATGTAAAAATACATAGAAAACCATGTTCAAATGCAACTCCTACTATAAAAGAAGCTGTTTCATGGGTTGCTCAACTTGGAGGACATTTGGCTAGAAAAAATGATCTAGAACCAGGACCCATTACTATTTGGAAAGGATGGAGACGTCTCTTTGATCTAGCAGAAGGATGGCGACTTGCTCACGAACTTTATATTTGTGGGTAATAGTAAGTATTGACATGGGCATGGAAAAGCTTGAAGCAGATTTCACTTTTGCTGAATACGATACAGAGCTCTTTCGGCTATTTGGGTTGATAAATGGAAATTCGGTATCTTTGACGCTCAGAGGTGGAATGCAAGGTAGTGGAAGTAATGATATTGGAGCAGTAATAATCAATTTAAGAGGCATTTTTAAAGAATTTGATTTTGGTAACTGGAAACCTGCTGAGAAAGCAACGCTGAAATGTACTGTAGCTGCCCATTACTATAAACTTACTATAGGCGGTAATGAGCTGATAGAAATCGATGCTGAAAATATGATAAGAAAGATAAATGGTGTTGATCAAATGGCCTTGCTACAAACGATTCTAGGGATCTAATATGGTTGACAAAATTACATAAAAATGTTAAAATATAAGAAGTTGTAGGTATATAGTTAATATGGATTCTAAAGCTCATACAAATTCCATAGAGCAGCTAACTGGTTTACTTGTTAGTGTAGCACAATCTCAAGACAAGTCCGTTTTAAAGTTATTAACTGAATTAATGGAAGAAGAAATTGAAGATATGGAATTATCTAAGATTGCTGACGAACGCTATAAAGAAAAGAGGGTTAAACATCAAGATGCCTTCTGGGATTAAGCCTTACAATATAGACTATTCAGAATCTGTTATAAAGAAAGACATTCCGGCTCTTCCAGCAAAAGTAAAGTTAATGATTAAGAAGGCAATAATGGAGCGTCTAACAGCTGATCCAATTGGACTTGGAAAGCCATTAAAGCACAACTTAAGCGGGCAACGTAGTCTACGTGTAAGTACCTACCGTATACTTTATTACATAGATGCGCCAGAGCATACAGTAGTTATTACTTCAATTGAACATAGGAAAGATTCTTATCAAAGCTAATCCTATTTATAGCACCATAGTTATAACAAAGAAATTAGTTATGTAAAAGCCGATATAGATTTTTATTTAATTAGCTTTTTAAGGAGGAACATGCAAGCTATAACACTTAATAACCCAATAACAGTTGATGGAATTTCTGTCTCAGAACTTACTGTTAGACGTCCAAAAGTTAGAGACTATCTTGCAATTGAACGCTTAAATGGTAGTGACCTTAGTAAAGAAGTAACTTTGACTGCCAATTTGACATCAGTTGCAAAAGAAGCAATTGAAGAGTTAGATATTGCTGATTATGTGAAAATTCAAGAGGTATTAAAGGATTTTTTTTCACCGATTATCCAAAAAACTTGAGATTAGAAGTATTAATGTTCAGCTCTATTGTAGGAGGCGGGGTTGAACAAATACTTGATATGGAGATTAATGAATTTATCTTATGGCATAAAGCAGCGAGGAAGGTACAATGTCAACGTTATCTATAAAAATTGGAGCAGTCCTAGATGGCAGTTTCAGTACTGTAATAAAAGGAAGTAGCAGTCAACTTACTCATCTTGGTGAGAATATAAGAAAGCTTGACTCATCTTTAAAATCAGTATCAAAGTTTAAGCAGTTAGGTCATGATGTTTTGACTAGCAAGAGGTCATGGAAAGGCTTTGAAGATCAAGTAAAATCTTTAGCTAAACAAATGAAGGCAATAGAGAAACCGAGCAAAACTTTAAAAGCAGAATTTGACAAGGCCAAAACCTCCGCAATAAAAGCAAAAGAAGCATATTTGAAAAAGAGAGATGCTTTGCATTCATTTAATGAAGAAGTAAGAAAAAGTGGAAGAAATATTAAGTACTTAGTAAGTGACCAACATAAACTTGGCTCTTCTATTGAAGTATTAAAAGGTAAGTATGGTAAGCTTGGATCTGCAATACGTAGTCACCAAAGTTTTTTAGCAAGCAAAGCACATTTTAAGTCACAAATTATAGAGACTATTGGGCTAGGGCTAACGCTTGCAGCTCCAGTTAAAGTTGCAATTGACTTTGAAAGTGCTATGGCTGATGTTACAAAAGTGGTAGATTTTAAAAAAGGAACGGATGAAGCAACTAAATTTGCAAAGAAGTTAAAAGAGATGTCACGTACTATACCATTATCAGCCGCAGAACTGGCACAAATAGCTGCAAGTGGTGGTCAACTTGGTATCAAGAAAGAAGATCTTTTTATGTTTACAGAAACAGTGGCAAAAATGTCTACAGCATTTGATATGTCTGCAGAGCAAGCAGGTGATTCTATAGCTAAACTCTCTAACGTTTATGGAATTGATGTTAGTAAAATGGAATACGTTGGTAATGTAATCAATCACTTATCAGATAACACTGCTGCCAAAGCAAAAGATATGGTTGAAGCTCTAGCAATAGTTGGTGGTACTGCAAAACAATTTGGTCTTGACATCAAGGAAACAAGTAGTTTAGTAAATGCCTTCGTTAGTTTAGGTAAACAACCAGCAAAAGCTGCAACTGCTATAAATGCTCTACTTAGTAAACTTCAGACTGCTGAAGAACAAGGAGGGGATTTTAAAGCAGCATTAGAGCAAATGGGAATAACTGCAGAAGAAATAGTACAAAGAATAAGCGAAAACGGCGAAGAAGCATTACTCTATTTTTTTCAAACTCTAAAGAAAATGGATAACCAGGAACGTTCTACAATCCTTATGAAACTTTTCGGTCAGGAATATCAAGATGATATTGCATTATTAGCTGGAAGTTTTAATAAGTATGAGGATGCAATAAAGTTATTGGCTAATACAGAAAAGTACAAGAGCTCTCTACAAGAAGAATTCAAAAATCGTGCAGACACTACAGCTAATAAATTACGACTTCTTCGAAATGCAATAGCTGAAGTTGGTATGAACCTGGGCTCAGTGATGTTGCCTACTTTAAAATCTATAGCTGAATTTTTACAAGAAAAAACTAGATATATAGCAGAGTTTGCAGAAAAATATCCAACTTTAACCACGGCAATCATGGGTACTGTAGCATCCTTGATAAGTTTAAAAATTGTAGCAGTAGGACTAGGATACGGATTTACATTGCTAGGAAGTACGATTTTTAGTCTGAAAGCAAACCTACTTGGAGTATTTTCATTTTTATCAGCTATAGTTTTTCCTGCAGTAGTAACAGGACTAAGAGCAATAACACTCGCTAACCCTATAGGACTTTTAGTTGCTGGACTTGTTACTGGTGCAGCTCTTGTTATAGCTAACTGGCAAAAGGTGAAAGACTTTTTCTCTAGCTTGTGGAAATCACTCATTGAACCTATAGGAAAAGCTTTTTCATGGATAGGGGAAAGTGTATTTGGAAAAGTATTGGAAAATAGCCCACTGAAAGAATTTGAAAAAAGAAAAACTGAAATAAAAGCAGTCCATACTCCCATAAAGAGTAATATTCTCAACAGTGGAAATCCTGTGCTAGGTAACAGTATAATTAAAGAATTTTCAAAGAGAAATAAAAATAGCTTCAGAGTCAAAAGCCTTATTGAGGAGACAGAGAGCGATAAGATATTTGCAGATTTTGCAAGGAGTAAGTTTGAAAATAAAGAACAAAATAAAACTCAGAACATCACTAATAATTACACTATCAGCATTAAAGCAGAACCTAACCAAGATGTTCGTAGTCTTGCAGATGAAGTAATAAAAAGGATAAGAGAAAAGTCACGTGATGTTTTATTTGATACGGTAGAGACATTTTATTGATGCTATCTCTTGGTCCATATAAGTTTGCTCCCACAAGTTTAAAGTATAGCAGAGAAAATCGTTGGAGCACGATTGAGTGTATTGAAAATATGCCACTATTACAAAATATCGGTCAAGGTGTAGAAAATATAGATTTAGAAGGAATGATTTATCTGCATAATCTCAACGTGCTAAATCAATTAAAGAGTGTGAAAGAAACTGAAAAACCACATATTTTAGTAGATAGTTTAGGTAATATTTTAGGACAATTCGTAATTACTAGGTTAGAAGAAAAGCAGATGTATTTTTTACCTAATGGACTACCGAGAAAAATTGAATTTAGTTTGAGTTTAAAAAGCTATAGATGACTATATACTATGTGAGTAAAGAAAATGAGATGTTAGATCTGATTTGCTGGAAACATTACGGATTTACTGATGGAGTAGTGGAATTAGTACTAGCAGAGAACTTGGGTTTGGCAGAATACGGAAGCTTTTTGCCCGCAGAATTAAAGATAAAGCTTCCTACTATTAAGAAAATAGTACAAAAGTCAAAATTAAAGGTCTGGGAATAAATGCAGCCAGATTTTATAATAGATAAATGTGAATCAATTAAAGATAGAGTTATATCATTGCACCTTACAGATGAATCAGGAATAATAGATGATGTAGTTAAAGTGTGTGTTGATTACAGGGATGAAGACATAGATATTCCGAATGAATTGAACATAGCACTAGGTTATAAGGAATTTGGAATCTTTCCAATGGGTATATATACAGTCAACGAAGTGACTATACAGGGTCCACCTAAGACTCTACTAATCAAAGCTCATGCAACAAATTTAAGAATATCTTTGAAGGCAAAAGTATCAAAAGAATGGCGCCAAATTACCATAGAAAACTTAGTAAAAGAAATAGCCCAAAAACATGGATATGGATACAAAGTCGCTAAGGAATTTAAGAATGTATTGATACCCCACATTAATCAGGCAGATGAAAGTGATATAAGTCTGTTAACAAAGATCGCAACAGAGCGTGAAGCAATGGCAAAATTAGCTGGTGGGTATATATTGTTTATTTCAAAGAATATGGCAAAATCAGCCACAGGAAAAGCTTTAGGAACAACGACTATTAGACCTCAAGATACAATTAACTGGAAAGTACATTTTACCGTACGTGATAAGTATAATTCAGTAGTGGCAAAGTGGCATAGCTATGAAAAGGGCGAAACTATTAAAGAAACAGTTGGTAGTAGCGAGCCAAGTTATATTATGCTGGAACTTTACTCTAATGCAGAGTCAGCGCTGAGTGCAGCAAATGCCAAGTTGAAACAATTGAAGCGTAACAATGAAGCTTTAGATATAACTATGCCTGGTAATCCTCAAATTTTTGCAGAAGCTAAACTTAATCTTATAGACTTTAACCAAGCGGTAGATGGTGAATGGATAGTTAATAGAGCGGAGCATACTTTAAATAGCTCAGGTTACCTTACTATGTTGTCAGCATCTTTGAGTAAGTAATGTTAATAAAAAATGAGTAAATGATCTATTTAATATTAAAAAGATGTTGAATATGGATAAATTGGGTCAAGATACAAAAAACAAGCTGCATTTTTGGTGGCTTATAACAGTAATAGTATGTATTATTGCTACCTATTCCTACATGAAGGCAAAGGCTGCAGATAATTATAAAACGATATTACGCATTGCTTCTCAAAATTGTAACTTAGAGACTGTAAAATTCTTAGTAGAAAATCTATTAGATATTAATGTGCAGATCCCTAAATTAACAGCACTACATTATGCTGCAGAAGAGGGATGTGCAGAGGTTGTAAAATTCCTAGTAGAAAAAGGAGTTGATATAAATGCTACGAAATATGAAAGATGGACACCTTTACATGCAGCTACATATGAAGGCAAATTGGAGATAATTAGATTTTTATTAGACAAAGGTTCAGATCCTACCATTAGAGATACAGATGGAAAAACACCAAGGAAAATTGCTGTATTAAGATCACGGCATAATAAGGACAAACCTTATGATGAAATCATAAAGCTACTTGCTAAAGCAGAGGATCAATACGAATCAACAAAAAGTAATCACTAAAGCTGTAAGTTTTCTATAATCTGCATATAAATTTCCAAAACTATCCATAACAAGTTAATATTTTCACATGAAAAAGCAAAAAATCCCAATAGCGGTAATAATAACAATAGTTCTACAGACTGTAGGATTCATATGGTGGTTGGCAAAACTTGACTTACGTGTACACATCCATGATAAATTTATAGAAAAAAACCAAGAACTAATCGAAATAGTCTATCGACTTGAAGAGAGAGTGAAAAACCTCACTGAAGAAGTCAACGAACTTGAAGCTATTCACAAACACAAATAAATTTTACAGTGACAAAGTACATTTTATCTGTAGATGGAGGTGGCATTAGAGGGATAATACCTGCCATTATTCTAGCAGAAATTGAATCTAGGACAAAAAAGCCAATTTCCCAGATTTTTGATTTAATGGCAGGAACCTCAACCGGTGGGATTATTGTTGCTGGACTTTGTAAAAGCAATAAACTTCAATACTCTGCCAATGATTTGGTTGAACTTTACCAAGAGTATGGAGCATATATCTTTCAATCATCATTTTGGAGAAAATCAATTGCTTCTTGGCTGAGTGGTTCTCAGTACTCATATAGAAATATGGAATTTATTCTCAACAAATACTTTGGTGAAAGTACTATGGCCGATGTTGCGAGTAATCTACTACTCACCAGTTATGACATTCAGAATAGTTGTGAATTTTTCTTCAAAAGTTGGAAAGAAAAAAACATTAAGTTGAAAGATGCACTCAGAGCTACAACAGCTGCTCCAACGTACTTCACACCAAAACGTCTGAAAATTAGCCAAACAGAGAGAGTATTGATAGATGGTGGAGTGTTTGCCAATAATCCAGCGGCTTGTGCATATGCAAGTGGTAAGAGGTTATTTCCAAATGATGAGATTATACTGCTATCAATAGGCACTGGTGGAACAGATAGAAGTATAAAGTATGCTAACTCAAGGAAATTTGGCAAAATAGGGTGGATCAAGCCACTACTGAATGTGATGTTTGCCTCTGGATTGCGTTGATTATCAACTAGAACAAGTAATAGACGATAAATATATAAGAATACAATCGCAATTGAAAGTAGCATCGACTGAGATGGACAATATTACACTCAAAAATATCAAATCTCTTCAGCAAGAGATACCGTCTTTATTGTCAACAAAAAAATTACCCAAGCTGCATCATAAAATCAAAAAATACTTCCAATCCACATACTGTGTGGCAGTATACAGACTATAGTTAGTGGATATGTTGATAAGTAAATTAGTTCTATGTAGACAAGACAGCAGAAATTTACTTATCAACATATCCACTAACCAACAACATTCCATAAATTTGTGTAAGATACTATTTCACATAATTGGAGCATTTTTTGCTTTTAAAGCACTAAGCCTTCAGCCAACCTCCTAGCTCTATAGTTCTTAATATGATCTGGATCAAAGGCCTTTCTTGAACTTAAAATACCAAAAACAATGTGGAGTAACTTACGCATTGAAGCCCCCACAACGGCCATATTATGCTTACCTTTCTCTTTTAATCTTTCACAAAAAGTCATAATGATAGGGTTGTGATTCTTAGCTACTATAGCAGGAAAATACATCGCCTTACGTAATGTTCGTGAACCTGATTTACTCAATCTAGGCTTGGCACGTACAGATGAACCTGATGTTATATTTTGTGGTATAGTCCCAGCATACGCTGCCAATTGCCTGGCATTTATAAAAACTTTTATGTCAGGAATTTCAGCTAAAATAGCTATTGCTGATTCCTCTCCTACTCCTGGAATAGTTAATAGGAGTTGAAAATCTTCTAGCAACTCTTTGTGTTGTTTTAATAGTTCACGTGTGGAATTTTTTATTGTTTCTATTGATTGTTCTATGGTCATTGCTAAACTCTCCCAAACATTTACAACTTCTTCAGGCAGTCTCTCTTTTTTTTTCTAAATGATTGTTTACTAATGTTAACTCATCTTTCAATGCATCTGAGCAACGATAAAGATGTTTTAATTTTTTCTTTTCGAGAGAAGGTGGTGTCCAACGAGTTGGTTCTTGTTTTTGACAATAATCTGCAATAATCTCTGCATCAGTCTGGTCATTCTTTTGCCGTGCAAGCTTACTTTTTGCGTAAAACCTTATGCAAGCTGGGTTTATAACACTAACGAAATGTCCAGCGTTATGAAGAAATTCAGCCAAAGCTTCACTATAACAACCTGTAGATTCCATGCAGGCTTTTACTTCTTCTACGTTATGTTTTTGCAAGAAATCCAGTAGACTTCGAAATCCTGTATCATCATTTTTAAATTTCCTTTTCCTAGTTTCACGCTTTCCTTTTTTACTTATGAATGAGAGAGAAACATCAAAGCGTTCTTTTGAAACATCTATACCTAAAAAGTTGTTGATCATGTATAACTCCATATACTACTATTAAAAATGAAAAGTAAGGCTTACCTTGTGAATACAGAATTAGAACCATTTAGGTTTTTCTACGATACCGTCCAGCCTATACTTTTGAGCAGTTGTGTTAAAAGTCAATAGAAAAATTGATGTAGCTGTGAATAAATACTTAAAGTTGTGTGGACGTATTTATTCACAGCTACGCTAGTACTAGATAAAAGCAGAATTAGGACTATATTCCTTAGTGAACACTCTACCATCTCTTACTAAAGAGTTAGCAAGAATAAGTAATTTTCTCATGGCAGCAGTAGAAGCAACTTTATATGGTTTTTTGTATTGATCATATAGTCTATCAAAGAAGATTTTTATATAAGAATTGTACCTTTGTGCACTAAGGATACACATATACAAAACTGTTCTAATTTGTGATCTACCGCCTTGAATACACCTTTTTCCTTTACTAAAACCGCTGTCTCGATTAAATGGCGCAATTCCAGAAAGGCTAGATATTTCTTTATGTTTAAGAATTCCTAGTTCTGGCATGTAACAGATCATAGTAATAGCCAAGGTTTTACCGGCACCTGGTATACTAGTTATTGACATGTATTTTTTTTTAAGCTCTTGACTTTGATCAATTAATACCATCATTTCATCTTCCAAGATTTGAATTTGATTTTGCAAAATTACAAGCAATTCTTCTATTTGTTTGATTATGGATACATCGGTTATCTGGTGAGCTTGGGTTTTCTGTATCTTTGCCATTTCCACTAGTTGATTTCTGCGAGATAGTTTTTGCTTCAAACAATCAGTATTATTAACATTTAAAGGAGTAACACGCATGTCTGTATTATTAATATAACGTGAGATGATACTACAGTCTATTTTATCAGTTTTAGTACTAATACCAAGGCTTTTTGCGTAATCTCTAACCCATCTAGGTTGAATGACATATACTTCAAAACCATTGCTTAGTAAAGTGTAAGCGCATAGTTTTTCGTATCCACCAGTAGCTTCTAATCCAACTTTTGTTACATTATGCAAGTGTAGAAAGTCGAGCACTTGATCAATAGCTTGTACGTTATTTTCAAACGTTTTATAATAACCAAGTGGATGAATGTGGATGTCTAGTTTAGTTTTGCTAACATCAATGCCAGCAATAGTATTTGGTGAATTCATAATTCCTCCATAAAATAATATTGAATACTGCATTTTCCACCCTTATATACGAGCCTAAAAGCTCAATCAGTTGTTCGGAACTTTCAGTATATAAAACAGAGAAGAGAACCTTGCTCAAAAACGGTTCTTATAACCAAGAAGGGAAACGGTTCCTCTTCTCCATATGTCCTTATATTGCCATTCTATAACATTTATAAAGACTTGTTTTTAACATATAAGAAGGGATCTCTTATCTCTTGCACAGATTTTGTATCTAAGGCAAATGCCAGAGTTTTTCCCTTCTCCATCTAATGCTTAAGCTTAAAACATTAGATGCTTTTCTCAAGATACAAGGCAAATGCAATGATAGAGGACAACCAGAAATTAATAGATAAACTTTGCGATTTCATATCTTAATTTATACCAAGCAAAATTCAACTGAGCCAAAAAAGTTGGTTAGCAAATTCTGTTGGTTAAATCATTAACTAACTTTACTTATATCTTAAACACATTCAATTTTCACACTCATCAGCAGTTAGGCCACTTGCTCGCACAATAATATCAATAGCAACACCTTCCTTAACTAGATCTTTTGCAATCTTGATTTTCTCTGCTTTTTTAACCTTTTCTTTACCAGTTTGCATTCCTTCAGATAAAGATCTGGCTACCGTATCCAGTAATTCTTGATCCTCAATTTTTTCGCATTTACCTATAAACCCAAAAACTGGCTCATTTTCATATTCTGTTAGTCCAAGAGCTTTAATGTTAACTGATAATGTCTTTGCTATCTTATATAATATTTCAATTGGAATGTCTGTATATCCTCGTTCATAGTCGTGTATTTCTTTAGGTGTTGAACCGATTTTATTTGCCAAGTCCTCCTGAGTGTATTCCCGTATTAATCTCTGCTCTTTTATCCTTTTCCCCACTTTGTAGAGTATAGAATCAGTACAAATTTCTTTCTCTATATCATCATATTCATAAGTAGATAAGCGAGTCACTTGGGAAATAATATCAACTGAAACTCCTTCTTTCACTAGATTCTTTGCTACTTCTATTTTCGCTTCTTCTTGGCTAATTTTCTCGCTAATATATACAAACCTTACTAATGGATACAGCTTCTTGCGTAATTCCTGATCCTTAATTTCTCTATGTATTTTTGTTAGATAGACTATTTCTTTATCCTCATCTTCATACCAACTGTTTTCTCTTAGTACTGTTGGTTCTGGAAGTAGATCTATAACATTAACTGACAATGCTCCTGCTATTATATACGATTCTTTGATTGTAATAGCCTTGCACCCTAGTTCAAAGTTATGTATTTCCTTATGTGTTAAACCAATTTTGCTTGCTAATTTTGCCTGAGTATACCCTTGTACTATCCTACAACCTTCTATTTTTTTCCCCAGCTCGTAGCTTGCTGAGCCAATATGCTCTGAATTATCATAGATAAATCCTCTAAAAGCTGTTTTTCCTACAGAAGCAAACATATATTCTATCACAAAAAAATCCACTATTGGCTAAGTTTTTATGAAATCACAAAAATTTCTCAATCATATAATTTGATAAGCCTGTCGTTTGCAAGATAATATCAACAGAAATTCCTTCTTTCACTAAATTCCTTGCAACTTCAATCTTCTTTTCCTCTCTGACCTTTTCTCTACAAACATGTATACCTTTAAATAAAGACTTGATTAGCATATCGCGTAATTCTCGACTCTCAATCTTTTTGTATTCTTCTATCAAGTTTGATAGCTTTTCTTCCGCTTCACTATCCTCATCTGATTCGGGAAGTAGATCTATGATACTGATTGATAATACCTTTGCTATTTCATCTAACATTTCAAGTGAGACAGCAGCTCTCCCTTGTTCATACTCGTATATTCCTTGATTTGTTATGCCAACTTTATTCGCTAAATCTTTTTGTGTATATCCTCGTATCAATCTCCACTCTTTTATCCTTTGCCCTACTTTGTATGGAATGGGAATTTTGTTCTCCTCATACTCACCAATAGATAAGTTAGTTGTTCGAGAGATAACATGAGCAGAAACTCCTACTTTCATCAAACCCCTTGCTACTTCCATTTTTACCGCTTTTCTGCTTCTTTCCTCACTCAAACGAATAAATTTGGTTAATAAATAAAATACCTCGCTTAATTCTTTATCCTTATACCCCTTTACTAAATTTAATATTTCTTCATCTTCAAAATATCTTTTTTTATTTGGTAGTGTCTCTCCACAAACTAGACCTTTAACATTTACTGATAATGCTTCTGCTATGGCATATAACTTCTTAATTGGAATTTTACGGTTCCCTTTCTCATATTGCAGTATTACCCAGTACTTTACACCAATTTTCTCAGCTAAACCCTTCTGAGTATAACCTCGCTCTAACCTCCAACTTTTTACTTTTTGTCCTACTTCATAATCTAGACTTTTTTCCACGCAAAAAACCATATATATAATATTTTCTACTATAGCTCAAAGGCTCCAGTAAACTCTGGAACCTTAAAATAAATGAATTAAAGTTCCCTAAAGGTTTCTTTACTACCTCCACATACCCTATTTACCCATGAAGACAATACTTCATCATTGCCAATCTCTTTTATAGCATACTTTTCATTCCATATGCCACATCTAGTGAAATTACCTTTCTCTACTGCTTCTTGAAGTTTCACTCCCCCAAAAAGGCAGTTTTTTCCTATTTCTTCGCCTCTTTTTTGTAACTCAGCCCACATTTCCTTGTTTTCTACTCTGACTTGTACTTGATCATATTTTTTTACATCGTGGTACAATATAATATTTAGCTGACCAATGCTTGTAGGAAATTGTAATATAATAGAGCTTTCATCTGACATATCGATATAGTTTCTTATACCTCCCTTCTCGCTTTTAACCTCAACTGCATCATTACCAATTTTTAAAATATTACTTCCTAACTTTCTGTTTGCTTCCAGTATTTTGGCTACCTCTACCTTGCTATTATCAGAAAATTCTATATACGATGTTGTATTGTCTATCTCGATATCTATTAATTCTCCTTCTTGAACAGCACTTTCGCCAGCTTTTTCTAGTTCTTCTAGTTGCTTCTCTATCTGTGGCTGAACTTCTGGTTGTAGCTCATTATAGATTTCACCTATCAATTTATTCTCCAATAAAGTATCATGAAACTCTGCACCGCTTAGCATTAATTTACGCATTATCTTTTTTCGATCACTTTTTTCTAATTTATGAAAATGTGTACCCAATACTACATATTCAGCAAAGCTCCACTCTCCATCATTACATGCATTTAGCCTTCCTCCAGAAGCTAGTACTTTGTCTATAACTTTGTGCAATTCATTTACATTCTTTGCCTCTACCACTTCACTTTTAAACCAGCTCAAAGTTTCACTTTCACCTGCACTTGGCTTTATTTTTTGCAAAGCTGAAGCAAATGGATTCAACCCTTCTGGATAATCTGCTTGATTACTCAAAGGTTTTGTGCCATATATGTAGTCAAGCCCTTTTCCGTAGTTGATTTGAACGTCTCTATTAGGGAAGGGCACTTCTCCAAACTTTTTAGCCTTATTAATTTTGCTTACAAAGGTGGATTGCTCCTTAGTACGGCCAATTCCTATAATCGCATTTAACATCTCACCTTTCGATAATCTATCAAGATCAATGTTTAACTCGTAAGTACTTCCTTCTTGATCATCAAAAGGTACAATTATTTTATTACTCATATTAGCCTCCGCTATTAAATATACTTTACTAAGTCTACAACCGACTTTATTACTTTATTATTAATTCAATATATACTTTCTCATTAATTATAAGCAACAATTAATGTATTTGCAAATACTTTCTTCATTCAAGTAGTTAAACAGCTCATGAAAATCTTCAAACATCTGCTTTATAACAGTCCTTGCTCTTTAAAGCTAAAATACCCAACACTTGTGATGATAATGTGATCCAGCAACCTAATCCCTATAGTCTGACAAGCTTTAGCCAAGTCTTTAGTTACAGCTTCATCCTCATCAGATGGCTTTAACCTTCCTTCTGGGTGGTTATGCGATATTATTATTGACGTCGCTTTTCTTATTAATGCCTTTCTTGTTACTTCTCTTATGTAAAAAGGTACCTTATCCACTGTACCAGTGAACACTTCTTCCCCCTTTAAACGGCACTTTTGATCAAAATATATTATTTTCATCTTTTCCTCCTCTGAATAACCAATACTCACCCTCAAATATTTTACTATGGTTTCCAAGTTATCCATTACAGGTCCTTTCTTTAACTCTTCTCTTGGTACTCTCTTTGCAGCTTCCTTTAGGCATAAAATTACTGCTACTGTAGAGTCAGTTATCCCTTCTATAGTTTTCAAGTCATCTATTTCCTGGCCTAAAACTCCTCCTATTCCAAAACTATCTATTAGCTTTCTAGCAATAATTCGAGCTTCTTCCCTGTCATGCACTGCACTTAGAAACGTTTCTATTACTTCACGATCAAGTAGTGCTTTACCGTTGCTTTCTAATGCTCTGAATTCTATTTCTTCTCTACGATCTTTCTTATTATTCATAAAAATTACCCTTCACTAATAACAAAATGTTTTTATATATTTACTGCTGTTTTTTGTCAGCATTGGCATAAGGCCATAGCTTTTGAGTGAAGTCAAATCAATTTTTCAATCTTTTTTACTTATTTTTTCATCAAAAAGTAAAGATATTAATAGATACTGATTTTTTATTTTAAATTTGTTGAATTTCGTCTAAAGAGATGCCCACTGTTTTTAAAATAATATTGATAGAAATTCCTTCCTTAACTAAATTCTTTGCAATTCTCATCTTTTCTACTCTCTTCACTTTCTCTTTGCAAACTTGTATGCTTTCAAACAGAGATTTTATTAGTACATTACGTAGCTCTTGGCTTTTAATCTTTTTATATTCTTCTATTAACCTTGATAGCTCTGCTTCACTATTCTCATTTTCTCTTGTTTCTGGAAGTAGGTCTGTAATACTAATTGATAGTACCTTTGCTATTTCATCTAACATTTCAAGTGAAACACCAGCTCGTCCTTGTTCATATTCATATATTCTTTGATTTATTATGCCCACTTTACTTGCTAAATCTTCTTGTGTGTATCCTCTTCTCAACCTCCATTCTTTTATTCTTCGACCTACTTTATACGGAATAGAAATTTTTTTTTCATCATTATCATATTCATCAATAGATAAACTGGTCGTTTGAGAGATAACATGAGCAGAAACTCCTTCCTTAACCAAACCCTTTGCTACTTCTATTTTTACCGCCTTTCCACTTTCTTCCTCACTAATACGGATGAATTTAGTTAATAAATAAAACGTTTCACGTAATTCTTGATCCTTAATCTCTTTATGTCTTCTTACTAGATTTAGTACCTCCTCTTCCTCATACCTTCCCTCATTTGATACTTCTTGTCCGCAAGCTAGATCTCTAGCAGTTGTTGATAATGCTTCTGCTAATTCATATAACTTCTTAATTGAAATTCTGCGTGTTCCTTTTTCGTATTGAAGTATTACCTGATATGTTGTTCCGATTTTTTTTGCTAAATCTTTTTGAGTATATCCCTTTGCTAATCTACGATTTCTTACTTCCTGTCCTATTACTTTGTAATCTAAAAAATTAGAGCATTTATTCTCTTTTTTCACATTTTATACTCCATAACCAGAAGAGCTGTTACGTATACTTAATTGGGAACCTTTTTGACAAACTGAACTCATCTCCTTTCAAACAATTTTTCTATATCACTTAGTTTCATTTCTATATACGTTGGTCTTTCATGACCAGGATATGGAGTTTTCTCAATTTGTCTTAGTATCTCATTCATCTCTTCCAATTTCATTTTTCTTCCTGCTCCATGGCAAGCGATTGTGGCTGATATTTTATTCACCTTATCCTCTATTGGCAACGTATCTTCCATTTCCATTAACTTATCTACTATATCAACTAGCATCTCTTTTATATCTATTGTTCCCAAGATTGCAGGTATTTCTTTTATCGTTACTTTATCTTCTGATTGTATTTCAATATCAAAACCCATTTCAAAAAGCTCATCTTTATAAGTTTTAACCATCCCCATTCCAGCTTGGTTTTTAATTTCAACTGTTTCAGGAAGAAGTTTTTGTCTTTTTATGCTTGATTTTTGCTTTAAGCACTCGTGTATTAATCTCTCATGGGCTGCGTGCTGGTCTACTATAATTAATTTTCCTTTAGCCTCAGCAATAATGTAAGTATTGTAGACCTGACAGCGTGCATATCCTAGAGGATGATCCGCTATTAAATCAATTTGCTTCCTTTCTAAAACCATCGTTCCCTTTTGGGGTAGAGATTCTCCATATTTAAACGTTTCTGGTAAGCTTCGCCTTCTTTCATCTGGTGCATTGAATTCTTTCATTAGACGATTTTCTAAAAGACTTGGCCTCTTCTCATAAAACTCTTTTTGATTTTTTTTCTCTTCACTATTAACCTTCTCTTGACTATCAAACTCTTCAATACTTTGAGACTTAACATCACTTGCTGCGAACGTGCCTATTCTCGTCGATAATGCTTTTATTAGCCCTCTTCTCACTATTTCATATACTAGCCTCTTGTTCTGAAACCTTACTTCTGATTTATTTGGATGCACATTTACATCTACTTGATCGTATGGTATCTCTAAGTGCAACACTGCAAAAGGATACCTCCCACTTAGAATAAAATCTTGATACGCATATCTAATTGCACCAATAAGTAGATTGTCTTTTATTGGCCTTCCATTAACAAACGTATAGATCTGAGTTGAATTGCCACAACTAATAGTTGGTTTACAGATGTGTCCCGTAAGTTTGATTCCTTCTTCTTCCTCTTTAACTTCCAGCGAATTGCTCTGAAATTCTTCTTCTGTTTCACATAGTCTGTTAAAGAATGAAGTTTGTTTAGCATATTTTAAGAGCTTTTTATTACCGGAAGTGAGAGTAAACCCAATACTGTAGTTAATCATTGCTAAGTTATTTACAATGTCAACAATGCTTTGTGTTTCTGCCCTCTCGGTTTTTAGAAATTTTAGTCTATTTGGTGTGGCAAAAAATAAGTCACGAACTTCAATATATGTACCCTGTAATAAAGAACAAGGGATAACCTCTTCTATTTTTTCTCCTCCCTCATACCTTATAGACCATGCTTCCTTTGCTCCACTTGCCTTAGACGATAATTTCATTCTACTTACTGCTGCAATTGAAGGTAAAGCTTCTCCTCTGAACCCAAGGTGCTTGATTTCTATTAACTCACTATCGCTTAATTTTGAAGTAGCGTGGCGCATAAAGGCAAGTTCCAAATCTTCCTTTTCTATTCCATTTCCATTATCTGTCACAGTTATAAGATTGCGCCCACCACTTTCTATTTTGATCTCTATCTCTGAACTTCCAGCATCTATTGCATTTTCTACTAATTCCTTTACTACACTCGCTGGCCTTTCTATTACCTCTCCCGCTGCTATACGATTTATAGTTTTTGTGTCTAAAAGAATTATTGCCATAATACCCCACCCAATCTATGAAACTTAGAGTTCCCTCTATTTTTTGGTGATTTTTTGACCTCACAATCTCTATATTTTAGCTTTTTAGATTCCTTTCTAGCAAGTCTATTTTCCTCCTCGTTGTACATATTACCGTTGTGAGCTCTAACCCACTTCCAATTAATATCATGCTGCAAAGCAACTTCATCTAGTTCCTGCCATAATTCCTTGTTCTTTACTGGCTTTTTATCAGCTGTCTTCCAACCATTTGTTTTCCACTTGTTGATCCACTCTGTTATACCTTGTTTAATATACTGACTATCAGTGTGTAAAACAACTTTGCAAGAAACTTTCAACATCTTTAGCCCGTTAATCACAGCCTTTAACTCCATTTTGTTATTCGTTTTCACCTCCAGAGATACGTTTCTTGATAAAGACACTTTTATTTTCATACATCACCACGGCTGCCTATCCACCAGGCCCCGGATTTCCATCCATCTGTATATATTGTAACCTTCTTTTTTTCGCCCATACTTACAGGATATAGATTCAACGTAAATTTGCTACCGAAATATGTTGATATTATTTTTTGAATATTTTAAAATGTAAGGTGTGAGAGATTGACAAACCTGTCCTTGTATCTTGAAAAAAGCATCTAATGTTTTAAGCTTAAATATTAGATGGAGGAGGAAGAACTCTGAAACCTGTCCAAGATTAAGAATCTGCTCGTGAGATAAGAG
This sequence comes from Wolbachia endosymbiont (group B) of Horisme vitalbata, assembly GCF_964028625.1. Taxonomy (NCBI): domain Bacteria; kingdom Pseudomonadati; phylum Pseudomonadota; class Alphaproteobacteria; order Rickettsiales; family Anaplasmataceae; genus Wolbachia; species Wolbachia endosymbiont (group B) of Horisme vitalbata. The sequence goes on from NZ_OZ034797.1 coordinate 586,073, forward strand.
CTTCCTCCTTATATGTTAAAAACAAGTCTTTATAAATGTTATAGAATGGCAATATAAGGACATATGGAGAAGAGGAACCGTTTCCCTTCTTGGTTATAAGAACCGTTTTTGAGCAAGGTTCTCTTCTCTGTTTTATATACTGAAAGTTCCGAACAACTGATTGAGCTTTTAGGCTCGTATATAAGGGTGGAAAATGCAGTATTCAATATTATTTTATGGAGGAATTATGAATTCACCAAATACTATTGCTGGCATTGATGTTAGCAAAACTAAACTAGACATCCACATTCATCCACTTGGTTATTATAAAACGTTTGAAAATAACGTACAAGCTATTGATCAAGTGCTCGACTTTCTACACTTGCATAATGTAACAAAAGTTGGATTAGAAGCTACTGGTGGATACGAAAAACTATGCGCTTACACTTTACTAAGCAATGGTTTTGAAGTATATGTCATTCAACCTAGATGGGTTAGAGATTACGCAAAAAGCCTTGGTATTAGTACTAAAACTGATAAAATAGACTGTAGTATCATCTCACGTTATATTAATAATACAGACATGCGTGTTACTCCTTTAAATGTTAATAATACTGATTGTTTGAAGCAAAAACTATCTCGCAGAAATCAACTAGTGGAAATGGCAAAGATACAGAAAACCCAAGCTCACCAGATAACCGATGTATCCATAATCAAACAAATAGAAGAATTGCTTGTAATTTTGCAAAATCAAATTCAAATCTTGGAAGATGAAATGATGGTATTAATTGATCAAAGTCAAGAGCTTAAAAAAAAATACATGTCAATAACTAGTATACCAGGTGCCGGTAAAACCTTGGCTATTACTATGATCTGTTACATGCCAGAACTAGGAATTCTTAAACATAAAGAAATATCTAGCCTTTCTGGAATTGCGCCATTTAATCGAGACAGCGGTTTTAGTAAAGGAAAAAGGTGTATTCAAGGCGGTAGATCACAAATTAGAACAGTTTTGTATATGTGTATCCTTAGTGCACAAAGGTACAATTCTTATATAAAAATCTTCTTTGATAGACTATATGATCAATACAAAAAACCATATAAAGTTGCTTCTACTGCTGCCATGAGAAAATTACTTATTCTTGCTAACTCTTTAGTAAGAGATGGTAGAGTGTTCACTAAGGAATATAGTCCTAATTCTGCTTTTATCTAGTACTAGCGTAGCTGTGAATAAATACGTCCACACAACTTTAAGTATTTATTCACAGCTACATCAATTTTTCTATTGACTTTTAACACAACTGCTCAAAAGTATAGGCTGGACGGTATCATAGAAAAACCTAAGTGGTTCTAATTCTGTATTCACAAGGTAAGCCTTACTTTTCATTTTAATAGTAACGTACGGGGTTATATATGATCAACAATTTTTTAGGCATAGACATTTCAAAAGAACGTTTTGATGTCTTTCTTTCATTCATAAGCAAAAAAGGAAAACGTGAAGCTAGGAAAAGGAGCTTTAAGAACGATGATAATGGGTTTCAAGGTCTACTGAGCTTTCTACAAAAACATAACGTAGAACAAGTGAAAGCTTGTATGGAAGCTACTGGTTGTTATAGCGGAGCTTTGGCTGAATTTCTGCACAATACTGGGCATTTTGTTAGTGTTATAAATCCTTATTGTATTAAATCTTATGCGAGGAGTAAGCTTGTACGACAAAAGAATGATCAGACTGATGCAGAAATTATTGCTGATTATTGCCAAAGACAGGAACCTTCTCGCTGGACACCGCCTTCTTCTGAATTGAAAAAACTAAAACATCTTTATCGCTGCTCGGCTGCGTTAAAAGATGAATTGACATTAGTAAATAACCACTTAGAAAAAAAAGAGAGACTGCCAAAAGAAGTTGCAAATGCTTGGGAAGACCTTGCAATGAACATAGAACAAAAAATAGAAACAATAAAAAACTCTGTACGTGAACTACTAAAACAGCACAAAGAATTGTTGGAAAATTTTCAACTTTTATTAACTATTCCAGGAATAGGAGAGGAATCAGCAATAGCTATTTTAGCTGAAGTTCCTGACATAAAGGCTTTTAGAGATGCCAGGCAATTGGCAGCATATGCAGGAGTTATACCACGAAACATAACGTCAGGTTCATCTGTACATGCCAAGCCCAGATTAAGTAAAGTTGGTTCGCGAACATTATGTAAGGCACTTTTCTTTCCTGCTATAGTAGCTAAGAATCACAATCCTATCATTATGAGCTTTTGCCAAAGATTAAAGGAAAAGGGTAAGCATAATATGGCCATCGTTGGTGCTGCAATGCGTAAACTACTCCATACTATTTTTGGTATCCTGAGATCCAAAAGTGCTTTTAATCCTGACCATATTAAAAACTACAGGGCTAGGAGGTTGACTGAAGTTTTAGTAATTTAAGATGCTACCATCTAATATAAAATAGTATTTTATATAAATTCGTTTAATGTAGTTGGTTAATGTATATGTTGATAAGTAAATTCCTGCTGTCTTATATATAAAACTAATTTACTTATCAACATATACATTAACTATAATAATCTTTATACCACTAAACAGTTGGCAGTATTTTGTGATTTTACAATACAGCTTAAGGTTCAATTTTTATAATTTTTTTGTTGACTGACGAGACGGTATCTCTCGATATTAGGTAAATCGTAATTGAGCTTTTGGGCTCTTATTTTTATTAGGAGGTTAATCTCTCACACTGAAAATAAATATTTTTAAGCTCTTCACAGCTCATTAATTCATTTGCTGGGGTTTTAAGGTGCTTTATAAGGCAGTTATAGAAAGATGATCAAAACACCTACATCTAAAGCCTAAAATGCAATTTTCGGATGATCTCTGACAGCCGTTTTTTCTTTAACATATCCTAAAGTTAAAAAAAGTAAGGTTTTATAAACTGAATGTAAAAAACTTGAATATTTTTTCAAAATTGTGTATAATTATTAATACTTTTTAAGTGGATTTTCTATGGCTTTGTCTAAATTTCTTGATGCGCGCAATGATTATGCCTTCAAAAGAATATTTGGCACCGAGAAGAATAAAGATATTCTCATTCATTTCTTGAACGATATTTTAGGCTTTACTGGCTTAGCTGCTATTCACGATGTTGAATTCTTAGCTACCATCTTGGATCCTGAGATTGCCGCTAAAAAGCAGAGTATTGTCGATGTTCTTTGTAAAGACTCTCAAGGTTCAAGATATATTATAGAAATGCAGTTCACTAAGACCAAGGGCTTCGAAAAACGTGCTCAATATTATGCTGCTAAAGCCTACTCAAGTCAAGCTGATCAAGGTGATAATTATCATAATCTCAAGGAAATTATCTTCATAGCTGTTGCTGATTGTATTATTTTTCCAGATAAGTCTGAGTACAAATCTAATCATGTCATTTTAGATCAAAATAGCTTTGAACATGACTTAAAGGATTTTTACTTCGTATTCATAGAATTACCAAAATTTACAAAGACGAAGGAAGATCAATTAGAAAATATAGTAGAAAAATGGTGTTATTTTTTCCGATATGCAGCAGAAACAAGCGAAGAGGACCTAGATAAAATAGTTGGTAGTGACGTAATAATAAAACGAGCTTATGAAGAGATGAATAAGTTTAATTGGTCAGAAGAAGAGTTACTAGCATATGAACAAATGAAAAAACGCATAATGGATGAGATTGCTGCTTTTGCTCAAAAATTTGATGAGGGTCTTAGGGTAGGTCAAGAAAAAGGTAGACAAGAAGGCATCCAAATTGGCCGTGAAAAAGGTAAAATTGAAGGTAAAATTGAAGAAAAAATCGAAGTAGCAAAAAACTCACTCAAGGCCGGTGTATCTATTGATGTTATAGCTCAAATTACCGGTCTCTCTCTTGACGAAATCAAACAATTACAAAATAGATAAAACGAAACAAAAAGGTAACCTAAAAGCTGGCCACATAATAACTGCAAAACAGCAAAATGAATTGAGGCCAGTATTTAAAGCTACTGGTCCCTCGGTAGATGAAATTAAACAAGCACATTTTGCCTTCATCTTCACTCTTTAGAATTCTATTACCTCTGTAAATGGCTACTCTCAAGAATCTATCGAAAACAACAATAAATAGCACAGATAACATTATACAGATTGCCTTCATACTACTCTATGTGTAACCATTACAATCCTCCTCCTCTACCTCTAGAAGAACCATCATGTCTTTCTACTGTTGACCTCTCCATACTACTAGAAGGATCAATTCCAGAATCATTTGATAAATCAAAGGATGTGAGAAGACTTTTCCTAGATAGTTTTTCTGATTGGAATGTTGATCTGCTATTGTTTAAGTGATCATTAAATAACTTTTCCATCTCACAACTATCAATCAATTCCCTAGGTGTCTGATGACTAAAATTGGTACAACCAACAGTAGCCCCTTTTTTCAGGAGTAATTTTGCAATGGAAAGATTATTTTCCATAACAGCTAAGTGTAAAGGTGTATTTCCTTTTTTGTTGCGACTATGAACACTAGCTTCTTTTGTCAAAAGTAAACTTGCTACATCATAGTTATCATGTAGAATAGCTAAATGTAAAGGTGTGTTTCCCTCTGAGTTGCAAATAGAGAAATCAGCCTTTTTTTCTATAAGCGATATTGCTATATTAGTGTGCCCATTTTTAATAGCTAAGTTTAAGGGTGTTTCCAACGACACACTGTCGCGCTCATTAATATCAATCATTTGCTCTAGAAGTATTTTTACAGCAACACCTCTACCATTTTCAGCAGCCAAGTGCAAAGGTGTCTTTCCTTGATTATTTTTATCCCTGACACTAATAAAATTATCTATAAGTAGCTCTATTACATCGGCCTGACCACTAAGACTTGCCAAATGCATAGCTTTATTGCCTTCAATATCTTTTTGAGAAGCAAGATTACAAAAAAAATCCTTTCCTTTTTCTTTGATAATTAGATTCAATACATCATTTTTACCAAGTCCAGCAGCAAGATGTACAATTGTACAGTATTTAGTAGATAAGTCAGGGATGGTAAATTTACCATTTGTTTCCGGTAAGAGCTTTTTTATAACAGGCAAGTCATTTTTTTGGATGGCATAAACCATATCCCTCTCTTTATTATCAAATAATTTATTACTATGGCAACCTAAATCCTGAAGTTTTTTTACAACATCCATGTGACCATTATTATCCGCTAACTCTAAAGGTGACTTGTTTAACAGATCTAAATTATCAATATTAGCACCTATCTTTATCAAATCTTCTAGTATATCCATGTTACCGATGGAAACAGCATAATGTATAGGTGCCTTACCATATTGATCATGCTTATTAATCGATTTTTTTTCAGAAAATATATTATTAGACTTTAAAAGCAGTTTCACTGCATCTATTTTATTATTCCGTAGAGCAAAAACAATAGGTTCAATATCATCGCTCGTTTTCATGTTAATATCAACTCCCTTAGAGATAAGTAATTCTATAATATCATTTTGATCATTTTCAATAGCTAATTCAAGAACGCTTTTTCCGTGTTCAGTTTTAGAATTTATCCTCTCATTCTTATTATCTACAAGTAGTGCTACTAAATCTTTGTGACCATTGATAGTAGCAATATGTATAGGTAAGTTGCCGTTTTCTTCAAAAAAATCAATATTAGGAATTACTTTTATCATTCTCTGTAATCTCTGTAATTGACCTAAGGTACAAAATGAGTGAATACCTTTATTCATAGTGTCGGGGTTTAGTTGACCTCTTGACAAATGGTATTTTACCGCACGAGAATCTGCCTCCTGAAAGGCCTTCTCTGGAGTAGAATAACGACTTGGTGTCTTCTCTAGACTCTCACGATAAAAATTCTTATTCCTCGGTGTTCGAACAGTAGAAGTATTTGAAGCTATTACACCAACTGGTCCCTTTGAAGTTGCATTAGTAGGAGTATTTGGAGCTGTTGCACTAACTGATCCCTTTGAAGTTGCATTAGTAGGAGTATTTGGAGCTGTTGCACTAACTGATCCCTTTGAAGTTGCATTAGTAGGAGTATTTGAAGCTGTTGCACCAGGCTGATCCAACAAATCTACAAGTTCGTTTTTCGCTTTCATGTACCGATTAATTTCTTCACCTCTACCTAAATATTCACAAGTTTTTATAAGTTTTTCGACATAGGATAGTGCTTTATCAAAAGACTTTTGATTATACAATTGATGAGCACAAATCTTGAGATGATCGGCATATTTCTTGTGGTATTCCTTATCAACTCCTGATTTACACAGTTGTTCATAAAGCTCTAATACTTCAATATGTAATTTAGTACTTTTTAACTCATCATAAACGATATCTTCTGTTAATGATCTTAGAACCTGTCTTGAAAGGTAATGAAGAAAAGAGTATGATGAGGTAAGCAAAAAATAGGAGGGTAAGTTGTATCCAAGTGATATAAGTGACAAGGAATGGGAAATTTTAGAGCCCTATGTTGCACAAGGAGCGATAGGACGACCAAGAAAACATAACATAAGAACAATTATTAATGCAATAAGGTACATAATGAGGGGTGGTTGCCAGTGGAGAATGCTACCAAAAGATTTTCCTCCATGGAAAACGGTGTATGACTATTTTCTCAGGTGGCGTAATAATGGAAAATTGAAAAAAATACATGACATGCTAGTAAAAGAGGTAAGAAAAATGGTTGGCAAAAATGAAACACCTTCAGTAGGTATAATTGACAGTCAATCAGTGAAAACGACTCAAAAAGGGGATCAAGAGGATATGATGCCGGTAAAAAAATAAAGGGTAGAAAACGTCATATTATTGTAGATACACTAGGTCTTGTAATTACTGCAGAAGTACACAGCGCAAGCATTCAGGACCGTGATGGTGCTACCAATCTTTTTGTTCAAGCTAAATGCAAAGCTCCAACATTACGTAGGTTTTTTGCTGATCAAGGGTATAAAGGTAAATTACAAAATCGATGTTTGTTGGAAACTGGATGTTTGCTAACGATTACCAAGAAATTGGTTGATACAGGATTTCAAGTTATTCCTAAACGTTGGATTGTAGAACGAACCTTTGCCTGGCTTTCCAATTTTAGACGCATGAGCAAGGATTACGAACATTCTCCTCTTACTTCAAAAAACAATATCTTATTTAATATGATTACTTCTATGCTTACTAAATTAGCCAATTAACTCCTTTCAAGACAGGTTCTAAGCCCTCCTTTTCACCACCTCATCTATCATCTCATTTACTTGGCTCATTATTTTGCTTGCTAAATTTTCACATTCTTCCTTTATTAGCGATTTGTCTCTCTTCCTTATTTCTCCTATCTCTATTATTTTTAGTTCCGGCATATAGCTTCCATTCAACATGTCTGCTATTTCTCCCACTAGCCCCTCTATTCCATAGCACGTCAGTTCTCTACTTTTTGTTATTCCTCCTTTTTCTCTCAAAAATTTATAGCCCTTCCCATAATAGTCCAAAAAGGTCATAAGAAAGAAGAATCGACAGCATGACGAAAAGATTTGAATAAAGGAATGTTTTTCCTGGTTCTGTTTTTTATAGCAAACCAATAATGTTCAATTTTGTTAAAATCTGGAGAATATGGAGGAAGATATAAAATTTCTGCACCAACTCCTTTAGCAAATCTTATTAGACTTATGAAAAGTAGCATTATCAAGGATAACAGTTTCTCCACTCTCTCCTTCATCCAATGCTTCCATTACCTTTTTTCTTAAGTCATAACTATTTGCTACTGGCATCCTTACCTTCCACTACTATCAATCCATATCTTACTCTTTTTGGACTATTATGAGAAGGGCTATAAATGACCTAAAGGAGAGAGGAGTAGATGATATTCTGATAGCTTGTGTTAAAAAGCTTTCCTACAGCTATAAATAGCGTATTTCCTAAAGCAGAAATGTATAGTACATCAGATAAGAAATTCTCTGAAATATGTATCGAGTGAAAGTTTTCATGAATGATCTGAAAAAAATATATCGTGCTTCAAGTAAAGAAATTGCTGAGAATTATCTTCTTGAGCTGGAAGAAAAATGGGGAGAAAAGTATCCTTTAGTTATAAAATCCTGGCAGAACAATTGGGAAAACTTATCCAGTTATTTTAAGTATTCTGGGCCAGTTAGGAAGCTGATTTACACCACTAATCCAATTGAGGGGTTGCATAGACAAATCAGGAAATTTACTAAAACTAAGGGTTCATTTACTAGTACAAATGCCTTGTACAAACAGGTATATTGTGCTATAAAAAAGGTAGAGCAAAAGTGGATTATGGCTCTACCTAATTGGGCTTTAACTATGTCTCAACTTGATATTTTCTTTCCAGATAGATTGAAAATTGAGTTGAACTAAAAATGCGGCTTGACACACTTTTTTGAACATTCCCTTTTATAGATAGCAAACTCAACCCTCCTGCTATTTCTCCTTACCTTGAGTTATAATCGTTCCACTGTTATTTGATTCACTATAACTTCAGCATTGCTATTCTCAAGTAACTTTGAAGGCTTATTACAATAGTATATGATTTCAGCAGCAATTAGACAAAAAACTCCAACTGCTATTCCTACCGCTAACATTCCTGAGTAAACTGCAATAGCTATTCCTGAAACAATTCCAGCTATTGCTAATGTGAAAGCACATACAGTAGGCAGTTTATTTTTTTCTTTACTTCGTGGAGCATCATTATTTAAATTACTCGGCTGTTGATTATTATTTTGAATACCATTTGTTTGATCTGTTGCTACAACTGAAGTTTCTGAGTATAACCTTTCTGGAACTAACGGTTCTTCATCTGTGTTGCTCTCTCTAATAGTTGCATAATTATTACTATTATCTTCTGCATTAGACTGCTCTTGAACTGCTATTGCAAAGTTTTTCATTACCGCCACTTTTAATAGTCCATCGATGATGATGCGATATTCATCCCTATTTGGTATATTTCTATTGTAATTAGGTAAAACGTTTTTAATACTTACGCTAAAGTACTTATTTATCTCTGCTAAAATTTTTTGCTGTTCAAACGTAACTTTCTCAGGATGATCAACATCTATATGTTTAAAGTATGATAAGTGATCTTGCAAAACCTCTTTCAACTCTGGGTTATCCTTGACATATTGAATTAATCTGTTGGCTAAATCTTCCATAAATGGCTCAATGTTCTCTTCTGTAATAACATCTTTTTGTGCTTCTAGCTTTTGTTCTTCTTTTAAATAATGATCATATTGTTCCAAGATCTCAGAGCTAATTTCGTCTATACTATTAATAATTTGGGTCCATGTACCTTGAATGCAGGCACTGCGACCTTCACCATATGTTGTTGACGCTATATATATTCGTTTTAGAAGAATGAACTCTTTTTGCTCTCTCCAGACCTTTTCTATGTCTAGACCACTGATTTCTTTAAATAACTTATCTATTTTTTTACTATCATCTATACCATTTAACAATTCATGTAATTCTCTTTTATCAAATTGTTCTTTATCAAAAATTCCGCTATTTCCAAGTTCTTTTTTTATTATAGGTAATTTTTCTCTTACTAGTTCTGGTTTTTTTTCCATAAGAGTAACTAGCAACTCTTTTTTCTCTTCCAGTGGAATGTTGAAATTATCAATGAGTAGTTTTATACGGCCTATAGATTCGGGTATAGTAATTTTTGCATCATCTTTTGTATAATCATATTGTAATCCTTGTGTAGGATATCCTTGGTCATATTCATCGTGGGAGTTCTTTTTTAAATAATTCTTTTTTAGTGCTTCCTTAACTTTATCAATAATATCCCCAATAAAATCTTTATCATTCGGCACAGGATTATCACCTAATGTTTTCTCCATCACATCTCTTTTTTCTTTGTCATTTACACTAAGAAGATTTAGTCTTATTGGATCATTCTGATATTGTTTAAGTAGTTCTATACTTTCTACGTAAGAAGTCGCTGCTTGCTTTAACTGTTCTTCATCTGCTTTCGTCGATGCAACCAGTTTTTTAGCAAGAAAGTTTGTTTTTTTAACTACTGGACTTGCATGGACAGATTGGCTATCTCGTGCAATGCGCAAGTCATCTCTTTTTTGTTCAGGTCTTTGTTTAGGTATCATACCACGTTCAAAGAAAAATCTTTGCATTCCAGGGTCGTGATTATAGAAATGAGATAGTGTGTGTCCTTGCTCATTTCTTGAATTAATTAGAAAAGGATATTTATCATAGTCATCCAGCAAAACCTCTATTCCCCCTGTATAACCGTGTTGTGCAAGATCAAAAAACAAACTTCTTATAGTGCTTTCATCTAGCTTGCGAACATTACTCTTAGATTTTGCTCTTGCTTGAGACCATGATTTTTTCAGACGTTTACAAAAACCCATAGGTTCGTTATTACCTTTTATATGAGTAATTTTATCTATGAATTCGCAGTATTTCTCAGATTCGGCTAAAGCTTTTGCTCCTTTTGCATCAATATTATTGTCATTTAAATAAAGTCGAGTAAGCTTTGTAAGATTACCATCAGCTAAAGCTTCTACTCCTTCTGCACCAATATTATTGTAACTTAAATAAAGTCGAGTAAGCTTTGTAAGATTACCATTAGCTAAAGCTTCTGCTCCTTCGTTAGCAATATTGTTTTTAGTTAAATAAAGTCGAGTAAGCTTTGTAAGATTACCATCAGCTAAAGCTTTTGCTCCTTCGTTACCAATATTATTATCCGCCAAATTAAGTTGAGTAAGGTTTTTAAGATTACTATCAGCTAAAGCTTTTGCTCCTTCTTTATCAATATTATTGAAACTTAAATTAAGTTGAGTAAGGTTTTTAAGATTAGCTAAAGCTTTTGCTCCTTCTTTACCAATAATATTGACACTTAAATCAAGTTGAGTAAGGTTTGTAAGATTACCATCAGCTAAAGCTTTTGCTCCTTCGTTACCAATCTTATTGAAACTTAAATTAAGTTGAGTAAGGTTTTTAAGGTTACTATCAGCTAAAGCTTTTGCTCCTTCTTTATCAATATTATTGAAACTTAAATTAAGTTGAGTAAGGTTTGTAAGATTACCATTAGCTAAAGCTTTTGCTCCTTCTTTATCAATATTATTGTAACTTAAATTAAGTTGAGTAAGGTTTGTAAGATTACCATTAGCTAAAGCTTTTGCTCCTTCGTTACCAATCTTACACGAACTGAGAGAAAGTTCTTTAATATTTTTGTTCTCTTGCAAATAGCTTATCAAATTATTGATATCTACTTTTTTATCATACAAATGTAATCTGTTGCCTTCAACATACTGACTGAAAATCATTTTTACCTACTAATGTTATTTAATTAACAATTATAACAAATTATTTTACAATTATCAACTTTACTAATATATTAACTGAACTATATTATAGTTTGCAGAAAATACTGGATTCTATAGCGTTACAACAAATTTGATCATTTACTCTTTTAAAAATCGCAAAAAAGTACATACATTTGTGAGAGCAGCTCAAATAAAAGCAGGATTGTGAAAATAAAGATGTAAAATTTTGCAACAAAATCAGGCAAATTAGTTCGTATGTAGATTTAGCGAAAGTGAGCCAATATGGTTAGTTTTAGCGTATAATGAAATCACTATATTAAAAAGTTCGTATGTATCGTTTGGTAGACCATGAGATCCCAAAACAAACTCTTCTCTCATTAGCTGATTTTGAGTGCTAAAAATAGTTATTTTGCTTGATATCTTAATAATATGTTTTGCTAAATTAATAGCATTTTACTTGCAGAAGAATTAATAAGCGTATGATAAAAACAGAATTTAAAAAAATGAAAGATCAGATTGACCTTATCAAGAGGCTTTTATTGAAAACTATTTCAAGTCTAAAATTTTCTACAATATTATTGGCCCTTTAATTTAACCAACAAGTAACAAAAACTTTTATAGGGATCACAGCAAGTAATCCTTTTTTTACCTTTTAATAGACTTATTCACTAATATTAAATTTTGCATTTCTTATAATATTATTCACAGTTTCAATATCATCATTAAAAGAGCGATATACATTTTGTAAAAAATATACATCGTCAGTAGTGTCTAAGTAGTTATAAGGATTTGTCATACGTGAGTGAATGTCAAAGAAAACGCACTTGCCATCAATCATACCTCTGTATATATATGTACCATAAGCGGTACCTGCTGCACCTTCACCTGCATAAAGATATATAAAGTGATACCCATCTATCAATATTTTATCTGGTAACACTTTTCCTGTACTGTTAACATGACGTTCGTAATTCATACATGTTGGGTAACTACTATAACATGTTTCTTCTGAAACATCACCCTTGCTAATTAGCACATCTCCTCTTATGTAATAGTGGCAGATATCAGACTTATCAATTTCGAATGAGACAACTTTTTTTGAGTTTTTTATGAGAGAGTCATTTTCGTAATGAGCTATCAGGGCAGTACTATCATCATCTATAATCATATTACCAGTTATTGGTAGCTGCAAATCACTTTCTGGATCGTAAAAAACACCCAGCTTTTCTTGTGCAAGAAGTGGCAAATAAAAAAAAAGAGCGAAAATAAAAATTCTAAATAAAGAAACACTATACATCTGTAAAATTATGATGAAATAAGAAAAACCTTTCTATTATCACATAGATTACTTTAATTTTCGTCTACTCTATTTACTGATATACGTTGGACTTATAGTTTGAAAAAAAATAAAACCAAATAGTCTATCAATCCAGTAGTTCCATTTACTTGACTCATGTCAAACCTGCATTTTTATCTCAATTATATTTTACTTCTCGGTTTGACACACTTTTTTGAACATTCCAGTAATTAATTTAAAATTAATGATAATCTTCTACTTCAAATAGATAAAGTTTTTCTCTGCTATTCTTTTCAAAACAATCTACCTCTACTAGGAAATTTACTCGATCCAGAGTGCTGTTGTAACGATACATCCGTCACTTTTGTAGTACTTAACATACTTGCAATTCCCATACGTCCAGTTTCTCTAGCAAGATCTAAAGGTGTTTTACCATTATTATCTTTAATTTGAGTATTGGCACCTTTATTAATTAGAAACCTTGCAGTGCTTTCTTTAAAATACCCATCAACACCAGCAGTATAGTGTAGCAGAGTCAAACCATTTGCATCAATTTCATTAATGCTTACTCCCTTGTTTAAGAATAACTCTATAACATTAGGGGTTGTGCGTCCTCCTCCACGAGCTGCAAGATGTATAGGCTTTTGACCATCAACAGTTTTAGCATGAATATCAGCCCCTTCATCTATTAGCAGTTTTACAGCCTCCAATTCAGCATGTTTGGCAGCATAATGTAGCGGAGTCAAACCATTTGTATCAGTATCATTAATACTTACTCCGCTGCTTAAGAAGCACTTTACAATATTAGCAGTATTAGCAGTTTTGTACCCTCCACGAGCGGCAAGATGTATAGGTTTTTGACCCTTAATGGTTTTAGCATGAATATTAGCTCCTTTATTAATTAGAAACTTTGTAAGATCTAAGTGATCAAATCGAGCAGCATAGTGTAGTGGGGTTAAACCATTTTTATTGGTATTTTCAATGCTTACTCCCTTACTTAAGAACAAATCTATAATATTTACGTGCCCTGCGTAAGCAGCAAGATGTATAGGCTCGTGACCATAAGTATTATTAGCATAAATATTAGCCCCTTTATCAATTAGAAATTTTGCTATATCTAATGTATCCTCAGATGCAGCATAGTGTAATGTGGTTCTACCAATTTCATCAGTATCATTAACACTAACTCCCTTGCTTAATAAGAACTCCACAATATTTTTATGACCTCCAATGATAGCACTATGTATGGGTTTTTTGCCACCGATTCCATCCTTAAAATTAATGTTAGCTCCTTTGCCTACAAGAAACTTTACAGTATCTAACTGACCATATCTAGCAGCAAAGTGTAATGGTGTACTGTCATTACTGTTAACATCATCAATATTCATTTTTTTGCTTAAAAAAAACTCTATAATATTATTACGACCAAACTTGGCAGCTGAATGCATAGGCTTTCTGCCACTTACATCTCTAATGTGAAGACTTGCTCCATTTCTAATAAGCTCTTTAACCTCACTAAGATTATTTTGTTCTATTGCATTATGCATAAACCCTCCTAAAATATTGTATATTACTAAAATAAGATCTTTTGAAATAGTAAATCTAAGATCTTACACTTTTTGCTCATAAAGAATTTAATATCCCCTGACGTTGATTTGATTCTTGTATCCTCTCTACCCAGGTCTTAGGTGTACTAGAAGATCTTGCAAAATACCCCTGTTCAATCGCATTATAAACCGAATATTTACCAAGTAAACAATTCTTACCTAATTCTTCTTTACAATTTGATAATTGCTTAAATAGATCTTGATTGTTCACTTTGACCATTATTAGATCTTTATTCTTCGTATCAGGAAATAATCTCACTTCTAACTCTCCCTGGCTGGTATAGAAGGTTAATACCATGTCACTATTATCTGCAAGGTTAGCGTAATTCCTTATACCATTTTCTGTTATAATCTCTACTTCGCTTTTTCCGATCTTTATTATATTTCTGCTATATCCTGCTTCTTTCTGATTTAGCTCTAGATCTCTTGCTCCATCTGTAACTTTTGCAACATTTATTGTACTGTTCTCTGAATATTCCAAATAAAAAATAGCGTTATCCATTCTTACATCATTCAGCCTACCATTGGTGGCACTTCTCGCAACCTTAATAAATTTATGAGCATTATCGATGTACTTCGCATAAGCATCGAAGATATTATCTTTATGATGCTTAAATTCTAATTCCAGCTTGTCAATTACATCAATACTATTTCTATTGCGGAAAATTGCTCCTCTTGATACCAAGCTACACACCATGTCACTAGCAACTTCAGGATTTCTTTTCAACTTACTTAACTCGCCAATTCTTTTTAGAGTCCAATCTGCTAGACTATACCAATTAGATGCAATAGGGTCTCCTGGAGAAAAGTCTTTGTTAAAATTTAGCTGCACTCCAAATCTGATGGCCTCATCTATGACTTTTTCTAGTTTGTCCATATCTTCAGCTTTAGATACCATATTAAAATATTTATCTAATTCTCTCTGTTGATTTAACGTTAAATTATAGAATAAACCAAAATCATGTTCTGCTTTTGCTGTCGAACGAGAAACATCGTATGATGCTCCTGCTTTCAAAAATAAGTTTCTTATTTCTACACCAATAGCTTCATTAACATCAGAGATACCTGCATTACTATAACAAATAATATCAGCGTATTTAAGAAATGAATCTCCTAGAATACTTAATACCACTTTTAGGTCTGGGTTACTCTTATGTTCATCTAAAAACTTTTTTACAAGCTCTTTTAATTTATTTAAGGCAAAAAGATCTAGATGATTGAACAAAATGTTATGTAATTCTTGTCTCAAATCCTCTTGTTCTTTAGTTAAAAGGAGGTATGCCACATCGTAATGACCACCATCGATTGCAACCTGCTGTGGAGTTTTTTCTTGTTTATTACAACATATATTTGTTTTCCGAAGTAGTGAAATTACACCCTTACTATTACCACTAGCAGCAGCATAGTGCAAAGGCGTCTCTCCTTCAATATTTTTTGCGTTAGGATCTGCTCCTGCTGCCAAGAGCAAACTTACAGCTTGATCTTCCTGATTGCGACCTACTTCATATATATGAGCCCCTGAAACCGCATTCAGTACTGTTGCATCAGATTCTCCTCTTTTAAGGTTAAGAACAACTTTTAGAGCAGGATTGCTTTTATTATTTTTTAAAAATTCTTCAAGCTGATCAACACTACCATTATCATAATCAAAAAGAGCACTTTCATCATACCAGTCTAGATACTTTAAAATATTTAGCAGCTCTTTGTTTAACTCCTCTTCACTTTCTGTAAGATGATGATCTTCCACAAACCAAACGCACACTTGTTTACGTAGTGAACTTCTACTATCCATTAAAGATGGTGGTGCTCTATTCTCAAATGTTGGAATGGTTGTTTGAGTATACCAAGAATCACCCTTACCCACTTCCTCACCTACTTCTTTCAACATTTCATCTATCTCACTTTCTAAGTACCCTCGCTTTCTCAGGATTTCTAACGGATCATTACACAGAACTTGTGATAGATGTTCTGATTTAACTAACTCATATTCATCATCAAATGGTTCATCTGTTTCAAAATACTCTTGCTCAGTACTTAATTCCTCTCCTTCTTTTATTGTTTCTAACCTTTGCTTGAATTTTAAAAAATGTTCTTTTAACTTTGTAGAAGCCATACCATTCCCTAGCCAAAGCGGATAATGTATTATGTACAATATATAATATAAGTCAAACTAATTTCAACATAATATTTTTACAATTTTTTAGTTTTTGGTAAGCTCAGGTTTTTACATAAACTTTCCTTAAATATGTTATCTGCGCAGTAAAGTAAGAAAAACAAGTAAAAGGGATTATTGTATTTATTTCTGAATTGTTCGGCACCCTTAGGTTTTTACCACTTGATAGCATGTAAATTCCTTACTAGAAACCTTTTAAAAGAACCCTAGCTACCATTAAGCACATAAAATATTATATATGAATAAAAATGGCAAAAGAACAGATCTAAAAAGCATCCTACGCTTGATTCTTTTTGCCTTTCCAACAATTATGCTTAGTATAATTTTTTTATTGTCCCAAATTTGGGAGAACAAAACTCAACGTAAGTAAAGTAAATATCTTTTCCTCCTCTAACTTCTATAATACCAGCATGGAAATTATTTGAATTTGCTTTCACCAATTTCAGAAGTTGACAAGATACAAGATTATATTCAAATTACTCTTTACAGTAAATATTATTTTTTATTTGAGGTAATTCTATGCCAAATACTCTCCCTTCCAAGGTAGGTGAATCATCTAAAACTGTCAAGAAGACTCAATCATCCTCGAAAAGGACTAGTAGTGAATCTAGCAAAGATTCTGATAGATATGAAACATCGGTTGTAACTTCTACAGGAAGAAAAAATTGGTATGAGTTATTACAAGAAAAAATAGGTTTTGATGTTACTGCAAAGGAGTGGATGACAAACCATCCAGAATTGGTTAACGAAAACAAGTCTGAAGTACTAATAAGACTAGCATGCGAAGTATGTTTAGCTAAAAATACAGAATATGATCCAGAAAACGAAAATGAAGAGCAGAAAAATAAATACATAAGATTTGATACACAAAGGATATTTGAAATATTTAAAGTGGCTAGTCCTATGATAGAACAATCAGATCGTAAGAGTTTTGTAAAATTTGTCTGCCAAAAGGGCAATGTGAAATTATTGGAAATGATTTGTAAAAAAGAGAAGAAAGATAAAGTAAGTTTTGGTCTGAATAAACAATATTCATGGAAAGGAAACTTCAGTGGTTATTCAAGGCTAATTGAGTTATTACAATATGTAATTGACAATCGGTGCTCTCCTGAAATAGTACTATGTCTTGCAGAAAAAACGTATGGATATGCACATATTCTCTATAATGGAGAACAGTATTTTAGTAAACGTAAGATTGCAGATCTAAAGAAAAAGTTTAATTATCAAGATTCAGATATAAAAGATCTTTTAAAGCAAGCAGTTAAATTAGGTTACAAAGATGCAGTATCAGTAATGTTAAGTGGTGATATTTATCACTGTATTCGCTCAATGAAATTGGAGACATTTCAAGAAAAGGAGGAATTTGTTCAAGCTTATGATATAATAAAAAAATAATAGCAGATGTAATAAGTTCATGGAAAGAAAGTTGTAAAGATGATGTACGACGTTTATTAGGCCAAGGAATAGAGATTGATATAGATCAAATGAAGAAACAAGATTTAATCCTTGAAATAGAAGATCGAGGAATAAATGTACCTAAAATTATACACAAAAAATTAGATCAATTACAGAAAATACTAAAGAAAGAAGTAGGACAAAAGAATGTGAGAATAAAACTAAGATCAACTATAGTAGGTGCTGTAATAGCAACGTTGTTTTTTAATTATCGAGATCAAGTATTAGAAGGCAGGTCATTTACAATAAAAATCTCAAAGCAGGATAGTAGTAGAAAAAAAGAGAAAATAGATCAATTAAATTCAAATACAAAGGACACAGTATTAGAATTAATAAATGTGTTCAACTCAGCTTCTCATATCAATAATACCTGGTTCTTTAGAGAAGTATTAGCAAAAGTTGTGAATGAGAATTTAGATAAGTTAAAGGCAGTTTGTGCTGCTATCTGTAAAGAGCCAATGGAAGAACTGCTAAAGGATGAGGAAGTTCATGAGAATGTGACTCATGTTTTACAGTTTTTTGGTGTTGAAGTATTAACTAATCAAATTGTAAAGTCAGAAATTCCAAGTAGTTGTGCTAGTATTGCTGATCAATTTATGGAAGATATAAATGTCTATTCTGAAAAAGAAGCAAAAGAGGATTGTAGTAGTGATGAACTAGCTTTTAGTGGATTAACAAGAAAGATTATACTTGACCTCGAAGAAAAGGGGGGTCTTACAGACAAAGAAAAAAAGGATTCAATACTTAAGGTAGTGAGTAAGATAAAAGAAGGAATCAATATTCTTGCTGATAATACTGCAGCTAATATAGATATACAAGATATGTTTCTAAGCTTTGAGCTTATTAATAGCAAAATAGAAAATGAGCAAAAAAAAGAAATTGTAGAATTTGCCTGTCAAAAGGGCAATGTGAAATTATTGGAAATGATTTGTGAAAAAGAGAAGAAAGATAAAGTAAGTTTTTGTCTGAATAAACAATATTCATGGAAAGGAAACTTCAGTGGTTATTCAAGGCTAATTGAGTTATTACAATATGTAATTGACAATCGGTGCTCTCCTGAAATAGTACTATGTCTTGCAGAAAAAACGTATGGATATGCACATATTCTCTATAATGGAGAACAGTATTTTAGTAAACGTAAGATTGAAGATCTAAAGAGAAGGTTTAATTATCAAGATTCAGATATAAAAGATCTTTTAAAGCAAGCAGTTAAATTAGGTTACAAAGATGCAGTATCAGTAATGTTAAGTGGTGATATTTATCACTGTATTCGCTCAATGAAATTGGAGACATTTCAAGAAAAGGAGGAATTTGTTCAAGCTTATGATACAATAAAAAAAACAATAGCAGATGTAATAAGTTCATGGAAAGAAGATTGCAAAGATGATGTACAACTTTTATTAGACCAAGGAATAGAGATTGATATCGATCGAATGAAGAAACAAGATTTAATCCTTCAAATAATAGAAGATGTACCTAACATTGCACACAAAACATTAGATCAATTAAAGAAAATACTAAAGAAAGAAGTAGGGCAAAAGAATGTGAGAATAAAACTAAGACTAACTATAGTAGGTGCTTTAATAGTAACTTTGTTTTTTAATTATCGAGATCAAGTATTAGAAGGCAGGTCATTTACAATAAAAATCTCAAAGCAGGATAGTAGTAGAAAAAAAGAGAAAATAGATCAATTAAATTCAAATGTAAAGGACACAGTATTTGAATTAATCAATGTGCTCAACTCAGCTTCTCATATCAATAATAACTGGTTCTTTAGAGAAGTATTAGTAAAAGTTGTGAATGAGAATTTAGATAAGTTAAAGGCAGTTTGTGCTGCTATCTGTAAGGAGCCCATGGAAGAATTGCTAAGGGGTGAGGAAGTTCATGAGGATGTGATTGATGTTTTACAGTTTTTTGGTGTTGAAAAAGATTTTTTATTACTACGAAAAAATACAACCAATGTAGCGGGAAGTGTATCAGTTAAAAGCATTGATAAGAGTTTAAGCGATACCTCAGAGAAAAGCGTTAGTTCATCAAGTCAACAATCACTTGCTGATGATAGACCAAAAAATGCATCTGCTTTACAAACAAGAGGATCAAAATCTTTACCTCATCCTTCTACTGAATCAAGAGAAACTCAAGAGCAATCAGGTATAAGAAAATCTGTACCTACATTAAAATCACAAAAGAGCCATCTTGCATCTAGTTCAAAACTAACAGAGAAAAATAACGAAGGTGCTATGCAAAAAAATTATGGACAGAATAAAGGTGATAGTTATACTGACATTGATAATTTTTGTTATCAAGATGAAACAGTTAGTCGGAGGTTAGTTATGCCAAGAGTGGATCTTCAGTCTGCCCGTGATAGAAGGAAAGAAAGAGAAAATGTAACGTTACAAAAGGTTAGCAAACAAACTTTTCTTGATCCTCCAAAATTCAAAGACTTATTCAAAGCTAATCGGATGATGTACATGAAGAAAACGCTTGATGATTTTGTGCTTAGTTATGATCCGTTGTCTTATCATAGCGCATATGGAATTAGTTCCTTGCAGTGGAACCTTAATGAAAGTGGAAATAGCAGTAGGTCTTCTGAGGGTGATGAGCAAGAATTCAATGAATTGTTTATCAATAATGATTACTTTCATAAGTATGAGGATGCAATAAATAAATTAATTAAGGATGATACCTCAGCAGCTCAAATTTTACTACTTGAGCTAGCAGAACAGGCTGTTGAGCCGGCATGTTATGCACGTGCATTATCACTTTTTAAAGAGTTAATGAAAAAGTGCGATGTTCAAAATAACAAGGAAGAAAATGATGAGGTGATGGAAAAAGGTAAAGATGATATTAAAGAAGCTGTCGAACTTTTAGAATTTTGTATGGATACAATGAATCCTGCTAGTAGCTTTTTACTTGGAATAATGAAGGCATTTAATATAGGTAATTGCAGTCAATTTATAAAAGGACCATGGCAAAAAGACTTAGCTAATGTTATTAATGTTGGTCAAGGCTTTGGTGGTGATTGCAATCTGGAAGAATCTATCTTACAAGCTATTAAGAGAGGTAGTTGGGATGTTCAAGGTAGTGTGGGCTTAGGCATGAAAAATAAAACGGAAGATGTGAAAAAGATGTTCAAATATTCACTGTATGAATTTGTTCACGAAATGATATCAGAAAAGAACATCAATAGGTCTGCAGTAAATGATGCATTTGCAGTTTTGTCTAAGGATGATTTTCCTGAGGGATTATATGCTCATGGATCTATGATAATTCAGGGTAAGATTGGTGGCAATTCTCAGGACAAAGTGGCTATAAAATTACTTAATCGTGCTAATGAGCTTGGGCATAAAGGAGCGAAGTTTATGCTTGGAACATTGCCTCTACAGAAAGGGGTTTATTGCAAATCACAAAAAGAAATAATGTCTTACATTCGTATGTTAGAAAGTTATCTGAATGAAAGTGATGATTCCTGTTATTTGAATAAATCAAATGTAGACAAGGCAGCACTTTGTCTTGTTGCGGAATATTCTTCAAAAAGGAGCGTTTTTTTAGAGTATGATGCAGCAAAGGTTAAAGAAATATTAGACATGAGGAATTTGCATCAAAAATGGGCAGATATTCAGCATGAATCAATGATGTCCTTTGGCAATGATAGTTTTCTCCGTGCTCAACCTATGCAATCTTCTACTCCGCAATGTTCGGCTGTAAATTCACCAGAACTACCAAGTTTTTCAGGTGAGCTTAGTGATATTAGTGAAGTACCTGATACTAAGCTGAGTGAACCGTTAGCAAAAAATCAGGGTGCATCACAAAATTTGCGACAGTAAATTTAGTATCGTACTTTGTTGCTACTTGTTTCGCTAGCGTTAGTTAGGGAAGTCGTTGTGTTTTTGGTATAGAATTTTGGTGTGCTTGAGTTATTTAGTAGAGTTATAGGGGTTCGATGTTAAATTCAAAAGCTAGGACTCAAGCACATATCTGGCTTTCAGTATTGTTAATTTATTTGAAGATGGATACACTTACAGTAGCTGTAGTAAATTTTTGCAACCTCTTTTAAACTTCTTAAATCTTCATTTATCACAGACTTTATTGAATGTCTGGAGATTTACTATAGTTTAACTTTTACTTTCTTTGATATAAACTCTTTGTTATATTCACTTTTGTTGCTTTATACTTTTCTTGATAAATAAAAATTCATAATCTAAAAAAGTTATTGAATATTCAAAATTTTATGTTAACTATACCCTAGCGCTTCAATAACATACAAATTTTAATGAAGTTGTTGGTGCCATGGTACAATATTTTGATTAATGAGGAGGTTTTTATGCAAGGAGTGAAAGAAAAGTTGGATAGAGATGAAATAAAAGAGATTAATTTTCTATTAGAGAGTCTTAAAAAGAAGATTCTGGACTTAAAAGAATATCAAAAAATGGATAAGCTTAAACTACATAAACAGAAAGCCGAGCTTTATGCTCAACTATTCAATTCAGAGAATGATGTAAAATATAGGAAGGAAATGTTGAAAGAATACGAATTCATTTTTAATATAGCTTCTGATCTGAAATCTTTAGATACAGCACTACAAAGCATTGCAAAAATTATAAAACTTTACGATAAATTAGGTGAGAGTAGTAAAGTTGAAGAATGGAAGAAAAAGGAAGAAGAAGTTAAAAGTTGTTACTCTGGACAGCCTGGTATAATTATTAATAAAATAAATAAGATTGAAAGGGATATAAGAATGTGTCTGGTATAGACCAAAACATTAAAAATAATCAAGGTAAAACTCCACTCGATATTGCTAAGCAATCCAATAAGGAAAAGATTATTGAAACTTTAGAAGAACATTTAACAGAATCTTCTAATCAAGCAGAAAGACTTTCTGCGCAAGAAAAGGAAGTGCATGAAAAGCTCAGAAAGTTTGTTGAAGATTTTGTTTTTATTTATGAACGCTCTTTATCAGAGTACTATGAGAGACTAGAAAATCAAATAGGAAAGCCAGGTAAATGGGCTGAGTTTGCTAATAAAATAATGGATATAGGAAAAAGTGGAACAGAAGACATAAAAATAAAGGCCTTTTCTCTTATTGGAATTAAAGTTCTTCAAGAAGCAATATTCAGCATTGGTAGTAGTTATAATAGAGCAGAGCTGGCTTTGTTGCATAGCGAGTAGAGATGGGAGAAAAAAAGGGAGAAAATCTAAAGAAAGTGGTTACTCTATTAAGAAATGAACATTTTGTAGAGTATATGCCACAGAAGATGAAATTCAGTAATCATAAAGAGTATAATCAATTTTTAGAAAAAAGAGGAAATGTCTTTCATTTTATCGATGAAGCTATAGAAAACTGGTACGAAAGTTCAGAAAAAATTCCTGGAGATTTATAGCGATAAGGTTGTTATTGCAGTACATATAGTTGTTAATCTATTTAGAATAGGCTTAAGGCAAGCAGTTGGATTTATAAAAGGATATTTACAAAGTATAGTGAAGAATCTCCAAGTATTCACAAGCTTCTCGTCAAACTTAATTTGAAATTATGTGACCACAGAACAGATAAAAATGACATAGAGAATATTGAAATTGCTATAGATAGTACTGTAATCCATATTTATAGTAACAGTACTTAACATAACAAAGATAACGCCAAGATAAGGAAGTATAATGGTACAGATCAAATAAGAAAGCTACATGTTGCTTTGGACGAAAACAGCAAAAAGGCAATAGCAATTCGATATACTAATTTTCTTTCACATGATAGCATCTAAAATACTAAAGGAAATGGGTGATATCTATAAGATTAAGTCTCTGCGTGCAGATGGAGCTTATGATACAGATAATTTATATAAGTTGTGCAATCAATACAATTTGAAACCCATCATAAAGCCAAGAAAAAATCTGCAGCAATATAGATTATCTATCAGAAAGAAACAACAACATTAGTATAAGGAAAACTTACAATTTAACCCACTGGAAAAAGAAGACAAGGTATGAAATACGTTCACGTATCGAGAGTTTTTTCCTGAGGCTCAAAAAAACATTTGGATTTAGTTTTAAGAATAAATCTGAGGTAAATCGCTCTCAAGAGGTGCTTTTAAAATGCTATTTGATTAATAACTTTACTGATATAGGTATGCCTATTTTCAAATTTGCCTCGTAAATTCCTTTCATTACTCCTCCTCATTCCTTGCCATTCAACAAAGCCACCCATCTTGAAAACTTCAGAAAAACTTACTTGTCGCTTTTAACCTGCTTAAATTTCCAAAACCAATCTATTTGGATCTTCTATGTAATTTTTGATTTTCACAAGGAAAGTAACTGCTCCTTTGCCATCAACTATTCTGTGATCGTAAGAGAGGGCAATGTACATCATAGGTCTGATTTCAATTGAGTTACTCAGAGCAACTGGTCTATTTTGTATTGAGTGCATGCCAAGTATTCCAGATTGCGGAGGGTTTATTATCGGAGTAGAAAGAAGTGAACCATACACACCACCGTTTGAGATAGTAAATGTTGCACCTTCCATTTCCGATACTTGCAGCTTACCTTCTCGTGCTTTTTTGCCAAGGGCAACTAAAGTTAGTTCAATTTCAGCAAATGACATTTGATCAGCATCACGAATAACTGGTACAACAAGACCTTTGTCAGTGCCAACAGCAACACCTATGTCATAGTAATTTTTATATACAATTTCATCACCTGAAATCTCAGCGTTAATCTCACGAATTTCTTTTAGTGCTTGCACTGCTGCCTTTATAAAAAACGACATGAAACCCAGTTTTATTCCATATTTCTTTTCAAAAGTTTCTTTATACTTTGCCCTCAGATCCATGACGTTTTTCATGTCAATTTCATTGAACGTGGTCAGTATTGCAGCAGTATTTTGCGATGCTTTCAAACGAGCAGCTATTACTTGCCTTATTTTGCTCATTTTCACTCGCTCTTCTCTTCTCTCTCCACTTACTACACTTTTTGGCGATTCATATTGTTTTACCGGAGGTTGTTCAGCTTTACTAATATGGTCTATCACATCCGCTTTAGTTATTCTGCCTCCCATGCCAGTTCCTTTTACATTTTCTGCACTAATTGCATTTTCTTCCATAATTTTACGAGCTGAAGGGGCATCTTTTTTATCAGGGCTTTCGCCTTTATCTTCTTTTTTCACTTCTTCTTTTACTTCTCCTACAGCAAGTTTTGCCAGTAATTGATCAGGGCTAATTACATCATCTTCTTTCACAAAAAATTCAGTTATTTGTCCTGAAGCTTCTGCAGTTAGTTCTAGCGCCGTTTTATCAGTTTCAATTTCAAAGATCAAGTCATCTACTTTTACTGCTTCGCCGATATTTTTCTTTATTTTTACTATACCTTCCGTAACTGATTCACCACCAAGAGTTTTTGGCGCTCTGATTTCTATAATTTTGCTCATAAAATAACTTCTACATAAAACTTTCTATAAATTTATACATGAAAAGAAACATAAATAAACTAATAAATTCATTAGGCCTTTTATCATAATGCTTGATTATTTCCTCCTAATACATGCAAAATTAAAATACTAAGTAAATTGAAATAAGATTATGGATTTTGATAAGGCAGGCAATGCAGAAGACTTATATAATGAAAAACTTCAACTGATATGTAAGACTTATAACAGAGAATTACTATCAAATCAAAGAGTTGTTGATGGCATCAATTCAATGGATTACAGTAAGCTTAAAATCTTATGCAAGTATCATAATAAGTTTAGTCACAAAGGTATTGAAGAATTACTATTAGATGAGAGCATTGTTAATCACATCAACGATTATGATGATGAAATGTTTAGGTCCATGCTAAATAATGCACCTGCGGAGCACAATATTCTAGAAATACTAAAAGGTGGGAAGGTTTGCAATATCAACAATGAATTCGAAAGTAGTGATAGTGAGGAGAATGAAGAAGATTATGGATATTATGATTACGAGGAAGATGAAAAAAATGATCCGAATAACTTCGCTAAAGAAGCACTAGGAAATAAAGGAATTAATGAAAAACATGTTGATGATGTTCAGTTTTGCAACGATGCAGATGTGGGAATACCACTAGAAAATCAAAATGCTATTAGGAATATCCGTTTTATTCAATGGATGATAGTTGAGAGTGATGGTAAGCTTAGTGAGCAAAATGTTACAGAATTACTAAAAGATTCGAGTTCTATTGATCGAATTAACTCTCTTGATGATAAAAAGCTTCAACTTATACTCAAGAGTGATAAGTTTAGTGGTGAAAATATTATAGAGTTATTAGGAAATCAAAGAGTTGTTGAATACCTCTATTTTATTGATTATGAAAAATTTGAACTCATTCATAATAGTGATAAGTTTAATAGTAGCAAGTATGCTAGTAGCAGTCACAAGGTTATAAGGTTGCTAGAAAATCAAGAGCTTGTTAAGCACATCAATTTTATTGATTATGAAAAACTTCAATTCATACTTTGTAATGATAAGTTTCTTCTTAGCGATATTATAATACTACTAAAAAATCAGGAGGTTGTTGAGAATATCATTTCTTTTAACATTGAAAAATTTCGACTCATATTTTATAGTGATAAGCTTAACTGTGTAGATACAATAGAATTACTAGAAAATCAGAAAATTGTTGATTGCATCGATTCGATTGCTCTTAAGAAATTAGAACTCATGTTTAATAATGGGAATTTTAGTTTTGAAAATATTATAAAAACACTAAAAGATCAAAAAATTGTTGATTGCATCAATTCAATTGCTCCTGAGAAATTAGAACTCATATTTAATAAGTTTAGTTCTCAAGATATTATAAAAGTACTAGAAGATCAAGATGTTGTTAAGGGCATCAATTCTGTTACCACTAAAGAGCTAAAAGCAATAACAGATAATGTTACTGGTAAGGTATTTGTCAATATATTTAAAAATTTTAAACCTAGCGTAAAGTCGACTTTGAGGCTTGCTATACTCCTGCGTAAAGCTGGTAAAATTACAGATATTAATATCGATTACTTGAACAACAAGGAACGTATTTACGAAGATATAATTAAATATGTTCCCCAAGAGCTGGACATAAATATAGAGTCACTTATACCACTCCCTACATTTAAAAGATATACTGAATGCGAAGAACCTGTGTCAAAATTATATAATTTATCTTTAGAGCAGGTTATTGAGAATATAAATCCACATAAAAGAGCCAGGTATTCCTAACACCACTAAATTCATTTGTTTATAATAATTTCACTATATCGTAAAACCATCTATATCAGACTATTTTTACTATATTTTCTTGGTAAAATCACTGGCAGCTGACACCGAGGTTGAGAAAATTTTTGTAATATAGACTATCAATGATTTTTCAGTAATAATATAGTTTTAGGTGGATATAGTGAACGTTTCATACAGAGATATAGACATTAAGCTAATTAGAACAGGTTGAATTCAAATGTTGAATCTAGAATCTCTGCCAAAACATCTAGCAATTATTATGGATGGTAATGGTAGGTGGGCAAACAATCAAGGAAGGGTAAAAATTGATGGCTATAGAAAAGGCAGTGAGGTTGCATTTGATATTGCTAAGCATTGCACAGTCCTGGCCATACCTTACTTAACTTTGTATGCATTTTCCATGGAAAATTGGCTCAGATCTGAAAACGAAACAGACTACCTATTTAATTTATTTTACTCCACTTTAACTAATGAAGATAAAATGAAATTCATTTACAATTGTAACATTAAGTTAAATTTTATTGGCAATTTAAGTCTATTGCCCAGTAAAATATTCGATCAAATCAAAAAAGCAGAAGAAGTGACACATAAGAACGATGGTCTATTACTCACTGTTGCAGTTAGTTATGGAGCAAAGCAGGAAATTATACATGCTATCAACAACGTCATAAAAGGAAATATTGATTGCGTATTGGAAGAGGAATTTGAAAAATTTCTGTATACTAAAGATTTGCCAAAATTGGATTTATTAATTCGCACTGGTGGCGAAAAAAGGTTAAGCAATTTTTTATTATGGCAAGCAGCTTATGCTGAATTGTATTTTTGTGATACTTTGTGGCCCGATTTTTCTTGTCAAGATTTGACCAAAGCACTAGAAGATTATACAAAAAGAGAAAAAAAATATGGTAGATAATAACTTTATGGTTAGAATATTGTCCTCAATAGTAATATTACTCATATTTTCTTTTGCTACATATTTCAGTGATTTATCATTTTATCTACTAATTTTTTCAATTGCAGTTTTATCTTCTTTTGAATGGTATAATCTAACTCAGGGCAATAGAATCTTATACATTTTCGCATTACTATTAATCGCACTACCAAATGCCTCGCTAATATGCCTATATAATCTACCACAGGGAAAATATGCATTAGTATGGCTTATCTTAACTATTTGGAGCATCGATATTGCTGCCTATTTTTTCGGCAAAAATTTTGGTAAAACTAGAATTTGTCCAATCATTAGCCCTGGGAAAACTTGGTTAGGACTTTTTGGTGCAGTCTTAGCTGGAATAGTGTGTGCAATTTTTGGCTCAATATTTTTGAGTTTATTTCCAATTTTTTATTCTCCAATAATTGGTTTGATAGTTGCTATTCTAGCCCAACTTGGAGATTTCACTGAGTCACTCATCAAAAGAGTTTACAATGTTAAAGATAGTGGAGGTATTATACCAGGCCATGGAGGAGTACTCGACCGTATGGATAGTTTCATTTTTACTGCCCCTCTCATTGCTATTTACATAAGCTAAAAAAATGAAGTACTATTAACCTTTGGTTCTTTCCTTCTTGCTTATTACTTTCACCTCAACAGATTGAAATTCTTCGGCACTCACTATTTCATCCATTGACTTATTACAATAAGGACAATACATTTCTCCTTCTTTGTGTAAGTATACTATTGGATGACCAGAACCATCATCATTCTCATCACCACGGCAGCAAACTATTACATTATTATCCCTCACTTTTAACATGTCTCTCCTTTAGCTTACAATATTTTACACATCTAACATACTCGTTTAGAAATAAAAAAGACAACAAATACTTATTCTCCATTTTCTACCCTATTTAGATTAATCAATTCACTTTGGACACTTTTTGACACAAAGTTGCTAACATCTCCTCCTAATCTCGCTATTTCCTTTACAAAACTTGATGAGATAAATTGAGTATCCTCAGATGCAGGAAGAAATATAGTTTCGATTTCAGGAAAGAGCTTATAATTTACCCAACTCATTTGAAACTCGTAATCAAAATCCGATACTGCTCTCAGTCCTCTAATAATAACAGAAGCATTTTGCTCTTTGGCAAACTTCACTAGCAACCCATTAAAGGATATAATATCTGCATCAATTCCTGCTCCTTTCACTTCATTTTTAGCCATGCTTGTGCGCAGTCTTATGTCAAAATTAGTATGTTTATTAACATTCTCTGCAACACCAATTATCAACTTATCGACTAGCTTACATGCTCTTTTTATTATGTCAAGGTGCCCAAAAGTTATGGGGTCAAATGTACCAGGATAAATTCCTATTTTGTTACTAATGTTCATTCTTTGTTTCTATACTTCAAAAACTTTTGATGGACATGATAACGTTTTTTATCTAAAAATGAAAGTACGTAGTTGGCCTGATAGCTCAGTTGGTAGAGCAAAGGACTGAAAATCCTTGTGTCGCTGGTTCGATTCCTGCTCAGGCCACATTCTTTTTCTTAATGTTCTATAATATATTATAATATTAATATAATTATTTAGGAAATAATGTATAAATGTTACAATAGAATATTTAATATACTATTAATTACATTTCTACTATTAAGTAATATCGCTTATAGTGAAAAAGTAAACAAAGAATTATCTGCTTTGACAGTGGAAAATGCAGTAAATTATAATATAATTGTTGGTTTATTGCAAACAGATGAATCTCAAAATATCTATGAGATATTCAATAATTTTGGGGTTAAAACTGTATTCATTGACTACGACAAAATAATTAATCTAAAAGAAATCCAAGAAGAGTTCGCAAAACAAGATGAAATATTGGCAAAAAAGCTGATACTAGATCGAATAAAAGTTGAAGTTGCAAAATTTATCAAAGAGCAAAAGATAAACAGAATATTTATTTCAGATAACTTTCATTCAGCTCTTAACCCTTACCGCCAGCTTGTGAATGAAGCAATTGTAAAAACAGTAGATGACAATCCTACAATTCATTTGCTTGCCATATGCGGTGGTTTACAAGACATTATGCATGCAAAAGAAATTGAAATAACAAATGTTGTTAATGATGAGAAGAATCATTTAAAATCATCATCCTATCCACAAAAAGAGAATATATCTCTTCAGCAGATAAAAATTGTTCCAGGTAGTCGTTTGGAAAAAGTGGTAGCTAGATTTTTACTACCTAATCAAAATGGCTGGTTTTCAACTTATTTTCCGAATGCTCATTCAGGTACAGTAAGTAATACTACAGAGAATAGAAGAAGGCTAGAGCTACTTGGATATAAAATTGCAGCATTTGCCAATGACGGGGTAATAGAAGCTATCGAAGATAAGCATGGTAATATTTACTTTCAAAGTCATCTAGAAGCCCTTGTTGTCAAATCAGATAAAAACTCTCGTTTGTCAAGCCAAAAGGTACGTCAGGTTTCAACACTAGTTGCTATAGCGATTATAAATGATTTTCTTCATCGCGTTTAATGCTAAAATAAGGAAAATCATTTAATGTCATGCCAGTACCCTTTTTCTTGTCATTCCAGTGCGTGACGCTGGAATTCAGTTTTTCATTTCATCAAATTTAGCATAAGCTCAAATTTGCTTATAAATTTTTCTGGATGCCAGTGTCTGGGCACTGGCATGACATTATGGAATTTGGGCTCCAGTGTCAACTACTCTAATGACACCTGATTATGATGAAAGAAATCTAATGATTTATATAAACCCCATAGCATGTCGAACGAAGCTTTTTTTAAGAAAATCTGAATTTTCAACTACCATTAAACCAAGATTGCTCAGAACTTTAACGCAAAGTATTCTGTTGGAAAATATTCTATTTAGTCCATCAGTTGCAAGTGCCATAGTAAAATTATCAAAGTATCTATCACGTGAAATTTTCTTCAATAGATAATTACTGCCAACATCAATGCCAGAGGATTTTGCAGCAGTTATTTGTCTAATAACACTCTCTACATCTCTCATTCCAAGGTTAAGTCCTTGACCTGCAACCGGGTGGATTGAATGTGCTGCATCGCCAATCAGCAAAATTCTGCTTTTATGAAGCTTTCTCGCAAAAGTAAAACTCAAAGGGTAAGATTTTCTTTCACCCTCTAATTCAATTTCTCCCAAATAAGAACCAAATCTTTTTTTGAGTTCTATGATAAACTCCTCTTCAGATAAGCTCATCAGCATTTTTGAAATTTCGCATTTTTCTGTCCAAACTATTGAAGAAGTATAGCCACCTTTCATTGGCAAAATTGCAAATGGACCACCAGGAAAAAACCGCTCTACAGCTAAGTTTTGGTGATGTAGTTCATGTTTTACATTAAATACCATGCTATTTTGTTTATAATCAAATTTTATTATTGTTATAGAAAACAACTCTGGCAGCTTAGAGTTTTTACCTTCAGCGCAGATAAATAGCGATGATATCAATTTTTGATCATTATCAAGAGTAACTTCCACGTATCCTTCGTCACAAGCGATTGTTTTATAGAAACGTGGAGAATATATATTGAGTTTATGCAAAAAATTATTATTAATTGCATTCCATATAATAGCGCTCTTGATTACATAACCCATTGGCTCTTCACCAACCATTTTATGGTCATAATGAACAGTAAATGGGCTATCTCCATCTAATATGCATATATCAAGTATTGGTTCAGCTTCATCTTCTAAGAACTGCCAAATCCCTAATTTTTCTAGTATTTTTTTTGACCCTTGAGAAATGGCAAATGCTCGATTATCATCAACTGCACGTGGTAAACTATTTTTCTCAATTACGGCTACAGATACAGAGTCATTACTCAGGCCAATAGCAGTAATAAGACCAATTAGCCCACTACCTGAAATGATTACATCGTAATTCATTTTATTTACCTAAAATTACATTTTATTCGTTTTGAAAATAGTTTAAACAAACTTTGTAGATGCTGGACTTCTTATCACTACCTTAGTATACCTCAGATTAGTAATAAAGTATTAATTATTTTATTAAAGGAAACAGCTTATGACTACAGATTGCAAAAAAGAATTATCAAATTGCATTTCTAGGTACAGAGAAGAAATTGTAAACAACAAAGAAGCAATTGAACAAATCATAACTGGCAATAATAAAATCAATATAAGCGATTACTTTTATCAGGGTAATACAATCTGTAATGAAGAACTATTTAATGTAGGAGGCGAGTGTCAAGATACACAACGTGGTAAATATACGTATGATGAATGGAAGCAAAAAATTGAAAAATCTCACGCTAACGAGTTGTTAAAAGACAAAAATTTGCAAGAAACGTTAAAAAGCAAAGATTCGCAAGAAGAGTTAAAAGGCAAAATATCAAAGAGTCTTGAGGATTATAAACAGTATCATGAAAAGGTTCTGTCGCATTTGTAGGGAAGTAGAAAGAAGAATGATATAATTGTCTAAAAAAAAAGCAAAGATGTTTCGTATCAATCAAAAATTGTTGCCATATTTCAAAGGATTTAGCTTTTCAGCGGATGTTATCTGTATACATGAAATGTCGATTCTCTTTGAGCTATCGAGATTTGGAAGAAATGATGAGTATAAGGGGAGCAAAATGCTACGTTACAAAGGTGGGTTATCACCACTGATAGATGAGGCAGTAAGGAAAAGAAAGAAGCAGGTTGGTAGTAGTTGGAGAGACTTACATTAAATTAAACGGTAAATGGGTTTATTTATATACTGTAGACTTGTGTGTTAGTAGAGACAAGTCTGCAGCACTTGCATTCTTTCGTAAAGCCTTCAGGAGTAACTATCTTCCTGAGAAAATTGTAATTGATAAAAGCGGCAGTAATACTGCTGCTCTTGATGATTTGAATGCAGAAATTTCTGAAGATTACAGTTCTTCAAATAAAATATCTAAATAATATTGTTGATAGATTTATCAAAAAACTAATAAAGCAATGCTTGGGTTTAAAAGCTTCCATTCCGCAAAGATTACCATCACAGGCATAGAAAATATTCGTATGATTCAAAAAAGACAAATTATTAAATAATGTTTCTACTTTTGAGAATTTTGCTATGTTAATAACTCCTATAATCCCACCTTTAATGATCTTCTTTCCTATGGTTTATAGATGCAACAGAACCGTTTTTATAGGATTGGGGCTAAAGAAAACTTGCATGTAAATGTATCAAGGTATAAAATTATAAATATTAAGAATGAATAGGTTAGTTATGAATCTTGTAACAAAATCCGCTATCGATTTTACTGCTTCGGCTGTTCTTGCTAGTGGAAAAATAGTTGATGATTTCTGTTTAAGTAAACATATAAAGGATAAGTATGCTGTCCTTTTTTTCTATCCACTTGATTTTACTTTTGTCTGTCCAACTGAGTTGATATCATTTAGCAACAAAATAGAAGATTTTTCAAAACGTAATGTTGAAGTGATAGGAATAAGTATAGATTCAAAATTTTCACACTATAAATGGCGAAACACTCCAGTTAATGATGGTGGTATTGGAGAGGTTAGCTACAATTTAGTGTCTGATATCAAAAAGTCTATATCAAGAGACTATGGGGTCTTATATGATGACTCAATTGCACTAAGAGCAACTTTTGTTATTGATGATAAGTTTGTTGTACGTCACCAATCGATAAATGATTTTCCTTTAGGGCGTAATATCGATGAGTTTATTAGAATTATTGATGCAATAAAACATAATGAAGAGCATGGTGAAGTATGTCCAGCAGGGTGGAAAAAAGGTAAGCCAGCAATGCAGGCAAGCGATGAAGGAGTGGCTGATTATCTAAACTCACACAGTGCAGAATTATAAATTGAGTACAAAAGTTCTTATTATTGGATCTGGAGCAGCGGGTTATGCTGCTGCTATATATGCAGCACGTGCAAATTTAGAGCCAATTGTAGTAACAGGAATGCAACCTGGTGGTCAGCTTACAATTACTACGGATGTTGAAAACTATCCAGGTTTTATTTCTATACAAGGTCCAGAACTCATGGAACAAAAGAGGTTGCATGCAGAGAAGGCGGGAGCAAGAATAATAGACGATGAGATAAAAAGTGTAGAACAACTTGAAGGTTCTGGTGAATATGGATTTAGATCTTGTGGTAATGCTAGTGACTACTATTCAAATGCAATTATAATTGCATCTGGTGCACAAGCAAAATGGCTTGGCCTGGAGAGTGAAAAGAAATTTCAAGGTTACGGAGTTTCGGCATGCGCAACTTGTGATGGTGCATTTTTTAGAAATAAAGTTGTAGCTGTGGTTGGTGGTGGAAATACTGCTGTTGAAGAAGCAATATTTTTAACTCGATTTGCTAAGGAAGTTATACTGATACACAGGCGTGATAAGTTAAGAGCAGAGAAAGTAATGCAAGACAGGCTCTTTAAAAATGATAAGATAAAGGTAATATGGAATCATACCGTAGAGCAGATTCTTGGAGAAGAAAATCCTAAAAAAGTTACTGGCATTACAATTAAATCGACAGACATCAATAAAACCCAGGAATTGAAAGTAGATGGAGTGTTCATTGCAATTGGGCATGCACCAAATACAGGTATTTTTAAGGGCTTTGTTGAAATGGATCAGCAAGGTTATATAATTACGAAACCTGGAACAACTCTAACCAGTAGGGCAGGGGTGTTTGCTGCTGGTGATGTTCAAGATAAGGTATATCGCCAGGCAGTAGTTGCAGCAGGTACAGGGTGCATGGCTGCACTTGATGCAGAAAAATTTTTGGAATCATAATTAGTTCTAAAATTTTTAACTAAATTACTTGCAATTTTCTTTGTTTTTTTTATAATTATGTTAATAAATTATAGATTGAGGAGAATTTAGTATGCTTTCGCAAAATAATGTAGATTTTGGAAGAAGGGTTGTTAGTGATGTAGGATTACGAGCTCAAAATCAAACAACTTCAGGACAATCAACAAAAAAATTATTTAAAGCTATTGATGATGAAAATCTAGGAGATTTTGAGCGAGCTCTGGCAGAAGGTGCGAATGTTAATGCGTTTGATGAGGGATATACACCATTAATGACTATTATCATGGGTGGTGATGATAGTCCTACAAACTTAAAAATGATGACTTTGCTTTTACAGCACCAGAATTTAAATGTTAATATTCAAGAAGCTAAAGAACTCAATACAGCTCTACATCTAGCTTTTCGTATGGAAAATAGGAGTTTCGTACAGATGTTACTTAGACATCCTGAATTGAATCCAGTCATTAGAAATGATTATGAAGATCGTTATGGGAGCAGAAAAAGTTACACTCCTAAAGAATATATTGAACAAATTGGGAGAGAGCAGGAGAAAGATTTTTCACATCTTACAAAAGAAATACAAAAAGCACAAACAGGAAAACAATTATTGAATGCTCTTTCTAACAGAAATATTGACCAAGCAAAAAGACTATTAAATCAAGAACTCAACCCTAATTGTTGGAAAAGAAATTCAAATGGAGAAATAGAAACACCACTTAGCCTGATTATCAAATCATGTTTACAAGGAATAACAGAGGAAAATAAAAAAGAAGTACTGACTAAATTTTTAAAACATAAAGACCTAGATTTTAGTCAAATAAAACCAATACCAGCTATAGAGCAAAATTCAAGATTGAAGCAAATCATTGAACAAGCTATGAAAGAGCGATTAACTGATGCTATTAATAGAAAAGATTTGGGTGATGTAAAAGAATTAGTAGAAGATAATTGCTTTATGAATGATCAAATTGTTATTGAGGTGCTTAAAAGTTTTAATCCTGTCAGAGAATATCTAAATGAAAAATTCCCTACAAGTGCAGAGCAACCTGTAGCAAATGCACATAATGTTGCTCCGGAAATAAACGACGATTTGATTGCTCAAGAATTGCAGCAGCTCGAAAACCTTAGAAATGAGCTTGAAAGAACAAAGGCTCAACTTACAGAAAAAGAGCAAGAGCTGAATAGGACCGTAGATGAAAGAACAAGAGACACTGACAAAATTTCACAGTTAGAAAGGGATTTTAGGCAAGAGAGATTAGAACTTCAAGCTCAAAATCAAGACTCAAAGAACAAAAACAGAAAACTTTCAGAAGCAAGCATTTATAATAGAAGGCAAAGTAACTATGCCTCTGCCTCTTTTGTGTTATCTGGAGCGTTTGCTATTGGTGCATGTTTAACAATATCGAATTTAGAAATATGTATTTCACTTGCTGTAGCTGCACTTGTTTTCATTGCAATTGGGTGCTACTGTTCATATAAAGCAAGTACAGTACTGAGTGATGTGACAAGCACTGAATTTGATAATGTTATCAGTTTAAAATAGAGTTAAGGTTTTTACTTCTTCTCTAAACTCTGCTGAAAGTTTTATACATCCTGAAAATACCTTGATAATTCGAGTGAATGTGAACCTGAGTGGTTTCAAGACTTAAATAGTTGTTGTAAACTTGCTTTTATTATCTTTTAGTTCAAGAAATTAAAAGTTTAACGATGAGAATTATAATTACAGACCAAAGTAAAAAGTAGGCTTTTCCATTTGATCTATTTTTCACTTGTAATTTTTTGTCAGCTATTAGGTTTAATTTTTCTATAAGGCTAAATATTCCTTGGATTGTTTTGATGGGATAAGAGCTTTTAATTTTTTCCCTATACCCTATTTTACTTTCATGTTGACTGTTTATCCATGTTTCAACTACTTTCCACATATTGATTTCTGGATAGACTTTCCTACATGTTCCTTCTAATAAAATCATAGTTTTCTGCAGCAATAACAATTGTGTTTGAACTTTCATATCAAAATCACCAGTTATTTTTAGTAGCTGAGTAAGTAATCGAGCAAATGAAATCTTCTGTATAGGCTGTCCAACAATGGGCTCACCTATTGCTCTGCAAGCTGTAACAAAATTTCTATGCTGTGATGGAACATAACCAGCTTTAAAGTGCATTTTTGCAACGTGATCGTAATCCCGATTTAAAAATCCCTTGAGTATCTCTATAACGTAATAGCATGTCTCACGATCTATTCTACCCATGATTCCACAATCCAGGGCAATAATATTGTTATTACTATCGATCATTAAATTTCCAGGATGCATATCAGCATGAAAAAAACAATCCCTATATACCTGATTACAAAAAGATTCTATAAGATTGATAGCTATTTGCTTTCGGTTATTCAGCTTTTCAACTTCGTATATTGGTATAGCTTCCATCCATTCTAATGTTAAAACCTTTTTTGAAGTTCTACTCCAATCTATTTCAGGTACGTAGAAACCTCTGTCATGTTTAGTATTTTCCTTCAGTTCCGAAGAGTGGGCAGCCTCAAAGCGTAGATCTAACTCTAATCGGCAAATTTCAGCAAAAGTTTTGACTAATTCAACTGGCTTCAGCCTTTTTGATTGTTCACTAAATTTTTCTGCAATTTCTGCAAGCCAAGAAAGCATTTTTATATCCCTTGAGAATGTTTTCTCAATATTTGGCCTCAAAACCTTTACAGCAACTTCCTTACCCTCAATTGTAACTGCTCTATGCACCTGAGAAATTGATGCTGCTGCAATTGGCTTTTCAGAAAAACTTGAAAAAATGTCGCTTAATTTACAATTAAACTCACTTTCTATAGTTTTAACTGCTATTTTATACGAAAATGATGGCAATCTATCACATATCAATAGCAAGTTATTTGTTATGTCCTCATTTAAAATATCAGTGCGTGATGAAATGGATTGCCCAAATTTAATGAACACCGGACCTAATCTTTCAAGAGCACGCTTTAGTTTATGACCTTGTATTTTATTTATTGATTTTTTTGATGGTGGAAGTAAATAAGGTAACACATTGTAGCGTGTTAGCACTGTAGTTATTTGCAGAAGACGTAGAATATTTTGAATCATTTCGCTGCGTAACTGCCAAATATTTCATTTATCTCCATAATTTCATCAGGTTTACCTTGATAATAGATAGTATTATTTATGCAAATTATGTAATCTGAGGATGGTAGAGCAGAGTTAAGGTCATGAGAAGTCATGAGAATCGACACTGATCGTTCTTTTGCGATTTTATTTATAATATCATAAAATTTAGATCGTGCGTTAATATCCATTGCACTGACTGGCTCATCTAAAATGATCAAATCAGATTCTGAAATTAAACAGCGTGCAAGCAGCAGTAATTGTGTTTGTCCTGCAGAGATTTCTAATACTTGATTTTTTAGGATGTTACCGATACCAACCAATTCTATTGCTTCTGTAACAATGGGTTGATTTTTCTTCAATTTCTTCGAGGAGCTATTGAAAAGGAAAGACTCAACTGTTATTGGCATCAAATTACCAATACTAAAATTTTGTGGCATATAGCTAATTTTTATATTGTCAGCGAATACAATACTGCCAATAAAACCTTTATTTATACCAGCAACTGCTTTCACTAAAGAGGTTTTACCTCCGCCATTTGGACCAAGTATTGTAACTATATCTCCTCTTTGTACTGATATGTTGATATTATCAAGAACTTTTTTATTACCGTATGAAAGAGTAAGGTTTTCTATTTTTAGAATGCAGTTATTGACACTACTTAATTTTTTGGCAAAAATTGACTTCTTCTCAATATTTATATGAGACATTTACTGATTTTTTTTCTATTACTTTCACTTACACTATACTACAATAGTGCCTTTTCATCCAATTTAAAAATTGTAGCTACAATCAAACCTATACACTCACTTGTAGCTTCTGTTACAGATGGAATTTCAAAGCCAGAACTACTAATGTACGAAGTAGTGTCTGAACATAACTACATGCTCAGGCCTTCAGACGCAAGTAAATTAGAATCTAGTAATATTATATTTTATATCGATGATTCTTTGGAAACATTCATTAAAACTTTCGCTAAAGAAAATAAGAAGTTAATACCGCTATCAAGTGCAATCGATCTACTTCCTGCTCGACCACATTCATTTTCTAGTCACATTCAAGATGAAAAAGATTTGCATATTTGGCTGAGTCCTGAAAATGCAAAAAGTATGATACTTTCTATCAGTGCAACATTATCTAATATAGATAAAGAAAATGCCTATCGATACAATACTAACGCAGAGGAGGCTATAAGAAAGATAGACCAAGAAGTAGAAAAAATTACGAAAGAATTGGATGAGTTAAAAAATCAAAAATACATAGTTACTCACGATGCTTATCAATATTTCGAAAAATATTTTGATTTAAGTTACCCAAGCGCCATTCTTTCTATAGAAGAGGATTCTTACATAGGTATGAAGAGTTTAATGAAATTAAAAAAGGTAATGAAAGAGGAAAACGTTAAATGTATTGTTTCTCATTCACGAGAGGATAGCATAAAGCCTAATGTCTTTTCTAGTGACGTAAAAATGGTGATTCTTGATCCTATTGGATCAGATGTAGAGCCTGGAAAGGATGCATATCTAGATATAATCAGCAGCATTGCACAAAATTTCAAGTCTTGTTTCACTGAGTAATGAGTTCTTTTATCTATTCAGATAGCATTGCAAACTTAGTGCTTTCTATTCCAATCACAACTATACCGACATTATCTACCAGAAGTATATCATCCCAGTATCAAGTACTGGGATGACACCTTCTACTACGCAAATTACCACAATGTCCGCACGGCTATACACGTGATGCTGGAATTCTTAGCACACCTTTTGATTTATGAAAAATCAGTGTCTGCATTTACTTCTATTTTTTTATCTATTTTATTTTGCCATTTTACTGCTTACTCTGTATTCAAATTACATGAACCTTTTTATATTAGGCAAGCTCAGGTTATTTTTACGTTTATATATTGATCCGATCTAGTCCAATAAACCATACGCGTCAAGTTAAGAGATTGTGAGCAAATTTAGAGAAGTTAAGGTGGATACTCTAGTTTTTCTGTACTTGTCTTTTAATGAAAACTGCGACCAAGTTATGGTAAGCTTTTTGAGAAAAATATTTAAGCCTTTAATTTTATTATTTAGTGCTAAAAATAACTCTCTAACCCGTCTTTTTAGCTCAATAAATGCCTTTGTTAAGCTAAGCTCCGTATTTTTTTTCAGTTCTGTGCAACCCACTATTCCATGAAATATAAGAATTGCACACAATTTGGCATATAGCTCACATAATACTCTGTATGGCTTTCCTCTCAGCTTATCAAGCCTTATATTACTCTTATATAATTTGAACAATAATTCAATTTGCCATCTTATTCGGTAAACTACTAGTATTTGCTCAGCATTAATCTTACTTTTTGGAACATTAGTTATAAATATCGACCAATTTAGTAACTTTTGGTTCCTTTGAGAAGATGTGTATCCATGTGATCTTGCTAACCTATTAGCCTTTCTTCTTCTAGCCATAGCTTGTTCTTCAGTTAGTTTTTTAAATATAATTCTTACTTTAACCCTTGTCTCTTTTCCTAACAATACCTCCTGTTCTAGAAAAGATCGATCTCCCAAATGTTCTAGTAAATCTATTTTTTGACCTGTCTCTATATCATATATGTTAGTATCGGATTTATAACGACTTATGAAATAAGCTCCTATTTCATTGATTTGTTTAAAAGAACTTGGCACAAAATAACCCAAATCAGATATTAGTAAATCGTTGTTCGATATATTGCTTAAATGGCTTCTATAACCCTGATCTGACCTTATTCCCTCAGTTATATTAAGCTGG
The DNA here is from genome assembly GCF_964028625.1 of Wolbachia endosymbiont (group B) of Horisme vitalbata. Classification (NCBI taxonomy): domain Bacteria; kingdom Pseudomonadati; phylum Pseudomonadota; class Alphaproteobacteria; order Rickettsiales; family Anaplasmataceae; genus Wolbachia; species Wolbachia endosymbiont (group B) of Horisme vitalbata. The sequence continues at coordinate 626,760 of NZ_OZ034797.1, forward strand.
TCTAATGTCTGGTTTAGGTAGTCAAAAACTAATTGTAACTTTATTCCAGACTTAGTATTGCTTTCATAACCACTGTAGCTGGTACCATAACCTTTATACATTTCTTCCATACTGTTAGGTAAGCTAATGTAGCTGCTGTCTAATAATTTAACACCTCCAAAGTGCTTCAAGATTCTGCAATCAACTTGTAAGGTATTTTTAAGTAACGTTAAAGATTCATTATACATTCTTTTCATAAATTCCACTGCTTCCTTGGTAAATCTAAAGTCCAGACCTTGTTTTGTTATATTTATCGAGTCTTCATTCAATAATTGACACACTGTCTCTATACTACAATTATCAACCCCTATATTACCCAAAACGATGGCTTTTATGAACGACGAGCCTTTTAGCTTCCTCTTTCTTTTTATGAACCCTGTTGTAGCTGAGATTTTATCTGCTTTTTCATTAAAAAATTCTTTGAGCTTTTTTGAGATGCAAACTATTCTTTTCATTGTATAAGTTCTCCGTTTTCTTTGTTAGATTTAAGAGAACTTATATCTTTTTTTTCTCTTCCTTACACTAAGTTTATTACCACAGTTCCTTAACTTGACGCGTATGGTTTATTTAACACTCCCGAAAGGAACAATGGATCCCAGTGTCTGAGCACTGGGATGACAAGGTAGGAAGTACTGGGATGAAACCTTTTTGCTTCAATATTTTGCACAGTAGCCATGCAACTTAACAGATACTTTTCTCTTCATTTATCCTAAGGTTTTTATGGGTTAAAAAACCCATAAAAACCTTATATAAAACCCCTATTGTGATTAAAAATACACTAAATCTTGGTTTTCACATGTTTCATTTTCTGCCATAAGCGACAATAATTTTGTGCTCTCAAGGAAACTGTTTGCACTAGCTTCTAAGAACCTGTCTTGAAAGGTAATGAAGAAAAGAGTATGATGAGGTAAGCAAAAAATAGGAGGGTAAGTTGTATCCAAGTGATATAAGTGACAAGGAATGGGAAATTTTAGAGCCCTATGTTGCACAAGGAGCGATAGGACGACCAAGAAAACATAACATAAGAACAATTATTAATGCAATAAGGTACATAATGAGGGGTGGTTGCCAGTGGAGAATGCTACCAAAAGATTTTCCTCCATGGAAAACGGTGTATGACTATTTTCTCAGGTGGCGTAATAATGGAAAATTGAAAAAAATACATGACATGCTAGTAAAAGAGGTAAGAAAAATGGTTGGCAAAAATGAAACACCTTCAGTAGGTATAATTGACAGTCAATCAGTGAAAACGACTCAAAAAGGGGATCAAGAGGATATGATGCCGGTAAAAAAATAAAGGGTAGAAAACGTCATATTATTGTAGATACACTAGGTCTTGTAATTACTGCAGAAGTACACAGCGCAAGCATTCAGGACCGTGATGGTGCTACCAATCTTTTTGTTCAAGCTAAATGCAAAGCTCCAACATTACGTAGGTTTTTTGCTGATCAAGGGTATAAAGGTAAATTACAAAATCGATGTTTGTTGGAAACTGGATGTTTGCTAACGATTACCAAGAAATTGGTTGATACAGGATTTCAAGTTATTCCTAAACGTTGGATTGTAGAACGAACCTTTGCCTGGCTTTCCAATTTTAGACGCATGAGCAAGGATTACGAACATTCTCCTCTTACTTCAAAAAACAATATCTTATTTAATATGATTACTTCTATGCTTACTAAATTAGCCAATTAACTCCTTTCAAGACAGGTTCTAAGAAGGCAAAAGATAAGTTAATGCAGTGTAAAAAAGATGCTGTGGAATCACAAAGAGAAATTACAAAATTAGAAGCAGAAGCTAGTGAATTAAAGTCACAGGTTCAAGAAGAGAAAGGGAAGGTAGAACAAACTAAGAATGAAGCAAAAGCAGAAGTTGATAAGTTAAAATTACAGGTTCAAGAAGAGAAAGGGAAGGTAGAACAAACTAAGAATGAAGCAAAAGCAGAAGTTGATAAGTTAAAATTACAGGTTCAAGAAGAAAGAGAGAAGGTAGAACAAACTAAGAATGAAGCTGAGGCAAAAGTTGATGAGTTAAAATTACAGGTTCAAGAAGAGAAAGGGAAGGTAGAACAAACTAAGAATGAAACTGAGGCAGCAAAAGCAGAAGTTGATGAGTTAAAATTACAGGTTCAAAAAGAAAGGGAGAAGGTAGAACAAACTAAGAATGAAGCTAAGGAAGCAAAAGATGAGTTAATACAGTGTAAAAAAGATGCTGAGAAGATGAAAGAAGGCTCTGAACAGGCAATTAATCAGGCAAAGTATGATGATGCTCAAGCAGAAGCTAAACAAGCAAAATTAGAAGCTAAGCAAGCAAAATTGGAAGCTAAGCAAGCAAAATTGGAAGCTGAGCAAGCAAGAATAGAAGCTTTGAGGTGCGAAATTGGACAAGAGAGAGAAGAAGTTATGCGGTGTAAAATTGACAAGGTAAAAGAAGAACTTATGCAGTATAAAATTGACATGGCAAAAGCAGAGAATAAGTGTTATAAAAAAGCAGCTGAAGAATGTAAAAAAGAGAAAGGAAGTGATAAAGAAGAACTTATACAGTGTAAAATTGACACGGCAAAAGCAGAGACTGAGTGGTATAAAAAAGCAGCTGAAGAATGTAAAAAAGAGAAAGGAAGTGGTACAGATAAACCTTGTCCCAATGGAGGAGGTGGAACTAATGTAGTCAAACCTGTTACTAATGGAGGAGGAGATGAAACTAATGTAGTCAAACCTGTTACTAATGGAGGAGGAGATGAAACTAATGTAGTCAAACCTGTTACTAATGGAGGAAGGGATGAAAATAGAGAAATTACGTCTCAAAAAATAACCCCAGATTGTAGCAAGGAAGAAATTTGTGGATCTTATGCTCGTTTTTATGGAGAAAATGGAAAGATAGGTTATCAAGGTTTTAATACATCTGATTTATTAAAGAATTTGTATTCTGAGATGTACGGTAATCCTAAAATTGCACCATATATAGAAAAGGGAGCAGAGGGTGGTTATGGTGCAGTAAATTTTAAATTTGCCTTTACTGATACTCTTAGTTCAATAGGCTACTTTAGTGATATAAAATGTGATAAATGCATTAATAGTCCACAAGAGTTAGCGTGTCAAGAAGAAGGGATTAAGAGTTTCTGCTACTCTAACGACTACTATGCTACTAAAGAATGCAACAAGAATTTTTTTTCTAGAGAATCATGTCCTGATCTCGTTAAAGAGTTCGGTGAAATAAATGTTATGAAAGCAAAACAAGTTGCACCATTGATACTTGTTAATAACTCAGGACAAATGATAGATAAAGAGGGCAATAACACTCAAATACACTATAATTTATTAAAGCCTTATCTAAAGGCTAATGGTAAAATCAAGGACTGTGGAAATGACCAAAAGTGTAAGGATTATATTCCAATCATGAAGAAAGTTGCATGGGATACTGATAAGGAAGTACTGTTAAAAACTGTTTTTGATGATATGCAAAGAGCGAGTCCTTACTATGAAGATAATCCTGTTTCTGATGATACTAATTTTATATAAGACTAAATGTTTTCTGGGCTTTTCAGCTCAGAAAACACTTTTTTAGAAAAATAGAATTGGTGACCTTACTCAAAAAAAAGTAGAGAAGAAGTTTTTGTTGTGAGAATAAATTTAGCAGAGTTTATAATATAATATTTAAGTTATTTATGATAAAAAATAGATTTCTTGCATAACTAAGCGTCATCCCAGCTGGGATTTAGCAAGAAAATCTAGATTCCAGCGTTACGCGCTGGAACTCTTTAAATTCCAGTAGTGCAAGAAATCTAATTTCTACGTGTTTAAATATGGAAGTTCTAGTTTGTTGAACAGAACGTTGAGAAGTATCAATAAGAAGCTCCCTTTTGAGTAAACTTTTCTGCAACGGGGGAGTGTTAAATAAACCATACGCGTCAAGTTAAGGAAATATCGTGAAATATAGCAACATTTGAGATGGGCATTTTATTTGTTACATTTATTTTTTTAGGGAGTTCTTATCTAGAAGAAGATGATTTTTTCAGAAGAATCTATAAATTAATAACTTTATTACTTAATATATAAAATAGTTTTTTTTCGTTTCCTTTCTTCCTTATACCACTTTTCCTTAACTTGACGCGTATGGTTAAATAAACTGTGTCAAACCGAGAAGTAAAGTAATAAATTGATAAAAAAATGGAGGTTTGACAATGAGTCAAGCAAACACAACTACCGGTTTGGTAGACTATAAAGAATTAGAAACAAATATCTTATCATCTATACGAGAAGGAAGACCATTGACAGGAAGAGATGGAGCATTAACACCATTTATAAAAAAACTGCTAGAGGGAAGGCGAGATAGAAAACCATTTGTCGGCTGAAAGCGAAGAAAACAACCGAAGAAATTCAAAGACTTTACGGACAAGTATTTGAACTATTGACACCAAGAGATAGAGAAGGAAGTTTCGAGCCACAAGTAGTCAGAAAAAGGCAAACAACCGAACTTGAAGCAAAGGTTTTAAGTACATATGCCAGTGGCATGGGATATAGCATCGCATGTAGAAGAAATATAAAATATCTGCAGCAGAGATATCAAGTATTACTGACAAATTGTTACCGGTAATCAACGAATGGCGCAGTCGTCCGCTGCAATCTGTATATCCAATAGTGTTCATGGTTTTTTAAGGTCAAGGAGATTGTGTAAGCAAATGTATGTATAACATATTAGCAAAATGGCAGAAAAGAAGTTTTGGGTTTTTATTTGGCTGAAAGTGAAGTTCTGGTTGGGAGTACTAAATGACCTAAAAGAGAGAGGAGTAGATGATATTCTGATAGCTTGTGTTAAAAAGCTTTCCTACAGCTATAAATAGCGTATTTCCTAATGCAGAAGTGCAGCTGTGTATAGTGCACCAAATACGCAACTCATTGAAGTACGTGGCTAGCAAAGATGTAAAGAGCTTTTTAAGTGATTTGAAGAAGGTATATCAAGCTTCAAGCAAGGAAGTTGCTGAGAATTATTTATTGGAATTGGATGAAAAATGGGGTGCAAAGTATCCTATGGTTTTGGCAGAACAATTGGGAGAATTTATCTGGTTATTTTAAGTATTCAGGCCCAGTCAGAAGGGTAATTTACACTACCAATCCCATAGAGGGGCTGCATAGGCAAATTAGAAAGTTCACCAAGACCAAAGGCTCATTTACCAGCATAAGTGCCTTGTATAAACAGGTATATTGTGCTATAAAAAAGGTGGAAGAGAAATGGACTATGCCTGTACATGATTGGGCATTAACCATATCCCAGCTCGACATTTTCTTTCCTGGTAGATTGAAAATTGAGTTGAGCTAAAAATTAGGTTTGACACAGTTTATTTAACCATACGCGTCAAGTTAAGGAACTGTGGTAATAAACTTAGTGTAAGGAAGAGAAAAAAAAGATATAAGTTCTCTTAAATCTAACAAAGAAAACGGAGAACTTATACAATGAAAAGAATAGTTTGCATCTCAAAAAAGCTCAAAGAATTTTTTAATGAAAAAGCAGATAAAATCTCAGCTACAACAGGGTTCATAAAAAGAAAGAGGAAGCTAAAAGGCTCGTCGTTCATAAAAGCCATCGTTTTGGGTAATATAGGGGTTGATAATTGTAGTATAGAGACAGTGTGTCAATTATTGAATGAAGACTCGATAAATATAACAAAACAAGGTCTGGACTTTAGATTTACCAAGGAAGCAGTGGAATTTATGAAAAGAATGTATAATGAATCTTTAACGTTACTTAAAAATACCTTACAAGTTGATTGCAGAATCTTGAAGCACTTTGGAGGTGTTAAATTATTAGACAGCAGCTACATTAGCTTACCTAACAGTATGGAAGAAATGTATAAAGGTTATGGTACCAGCTACAGTGGTTATGAAAGCAATACTAAGTCTGGAATAAAGTTACAATTAGTTTTTGACTACCTAAACCAGACATTAGACCAGCTTAATATAACTGAGGGAATAAGGTCAGATCAGGGTTATAGAAGCCATTTAAGCAATATATCGAACAACGATTTACTAATATCTGATTTGGGTTATTTTGTGCCAAGTTCTTTTAAACAAATCAATGAAATAGGAGCTTATTTCATAAGTCGTTATAAATCCGATACTAACATATATGATATAGAGACAGGTCAAAAAATAGATTTACTAGAACATTTGGGAGATCGATCTTTTCTAGAACAGGAGGTATTGTTAGGAAAAGAGACAAGGGTTAAAGTAAGAATTATATTTAAAAAACTAACTGAAGAACAAGCTATGGCTAGAAGAAGAAAGGCTAATAGGTTAGCAAGATCACATGGATACACATCTTCTCAAAGGAACCAAAAGTTACTAAATTGGTCGATATTTATAACTAATGTTCCAAAAAGTAAGATTAATGCTGAGCAAATACTAGTAGTTTACCGAATAAGATGGCAAATTGAATTATTGTTCAAATTATATAAGAGTAATATAAGGCTTGATAAGCTGAGAGGAAAGCCATACAGAGTATTATGTGAGCTATATGCCAAATTGTGTGCAATTCTTATATTTCATGGAATAGTGGGTTGCACAGAACTGAAAAAAAATACGGAGCTTAGCTTAACAAAGGCATTTATTGAGCTAAAAAGACGGGTTAGAGAGTTATTTTTAGCACTAAATAATAAAATTAAAGGCTTAAATATTTTTCTCAAAAAGCTTACCATAACTTGGTCGCAGTTTTCATTAAAAGACAAGTACAGAAAAACTAGAGTATCCACCTTAACTTCTCTAAATTTGCTCACAATCTCTTAACTTGACGCGTATGGTTTATTTAACACTCCCTTTTTATTCTGGATACTAGGTTAAAAATAGAACGTTTAAATTTCTTGTTTTTATTGTTATCATACTTAGATTTCCTAAGAACTTATTTACTACAAAATACAACAAGTTCTATTTATTTGAGAAAGTTGTGCGTCTTGTAGAACAGATTTTGTTGTAGGTTTCTCTGTAGCTATTTCAAGGTTTTCTTCTATGCTTTTTTGTTCTCTGTAATCTTTAACTTCTTGAATGAAATCTTCAAGCCACTTCTCACTACCTATCTTGGCATGTCGTTGTTGCTCACCTTTAAGAAGTTTTATTACAGCTGCATCTTGATTTTTAGGCACTCTTTGATATTTAAGCCACAAGTCACGAATATCAGGAGGAGCTTTTTTCAAATGAGCTTCAAAGGTTGCTTTTGTGTCTTTTGTACTTTCTTCTTGTTGATCTTGATGGAATTTAAACCAGAAATTGCGAATATCAGGAGAAGCTTTATCCCAAAGAAGTTTAGTAATTTCTTTTATATTTCTCAGATCTTCTTGTTTCAATCTTTTACCATCACCTATATATCGTTTATTAAGACCAACTTGCAGAGGATAAAGTAAAAAGGTAGTTTTGCTCTGTGAATGTATAGGTCTATTTAAAATCATTGCTAGATTTGTATCACAATCTTCTAATACTGCTTTAACTTTTTTAACATCTAGATAATCTATTGCTTGACGTAATTTATGGTGAAGATCACTTGTTCTCTCTAAATTTTCCACTTTTTGTATAGCTCTACCACAAATACCATTTTTCTGATTAGATTCTTCATAAGTTTGTTTAGTGGCTTTTTCAGTGTACTTTCTATTATAATCCTTAACTTCTGGAATAAATTTTTTAACATCATAATCTGAACTCTTATTAGCTAATTTGATTGCGCTATTACTCAAGAGAATACGAGTGTCTTTATTAGCTTTCTGCCAAAGTGCCTTAATGATATCTACTACTGATCTTGAAATAGCATAGTCTAAGATTGTATAATTGTTATTAACCTTATCTGTCAAAACCTTTTGTATATCACTGTTGCTATTACTGTTGAATATGTCATGGACCTTTTTAAGACTGCCCTGCTGGACTGCATAATACAATGAATTTAGAGTTTTTTTACCTTTCCAGAAAGCATAGGTGTTCTTATCAGCTTTCTGACGAATTTGTTCAATGACCTCTGCATTTCCTTTGAGATTATCAGGATCGAAGATGGCACGACCGTTATAATACTCGCTTCTTAAAATTTCTTGTATATAACTGTCGCTATGACTGTTGAATATATACTGGATCTTTTGGTGATCGTTCTTCCAAATTGCATCAAGTAATAAATCTTTAACTCCATTTTTTTTAAAAATTAATTCGCTTTGTTCAAAAATTGATGCCATACCATACCTCTCTATTTAGAACAAATTTATTTGCTGTAGTTACACGTATTTATAGTCAAGTCAAGAGAAAAAATTAGCAAAGTAGTTGAATTTTTAATAACATATAGCTTTCACTGTACTATCTATGGAAAATTTGCAAATTTTACGTTCAATTGTATTTATTGTGGGAATTTTCCTATTGTTGTTTGGCGTAGCAATGCTTATTCCTGCTATTACTAATAATTATCTAGGTTACGAATGGAAAAATTTTCTGGTTGGATTTATAGTTACCTGCACATTTAGTGCGACTTTTATTCTACTGGGTAAACTAAATAGGGTACATGGAATGCCGGCAATTTTTGCGATTACCAGTTGTACCTGGATTGCATTATCTCTGTTTGCAGCTATTCCATTTTATCTTGATAGTTTAAGCTACATTGATGCACTGTTTGAAGCAGTATCTGGGATTACAACCACAGGAGCAACTGTTCTAAGTTACATCGAGCAACAATCTCCGGGGATACTACTGTGGAGAGCAATGCTACACGGTATAGGTGGTTTTGGAGTAATTACAGTAGGAATTGCAATTTTTCCCATATTTAAGGTTTTGAGCTTAAATAATTTACTCTATTCTGAGTACTCAGATGCTCTTAAAAGAAAGTTACCACATACGCGAAGCGTAGTAATACATATTGCAGAAATATATTACTGCCTAATTTTATTGTGCATATTTTCCTATTATCTAGCTGGCATGCCATTATTTGACGCAGTATGTCACGGAATGTCCGCTGTATCAACTGGTGGATTTGCTAACTATAACGATTCTATAGGCTACTACAATAACCCTATATTGGAGGTCATAACAATTATCTTTATGATTTTAGGCTCTTTACCTTTTCTGAGCTATTTAAAAATTGTAAGACGATTAGACGTTTGTTATGATGAACAGGTCTCTTACTTTATTAAGATAGTTGTTATTTCATCTTTGCTTGCTTGTTTTTGGTTATATAAAAATTTTGACTTAGGAGTATTTTTATCATTTAGGTACAGCACATTCACCATTACCTCCTTTATCACATCAACTGGCTATATAATGTGCAACTACTTGAATTGGAGCTTTATTTCAGTCTTAGCTTTCTTTTTAGCCTTTATTGGTGGATGTGGTGGTTCTGCTAGTGGTGGAATCAAAATCTTCCGTTTAGTCATTTTTCTAAAATCTATAAGGAATTACTTTAGCTCTTTATTAAATCCAAGTGAAAGCGATAGAGTAAAACTCAATGGTAAAATACTGGAAAATGATGAAGTTCAATCCGTCTTTACGTTTTTTGCGATTTACATGTTAACGTTCACTATATCATCAATAGTGATGTCTTACTTGAGCAATGCGGACTTTATAACTAGCATCAGCTCTGTTTCTGCAATGCTTACAAATTCTGGCCCAGGATTTAGTAACCTAATAGGTCCTTCAGGTAATTATTCCTCCTTTAGTGGTGGAGTAAAGCTATTTCTATCGTTTTTGATGCTGCTTGGCAGGCTTGAAATATTGCCAATTTATTTTTGTATAGGTAGTTTATACTGGAAACTTTGCCATTCCAGAGTGTAACGCTAATTCAGGTTGGCTTTGTTGCATCGCTACCTATGAAAGGCTAACTATACAAGCAACTTATTGAAAATCTTATTTTTTTGCAGTCAATCTGATCAAATTTAAGAATAGTAATTTATTGTTTGTATTAGTAAATTTAATTCTACTTAAAATAGCTAAAGCATTGAAATTCTTGAATTTTAGCTAGATTAGTGAATGGTAGTAAAATTTCTTTTACTCAAATTTAGATATTCACTGACCGTCCTTACTATAAATGCTAGAATAATAAGCTACTGATATTCTTCATCTTTTTTATCTTTAATCCGCCGTAGATAGCGATGCAACAAAGCCATTCAGGTTTACATTTAAATTCTATTACATATTATTATAAGTATTACAAAACTTTAAAGGACAATTATGGCAGTTATGCCAGATAAATGGATAAGGGAAAAGGCTGAAAACTCTAGAATGATAGAGCCTTTTGTGAATCATAAAAGCAGTAAGGGTGTTGTATCTTTCGGATTATCATCTTATGGCTATGATGCAAGAGTTAGTAATAAGTTTAAGATTTTTACTAATGTTAATTCAGCTATTGTAGACCCAAAGAATTTTTCTGAGAATAGTTTCATAGATAAGGAAACAGATGTATGTATAATTCCACCAAATAGTTTTGTACTTGCCAGCACAGTGGAGTATTTTCGTATACCAAGGAATGTACTGGTAATTTGTGTTGGTAAGTCAACTTATGCAAGGTGTGGTATTATAGTAAACGTTACTCCCTTAGAACCTGGATGGGAAGGTCACGTCACACTTGAATTCTCGAACACCACTCCACTTCCTGCAAAAATTTACGCTAATGAAGGCGCATGCCAATTTGTGTTTTTAAGCGGCGAAAGTGAATGCGAGAAATCATATGATGATATGAAAGGAAAATATATGAACCAACATGGTATCACTTTGCCGTTAGTTAAGTGATTACTTTAGATGCATTTCTTTATTAATTGATATCCTTTCAAGCCGCTAATACTGATTGCATTTCCCTAGTTACAAAAATAATGTCTGTGCTAAAACATGCTCATATATAGCTCTTTTTCTAATAGTTCGAATAGCTGGATATTCTTTCTGGCTCAATTTTTTATAACAAACCAATGGTTTGATTAAAATCAGGAGAATGTGTAGGCAGATATATAACTTCAGCACCGACACTTTTAACAAATTCACTTGTTTTCTATGAAAAGTTGCATTATCCAAAATCACCCAGCAAAAAGTTTGAACTAGCTATTAAAAACGTCTGTATCGCAGTAGCCTTCAAAAATCATAGGCGCCATAATTTTTCCCTTATTCAAAGCTGCAATCATACTAATACGCTGACTTTTGTGTTATCAATTCCAGATTAGTCGATATATACAAGAATTTCAGTGTTTTTTGTTGCTATGAGTTTTTTAAGCTCAGCACGTTTTTTCTGCGTCCTTAAATAGTCCTAATTTTAATTTGTTTTAAGTTTAAAGTCTTTCGTTAGGTTTGCAGAATACATTTCCTTATTATCTTGGTTATAGAAAGTAAATTTGTGATCGTCTAAACCTAATATTGCAAAGCCAAAGCCGAAAAAGTTTCTAACTTCGTGTGCTAAGTAATTTCTACTATTTGGATAGTTAAATTCTACGTTTTGATAAACAGGTTCTTGATCTTGAGCGTGTAATAATGCACCGCCGTTTCCAACTATAATCTGATCTGGAACATTATCCATTAATAAAATCTGGGCTATATGAATGTGGCCAGAAACTATGGTAGTAACATTGCTTGGAAATTTATCTCCAAAAGCTTCAATTTGTGTAAGATTACCATGGCTTTTTAATGTCAAAAATTCTTTTTTTGGAGATCTCCAAAGTGGTTTATGAGTCAAAAACCACGTGGGCTTATCTTGTATCAATTTATCAAACTGCCTCTCAAAAGCATCAACTGTGCTTTGGGTTGTAAAAATTTCCTCACCGGATGAAGAGTCGAAGATAAAAAACTTCATCGGCCCAGCATCTAAGAACCAACTGGAAATAAGATCTTCACATTTTTGAGGGGAAAAGGGGTATGAATCTAAATATCTGAACCATCCTTCATAAGCTCTATTACAACTCTCATGATTTCCACGAACAAAAAGAAAAGGAGATTGTGTTAAAATATCTTTTGCAGGCTCAAACCAATCAGCGTACCAAGCTTCTTTGCTATATCCATAAATATCGCCGCACTTTTTTGTGTTTCTACATTTTGTTTGTCTATAATGATAATCACCAACATGGATAATTAAATCTGGTTTATGAAAAGCGATTGAATCTAAATTTTTTTTCAAAGGCCAGCTATCTACAGAATTACATTCTTGCTGAAATAACATATTTATTCTACATCCTGTATCGCCAATGAAGGCAATTTTGCTGATCTTTTCCGCTAATACGGGAACTTTTATATTGTCAATACTAATGTTTTGAGCATTTGTTTCTACTATCAGTTCACAAACTGTTTCGGTATTGTTAATTGAGCTGCGACTTAGCATTTCTACTTCCTTATTATCGACGTAAGCAATGGGACACATGTTATTGTCTATAATTGCACGTATGCTTAATTTATTTTCTGGAATGATTTGAGACCATGTGTACAATATTTGTGCATGAGTGGAGTGAAAGCTAATTGTAAGAGATAGAATTAAAAAAATGAAGATATTAGCTACTTTCATTTGTATAAAGACCTAAATTAAGAATTAGTATTAAGATTATCTTAAATGATTAAAGTTTGTAACCATAAAATTCATAGTTAAATTATACAGGCATTTCCTAAATTATCCTAGTATCAGATTGACACTTTAGATGAAAAATCCTAAAATGATTAAGTAATTTAAAGTAATTATATAGAAACTAGAATAAAGTGCGGTCGTGGTGGAATTGGTAGACACGCAGCGTTGAGGTCGCTGTGGCTCACAAAGCCTTGGAAGTTCAAGTCTTCTCGACCGCACCAAGTTGTTTGGTGTAGGTGAAATGTTTATAGGAAATCAAAGTAGAAATAAAGTAGAAAGGGCCATCAGTGAAGTCAGGCGTGGTCTTCCAATTTTAATATATGATGATGAAAATAACTATCTATTGCTTGCTGCTGCTGAAACTTTAGAAAAAAATTTATTTAGTCAATATAAGCTTATATCAGGTAATGTGTATGTTACTTTGACTGCAAGTAAGGTAAAATACATATGTCAGAGTAAAGAACATAGTAGCAAACGTCTGTTGATAAGCAATTTTGATGAACTGCTCCATTTAATAAACTGTTCAAAGGAAGATTGGATAAAAGAGTTGCAATGCTCAAAGACAATAGATGCGTATGCTGTTGCCTTGCTTAAGTTCTCAGAATTATTGCCATACGCGTTAGTGGCTGATATGACTTTTGAGAATAAACATGAAATGCGAAATTGGTGTGAAAAAAATGACATTATTGCACTAAATACGTTACTTGTGAATGATTTTCAACAAAATCATAGTGTGTATGAAGTGTGCAAAACATCATTATTTTTAAAGCAGACTCAAGAAGTAGATATCATATCTTATAGAACCAAAAGTGGCGGAAGAGAACATTATGCAATTATCATTGGCAATCCAGATAAAGATAATGAGCCATTAGTGAGAATTCATTCTTCATGCTATACAGGAGACTTATTAGACAGCTTATCATGTGATTGCAGAAGCCAGTTACATCAAGCGATTCAAATAATGACCGACTTTGGGAATGGCATTATATTATACTTGATGCAAGATGGGAGAGGCATTGGTTTAACTAATAAGTTAAGAGCATACAGTATGCAAAGAAAATATAATCTTGATACTGTTGATGCAAATAGAGTATTGGGTTTTGAAGATGATGAAAGGAGCTTTGCTGTTGCAGCTAAAATACTTAAGAAATTGAACATTAACAAAATACAATTACTTACAAACAATGGTAGAAAGTTATCAGAGTTGAAAAATAACGGTATAGAAGTTACAAAGTGTGTACCACTTATTATGGAACGCAATGAATATAATGATTCATATATGGAAACAAAATTTGGCAAGTTAGGCCATGGATTAAGGGTTTATTAGCTTTTTTGTTATAACTACTTTGTTAGCTTGCTATGTTAATTAATATAAGTTAAGATTTTTAAGAATATTGAGATGCTGAAATTTTTAAAACAAGAAAAAAGTAATGAGTTATTGGATAAGGATATAAATTGGAATTCAAGTCGCTATAGCACAGTTGTTGCTCAGAGAAATACTTTACTTTTATTTACATTAATATTACTAGTTGCAATTTCTATAAGCATATTAGCTATATTTAAAATTAGCACAAGTAGCACTATTGAGCCATTCGTTATAGAAATTGATAAAAAGTCAGGAATAGTGCAATTGGTTGATCCTGTTACAGTAAAACAATATTCTGCAAATGAAACGCTGAACGATTATTTTATTTCAGAGTATATAAAAGCAAGGGAGGTTTTTGACCCATATAATTATAATTATAATTATTATACAAAAGTAAGGTTGTTTTCTTCGCCTAGTGTATATAGTGAATTTAGCAATTATATAAAATCGCAGAATATGAATGACCTTTTTAATTTATATTCAGATGCTAAAGGTGAGTTGAAAATTCGTTCAATTCAAAAATTAGGTAATGATGCTCTTCAAGTGAGATTTTCTATAGAATTTACACGAAAAGATGGAAATTCCTCAAGGAAAAATAAGATAGTTGTGATGTCGTATAAATATGCATCGCTTGAAATGAATGATCAGCAAAGATATATTAACCCGTTAGGGTTTCAAGTTATTTCATATAGAGTAGATGATGAATATGTGTAGGATATTGTTAGTTTTAGCTTTACTAATAAGTGGCAACTTAAATGCATCTATTAATAATAAACCTATTTCTGTAGATAGTAGAATAAAGACTTTTGTATATAGCCCTAATGAGGTGTTTACAGTAATTTTTAGTCAAGGTTACTATTCTTATATTGAGTTTGCAGAAGGGGAAAAAGTCAAAAATATTGCTGTTGGTGATGCATCAAGTTGGAAAATTAATCCTTATGATAATAAACTGCTTGTCATGCCATTTGAAGTCAGTAGTCGCACTAACATGATTATTACGACAACTAAAAAGAGAAATTACATTTTTGATCTAATTTCAAGACCAAATTACGATAAATACCCAGATACTGATGCTAAAAAAGTGGATCATGATTATTCCGTTGAAAAGGATATATCTTACGTAATACGTTTTTATTATCCTCAAGAAGAAGATGAATTTGATGTTGATTTAGATGAGGTTTCTTTACCTACTCAAATGCAATACATTACAGAAAAGCCAGAAAAAATAATACAAGAAAATAATACGAGGTACAACTATACATATATTGATGAAGGTGGTAACGTAGATATAGTTCCAATTGAGTTATTCGATGATGGTTATTTAACCTATTTAAAG
Organism: Wolbachia endosymbiont (group B) of Horisme vitalbata; assembly: GCF_964028625.1. NCBI lineage: Bacteria > Pseudomonadati > Pseudomonadota > Alphaproteobacteria > Rickettsiales > Anaplasmataceae > Wolbachia > Wolbachia endosymbiont (group B) of Horisme vitalbata. Next base: position 642,041 of record NZ_OZ034797.1, read on the forward strand.
TTTAGAAATAGTAATAAAATTCCTCAGATTTTTATAGAAGGCGAATCCTGTAAAAGGCTGTTATTTGATGATTATGTTGTAATAAAAGGAGTACATAAAAAGCTATTAATGCGTTATGAAGGTAGTGAAGTTGAAGTTATAAATAGGTCACTTTAGTTCTGGTACATATAATATGAGTAAAGAAAGGCATAATAGTGTAGAAGATGAATCAGAGATAGAAAGCAAGGTAGTAACAGTTGGCTCTAATCAAGGTTATAAGGCATTGATGATAGTTATGGTAGCGCTCTTAGTTGGTGGAGTGTACTATCTTTATTTTAGTCCTTCTAATAAAGAGGGTCCAGAGATTGTTAAAAAAGAGGAAACAAAGCAAAACATTCAAGAATTGAAAGGAAAGTTAGAACAAGTTCCAGATAATGCAATAGTTTCCGAAAGAGTAGTAACTGATCTCTTGCCACCCTTACCTCCTCTTCCTATTCCACAAGTCATACCAGAAGTAAAACAAATCAAAAAAGAGGAAGTGACAAAAAAAGAAGAGCAACTAAAAGAAATTCCCTTGTCAAATATACCTGTTTTACCAAAGCAAAATTTTCCTTCTGGTAATGTTATTAGCAATTTGCCTACTTCATTTCCTACAATAGGGGGTGGCGGTTATCCTAGAGACAGACGTAGTGCACAAATGTTAGCAATTTCAGGTAGTAGTGGGGAAGGTAAAGCTACAGATGCTGTTTTATCCAATACCTCAGCACAATCGAGCAAAGCTACCAAAGCTGGAAAGCTTGGTTTAATGATTATTCAAGGTAAGGTTATTGACGCTATTCTTGAAACTGCAATAAGTTCTGACTTACAAGGAATGCTCCGTGCTGTTGTTAGTAGAGACGTTTATGCAGAAACTGGTGATACAATTTTAATACCAAAAGGTTCAAGGTTAATAGGTGGTTATTCATTCGACTCAAATGTTGCAAAAGCCCGCGTGAACATAAATTGGAATAGGATCATTCTTCCTCATGGTATAGATGTTGCTATTGCATCATCTGGTACCGATGAGCTTGGAAGGGCAGGGATAGCTGGAATAGTTGATAATAAAATAGCAAGTGCATTATTCTCTTCAGTGGCACTTGCTGGTGTTTCGATTGGTTCAGCTGTTGTAGGACAAAAAGCCTCTAATCTTATCGATGCGCTAACTGCCATGGATGCAGTGAAGTCTATTACTGCAACTGAAATAGATATTTCTTCTCTCAAAGGGGCTATTGTTGAGAGATTGGAGAATTCTATAAAAACTGAAGTTGGGAAGGTAGGAGACGAAAAATGGAAATTGGGTATTAGGGCTATTGAAAAAATTCGAAATGCTAAAAGTGATCAGGATTTGCTGAGAATAATAAAGGAAGAAATAGTAAGTGTGATAAAAAGTTCTGGAGCTAGTGGAGTTGATACAATTACTAGTGACAATATCGGTATAACTTTAGACGATGTACGTCAACTGTTGAGGCAAACTCAGAAAAGAAGCAAATCTGTTTATGATGAAGAAATTGGGAAGTCAATCAATGATTTTTCCAAAGACATGCGAGATATAGTTGATAGGAGTGTAGATAAAAAACCAACTATTTATGTTAATCAAGGAACTGCATTGAAAGTATTTGTTAACCAAGATATAGTATTTCCTCCACAGTCAATATTAAATAACTGAAATGAACTATGCTGCACTTGATACATACTTGGAGCCATTACAAGGGATATTTCAAGAGGAAGGTGTAAATGAAATATCAATAAATAAACCGAAGGAAGTATGGATTGAAAATCGCGGTGAAATAAGATGCGAAAAGTTAGAAATATTTGATCTTAATCATTTAAAATCTCTTAGCAGGTTGATTGCTCAAGCTACAGAACAAAAACTGAGCGAAGAGACACCGCTGCTTTCAGCTACATTACCAAATGGTTATCGTATACAGATAGTGTTTCCTCCAGCATGTGAGCCTGATAAAGTAGTCATTTCAATTCGTAAACCTTCTTCTATGCAATTGGCATTGGATGATTATGAAAAAATGGGGGCTTTTTCTGAAACTGTTATAGGAGTGACCGATAATCCAGTAGATCGTCACCTAGATTTGCTACTGAAACAAAAAAAAATAAAAGAGTTTTTAGAATATGCTGTAATAAGTAAGAAAAATATCATAATTAGTGGTGGAACTTCCACTGGTAAAACCACTTTTACTAATGCTACTTTGCGTGCTATTCCATCTGAAGAAAGAATTATTACTGTTGAAGATGCAAGAGAGATAGTTTTGAATGATCATCCCAATAAAGTCCATTTAATTGCTTCTAAAGGAGGGCAGGGCAGAGCAAAAGTAACCACTCAAGATTTGATAGAAGCGTGCTTACGTTTAAGACCAGACAGAATAATAGTTGGTGAGCTCCGTGGAGCGGAAGCTTTTAGTTTTCTCAGGGCAATAAACACTGGCCACCCAGGGTCAATATCAACTCTTCATGCGGATAGTCCGGCAATGGCTCTTGAGCAAATAAAACTTATGGTTATGCAAGCAAATCTTGGAATTCCCCCAGATCAGATCATACCATACATTAGAAATGTAATTGATATTGTTATTCAGCTAAAAAGAACCAGTGGAGGCAAAAGAAGCATTTCTGAGATATTATTTACTAGATCTTCAAATGAAAATGCTTAAATTTATACGTAAGTTAAGAAAAAGTAGTTTATGAGTAATGGAAATCACCTACGCAATATTCTCATAGGAGGTGTAGTATCTTTTAGCATATTTGAATTTTGCTTCTATTTGTCTGGTATATTATTCTACCTGTTTGTTGACGGTCCAGATGGTGTAGATTTTAGAGCAATTAATCCTAGCTTGACACCTTTTCCTCAAGCTCTCTGGCCGACAATTTTTGATCATATACAATATTGTTGGCATCATCCAGAGCTATATAGCTTTGAGCTCAAAATTAAATTAGTTGTATCTTCTGTACTGCCTCAAATTGTTTTGATGATTATTTTGTGGAATGTGAGAGAAAGACTAATTGAGTGGCGGCCATTTAAAAAGAAAGAATCACTTCATGGAGATTCACAGTGGGCATCAGAGAAAGACATACGAAAAGCGGGATTAAGAAGCAAAAAAGGTCTATTGCTTGGTAAAGATAAGAGAGGATATTTTATTGCTGATGGGTTTCAGCATGCATTGCTCTTTGCACCTACAGGCTCTGGTAAAGGTGTTGGTTTTGTAATTCCTAATTTGTTATTTTGGAATGATTCGGTAATTGTGCATGATATAAAATTAGAAAACTATGAAATAACAAGTGGTTGGCGAGAGCGACAAGGACAAAAAGTATATGTATGGAACCCAGCGCAGCCAGATGGGGTAAGCCATTGTTATAATCCACTGGAATGGATTAGTGAAAAACCTGGACAGATGGTTGACGATGTGCAAAAAATAGCTAACCTAATCATGCCTGAACAAGATTTTTGGCAAAACGAAGCAAGAAGCTTATTTGTTGGGGTGGTACTATATTTACTTGCTGCACCAGAGAAAGTTAAATCTTTTGGTGAGGTTGTGCGTACGATGCGTAGCGATGACGTAGTTTACAATCTTGCTGTAGTTTTGGACACAATGGGTAAAATAATACATCCGGTAGCGTATATGAACATTGCAGCTTTTTTGCAAAAGGCTGACAAAGAAAGATCAGGTGTTGTGTCAACTATGAACTCGTCGCTTGAATTGTGGGCAAACCCATTGATCGATACTGCAACTGCATCAAGTGATTTTAATATTTTGGATTTTAAAAAGAAGAAAACTACAGTTTATGTTGGTTTAACTCCTGATAACTTAACTAGGCTCAGGCCTTTAATGCAGGTGTTTTACCAACAGGCAACTGAGTTTTTATGTAGAAAATTGCCATCGGATGACGAGCCTTACGGCGTATTATTTTTAATGGATGAGTTTCCAACACTTGGAAAAATGGAGCAATTTCAAACGGGTATCGCATACTTTCGTGGCTATCGAGTAAGGTTATTTTTAATTGTTCAAGATACTGAACAGCTTAAAGGAATATATGAAGAAGCAGGAATGAACTCCTTTTTATCAAACTCAACCTATAGAATAACTTTTGCAGCCAATAATATTGAAACGGCTAATTTGATATCTCAGCTTATAGGAAACAAAACTGTACAACAAGAATCATTAAACAAACCTAAATTTTTAGACTTGAATCCTGCATCAAGATCATTGCATATCTCTGAAACACAGAGAGCATTGCTCTTACCTCAAGAAATTATTATGCTGCCACGTGATGATCAGATAATTTTGATAGAATCGACTTATCCAATTAAGTCAAAGAAAATTTTGTACTATAGTGATAGCACATTCACAAGAAGGCTGATTAAACCAACACGTGTGCCTACACAAGAGCCATATGATCCAAACAAGGTCTTTTCTGCTGCTAACAAAGATAAGATTAGTAATGAAGAAGAGAGTAATGCTATTGAAGCTGCTGATTATCCTGTTGAAGCTAAAACTGAAGATGCAATATACGATGAGCCAGAGATTGAAGATGGATTTGAAGACGAGGATATTGATGATAAGTTTGAAGGTGGTGATGGGTTTGATGATGAGGAAGACGATGATGAGTTTGATGATGAAGACAGTAAGGATGAATTTGACGATGATGATGAATTTGAAGATGAGGACAAACTAGACGGCAATAAAATCGAGGATAGAGGTTAATTTTACCTATTTTTTAGCTTAGAAAATAATTAGTTTTTTCATATTAAATCATTTTTAATTAATTAGTACTAGATTAGCTATTTTAACTAGAGGAATAGTCATGATGAGTAAAAAAACATTAGCAGTTACAGCACTTGCTTTATTGTTGTCACAACAATCTTTTGCAAGTGAAACGGAAGGATTTTACTTTGGTGGTGGATATTACGGTCAATATTTGAACTTGGGTAAGTTGAAAGCAAAAATTGGAGGCAAAGATGCTACAGATGATAACCGTGTATCTATAAATGACATAGACGCTCAGAACCTGTCTTGAAAGGAGTTAATTGGCTAATTTAGTAAGCATAGAAGTAATCATATTAAATAAGATATTGTTTTTTGAAGTAAGAGGAGAATGTTCGTAATCCTTGCTCATGCGTCTAAAATTGGAAAGCCAGGCAAAGGTTCGTTCTACAATCCAACGTTTAGGAATAACTTGAAATCCTGTATCAACCAATTTCTTGGTAATCGTTAGCAAACATCCAGTTTCCAACAAACATCGATTTTGTAATTTACCTTTATACCCTTGATCAGCAAAAAACCTACGTAATGTTGGAGCTTTGCATTTAGCTTGAACAAAAAGATTGGTAGCACCATCACGGTCCTGAATGCTTGCGCTGTGTACTTCTGCAGTAATTACAAGACCTAGTGTATCTACAATAATATGACGTTTTCTACCCTTTATTTTTTTACCGGCATCATATCCTCTTGATCCCCTTTTTGAGTCGTTTTCACTGATTGACTGTCAATTATACCTACTGAAGGTGTTTCATTTTTGCCAACCATTTTTCTTACCTCTTTTACTAGCATGTCATGTATTTTTTTCAATTTTCCATTATTACGCCACCTGAGAAAATAGTCATACACCGTTTTCCATGGAGGAAAATCTTTTGGTAGCATTCTCCACTGGCAACCACCCCTCATTATGTACCTTATTGCATTAATAATTGTTCTTATGTTATGTTTTCTTGGTCGTCCTATCGCTCCTTGTGCAACATAGGGCTCTAAAATTTCCCATTCCTTGTCACTTATATCACTTGGATACAACTTACCCTCCTATTTTTTGCTTACCTCATCATACTCTTTTCTTCATTACCTTTCAAGACAGGTTCTCAGAGAACAGAAGGTCAGTTAATAAGTAAGTATAAAGGAGATTATAACCCACCTTTTGCTGCAAATGTAACGTTTGGTTACACAGGAGAACTAGGCAATAATAGCTATAGAGCTGAATTGGAAGGGATGTACTCTTCTGTAAAAGTAGATAATATTGGTTTATCAAGTAATCAAGTAACTGTTTCGTATCTAAAAGACGTTGGTGAGAGTACTAATAAAAAAACTTATATGTATAAAACTGTAATTAATCATGACCAAGTAGAAAACGCATCTGTAATGGCAAATGTTTATCATTATTGGAAAAGTGATAGTTTTTCTTTTTCTCCTTACGTTGGTATTGGAGTTGGTGGAACAAGAATGACGATGTTTGAAAAATCGTCAATAAGACCTGCAGGTCAATTGAAAGCTGGCTTTGATTATCGTATAAACGAAGATGTAAATATGCACATCGGATATAGAGGTTTTGGTGTTCTTGGTAGTAATGTTGATTTTGAAGCAGAGGTGTTAGGAGAAATGAAAGAAAAGCAACAGGCAAACTCAGATGGAAAAAAGATATTAGAATTGAATAAAAATCAAAAACCATCGGACCAGAAGTTACACAAAGAAAGTATCAGTATAGGCAATCAAGTGTTTCACACACACGGTATAGAAGCTGGTCTTACTTTTCATTTTGCCAGCAAAGCTTAACTCTGATAGAGACTATTTTCCTGTTAGCACGTCTGCGTCACACGACTGTAGCTGCTAACCAGATGACAACTTTCTCGTTATCTGAATATTTTCTTTCTTGTAATTCAGGCTCTTTTTTTCTCAGTTCCAGCGTGTAGCGCTGGAACAACAATAAAGAACATATAAAGAATGGTTATGCAAGAAGTCTACTTTTTATTCTTAATTAACTCTAAAGCCTTCTTCAGATCTATACTTTCAATATCTGCATTCTTGCCCAAAGCAACGTTTGTTTTACCGCATTTTATATAGAATCCGTACCTACCGTTGCAGATAAAAACTTCTTTTCCCTTTTCATTAAAACCAAGAGATTTTAGCTCTTTGCGTGGGCTGCTCTCAATAATTTGTATAGCTTCGTTTAATTGTGTGTCTAATACCTCCTTAGAGCTTTTTTTAAGAGAAAAGTATCGACCATCATAGAGAATATAGTACCCAAATCGTCCAAGACCTATTTTTACTTCCTTTCCAGTTTCTGGGTGTTCTCCGATTATTTTCGGCAGGGAAAGTAATCGAGTGGCGGTATTTAGATCAATATCATTAACATTTATATCTTTTGGTACAGAAATCTTTTTTTTCTTTTCTGACTCACTATTAAACTCCAGATAAAGTCCAAAAGGACCTTTTTTGATCATTACCTCTTGGCCTGTCACATCATCTATACCCAAACTTTTTGGATATTCTGAATTGTCATTACTGCCCGTAATTTCTTTTGTATGATTGCATGCAGGATAGTTAGAACATCCAAGAAACACACCGGCTTTTCCAAAATTTAATTTCAATATACCACCAGAGCAATTAGGACATTTTTTACCTATTTCTTCCTTTCCTTCCTCTGAGCAAAACCAATTGACTACCAAATCATGAATACCACTAAAAATCTCATCATGTGTCATTTGCTTAACAGAATTTACATGATTAAAAAATGGCACCCAAAAATAGCCTAGTTCTTTTTTCCAATCTGCATGTCCATTTGAGATTGAATCAAGCCTTTCTTCCATTTGTGCTGTAAAGTCATACTCTACACAACGCTGAAAAAAAGTTTCCAAAAATATAGTCACGATCTTACCGCGGCTGCTTGGAATAAATCTTTTGTTATCCAATGAAACATATTCACGATCTTGTAATACCGAAATAATTGTTGCATAAGTTGATGGGCGACCTATACCGACTTCTTCCATTTTTTTTACTATACTCGCTTCACTATAACGAGGTGGCGGTTGAGTAAAATGCTGTTTCGGATCAACAGAAATCAACTTGCACGCTTCCTCTTCCTTCATGGCAGGTAGCAGGCCTTCATTTTCGGCTTCTATGTTATCTTGATAAACTTTATAAAAACCATCAAAGAATATACTTGATCCACTTGCTCGCAGAATCACTTTCTGGTCAATAGAACTAATTTCAACTACCACTTGATCAAGAATCGCCGATTCCATTTGACTTGCAATGGTTCTTTTCCAGATTAAATCGTACAATTTAAATTGCTCTGGCGTTAAGTAATCCTTAATACTACCCGGTGTTCTATTAATATCAGTTGGCCGGATTGCTTCATGTGCTTCTTGAGCATTTTTGACCTTTTTTACATATTTACGAGGAGAATGCGGTAAATATTTATCACCATATAATGACTTAATTGATCCCCTGATTGAGTTTATAGCCTCATCTGCAATATGAAACCCATCTGTACGCATGTAAGTTATCAACCCTACGGTTTCACCACCAATATTGATACCTTCATATAAATTTTGCGCTACTCGCATAACATTTTTCACATTAAAATACAGTTTATTCACTGCATCTTGCTGAAGACTTGAGGTGATAAATGGAGGAAGCGGGTTTCTCTTAACTTGCTTGCGTTCTACTGTGCTTACAGCATACTGCCTTGACTCGATCTCCCTGACTAAGTTCTTTGCCTCTTCTTCATTCTTAATATCAAATTTTTCTAGCTTTTTATTGTCATAGTGGCTTAGCATAGCAAAAAAAGCCTCATCTTTGCTATTTTGCATTTCTGCCTTTATGCTCCAATACTCCTGTGTTATAAACTTACTGATTTCATCCTCTCGTTCGCATATAAGCTTTAATGCAACAGACTGCACTCGCCCTGCAGATTTGCTTCCCGACAATTTTGTCCACAGCAGCGGTGACAAGCTAAATCCAACTAGATAATCCAAAGCTCTGCGTGCTTGCTGTGCACGCACTAAGTCCATATTAATTTCACGTGGATTTTTTATAGCTTCTTGCACTGCTCTTTTTGTTATTTCGTTAAAGACTACTCTATGAATGTTGCTTTCATCATTGATTGCTTTTCTTTCCTTTAGTGCCTCTATCACATTCCAAGCTATTGCTTCCCCTTCTCTGTCTGGATCTGTTGCAAGGTATATATCTGATGTTTTACTAGCTTCCTTGACTAACTCTTTTACATACTTTTCTGCTTTTTCAATAATCTCATACTTCATGGCAAAGTCATTATCAGGATCAACAGAACCATTCTTCGCTGGCAGATCTCTGACGTGGCCAAAGGATGCAGCCACTTTAAATTCTTTACTCAAATATTTACCTATCGTCTTTGCCTTTGCCGGCGACTCAACTATCAATAATGCCATAATTATTAGTACTTAAAGGTAATATGTTGAAATATATAGAATAAAAAGTAAAAAAATATTTTAATGGTCTTCTCAGTTTTTTAAGTGAATTGTTTTAATGTTAGCAAAAAACCTAATGAAAGAGCCTACTTTACAAATTTTCCCAACTCCCTTACCATAAGGATAACGCTATACTATTTATCTTCGTCTGTGGAGATTAAACGACAAAAGCATAACGCAGTTGTCGTCTTATTTTTAATTTTTTGCACTATGTGCATCTTATTTCTTTACAAAACTTCCAGTTTTTTAACCATATAAGCTGAAACGGGCTGTTTAAGACAGGCCAATTTTCAGGAGTCACAACTAGCTAATAAGGGGTTTCTTTTGTCTTTTTTCTACTTGGTAAATTTCTTGATATTTGTAGCTAAAGTAATTTAAGAGAGGTGTCATCCCAGTGCTCCGACACTGGGATCCAGTTAAATTTACGAGTATAAAAGTAATCAACGTTTCTGATGATGGAAAAATGGATCCCAGTGTCGGAGCACTGGGATGACAAGAAAAGGAGTACTGGAATGACAAGAAGGACATTCCACCATGTCATTCCAGCGGATGACCAGATTTTTTTATTTGATCCCAGACTGGCTGGTTATGCAAGTTACAATTTTAATAATATTTACATATAAGCCATACGCTTGAGTTGCAAAGTTCTAAAAAGCAGCCAAAATAAAAATAAGTAGACATTTACAAATTAAACTAAGTGTACAATCAACAAACAAGAGTATTGATTGCAACAATACTCTGTAGAATCGCAATATGGTATGACCATATGCTCTTTATTGATCTGGTTAATATAATTAGTAGAGAATTTTGTTATGCAAAAGATATCTACTACAGCATATTGCAATTGTTTGGAATTGCAGGACTGGGTGCAATGGTAAGACCACTTGGTGCATTCGTATTTGGTCACATTGGTGATAGGTATGGAAGGAGAATGGCGTTAACGATTGCTATCTTGCTAATATCGATTCCTTCTAGTCTCGTTGCGTTTATTCCAAGTTATAGTAAAATAGGAATAACCTCTACTATGTTGCTTCTTACAATCCATCTGATACAAGGGGTTGCACTTGGCGCTGAGCAAGGAGGTAGCTCTGTTTATCTCATAGAGCATTTACCTAATAAGAAAAAACTAGGAATGTTTTTTGGAATAATAAGTTTTGGTCGCTCTATTGGCATATTGCTCTCTGTGGTTGCAGTGATCATCTGTAAAAAAACCACTGATTTTAACGCTTGGGGTTGGAGGCTGCCGTTTATTTTTTCAGCCATTTTAGGATTAATAAGCGCATATAGTATATATACACTAGGAGAAACTCCAGTGTATGAAAAAAATCGAGAACAAAGAAATTTACCTAATTTACCAATAATAGAGCTTACAAAACGCTATAAAAGAGCCCTGATACTTGCCATTTTAATATCTGTACCTGTTAATGTTGCTGTTGGATTTACCATATTTCTTAGAACAATTGCAAAAGAAATAGTGTCTGTTGAAACTTATGTAACAACGTATGTCAACGAAGTTGTACTCATTATAACCAGTATATTAATGCCGATATCTTCAATAGTGCTTGGAATTTTAGCTGATAAAGTAGGAAGAGAACGCACTGCAATCTTATTTATAGTGATAACAATGGTATTATGTTGTCCTATGTTATCTATTGCATATTACTATAAAAGCTATCTAATAATTATGTTGAGTGTGATGGCTCTTTCTATAATCGAGAGGGGTATTAATCCTATAGGGATAGTTACTGCTGAGCTTTTTCCTACTAATGTTAGATTTAGTGGTGTGAGTTTATCACGTAACATTTCTTATGCCCTGCATGGTGGATTTACTCCTATGATATGCACTGGGTTTACTATAATGTTTCCTAAAATAGACTTTGCTGCTGGGCTTTATGTAATTTTTTGCTTATTAGTCAGCTTAGTAGCAATATTGCAAATAAAACCACAAGATAAAAAGTGTGATTGGTAATTTTCTCTATTTAAATTTATTTCACTTATTTAGCTAATTTTTATTACAATTATAATTTTGGCTTTTATGAAAACTGCATACGTATGTCAATTCTGCGGTCATAGCACTGGAAGGTGGGTAGGAAGGTGTATTGCATGTGACAGTTGGGATACGGTTGTCGAAGAAATAGTACTAAAAACAGAAACGAGAAGTACATCTGCACCAATTTCAATAAAAGCGTTATCAGATAGTGAAATTATTACCCCCGATCGTTTTTTAACAGGAATAGAAGAGTTAGATAGAGTTTTTGGTGGAGGTATCGTTCAAGGTGCTAGCATTTTAATTGGTGGTGAACCTGGAATTGGAAAATCTACTCTTTTGCTTAGGATTGCAGCTAATGTTGTACAACTTTCCTCTTTTGAATGTCTTTATGTATCTGGCGAGGAATCTTTAGAGCAAGTGAGCCTCAGAGCAAAGCGTCTTAAGATAAATGAACCTAAAATTAAGCTTTTATCTACAGTATCTTTAACTGATGTAGTAGCAACAATAAGGAAAAATAAAAGTATTAAGTTCTTGATAATTGATTCTATACAAACTATGTATGATAGCAAAGTCACATCAGCACCAGGAACTGTAACTCAAGTCCGTACCTGCGCTCATGAATTGACTGTTCTTGCAAAGCAATATGGTGTTTCTCTCTTAATAGTTGGCCATATAACGAAAGATGGACAAATAGCGGGACCTAAAACCCTGGAGCATATGGTAGATACAGTACTATATTTTGAGGGTGAAAATAGTAATCAATATCGCATTTTACGTACTATTAAAAATAGATTTGGCCCTGCAAATGAAATTGGTGTTTTTGAGATGTCTAAAGCAGGACTCATGCCTGTTGATAATCCATCATCATTATTCTTGACCGTACATGATAGAGAAGTAGTTGGCAGCGCCGTATTTGCAGGAGTTGAAGGCTCAAGACCAATCTTAATGGAAGTGCAAGCATTAATAGCAAGGACTAATATGGCAACTCCAAGAAGAGCAGTAGTTGGTTGGGATATTAATAGATTAGCTATGATAATCGCGGTTCTAAGTGCTCGTTGTAAAATGTTTTTGCATGATAAAGAAGTATACCTAAACATTGCAGGAGGACTCAAAATACAGGAACCATCAGCTGATCTTGCTGTTGCTGCTTCCCTTATTTCAAGTTTAGTAAATTTACCGCTACCAACTTCTTCAATAATCTGCGGTGAAGTTGCACTTTCAGGAGAAATTAGGAATGTTTCGCATGCTGATCTCAGGCTAAGGGAAGCACAAAAATTAGGATTTAAAAAAGCGATTATGCCTAAAAATGGCAATTATTCTTCTCATGATATTGAGATAATTAAGCTTGGTCATATAAAAGAGTTAAAAGAGATCTTCAATCACAGTTAAATATTATCTGCATGAACATTTTGCTTGTGGGAAGGATGTTATCCCAGCTTCCATAATGTCATCTGAGTAGGTGACACTGGCTTCTTTTTTTACTGTTTTTACTGTAATTAAAAATTCATTGGATCTTGATTATATATTTCCTCTGCTATAAGCAATAATTTTTCGCTCTCATCAAAGAGACTTTTTGCGCTAGCTGCTAATTTCTCACTAATTTGTGGTAGACATTGTCATAATATACTCCTTAAATTTTTAAAATATATTTATGTTGGTATACAAGTATCAATATTACATTAATATAATAACTTTTTAGGCATGAGTGACAAGCTGAAGTGGTTTTTAATTACTCAAAAAACAGAAACGTTTCTATTTCCTACACTTTCTAAAACCATAGGTACCAGTTGGTTTTTAGCTAAAGTAAAGGTCAAGTATCTGGAATTCTGGACATAAAATCCTCCTGTGTAAAAAAGAGTTAGAAAAAAATGCAGTGCACATACGACAGATATACACTGAAGAATACATTTTTTAATAAGTTTGATTAAAAAGTCTGCAGACTAAAGATAGATTTTGAGCTCTTAAAATATCTCTATTTGTAATTATAATGAGATTGAAAATATGCGGAAGTAATTTTTATACGTTAACGGCTCACCCAACCCACTTGCAATCTGGATCCCAGACTGGGATGACAAGAAAAGGCTACTCAAATAGGAAGTACTGGAATGATACCATCTAAAAACGGCTTCTCATGATAATTAAGCTTGGTCATATTAGAAAATTAAAGAGATCTTCAATCACATTTAAACAGCGCTTCAGCAAACTCTTTGCCAGTAAATTCCCTCAGGTCTTCTATACTTTCACCAATTCCTATAGCGTGTAATTTCACCTTATAAGCTTCTGCAAGCCCAATCACTACTCCACCTTTGGCAGTACCATCTAGCTTTGTTACAATTAACCCGGTAACACCAACCATTTTACTAAAGACCTCTAATTGGCTATAAGCATTTTGGCCAGTAGTTGCATCAAGAACTAAAATAACATCATGAGGAGCAGTATCATCCAATTTCTTTATCGTTCTATGTATTTTTGACAGCTCTTGCATGAGATTTACATTGTTTTGTAGCCTTCCCGCTGTATCAATTAAAACAACATCAACGCTATCTTTTATCGCTTGATTTACAGCTCTATATGCCACACTTGCAGAATCGCTACCGTGCTCTCCAGTAACAATAGAGCAATCAGAACGTTCTGCCCAAATATTTAGCTGTTCACTAGCAGCAGCTCTGAATGTGTCGCACGCAACAAGCATAACGGATTTCCCTTTTTCCTTATATTTATAGGCAAGTTTACCTATAGTTGTAGTTTTTCCATTACCATTCACTCCGCACACCATTATTATGTGTGGTTTTTTATTCAAAATGAGCGGCTGCACTACAGGGTTTAATATCGACTCTATTTCGCTCATTAACTGCTGTGTGATAACGCTATGCTCAACTTCTGATTCAAATTTGATACTTGCGAGCTTATCAATAAGCAATCTAGAAGTTTTATGACCTATGTCCATGCTGATCAGCAGCTCTTCCAGATCATCTAAAAGCGACTGATCTAATTTTTTTTTGCCAGAAAAAATATTTTTTACTCCATCACTAAAACGGGAGGAGGTTTTTAATAGTCCTTGATAAAGATTACTGAATAAACTCAAGAAATACTCCTTCTAAAATTACCATATAAAGAATGACATGCACTATATGTATTTGTAAAGTAAATACACTCGTAACCTATATATTTTGTGAGTAAAATGTACCGCTTGCTAGTGTATTTTACTTTAGTTTTTAACCTAAATATGTTATAATGTAAGTAATGGTTTACGGGTAATCTATGAGTTATAATGAGAAAATTTTAGATCATTACGAAAATCCAAGGAATGTTGGTTCTCTGGATAAAAATGATCCAAATGTTGGTACTGGTTTAGTTGGTGCACCATCATGCGGAGATGTAATGAAACTGCAAATAAAGGTCAACGATAAAGGTGTTATTGAAGACGCAAAATTTAAAACTTTTGGTTGTGGTTCTGCTATAGCTTCAAGTTCTTTGCTTACAGAAATGATCAAAGGAAAAACTATTGAGAATGTAACAAAGATAAAGAATACTCAAATAGTGGAAGAATTGTCTTTGCCGCCAGTAAAGATACACTGTTCAGTACTTGCTGAGGATGCTATAAAAGCTGCTATTCATGATTATCAAAATAAACAAAAACATTGAGGAATATGAGTGAATTTCAAGGAGTAAATTCTGTTAAAAAACCTATCACTCTAACTGCAAATGCAGTAGAGAGGGTAAGGTTTTTATTGGACAAAAAGAAGCATGCTAACCTTGAAGAAGCAATAGGAATAAGAGTTCTAATTAAGCAAAAAGGATGCTCTGGTTTAAAATATGATATTGAATATGCATATGATGTTCGTCCTTTGGAGTCGGTAATTGAAGAAAGCTGCAGTGATGATCAAAAAGTCAAGGTGCTGATCGATCCAAAATCTATCATGTTTATCCTTGGCTCTGAAATGGATTATGTAGAGGAAAAATTCTCATCAGGTTTTATTTTCAAAAATCCTAATGAGAAAGGAAAATGTGGTTGTGGAGAGAGTTTTCATGTCTAGCAACCATTTCACATTATTTGGAATTGAACCGGCTTTTAACATCAGCTTTGATGAGCTGGAGAAAAAATATATTGAGCTAAGCAAAACTGATATAAATGAAAGAGAGTCCAAAAATATGGAAAATATCAACAAAGCTTATCAGGTACTGAAGTCACCGCTAAAGCGTGCCGAACATTTGTTGGATCTTTTTGACGTACAAAGCAAAAAAGAGCATCTTGATCCTGAAATATTAAATGAATCAATGGAAATAAGAGAATACTTTCTAGACTGCGATGATTTACAATTTGCAAGTAGGATGATTGATGAAAAGGTAAAAGATTGTACTAAAAACCTAATTAATGCTTTTGCTACAAAAAATTTTGATGAAGCTGCTACGCAAGTTTTTAGATTGAGATATTTATATAAGTCATTTGAGGAGATAAAGGAAAATGCGGCCAGTTCAAATTTCTGAACCAAGTTCAAATGAGGTAGTTTTTGGTATAGATCTTGGAACTACTAACTCTTTAATTGCCATGGTAAATAAAGCTGGCAATGTAGAAATATTTAAAGATGAGCAAGGTCGTGAACTATTACCTTCTGTCATTTCATATGAAAAGGATGTACTAAAAGTAGGCTACGATGTTGGCGAAAACGCTATCTGCTCTATAAAACGCTTAATGGGTAAAAGTGTTAAAGACTTGCATAAAGAAGGTATCAATTGTGAAATAGATAACGAAAGTGAAAAAGTTATTAGGGTAAAATGCTCAGAAGAAAAGTATCTCACTCCTATTGAGATCTCTGCTGAGATACTAAAAACTCTATGCAAGAGGGTAAAAAAATTCACAGGGATGAAAGTTAACAAAGCAGTGATTACTGTACCAGCTTATTTTGATGATTCAGCACGTAACGCAACCAAATATGCAGCAAAATTAGCTGGCATAGATGTTCTTCGCCTCATTAATGAACCAACCGCTGCAGCACTTTCTTACTCCATTGGAAAGAACAATAACAGTGGCATATATGCAGTTTATGACCTCGGTGGTGGAACATTTGACATTTCAATATTAAAATTACATCAAGGAGTGTTTCAAGTTCTTGCAGTTGGTGGTGATACTAAACTTGGTGGTGATGATTTTGATCATCTACTTAGTTTAATCGTGCTTAAAAAGTATAGAGAACAGGTAGGTTTAAATAAAAAATGCTCTAGTGTCATCCCAGTCTGGGATCCAGAAAGTTTGATTGCAAGTGAACACACCAGAAAGTTATATAATAAGAACTGGATTCCAGTGTCAAGCACTGCACCATCTGATACAACTACCTACAAATTACAACATTCATACACTAAAACTGGTATCTGCAATATACGTGCTATAAAAGAGTACCTAAGTGAAGATACCTCTGGCACTTTTGAATTCAGCATCAATGGTGAATTATTTAAGTGCAAAATTACCAAAGAAGAATTCGAGCAAGCAATCAGTCCTTTGGTTAATAAGACTATAAATATAGTTACTCGTACTATAAGCAACATAGATCTTAAAATCGATGATATAAAAGGGGTAATTTTAGTTGGTGGCGCAACTAGAGTGCCATTAGTGCAAAATTCACTAATCAAACTCTTTGGCAATAAAGTGCTGAATGATGTGGATCCGGACAAAGCAGTTGCCAATGGGGCAGCTTTGCAGGCTCATTATTTAACTTCAAACTCAAAAGATAGGAATATTCTCCTTGATGTGCTGCCTTTATCACTTGGCATAGAAACTATGGGGGGAATAGTTGAAAAAATTATACCAAGAAATACACCACTACCAGTTTCAGAAATAAAAGAGTTTACAACTTACGCTAACGGGCAAACAGCAATGAAAATTCACGTTTGTCAAGGAGAACGTGAAATGATAAAAGATAATAAATCTCTAGCACGATTTGAACTCAAAGGTATACCACAATTGCCTGCAGGTTCTGCAAAAGTTGAAATAGGATTTACAGTTAGCATTGATGGAATATTGACTGTCACTGCAAGAGAAAAAACTACTGGAGTCGAACAGACAGTTGAAATAAATTCAAGCTCTGGCTTAAGTGAAGAAGATATTCAAGATATGGTCAATCAGTCAGTAAGTAACTTTGATGAAGACATGAAGGCTCGTTCCCTTGCAGAGGCTAAAATTAACGGTAACAAGCTCATACATCTAGTTGAAAATGTTTCCACTGAGCAAAAGTTAAAAATTTTACTACAGAACGCAAAAGACGCTTTACAGGAAAATGACTTAGACAACATTAATAATGCTATCTCTGAGTTAGAAAACTCTGCTTTAGAATTATGCGAATCAGCAGACAGATAGAGTTCATACAACTTTGTGAAGTACCCTGTCAAATCTCAGAGCAATAGGTAACCTAAAATCAAACGGCAACCAATCAACTTTGCCTAATTTAAACGATAAACCAACCATGCTTACGCGTCCAACTATATTTTCAGTTGGTATTAACCCAATTTCAGAAAATCTGCTATCAAAAGAATTATTTCTATTGTCTCCCATAACAAAAAATTGATCATCAGGCAGATAATAAACTGGAGTATTGTATGATAACTTATTAGAAAGATTATCTATTAGAATTTCATGCTCCTTGCCGCTCGGGAGTGTTTCGATGTATCTTGCTATATTACGCTTTGACTCATAATCAAAAAAATTTTCAATTTGTCTTCGCTTTACTTTCTGATCATTTAAATATAACTCCCCCTCTATCATTTGCACTTTATCGCCCGGTATTCCTATTACCCGCTTAACAAATCTAATGCTGTCATTTCTTGTAGGCTTGAAAACTATTATATCACCACGCTCCGGAGGGGTATAAAAGATTCTACCGCTAAAGATGTTTGGAGAAAATGGAAAAGAGTGTTTACTATAACCATATGAATATTTACTAGTAAAAATATAATCTCCCTCAAGTAGAGTGCTTTTCATTGAACCAGAAGGAATATGAAATGGCTCAAATAAAAAACTACGTATTGATAGCGCAATTAGTAGCAAAAAAAACAGTGAAGATAAAAACTTTCTCGTTCTTGCTATCCGGTTCTCTCTCAATTCTTTCAATTTTATTTTCTTTATAAATTTAAGCTTATCATAACACATAAAAGTGGTAATGTGAAATTTTACTCATGGGTGTTATTGCTCTTTTTCGAAAGTCGAAATAAGCTCTCAAGTAATTGACAGTGATTGATAACCAATAGACATCATTTGCTATGCAATATTGTATAAATCACAATGCTAGTTTTACTGAAAATTATACTATTTTAGATATAATTATAATATTTAAACTTAAGGTATAGGGATGAACCCTACAATTAGAAAGGTTTTTTGTATTCTACTTATAGTATTATTTATTTCTTTTTCTCATGTTGGAAGTGCTGCTAACTCTAATGACGATACAACTGCTCAAGTAATATGTAATATTATTGGCTACGTTTGGGGAATAGGTGGACCGCTTATGACCGTAGTGATAATAGGAGCAGCTTTACTTGCGATATTTGGTAGAATGCCGTGGCCTGCTCTTTTCGCCCTCGGTGTATTTTGCGCTGTGTTTTTTGGTGCTAAAACTATTGTCATAAAAGTAATGGGTGGTATAAACTCTACAAATGCCTCTTTTATGGAAGAATGTGGAACGGGAGATAAAAAAAAGAGTCAATAGGACTATTTCTTTCTAAAGCAGACTTGGTGCACAGCTTCAACTATATCTTCCACTTGTGGTAATGCTTTCTTTTCTAGGTTTGCAGCATAAGGTAAGGGGACATCCTTGCCGGTTACCCGTACAACCGGAGCGTCAAGGTAGTCAAATCCTTGTTCCATAACCATGGCTGAGAGTTCTGCTCCTATTCCTGCAAATGGCCAACCCTCTTCTATGCTTACTAATCTATTGGTCTTCTTAATAGAGTTAATAACTGTTTCAGTGTCAAGTGGTCTTAAGGTTCTGAGGTCGATAACTTCAGCTTCTATTCCTTCACTAGAGAGTAAATCTGCTGCATTTAACGCATCCATTAGTTTCAATGAAAAAGCAGTGATAGTTACATCCTTTCCTTCCCGTATAACAGCAGCTTTGCCTATCTCAAGTAGATAATCTTTATTTGATAGCTCAGAGTCAGGAACTTCATGATCATGTCCATAAGCGATCTCGTTTTCTAGAAATATTACCGGATTAGGGTCACGAATTGCAGCTTTAAGCAGACCTCTGCAATCGGAGGCAAAGTAAGGTGCTATTACTTTCAACCCTGGAACATGCGAATACCAAGATGCAAAGCACTGAGAATGTTGTGCTGCAACTCTTGCTGCAGCACCATTTGGTCCACGAAATACTATAGGGCATCCAAGTTGTCCACCCGACATATAATTTGTTTTTGCTGCGGAATTCACAATTTGGTCGATAGCCTGCATAGAAAAATTAAAAGTCATAAACTCTACTATTGGCCTCAGTCCAGCAAATGCTGCTCCAACAGCAAGACCAGCAAATCCATGTTCAGTAATGGGTGTATCAACTACCCTATTTTCTCCGAACTCTTTCAGTAATCCTTTCGTTACTTTATAAGCACCATCATACTCTGCAACTTCTTCACCCATGATAAATATATCAGGGTCATTTTGCATTTCTTCTCTGATCGCTGTGCATAAAGCTTCTCTTACACTTAAGATTGCCATTTGTAAACCTGTAGATTGCAACTGAAATAACTATATCAAAATTACCAGGAAGCGCACAAGTTAAGTTTTACAAGCATCATGTTGCATTGAGCATTGAATACTTACTTCTTTTAATTCAGTAGGTTGCGGTGATAGTGCGTATGTAACTCCACCGACTATCAATGAAGACATCACAGAAGTTGCAATCATCAATAGAATTGGTAATTGGAAGGCTATACTAAAGGCAACACCTACTGTCAACATGATTGCAAAGTTTACAGAAGCAATTTTTAAGAAAGATAGTTGTCCTTTTTCTGTTTTTTCTAGTAATACTTTATTTGCTTTGGTTTTGCTTAATTCACTATTAAGTGTTGTATTCTCGTTTTCCAGATCTTTTATTTTTTGCTTTAGTGATTGATTCTCTTTACTGAGCTTATCAACTATTTCTAACCGAGTCTCATGTCCAGCTACGTCACTCTTTGATTTTTCTAGTTCTTTCTCAACATGTTTTAATTCTTTACCTGGCTTTTCTAACTTCCGAATTTGGCTATCTTTCAACTGAACTTGAGTTTGCAGGCTTTCTAAAGTTTGGTTATCAACTTCATTAGCTGCCCCGTCGTAATTTATTTCGGAGTAGGAAGAAGTATCAAACGTAGTTTCAAGTGCTAAACCGTTGTCGTCACTACTAACGCTTTCACCAATAGGAGTCTGTTTACACTACCGACAATGTTGCAAAAAACATAAAAATAAAACTAGAGAAAACCATTTCTCGAAAACTTCTGTGTCCAGAACCAAGAGTCCGATTTACTTATAGCGCTAATAATCAATTAACCATCGGCTTTAAGGAATGATATGAACATATTATTTCAAGGAAAAGTCATGAGAAACAAGAGATTAGCTATCCAAATTAGCTGTAGCTATGAACCTAATCGGTTAGCAGAACAATGCTTATCAGATGCTTATGAAAAGGTAGTGTCAAAGGAAATAAGTCAAAAAAACTTAAAACATAAAAATGGGATTCAAGGAGGGTCAAATGGTAACAGTATGTTTATATGCGAGAGTTTCTTCGGGGAAACAAGTAGAAGGAAATACGATAGAAAGTCAAATTGCAGCTTTAGAGAAGCAAATTAATCTGGACGGATACAGATTGTTAAGTGAGTATAAATTTATTGATAACGGCTACAGTGGATCTCATTTAGTCCGCCCTGATTTAGAAAAATTACGTGATAAAGTAACAGAAGGTAAAATTGATAAGATTTACATTCATTCTCCTGATCGTTTATCTAGAAAATATGCATATCAAATGGTGCTGATTGAAGAATTTGAAAAAGCAGGAGCAAAAGTGGTTTTTTTAAATTATGAGATTAACGGTAACCCAGAATCTCAATTACTGTTACAAATGCAAGGTATGATAGCAGAATATGAACGTGCGAAAATTATGGAACGAAGTCGTCGTGGTAAAATCTATGCAGCTAACAAAGGCTATGTAAATGTAATGGGAGGAGCTCCTTATGGTTATCGTTATATAGATAAGCATATGGGAGGAGGACAAGCTTTATTTGAGATTAACGAAAAAGAAGCTGATGTCGTTCGTAAAGTATTTTTGTGGATAGGCAGAGAAAGAACAAGTATTGGGGAAGTATGTCGTCGGCTAAATACTATGTCCATTAAGACACAAAAAGGAAAAGAACGCTGGAATAAAGGTACAATTTGGAGTATGTTGAAAAACCCTGCTTACAAAGGACAAGCAGCTTTTGGTAGAAGAAGGTTAGGAGTAAGATTAAAGCAAGTAAGACCACAGAAAGGCTCTTGTGAGCAGCCAAAAAGTAACCACTCTGTCTATCCTGTTGAAAAAGCAAATTGGATTTATATTAAAGTGCCAAATATAGTAGATGAAGATATATTTGATATTGTTCAAGAACAATTAGCTGAAAATAGAAAAGTAGCAAGGACAAGAAAAAGAGGAGCAAAGTACTTACTACAAGGTTTAGTCATATGTAAGCGTTGTAATTACGGATGTTACGGAACTTGCATGAGAAGTAGACGAGAAGAAGAAGGTGGTCATTATGCATATTACCGTTGTAGTGGTAAAGATTCTTACCGTTTTGGTGGTAATAAGATTTGTGACAATAAACCCATTCGCTCAGATGCATTAGAAACAGCTGTGTGGGAAGAGGTTAAGCAGTTATTGAAAAATCCAAACAGGATTTTAGAAGAATACAAGCGTAGGCTTTCAGAACTAAAAAAATCATCATTGGATCAAAAAAGTGACCTGCTAGAGAAACAAGAAAATAAATTAAAACGTGGTATTGCTAGACTTATCGATAGTTATGCTCAAGAATATATCAATCAAGAGGAATTTGAACCACGAATTAAAGCAATGAAACAAAGCTTAAAAACAATTAAAGAAGAGAAGAAAAAGATATTTTATCAAAAGGAATTAGAACAGGAGGTAACTCTGGTTGTGGCCAATTTAGAAGACTTTTCTTCCAATATTACGTTAAACCTTGATAACGCAGACTGGTTAACTAAACGTGATATTATCAGAACATTGGTCAAGAGAATTGAAATTAACCTTGAGGACGTAAATGTGGTATTTCGCGTAAAAGAGCTACCGAACTCTTCTGGACATAATGGAAAGGAAAATAAAAATTTGCAACATTGTCGTAGGTGTATTCGCAATAATGTCAATAGCAGTAAGATTTCCTACACCTTTTAGCAGGTCTATAGTTGAATTTGGATGTTCTATGAGCAGCAACAAATAAATGTAACTTGCCTTTTTCTATATGATGCTATTAACCGAATAGGTATTCGCTTGACATTTCCATATCTTTGTTATCATTAGTAATACTAAAGGGAAAACTAAACTTAATAAGATTTGGAAGCATATTGTTGTTCTATGATTCACGTAATGCTGCTATGCCTTCGTTGCAGACGTTGTCATAAAGTAAATTAAATTCTTTAATATTTGAAAAACTACCACCCCTTAGAACCTGTCTTGAAAGGAGTTAATTGGCTAATTTAGTAAGCATAGAAGTAATCATATTAAATAAGATATTGTTTTTTGAAGTAAGAGGAGAATGTTCGTAATCCTTGCTCATGCGTCTAAAATTGGAAAGCCAGGCAAAGGTTCGTTCTACAATCCAACGTTTAGGAATAACTTGAAATCCTGTATCAACCAATTTCTTGGTAATCGTTAGCAAACATCCAGTTTCCAACAAACATCGATTTTGTAATTTACCTTTATACCCTTGATCAGCAAAAAACCTACGTAATGTTGGAGCTTTGCATTTAGCTTGAACAAAAAGATTGGTAGCACCATCACGGTCCTGAATGCTTGCGCTGTGTACTTCTGCAGTAATTACAAGACCTAGTGTATCTACAATAATATGACGTTTTCTACCCTTTATTTTTTTACCGGCATCATATCCTCTTGATCCCCTTTTTGAGTCGTTTTCACTGATTGACTGTCAATTATACCTACTGAAGGTGTTTCATTTTTGCCAACCATTTTTCTTACCTCTTTTACTAGCATGTCATGTATTTTTTTCAATTTTCCATTATTACGCCACCTGAGAAAATAGTCATACACCGTTTTCCATGGAGGAAAATCTTTTGGTAGCATTCTCCACTGGCAACCACCCCTCATTATGTACCTTATTGCATTAATAATTGTTCTTATGTTATGTTTTCTTGGTCGTCCTATCGCTCCTTGTGCAACATAGGGCTCTAAAATTTCCCATTCCTTGTCACTTATATCACTTGGATACAACTTACCCTCCTATTTTTTGCTTACCTCATCATACTCTTTTCTTCATTACCTTTCAAGACAGGTTCTTAGCGCACTCATTAATATTATTTCACTTTCAACATCAATATCATTAGAAATTAAATCAAGTTTAATAAGATTTGGAAAGTTACCATTCTTTAACATTTAGTGATTGCTATTGAGCCTTCTGCGCCAATAATGCTAGAAGTTAATTTACACTCAGTAATATTTGGAAGATTAATATTCTCTAATGCTTCATTTAAAACTTCTCCGCACTGAGCATCAATATAACAATTAGATAAAGTCAAGCTTGTAATATTTTGCTTTTTCTGTAAAAAGTTTACTAGCTTTTCCATATATACATATAGATTATTTAACTCTAAGGTGTTACTATTAACATATTGATTAAAGTCAACTTCCATGGTTTCTGTAAGTTATAGAGCTGCTAATTATAGCATAAATTTAAATAATTGTCAACCTTATGAACAACTAACTTTACTTCTTTTTAACCTGATACCTATGCTTTGTTTCAAATTTCCATCAAAAAGTAACATTACCCCCTCCAGTCAACCTTTCTGCTTCATTTCGTGAAATCAATGCCTCAATAAATTCATCTAGTTCACCTTCTTTTATAATCTGTTCTAGTCGATGTGAAGTGAGATTAATTCTATGATCTGTTATTCTTGATTGTGGAAAGTTATAAGTTCTTATACGTTCAGAGCGATCTCCAGAACCAATTTGGCTTTTCCTCATTGTTGACCTTTCCATTTCTTTTTTTTGTCTTTCAATTTCGTATAGCCTTGCTCTCAACACTTTGAGCGCTTTAGCCTTATTTTTGTGCTGCGATTTTTCATCTTGCTGTATTACAACTATCCCTGTTGGCAAGTGGGTGACCCTTACTGCGCTGTCAGTTGTATTCACTGATTGCCCTCCAGGACCACTGGATCTATAAACATCTATGCGTAAATCTTTTTCTTCTATTTCAAAGTCAACCTCTTCTACTTCAGGTAATATTGCAACAGTAGCTGCGGAAGTGTGCAATCTTCCTGAGGATTCAGTTTCTGGCACTCTTTGTACTCTGTGCACCCCTGACTCAAATTTCAGTCTTGCAAAAACTTCTGTTCCATTAATGAGTGCAGAAGCTTCCTTATAGCCACCTATACCTGTATTAGAAATACTTATTGGCTCAAACTTCCAATTTCTTCTTTCTGCATATTTTTGATACATACGAAATAACATCGCTGCAAATAATGCTGCTTCTTCTCCGCCTGTGCCTGCTCTAATTTCTAATATTGCATTTCTTGAGTCATCTTCATCTTTGGGTAATAATGCCAACTTTAGTTTTGCTTTTACTTTCGGTAATAGTATCTTTTGCTTCTCAAGAAGTTCTTCTTTTGCTAACTCTTTTATATCACCATCGCTGTTCTCATCTTTCATGATTTCTTCTAAATCTGAAATTTCCTCTTTTAATATATTATATTCATCGATTATCTCGATAATTGGTCTGAGTTCAGAGTATTCCTTTGAAAAACTAACGAATTCTTTTTGACTCAAATTGGTAGGGTTTTCCAGATTTCTCTCTACATCAGAAAACTTTTTTTTTAAGTCTTGTAAATTATTCTCTATATCCATATAGTACAGGTCTAGTTTTCAGCTGTTTAAGTAAGTAATATATACTGAAATAAAAAATTTCTTATATCAAGCAATAACACTATAATTGTCTCGAATATTTCTACCTAAGTATAATGGCAAAACAGATAACATCAATCTGCAGCTTCATATTTGGAGCTTCAGACAAAAAATCATTACCAGATGAGTCGGCTCCAGAGATTGCATTTGCTGGTAGATCAAACGTAGGAAAATCAAGTTTAATCAACTTGCTGATAAACAGCAAAAAAGCTGCAAGAGTTTCTTCTAAACCTGGATGCACTAGACAAATAAATTTTTACTCTATGTACAATGATAAGTTTAGGATTGTCGACCTACCGGGTTATGGCTATTCTTGTGCAAGCAAGGAAGAAGCAGTACAATACTTAAACCTAATTGAGTACTATCTAATTCACAGGAGAAATCTAAAAAGAGTGTTTGTGCTTATAGATAGCAAGGTAGGATTAAAAGAAATAGACAAAGACTTTGTTTATTGGTTAATATGTAATAATATTAACTTTAATATTGTGCTAACAAAAATAGATAAAGTGAATCAGGAAAGTCTAGATGCTATTCTAGAAAATACTCAAAAGTGGGTTAATAATGAACATGTATCAATTCATCAAATAAGCATTCGTGTTAAGCATAAAATCACCAAGGTAAGAGATGAGTTTTTCAAATTTACAAGATAAAAAAATGAAAAGTGATGAATCTTTAAATGGTAAGATGCCATTGAAGGAAAAAACAGAAATATTATTTGAAGTTCTGTCTAACATACCTAAATTTGTAGGCGAAACTTTTATCATCAAATGCAGCAGTGTAATAATCTCAGATGAAACGCTGCTTAGTGCTTTTGCGCATAATGTTGTTCTGTTGAAACAGCTTGGTATAAATCCGGTGGTAGTTCATGACGGAGAATATGAAATTAACTTAGTGTTAAAAATGCTAGGTATGAATGATAAGTTTATAAATGGTGTCAGACTTACAGACAAAAGCACTATGAAAATCATTGAAATGGCACTGTGTGGTTCAATTAATAAAAAAATTGTTCAGCATATAAATTCTGCTGGTGGTTCAGCCATTGGACTATGTGGAAAAGACGGCAACCTCATAAAAGCTGAAAAGATAAGCACTACGCTTAGGGAAAATAGATTAAATAATATTGAAAAAATACTAGACATGGGATTTATCGGTAGACCAACTGAAATCAATCCTGATATATTATTCTTTATTGAAGAATCAGATTCTATACCAGTTATTGCACCTATCGGTTATGGAAAAAATGGAGAAACATATCATATTGATACTGATAGCACTGCAAGTGCAATTGCACTTGCAGTTTACGCATCTAAAATGATAATCTTGAGTGATACAGATGAAGAAATAAACAAAGTTGGCAATGGAAGAGTCTTGATTAAAAATTTAAAAGAATCGATTGATTGTGGAAAAATTAAAGGAGAAAAATTTGTTGAAAGGCTTATGTCATATACTAAAATGGTAGAAGAATGTGCAGGGGTTGTTCACATAGTTGATGGTAGAGTACCTAACATTATACTTGATTTATTTACTGAGAATAATTCAGGTATATCAATAATGGATGATTAATAGCTGTACTGCTTATAACCATATGAACATTGAAAATTTGGGAATAGCTTATGTCAAATTCCTATTCTCTTTTCCAGTTTTTTAGGGTTTTTTTTCTTGCAAGCATAATAGTTTCGTATACATAATGAAA
The DNA here is from genome assembly GCF_964028625.1 of Wolbachia endosymbiont (group B) of Horisme vitalbata. Taxonomy (NCBI): domain Bacteria; kingdom Pseudomonadati; phylum Pseudomonadota; class Alphaproteobacteria; order Rickettsiales; family Anaplasmataceae; genus Wolbachia; species Wolbachia endosymbiont (group B) of Horisme vitalbata. Next base: position 669,097 of record NZ_OZ034797.1, read on the forward strand.
GCAAATGGTATTTTTAGCTTGATAACAGAGGAAAATAAAGAGGGCTTGGGTGTAACACTCAAATAATGATTTACCTTATGGATACCGCTAGAAAAGTTGACTAAGGTATACAATTCTCTCTGCGTCAAGTTACTCAAGATATCGAATCTACAAACGCTTTGGATTGAGTGTGTTTGGTCAATGTGAGTGCTTTAAATGAAAGACGAAAATTGAGCATACTACGCCTCTGTACACAGTATCTTTAATGCAAATGCCCATGTGATTCCATAGATAATCTCTGTTTTTTTATTTTATCTGTCCATTTATCATTCTCTATATCTTGTTTGTTGGTTGCTCTTTTTTCTTGCTCAACAATTGCCTTATCTATCTTCTGATGAATTGCATCAATTGCATTAATTGCATTTTTTTCTTTGTATACTTCGCTTTTTCCTTCAACAATTAAATTGGTAAAAATATTTACAACAAACTGCACTTGATTATGATTAACCTGACCTTTTATCGAAGAAGGTAAAGAGTTTAATTCCATCAATACTTCTGATGCTGTTTTATCTTGAGTGGAAAGCCCTAAATTATCTGCTACTTCACTTATTAATAACTCTCTGTTTTCTTTATTATCTTCCAATTTAGTATAATCACGCAGTAGATCCATAACTGCAGATACTCTGACTTCAATAATATCATCAACATCTTCACCTCCTAGAGCAACTCCTGATTCCAATAACTTCTCTCTGAGGTTTTTGCTTAAAAGATTAATAAATTCTTCATTTGCATCTGATCCTATGGTTGATATCGTACCATCTAAATAGTTATTTACTTTGATTTGAGTACCTAAGTCATGCTCTATTTGTATTTTTGTCTCATATTTAAATCCTAGTTCTGCACAGAATTTCTGAAAATATTCTTTAATAATGTCAAACAAGCTCTTGCCATTATCTTTATAGTTTTTTAGCTCTTCAGGAATAGTAAGTGATAACTTACCTTCTTTATATATTATACCATTTTTGCTATCTTGAGATTCAAGTGTGAATTCTAATGAGCTGGATAGGTCACATATTTTCTCTTTCGGATTGTTAAGCGTGGTTATAGGCATTGCCATATCAGACTTCACTTTTATGTGGTTGTGATCAGTGCAGTAAATGTTTAGCGCTTTTTTAGGACTATGTGGAATCAAGCTACAACTACTGAGTGCTGCATGAGATTCATTAAATATACCAGCTTCATACCCTGCTTGATTACAATTGGTGACTAGCTCTTCTAAAATAGCATTACTTGGAACTTCTGCCCCAGCGTACCTGAACATTTCCTTGAAAATTTCCTTTGCTAATGCACGGTAATCTTTTTTGGAGAATAGATGATAAGAGCTTCTCCCTGCGTTATAAAATCTCTCAAATTCCTTTCTATATTCATCAATTTTTTTTTCATCAGCAACTGTAGGGCTATTACAATGATTTTCCCAAACTTCAGATAGTCTATCTTGATCAAGCTCCTTAAGTACTGGTTCCATAAAAGCTTTACCTTCTTCAGAGAGGTTATCAAAATTATCACGGTTAAAAATCTCATTTTTATAATCTTTAGCTCCTTCCTTAAATGCAATAATAAAATTTTTATCTATTTCTTTTTCATTAATAATAAAATTCATTCTTTGAAAATCTAAGAACATTGTTTCACCGGAATTCGCTAATTTATTATCTTGATCTGCTCTTAATTTACTAAAATTGAATTCTTTAGCTGTGGCCTTTAATCTAACTACCGGACTCTTCTTTGCCTCTTTCATAATTAACACCTTACTATAAATATGCTGTAAGTTGTACCATATAATGATGAATAATTTTATAATATATAAAAAAGTCGATAGTCTATTTCTTTATTTTAGGGATATAGGAAAGGCGTAGATTTCTCTTTTCATTTGTAGCATGCTGCATTAATATTTACGTATTAATCTAGAAAATAGTGATGAATAATATTGTAATTGTTGGTCTGCAATGGGGTGACGAAGGCAAGGGTAAAATAGTAGATTATCTTTCTGAGAATGCAGATGTAGTTGTGAGATTTCAGGGAGGAAATAATGCAGGGCACACTATAGTAATAGATGATGAGGTTTATAAATTAAATTTACTGCCCTCTGCTGTTTTGAGAGCGGACAAAATATCTATTATAGGAAACGGTGTTGCTCTTGATTCACATGCTCTAGTCTCAGAAATAGAGTCATTGAAAGTTAAAGGAGTGGACGTAAACTATAACAACTTGATGGTATCCGAGAGCTGTCCATTAATACTTAGCGTACATAAGGACAAGGAAAAGCTATTTGAAGATTTAAACGGAAATCACAAAATTGGTACAACAAACAAAGGGATAGGGCCATGTTATGAAGATAAAGTTGGCAGGAGAGCTATACGCCTTTGTGACTTAGAAAACACAGATGAGCTGAATCAAAGAGTGGATGCTCTCCTGAGTTACCATAATGCTATCAGAAAAGGACTTAACTACCAGGTAGTTAAAAAAGAAGAAATATTAAAGGAAATTCAAGAGATTTCAGAAAAAATTCTTTTATATAAAAAACCTGTGTGGAAGATATTAAATGATTTTATGAAAGAAGGTAAGAAAATAATATTTGAAGGCGCTCAAGGCGCATTTTTAGATATCGACCACGGAACTTACCCTTTTGTTACTTCAAGTAATACCGTAGCATCGCAAGCGATAACAGGCTCAGGATTATCCTACAATGCTCACATTATTGGTGTAGCAAAAGCGTATACAACAAGAGTGGGTAATGGTCCATTTCCTACTGAACAAAATAACGAGATTGGAGACAGCTTATTTTCTATAGGTAAGGAACTTGGAACAGTAAGCAATAGAAGAAGGCGCTGCGGATGGTTTGACGCAGTTTTAGTGCGCCAGGCCGTACAACTCTCTGGAGTTTCAAGCATTGTATTAACCAAATTAGATATTCTTGATTCTTTTGATACTATTAAAATAGGCACTGGTTATAAGTATGGCGGAAAAATGTATGATTATTTACCCGCATCACATTCAATACAAAAAGAATTAGAGCCAATATATGAAGAATTTCCTGGTTGGAAAGAGAAAACTCAAGGCAAAAGGTCAGTTAAGGAATTACCTGCAAATTTGATGAAATATGTGAGAAAAATAGAAGAATTAATAGGTGTACCAATTCATCTAATTTCAACTAGTCCCAATAGAGAGGATGTTATTAAGCTTAAAAATCTATGAAAACGTCTTGTTAACTTTTATCTAATAAAAAACGATACTTGTGTGACTTCAAGCAATCTATTATGCAAAGTAGCAGCGTAAACGTACAGTGAGCAGTGTGATTTTTCTTAAATACATGTTGATTGTTATAATATAAACATAGTTAAAGGAGGCGTATTATGATTGCAGGTTTGACTAAGGGAGACAAAGCAGTAAAAGCGGAAAAAACAAGTGATCAGCTGAGAGAATTGTCAGTTGCAGAATATGTAGTTAAGTCAATACATGACTTGCAAAAATTGCATAATAGATTATGTTCATCACAGGGCAACAATTGTGTTAATGATAGAGAGAAGTTTGTCCAAGATAGTGATGGGCTTGGTATATTTCAATTTCTCAAAAGCTATATTAATGATGCAGAAAAAAATGAGCCTTCCATTAAGAACCTTACTATAATGAAATTTCTTCGCTCAATTATAGAAGATAGGGAACTGTATAAAAAGTTATGCAGTTTCGATGATTTTCTCGATTGTGAGTTAGAAAATTTGAGAGATAAGATAAGCTTATTAGCGCTTTTGAGAGAAAAGATGGACTTTACTGATATACAAAAAGCTTATGGTAATTGGCGTTTTAGTAATCTAATAGGTGATAATGATTTTAAGCGAATGTATGTGGATGAAGCAGTAAAAGAAAGAGAAAAGCCTGTTAATGAGGACTTTGAGAAAAATATAGGTAAATACATAGAGTTAGTAAAGGAAGGAAAAGAAGTTGCAAGTAGGTATTTTGGAAAATGGAAAGAGGACTTTCAAGTTTACTGTGAAGAAATTGACAATAATAATAAAGTTTTGAATATTAACCTTACTCATTACGACAATAGTGAGCCAACAAAGATTAGTGACGTTTTACAGCAAGAGAAAGATATTAAAGAACTGAATATCTATTGCAATAAAAAACATGAAATACACGCTCATAAAAAAGATAAGAAAAGATATTATGAATTTAAAGAAGGTGCATATTATGAAATGACAAGCACTTGGGCTGCAAAAGATGGATCAGGAATGTGTACCATGATTATGAATGTGAGTAGCGATGGCATAACTGAAATACTAAAATTTAATGGTGAAGATTTTGTTTCATCGAAGGAGATTCTAGAATTAATAAAGCAAAACGATGAATTATATATTCAAGGTCTCTCCTTATATGATGCTGTAATGGAATCACTAGAAGAGAATAGGGCTACTCCTATTAATCTTTACAATGAATCTATGGTGGCTTATCAAGGTAAGGAACCAGAGGGGAAGTTAGATCATAAAGTTGATGCTGATAATAGCCTTCCTTCTTCTCCTTCTATTAATAGCAATGCATTGGAAGCCAATTTACAGCATACTGAAACTCAACCAGAAATTGCTTCACAACAAATAACTGATTTACAAAACAGTTTTGGAAAAGAAGAGCGAAAAAACACGGAATTGCAAACTGAACTGGCACAAAAAGATGAAAAGTTAGCAAGTGTGTTAGCAGAGTTACAAGAGAAAGCACAAGAACTTAAAAATGTATGTGAAGCAAAAGGAAAGCTAGAGGGTAAGCTAAAAGGTGTTAATACAGAAAAGAAGGAGTTAGAAGACAAATTAAAAGAAGCAGCACACATAATGAAGGAAAAGGAGCAGTATGTAAGCAATTTAAAACTTCAAGTGCAAGAGTTGAAAGATGAGCATAAAGCACAACTGGAATCTTATGAACAAGGGATATGCAAACTAGCATGGGAAGTTGAAGAGTTAAGAAGCAAGCTAGAGTGTGAGAATGAATGGGATGATAAAGTTGTAGAAATAGCTGATGGACTGGGAGAAAAAATTCATGCTGATGAACAAAGAAGCCTCAATAATCAATTTTATACTCCAACAAGAAATATTTTTAATGAGACTAATAATGAGTCTTGTGTTCCACTGGAAGAAAAGATGACGTTACTCAGATCTTCAAGCTCTGATGGCGGGTATGGTAGTGATAATGGTTTATCTTCTAACATGAGTTCTATTGAACAAAGAAGCTTCAATCATCAATTTTATACTCTAGCAGGAAACGTTTTTAGTGAGCCTGATAGTGCCTCACAAAAGAAGACAGAGTTATCCAGATCTTCAAGTTTTGATAGTGGACTTGATAGCGATGAGGAAAATTGTGATAATGATTTATCTTCTAACATAACTTCTATTGAGAAGGTAGTAGAGAGTAGAAGCGTAGGTAGCTCGCTTTCCTCTTGCATTGTTAAGGAGATGATTGGAGTTAAGTTGCAAGAGCAATACTCAAGTAGAGTATAAAAATCTCCTGTATTGATAATAATTTAAAATCTATAGTAGACTGAAAAAGATTATTAAATTATAATACGACAATGATAAAAGAAGACAAATCAAAAACAATTTTTGAAGTGGAAGGGGCAGTAACTGCTTTACTACCTGCAGCAGAATTTAGAGTGAAGCTGGACAATGAACATGAGATTATCTGTCATGTATCAGGGAAAGTGAGAAGAAGTAAAATACGCATAATTATAGGCGATAGGGTGTTGGTTGAGATGAGTGTTTATGATAGGAATGCAAAAAAGGGTAGGATAATTAGAAGGCTTAAAGGTACAAGTGACAGGACGATCTCTAAATAATCTTATTCTTGCTTCATCATCGAAAAGGCGTATAGCTTTACTAAAACAAATAAATATTGAGCCAGGTTTAATTTTGCCAGCAGACATAGATGAAGTTCCTTTAAAAAAGGAACTTCCAAGAGATTACTCAATCCGTATGGCAAAAAGTAAAGCTGAGAAAACACAAAGTTCAAATCCAAATTACTTTGTGCTTGGTGTTGATACAGTTGTTGCTTGTGGTAGAAGGATACTGCTCAAAGCTGAAAACGTTGAGCAAGCAGAAAAATGCGTTCGCTTGTTATCAGGAAGAAGGCATAGAGTATACACCAGTGTGTGTTTATTAACTCCTGATCAATCTAAACAGCATATTAGGACTGTAGTTACAATAGTGAAATTTAAGCGTCTCAGCGAACAAGAAATTAAATATTATTTAGCATCAGAAGAGTGGAAAAACAGGGCAGGGGGGTGCAACATACAAGGTCTTGCAGGAATGTTTGTATTATTTTTACGTGGCTCATACTCTTCTGTAATAGGGTTACCATTACATGAAACCCATTGCTTGCTAAGTAATTACTTTAACCTATACTAATACCATTGTCCTTTTTTTGTTTTTCTTCAGCAATAAGTTTAGCCCAGATTCTATTTCTATTTGCTAATGCAATTCTATTGCGATCAGGACTATCATTGCGTTCTGTTAAAGTATCTTTTCTTTCCTCTTCTACTATTCCAGCTTTCAGTTGTGCTGCATCTTTTTCTAGCAATTTATATAGTTCGCTATTTTTGTCTATAGTCAGATTAGTATTATCATTTTCTTGTTCTGCCACTTTTCTTTCTAATAACTTACGTACAGGGTCATATTTTTTACCTTCTTTTATTTCTTTCAACATACTTTCTGAGAATAAATCTTTAGTAGCCTGGTGTGAAGGTTCTCTCAATCCTTTATTCAATTTTTCCAATGTATCTTTTGGTTCAATGGTTTCTAATTTCTTCTCTAATTGCTCAGAATTGACCTGAAAATTATAGTTACTAGTGTAAGTTGGAGATGAGTAACCTGAGTCGTTTATTTCTTTCTCCTCTGCATTGTCTTTTAGCAATCCAGCTGCTAATAAATGTTCTTTGATTTGTTCGCTCATTTCTTTCTGATCCACCGGTTTTAGTGGGAACTTCTGAGTTTCTTTATCCAACTTACTGGTAAATTCCGTAAGTAGGGTATCATCTCTTTGTTCAACATTCATTAGGCTCGCTTTTAACTGTCCAGAATTTACTCGAGATTTTTCATGATTAGAGTGAGTTGGAGATGAATAGCCCGAATCGTTTGTTTTTATGTCTGTTGAGCTGTATTCTAGCGATTCATTTTCTTGTAATTTATCTTCGGTTTCTTTTTGTTTATCGTTTCCTCTTTCTTCGTTTTCCTTAGTGCTAAGATAATCTTTTTCTTGTTTATAATCTGATTGAGGATTTGAAAGCGTTATATACTCATCTTCGTTATTGCTCCAACCATCTTCGAAGTCAGAAAATTCTTCATCATACTCACTTTCACTACGTAATAACTCATTTTTTGCTTTCCATGCAAGAATCGAAGCTACATCATTTAGTGGTTGCTTATTTCCAGTATTGCGTGATTCTTTAGCGTTTTCATACTTAAATGCATCTTTAACTTTTTTGAATGCAACGTCTTGTACTGGTGCAGCGCTTTCAGTAGTTGTAGGATCAAAAATTGCACCTTTTTGCCGATTATTAGATATTTGCTCACTTTCATCTGATTTTCGGCTTCCAGGTACAGCATGTCCAAATGTAGCAAATGTAGGATTGTCATACCGTTCATCCTCTTGTGTATTATCTTGATTGTAGATTACAGACTTGGTGAAAATAGTACTGCTTGAAGAAGCATCAGAATATGGAGAATTGTAGTTATTTCTACTATTAATCCGTATTGGCTGATACTCATCTTTTTTCTGATTATTAGGTAATGAACTAGCTCTAGGTGGCAGTGACGGTGGAATCTTTTTAGCAGATGCGTTATTAGAATTTGTAGTGCTAGTCGTTACATGCTTAAACTCAACTTCTTGATCTTGAGTAGCTTGAACGCCGATACCTTTACTAATATCACTTTCTATGAAAGTTTCAGATGATTGTTGATTCTCTTGTTCTTGTCCTTTCTCCTTGAATTGTATTTGATATAGGAATAAGCCACCTATTTTTACATCTGTGTTTGCTTTTAATTGTTCCTCAGTAACACCATTACGTTCAGTTAGATCTACACCATCTTTATCAATCTTGATTTTGATAGTACATTTTTTTCCATTTTTGTCATGCCAATTCAAAGTCATTTCATATGAACCATCGGTTACAACATAATGCCTTATTCTTTTCTCTCCTTCTTCGGCAACAAAACCGTGCATTCCGCTCTTTCCATCACTATGCAGCGTTGAAAATCCCGAAATTCCTTTCTTCTGACAAAAGTCACTATTTAAAAACTCGCTGATTTTAAACTCTTTTTTGTCATCTCCCAGTGTAATACTTGCGTGATCGCCATATATTGAAACTCCTGCGATATCATCAACATACTCTTTTAACCTTGCTTTAACTTCACTTTCAAGCTTTTGTTCGGCTTTCTTTATCTTGTTCTGCTCTGGAAGAATAACTTCATAAGCTTTATTTTTGTCTTCATCTGTCTCCAAATTCCAGATGGGGTGCTTTATTAGAAACTTTACTGCATTAAAACCAACTCTGGAATTATAAATTGGGTCGTCTTCCTTTTTTATTTCATCGAATAAAGTAAAAAATCCTCGAATGAATTCATGATATTGTTGTGTGCTTTGAGTATTCATATTTTCCCTCACTAATAACCCTCTGCCTTTTAGCCTTAGCTAGTACAATTATTACGGGAATTGATTTAGTTTTTATTAAAGAAGTTGTATTGCTAACGTGATGACATGAGCTATTTTATGTTCACATCAAGCAATTTAAGTTGTCATTCCAGTCTGGAATCTAGATTTTTCTAGACTTGATCCTATAGTCAAATTCATAACTACAAACGTTATAATATAAGAGTAATTTTCACCAAAAAGTATGTCATTCTAGTAGCTGACACTGGGATGGCTTTGTTGCATAGCTCTTCGGATAGTAGGTAACATACAATAAATTCATGAAGCTATCTCAAATTTAGCCATGCCGATTTCAGTAAATTTGTTAAGTAAATAACACTTGAGTAGCAGTTCTCTCTCACGATTAACCTCAGATTTGTTCCTAAAACTAAACCCAAATGTTTGCTTCAGTCGCGAGAAAAAACTTTCTATATAAGATCTCTTCCCATAATTTATCTCTTTTTTCCATTTCTTTATATCATCTTCATCATATGACTTTATGAGCTTGATTGCAGAATTTCTCTCAGCCATATAGTCTAACTTTGGATGCTCTACTGCATTATTTTTCGGAGGGATTTTCGTTTTTATGCCATATTGATTACACAGCTTATAGAGCTTTTTTCTATCATATGCACTATCTGCATATAGTGCTTTTATAGCATATTTAACATCAAATTTTTCCAGCAAATCGCAAGCTCCATAGTGGTCGGAATAAACTCCACTACTGTATTTTGCAGCTATAACTTTTTTGCTACCTATCTCCAGCATTACATGTAGCTTTCTTGTTTGCTCATAGCGGCGATACTTTCTGTCTGTACCATTTGCTTTACTATGGCCCGGAATATTATTGTAGATGCTGATAACTGTACTATCTATGGCAATTTCAATATCCTTCATATCGTTTTTGTTAACTCTGCAGTCATTAATCTTAATATTGAGTTTTTTTTGATGCTTGTGAATAGCTGATAACTTGCAAAATTTTTCCTATTTGCTCCAGATATCCTTTTATAAACCCCACAGTTTGTCTCAAGCCAATTCTAAATATATAAGTTATTATATGAACCAAAATCACAACTTTATCGCTGTAAATATTGTTCCCACCTGCTACTTTTGGTCTATTTTCGTGCCAATTTTCAATGGCGTAGTTGATATAATGAAAAATATTTCCCCTTTCTTGAAGAAATTTGTTATATTTACCTTGGTTACTGACTCTCATTTTTTGTGACATATTTATCCTTAATCAGTTAAATCGTCATTTTATAATGAATTTTGTCAGTAATCGCTAGTTTTTTTCCTGCTATGCAACAAAGCCCACTGGGATCCAGTCGCACTCAGTTAGTGAGCATAAAATTATTATGTTAAAACATAACATTTTTGATGAAGTTCATGAAAGGCTGGATTCCAGACTGGGATGACAACTTAAAATATTGCTTTAGCTCTGTTTTTGCAACTTCAAGTATTTGCTACTCATAGTAAATACTTCTGGATCTTGAGAAGTGAGCTTGAGTATAGCAAGTATGTTAATAAAAAGCAAAGCAGCAATCGAGATATCAGCTATATCCCAGAGTAACTTAACTCCACCAATTGCACCAAATGGAATGATTAAGGTAAAAACTACAGTCCAGATTTTGGTGTATTTATTATCCATAGATACATAGCGTATTGTTTGTTTTGAACAAAAAAACCAAGTAAAGATAGTAGTAAAGGCAAAACAAAACATTATAGCCATAATTAAATAGTCAGTATAGGGCCAATTCATAGCTTTTCTAAAAGCAAATATGCACATGTTAGTGCTCTCTAAATCAGTAATCCAAGAATCTGTGACAAGCAGTACCATTGTTGTAATGAATACTATGAGTGCAACTATAAAAGGAGATATTATTGTGATTAGACTCTGTTCAATGATAAATTTATTGTTATTTTTTTTAGGAGTAATCGAGGAGTGTACAATTCCTTCGAGGCCAAGTCCTATATCTGTTGCAAAAATACCTCGCAAAGTTCCAACTTGAATAATAGTCAACATTTCTAAAATTAAACCTAAAGATAAACCAGAGTTAAAGCTACTAGTTGTAAAAAAATTGCTTGTTATTAGTTTTAGAGAAGGAAGAATATTTTCACTAAACTTAAATAATATGATACCGCAAAGTGTGAGGTAACTTACCGTCATTATCGGTATCATAGCCGATATAAAAATTTTAATTTTTTTTAAGCTGAGAGCTGCAACAACAAAAAATATTATGGCCATTACAATGCCGCCAATGACTACAGGTATATCTACCATGCTGAGTGGTATTGATAGAGAATTTACCTGAACAAGGTTACCAACTGTTATTGAAACCATCATCATAATAACTAGAAACACAACTGTAGCTTTTCTAGAGTTAAATGCATCAGCCATGTAGGCTACAGGTCCACCTATAAACCGTCCATTTTTTTCTTTTCTGGTTTTTATACTTAGGTAACAAGTAACATATTTTATCACAGAAGTAACAACAATAATTATTGCCATCCATAAAATGGATCCCGGTCCTCCGGTTTTTAGAGCAACAGCAGTTCCTGAAATGTTTCCTACTCCTAAATTTCCCCCTAAGATTGTAAACAGAGCAGCTATAGAAGAAAATTTATTTTCTCCTCTTTTAGCTCCAATAAGTGAAAGGGCATACGGTAGTCTAAATATCTGCAACCATTTTAGTTTAACCGATAGGTAAACACCAGCAACTAGTATGAGTAGTATTGTTGGCAGTAATAAAACAAACTTTACTGTATCCATCTGTAAAAGAGAGATTTTTACTTGAGTATATAGCAAAAGTTGAAAAATACCTAACCTATTTTCTATGTATGACTTCGGTTCCATTATTCTAGCACCTCTTATCTTGTCATACCAATCACAACTGTATGAACATTGTAATATGGTACAATGTTAAAACAATGTCATTCCAGACTGGAATCCAGAAAATGAACAATGGATCCTAGTTTTAGCTACTCGGATGATAAGAAAAGGATACTTGAATGACAAGAAAGGGGACACTAGAAAGAAATGGGTGTCATTCCAGTGCTTGACACTGGGATGGCTTTGTTGCATCACTCAAGAGAAAAGAACTGGCAGTTACTGACAAAATTCATTATAGAATAGCCATTTAACCATTGAAGAAAAAATATGCCACAGCAAATGAAAGTCAGTAACTGCAATGAATATAACAAATTTCTCCAAGAAAGAGGAAATATTTTTCATTTAGGCAAGGTGTTGATAAGAAGTTTAAGCTACAAGAGCATTAAATACACTGATGAAGTACGAGAATATCTAAATCACATATTGAAGCAACATTCAACAAGTGTAGATGGAGCACAAGCACAATCTTTAGCAGGTGAAAAGAAACAACTATAGTTTTCGTTATTGTTTAGTGTTGACCTAGAAGGTCAACACTGATATATACCTCTATATAGCTAATGTGTGGAGGTAATATGGTGGTAGATAATCCAAAAGCAGTTAATAATCAGAATTATTTTGATAAAAGTAATCGTTTTTATTTGCGCTTAAAAGATAATTTTTTTAAAAATCTGAGCCCAGATAGTAAAGTATCTATAGATTCTGAAGATAAGAACGAAGAAGTTAGTATTGATGATGATGAAGTGTGGTTTAAACACTTTTCTACTGTGGTTCCTAGTGAAGAAGGACAGGAAAAGTATAGATATGAAGTTAATGGCAGGTATGAATACAAGTATGCCAATAAGTACGATAGCAAAAATATTGTAGGCAAAATTGCTAAAAAAATTGCACAAGATGTAATTGAAAGTATAAAAGACAATACTTTAGAATATATAGAAATTAAAGAAAGTAGAAAGAAAGGTAAGATTAAGCCTGCACTCAGAATTATGCTTGGCGATCCTACAAAATCAATAAATGTGGTTGATGTTTTAAATAGTGATCTATGCAGAAAATATGGTGTAGATGGAATTACATTATTACTGCCTAGTAAAAGCAAGTGTGAAACAAGGGGAATACGCTGCAGAGTTGATGAGAATGGAGTAAGAATTTATGAAGTAGCTAATGGCTCATATTATATGAATTTAAATTGGTATGTTGAGGGGAAAGAGTGTAAAATGAAAATTAGCATTAGCGATAATGGTTCTGTAGAGTTTATTGAAAGCAATGGTGTTACTTGGGATCAATTAGCTGCACATAAAGAAGTAAAAGTAGGAAGACAATATGAAGCGAAGACTTTATATGAAGCATTGTCATATTTAAAGCGAGAAGGCTCTGAAGTAATAAAAGGATTTTATCCTCCAACAAGTGTGGAAAGCATACAAATTACTACAGGAGTTAATAAGCAAGCAACTCTTTCAAAGTCATAATTTTCGTTATTGATTGAAATGAAGCCTTTTGGGGACCAAAAGGCTTCATGATCGAAATTTTTGGAAAGATCTTTATTGGAAAATTCAGGGACAGGAATAACATTTTTAAGCTATCGTATAACTATCACTTGCTCGCTGGGAGCTCTATTTTTCATACCACTCATTTATGAGTTTATTGATATCAGAATCTATAAAATCCTTTAGTGGTTGACTGGTTTTTATCTCGGCATTTTTAGGGATACACCTATCTTTACATATTGCGTACTTTATATGAAAGTTAATATCAGCGTATTCCTGATTTGGAATGACATTGTTTTTAAAGGGAAATAACACCATATCTTCATATATGTTACTAACAAATGTAACTTCCCCAACTTTATCTTCATGTTCCTTGGGAGTAGGCCAATGAATATCTATATTTGATATGTTACCCTGACAGTCAAAGGAAGTAGGAAGGCCGAAATCTCCAGGGTCTTTGTAATATATATGCCAACCTGGTTTTATTGTAACCTTTATTGCGCCTTCAATGGTAAGGTTTGCTTTATTTACCTTACCATTGAGCAGATCAAATTTTGCAACTTCTTCTTCAGCGCACAATTCAGTGCAAGAAAAAAGTAAAAGTAGGATTGAGTATATACGTATTTTCATAAATACTCTATTTATGAAGAAAATAATTTAAGTTCTATCTATTATAATAAAAATATTATATAAATCATTTGTTAATATAATATTATGCTAATACAAATATACTAGCAATTATAACTTTAATATATTATTTTTTTATTTTTAAGCAGTTATAATATTAAAGAGACGTAACAAATATAAATAGTAGTGGCTTTGCATAGAAAGTCACAAATTTATTTCCTTTATAAATGTAAGACTTTTTAGAACTAGAAAGATACCTTGGAGCAAGTTGCTCCAAGGCTCTTGTTTACTTAGAATCCACCCATTCCGCCCATTGCTCCTGCACCCATAGGTGATGAAGCATTTTCTTCTTTGTTTGGTAGATCAACTATCATAGATTCAGTAGTAATAAGTGCGCTTGCTACAGACACTGCCGTTTCAAAAGCAATACGAACTACTTTTGCCGGATCAATTACACCAGCTGTTGATGCATTAGCGTAGTTCATGGCCTCAACGTTGTATATAAGCTCTTTATCATTCTGCTTAATCAAATAGTCAATTATAACAGCAGATTCAAGACCAGCATTTTTAACCAATCTTTTGATTGGAGCACTGAGAACTTTTTTGACAATGTTGATACCTATTTGCTCTTCATCGCTTGAAGCTTTTAGCTTATCAAGAGCAGATGCAGCGTAAAGAAGTGCAACTCCACCACCGGGAACTATACCTTCTTCAATTGCAGCTCTTGTTGCGTGAAGTGCATCTTCAACTCTATCTCTGCGTTCTTTTACTTCTACTTCGGTTGCTCCACCAACTTTGAGCACAGCAACGCCGCCTGATAATTTCGCTAAACGCTCTCTCAGCTTTTCTTTATCATAATCAGAGGTTGAAGTTTCAATCTGAGATTTAATCTGGTTAACTCTAGCATCTACTCTGTTTTTTTTATCAGAGTCGCTGTCTTCACTAACAATTGTGGTATTGTCTTTAGTGATTTTAACATTTTTAGCAGTACCAAGATCTTCAAGAGTCAAATCTTCCATCTTGATTCCAAGCTCATCTTTTATGACATACTTAGCACCTGTTAAAGCTGCTATGTCTTCGAGCATCTCCTTTCTCCTATCACCAAAACCTGGAGCTTTTACTGCAGCAACTTTTAGACCACGTAATTTGTTGATCACTAAAGTGCTTAATGCTTCACCTTCAACATCTTCTGCAATGATAAACAAAGGTTTACCAGACTTAAAAATAGCCTCAAGAATAGGAAGTAAAGGTTGAATAATATTAAGTTTTTTTTCTGTAATCAGCAAATATGGATCATCAAGTTCCACGCTCATCTTTTCATTATTTGTAACAAAGTATGGAGAGAGATAACCACGGTCAAACTGCATACCAGTTGTAAGTTCAACTTCTAATTCTTTTGAACCCTTACTCTCTTCAACAGTGATGACGCCTTCTTTTCCAACCTTTTTAACAGCATCAGCAATGCTATCACCAATAGCTTTATCACCATTTGCAGAAATTATTGCAACTTGTGCAACTTCATCCATTTTCTCTAAAGAAATTGTGCGAGACATTGATGTAATCTCCTTTAATATCACATCTTTTGCCTTCTGTATTCCATTTTTGATACAAATACGATCATTTCCAGCTGCAATTGACTTTGAAGCTTCCATTATCATATTGCTAGTCAGTATTGAGCATGTTGTGGTACCATCACCAACTTTGTCATTACACTGAGAAGCACTTTGAGCAATGGTGCTTACTATCGCAGAGTGTAATGGTTTTTCAGGCTTTATACCTTTCATTACCTTATAGCCATCCTTTGTGACCTCTGGTCCACCATATGGCTTGCTAATTCCTACTGTATTTCCCCTAGGCCCTGCAGTTGCTCCCACCGTTGAGTCAACCATTGCTGCAACTTCACGAAAGGCTTCTTGCAACTGTTCGCCTGATACTACTATGTTAGCCATTTTTATCACTCCTTAAATTAATAAAAAATTTAGAATATTAAAATACATAATGCACTATATAGCGCATTAGTTTAGTAAAATAGGAATACCTACTTGATAACAGCAAGTAGGTCTGACTCCTTCATCACGACATACTTTTCATTATCATGCTCTACTTCTGTCCCAGCCCACTGCCTGTAGAAAACCTTATCACCAGTTTTTACAGTTAAAGCTATACGCTCTCCGCTTGAGTTGCGTGAACCACTACCAATTGCTATAACTTCACCTTTAGTAGGCTTCTTTTCAGCACTTGATGGTAGTACAATTCCACCTTGTTTTTCTTCAGTAATAGGCTTTATTAGCACGTTATCATCTAATACATTCAAATTTACACTTGACATTTATGTTTCCTCATTAATAGATTAACCTACAATTCTATGTAGTCATCTAAAGGTTACATTTCAAGGGTTGGAGTTAGTAAAAGTGTATAATTTAAGGTTTGAACAGAAGTTTTATGGGCTACATACCGCTAGCAAACCGTAGTCTAATATCTTTATACGGACCAGATACGAGAGATTTTCTTCAGGGTGTTATAACAAATGATATTAATAAACTAAGTAGCCAGCAGGCAATTTACTCTTTATTACTCAACCCTCAGGGAAAATATCTGTACGATTTTTTCCTCATTGAGCATGATAAATATATTTATTTGGAGTGTGAAAATGCCCATCTACAGCAAATAATTGAAAAATTAGACTTGCTCAAAACTTACCTTAGAGTGAGGATTAAAGACATTAGTTCACTATATAAGGTTGGAGTTTTGTTTGATGCTAAGTTGGCGGAGTGTAGTAGTAAGTCACAAGTGATTTTTCAAGATCCAAGGCACAAGCTGCTAGGAATGAGGATCATACATGAAGATGAAATAAAAGAACCGGTTGGAGATTTTATTCAGTATGAAAAAGTTAGAATTAAAAACCTTGTCCCAGATGGAGCAAAAGATATGGTGCAAAATTCATCATTTCCGCTGCAATATTTAATCGATAAGATAAATGGTATAAGCTTTAATAAAGGGTGCTATATAGGTCAGGAAGTTGTAAATCGAATGAGCAGACAAGAAAAATTCAGAAGGAAACTTTACCTTGTTGAGGGAAAAAATGCACTTCCAAATATTGGCACTAAAGTAATCAGTGAACATAATGAAGAAGTAGGAGAACTACGCTCTAGTGTCGACAATATTGGACTTGCATTGCTTAATACTGGAAAAAGCCACGCAAATTTATATGTCGGTGGAGTTAGCATTAAGACGTTATAAAATATCTATTCGGGTAAAAGCCCCTTTTTCTTGTTTAAGTGTTTGTGATACTTAGTTAAATTGTTGACTTTCTTACTTAAATGCATGATAATTAAAGTATATACATTTTTATAAATATTATGAAGTGCGAAGATTTTGGACGTATGTTAAAGTATTCAGATGGGAGTAATTTACTTAGACAACTGAAAAATTGGTTACGAACAGAAGATAATGGCACATACCAAAAGTGGAAAGAGGAAGAATTTGACATAAATCACCGATTTGTCTGCGACCCGTTAAATCCACTGAGTTATCAAAAAAGTGAATTGTTGCGTGATGAATTAACATTGTTGCATATAGCAGCTAAATATAGTAACGAAAAGGTAGTACAAGCTCTATTAGGAGCAGGTGCTAGTGTTAATGCAGTAGATAGTTGTGGAAGAACTCCTTTATATCGTGCTACTGCTTCCAACTCTTTAGAGGTAGTACAAGCTCTATTAGATGCAGGTGCTGATGTTAATAAGCAAGATAAAGCTAAAAGAACTCCTTTACATCATGCTGCTATTTCCAGCTCCTCTTTAGAGGTAGTACAAGCTCTATTAGATGTAGGTGCTGATGTTAATAAGCAAGATTCTTTTGGAAAAACTCCTTTATATTATGCTAATACATTCAACCGGAAAATGGTACAAGCTCTATTAGATGCAGGTGCTGATCCTACATTAGAAGATAAGAATGGCAAAACTACAGACGATATTGCACAACAAGAAGCTAAGAGAGAGTTAAGAGGAATAGTTACTGAACAAGCAATTAAGAAGGCAATGAAAGTTGGGGCTATTTGCGGTGTTATAGCTGGATTGGCAGTTGGTGGTGGGTGTTTTGCTGCTGATGCTGCATTACCAATACTGGTTTTAGTTGGTATAGTTGTAGCTGCTGCTGTACTCACTGGACTTATTGCTGGTGGTATTACATATGCAGTATCTACTAAGATAGAAAATCCTGACACATCAAGGTCGGCAACAGAACAATGTTTGCCTCAGCCAAATTAAGTAAAAGGAAGAAAAGACTTCTTCCTTTTCTCCAAGTTTTTTACTTCGTTAGGTACCCTTAATCCTATTCAGGGTACCTAGATCTGATAATAGGTGTAACCATAAAGAATGACGCTCAAGCAAAAGCACCTTTTTCTTGTTTAAGTTATTCACAGAATTGTTAATAACTAAGTTGATAACCTAGTAGAGTATATAATTTTACATTTCTGAGTACTTTGGAGATCTATAATAAATATGATCTCCAAATACTAATATATATATAATTGAGAACAAAAAAACTGTGGATAACTCTGAAAAAGATCAAAAAAGACATCAAAAAGAGTATGATTAGATTGAAATATTTACAGAAAAACTTACTCAATTGATAAATATCTTAACGCTTTTTAAGAAAAGACAAATAGAGGGTCGTATTGGAGCTAAAAGATAAAATTTTTAAGTGCTTTTGAAGTGATACTTTAGGTATTTTTAAAGTAATACTTTTAAAGTATCAATTGAACATTTTTGAGCATTAATCTGGAGGTTCAACAGGCACTTTTTTATGCTGTTTGAGAAGAGCAAAAATTGAATTTTCTCTTGCTGAAAGCTTGTGTTTCTTGTATTTTCCATAATATACATTATGTAATTTTCAATACTAACAAAAATATCCGCCAATCTTTTAAACAACAACCTATCGAACCTCCGGATTAGTACTTAAAAGGAACTATTAAAGTACCTCTTTAAGTATTAAGAAGCACTTAAAATTTCAACCTTTAGCTCCAATACGACCCTCTATTTGTCTTTTCTTAAAAAGCGTTAAGATATTTATCAATTGAGTAAGTTTTTCTGTAAATATTTCAATCTAATCATACTCTTTTTGATGTCTTTTTTGATCTTTTTCAGAGTTATCCACAGTTTTTTTATTCTCAATTATATATAAAAAATTTGGAGAAAAGAGGAAGAAGTCTCTTCTTCCTTTTTTTACTTAACTACACTACCATACTTGCCGCTGTACTAGCTTTTTGTTCTGCATCAACGCTATAGCTTCTCACTAGGAACCTGCTTTGACATTGCATATGTAATACCAAAAACAACAAACCCTATTGCTATAGCAACAGCTGCGCCAATAAAAGCCGATATTAGTAATGAAAGACCAGCAGCAGCAAAAAGTCCATTACCAACTCCCACTCCAGCCGTAATACCAACAATAGCACCAAATTTCATTGCTTTATTGCTTGTATTTATCTTCTGCCTTTTTTAAAAGCTGCTTTGATTCATCACGGGCATGTTTTCTTGCAGTCATTCCATAATGATCCTTTATAAAAAGATTAGCACCTGCATCTAGTAAAATTTGTGTTACCTCTTTGTCATGACTATTGTGCAAAGGAGTTTTTCCAAAAGAATCTCGTGCATTAACATTAGCACCTTTGTCTAATAGATATCGTATTAACTTCTTCTTCTCCTCCTCTAAGCAATCAAAATCTCCAACTATTACATGCAATAATGTAACTTTATATCTATACTCTCTTTTCTCTAAGCTAAATAGATGATTTATATCAAATTCTTCCTCCTTCCACCTTTGATATGTATCGCAAGCTTCCGTTGAAACGATAAAAAAGGGTGAAGTTACTGCTATTCACTTTTTGTATCTTTTTTAGCAAAAGCTTCCTCCCAAGTGCCTTGAGTTGCTGCACGGCTATACTCTGTTACTCTATTTTCAAAGAAATTTGTATGTTCCACGCCATTTAGTATTTCATCAAGCCACGGAATAGGGTTATCTTGAACATTATATATAGATTTAAGACCTAATTGCGTTAACCTTCTGTTTGCTATGTAACGTATATAATTGCGCACTTCCTCTGCAGATAGCCCTTCAACATCTCCTAAATCAAAAGCAAGACTTATAAATTCATCTTCAAGTTCAACAATAGTGCTACATGCAGAATATAATTCTTCTTTGAACTCGTCATTCCAAATTTCATTATTCTCTTTAATAAACGTATTGAACAAATTGATAATTGAATTGGTGTGCAAGGTTTCGTCACGTGCTGACCAAGCAATTATTTGCCCCATACCTTTCATTTTTCCAAACCGTTGAAAATTGAGCAAAATTGCAAATGATGCAAATAACTGCAATCCTTCAGTGAAGGCACCAAATACTGCTAAAGTTTTAGCAACATGTTTTTTATCGTGCTTTTTACTTTCCTCAAATTCTAACATGTATTCATACTTCTTTCTCATAGCATCATATTTTAAGAATGCTTGATATTCACTTTCTGGAATGCCAATCGTATCTAGAAGGTATGAATAGGCTGCAATGTGTATAGTCTCCATATTGGAAAAGCTTGCAAGCATCATACATATTTCTGTTGGCTTAAATATATTTGAATAATGCCTCATATAGCAATTATTTACTTCAATATCTGCTTGAGTAAAAAACCTAAAAATCTGGGTCAATAAATTTTTCTCTACATTAGAAAGTTTAGTTTTCCAATCTTTCACATCATCAGCAAGCGGAACTTCTTCAGGTATCCAGTGTATCCTTTGTTGCTGCAACCATGCATCATATGCCCAAGGATAATTAAAAGGCTTGTATATTGGATCTGCTTCTAGCAATGACATAATGTACCTAATTATTTTGAAGTAAATATTATATTAAATGATATTGAGAATCAGTCAATTTAACTTTTTTGAAATTTGACGACAGATAGTTTATCAGTGTATTATGATTTCAAATAACTAATTGATAAAATGCGGGTATTAATATTTTCTGTTTTGCTGTTTTCAGTAGGCTGCATGCACACTATCTATAATCACGGAGTTCCTGGCATTAATGTTGAACTGTGGAGCAAAATAAAAGTAGGTGATGATAGAGAAAAAGTGGTTCATACTTTAGGATTGCCAACATTAGTATCAAAGTTCGACGAAAATGTTTGGTACTATGTCTCATATAAAATTAAACAAGCTAACTTCTTGGGAAAAAGGAAGTACAGTAGTAAGTCTCTGCAAATTTCGTTTAATCAGAATGACGAAGTTACAGATATAAGAGAAATCAACGTTGCAGAAAGGTCTTTAGCTGTTGTTGATTGAAAATTTGCTGATCTATTTTTCATCACAAGTAACTAATTCAGGTAACGTAAATTCACCTATTTAGAATAAAATCTAACGTGACTTCGCGCCAAATGTGATGATGCTCAGCAGGTAAGCCAATTAACGGGCTACATTTATACACTGCACGCATTGCATTATCTGCTGCTGATCTAAAAAGAGGATTATTTTGATAAGAACTACTATCTGCTACGTTGGCTACAACGATCTCGCCTTTACTGGATAATAATAAGTTAATTTTTATACTAAAATTTTCTTTATAAACTATGCCCTCAGGAATGCTCCAACACTCTGTCAGTTTATCCCTTATAGAATTAATAATTTCTGTTACAGCCAATTCATCATCTTTGTTCTCAATATTTTTCTTATCTCTTATTTCATTTTTCACCTCTTTGATGTCTTCTCTTAGTTTTCTTTCTACACCCTTTTTTCTTTTGGGAATTGGAATACCCTCATCAATTTCCTGTATTTCAATAATTTGCCTCGGTTGTACTAACTCAACTAATTCTTTTTTTCTTTGTGGTATAGGAATAACTGATGAATCATTCGTTTGGGCTTTCATTGAAAAAAGCAAAAAACAACATAGAGACAAAAGAAGAATATAATTAAAATAGAGAGGGCGCATATGTTAAGCAGCTTGTTTTACTGGTTTAAAGCTAATATTGCACATAAAGTCAATATATTTCAGTTGACTTAAACTCAAATTTGCTACACTAATTTTATTATCTCTATAATATCATATGGTCAATATACTCTAAATGAGATGGAAAGATGAAGGTGTTATTATAGCTGTTAAAAAATACGGTGATAAAAATTTAATTCTTTCTCTATTTACAAAAAATCATGGAAAGTGCAGAGGATTAACTAGGTTAACAAACAATAGCAATTATAAGTTTCAAATAAGTAATCTATTACATGCAGAATGGAGTGCTAAGCTACCTGAAAATCTAGGTTTTTTAAAGTGCGAATTGATTGAATCTCCATTTCATCATTTCTTTCAAGATAGGTTAAAAAGCATTGCTATTGTTTCTTTCTCGTCTATATTAGAAAAAGTGCTTCCAGAAAGTGAATCCTGCATCAAGTTGTATGATAATTTTAGACACTTCATCGATTTAATAAAACATAATAGCCAGTTTTGGCAAAGTCATTACCTTAACTTAGAGCTTCTGCTTCTTACGCAACTTGGATTTAAGTTAGACCTATCAAAATGTGCTGTAACAGGTGTGAAAGAAAATCTACAATTTATTTCTCCAAAAACTGGTAGAGCAGTGTCAAAAAAAGTAGGTGACTGTTATGCAGATAAATTACTACCTTTTCCACAGATGTTGCATGATGTATACAATAACAACCTACAAAATAGCTACTCATATCAAGAATTCAGACTAGGGTTAAAAATTACAGGGTATTTTTTAAATAAATATCTATTTCTGCAGTTAAATGCGAAATTTCCGGAGTTGAGAAATTTTATGCTATCATTTGAATCTTAGTTACTACTTATTTAAAAGAACTTCAACCAGTAACCACTCTATTTCTACCACTGTTTTTTGCTTTATATAAATATTTGTCAGCACGTACTATAAATTTTTTAACATCATCAAGGTCAGATCTTTGCATTGCTGAAATTCCAATGCTCACAGTTAAATTATGGGTTGTATTTTTATCCACAAGTATAAAAGGTTCTTTGGCAATAATTTTCCTTATTCTCTCTGCAATAGTATACGCATCTGATACATTGGTATCTGGCATTACAACAACAAATTCCTCACCACCAAACCTAGCTAATAAATCTGTCACTCTGATATTTTCAGAAATTCTTTTCTGTATTTCCTTTAAAAGTTCATCTCCAGCATTATGCCCAAAGTTATCATTCACCATCTTAAAATAATCTATATCAAGTATCATAAGAGATAAACTTCTATCTTTTTCCACAGAATCCTTAACAATATTTCTTAAGTGTGCATCAAAATATCTTCTATTATAACAGTTAGTTAATGGATCCTTTATAGACATTTCCACATTATTAAATAAATTCATTCTCAAGGCATCTTGATACCTTTTGCGTTTCACTTGCAAATTAACCCTAGCTATTAATTCACTCTCATCTAAAGGTACTGTTAAATAATCATTAGCACCTACATCAAGTGCCTTTACTAAATTGCTTTTATCATAATCTTCAGAAAGGATCAGAATTGGTGTATAACGTGTTTCTACTTTACTACGAAACTTAGAACACAACCGTAGGCCGTCAGTTTTTGAAAACTGCATGTCAGAAATAATCAGGTCGTAATTATCCTTAATACCAACCTTTAATGCTTCTTTTGGATCGTGCAGTATTTTAATTGATCTGAAGCGTTGCTTTAGAACATTGTGTATCTGCTCTGCTTGAAAGGTGTCCTCATCTACAACAAGTATGTTAGCATCAAAAATCTGATTAGAATAATCCATAATACTGCTTTCTGCTACTCCACCAATCTCAGCATTAGTTTCTCCTCTCAAGCACAACTCATCTATTATCATCTTTAAGCGCACAAGAGACTTAATTCTTGCAGATAAAGCAGTTTCATCTATCGGCTTAGTTAGAAAGTCATCCGCACCAGCATTAATTCCTTCCACTCTATCATGAGTGTCATGCAGCGCAGTTACCATAATTATTGGAATATAAGTCGT
The DNA here is from genome assembly GCF_964028625.1 of Wolbachia endosymbiont (group B) of Horisme vitalbata. NCBI lineage: Bacteria > Pseudomonadati > Pseudomonadota > Alphaproteobacteria > Rickettsiales > Anaplasmataceae > Wolbachia > Wolbachia endosymbiont (group B) of Horisme vitalbata. The sequence continues at coordinate 692,811 of NZ_OZ034797.1, forward strand.
TAAGGGATCATTCTTTAGCTTCTTACAAACCTCAAAACCACTCATTTTTGGCATCATGACATCAAGTAAGATAATATCTGGCTGCTGTTCCGCTACTAAATCTATCGCCTCCTCGCCATCATAAGCTACAATAACTGTATAGTACTCTGCTTTTAGCTGAGCCTCCAAAAGCTTAACATTAGATGGTATATCATCTACTACTAGGATTTTTGCTGTCATTTTTTGTACTATCTACATTGTAAGTAGGATAAAGCTTGCCATCTTCACCAATTATGTAATTGACTTTTTCAACGTTATGCTCTTCATATAATTCTTTAATTCCGGTATCCTTCAACAATTTCCTAACTCTTGATTTTACAACCCAGAAATACCTATATATATTTTTAATAAGATTAAGAAATACAGGTACTTTACTTTTATCAAGAACAATTATACTCACTAAAGCTACAACTAAAACTTCTGACAGACCTATATTAAACATTTTTCCTATGAAGCAAGTATTTTAACTCTTCTGATTATGAGTATTAATTTACTTAAATCAAGTTTATAAGCGACCATCTCATCTAAAAAGCTATTGTAGCGCTCTATATAATCCTTATCATTAATAGCCCAAGTTTGAACCTTGTCTACATGATTATCAGTAGCTTTTATAACTTTAACAGCTAGCTTATGTTGATAATTGCTTAAATCATCTAATAAATCATTAATTAAGCTGCGATCCCAATAGGAAGAATGGCTTTTCATCTTGCCAGCAACTGTTCTAATCATATCAAATCTTAGCAGCGACTTTAATTCAAAGTATATTCTACCAGCCTCAAGGATGGACAAAGATGTCTGCTCAGCAACAGATATAACGTCCAGCGCATAAATAAGAATACGTAGATCAGCAACCCTTTTTGCTAGATCTTTATTTATGTTAAGCTCTAACAAAGAAGCTAATCCATGATTATAGACCTCTAATAGGTGCTCATCTAAAATATCATGGCCTAAAGTTTCAATTGCACCCCTAAATTTTGTAACACCATCTAGTTCTACAAGATTAAGCTTACCAAGATTTTTTACTAACCAAAATGATACCCTACCAATAAATTTTTGCACACTTCTCACTACTTGCAAATATGAATCAACATCAATTTTTCCATCCAATTCATCAATTTTCTGCCAAAGGCTACTTAAATTATATAGGTGATTAACAACGATATATATGTTAACTGCTTCATGTACTTTAATTCCAGTACTCTCGACCAAATTATTAATAAATATACAGCCCATCCTATTTACTACATCGTTTGTAATGCAAGTAGAAATAATTTCCCTACAAAGTTGGTGTTTCAATATGGAATCCTTGAACTCTGTTACCATCCTTTGTGGAAAGTAATTTAGTAAGTAATCACGGCACAAAAAATCTTTTTCAGGTAGCTCAGAGTGTATAACTTCATTTTTTATTGCTGTTCTTGCATAAGACATCAGAACAGAAAGCTGAGGAGAACAGAAACCTTCTCCATCAGTTAACATTCTTGCTACCTCTTCTTCAGCTGGAAGAAATTCTACATCTCGGTTTAGCAGCCCAAATTTCTCTAAACTGAGTAATAATTTATGGTGCTGCTCCAACTTTTCTTTAGCTTGCAAGCACTCAAGAAGCAATGCTTTTGTTTCAATCCTGTTATGGTTTTCAAGTACCTTAGATGCAACTTCATCTATCATGCTAGCCAGTATTTCATTCCTTTTTTCCAAGGAAATTCCCCCTTCTTTCATAATTGCAACAAAAGCAATCTTGATGTTAACTTCAAGATCAGAACATATTACTCCTGCTGAATTATCAATAAAATCTGCATTGATATACCCACCTATTTTAGCGTATTCTACCCTTCCAAGCTGCGTGCAACCAAGGTTGCCACCCTCTATAAACATAGAAGCTCTAATATCATGACCGTTTACTCTTAATTCATCATTTGCTTTATCGCCAACCATGCCATGGCTTTCACTTTTTGCCTTAACAAAGGTGCCAATTCCTCCATTCCATATGAAATCCACTTTTGCCTTGAGCAAATATCGAATCAAATCATTTGGAGATAATGTATCTTCCGTTATATCAAAGCACTTTTTCATTTCTTGAGAAATTTCTACTTGTTTGCTACTACGTTCAAATACCCCGCCACCATGAGAAATCAAATCTCTATTGTAATCCATCCAAGTGGAAAACGGTAATTCAAAGAGCCGTTTACGCTCCACGAAACTCTTTTCCGCATCAGGATTTGGATCAACAAAAATATGCATATGATTAAATGCTCCAATTAAACTCATATTTCTTGAAAGCAGCATGCCGTTCCCAAATAGATCGCCAGCCATATCTCCAATTCCAATAACAGTTGTATCCTGGTAAATATCCTTATTCATTCTCCAAAAATGGCGTTGTGCTGCAATCCATGCACCTCTTGCTGTAATACCCATCTTTTTGTGGTCATAACCTGCTGATCCACCAGATGCAAATGCATCTTCGAGCCAAAAGTTACATTCAGAGGATATTTCGTTTGCATAATCAGAAAATGAAGCAGTGCCTTTATCTGCTGCAACTACCAAATATGGATCATCTTCGTCATACCTAATCACATTTTCTGGTGGAGTTATTTTGCCATCAACTACATTATCAGTAATATCAAGCATTCCTCTGATGAAATTCTTATAGCATTCAACACCTTTCTCCCTTAAAATGTTTTTGTCTTTATAAACTTGCTTTATTACAAACCCACCCTTTGCGCCAACAGGTACAATGACCGCATTTTTTGTCATCTGGGCTTTCATGAGTCCCAAAACTTCAGTGCGAAAATCTTCCGTTCTATCCGACCATCTCAAACCACCACGAGCCAACTTCCCTCCTCTTAGATGTATTCCCTCAAAAAGGTTTGAATAAACATACAATTCACGGTATGGGCGCGGGTCAGGTAAACCATTTATTTTACTTGAATCAAATTTGATAGATAAGTATGGCTTATCATCTTGATAATAACTGGTTCTCAAAATTGCCATTATCAAGTTAAATATCGAACGCAAAACGTAATCATGTGAAACGTTGCTGATCTCTTTTAGTAGTTCTTCAATTTTTTCTATCAAAATGCTAGTAGTTTCTGCCCTATCAATATCTATTTTAGTATCAAATCTTGAATGAAATAATTCTACTAAATACCTTACTACTTTTGGATACTCTGATACTACTTTCTGGATATATTCTGGGTTATAGCTAAATGATGTCTGCTTTAGGTAGGCGCTTAGCGCTCTAATCAGAAGCACTTCCTTCCACTCGAGCCCAGAAATAATGATCAAGCTGTTAAAATAGTCATTTTTTATTTCCTTGCTGAACACTTTTACAAGTGTTACCTCAAACTGCTCTTTTAAAGTAATGTTGTCTATTAATTCATCAACTCTTGACAACACAAAATGATGTATCCATATTCCACCGTTGATTTCTATATAATAACCATTATGAGATAGAATCTTAGCCCCTAAATTCTTAGTAACCTTTAATATCTTTGACAATTCAAGGCCTCCGTTGCTTGGAGTGTAAACCTTCAATTGATAGTTGAGATTGTCACGAGTAAGCCTCAAATCAACTTCACTGACTTTTTTCTTTCTCACTATCTCCAATTTTTTCATATCATAATACGCATCATGAGGTTCAAAATTCTCTTGATAACTTATCGGAAATGCCTTGCAATAGCGGATAAATATATCCTCAACAGTGCTAAAAGTATTATATAAATTGTCTATAAAACGATCTTCCCACTTTTCTGTAATGTTTCTTAACTTGTTTTCGATACGCAAAACTTCATCATCAAAAACGCTAGCGCTTTTGGTTCTTAGCACCACGTGTAATTTCATCAAATCATATTCATTGATAATGTGATTGTTATAAATATCTGAACTTTCTGCATTCGTTTCATCTTTCAATATATCGCGTATCTTAAACATTAGTCTTGCACTAGCATAACGCATCGGTATCAATACTATGCAACTAATAAAGTTCCCTACCTTTCTCAAAAATAATTTGACTCTTGGTCTAATCGCAAGAGACATGATCGAGGTGCAAATTTCAAATAACTCGTCTTCATTTGATTGGAATAATTCGTCACAAGAAAATGCCTGTAAAATGGAAATTAAAGCTTTATTGTTATGGCCACCAGGAACAAATCCTGCCTTTTTTTCTATTGTTGTAACCTTATCCTTTATTACCGGAATAGTTCGAATATCTTGAACTTCTGCTATAGAAGTAAATAGCCCAAAAAAATGCTGTTCCCTTATTACATCACCCTGATCATTAAATTCTTTCACTCCTATACAATTCATATAGGTACGCCGATGAACTATTGAGATTAGGTCTGATCTTAGTATGTATAAAGAATTCAAGCTTTCAGAAAAAATTGATGAATTTTGGTACTCTTCACTTGCTCTCATTAACCCGAGGCTCTCCTTACCACTTAGAGCAAGCTTTCCTTCTTTATTAGTAATGTATTCTTGATAACCTAAAAATACAAAATTGTTATTTTTCAACCAAGCTAGAAAATCTCTGCCTCCAGCATCCAATGCCGGATGCTCAAGAAGCTTCTTGAGCATCCATTGCCAGTCCTTTACAACGCAGTTAACTGCTTTTAGCGTCTTTCGTAGAGATTCTTCTAGTGTATCAACAAAGCTATCACTTATGCCTTTAATAATTACATATATTACTGACTCTTTGATTCCATTACTTTCTTCCAAAAGATGAATTTTATCTATTAGGCTATTTTTTCTTTGAACATTAATTATGCTGTTACTATAATAGCATATAGTTAAACCGTGTGACTTAATAGTGGAAATGACAGAATCCACTAAAAAGGGCATGTCATAATTTGTGATTTTAATTATAGTGAAATTGCCTTCTATTCCTGAAATATCATTTACATTACTTACTGCCAATTTACTTTCTTCTTTTTCTTTTTTAAGAATGAAGTTGTATGCATCTTCTGCAATGTATAAAAGAAATTTATCGTTGACTTTTAGGTCACTATTATAAACAAAATTATAAAAGTACTGTATAAACTCTTTAATTTTTGCTTTCTCTTTTTTATTCCCTTGATCAACTAGCTTAAATAAAGACTCAACATTAACATTATGATTTATACACATTTTTCAAAACAAAAATACACAGCGAATCTAGATCTTTTTAACTAAGATTTCGTTACCAGAAGTATACACTATTAGCTCATCTCCTTCTACTATTTCCCCCGATAAAACTAACTTAGCTAGATTATTTTGAATGCATTCTTGTATTACCCTTTTCAGAGGCCGCACTCCATATTCAGGGTCATATCCAGTTTGTGCTATTAGTTCTTTAGCTTCTTGCGATAAACTAATACTCAGTTTACGCTTAGCAAGCATCTTTTGTAAATAAGAGAATTGAACATCTATAATTTTATCAATGTCATCTTTGGTTAAGCTGTGGAATATAATAATTTCATCCAGTCTATTTAAAAATTCTGGACGAAACGCTGACTTAACTATTTTCATCACCTCATCTTTCACAGATTCGGTAGCTCCTCTTAGCATCACCTCAGCACCAAGGTTAGAAGTTAGAATCAGTATGGTATTGCGAAAATCAATCAATTTACCGTGGCTATCGGTGAGCCTGCCTTCATCCAAGATCTGCAGCAATATATTAAATATATCTGGATTTGCCTTTTCTATCTCATCAAACAAAATTACCTGATATGGTCTTCTCCTTACTGCCTCAGTTAACCTGCCACCTTGTTCATAGCCAACATATCCTGGAGGCGCACCAATTAACTTTGAAACGGAGTGTTTTTCCATATATTCTGACATATCAAAGCGTAGAAGTGCTGATTGATCATCAAACAAAAATTCGGCAAGGGATTTTGCCAACTCTGTTTTTCCAACTCCGGTTGGACCTAAGAATAAAAATGAACCAAAAGGTCGATTAGTATCCTGAACACCAGAGCGGGAGCGCCTTACTGCATTACTTATCGCTTCAATTGCATCTCTCTGCCCTATTACTCTTTTTCCTATTTCATTTTCCATGTTAAGGAGCTTTTCCTTTTCACTATGTATCATGTTATCAACTGGAATGCCTGTCCATTTTGAAACAATATTTGCAATATCACTCTCAGTAACTTCTTTCTTTAGGAAACTATCAGTAACTTTTTCCTGATTTTTTAACTCATTTTCAAGTTGAGGAATCACACCATACATCAATTCCCCTGCCCTTCCTAAATTTCCATTACGCTGAGCCAGTTCCAACTCTTTTCTCGAGTTATCCAATTTTTCAGCTGTTTCTTGTATTTTAGCTATCTTATTCTTTTCCATCTGCCATTTACTGCTTAAGTCAGCAAATTTACTGTTTAGACTCTCAATTTCCTCATTTATCTTTTTTAAACGTTGCTTAGAGTTTTCATCACTTTCTTTTTTCAAAGCCTCTGATTCAATTTTTAGTTGTATAATCTTTCTCTCAAGTTCGTCAATAACCTCAGGTTTGCTATCCATCTCAATTCTTACTCTGCTTGCTGCCTCATCAATTAAATCAATCGCTTTATCAGGTAAAAATCTATCTGTTATATATCTATTAGAAAGCGTTGCAGCAGCAATTATTGCACCATCTGTGATTCTAATACCATGATGCACCTCATATCTCTCCTTCAAACCTCTCAGTATTGAAATAGTATCAGTTTCAGTTGGTTGAGAAATAAACACAGGCTGAAAACGCCTTGCAAGCGCAGGATCTTTCTCTATATGTTGACGATACTCATCTAAAGTTGTAGCTCCTATACAGCGAATTTCTCCACGCGCAAGAGCAGGCTTTAGCAAATTTGAAGCGTCCATTGCACCACTTGTTGCTCCTGCTCCAACTAAAGTATGAAGCTCATCTATAAATAAGATAACTTTCCCCTCTGCTTTTGAAATATCATTGATTACTGCTTTTAATCTTTCTTCGAATTCTCCTCTGAATTTTGTTCCAGCAATTAACGCACCTAGATCCAAAGCTAAAACTTTTGCATCACGCAAACCAAGTGGTACATCATTTGCAACAATTCTGTTTGCTAAACCTTCAACTATTGCAGTTTTTCCAACACCAGGTTCACCTATCAGTACTGGATTATTTTTTGTTCGCCTCAACGATACCTGCATAGTTCTTCTGATTTCCTCATCACGACCAATTACAGGATCAAGCTTACCTTGCATAGCAAGCTCTGTAATATCTTTTGTATACCTCTTTGCCGCATTTAATTTTTCCTCGCTATTTGGAGAGTCTGCACTGCCACCTTTTCTCATTTCTTCAATAACTGAATTTAATTTTTGCGGTGTTACACCACCTTCTGCTAAAATTTTACCTACAATTTCATCTTTTTGTGCAGCAAGGCCCTGCAGTAACCGCTCAACAGTAACAAATGTGTCTTTATTTCTCCTCGCAATACCAATTGAATCATCAAAAACTTTTGCTACCTCTCTTGAAAGCTGAAGTCCACCACTACCTGGTCCTCCAACCACTGGAAACTTTTTAATTGCACTACTCACAGCATCAGAAATATTCTGAACATTTCCACCACAAGCGCCTATCAAATCCTGAACTAAACCTGACTCATCTTCAAGCATTACTTTAAGTAAATGTTCAGGCATAAAAATCTGATGCCCAGCTCCCAATGCTTTCATTTGAGCGCTCTGGATTAGGCTTTTTGCTTTTTCGGTAAATTTATTCAAGTCCATAATACAAATTTAACTCATACTTGCTGGTATATATAACAACTACTTTCTCAATTTTAAACTTAAAGTCATTCATCAATAAAAATTTTCTAAGTTCATACAAAACAAGAAAAAGCAGATTCTCTACAAAAGAGAAAACTTATATTAAAATATTAATTTGTTTTAAAACTAAACTAATGTTAAGATATAAAGCATATAGCTTAATTTTTTTATAAAAGAGCAATGAATATCAATGATTTTAACATAAAGAACTTAACAACAATTTCTATAGTACAAGAAATAAAGAATGGCGTTAGGCTTGTTCCAGACATAATCAAACCTGGAATACAGGGTATATTTTAGGTTCTGTCGAATCTATAAACCATAGGAAAGAAGATCATTAAAGGTGGGATTATAGGAGTTATTAACATAGCAAAATTCTCAAAAGTAGAAACATTATTTAATAATTTGTCTTTTTTGAATCATACGAATATTTTCTATGCCTGTGATGGTAATCTTTGCGGAATGGAAGCTTTTAAACCCAAGCATTGGCTTTATTAGTTTTTTGATAAATCTATCAACAATATTATTTAGATATTTTATTTGAAGAACTGTAATCTTCAGAAATTTCTGCATTCAAATCATCAAGAGCAGCAGTATTACTGCCGCTTTTATCAATTACAATTTTCTCAGGAAGATAGTTACTCCTGAAGGCTTTACGAAAGAATGCAAGTGCTGCAGACTTGTCTCTACTAACACACAAGTCTACAGTATATAAATAAACCCATTTACCGTTTAATTTAATGTAAGTCTCTCCAACTACTACCAACCTGCTTCTTTCTTTTCCTTACTGCCTCATCTATCAGTGGTGATAACCCACCTTTGTAACGTAGCATTTTGCTCCCCTTATACTCATCATTTCTTCCAAATCTCGATAGCTCAAAGAGAATCGACATTTCATGTATACAGATAACATCCGCTGAAAAGCTAAATCCTTTGAAATATGGCAACAATTTTTGATTGATACGAAACATCTTTGCTTTTTTTTAGACAATTATATCATTCTTCTTTCTACTTCCCTACAAATGCGACAGAACCGAAAAACTTCCTCTTATGGCTGTAAAAATGTTATGATAAGAGCTAATTTTCATGAGTAGGGAAATACCCAAATATTACTATCTTTCACCTTTTCTCCCTTCAAATTTTTTAACCATTTCTTTTACACTTACATTCGTGGAAGGTAAATTTTTGCTGGCAAGATGGTTGATCGAAGATTTTTTATTCCCTACTGGAAATGAACGAGATTGTTTTCTCTTCACACTGATATCCGTTTGTGTTACTGAAGCAGTTTTGTTTTCAGCAGGCAACACGTTCTTTACTTGATTTCGCTCAAATCTTTCTTTTAATGCCTTTACTTTACTACTCTCGCGAGTCACTTCTTTTTTCATAGCAACTACTAGTACTTTTGGTCCATCAGCTTTTTTTGCTGATTCTTTACCATCTTGATTTTCAGATTTTAGTGGTAGTGTAGGTTTACTCTCAGCTGATTTTTCCACTACTATTTTTTGCTCTGTGCTTACTTTTTCGCCTAAATCTTTAGGCTTTGGTGGTACTGCAGGTTTATCTTTTTTCGGTTCTTGTCTAATTTTTTGATTGGCAGTAAACATTTTCTCTGGTACTGGTGGTACTCTTGGTGGTTTTGGTGGTGCAAGAGATTGAAGTTGTTGTTTCTTCCTATTTTCTCTTTTTGCTTCTATATGTTCTTTAGGAATTGTTGCATAAATCGGCTCCTCTTTAATTGATTGTAGATTACGCAAATCTTTTGTTAAAGATTTACTTTTTTCCTCTTGATAATTTGATATTTCTTCATACTCAGGATCTTCGTTTAATGAACCTCCATAACCTGAATCTTCTCGCTCATATAAGAGATTTTTCTTTTGCTGTCTATTTTCTAAATTTATTCCATATGACCTATATTTATCTTGACTTCTTTCTATTCGCTCTAAATCTGAAATTTTTTGAATAACATCTGTATATTCGATTGCTGTTCTAGCAGTTGAAGGAGGCAATTTATCTTTTATAAAATTACTTATATTCCTAATCGAAACATCTCTTCCTAATATTCTATTGAATATCCTAAAAATTAATGGCTTTTTATTTGCCTTCTTTACACAATTATTCAAGTCATCACGTATAACAAGTTTAGCTACATCTTCTGCCTTATCTGTAAAACCCTCTAAAGCATGAGATAAATCTGTTACTGTTTTACCATATTGTTTCTCTGAATTCCCTAGCTTTATAGCTTTGATCAGAGAATCGAGATTTTTTTTATAATCCTCACTTTTAAATGGATCATTCATACTAATTGTAATATTTTATTGAAATATAGATCTAAAATATTAAGATCTAGTGAATATTACTTTTTTAGTTCATATATAGCTATAGTTATACGGCGATAATGCGTAGCAGAATAACGATTTCGTCATTCTAGTATCTGCTTTTACCCCTTATCTAGGTGTGTAAAAGTGAAATCTAGTTTCGCTATATAACACAGTCTCATATAAGTAGCTTCTCGATTGAGAGTTGTCTTCTGCATTGAGCTCAACATTATTTACTACTTTTTCAGTAATAATTTCGGCAAACTCAGGAGAAAGTTCTTTTGCAGAAAATGCAGCATGTACAGCATTTTTAACAAAGAAACACGTAGCAAGTGCAAATACTGCTGTTGGTACATAGCACCAATATACTAAAAAAAGTTGTAGAAGCTACTAAAGTAAATATTGATTGAAGCATAATATACTGTTTATCAATGCCAACATATTCAGCCATCAATTTTCTAACTTTGTTATTGCTGCCATATGGCAAAAAATATCTTAATAAAAGCTGTTACACTATTACTAGCAAGATATCAATCACGCTCTATTGGATCTACATTTTGATTTAAAATCGCCTATTTTCTTGCACCTTTTTGCCATTCATAGAATGTTAACTTTAAACCTCTTGGCTACAAATGCTCTACTTTCCCCTACATCCAATGCTTTTTTCCTTAAATCATAACTATATGCTGCTGGCATTTATATCTCCTCGCTACTTTACCTATTCCATCATGTTCACACTATTAGGAAAAGAGCTATAATTTTCAACACTAACAAAACTACTTCCTAATCTTTTACGCAGCAACCTATAGAACTTAATGCTGTGAATATATGATCAACAAAAAAAACTTTGAGAAAAGGAAGAAGACTTCTTCCTTTCACTTAACTACGCTGTTATACTTGACCCTATACTAACTCCTTGCTCTACATTAGCTCTATCTAGATTCTTACTAGAATTTGACATTACATATGTAATACCACCAGCAACAAGTCCAGCTAATACAGCAGCAGCTACAGCTATACCAATTATAGGCAATACCGGTAATGCAGCACCAAAATACAATCCTAACCCAACTGCCAATGCAGCTATAACACCACAAACATTACCAATGATTATTGGTTTATTAGTAGTTTTTACTGTGTCTTTTTGGTCACTTTGCCCTTGATTGTGCAATATATTGCTAGTTTCCTGTTGCAATTTAATTTTGCCAACATTATCTTTACTTTCACAACTAGATATACTCTTTGCAAGTATTTTTAGCCAACCATCAATTTTAGCTTTTTGCTCTTCATCTTGCTCTTGATTTTTTAGTATTTCTAAGAACCTGTCTTGAAAGGAGTTAATTGGCTAATTTAGTAAGCATAGAAGTAATCATATTAAATAAGATATTGTTTTTTGAAGTAAGAGGAGAATGTTCGTAATCCTTGCTCATGCGTCTAAAATTGGAAAGCCAGGCAAAGGTTCGTTCTACAATCCAACGTTTAGGAATAACTTGAAATCCTGTATCAACCAATTTCTTGGTAATCGTTAGCAAACATCCAGTTTCCAACAAACATCGATTTTGTAATTTACCTTTATACCCTTGATCAGCAAAAAACCTACGTAATGTTGGAGCTTTGCATTTAGCTTGAACAAAAAGATTGGTAGCACCATCACGGTCCTGAATGCTTGCGCTGTGTACTTCTGCAGTAATTACAAGACCTAGTGTATCTACAATAATATGACGTTTTCTACCCTTTATTTTTTTACCGGCATCATATCCTCTTGATCCCCTTTTTGAGTCGTTTTCACTGATTGACTGTCAATTATACCTACTGAAGGTGTTTCATTTTTGCCAACCATTTTTCTTACCTCTTTTACTAGCATGTCATGTATTTTTTTCAATTTTCCATTATTACGCCACCTGAGAAAATAGTCATACACCGTTTTCCATGGAGGAAAATCTTTTGGTAGCATTCTCCACTGGCAACCACCCCTCATTATGTACCTTATTGCATTAATAATTGTTCTTATGTTATGTTTTCTTGGTCGTCCTATCGCTCCTTGTGCAACATAGGGCTCTAAAATTTCCCATTCCTTGTCACTTATATCACTTGGATACAACTTACCCTCCTATTTTTTGCTTACCTCATCATACTCTTTTCTTCATTACCTTTCAAGACAGGTTCTAAAATATTCTTGGTTTTGTTAAGATGATCTTTTTTTATACTAGCGAAAACTTTTTCTAACATATCATTATCTTGAGCTACATCTATAATAGCTTTAATACTTTTCTGACTAACTTCCTGATTAGTAAGATTTATAGCACAGCTAAGCGGTGTTAGAGTATGTTCTTGATCATCTGAAAGCCTGATCTTTATATTCTCAGTAGTAAGAACTTTTTCTAATAACTCTTTATCTTTTTTGGCTATATTTAGAATAGTGTCAATGCCTATCTGATTATTAAGAATTATAGCATAGGCAAGTGGTGTTAAAGTAATTTCTTGACCATTTGAAAACTTGATCTTTATATTCGCAGTAGTAAGAATTTTTTCTAATATACTATTTCTTTTAGCTACATCTAGAATACCTTGAATGCTTTCCTGTTGTTTTTGATTTATAACAAAGCCAAGCAGTGTTAGAGTATGCTCTTGATCATCGCAATTAACACATTTCACATGAGTAAGAACTTGCTCCCAATCCTCTTTTGCTGGAATGTCTTCATAAATAGCACAACTAATATCTTCGTAAAGATCATTAATATTATCTTGATTTCGTATTGTAGTCTTTAACTTATCATATAATCCTTGTTGTGTTTTGTTTAACTCTTCATAACTTAGCATATCAAATTCTCCTATTCAAAATAATAATATACTTTAATTATTATATATTTAAGCAAACAAGTCAATAAATCAATAAAATGCTGTGGTGCCAAAAACACTCAAACAAGAAAAAGTGCTCCGGTGCTCATTCTTTGTTTATAAATAATATTCTTAATTCAATCCTTTGCTTTCTTCTCAATATATCTACATATTAGGATAGACAGCTCATATAATACCAACATTGGAATTGCAAGCCCTACTTGGCTTAGTACATCAGGTGGAGTTAAGATTGCAGCAATAATGAAAATTACCACTATCGCAATTCTGCGTTTATTTGACAAACTTTGTGCAGTGATTAGCCCTACTCTCACCATTAAGGTTAGTATGACTGGAATTTGAAATGCAGTACCAAACGCAAACATGAATTGAAGAACAAGGTCTAAATATTCACTAACTGATGGCATAAACTCTATTGGTATACCGAAAGATTTACCGCTATGTTCAAAAGCAATAAAAAATTTCCAGGCTAGGGGAAATATGTAGTAGTAAACTACAGCGGCTCCCGTTACAAACAAAACCGGTGTTGCAATTAAGTATGGCAATAACACTGCCCTTTCTCTTTTATATAAGCCAGGTGCTAGAAACATATAGAATTGCCATGCAAACACAGGAAAAGAAAACAACAGTGCACTCATTATTGCAACCCTGAGATATACAAAAAACGCTTCTGTTAAGTCTGTATAGATTAGAGAAAAATCATTGCTATCTTTTGTAACTTCTATTAAAGGTGCAAGTAAAAAGCGGTATATATTTTCTTTAAAGTAGTAACAAAACCCGAAGGTAACACAAAAAAATAGAAAGCAAAAAATAACCCTTTTTCTAAGTTCCGCAAAGTGCTCATAAAATGAAGCATATTTTTGTGAGTTTTCGTTCATACTTTACAATAAAGCTATATCTAACATTCTCAGTGAAAAAGCCCATTCATTATCGTACCACGCTGCAACTCTACAGATATCACCTGTGACATATGTACCAGCTAAATCCACAATTGCACTATAAGGGTTATGGACAAAGTCTATTGAAACTAAAGGCTCGTTACATACGGAAAGCACATGATTTGCTGAATTCTTAAACATTTCATTTATTTCTCCAGCTGTTACCTTCTTACCAGTCGTAAATTTAAAATCAACCATAGAAACGTTGCTAACCGGAACTCTAATAGCAGTACCATCTAGCTTACCCTTTAACTGAGGAATGACAGAACCAATTGTTTTTGCTGCTCCAGTTGTAGTTGGCACCATAGAAAGGCCACAAGCTCTTGCCCTACGTAAGTCTCTATGGTTGCCATCAAGAATATTTTGATCATTCGTATAGGCATGTATAGTGGTCATAAAACCGCTTTTTATACCTAAATTGGAGTGTAAAACGTGTACAATCGGAGCCAGACAGTTTGTAGTACAAGAACCTGCTGAGATCACTTTATGCTCCTTTTTTAGCATATCGTTATTTACGCCGTAAACTACAGTTACATCAGCATCTGAAACTGGAGCAGAGACAATTACTCTCTCTGCATTATGCTTTGCTGCTTCCGCACGCTTGTTGAATGCACCAGTGCATTCAAGCACTACATCAACATTCCAAGGAATATTTTCAGGGCTACGTTCTCTATATAAAGAAAATTTCCTGCCATTTATAGATAGCCAATTTTCAGACTCGTTAAAATCAATATCGCCGTTAAATTTGCCATGAACAGAGTCATATTTAATCAAATGTGCATGCTGCTCAGCACTGAGCGACCCATTTACCGCCACAACTTCTATTTGCTCGCTATAGTTTTCTACTTCAAAAATAGCACGCAATACACTTCTGCCTATTCTACCAAGACCATTAATTCCTACACGAATTGTCATTTTTCCATCTTAAAAGTTTAATTATAGAGGATATTGCCTGATATTTCATTCTATTCTTTTAGCTGTTAATCCTAATGTTATAATATATTGATTGACTAAAGAAACTGTATCACTTAATTAATAATATCTAAATTTTAACTTGGAGTAGGTTATGCATGGATTACCAATGACAAATTCAGATAATCAGTATCAGCAAAGAAAAATAGAAGCATTGCAAAAAGAAAATAAAGGACTGTCAGAAAAAGTGAAAACACTACAGAAAATGTCAGTGCTGCACAATGAAATGCTAGTAATGCTACAGTGGAAATCAATACCAGAGAAACTGCGCACAGAAATATTAAAAAAACTGCTAGAAACACCTCAAGAAGCAGCAGCATTTCAATTAGAAGAAAGAGATGAAGATCAGCAAGTAATAGAAGACATACTGGATATGCAAGAAGAATTTGAATCTTCACAAAATTTGGAAATGCGGGAGTGTTAAATAAACCATACGCGTCAAGTTAAGGAAAAGTGGTATAAGGAAGAAAGGAAACGAAAAAAAACTATTTTATATATTAAGTAATAAAGTTATTAATTTATAGATTCTTCTGAAAAAATCATCTTCTTCTAGATAAGAACTCCCTAAAAAAATAAATGTAACAAATAAAATGCCCATCTCAAATGTTGCTATATTTCACGATATTTCCTTAACTTGACGCGTATGGTTAAATAAACCATACGCGTCAAGTTAAGAGATTGTGAGCAAATTTAGAGAAGTTAAGGTGGATACTCTAGTTTTTCTGTACTTGTCTTTTAATGAAAACTGCGACCAAGTTATGGTAAGCTTTTTGAGAAAAATATTTAAGCCTTTAATTTTATTATTTAGTGCTAAAAATAACTCTCTAACCCGTCTTTTTAGCTCAATAAATGCCTTTGTTAAGCTAAGCTCCGTATTTTTTTTCAGTTCTGTGCAACCCACTATTCCATGAAATATAAGAATTGCACACAATTTGGCATATAGCTCACATAATACTCTGTATGGCTTTCCTCTCAGCTTATCAAGCCTTATATTACTCTTATATAATTTGAACAATAATTCAATTTGCCATCTTATTCGGTAAACTACTAGTATTTGCTCAGCATTAATCTTACTTTTTGGAACATTAGTTATAAATATCGACCAATTTAGTAACTTTTGGTTCCTTTGAGAAGATGTGTATCCATGTGATCTTGCTAACCTATTAGCCTTTCTTCTTCTAGCCATAGCTTGTTCTTCAGTTAGTTTTTTAAATATAATTCTTACTTTAACCCTTGTCTCTTTTCCTCACAATACCTCCTGTTCTAGAAAAGATCGATCTCCCAAATGTTCTAGTAAATCTATTTTTTGACCTGTCTCTATATCATATATGTTAGTATCGGATTTATAACGACTTATGAAATAAGCTCCTATTTCATTGATTTGTTTAAAAGAACTTGGCACAAAATAACCCAAATCAGATATTAGTAAATCGTTGTTCGATATATTGCTTAAATGGCTTCTATAACCCTGATCTGACCTTATTCCCTCAGTTATATTAAGCTGGTCTAATGTCTGGTTTAGGTAGTCAAAAACTAATTGTAACTTTATTCCAGACTTAGTATTGCTTTCATAACCACTGTAGCTGGTACCATAACCTTTATACATTTCTTCCATACTGTTAGGTAAGCTAATGTAGCTGCTGTCTAATAATTTAACACCTCCAAAGTGCTTCAAGATTCTGCAATCAACTTGTAAGGTATTTTTAAGTAACGTTAAAGATTCATTATACATTCTTTTCATAAATTCCACTGCTTCCTTGGTAAATCTAAAGTCCAGACCTTGTTTTGTTATATTTATCGAGTCTTCATTCAATAATTGACACACTGTCTCTATACTACAATTATCAACCCCTATATTACCCAAAACGATGGCTTTTATGAACGACGAGCCTTTTAGCTTCCTCTTTCTTTTTATGAACCCTGTTGTAGCTGAGATTTTATCTGCTTTTTCATTAAAAAATTCTTTGAGCTTTTTTGAGATGCAAACTATTCTTTTCATTGTATAAGTTCTCCGTTTTCTTTGTTAGATTTAAGAGAACTTATATCTTTTTTTTCTCTTCCTTACACTAAGTTTATTACCACAGTTCCTTAACTTGACGCGTATGGTTTATTTAACACTCCCAACTTGTCCGGGAATTGATAAACTCAAGCATATTTCTCTCCTTAACATAACTCTACTCATAGCCAGATATATGAAATTTTCAGTGAGTAAATCTTATTCTTTCGATAGTCTTCTATTCCTAAAGCAAAAGTCCTTTCTACAACCCACCTTCTTGGCTGTACTTTAAACCCCTCATTGGTAGTAGCTAAGGCGGTGTGTCTTTGTTGACTTAGAACCTACATGAAGGCCTTTTGACAATCTCAATATCCATACCATATTCTTCCTTTATATGATTTTTTAAATTTTCTCCTTGGTATCCCACCACATAGTAAATACCGCCATTTACACCTGTACACAATACATAGAAAATTGCTTCTAATATTTCTCTTTTGCTATACTTTGACGACCTTCCTCCTTTCCTGTATGATACTCTGGAGTAGCTTTCTATTCTTGTCCATTCCCTTTGACTTAGGTCTGCTGGATGCTTTTTTCTCATCTTTACCCAGCACTAAAACTTTAGATATTATAGCCTTTTACTAATCTCTGGACAAGCTCTAGCTTCGGTAAACTCAGTAGAAGGTTCTTTTGCAAAAAATGCAGCATGTACAGCATTTTTAATAAAAAAACATGCAGCAAGTGCAAATATTGCTGTCGGTACATAGCGCAAAGGAGAAGCTATACTAAAAAAAGTAGCAGAAGCGACGATTAAGCAACAACAAGTCAGTATCGTTTGATCACGTAGATAACGTCTATCAACTCCACCGTACTCAGCCATCAACCTTTTAACTTTATCATTGTTACCGTATGGCAAAGTAAGCGTTTTAATCCAATTCATTATACCATTATTAATGAAATATGGAGCATACTCTATAACTCTGGAGCCATTAACCTTCTGATTAGGATCTGCACCATACTTTAGAAGCAACTCTACATATTTTTCGCGTTTATCGTTGTCAAAATTGATTGCTTGATATAATGGACCTCGATCATTTTTATCTAACATATTAGGATTAGCACCATATTTCAAAAGTATTTCCATAGTATGATCATCATAACACAAAAACGCTTCAAACAACGGATTTTTACCATTTCTATCTACCATATTAGGATCAGCACCATATTGTAACAATAACTCTACAATTCTGCTGTCATCGAGAACCATATAATAGTGTAACGAAGCTTCATTATGTAATAGCTTTATATTAGGATCAGCACCATTTTCTAAAAGAAGTTTCAGAATACTATAATTTCTTGAATCTAAAGCAATAGATAATGGAAAGTAAATATAAATTTCTTCATTGATGTAATCACCAAATCTTTCATCTTTACCATTTTTGAATTTGGAAAAAAGCTTTTTAAGAAACGCTATATCCTGATTGCGGATAGCCCAATATAAGTAAAACCTCAAATCTTCAGGCGAATTAATTCCATTTAAATTTTCGTCAGTTAGATTTGTAACCTCTTCTATATTTTTCTTAGTGAGAAATTCATATGCAGAACCTAGCTGCTTAAATTTCTCTTCATTTTGTTTCTTCACAACCTCATTTTTACCTGAATGTTTATCAGGATGATATTTCAAAGCTAATTTTCTATAAGCTGATTTAATTTCTTGTTTACTAGGCTCATCACTTGATTCAAAACCTAATATTTTTAAAGCTTCGTCTCTTTGTATGGTCATAATGTTTCTTTAATAAATTTATATATATAGTTTATTATATAATATCTATGATATAAAATCAAGTAATTCCCGATAATCTAGAAAAGCAAATTTTTCCATTAGCTGGTTTTTAGAAAAATTTAATCCCCTCTAATAAAATTCATTTTTCACATCAGATTTACAGTAATCATGAACCTGTCACGTGTAATGCTTCTCCACATAATCACTAATAATTGCCTTAAATTCTTCAAAAATATTATCACCTTGTAAAGTTTTGAAATATTTGCCGTCTTTGTAGACTGCTGAAACAGGTTTTTCTCCATACCCAGGCAGGCTGATCCCCAGATTTGCATGTTTGCTCTCTCCAGGACCATTTACTATGCATCCCATAACAGCAACTTTCATATACTCTACACCAGGATTATTTTTCTTCCATACCGGCATATGAGTTTTTATGTAGCCATTTACTTCCTCAGTTAATATACGAAAACGATCGCTACTTGTGCGTCCACAACCAGGACATGAACTCACCTGAGGGTTAAAGTGACGTAAACCTATAGACTGTAGTATTTCCTGACATACTACCACCTCATTAGTGCGTGATTCACCAGGGCGCTGAGTTAAAGAAGCCCGGATAGTGTCTCCAATACCATTTTGCAATAAATAAGTAAGCCCTGCTGTGGTATTTACTACGCCTTTGTTACCCATACCAGCTTCGGTTAAACCCAAATGCAGCGCATAATTGGAAGATTGTGCAAGTGCCGTATAAACTAAAATTAAATCTTGCACTCTACTGACTTTACATGAAATGATTATTTTCTCTGCATTAAGGCCAATCTTTTCAGCTTTTTTTGCACTACCAAGAGCAGACATTACAAGCGTCTTACGTAATATAACATCAGAAGTTTTTGGATTACTAGACAAGGAGTTTTCATCCATTAATTTTTGTGAAAGGTACTTATCAAGACTACCCCAATTTACTCCAATTCTGACAGGAAGATCATGCGTTATTGCATACTCTATAATTTTTTCAAATTTTTCATCACGTTTATCACCAAAGCCTATATTACCTGGATTTATCCTAATTTTACCCAGAATTTTAATGTTGTCTGGATAATCCTGAATCAGCCTGTAGAGCTCATATTGTCCACAGCCTACTAATATCTTACCATCAAAGCCTTCTTTATTTATTTCCTCTACTATATAAGGTATTGCTTTTGCTACTTCCTCTGAGTTCAAAGCAATTCGCACCAATTCTGAACCTGCATGCGCTAGTTCTATTACTTCTTTTGCATATTTCTGAGCACTACTTTTTATGTTGTCAGAATCTATATGTGCACCAAGTGCCATGGATTGAACAACTATAGGATTATTTCCACCTATCTTCACTTGTCCAACTTTTACAGTATGAGTTTTATGCCTGGAAACCGGCGATGACTCATATGCATCATCACTCAATGTCAGGTCTCTATCTAGCATATTATTAATCGTGACACTATTTTACTGTGTCAACTACACTGCCAAATGAACTTGAACCATTTAAACTATGCTGTGGTGTTCTATTTAGATCAGTAATAGAATCATGAGAGCACGTTCTTCTTGATGGACTTTCTTTTATAGTAACATTTATAGGGGAAACTTTTTTTTCTCGTGTTGAAGTAACTTTTTTCCCTTTTTGTTGTTCACTTTTATGCTGCTTACTTTCATACTGAGAAACTGGCTCTTGATCTATAAATACAGCACCCTTTAAACGTGCAAGATTAATACCATGCTGATTGATCATAGCATCCTCCCCATCTTCAACTATGCAAGCTCCCACGTTGTTTGGCTCGTTATCAAGGCTAGCAATTTTTTTTTCTTTTAATTTTTTGATTAGATCTTCTTTATTTATGTTAGCATTAGATTGCACTTGTAACTTTTTTTTCTTGAGAATCTCCCTACGCTTTTCATATAATTTATATGAATCAGCAAATTCCTCATCTTCATGAAAGTTTGCACCACCAGGATTACCAGGAGGTATGTATCTCTTACTGAGCTTTACTTTAGACTTAGCTTCAACATTATGTACAGTTAAGAAACTAGAAACCAAAAGTATTAATGTAAATAAAACTTTAGAAAAGATCTTAAGCATGCTATAGTGAATATTGTACTTTAAAAGATACCAATTAACGAACTTTAAGTAAATCAGAATCTCTACTAACTTTATAATACAAACATCTTTCTAAAAAATTTACTACCAAAACCTGCAAAATCTAAAGAAAGTTTAAGGTGTTACAAATTTTACGTAACACCTTTTCAAGAAGAGCATTATCAACTCAAAAAGTCAATCAGTGGTGTTTCATGACTAACAACATTGCTTGCGTCAACTTTTCCATTTGGTGTACCTTGAGACAAGTCATTTTTCTTCTCTTTATCAAGTTTAACTCCCTGATAGATACAGAATGCAACAAAACTAGTTACAGCTATTGCAGCAACAGCACTGACTATGGCACAAGTTAGTATTGCTTGTTCTTGTCCCCCTACCATGTCTGCAAATGTTTCTACTTTTTCTTCTAAGCCTGTAAATTTTTCTTGCAAGCCGCTTAAGTGCTCTTGCATAGCTTGAAACTGCTCAGTACCAATCTTGTCTTCTAATGCACCAAAAACTCTTTCAAATTGCTCAGCATCTATCTTTTGAGCTTCTTGCCATTCTTTTAATGCACTAAATACCTCTTCAAACTGTTTAGCATCAATATTTTGAGCTTCTTGCCATTTTTTTAATTCACCAAAAACTTTTTCAAACTTCTCAGCATCTATCTTTTGACTTTCTTGCAATTCTGTTATACCTAACCAATTGCGGAAAATTCCTTTTACCATTTTAACCCCCTAGCTAATTAATATATTATAATTTTACATTCCCAATGTTTAAATTATTATTAAATTAACTATCACTATACATTGATCTTAAAATAACTTTCCTTGGTTTAAGTTAAGGGTTATTCTACCAATATCTCTCTCTTTCCTGAGTAACTCGGAGCGCTGACAATGCCTTCTTTCTCCATTCTTTCAACAATATTTGCAGCTCTGTTATAGCCTATTCTAAGCTGTCTTTGAATATAACTAGTTGAAACCTTTTGATCCCTCTGAATGATGGCTACTGCTTGCTTGTATAGATCGTTCTCTTCATCTTCTGTTTCACCTTCTGATTCCGCGAAAGAATTTTCATCTTCTTGAGTGATTTCCTCCATGTAGTTTGGCTCACCTTGCGTTTTTAGATGATCAACTATATTTTGCACCTCATCATCACTTACAAATGGACCGTGAACTCGAATAATCTTACCACCAGAGGCCATATAAAGCATATCACCCATACCGAGCAATTGTTCAGCCCCTTGTTCACCAAGTATTGTACGGCTATCTATCTTAGAAGTAACAGCAAAACTAATTCTCGTTGGAAAGTTTGCTTTTATCACACCTGTTATCACATCTACAGATGGGCGTTGTGTTGCCATTATGATGTGTATTCCTGCAGCACGAGCCATCTGAGCTAAACGTTGAATAGAGCATTCTATATCTTTGCCAGCAACAAGCATTAAATCTGCCATTTCATCTACAATCACCACAATATACGGAAATGTCTCCATTTTAATCGGTATTTTTTCAAACAAAGGTTTACCAGTTGTTGAGTTAAAGCCAATCTGTACAACACGTTCCAATTCTATTCCGCTATTCATCGCTTCTGTAATTTTTTGATTATAGTTTATTACATTCCGCACATTTAAATATGACATCATACGATAGCGATTTTCCATCTCTTTCACGATCCACTTAAGAGCAATAACAGCTTTTTTTGGCTCTGTTACCACTGGTGTTATTAGATGCGGTATTGCATCATATATTGAAAGCTCAAGCATTTTTGGATCGATCATTATCATCTTGCATTCATCAGGACTTAGTCGATAAACAAGCGACAGAATCATCGTGTTAATTGCAACCGACTTACCTGACCCTGTAGTTCCGGCAACAAGCAAGTGGGGCATTTTAGTCAGATCTGCAATAACTGGTTTTCCGCTTATTTCCTTGCCAAGCGCAATTGGAAGATTTAAGTTTGCATTTTGGTATTCTGGCGATTCAAGTAAATCACGCAGCATCACAATCTCTCGCTCCTTGTTTGGCAATTCTATTCCCATGGCATTTTGTCCACGAATTATTGAAATACGTGCAGAGAGTGCACTCATTGAACGTGCAATATCATCTGCAAGACCAATTACTCTTGCAGATTTTGTACCTGCTTGTGGTTCAAGTTTGTATAAAGTCACAACCGGTCCATAACATACACTTATAATTTTTCCTTGCACGCCAAAATCACTCAGCACCTGTTCGAGCAGAGATAAATTCTTATTGCTCTCTAATGCATTCAACTGTTTTCTCTGCATAGATTCTTCTACTTTAGAAAGTAAGTGAATGCTTGGAAACTCAAACTCGCTAGAAGGTGGTTTAAAAATCTCTTCGGTAGCTTTTTTCTGTCTTTCTTTTGATTGTTGTCTAGTGGTTCTATATTTTCCCTCTATTACTAATGGTGCTATTGAATAATCAGTAGTTTTACGTAACCTGAAAAACAGAAACTTTGCAAAAAAGGAAGCTATTTTTTTGCATAGGAAAAGTAAAGAATAAACTGTTCTCTTCCAACCAACCAACCCTACAACACCTATTGATGCTACTACTGTGAATATGTAAAATGGGCAGTGGTCAATTAGAGCATTACCGACTATTCCACCGTGCATGTATCTAGCAGTAATGCCAAGCGAAAGTTGCGACAATATAGCATATATTGCTACATTGATTAACGTTAGGTAGATAATTTTCAGCAATGATGCTCTGAAAATTAAAAAGTAAACTATGGTTGTAGCTATTGTAATACTAGCGAGTCCAAAAAATTGAACTAATATATCAGCTAAATATGAACCTACTATTCCACCTAAATTTGTTACTTTCTCATCTGTAGCTGTATTTAAGGATGGATCTTGATAATTATAGCTAAAAACCGATATATATATATACATTAAGAGTAACAGGTATATCGCTGATTTTAGCTGTTTTTTTAACATCTACTTAAAGTAATAAGTAATTGTATATTTTACAAAGTGAATTGCTATTATCAATATCATCACGGATAAATCTAATCCATTGAACGGTTGTATATACCTTCTGATAACCTTTAGTGGAGGATGGGTAAGTCGGTTTAAAGTTTGCATTATGTTGCTTACAACTTCATTATACATGTTCACTACATTCAATTTAATCAACAAATCGAGAACAACTGAGCATATTAGAATGAAGCTGTAAAGATCAAGTAGCAGGTTAAGTAAGTATATGATTGGATGCATATTACTAATTTATACTAAAGTCTATTATGTGTAGTGATATATATAAAATCAAGCCTCACAATAATTTTCATGCTGAAATAGGTATAAATAATAACTGATTAGTCTGTTTATCAACTGATATGTCGGTTCTGTCGCATCTATAAACCATAGGAAAAAAGCTGAGATTATAGGAGTTATGAAGCCATTAACATAGCAAAATTCTCAAAAGTAGAAACATTATTTTAATAATTTGTCTTTTTTTTAATCATACGAATATTTTCTATGCCTGTGATGGTAATCTTTGCGGAATGGAAGCTTTTAAACCCAAGCATTGGCTTTATTAGTTTTTTGATAAATCTATCAACAATATTATTTAGATATTTTATTTGAAGAACTGTAATCTTCAGAAATTTCTGCATTCAAATCATCAAGAGCAGCAGTATTACTGCCGCTTTTATCAATTACAATTTTCTCAGGAAGATAGTTACTCCTGAAGGCTTTACGAAAGAATGCAAGTGCTGCAGACTTGTCTCTACTAACACACAAGTCTACAGTATATAAATAAACCCATTTACCGTTTAATTTAATGTAAGTCTCTCCAACTACTACCAACCTGCTTCTTTCTTTTCCTTACTGCTTCATCTATCAGTGGTGATAACCCACCTTTGTAACGTAGCATTTTGCTCCCCTTATACTCATCATTTCTTCCAAATCTCGATAGCTCAAAGAGAATCGACATTTCATGTATACAGATAACATCCGCTGAAAAGCTAAATCCTTTGAAATATGGCAACAATTTTTGATTGATACGAAACATCTTTGCTTTTTTTTTAGACAATTATATCATTCTTCTTTCTACTTCCCTACAAATGCGACAGAACCCTTAATCCACTCTATTATGTTCTGAGACCATACATCTAAGACTTTTACTTGTTACAACTACTGTGCCTGCAATCTTATCGTGCCAAGTTTGGCAACGTTTGTCGAAGCTTGCCCATATGAAACCTAAGAATAGTGGTGAAGTTGACAATATAAAGGAAAAAAACCTCTTTATTGCTTGTTTTAGAGTCAATTTTTCAAAAGTTTGTGCATTTACAACTCTGAGTCCAAGTAATAACTTTCCAGGTGTAGCGCCAAATCTTATCCACATATATGCTACATAACTAAAAAGCATAATAAATTGAACTATCTGATTTAGAACTAGTAACTTGATTAGTTTACTCTGCATTGCTGTTTCCTCTGCAGATAATGGTGTTTGCATCTGATATTTCGCAGCAATTTGGCCTAATATTTTACTGCTCTCTGAGTTCATGAAGAGTTGGCTTAAGGCTTGGCCGCAAAGCTGCAAGAACAAAACGATGATAATTAAATCAAGCAGCACTGACAAATAGCGTCTAAGTCCTGTTACGTAACATATTCCATTTTCATCTTTCTTTACCCTTTGAATAGCATTTATCGAAGAAAGAATGGAAAATAAACGATTAAAAAACTTGTGTAACATAAAGCATTTTCCAATATTTGAGTGCCCCTGGCCGGACTTGAACCAGCATGCTTTTGCAAGCAACAGATTTTGAGTCTGCCGTGTCTACCATTCCACCACAGAGGCCTACTTTAATGCTATAAGCAACACAGGATTAGTCAAATTTTTTCTCTTTCAAGTAAGGACTGAATATTCTACAATAATCAATCATTACTCTGAAAAATTAAAATGAATGAATTAGCCAATCTTATTGATTCAAGAGAAGAAATATGTAAATTGCCACACAATTTAGAAGCAGAGCAAATGCTCATTGGTGCAATGGTTCGTGATAATAGAATTTGTGATGCAGTCGAAGATATAATTGCAGCAGATAATTTCTATGATCCACTACATCAAAGCATTTTTACCCAGATATCTAAAACCAGAAAACACGGTATAGTTGCTAATGAACTGAGCCTCAAGATGTTTTTCGAGAATGATAAAGCATTTGCCGAATGTGGTGGAGTTGAGTACCTAGCAAAACTTGCAGCAAAGGCAAGCATTGCGCTTGACATCTATAGCTTGACCAGAATAATCCGTGATACTTATTTAAGGAGATGCTTAATCAAGCTCGGACAGGAGATAGTTGACGATAGTTACAACTACGACATTGAAAATCCTGCACAGGTACAAATTGAGCAGGCAATGACAAAGTTGTTCAACTTAGCAGTAAAAAAGCAAGGTGATAAGACATATATAAAGCTTGCAAGTTCAATTAAAGATGTGGTTGAGAAGATCAGCAAGCTGAAGAATAACCCAGAGGCTCTAGGTATTACAACCGGACTTCAAGACCTAAACCAGCTTCTTGGTGGTTTGCAGAAATCTGATCTGTTAATTATAGCTGCAAGGCCCTCAATGGGAAAGACAGCATTGGCGCTGAACATCGCACTTAATTCTTGTAAGATTTTGCAAAAAAGAACAGATAAACAACATTATGTAGCATTCTTTTCACTTGAAATGTCAGCAGAGCAATTGACCGCAAGATTGATTACTATAGATTCAGGCATTGGTTATTATAAGGCACTGACTGGGAGAATTAGTGATTTTGAATTACACGAATTCATTAATGCTAGTACAGATCTATCCGAATTACCTTTCATCATAGATGACACTCCTGCGTTATCAATTAGTGCTCTTCGTACCAGAATACGTCTTCTCTATCAACTATATAATGTAGAGTTGGTCTTTATCGATTATCTGCAGTTAATTCGAGGAACAACAAAAAGGAGTAGTGAAAATAGAGTGCAAGAAATCTCAGAAGTGACGCAGGGTTTAAAAGCAATTGCAAAGGAACTAAATATTCCCATTGTTGCACTATCACAGCTCTCTCGTTCTGTTGAGCAAAGGGATGATAAAAAACCACAACTTTCTGATTTACGTGATTCAGGAAGCATAGAGCAGGATGCGGATATAGTAATGTTCCTTTATAGAGAAGAATATTATGAATTAAGAAAGCAACCAAATGAAGGAAGTAATAAACATCGAGAGTGGCAAGAGAAAATGGAGAAAATTAGAAATATTGCAGAACTGATCATTGCAAAACAAAGAAACGGGCCAATTGGTAGTGTGAAACTACATTTTGACTCCAATAGAGGTGCATTTAAAGATTATACAGAAAGATATAGTCTGTAGCGGTTTTGAGTAATTCTGGAAGTGTTTAACAAACCATACGTGCCAAATTAAGTAGCTATCGTGAAATATAGCAATATTTAAGATTGGCATTTTATTTGTTACATTTATTTTTTTAGGAAATTCTTATCTAGGATAAGATATTTTTTTAGAAAAATCTATAAATTACTAACTTTATTACTTAATATATAAAATAGTTTTTTCTTATTTCCTTTCTTCCTTACGCCACTTTTTCTTAACTTGATGCGTATGGTTTATTTAACACTTCCGATATACAACTAAAAAATAGCAAATTCTCTATAACTTGAATATAATTTTAGCTTTACCTAAACAGAAAGATGAATTACTTAATGGATTTTGTTTTAATATCTCTTTCCTTGCCACTTTTTATTACTGAGAATTATTTGTTAATTACTGCGTTGATCCCACTTTTAAGTGCATTAGCTATTTCTTTTACTAGTAAATGGCCAAGAGTAAGCAGTGGCGTTACTGTTGCTTCTTCTATGCTTCTATTTGCGTATACATCTCTATGCACTTTATATTTGGTATATGGTGATCATTCTCAATTTATTCTCATGGATTTTGGTAATAATTTGCATATTAGTTTAAAGCTAGAGTCTAGTGGAGCAATATTCAGTTTATTAATATCATTTTTGTGGGTACTAACCAGTATATATGCAATATGTTATATGAGAAATAACTATGCTGATAGCAATCACTCAAGTTTTCTATGCTTTTTTTCAACATCAATCAGTTGTGCAATGTTTATTGCTTTTTCTGGAGATTTGCTCACTACATTTGTCTTTTATGAGCTTCTAACTATTAGTACATACCCTCTGATTACTTACAACTCAACAAATGAATCAGTAATTGCAGGACGCTATTACTTTGGTTTACTATTTTTCTCTTCTTTAGTATTATTTTTTCCTGCAATAGGCCTATTATATAATGAATTCCATACTTTAGATTTTGTAAGTGGTGGAATATTCAAGTTTGATACTTCACTCATCACTTTTATTGCAGTGTGTTTTGCTATGCTGATTTATGGAATAGGAAAAGCTGCATTAATGCCAATGCATTTTTGGTTACCAAAAGCAATGGTTGCACCAACTCCTGTGAGTGCACTATTACATGCTGTTGCTGTTGTGAAATCCGGAGTTTTCATCATCATCAAAGTTATATTATACACTTTTGGCGTCGATAATATGCAACGTTTTGTGCAGCAAAATTGGTTTGCTGGAGGGTGGCTTCCGTACGCTGCTGGATTTACTATCATTACTGCATCGTTGATTGCATTAAAGCAAAAGGAATTAAAGAAATTGCTTGCTTACTCTACCATCTCCCAATTGTCGTATATTATATTGTTCGCTTCAATTTTTAGTGAATTCAGCATGAAGATTGCAATCTTTCAATTAGTTTGCCATGCATTTGCAAAAATTACTTTATTTTTTTTTGCAGGTATCATAATAACGAAAACGGGTGAAAAATATATAGATAGAATTCACGGTATAGGACGTAGTATGCCAATTAGCATGATAGCATTCACTATAGGTGCATTGTCCATGATAGGAGTACCTCCTGCTCCGACTTTTTGGAGCAAATTTCTCATCTTTCAAGCTGTTTTCAACTCTAGTAATGTAACACTTTCTGTGTTTGTAACTCTAGTGTTAATTGTTAGTACTATACTCAATGCTCTATACTTTTTACCAATAATTTACAACGCCTTTTTCTCAAAACCTTCTAGAAATTATTTTATTAAAAAGACACCAATGCTTCTAGTTTTACCCCCAGTTATTACTGCTATATGCACTTTAGTTATTTTTTTTAGCTACCAAATAATGTTATAAATATAATCATCTATATTTATAGCTATTAACAATAAATTTAAATGGCACTATTCCAGCTAGAGTTGCTTTTATATTTGACAAAGTGAAGCTGACCTCCACAGCATAATCTTTCATCTTCTTATTTTGCTCAGCTGTAAAAACTACAGTAGCGTTTCCAGCAAATGTAACTAAGTTCTTGGTCAACCGGTCAATAGATAATGTTGTTACGTTTATGTTGGTAATTTTTCTTGTGGATGAAACAGCTTCATTGTTCACTTTTTCCTGAAAGTTTTGGTAGATTTTGTATACAGAATTGTTTTTTATAAAATTTTCT
Source organism: Wolbachia endosymbiont (group B) of Horisme vitalbata (assembly GCF_964028625.1). Taxonomy (NCBI): domain Bacteria; kingdom Pseudomonadati; phylum Pseudomonadota; class Alphaproteobacteria; order Rickettsiales; family Anaplasmataceae; genus Wolbachia; species Wolbachia endosymbiont (group B) of Horisme vitalbata. The sequence goes on from NZ_OZ034797.1 coordinate 722,088, forward strand.
TGATACTTTGGCTCAACAGTCCGAGAGGACTCATATGTTTCAATATATTTACTTATTAAATACCTTGCTATGGAAATGTACTCATCTTCTTTTTTACTAAAACTAAGTTTATGTATTGCAGAGAACTCATCTTCTGTGTGGTTCATATACTTCACAAAATTTAAATCTTTTTTAACAGGAAGTAATAGGTATATGTTTAGTAGTGATAAAAATAAACATACTAAGAGAAGTAACGCTATTAACGCCATCCAAGATCTTTCTACAACGCAGAACAGGTATCTGTGGCAATACCATTCAACTGCTTTCCTGAAGTAACTTTTGTTTTTTACTGATTCAAGTAATTTATCTTCCATAATACAAACCCAATTATATAATATACTGGATACTCTAAAAAACTTTAAAATATGTCTAAATTTTCCAAAATGGGATGAATTATTATATCACCTTGTTCTGCAATAAGGTGAAATTTATCAATTTTGCTCACATCTAAATTTATCATTTTTACACTGAAGCTTTCAGGATCATAAGTATTACTTTCTGCACTTTTGTGATAATTATAGTAGTGTAATTTATTTTGATCATCAAAATAACCAAATTCATCAGCAAGAGTTCCCACTTTTTTGCCTTTACCGTCTCTGACTAGCTCAAATAGATCAATTACATGGTTTTCAGATCCAGGCTCAATAGATCCTTCTACAGCAAAAAATTTAGGTGCATGACCAACATACTCCTTAAGTTTTAGATTATTAGTCTTTTTTATACTACCAAAATCCATGAGTTTATATTCATCTGAAAGACCAGAATATTGTGGATCATACTTTTTATATTCAAAAAACTCATTACCTAAAAAATTACAAAACGTTAATTTACAATCATCGTGATTGGATTTAACAACTTTAAAGTAATGAAAATCTCTAGGGATCTTTACTTCCTCTTTCGTAATATGATTACGTACAACAAGTTCATCATTAATCATATAATAGCCAATTCTTGGCAAAGTAGCTATATTGATTGCCTTGTTTAGCTTAAAATTTGCCTCATAGATGCCACTTGATAGCTCCTTCCCTTTTTCTAAAGTGACGTCTTGATCTAAAGATGTATTCTTGATTAAACTCAATTCTTTCTGCATGTTCAGTATAGTGTTTGTTAAAACTTCTATTGATTGCCATACAGTTAATTTATTATCATTCAAGTTATATACTTTCAGTATTAAATTAGCAGAATTTTATCATAAATTTATGTTAAAAGTATTACATTTTTGTGTCATGATGTTAACTACATTAGCTAAAACATGCTTTTTATCTAAGCGAAATTGCTTTGCAGCAACGAAAAGTTCATCTATTTCTTTCCATTGACTTAGTAGAATTTCAACATTATTTACTTCTTTCTTTATACTTTCTAAAATGGAGGTTTGAATTATATGTGATGCTAGTTCTAGCTCAATCTCACTATTAATTATTTTATTAACTATATCAGAATTATTTAGATTACGGAAAAATGTATAAAAATGCTTATGTGACTCATAAGCACCACTGTTTATTGCATTTATTATTACTCCCGGAGTTCCAGGAAACAAAGTAATGATCTCACTAAATATTTTATCGTCGAATTTACACTGAGATGAAACAACCTGCTTTGTTTCATCGTAAGTTAATGGAAGTAAATTCAGCTGAAAACACCTACACCGGATGGTGATTTGTACATCATATGGCTTATGGCTAATTACAAATATTTTAGAATTTTGTGGCGGCTCCTCTAATATTTTTAATATTGCATTTTTAGCATTATTAGTCATTGACTCTAAGCTATCTATTATAGCTATTTTATATTCTGATTGAATGGGGCTTAAGTGCAAAAAGTTTTTCATTTCTCTCACCTTTTCCACTCCTATTGTATCACCTTCAACAATGTGTAAGTCTAATGCTACTTCATCGTAATTTTTTATAAGAAACCAATTAGAAAAGGATTTTGCGAATGTTGCTTTTCCTATACCTTTTTTACCACAGATCAGCCAAGATTGAACAGACAAGTTGTTCATTATCTTTTTTTTTGCTTGGTTGTGGCCTATCACCTTTTTCATTCTTTCTCCTATAGATCTTAGTTTGAAAATTCGTTATTTATTGTTTGTAATGAAATTTTACCTTTTCTTAAAACCTTAATCTTGTCTCCAGTTAAGTCAATAATAGTAGATTCTATACCAGAAACTAATTCATCATCTTCAATTACTGCAGATAAGTGTTGCTTAATAGACTGAGGTATATCTCTTGCTTTGCATATACTTTTTTCTCCTGAAATGTTAATACTAGTTGCAACTACTGGAGTTTTCAGTTCATTTAATATTGAAATCGCAATAGGATGATCAGGAATTCTTATGCCTATACTATCTTTAAAGAACTCATTTGGTAATATACTGTTATCTTGAAGTGGTAAAATATAGGTCATTGGTCCAGGAGAAAAATAGTTTATTAAATCGATATACTCTTCCTTTACCTTTGCTATATTTATCAAACTATCAATATTACTAACAAATACAGAGAGCGGCTTGTTTTGAGAACGCTTTTTTATTCGATATATTTTTTCTATAGATTCGTTACCTAGCGCATTACAAGAAAGAGCATATACTGTCTCTGTTGGAAAGCATGCTAACAAATTATTTTTTATTGCATTTATTACTTCAAATACCATATAGCTAAAACTTATGTCTACAATAGCTCTGGGTTTACAGTTATCTCGCTATATGGTAGCAATTAAGATACCGAAATGGCTAGCACGCATCTGTTGTATACTTACAGTAAATTTTATTAGCAACTGCTCGTTTTTACAACAGATTTACTACAATCCGAACTCCGCATTGATTTTATCGACTATCTCCTGTGGTGGATCATCTCCCCATCCTGAATATAAAATCTCTCCATAATCTGCAACATCTATAGAGCCAGTTCTACTTTTTGCCAGAAACATTTCTCTTTTATCTTTATCAACTAATACATAGTGCCAAGCTGATCTTCCTCGATCTTTACCACGAACTAGATATATGAGATCTGATCTACTTCTTCTTGTTGCATCAGCAAAGGATCTTTCGTTGATAGTTCTGCTTTTACTCTTTATGCCGCCACTTTCAGAAAAAGCTTCCTTGGCTTCAGCTTTTTTGTTTGCCAATTCAGAAATTTTTCCTTTTGCTCCTAGTGCATGTTCTTTGGTATTTTGAGATGAATACTTACTGGAAAAACCTCCTCTTGTCTCATTAGAGGTCCTATTTGTAAAACGCTTAGTAAACGAGTTATCGTTATCATTTTCTGCCATAAAAGTCTCCAAATTTTAGATTGTAGAATCCAAATTTTTACTACACCCTATCATAGGTTAGTTAAATTAATATAAATGAAGGATAATATAGTAATTATTACAGGAATTACAGCCTCAGGTAAATCAGAATTATGCGATAACTTGATAAAAAAGTATAAAAACATTAGCATAATAAACTGTGACTCAAAGCAGGTATACAAAGAGATTCCCGTAATTACTGCTCAACCACCAAAGCAGAAAGAATTTTATAGGCTATACGGTTATGTTTCAGCAAGAGAAAATTATTCCGTAGGTTTATGGCTAGAGGATTTAAAGAGGGAAGTTAACAACGCGCTGAAAAATTCACGAATACCCATCATCACTGGAGGAAGTGGGCTTTACATTAGCAGCTTAATCAAGGGATTATCATCGATTCCACAAATAAGCCAGGAAGTGAGAGAAAACGTAAATGAACTTAGGAAAAATTTAAGTAAAGAGGAATTCTACAAATTAGTGCTAAGCAAAGATCCAAGGATTCAAGGTAAAATATTTATTAATGACTCACATCGCCTCTCAAGAGCACTTGAAGTTATCACTGAAACTGGCAAGACAATCTTTGTATGGCAAGAAAATAGACAGCCTCCTTTGTTCAATAATTTTAAGGTATATACAATTCTACCTAAACGTGAGGATATATACCGAAAAATAAATTCTCGTTTTATTGAAATGGTTGAAAATGGAGCAATTGATGAAGTAAAAAACCTACTTAGCATGAACCCATCTCCACATTTGCCAGCTATGCAAGCACATGGAGTACCAGAAATTATAAGATACTTAAAAGGGGAGATTACTTTAGACGAAGCAATACAGATTGCTCAAACAAACACAAGGCATTATGCAAAACGCCAGTACACTTGGTTTAAAAATCAATTTCCGAATTCTCAAGTGATTGACTGTGCAAATAAATTGACAGAATTTTAGATATTTTGATTATTATGTATTATATTGCTATGCCTATGCAAACTTTTCTTGATAGTATTAAACTTTTTTCTTAAAGAACTTTCATCATTGCCTAAATTGTGATTATTAAATTCTTTGTAAAAATATTCTTACTTATGAAGCGCTACTATACCTGTAAGAGCCTTTATCACTAAATGAACTATATCACGCAATATTTCATCCTCAATTTTTCTATATTCTCTCACTAATCTTGTAACCACAATCTCCACTTTCATATCCTTGTATAGCTCTTCTCATAATAGTAGGAACAAGATAAGATAGTGATTTAGTATAACAAGAAGGTAAAAATGCCAGCAGCGTACAGTTATGACTTAAGGAAAAAAGCCATTCAGGCGTTGGATGAAGGAGAGAGCAAAACAGCAGTAGCAAATTTTTGGCCCTCTCTAATAACTTCAACATCACTAAATTCAAGGGATTGGCCTTCTATTATTTGGAATCTTTCATGTCCTTTTCCTGCAACTAGCAGAATCATATTTTCATCATGTGCTATATTTATACCTTTCTCTATAGCTTTTTTTCTATCTCCTATCTCCAGTGCATCAGGGCAATGTAACAAAATATCGTGACGAATTTTCCCCGGATCTTCATCACGCGGATTGTCATCTGTGACTATAACTTTACCTGCAAGCATTTGTGCTATTTTACCCATCTCTGCACGTTTTGTTTGATCACGATTCCCGCCACAACCGAACACTAGAACTATCTTTTTATTGAAGTGCCATTTTAAAGACAACAGAGCTTGTTTGAGTGCACTTGGAGTATGAGCGTAATCGACAAATGCAAAAGTGTTCACTTTTTCCATTCTTCCAGGTGGAGAAGCGAGTTTATCTATACACATTCTTTGATAGTCCATACCAGATGAAATAACTATACCGATTGCACACAACAAATTATATGCTTGAAATTGCCCAAAAATCGGAAAAAATGCGTTATAAATTTCATCACCGATTTGAATTGTTAGGTATTGACCATTGGCAGTGGGTATCTGCTTTAATAAAGTAATGTCAGAGTTTTTTTTTCCATAGGTTATAACTTTGTTGCCACGCTTTTCAGCTATGTTGAGCAACTCTCCATATTCGCCTATATCTGCATTTAAAATCGCTGTTTTTTCTTTTGGCAATACCTCATCAAACAACCTTTTCTTGGCCTCAAAATACTCATCGATACTTTTGTGATAGTCCAAATGATCTTGAGAAAAATTAGTAAAAGCTGCAGCATTGAGCCTGAGTCCATGGATTCTGTATTGATCGATTCCATGGCTTGAAGCTTCTAATGCTAAGTGTTCTACGTTCTTATTATTTATGTCACGCAATGTGGAATAAAGATCATCTGCACTTGGCGTTGTAAGGCTATTATCTTTTCTATTATTATTGACACATGTTCCCAGTGTTCCTATAGACGCTGCATTATCTTGCCAAATCTGGCGACAAAACTCCACTACTGAAGTTTTACCATTCGTACCAGTTACAGCAGCAATATATTTAGGTTGTTTGAATTGATAAAACCTGCTGACTATTTCACTGTATATTCCTTGAGGGTCCGAGTGGTAAAGCACTGCAAAACTTGGAGTACTTGTCATTCGAGTAGCGGACACTGGAATCCAGTTTTCATTATACAATTGTCTAGTATGCTTATTTACAATTAAATTTTCTGGATCCCAGTGTCTGAGCACTGGGATGACATCTTTCTTGGCCCCTTGTATTACAACGTCTACACAGTTGTGTACACATCCATTAGGAAGACATGTTACGTGTTCTTTACTCCTTTCTGACACACAAACAAAAAGGTAACCTTCTTTAACTCTCTTAGGATTACATGTGACGCCTTTGATTTCAATATCAAAGTCAGCATTTACAATGTTATGCAGTAGCTCTTTCAGTCTCACAATCATCTTTAACACTTGAACATGGCAGTCTTATTAATGCAGTATTCAAGTCAAAAATCAAATCTTCAGGATCTTCTAGTCCGCAAAATATTCGCACAAAACTTCCACCATAATCTGAATTCATGACAGATCTTGACATAGATCTATGGTCTACTGGTAGTATCAAACTGTCACATCCTCCCCAAGAAGCACCAATGCCGAAAACTTTCATGTGATCAACCATGCAGCCTAGTTCTTCACATGAATATTCTCTATCGAGTACTATACTAAATACGCTACTTGCCCCTTTGAAATAACTTTTCCATAATTCATGTTGAGGATGGGGGGGAAGTGCTGGATACAAAACTCTTTTGATTTTTGGATGTTTTTCCAGCCACTTTGCCACTTGCATTGCTGTACTTTGATGCTTCCTCATGCGTGTTTGCAGTGTTCTAAGTCCCCTGTGTGCAAGGTAACAGTCATGCGATTGAATGGTGACTCCATAATTTTTATAGCTCTCATAAAGCAATTTAAAAGTTTCACCTTCAGCAACCATAGCTCCCATCACTAAATCTGAGTGACCAGCTAGATACTTTGTCACCGCATATAGTGCAACATCAATTCCATAATCAAGCGGCTTAAACAACAAAGGAGTGGCCCATGAATTGTCACAAACGGTTACGATTCCACGTGCTTTAGCAACTTTTACTATATGCTCTATATTTGAAATCTCAAACGTTATAGAACCAGGAGTCTCAATCATGATGAGTGAAGTATTACTCTGAACTAAATCAGTTATATCCTGTGTCGGATTATAAAAAGTTACTTCTACTCCTCTTTTTGGTAGCTCATTTTCGGCAAATCTCTTTAGCCTATAATAACTATTATCTTGTATCAGGACATGTGAACCTGCTTTAGTGAAAGTCAAAATAGCAAAAGTAAGTGCAAATAATCCAGAAGGGTAGATGAGTGCTTGTCCCCTACCCTCAATTTCAGCCAGTGCATTTGAAAAATAATGAACAGTAGGCGTACCAACATTACTGTAACTGTAATCCCTTGCAACACCATCATTGATTACATCGTATATACTTTCTCCATTTGCTGCATTTAAGTAGTCCTTGTAAGTAGGAAATAATATAGTAGAAGAATGATAAACTGGTGGGTTCATCGACCCTTTATAATCATTAAATTTTCTTCCTGCTTTAACTAATAAAGACTCTTCGTTCACATTTTTATTATTTATTTTTTAGATTGTATTCGCTTTGCGTATACAAGTGAAGAGAAATCGCATGTACTCGTTCTATTTCACTCTTTAATAATTCATAGATCAATTTATGCCTCTTTAAAGAGCTCATTCCAGAAAAGTCGTTAGATATTAATACTAATTTGATATGTGAAGGTAGTGTCGAAGAAGAAGCAAAATAATGATCTACATGCTTTGCTGATTCATCGATAATATTAATATCAATTACACCTATTGAATCGCGTAATTTTTCTTCTATTGTCTTAATAATATCCACAATAGTTCCTTTAAGCAACAATACGCTCCTCTTGTCATCCCACAGTATCTGGGCACTGGGATGACAATCGAATTACTTATTCTCTTCTTTATTATCCATGTCTTGATAATCAGAATCTACTACTTTTTCTTCCTTATCATTTGGATTTCCTTCTGATGAAAAGCCATTTTCAGCACTGTTTTGCTGAGATGCTTGATACATAGCTTCTCCAAGTTTCATAGATAACTGAGAGAGGTTAGTAACTTTCTGTTGTATTGAATCAGCATCATCAATGTTGTCAGATTTACTCACTTCCTTTAACTCATTAACTGCATTTTCAATAGCAGATTTATCTTCTGGAGAAATTTTATCACCATATTCTGTCAGAGATTTTTCTGTAGAATGAACTAAACTATCCGCTTGATTCTTCACTTCAATAAATTTCTTACGCTTTTCATCTTCTTGTGCTTTTTCCTCAGCTTCTCTCACCATGCGATTTATTTCATCCTCCGATAAACCACCTGAAGACTGAATACGTATTTTTTGCTCTTTTCCAGTAGCTTTATCCTTTGCAGAAACATGTGCTATTCCATTTGCATCTATATCAAATGTCACCTCAATTTGAGGAACCCCGCGAGGAGCAGGTGGTATTCCTTCTAAACTAAACTGACCAAGCAGTTTATTATCAATCGCCAATTTTCTTTCACCTTGATGTACCTTAATTGTAACGGCTGTTTGGTTATCTTCTGCAGTTGAAAATACCTGAGATTTTTTTGTGGGAATAGTAGTATTACGTTCAATAAGTGGAGTGAACACTCCCCCTAGAGTTTCAATACCAAGAGAAAGTGGAGTTACGTCAAGTAGTAACACATCTCTTACATCACCTTGAATAATTCCTGCTTGTATTGCAGCCCCAATTGCTACAACTTCATCAGGGTTAACTCCTCTATGTGGATCTTTGCCAAAGAATTCTTTAACTTTCTCTATGACTTTTGGCATACGAGTCATGCCACCAACAAGAACTACTTCACCAATTTGACTAGCAGACAAACCAGCATCTTCAAGAGCTTTTTTGCAAGGAATTATAGTCCTTTCAATCAAATCATTCACTAAGCTTTCAAGCTTTGCTCTTGTTAGCTTCATATTTAAGTGTTTTGGGCCACTTGCATCAGCTGTAACAAACGGTAGATTTACTTCTGTTTCCATTGCACTTGACAATTCTACCTTTGCTTTTTCTGCAGCTTCTTTGATTCTTTGCATAGCCATTGGATCGTTTTTCAAATCAATGCCATTACTTTTCTTGAATTCACCCAGTAAATAATTCACTACTGCATTATCGAAGTCTTCCCCTCCAAGGTGAGTATCACCATTTGTAGCCTTTACTTCAAAAACTCCATCACCTATTTCAAGAACTGAAACATCAAATGTACCACCACCAAGATCATACACTACTATTGTGTGTCCGTGCTTTTTATCAAGACCATAAGCAAGTGCTGCAGCAGTTGGTTCGTTAATTATTCTGAGGACATTTAATCCAGCAATTTTTCCTGCATCTTTTGTTGCTTGACGTTGAGAATCATTGAAGTACGCCGGCACTGTTATCACAGCATCCTTTACTTCTTCCCCAAGATAAGCTTCCGCTGCTTCTTTCAGGTTTTGCAATATAAATGCACCAATTTGACTAGGAGAGTATTCTTTACTATCAGTTGTTTTAACCCATGCATCACCATTTTTTGCTGCAAATACCTTATACGGTACACCTAGATTCTTCATTTCAGGATCGCTATATTGGCGACCTATCAATCTCTTAGTTGCAAAAAAAGTATTACTTGCATTGGTAGTTGCTTGCCTTTTTGCTGGAGCACCAATCAACCTTTCTCCAGATGAAGTAAATGCAACTATAGATGGAGTAGTTCTTGCTCCTTCTTTATTCTCAATTACTTTTGTATCCTTACCTTGCATTATTGCAACACAAGAATTTGTCGTTCCAAGATCTATACCTATTGCTCTTCCCATAATGAATACTCCCTTTTAAATATTATCTGATGTAAAATATATAAGTATAAAACTCGTTAATTACAAGTCCCGTTTAGTTGTTAGAGCCCAAAAGGCGCGAAAGCCATTTAGTTAACCAAAAGTTGCCCGGTAGTTTATCTGAACTACCAGCTTCTTTATCCCTGCTATTCACAATTTGACATCCAGAATTCTGCAATGGCTTATAATCATTAAAATTAATATGGTCTCCTTGCTTTAAAATAAATGTATCTGCATCTAAACTATTATCAATACTAACATTTAATGTAATATTGAACTCTTTTTCGATTGTAGAAACGATATCACGCTTATTATTAAAAATGTGCGCTATAACTGCACTGCGTGCTATTAAATCAAAGGACTTATTTTGATTTTTATTAGCAATATGTTGCAAATCCCTTAGTATCGATGCAACAACCACTTCGTTTGATTTTACTCTTCCAATACCTTTACAGCGTAAGCACTCTGTAGTATTAATTTCCTGTATATTTGGTTTAATTCTTTGTCTTGAAAAGACCATTAAACCAAAGTCATTGATAAAGCTAAATTGAACTTTAGCTCTATCATCTTTAAACGCCTGCTTGATAGCAAATTCAACATTTTTGCAATACTCAAGTTTCAACATGTCAATAAAATCAACAACTATTAACCCTGATAAGCCCCTGAGATTCGCTTGCCTTGATATTTCAGATAATGCCTCCATATTAGTTCTATAAGCTGTTTCTTCTATGTTATCTTCTCCTGTCATTTTCCCTGAATTTACGTCTATTGAAACAAATGCCTCAGTTAAGGTTATCACCAAAGACCCACCAGATGGTAATTCTACTCTATTGCTATATAATTCAGAAATTTGATCTTCGACTCGATAGTAAGTAAAGATTGGAACAGAGCCTCTATATAACCTAGGACGTAATTTTCCTTGTAACACATTTTTAGTGTATTTTCTTACCGCTTCACAAACTTCTCTATCAGATACTATAATTTCTGTATCATTACTACAAAAGTCACGTACAGATCTCATAATTACATCTGCTTCGTTGTAAATTAATGATGGAACATTTAAAGAAGAGAAGTTTTGCTGGATATTTTGCCATAATAAGGTCAAATTATCGTAATCTTGCTCAATTTCTTTCTTACTTTTTCCTGCACCAACAGTTCTTACTATTAAACCTGAGCCTTTTGGTAAATTTATTGAATTTAATATATCCTTTAACTGTTTTCTAACGTTGGTATCTTCAATTCTGCGAGATACTCCACCCCTACTTATGGAATTGGGCATGAAAACACAGTATCTACCGACCAAAGTTACGTATGTTGTAAATGAAGCTCCTTTATTTCCTCGTTCTTCTTTAGTTAATTGAACCAATAACTTTTGATTTACTGAAATCACATCTTGTAACTTATATTTTCTATGTAAAGGTACCTCCCTCACAAAACCACTGCTGGATTCATTACTAGCTGTAGAATCTAGGCCTTCTTCTGTGCAATTATCATTTGAACAGTCCACACCGCTCGAATAGCCTTCGTCAGGGAAAATTTCCTTCTCTTTTTCTGGAATATTAAAGTAATTGAGAGATATCTCAGAAAAAGACAAAAAACCTTGCTTATTTTTTCCATACTCAATGAACACGGCCTGCAAAGCAGGCTCTATACGCTTTACATAAGCAACGTATATATTACCTCTTAATTGTCTTTTTTCCTTGAATTCTTGTTCAAACTCTACAACTCTACCATTAACTAGTAGGGCAACCCTTACCTCGTTAGAACAGGTAGTACTTTCTATCAATAATAACCTTTTGCCATCACTCGCCACTTATTTACCGTCTGCTTTTCATTCTGAAATCTTTTTATACTACTTAATATATTATTGATTGTCAAGAATTTTGCGACCTGCATTATTGGGTTGACTTTCAGTGTTTTGCGTTCTAAACTTGCATAGAGTTTATTATATCACTAACAATTATGGCGAAAAAAAATGCTTCTTTGCTTGTCAAGCTAGTTAGCACTGCAACTAAAACAACAAAAACTGGAGAAGAGAAACTAACAGGCTATTTTTGTGTAAAAAAACGTAATCCTAAGAACCTTCCCAAAAAGCTCGAGTTTAGGAAGTATGACCCAGTGGTCAGAAGACACGTATTATTTAAAGAAGAAAAATTAAAGTAAGTTTATTGTTATATATAGTTTATAATCAAGTTATACTCTAATAATAGAGCTCAGAGATATAATGGAAGGGAAGGTGAAACTCATAGTGTTGATCATTACACAATTAATAAACATAAAGTATAAAACACAGAAAACGCTCTAAAACCTAAAGTGTCACACGTTAGTAGGTCAAAAATCTAAGGGTTTTCCTTAGAGGGTTTATTGGACCATACGCGTCAAGTTAAGGAACTGTGGTAATAAACTTAGTGTAAGGAAGAGAAAAAAAAGATATAAGTTCTCTTAAATCTAACAAAGAAAACGGAGAACTTATACAATGAAAAGAATAGTTTGCATCTCAAAAAAGCTCAAAGAATTTTTTAATGAAAAAGCAGATAAAATCTCAGCTACAACAGGGTTCATAAAAAGAAAGAGGAAGCTAAAAGGCTCGTCGTTCATAAAAGCCATCGTTTTGGGTAATATAGGGGTTGATAATTGTAGTATAGAGACAGTGTGTCAATTATTGAATGAAGACTCGATAAATATAACAAAACAAGGTCTGGACTTTAGATTTACCAAGGAAGCAGTGGAATTTATGAAAAGAATGTATAATGAATCTTTAACGTTACTTAAAAATACCTTACAAGTTGATTGCAGAATCTTGAAGCACTTTGGAGGTGTTAAATTATTAGACAGCAGCTACATTAGCTTACCTAACAGTATGGAAGAAATGTATAAAGGTTATGGTACCAGCTACAGTGGTTATGAAAGCAATACTAAGTCTGGAATAAAGTTACAATTAGTTTTTGACTACCTAAACCAGACATTAGACCAGCTTAATATAACTGAGGGAATAAGGTCAGATCAGGGTTATAGAAGCCATTTAAGCAATATATCGAACAACGATTTACTAATATCTGATTTGGGTTATTTTGTGCCAAGTTCTTTTAAACAAATCAATGAAATAGGAGCTTATTTCATAAGTCGTTATAAATCCGATACTAACATATATGATATAGAGACAGGTCAAAAAATAGATTTACTAGAACATTTGGGAGATCGATCTTTTCTAGAACAGGAGGTATTGTGAGGAAAAGAGACAAGGGTTAAAGTAAGAATTATATTTAAAAAACTAACTGAAGAACAAGCTATGGCTAGAAGAAGAAAGGCTAATAGGTTAGCAAGATCACATGGATACACATCTTCTCAAAGGAACCAAAAGTTACTAAATTGGTCGATATTTATAACTAATGTTCCAAAAAGTAAGATTAATGCTGAGCAAATACTAGTAGTTTACCGAATAAGATGGCAAATTGAATTATTGTTCAAATTATATAAGAGTAATATAAGGCTTGATAAGCTGAGAGGAAAGCCATACAGAGTATTATGTGAGCTATATGCCAAATTGTGTGCAATTCTTATATTTCATGGAATAGTGGGTTGCACAGAACTGAAAAAAAATACGGAGCTTAGCTTAACAAAGGCATTTATTGAGCTAAAAAGACGGGTTAGAGAGTTATTTTTAGCACTAAATAATAAAATTAAAGGCTTAAATATTTTTCTCAAAAAGCTTACCATAACTTGGTCGCAGTTTTCATTAAAAGACAAGTACAGAAAAACTAGAGTATCCACCTTAACTTCTCTAAATTTGCTCACAATCTCTTAACTTGACGCGTATGGTTTATTTAACACTCCCTATTTCTCTAAAAAATACTATCTTCAACTTGAATATGTTGAAAAATATTTTGCGTATTATCCAAAAAGTCATCCTTTATAGCAGCTAGCTCGGATTGTTTTTGAGATAGATTATCTTCTATTGTTCTATTGAAACAATCAAGATCATTGCATTTTAGTTGAGAGTGCATGTCTCCATTTTCATATAAACCTCGTATAACGTCATAATATGCTCGAGTTTCATCAGTTTCTGGTTGTTGCTTTTCTTTGAGTATTGCCTTTAATTTCGAATCTATGTCTAATTCTTTTTTTATAGCTTCAGTAGCATTTTCATGATACTGTTTATAATCCTCAAGACTCTTTGATATTTTATTTTTTACTTCGTTTTGTAACATTCCTAGAAAATCTTTAGCATGAGATTTTTCAATTTTTTCCTTCCACTCATCATACGTATATTCTTGTCGACTACCATATTTTGTATCTTGACACTCACTTCCTATGTTAAACAGCTCTTTGTTACAGATTTTATCACCCTGATAAAAGTAATCGCTTATATTAATTTTATCGCTAGTTAAAGTTTGTCTAATTGCTGCTTTATTTTCTGCAAGTTCTTCTCTATATTTAGAGATACAGTTTCTCATTTCTTCTTTACAATCTGTAGTCATAAGCTGTTTCCTTTAATAAAATTAAAACCTATTTTAGCATAAAATAATTAATACTTTATTACTAATCTGAGGTATACTAAGGTAGTGATAAGAAGTCCAGCATCTACGAAGTTTATTTAAACTATTTTCAAAACGAATAAAATGTAATTTTAGGTAAATAAAATGAATTACGATGTAATCATTTCAGGTAGTGGGCTAATTGGTCTTATTACTGCTATTGGCCTGAGTAATGACTCTGTATCTGTAGCCGTAATTGAGAAAAATAGTTTACCACGTGCAGTTGATGATAATCGAGCATTTGCTATTTCTCAAGGATCAAAAAAAATACTAGAAAAATTAGGGATTTGGCGGCTCTTAGAAGGCGAAGCTGAACCAATACTTGATATATGCATATTAGATGGAGATAGCCCATTTACTGTGCATTATGACCATAAAATGGTTGGTGAAGAGCCAATGGGCTACGTAATCAAGAGCGCTATTATATGGAATGCAATCAATAACAATTTTTTGCATAAACTCAATATATATTCTCCACGTTCCTATAAAACAATCTCTTGTGACGAAGGATACATGGAAGTTACTCTTGATAATGATCAAAAATTGATATCATCACTATTTATCTGTGCTGAAGGTAAAAACTCTAAGTTGCCAGAGTTGTTTTCTATACCAATGATAAAATTTGATTATAAACAAAATAGCATGGTATTTAATGTAAAACATGAATTACATCACCAAAACTTAGAACCTGTCTTGAAAGGAGTTAATTGGCTAATTTAGTAAGCATAGAAGTAATCATATTAAATAAGATATTGTTTTTTGAAGTAAGAGGAGAATGTTCGTAATCCTTGCTCATGCGTCTAAAATTGGAAAGCCAGGCAAAGGTTCGTTCTACAATCCAACGTTTAGGAATAACTTGAAATCCTGTATCAACCAATTTCTTGGTAATCGTTAGCAAACATCCAGTTTCCAACAAACATCGATTTTGTAATTTACCTTTATACCCTTGATCAGCAAAAAACCTACGTAATGTTGGAGCTTTGCATTTAGCTTGAACAAAAAGATTGGTAGCACCATCACGGTCCTGAATGCTTGCGCTGTGTACTTCTGCAGTAATTACAAGACCTAGTGTATCTACAATAATATGACGTTTTCTACCCTTTATTTTTTTACCGGCATCATATCCTCTTGATCCCCTTTTTGAGTCGTTTTCACTGATTGACTGTCAATTATACCTACTGAAGGTGTTTCATTTTTGCCAACCATTTTTCTTACCTCTTTTACTAGCATGTCATGTATTTTTTTCAATTTTCCATTATTACGCCACCTGAGAAAATAGTCATACACCGTTTTCCATGGAGGAAAATCTTTTGGTAGCATTCTCCACTGGCAACCACCCCTCATTATGTACCTTATTGCATTAATAATTGTTCTTATGTTATGTTTTCTTGGTCGTCCTATCGCTCCTTGTGCAACATAGGGCTCTAAAATTTCCCATTCCTTGTCACTTATATCACTTGGATACAACTTACCCTCCTATTTTTTGCTTACCTCATCATACTCTTTTCTTCATTACCTTTCAAGACAGGTTCTTAGCTGTAGAGCGGTTTTTTCCTGGTGGTCCATTTGCAATTTTGCCAATGAAAGGTGGCTATACTTCTTCAATAGTTTGGACAGAAAAATGCGAAATTTCAAAAATGCTGATGAGCTTATCTGAAGAGGAGTTTATCATAGAACTCAAAAAAAGATTTGGTTCTTATTTGGGAGAAATTGAATTAGAGGGTGAAAGAAAATCTTACCCTTTGAGTTTTACTTTTGCGAGAAAGCTTCATAAAAGCAGAATTTTGCTGATTGGCGATGCAGCACATTCAATCCACCCGGTTGCAGGTCAAGGACTTAACCTTGGAATGAGAGATGTAGAGAGTGTTATTAGACAAATAACTGCTGCAAAATCCTCTGGCATTGATGTTGGCAGTAATTATCTATTGAAGAAAATTTCACGTGATAGATACTTTGATAATTTTACTATGGCACTTGCAACTGATGGACTAAATAGAATATTTTCCAACAGAATACTTTGCGTTAAAGTTCTGAGCAATCTTGGTTTAATGATAGTTGAAAATTCAGATTTTCTTAAAAAAAGCTTCGTTCGACATGCTATGGGGTTGGTTCTGTCGCATTTGTAGGGAAGTAGAAAGAAGAATGATATAATTGTCTAAAAAAAAAGCAAAGATGTTTCGTATCAATCAAAAATTGTTGCCATATTTCAAAGGATTTAGCTTTTCAGCGGATGTTATCTGTATACATGAAATGTCGATTCTCTTTGAGCTATCGAGATTTGGAAGAAATGATGAGTATAAGGGGAGCAAAATGCTACGTTACAAAGGTGGGTTATCACCACTGATAGATGAGGCAGTAAGGAAAAGAAAGAAGCAGGTTGGTAGTAGTTGGAGAGACTTACATTAAATTAAACGGTAAATGGGTTTATTTATATACTGTAGACTTGTGTGTTAGTAGAGACAAGTCTGCAGCACTTGCATTCTTTCGTAAAGCCTTCAGGAGTAACTATCTTCCTGAGAAAATTGTAATTGATAAAAGCGGCAGTAATACTGCTGCTCTTGATGATTTGAATGCAGAAATTTCTGAAGATTACAGTTCTTCAAATAAAATATCTAAATAATATTGTTGATAGATTTATCAAAAAACTAATAAAGCCAATGCTTGGGTTTAAAAGCTTCCATTCCGCAAAGATTACCATCACAAGCATAGAAAATATTCGTATGATTCAAAAAAGACAAATTATTAAAATAATGTTTCTACTTTTGAGAATTTTGCTATGTTAATAACTCCTATAATCCCACCTTTAATGATCTTCTTTCCTATGGTTTATAGATTCGACAGAACCTTTTTTTTGACTCTGTTGAATTAAAAAGGCTAACTACAGAACGGCCAACTCAGTCTAGTCTTGTAACGGCTTACTAAGGATTCTTTAAATATCGATCCTCAAAAAAATCGGCGTAGGTTTAGGCAGTGTAATGCCTAAGCTTACACATGCGTTGCACAGAGATTTTAAATCACGTTGTTCTTTTGGAATTTGCAACTGATCGAGTATCATTTTTGCTGACTTTGGAGCAATTGGCTGCAGCAAAATGCCAATCATTCTAATGTATTCAAGTAATTTGTAGATTACTAAATCCATGCGCTCTCTATCGGTTTTACTGAGTGTCCAGGGTGCACTTTTATCTATGTAAGCATTGGCCTTGGAAGAGATATTGATAATCAGGAGTATAATCTGGTTAAATTCATACTTTGATAGATGATCCATTACTTGATCAATTATGGCTTTGCAATTTGGTAAACTCTCATCATCTTTAAGCAAATTGCGATCGACCACTGGTACAACTCCAAAGCATTGCTTGTGCAGAAATGAAATTGTTCTTTGCACTAAATTGCCTATATTGTTTGCCAGCTCTGAGTTTATGCGGCTGATCATGTTCTTCTTACTGAAATTACCATCTTGACCGAAACTTGCTTCCCGAAGGAGAAAATAGCGTAGTTGATCAACACCAAACTCTTCTGCCAGACCAATTGGATCTATAACGTTACCAAGGGATTTGGATATTTTTTCCCCCTCGTTCAGCCACCAACCATGAACTGCAATTTGCTTTGGCAGTGGTAAATCTGCTGCAAGAAGAATAGCTGGCCAGTATACAGCGTGAAAACGCAATATGTCTTTACCGATCACATGAACGTTGAAGGAGTTTGTCCAAAATTTCTTATATTCCTCATCTTCTATATTAGGAAAGCCTATTGATGTGAGATAGTTAGTGAGCGCATCTATCCAAACATAAATTACGTGCTTGTCATTCCCTGGTACTTTTATTCCCCAATTAAAACTAGTACGAGAAATCGAAAGGTCAGTAAGTCCTGATTTTACAAACGATACCACCTCGTTTTTTCTGCTCTCAGGAAAGATGAAATTCGGCTGATTTTCGTATAACTCTAGTAATTTATTTTGCCAACTTGACAAACGAAAAAAGTAGCTCTCTTCTTTTATCCACTGAACTTCAGCACCTGTTGGTGCTCTGCCATCTATCAACTCTGATTCCTGATAAAACGCTTCATCACGAACTGAATACCAACCTGAGTAAGAATCCAGATATATTTGCCCTCTCTCTTCAAGCCTATTCCATAGAGCTATAACTGCTTTTTCATGACGTTCTTCTGTGGTGCGAATAAAATCATCATAATCAAAGTTCATTAGCTCAGCCAATTTTCTGAACGTAACACTTATTTCATCTGTAAATTCTTTTGGCTCTATTCCCTTTACCTTAGCCGCTTTTTCAATTTTCTGTCCATGTTCATCTGTACCAGTGGTAAATTTGACGTTCTTTCCAGCTAATTTCATAAATCTAGCTGTAACATCACAGATAAGGGAAGTATATGCGTGGCCGATATGTGGCTTGTCGTTTACGTAATATATTGGCGTAGTGATGTAAAAGCTCTCAAATTGCTCCATCTTGTAGTGCTTAAAGCTTTATCGTATCTGTACTAGTAATAAAAATCAATATATATCCTATCGTACAAGCAATCTGAAAAGCCATTATACCGCTGCGTTTGCAGCGGTATAATGTGAGTAACTTACGTTTGAGTTGCTATGATATTGTTGTCCATAACTTCACAACTGTACAAACATTCATCTGTGAAAGCAGTGTGTTAAATATTATAGCAGATTTTGCCTCAAACACAAAAATGTCATCCCAGTGCCCAGACACTGGGATCCAGAAAAATTAATTGTAAACAAACGACTATACAACATGTTCAATAAAATTACAAAAAAGCTGGATTCCAGTGTCAAGCACTGGAATGACACTATTTGCTGTACAATTTACCTTCTAAAATCAATATTATATCCATGATTTCCAGAATGTTTTTCCGCATTAGAATGAGAAAACAACCCACCAGGTCTGGTGTCATCATAAGAAGAAGCACTTGAAACAGTATTAGGATTTTGAGAAAAGTAAGAAGGTGGTGGTGAATCATAACCTCCACAACTAAGCCCTTGTCCAGAATAGCTATCTACCGCTTCTTCAGCCTTCTTAATATTTTCTGACTCTTTCTTATGTTTCATATGAAAAGCCACACCACCAGCAAGACACACAAGAGAATTAATGCCAAGAATGACTAAACCCCAAACTGGTAAGACTGGGTTAATAGCGAAACCTATCAAAGCTGCTAAAGAAATTGCACCAACTGCAAATTCTATATTTCTGAACATTTTAAGTTGACTATCTAGATAATCTATTTTTTCTGACTTTCTAGCCGTTTTTTCGCTGCTGTTGTACCAAACACACATTAAAGCATGGAAAGCAACACACGCAACTACAGCTACTATCCCTAAAGCTAATAATTTCCTGCTGTCTTCTGAGTCTTTTTTCTTATCTTCTCTGCTTTGGTAGCCAACAGTATCAAAACCAGGGTTATTTATAACTGTAGTACGACCACCAAACAGGTTGCTAAGTAGTAAATAATCCCAAAAATCTAAACCTCTATTATCGTTTATATGTACGTGCGTGACTTGAGGGCCTGTAGTTTGTTGCCTATTGCTTCTATCATATTCTGTACTGTTCTGCTCATTAGTTAGATTACTGAGCTTAAATTCCTTATACGCATCTTCAAAAATTTTATCACTCCAGTTCTCAATATTTTGCATACCACGAGAACGTAAAAATTCTTGAACACCATTGTCACTGCCATTTTCTTTTATATAGGCAAGTGCATACCTTTTTAAAACACTACTACGCATAAAAATTCCCCCAGAATTAAGATTAAATTAATAAAGACTTATTATAACAGAGTAACGTTTTCTTGTCAATTCAACCATACCCTAATACCCAGTTAATATCCTTTCCACCAATTCTTTTACTGTCGGTACGTAGCCATTCTCATAAAATGGGTCTTGCTTAAATCTGTAAACATTGTGTCCAGAAAACATGAGTTCATTTTCAACATTGCCGTCATGTACAATGTTTTGCAGTGTCTTTTGTATACAGAAACTCCGTGGATCTGGCTTTCGCCCTGTTGAATGGTCACCATGATCTTTCCAATTGCTAAACAGACAATGGCTCAAACATCCCATGCAATTAATTTGATCTTGTCTTATCTCCGCAAATTTGCTTGGTGTCACAAAAATAACAGTTGTATCTGGAGTTTTCATTGCCTCTGTATAACCTTCCTGAGTCCACTTATCTGCCAGTTCTTTGTCTTGTGCAGTAAGGTAAATCTTTCTACCTCTGCTGCCCATTGCAAATTCATTGTTAAACTCTCCGCTTGCACTTTCCGAAAATTTTATTTGACGTGAATTCCTCTCCTGTAGCTCACGTATGAAGTTATTTCTTACTGCAGATGAGTAAAACCCTGTTGGACTAAATTTGTTTAAAAATACATCACCTTCTTCTAAAGTAAGTAACTTCTTTTTCCACTCTGTAGAAATCGGGCTTTCTTTTGTTAAAAGTGGACGAGTACCAAGCTGAAAAGCTATTGGTCCGATTTGTAAATTGTCAAACCAATGTTCCCAATCCTTCAAATGCCACACTCCCCCTGCCATAACAATTGGCGTTTCAGCAAGACCAACTTCGTTCATGAAAGATCTAAGCTCTGCAACTCTTTCAAATGGAGCCTGTAGTAATTCCGGATCTTCACTATTACTTAGTCCATTGTGACCACCAGCAAGCCACGGATCCTCGTATACTACTCCACCAAGTAAAAAAGAAGATATTTTTTGGTAAGCACGTTTCCATAACGCTTTAAAAGCGCGCGCTGATGAGATAATAGGGTAGTAATAAACTTGATATTTAGCTGCAATTTCTCCGAGTCTGTAAGGCATACCAGCACCGCAAGTGATGCCATGAACTAAGCCTTTTGCTTTTTCTAATATACCATGAAGTACATGTTCTGCTGCCCCCATTTCCCAAAGCACATTCATATGTACTCTCCCATGGCCTTTTGATATTTCATTTGCTATTTTTACTTGACTAACTCCAGCCTCAATGCTATATTTAATTAATTCTTCGTGCTTTTCATTTCTTGTTTTACCTTTATAAATTAGTGGTACCAGCTCGCCATTGCCATCGATAAGTTTAGCATTTGCACCAGAAAACGTACCAACAGCATCCGCTGCAGCAAATGCCCCACTTGATCCTCCATCACTGATTGCAATACCTTTACCGCCCTCAATGATTGGCCACACTTCTTTCCCTGAAATCACTATCTTTTTTATCTTATCTTTCAAAATTTCCTCTTAATCTTTCACTCTATTTTACTTAATTACTAAAAAAATCATAGCTTTTCTTTTTATACCTATGCATTCAGTTTTAAATAGGCATAGGAGATGCTATAAATATAGTTTTATAAGAAATTTGCTATATGATCATAGGTTTAACAGGTGGGATTGCAGTTGGAAAGAGCTTTGTAGCCAATTGCTTTAAAGAATTTGGTGCCGCTTTGTTTGATGCCGACTCTGTCGTACACCAGCTTTATAAAGTGGACAAAAACATAATAAGTTATGCAGAAGAAAAATTTCCTGGGGTAGTAGTAAATGGAAAAATTGATAGAACAGTATTGTCTAAATATTTTTTAGCACATGATGAAAATTGGAAGCAATTCCAGTCTTTATTACATTCCGCTGTGCAAAATGAATTAGAATTTTTTATTGCTCATGAGAAAGAAAACAACAGAAAACTTCTAGTTCTAGACATTCCACTCCTGCTGGAAACGAGATTCCATTTGTATTGCGATTTTATTGTTTTTATCCATGCAGATAGCGTTGTGCAAGCTCAAAGGATTAGTGAGCGTAATATGGATAAAAAAAAGCTGAATCTAATGTCTAGTATTCAGCTCCCTATTGAAGAAAAAAAGCAAATGAGCGACTTTATCATCGATACCAGCGCAAATGTTTTTTCTCAAGTGAAAGATATAATAAACTCGTTAGACCTCAACACGTGATACGGTTATTCTCCACAAGATTACTCCGAATTTTAGCTGTACTATCAGCAGATTTTACCATTAAAATTTCAAACCTTGAGCCTGCATTCAAAAACGATTCTACTGATCTGCCGAAAAAATCATATCTCCATCCCTTGAACAATTTATCTATCTTCCCAGATATTGATCCAGCTAACTCATCTTTTGACGAAACTAACTTTCTCGATATGTTATTTTCCTTACATTTGCTCTCTAAAATAATCGAGAGTATATCAAAGACAGATTTATCATAATTATCCGACAGAGTATAATTTTGCTGCACAAATTCCTTCTCATTCTCATTGAAAATATCTATAAATTCTAATAAATCTTCCTCTTTTATATTTTTTGTGTTTCTCTTAAGGTCATCTAAAATGTCATCAATATGTTCCACGTTTTTTTCAATTAAACCAGTTATTACGGCATTATTGACTACCTTATTACGATTTATATTGTAACGCTGTGCTAAGGTCTCTTGCCACTCACTAACTGCTTTAACAACTAACATTAGCCTCGGATTTGCTTCATAATTAAATTTAATCCTCTTCCATGCATCTTTTGGATTATGCAAATACTTATTGACATCAACTATTGATTCCATTTCTTCTTGAAACCAGCCCATCCTATTATTTTCTTCAAGTTTATTGCACAATATTTGGTGTAGGTCATATAGGTGTATCACGTCATTTACTGCATAATCTAATTGATCCTCAGATAATGGCCGTTTTAACCAATCTGAATTTTTAGCTTTAATTTTATCCAGCGCTACCCCCTGATATTGCTCTACTACTTTTGAATAACCAATAAAGTCGTGATAATAATGACAAAACATAGCAGCAACTTGGGTATCAAAAATGGGAGTAGGAACACATTTAAGCACGGTGAGTAAGGATTCTATGTCTTGCCGACAACTATGAAAAACTTTGGTTATTTCTCGATTCAGCATTATTTTCTTAATAAGCGATAAGTCAATTTCTGGCACTAATGCATCTACAATAAAACTCTTCTCTCCGTAAGAAATTTGAATTAACGATAATTTTGGGTAGTAGGTTAAATTATTTCTAATGAACTCCGTGTCAATTGCTATAAATTTTGGATCTTTTTCCATCAATTCTTTACATGCATTTTCCAGTTCCGATGTCGTACTAATTAGCATATATTTTTTATTCAGTGGCTATATTTTACCACTTATATTAAATCTTTACAATTGATTGAAATTGAGAGCACAATTGTATAATAACTAACTCTTCTGTAAATATACAGTTTTGCCAGACACAACGGTACGTACTACGTGCCCTTTCACTTTGCGTCCACCGAAAGGCGAATTCTTTGATTTACTAGCAAAGTTGTCAACTTTAATTTCCCATTCATGATCCAAATCAACTAAAATTAAGTCCGCTACAAGGTTTTTCTGTATGCGGCCACGTGGCATATGTATGATATCTGCAGGCTTATATGTCAATTTTGCAAGCACATCAAGTAGACCCATTTGTCCACTATGATATAGTTCAAGTGAAAGGGGCAGCATTGTTTCAAGGCCAATAATACCAAATGCAGCATTTTCAAGTGGCAGATCTTTAGAACTAAGATCATGCGGAGCATGATCGGTTGCAATGCAATCAATCACACCTGTCTTTAAACCTTCAATCATAGCTAAACGATCCTCTTCAGTGCGAAGCGGCGGGTTCATTTTTGCGATTGCTCCGTGTTGTTTTACTATATCTTCAGTTAAAGTAAAGTGATGAGGAGTTACTTCACATGTAACATTTAATCCCAAATCTTTTGCACGTTTAATAGCATCAAGTGAATCTTTTGAAGAGACATGTAAAATATGGTAGTGTACATTTTCTATGTCCTTCATTAGCAGTATATCACGAGTTACCATAACCGATTCCGATTCACTCAAGATTCCCTTTACTCCCAATTCTTCAGAAATCTTACCCTCGTTAATTACGCCACCAGCAGATAGATTCAAATCCTCTGCGTGTTGAGCAATAGGAACACCAAGCATACTTGAATAAAGCAGTGCCTGTCTCATAATCATTGGATTCATAACTGGCATACCATCATCGGTGAACCCAACTGCACCTTCTTCCTTTAAGAGTGCCATTTCAGTTAATTTTTCTTCCGAAGTGGTGATTTTAGCGTAAAATTGAACATTCACATGCGAAGTTTCAAATGCTCTATATTTCAAATACTTAGCCAAGACAACACTATCAATCGCTGGAACAGTGTTTGGCTGGCAAACTACAGTTGTAACGCCCCCTGCAGCTGCAGATTTGCTGCCTGTATGTATAGTTTCTTTATGCTCTTGACCTGGTTCACGAAAATGCACGTGAATGTCAATAAGACCTGGCATTAGAACAAGCCCTTCACAATCTATTGTTTCATCAACTCCACTTGTTGAAAATAATGATTCGCCAAAATCAACAATTTTACCCCCTTCAGTCAATAATGAACCTTTTATATCAAGTTTAGTTTCCGGGTCAATAATACGAGCATTGGTATACGCAATTTTATAGCCTTCCTTTTGCCCTGTCTGCAATAAATTCCAAATCATATTTGAGTATCGATTATAAAATAAATCTAAAGTTTTTTTAGTAAAATACAACCAAATTAAAGTGATGATATAAAACTAGCAATAAAGAATATTTAAATTAATACTCAAGCAGCTATTCTATAACTACCATTTTCGATTTCAACGTTATTAAGTGCGGTATTTGCGTTATAAGAACAGTAACATCCTACTGCAAGAAAAGTTAATGCAGCTACAGCAAGCGAAACACACATTGCTAAATGAACCATTGTTAGACTTGTACCAACAGCAAATGCTCCAGATAATACAAAAGAAACAGAAGCATAATTACCTTGCCTTTTACTATAAATTTTTGCTTTCAAGAATTTTTCATTTAGCTCTTCATCCTTGCTTTCAGATTGTTTCTGTTGAGTTACTTCATCAGTTAGACCTTGCCTTGTATCATTCAGCTGCCCTTCCGGTTCTGTCGAATCTATAAACCATAGGAAAGAAGATCATTAAAGGTGGGATTATAGGAGTTATTAACATAGCAAAATTCTCAAAAGTAGAAACATTATTTAATAATTTGTCTTTTTTGAATCATACGAATATTTTCTATGCCTGTGATGGTAATCTTTGCGGAATGGAAGCTTTTAAACCCAAGCATTGGCTTTATTAGTTTTTTGATAAATCTATCAACAATATTATTTAGATATTTTATTTGAAGAACTGTAATCTTCAGAAATTTCTGCATTCAAATCATCAAGAGCAGCAGTATTACTGCCGCTTTTATCAATTACAATTTTCTCAGGAAGATAGTTACTCCTGAAGGCTTTACGAAAGAATGCAAGTGCTGCAGACTTGTCTCTACTAACACACAAGTCTACAGTATATAAATAAACCCATTTACCGTTTAATTTAATGTAAGTCTCTCCAACTACTACCAACCTGCTTCTTTCTTTTCCTTACTGCCTCATCTATCAGTGGTGATAACCCACCTTTGTAACGTAGCATTTTGCTCCCCTTATACTCATCATTTCTTCCAAATCTCGATAGCTCAAAGAGAATCGACATTTCATGTATACAGATAACATCCGCTGAAAAGCTAAATCCTTTGAAATATGGCAACAATTTTTGATTGATACGAAACATCTTTGCTTTTTTTTAGACAATTATATCATTCTTCTTTCTACTTCCCTACAAATGCGACAGAACCGAAAATATTCGTATGATTCAAAAAAGACAAATTATTAAAATAATGTTTCTACTTTTGAGAATTTTGCTATGTTAATAACTCCTATAATCCCACCTTTAATGATCTTCTTTCCTATGGTTTATAGATGCGACAGAACCTTTTTTATACGTTAGCTACAGTTAAAACATAATTGACTTTGCCTAGTTAATATTTCAAATTATAAAAAAGGCAAATAATTCTATGATATTGCAGGGCAAAAAAGGGTTAATAACCGGAATAATAAATAAAAGGTCAATAGCATATGGTATAGCACAGACCCTCTCAGAACATGGAGCTGAGCTTGCAATCACTTATCAAAATGAAACAATAAAAGAGAAATTATTACCAATAGCAAGTGAATTAAATGTAGAGTTAATATTGCACTGTAATGTTTCAAATGAGGAAACTATAGATAATGCTTTTAAGGAAATAAAGGAGAAGTGGGGTGCTATTGATTTTTTGGTACATGCAATAGCATTCTCCGATAAAAATGAGCTAAATGGTAAATATGTCAATACTTCACTAAACAACTTTATTAATGCAATGCATATATCGTGCTATTCTTTTACTGCTTTAGCGCAAAGAGCGGAAAAAATGATGTTAAATGGCGGTAGTTTACTTACTTTATCCTACTATGGTGCTGAAAAAGTTATGCCAAATTATAATGTGATGGGTTTATGTAAAGCAGCACTTGAAGCAAGTGTAAAATATATAGCATGTGATCTCGGACCACAGAACATCAGAGTAAATGCAATTTCTGCTGGTCCAATCAGAACTTTGGCATCTTCTGGAATAAGTGACTTTCACTCCATATCGGAATGGAATAGAAGTAATTCTCCACTTAGACGCAATGTTACAATAGAAGATGTTGGCAAGGCAGCACTATACTTATTAAGCGACCTGAGTAGTGGTACAACTGGAGAAATTTTACATGTTGATTCAGGGTATAATGTTGTGGGAATGAAGATAGTAGACTAATACAGTACTGCAGATGCATGTGAAGCCTGTGTTTTTTTGTTATCCGAGTAATTGACATTGGAGCCCAGTGTCAGCTACTCGAATGACAACATTTTTTAATTAAATCTCGCACATTAACCATAGAGTTATTATTTTATAAGTATTTGTTGCTGCTGATCTTCTATTTTTACTTCCTCCATTTGGGTTAAGAGATTGTGCGTGAGGGTTGCTCTTGAAGTTGCCTTGCAAGGAAAAAGTCTTTTTCCTCCCGATCTTGGAGTTGCTTTGCAAGCAAGAAATCCTATTGTTCTTGTGTTTGTTTTGCTAAGACTTTATTCTTATTAAGCAGTGGTTAAAAATGAGCATGGCTTTTATTATAGAATGCCCCCCTATAGAAGTATATAGACTATGAAGACTTATCTTACAGGTTGTGGTACTTGTTGTTGATAAAATGTTTTTTCTACACGTGCTTCTTCCACACTGCACCTTCTTGATAAGACTGGCTCCTCAAGGCATTTTATACGTTGCTGTACATCATTAATGCACTGCCCTATAACATCACCAATTTTTCCATCAGCATTTTTTGCCAATAACTCATCAAACTCCCTCTCAATCTCTACTCTCTCAGAGATATCCTTTGAAAGATCACAATATTCCAAAATTTCATCTATCTGAAGTTGTTTTGCTAATAGAAAGTCTTCTTGCTCCTGCTGCTGTTTTATTAACTCTTGAGTTACAATTTTAGCCCTAGAGTAATGATTTCCTTCAAGATATATTGTTTCTCTCTCTTTACTACCCCATAACTCGTCATTTAATTTATAACTCGCACGATTAAACATCTGATTTAGTTGATCATTGTTTATCATTTCAGGATTTGGTTCAAACTTTTGTTGTTTCTCTCTGCCGCTAACTTTACAATGGACATTAATTTCAATGTTAGCTAAAGAAGCTAATAATTGAATTTCTTCAATAAAAGGAAAATAACTTTTACTTTCTATTGCTTCTAGATAGGATTGATAGAGTTCAGGTTTGTCAAGAAATGAGCGTGTAATAAAATCACTGTTATATTCGGCATTATAGTCACTCTCACCAATGCCATCAAGAGCCTCTGCATATTCACTTAGATTAAGCACAGCTTGATTATGCGATATATTAAATTTGCTAACAGCTCTACTTACTAACCTCTTCACATTACCTTCAGCATTTTCAATTTTCCTATTTGTTTGCTTAACCAGACCCTTTATTTTATCAGACTTGCCAGTTAAATCCCCTGGCTTATTAAAAAACATATTAAAAACCTTTTCTAGCTGATCCTTTAAAGGAGCTGGCATACTTGGATCATCTAAAGACGTAAATCGACTTAAAAATTTGTGCCATTCCATTCTCATATCTTGCGCTCTTTCAGCTTTATATGTACCAGAACTGTTATCACCAAACACTGCATGAAAAAAGCAATTGCCATCACCTGCAGTATCATATTTAACTACTTGGTTATTAGAAGGTTCTTTTTCTACATTACTCTCTGAAGTCTTGCGTCCTTTAGCATTTTCAATACTGTCAAAACCATTTGGTAATTTCCGTTTTCTAAGCCCGACCATAATTTCTACCTTAATTCAAGCTATATGTTATTATATTAACTAACTTATTAATAAGTAACTAATTAGGTATAGCAAAAATTTTTTAATTATGCAATAATTAAGGCTTTAAATAGCAAATATGAGCTTTAACTGTGGTATAGTTGGGTTACCAAATATAGGAAAATCAACTTTATTTAATGCACTTACAGAGTCAAGTGCAGCTGAAGCTGCAAATTATCCTTTTTGCACAATCGAGCCAAATGTTGGCAAAGTGCCAATACGAGATCAGCGTTTGAAACAAATTGCCTCGATTGCTCACTCGGGGAAAATAATCTACAATCAACTGGAAGTTGTCGATATTGCCGGCTTGGTTAAGGGTGCGAGCAAGGGTGAAGGACTAGGAAATAAATTTTTGAGTCATATCAGAGAAGTTGATGCCATTGTTCATCTGCTCAGGTGCTTTACGGATGACGATATCAGCCATGTAAACAGTAAAATAGATCCAATATCAGATGCTGAAATAGTGGAAATGGAGTTAATTCTAGCTGATATTGATAGCATAGAAAAAAGGCTTCCTCAATTGGAAAAGAAAGCAAAGCAAGGTGATAAAGAGCTAAAGAGACAACTTGAATTAATGCAAGAGGTATTAGCTACTTTAAAATTAGGTAAACCGGCAAGAAGCTTGGAGAATATCGATGAAGATGAGATGAAGTTGCTTCAATTGCTAACAACAAAGCCTGTTATGTATGTATGCAATGTTGAAGATACGAATATCATAACTGGTAATGAACTATCTAAAAGGGTGGAAAAAATGGCGGAAGAAAATAAAAGCAAATTTTATTGTATTTCAGCGAAACTTGAAGCAGATATTGCAAATCTTGATAGTGAAGAGGAAAAACAGAATTTTTTATCAGAATTTGGCTTACAAGAATCAGGACTTGATGGAGTAGCACGTATTATGTATGAAGTGCTAAGTATGATAACTTTTTTTACTGTGGGCCCCAAAGAAGCACGTGCATGGCCAATAAAGATAGGATCAACAGCTGACAAAGCAGCAGGTGTAATTCACACTGATTTTGAAAAGGGCTTTATAAAAGCAGAAACCATAAGCTTTGAAGACTATATAAAATATGGAAGCGAATTAGCTTGCAAAGATGCAGGGAAAATTCGCTTCGAAGGCAGAGATTATATCGTGCAAGATGGCGATATAATGCACTTTAGGTTTAATGTGTAGTATACATCTAACTCCCAAAGAACCAGGGAATCGAGCCTTTCTTTATGGCTTCCTCTTCGCTGATCTCATCTAGTTCCACGTCATGGAGAATGGAGCTAGGTGTTGTAACAACTTCTTTCCCCTGTGGTTGTATATTCTTCTCCTCCTCACATAGTACGTACTCCAGACGTTCTTCTAAAAATTCATGTAAAGCTTTACCTTCTATAAGCACATCTTCGCTTTGCTCAGCTAATTTCAAAATTTCGTCTAGTTCAACATCTTTACCATTAATAGTTGCCTGACCAATCTCAATTTCACTAAGATTTACATTTAAACTAATAAAGCAGTTAACAGAATTACCTTTCCCATCTTCTGCACTCCACCTAATTTTCATATCGCATGTTGCATCTTTTGCAAAGCGGTATCAACTATGTTTTTTAAAAATTTTTTTATTTGTGTAATTTTGCAAATTATATGGGTAATAAAAACCCGCTTGTCATAGAAATAGGATCCTATATCAAACAGCTACCACAGCAATTTTTACTTAAGCCAATGAATATGTGAATAAGTACTTTAAGTCTGTGTGAACGTACTTATTCACAATATTCATTTCAGTTACTGCTGTGTAAATTTTTAAATATGCAAATTAAATTCTTCTTTAAGTCTTGTATTAGCAATTACTATAATTTTGCGCATTAGTGCTGTTATAGCCACCATCTTCTTCTTACCACTTTCAACAAGCTTAGAATAAAATGCACCAAGTACAGATTTGGACTTTGCGGCAGCCATAGCAGCTGTAAAGAGCTTTGAACGAACGTTACTTCTACCACCTGTAATCCTTCGGTAACCAACAGCTTTACCACTTTCTTTTGGATGCGGTGCAACTCCGGCAAGACTTGCTACTTCTTTTCTGTTTAAGTAACCAAGCTCTGGCATTAAACACAAAAAATCTTGTGATAACTTTTTACCTATTCCAGGAACTGTTTTAAGGATTTTTTGGCGTTGTTGTAATTCGCAGCTTTCATCAATAATCTTTTGTATGGTATTATTGAGTTCGTTTATTTGACTATTGAAAAACTCAATGGTCTTTTGACAGCTTTCTTTTATATGATCATTTTCCGGTGCCTCTAGTCTGCATTTTTCTTGAGCTCTCATTTGCGTAATGTCATCACGACGTTGACAAAGTGCAGTCAAGGTTGATTGTTCTGTAGAGGTAGGTACAAATAAAGAGAGAGTTCTATGGCGTTCAAATCCATATTGAGCAAGAGCTCTTGCATCTGATCTATCAGACTTTGCTAAAGTTCCGTGAGATAAAATAAAGCTTTTTACTTTACGAGTATTAGCTCGATGCACAGCAATATTTTTGTCGGTAAGAAAATGTGATAAGCCAAGTTCATATTTCCCTGTATTTTCTAAAGTCACTAAAGAATTAGGTAGAATATCTGAAAACTCTTGAAACAATTGTTGCCAACCAGAAGCATTATTATCAAATTCGACAGCATTCTTCTGTTTGTGAATTGCGACGACATTTTTAAATTTTCCGATATCAATGCCAATAAAATTTTGATAAGATGTAACCATAATAAACCTCGATAGTTTTAGTGAATTTAAGATTGTAAGCGGGTGCATATATATGTCCCAAACAACTATTCAAACGTATCGAGAGATAGGGCTAGTGTACCTTGATACCGACGGTTGTAATACCAATTTCTTCTCGGTTGCACATGCCCGTGATAGCCCTATTCCTAGTGAGCAGGGTTATCTTTCTCTCTTATCTCTTTTATATCACGTTTTTAACTTACAATTTCTTCCTTCAGTGTGCTGCAAATTGCTTGATGTAAATCTTTCAAATTCATCCTTTATAGCTCAATTCACGTTCAAAAAATTTTGTAAATACTTCCTCAACCTCATAATTAACAAGATTTCCTATTATCCTTGAAGCCTCAGGTTCTAGTGGCAACTTAATTTCCTTTATTGGCAGGGCTGTTCTTCCTTCACGCTTAAAAATACCGCTATTTCCTTTTGGCATAACTGCTGCAAATCCTCCTATAAACTCATGCTTTCCTACTTTCGATCCTCTTCTTGTTTTTTGTATTTTGCCAATTGCCGATGCTCTAATGTCATAGAGATTTGCTCTAATTAACACTTCTAATCTGCTAGTTTTCGCCTTAAAAATTCTTAATCTCTTTCTTATCAAACTTTTCTTTTCCTCACTAATTTCCTTAGCTGCTTGCGCTTTTAACCATAGTGCCGTTCTGTTTAATGCACTCACTATTGCTAATTCTATTTTTCTTCTTTTAGCGTTTACACTTTCTATTACCTTATTACTATTAACTTCTATATGAATAGACATTCTATACCCCAGATGCTTCGATTCGCCAGATCATTCCAGATTTATCTCTAAGTGGTGGTGAGTGCACCTTATACTTACAGTTACCAATAACGAAGATATCTCCTACCATTGGCTTTAATATATCAAAGACACTCACCTCCAAAATCAACATCTCCCCCACAAATTGTCCTTCACCAATCTCGTATAATTTATCTGGCTGTTGCTTTAATACTTGTACCATGTATGCCTTATCCTTTGATTTATATAAAGCCACCTCTCCTAAATGGGCAAAACAATCTTTAAATAATCTCTTAATATTCTCTTGCACGTTTCTCCGCTATATACTAACATTTATATGCTAAGAAGAGGTAAAGCATTCTTCTGCCTCACACCGCTTTATATTTGCTCTACCTATGTTGCAATGATCTTGACTAGTATCGCTGGACGGTGGCACATTGGCAGAGGGTTTGACTGCGTATGCAAATCAGTCCCTCTATCAAATCTTCTTGGCTCTTGTTTTGCATAGAGTGGCTGTCCAAGAGTATTTACTGTTTCATTAAAGTCTGCTGGTGCAAAATATGTTGTAAATGTACTTGCTGTTCCTAGTGGAAAACAGTGCCCTGTATCTTTTTCTATAAATCTTCTTACTGTTCCTTCAGGATCAGTTGCTTGCCCTCTATATTCCTCAAATGTTATACCACAAAACGTAAATCCTGACCTCATATCATTTCGAAGCGCTGCTCCTTCTTGCCATCTCTCGTATGCTTCTTTCACTTTACTATGCGAAGTTAGTGCATCAAAAAACTCAGGGCTTACCAAGGCATGAATTCCGGTCATATATTCGCCACTTAAGTTGTCTTCGATATGTCACAATACCTCCAGACACTTACGCTTGACATCTGTTGTTGCTGTTCCAAGGGCAAAATTTACTACTTTTGGTGTGATTTCAAATTCGTTGTACAAATTTAATAATTCTGACCCGTCAGCATCAAGAATAATTCCCTTCAGCGCTCCCATTCGCAAATGCTCTAATGTTATTGCATGTTTGTTTCTCATTGATTGCAAATGATCAGTTATTACATCTGCCAGCGCTTTCAGTTCACTCTCTGATCCAAATGCCCTTATTCCTTGCACTTCCTCTGGTAACACCACATCATCATGAGGAATATGAGGAATGGTAAATGTTCTTACCTTTCTTTTACCACGTTTTCCTACTGTTGCTGGTGCCCCTGGTACTTGCGTTGGTAGTAGACTTAAAACTCCATTATGTTCTTCTATGGTAATATGTCTAAATCTTACTGACTTACTTGGAAATAAATTTAAATTTTCAACTCGTCCATAATTTATCGGCAATATATTCATCGCATTTGTTAGTGCCGTCATGCTAAATGCTGTATTTGTAAATGGATTTTGCATTTTTTATTTTCCCCTTTTGTGTTTTTAATAGTTTTTTTAAGCTCCCTTGCGGATAATGATCCCTCGTGCTTCAAGTTGCTTTATTGCTTCAGCTTTCTGTTCTTCAGTGATATTTGCTGGCCACACAACTGCATGATCTGCTAGTATTGCACCACGAGTAATAATTACTGCTTTGGCATTTTCTGTCGCATTTACATCACTTACTATTGCACCTACTGCTGTTTGTGTGCCGTCTGTTCCAGTGGGATTAAGGACTCTAATAAAACCATCTTCCGTCTTTTTGGCAACTACTGCACCAAGCTTAAGATTTTGACCTTTAGCTACTGTTATTTGGTCTCTTGAATATAGATTTGAAACTTCGTATTTCAGAAGATCCCCAAGGTTATTTTGTTCTGTTATAGTACTCATTCTGCTTTTCCCCTTTATTTTTTACTCTTGTTATACTATGAATATTCTAAATGCCAGATTGTGCACGACTTCTTGCTACCTGCATCATTAAATCTTCTGACGAATTCTGTGGTAATGTGCTTAAAATTTCAGTCTTCATTGTTCGTTCTGCAAGTATCGACATTAATATTTCTTGTGCTTGTTTGCTGCTAACATTCTGCTCTATAAATTCTCCTATTTTCTCTGGCATTCGTGATAAGTTGCATAAACGTATTAATTCAAGAACTTCAGCATGATAACTGTCATTTTTGATTTTATTAGTTAAATTATCAGTTTCTAGGTCAGTTGTAGTTTGTTCATTCATAGTAATACTCCTGTTTTTATTAATAGATGAAAGAATTGTCATTCCGTCTGCAAGGCCTATTTCTACTGCTTTCTCCCCAAAATATAGCCCTGCTTCCGTTGATTTGATTGCTTCTATAGAAAGATTTCGATTCCGTGCTATTAGCTGGACGAACATCTCATATAAACGATCTATTTCCTCTCTCAAACTTTTTAAACCTTCAGAGTTAATAGGCTCATGCGGATTTAAATCATTCTTTCGACTGCCAGCAAAGATTGTGGTGTATTTTATTCCCTGTTTTTCATCAAACCCACTTTGATCTATATGACTTGCTATTACTCCTATACTCCCAACTCCTGAAGTGCGGGTGAGAAAAATCTTTTCAGCGCTAGAGGCTATAGCGTACGCAGCAGAGTATGCATCATCATTTGCTAATGCCACAATTCTCTTTTTTGCTCTTGATTCATAAATAAAATCAGCCAGGTCAAATATACCGTTTACCTCTCCTCCGGGGCTGTCTATTTCCAGTATAATTGTCTCTATGCTACTATCTGCTAATGCTTGTGTAATTTGTTCTTCTATTTGCTCATATGATGTCATTCCCAGAAAGACGTCAAAAGCTCCTGGTTTTTTGGTCAAAATTCCATGTATTGCTATTACTGCTGTTTTTTCTATATTCTGATTTACTGCATGTTTTATATTTTTAAAGATAGGTTGTTTTCCGTTATATAGTGACAACAGGTCAAAGCTTTTTTGCTCTATCATCATCGGCCTACATAGCCAGTTGGTTTGTAAAATTTCCATAAAGTAAACGAGATTTATTTTGTTTGTGTCCTAACATCAGAATCAAAGAAAAGGTTGAGAGAATCAGCACGCTTTTGATCTTCTGCTATTTCTTGGTCAATTTCTTCTACATCGTAACCCATTTCTGATACTACTTCTGAGCGGCTCTTGAAGCCATTTCTTACCGCCATTTGCTGTGCTTGCTGGTCTTTCAGTGGATCTACCCAATCAAATCCCTGTGGTATCCATTTTACTTCTTCTTTCGCTGCTTTTACTACTTTTTCATCTATACTCAGTTCTCCACAAAGTACTGCTAACTCTAGCCATTTACTCCATACTGGTCTGCAAAATTGAAATACCATAATGTTATGTTGCAGCATAGCACATCGACGACGAAACTCTATTAATCCTGCTCGAATGGATGAATAATTAACACCTGTTAAATCTCCTGTTAGCTGCTCATATGTTATTCCTGTACCTATTGCTATTGCCCTCAGTTGCTGTCTCATGAATGCTTCATAACTTCCTCCTACATCTGATGGCTCTGAAAATTTTATGTCCTCTCCTGGGTCTAAAAGTTGCATTGTTCCAGGTTCTAGGCCAGATAGTGCTACTCCTTGCTCATTACTTTCACCTTCTCCTAAAATATTTGCTTCAGGATCGAGCCTTGTAATAAACCCTGCAAACATCGCTGCTGTCTTTTTTCTCACTAATTCTGCATCATCATATTGATCAAGTTCATAGAGCTTTAGCAGTATACTCGAAAGCCATGGCTCTCCTCTAATTTGCCCAGGTCTCAGTGGTTTATAGATATGTAAAACATCGTTTGCTGGTACTCTAACTGATTCGCCAAATGAGCCTTCTCCTGGATGTTCTCTAAATAAGTAATATGCTTCTCTTTGCCCAAGCCTGTTAAACTCAATCCCGTTTCTTATTACATTACCATTTCCTAAAGTTTGATTTGTTTTATTATCTAGATGTTCGGACTCAAGTACTTGCAGTTGTAATGGCACAGAAAATCTATCTTCCAGCTTTCTCGTTCTTAAACGTACAAAACATTCTCCTCCCTCTATCATACTTCTACATACTAGAGCTTGTAATCCATAAAAATCACTTACTCCATTACTGTCTGCTTCATCTGTCCATTTTAGCCATAATTCTTGTACTTTTTTGCGAAATTCTCCATCTCTTGCTTTTGATTGTGGTTTTATTCCTGTTCCAATAGAGTTACTTACTATCGTATCAATTATATTTGCTGCATATGGATTTTTTCTCACCATATCACGTGATCTACTACGCAGGTGCTCAAGGCTTTGAGAAAGCAAATTATTTATGCTTCCCGCTTCTCCTTGCCAATACATTACCCTTCTTCCTGAGCCCGCTGCATCCCATGCTAAACTTTTTATCTTTGGTTTGCTAAATAATTGCTTGAACGATTTTAACAGCATTACTTTTCCTTATCTGAAACTTTGGATAACTCAGCCTCTAGCTCTTCTATTGTTGGCAAGGCTGTCTTTACATTCTCTGGTAGATTTTCAGTAATTTTATATTCTGCCAACCCTATCGGTTTATTTATGTCTTTCAGTGTATACTTAGCTAGTACGTTATCCTTTGACTTGCATAAAATTAATCCTATAGATGGTTGATCTGTCTCGTGCTTTAGTAAATCATCAACGGCTGAAAGATAAAAATTCATTTTACCTGCATATTCTGGCTTGAAATCTTTGTCTTTTAGCTCAATTACTACAAAGCAACGTAACTTTAAATGGTAAAACAATAAATCAATATAGAAGTCTTTATTTCCAACATCTAAGTGAAATTGCCTACCTACAAATGCAAATCCTTCCCCTAGCTCAAGCAAAAACTTCTCTACATGGCCTACAAGACCTTTTTCCACTTCTCTTTCATGAGCGTCATCTCCTATACTCAAAAAATCAAAAATATATGGATCTTTTAATGTATAATGTGCTAAATCTGACTGGGGAGAAGGTAACTTATCTTTGAAGTTAGTAACAGCTTTTCCTTGACGTTTGTGCAATTCACGTTCGATTTGCATCACCATTATACTACGTGACCAACCGTGCTCTATAGCTTTTTGAAAATAAAATAGTCTTTCTTTTGGATCTTTTACTTTATCTAAAATAACTACAATATGAAACCAAGGCAATTGTGCAGCAACCTGCTGCGTAAATTCAGTATCTTGATATTCTGCAGCAAATTGACGCATATAAGTAAGATTCCTAGCACTAAATCCCTTCATTTCTGGAAATGCGCTTCTCAAATCCTTACTTAGCTGATCTATGATTTTAGCACCCCAACCATGTTCTTTTTGGCGCCTTAAGATCTCTGTACCAATATAGTGATAAAGCACAATGAGTTTGCTATTTACTGCTAGTGCTGCTTTATAACGACTAGTAGCAATCTGTTCTTTGAGCTGCTCTAAAAATTCTGTATATTCTTTTGCTATAATTTTTGTCATACGGTTCCTTTTAACGATTTTTATCATTATATGATCCCTTTACTCGTTGAAAAAACAATTTTCCTCTTTGGCCTCATGCCTGCAACTTTTAACCCCGCTTTTATTCGTTGCCTGAGCTCCAATAAATCCTTTATTTGAACTTCCCCGTACCGCACAACATGGTCACCATATGCAATTGAGACAACTCTTTCTCCGCTTTGCAGTTTTTGAATTGCTTTCTCAACTTGAGTTAAATATTTTTCACTGTACATTTTGATTACCAAGCCACTTACTCTGTCTTACTTTTTTAGGCTTTTTGCTTTCCATTTTTCCACTCAAACTATTCCATTTACTCTCTGGCCAACGATCAATTCCAAGTGCAATAGATGCAGCTCTTGCATAAATTCGGCAATCTAGTACTTCATTTCTTTCTCTTACTTTTTGCCACTCTTGTTTGGTGTATCCTTTTACTACCTTGCTGACTAATTGCTCTGCCGTTAGCTGCTTAAAATATTCAGGTGCATATTCGGGAAAATGACAATATCCTGCTGGCACTTTCTCTTCTTCTTTTAAAATATTAAGTAATTGAAAAAGTTCTGACTTTAATATCGATACTCCTACTGGCCAGAGCTTTATTCCTCTCTTTAGCTTTTGACCACCAACTGTTATATCTACTCTACTTGGGCTGCTAAGTGGTACTAGTGCTTTATTTACACCTTTCACTGCCATTACTCTTCCAGAGCCTTGATGACCTCTTACCCAGTTGTATACTTCCTGTGTTGCATATCCTGCATCAACTGCCATCATGCTTATCATGTACTCAAGCCCATTTTCACCGATAAAATGATGATTTAAGAGCTCCGAAAGTTTTCCCCATACTTCTCCTCCTCCAGTATCACCTTCAAATACTCGGTAGTCTATTGACCAACTTTCACGACTTTTTCCCCATGCTACAACTTCCACCTCTAGACGATCTTTTTGGACATCTACTCCTGCAGTAAGTACCACTTCTCTCCTTGGCACTGTGCCAATCTGAAAAAATTCTCTCCTGTTAAATAATTGCTTCCAATCAGGTACTTCTCCTTTATCTACCCAAGTTTCTCCAAGCGTAGTATTTATCCAAACTTTCAGTAATTGTTCACTTTCTTTTGCATGGAGAAAATCTTCTACTGCTTGTTGCCAACTATACCAGCCAACTGGACTATAAAGACTTGAAAGATGAAATCCTTTTTTCTCATCTTTTACTCTATTAGTAGGCCTCCATTCTCCACGCTCAAGCATCTCTGTCTTTTGATGATTTTCTATCTTTTCACCACATTCTATACATATATAGTGTGCTGTATTTGGATTTTTATCTTCCCATTTTATTTGTGACCATTTTAATATTTGGTAATAATTACAATGTGGACATGGTACAAAAAAGTATCTCTTATCTGTTGCTTCAAATTCTTTCTCAATTCTGCTTATTCCATGAATCGTTGGCGTTGACACTAAAAAAATCTTTCGCCGTGCAAATGTATTAGTTCGAGCAATACTAAGCAGTACTGGATCTCCTTCTCCTCCTGAATCTCCTGGATACGCATCTATTTCATCAAGAAAGAGATATTTTACTGGCATAGACCTCAGTCCTACACTGCTGTTTGCTCCAGTAATCACAACTATTCCACCTGGAAATTCCTTACTTTGCACAGTATTGCCCGAATCTCTTGACCTTGGGTCTTTTACTTTACTTTTTAAGCATGGTGTACTCTCTATTAACGGCGCAAACCTTCCTTTTGACCAACGCTTTCCCATTTCAACTGTTGGCTGTACTACTAGCATTGGACCTGGTGTTTGATCGATAATATAGCCTATCCAATTGTTACCAGCTTCTGTTCCCCCAATCTGCGCTCCTTTCATGAATACTACTTTTTCTGCAGGTGAAGATGGTGATAGTGAATCCATTATTTCTTTTAAATAAGGAGTTCTTTCTGTTCTCCATTTACCTGGCTCTGATGCTGCAGTTGATGCTAGAACTCGATACTCATTCGCCCACTCTGATACTTTAAGCTCTGGATCTGGTTTTAAACCTTCAGAAAAAGATGTAGCATATATCATATCGCTAGCTCTTCACCATCATTAGATGATACCTCAACATCACTTAAAATAGAACTGCACTCACTTGTTTTCTCACTTTCAAGTTCAATAAACATTTTCTTTTCAAGTGCTTCTTCTATGTACTTCTGAGTTAAATTACTCATTGTTATTGCAGCTATGAACGCAACTATTCCCACCATTACCGCAGCTATAATGTTAGGGTAAATTCCCACTATCGCTATTGCACATACTGTTATAGAAACACAGACGATATTGATATATTTCTTTATTTTTTTGTCTGCTATTTTCCTTTCTTCAAAATATTTATTGCTCAATAAATGAAATGTTGGAAAGTTCTTCTGTCTTCCAAATAGCACTATTTCCTTCTCTTTGCTCAGTAATTTTATTAATTTTGCGTTGTTCGTTATTATTGCATACTGAAAAACATCCGTGGCATCTGCTCCTCTCTTTAGCAACAACTTTACTACGTTAAAGTGACCATGCTTTGCAGCAACATAAATTCCCGTTTTTCCACTCTCATCTACAGCATCTATTTCAACTCCTTCACCAAGAATACCGTCTATTAGGTCTTCATATCCTTTTCTGGCAGCTAAATGAAGCAAACTGTTTTTATCAGCTCCGTATCTATTACTTGCTAAAATCTTTACTATATCTAATCTATTTGCTTCTTTTGCATAACAAAATGGTGTCTTGCTATTATCATCCTTAATTAAAGGGTCTATATCTTCTCGCGTTAGTAAAACTTCTATTGTTTTCAGCCTTTCAGCATAATGTAGTGGCGTTTTATTTTCATAATCTTGTAAGTTAACCCCAGCATTAGGAACATTTATTAAGCATCTTACAATATCTAAACATAAGTCCCTTTCGTCGTAATTACTACTACTTATAGCTACGTGCAAAGAAGATAATTTCATTGCATTTCTGCCGCTACCAGCTATATTGACATTCGCACCAAGATTTGAAAGTAATTTTACTACTTCTAGCTTCTTGTTGTTTACTGCATAATGAATTGCTGCATGATTTCTCACGTCAAGAACATCCTTATCCGCGTTTCCTTCTCTAATTAAAATTTCTACTATTTCTTCATGTCCAGCTCCTGCCGCTAAGTGTAATGGTGTATGTAGTAAAGCATTCTGCTCATTAACATTAACTCCTTTGTTAAGTAAAAATCTTACAGCATTTGCTTCATTCAACATCGCAGCTAAGTGAAGCAAGCTATCTCCCTCTGATCCATATTTATGATTGATTAGTGCTTGTAATATTTCTTCTCTTGCACAAGAAAGCGCACTTTTACCATCATCATCAGCGATCAGTGGATTAATATTTTTCCTGTTCAGTAAGAGTGCAACCATACTAAGCTCGTTAATTTCTACTGCATAATGCAGTGGTGTCTTTCCGTTTGATCCTCTGACATTAACATCTAATCCAGGTTGATTAATGAGGCACTTTATTAATTCTAAACTTAACTTAGCAGACATTATTCAAATTTAGCGTTAGATAATTCTTGTAATGAGTTTGTAATCTCTTCGGTTAGCGCCATATGAATCTTTTCAGTGTCACTCAGTGATGCAAGCAGTGCTGAAACTCTATTTGGAATATTAAGCAAATTATTACGGACAACTCTTGCTACGTTAAATGCATCGCGCTTTACTTCCTCTACTGCTACAAGTTCTCCTATTTCAGCCTTAGCTTTT
Source organism: Wolbachia endosymbiont (group B) of Horisme vitalbata (assembly GCF_964028625.1). NCBI lineage: Bacteria > Pseudomonadati > Pseudomonadota > Alphaproteobacteria > Rickettsiales > Anaplasmataceae > Wolbachia > Wolbachia endosymbiont (group B) of Horisme vitalbata. The sequence continues at coordinate 763,290 of NZ_OZ034797.1, forward strand.
GCCTCAAGCAATTTACCACGTTCCATCTCATTTTTTATTCGCGTTTTTAGCAACATTGTGGAAAGCTTTTCTCCGTTTTCTGAATAGTTTTTTCTTCTCAGCGGTTGACTTGGATCTCTGATTGTTTCTATAGCCCTATTTGCTTGTTCTCGGTCAATGAGTCCATTCTCCAGCTCAACTATTCCTTTCTTTACTAAATAACAGACGTATTGCTTTGAAAATCCTTGTTCTCTTGCCCACTCTGTTTGTGTGATTTTTTCCACTCTTTTCCTCCTCTCTTTATTGCTCCTTTTTACGAATTTTCTTCTTGAATTTCTGCAAAAGTTTTACCAGTACTGGCTAAAAGGGCATCTCTTCCGGTATATATTTGCCAACGTTTTATGGTTACATCTACAAATTTTGAATCTAACTCTATTGTCCTACAATTCTTCCTGTTCTCTCACATGCAATCAGTGTACTTCCAGAGCCGCTAAATGGATCAAGAACTATGTCTCCTGATCTGCTGCTGTTTACTATTGCTCTCTCCATTAGCTCTACTGGCTTCATCGTTGGATGTAGTGTATTATGTGTTGGCTTATCATAAAACCATAGATCACTTTGATTTCTACCTCCATGCCACTCACGTTTATTGCCGCTTTTCCATCCATAAAGCATTGCTTCGTATTGTCTTTGATAATCTGATCTTCCTAGCGTAAAGTGATTCTTCGCCCAAATGATAAATGTCGACCAACGACCACCTGCTTCTTCAAATACTTTTTGTAAAGTTGAAAACTCTGATGATGATACGCAGATGTAAATTGCACCTTTCGTATATGCTAAAATATTGGAACAGATATCGTAGAGAAAAAGCTCGTACTTTTCACCTTGATTATCGTTTAGTATTTTTTTATCTTCTCTTTCCTGACTGCTACCGTAATCAACGTTATATGGAGGATCACAAATAGTAATGTCTGCCATTTTATCATCTAACAGTGCTTTATATGATTCAATTACAGAGCTATCACCACAATAGATTCTATGATCACCTAAAATCCATAGATCACCTAGTTTTGTTATTTCTACCTTTTTGTCATCAACAACTAAGTCAGAAAGATCTTCTTTTTCACCATCAAAATCATCGAGAAACCGTTGAACTTTTTCCAATTCAAATCCTGTCATTTTAAGGTCAAACTGCAAATCTTCTAGCTCTTGAATTTCTACTTTCAAAAGCTCATCATCCCACTTTGCCCAATTAGCTGATTGATTTGCCAGTAATCGAAAAGCTTTAGTTTGTGGTTCATTTAAATTATCACTTAAAACCACTGGAATACTCTCCATACCAAGCTTTCTTGCTGCTTTAAGTCTTAAATGACCATCAACCACAGTACCATCGCTTTTTACAACTATTGGAATACGAAAGCCAAATTCCCTAATTGAAGCACACATTTTGTTTACTACATCGTCATTTTTACGAGGATTACGCTCATATTCAACTAGGTTTCGAGTAGGATAGTAGTGGATTGCTAAATTCATATCTTAATAATTAAAAAGTTAATATTCAAAATATCTCTGACGCTAAAGAAGGCCTGGGGTCTGACCCACCAAACCCGCCAGTATGGCCGAAAGGACCCACTTTCTATGGTATTTTTAATATGTTAAAATCTTTACCAAGATTCATAGCGTAAAACATTAAAGCAAGGGCATCTGCCTCATTATCATCTTTGGATAAAAAACCTTTTTCCTTTACAGCTTCAATAACTTCACTCTTACTTGCATTGCCTTTGCCTGTGATAAAGCGTTTTATAGTCTTAACAGGAACACTCTGATAGGGAATATGATTCTCTTCACACCAAGCAGACAAATGTGCCAAGAAACCTCCGTAGCAATGAGCAGCATCAGTTCCTAAGTGTCTTCTAACTTCCTCAAAATAAACGGTTTCAATACTTGGAAATTTTTCCTTCATTTGATTCAACCACTTACGAAAATTTAAGAAGTGCATGCCACCACCACTAAAACGACTACCATGAAAACTTTCACTACCACTTTGAATCACTCCGTTGTGAAGAATAGACCATCCTGTTTGTTTGCCTAGATCTAGTGTTAGTATTGACATCTGTATTGTAAAACTTGAAAGAAGAGAATTTGAGTTATATGTTATATATATACAAAGCAAGTTTCATTTTTTCTAAAGGAAAACAAAAAAAATTTAGAATTATAAAATTTCTTTAGGTAGATCTGTTTGTTTGCCTAGATCTAGTGTTAGTATTGAAACCTGTATTGTAAAATTTGAAAGATTCCTCGCTAAACTCATACCTACCTCACAAAGTGATATGTTATACATACAAAGCAAATTTCATTTTTTCTAAAGGAAAGCAAAAAAAACTTAGAATTATAAAATTTCTTTAGTATCAAAGTTATTGAAATGCAAATAAGCCAAGCTCCTCTTTTTTAACTTTTTACTCCACCTAACTATAAATTATCAGTTTCATAGTATATTACATTTCACCATTACTTTATATTATTCTATATATATATGCATATATATTTACATATATTATATAATATATATAGATTTTCGGAAACCGGAAAGCTGGCCATTTTAGAGGATTTTAAAGCGTTCTGAACTGCCAAATTTTTTGGCAATGGAAATGCAATTTCTCCATATACTTAATTATAAAAAGTATTGAAATTCAATAGCTTATATTAAGCATGCTTTTATTTCCAAATTCTCAAATTTTACTGGAAATCATGGAAATTACAAAATTCAGATCAGCTTTTAGACCCCATTAAACTCATAAGAAATCTTATACGTATCCTATCTCTTTGTATACAAAAACTGGCATTCTGTAGGCCTTTAATTAATAAAGGTCATTTTATGAAATCAAAAAATATTTATAAAGGTATAAATCCTACAATCATCAAGTATGTTAAGTATCATGCTCTAAAACTTAAATCTAAGAGTTGCTTTGCCGATGAAAGTCTTGAAGACATTGAACAAGAACTTATTTGTCAGATTTGGCCTTACCTTAGTCATTATGACGAAACAAGAAGCAGTTTTAACACTTTTATTGATAGACTAGTTAATTCTCGTGCTCGCAATTTATTGCATAAACATCAATCTATGAAGTATAGCATGGTGTTTGGTCTTGATGATAATATACCTGATTATAAGCATTTTGAAGATGAAGTCTCATTGTACTTTGATATGGCAGATATTATTTCGACACTACCTGAAAATTGGAAAAATTTATGCATATTACTCAATGACTTCACTGTTGCTGAAGTAGCGGAAATTACAGGAATACCTTTATCTTCTGTCTACTATATCTTGAAGCAAATGCGTAATAAATTCTTACTGGTCAAATAATTTTTTTTTGCACCTTTTAGAAGATTTAAAAATTGCTTTGTATATATATCAAGTACATCGGGAGTAAAAATGAAAATAATGAACAGCAATGAACGGCTAAAAGTTCAAACAGGTGTAAAAATGGTCATCTTTGGACCTTACGGTATAGGTAAAACAAGTCTATTGAAGACTATAGATGACCCAACACTTTGTCTTGATTTTGAAGCTGGTTTACTTGCTGTTCAGAATTGGCAAGGAGATTCAATCAGTATTCGTACTTGGAATGAAGCGCGAGATATTGCCTGCTTAATTGGTGGTCCAAATCCTGCATTAAAATCTGATTCAGCATATAGTCAAAGACACTATGAGCACGTATCTGCTAAGTACAAAGAGCTTTTGCCAGAACTATCTAAATATCGCTGTATTTTCATTGATAGCATCACAGTAGCATCACGTCTGTGTTTATTGTGGGCAAAAATGCAACCTGAGGCTTTCTCTGACAGAAATGGCAAACAAGATATGAGAGCTGCATATGGCTTACTTGCTCAAGAAATGATGGCTTGGCTTAATCAGTTTCAACATATTCCCAATAAAGACATCATTACAGTCGGTACTCTTGGACAATATCTTGATGATTTCAATCGTCCAACATGGCTACCACAATGCGAAGGAGCTAAAACTGCCAGTGAAATACCCGGTATTGTTGATGAAGTAATTAGCATGGTTGCAATCAAGAAAGATGATGGCACAGAGGTACGTTCCTTTGTTTGTCATACCCTTAATTCTTGGGGATATCCAGCTAAAGATCGAAGTGGATGCCTTGAAATGGTTGAAGAACCACACCTAGGAAAGCTGCTTACAAAAATCAGAACTAAAACTTTTTCTAATGCTGTATAGGAGATCATTATGATACAAAATTTTTTCTCTATTAACCAAAAGGTTCCTTTTTTCAGTGTTAAGGAATACTTGGACGACCAATCACCAATACCAGAGGATATCATTCACCCAAGAATTTTAACTCAGAGGGGTTTATTGGTTCTAGGTGGCCCTCCGAAAATTGGCAAAAGTGACTTTTTGATTTCTTGGCTCGTTTGCATGGCTGCAGGAGTTTCCTTTCTTAGTATGACTCCAAGTAGACCTTTAAAAATCTTCTACATGCAGACTGAAATTGAATATGAATATATGAAAGAACGATTACAACAACTGCAACTAAATAAAGAACTTTTGAATATAGCTGCCAATAACCTACTTATTACACCAAGAGTACATTTATCATTTAATAATGAGGAAATAGATGAAATCAAGGAAATTGCGAAAGAACGCTTTAAACCTGATGTTATAGCTATTGATCCATTGCGAAACATATTTAGTAGTGAGTATGGAAATGAAAATGATAATAGTGCCATGCTATTCTTCCTTCAGAAAACACTTGAAAGGTTACGTAATGCTGTTAACCCCAATGCTTGCATAATCTTAACTCACCATACGAAAAAATTATCAAAGAAGATGCTTGAAGAAGATCCATTTCAAGGGCTAAGTGGCGCTGGATCTCTGAGAGGATTTTATAGCACTGGTATGGTTATGTATGGGCAAAATGAGGAGAGTTCCACACGTCAGATAGTTTTCGAACTACGCAATGGTGAACGTATACCAAATAAACTTGTCGATAAGATAAACGGTATTTGGCAAGTTGTTGATCAATGGAGTATTTAACCTTTTTATGGAGACTTTATGTTAGAAGAGTATTTAACTGATTTTAATACTGCAAAACTACAGAGTAGTTTAATACCTAAAGGTACAATAGTCAAGGTAAAAATGGCAATTAAACCTGGTGGTTACGAAAACTGGTTTACTAAAAGCTACGATACTGGAAGCATCTATTTAAACGCTGAATTTACTGTAATTGAAGGTCCATACGCAAATTGTAAGATTTACCAAATAATTGGTATTAAAAGTGGCAAAGCAGAAGGAAAAGAAGATACTTGGGGAGAATCTGGACGTTCTATGATTCGCAGTATTTTGGAGTCAGCTAGAAATATTCATGCAAATGACACTTCAGAAAAAGCAGTTCTTGCAAGAAAAATCAACTCAATTGCAGACTTAAATGGTTTAGAATTTACAGCAAAAATAGGCATTGAAGCGAATAATACCTATGGAGATAGGAACAAAATTGCTACGGTCATTACTCCTGAACAACAGAACAATTCAGAAGTTGATTGGGTGCCATTTTGAAGTACGACGAAGGAAAGTTGTGGGCTGCTGTTATTACTAGAGCTATTCAGGATGCAGCAGGAAAGAACCTAAAACTGAAAAAAGAGGCTTGTCAATGGATTCGCTCACGATCCTTTGAAACTGTTTGTGAGCTGGCTAATTTTGACTTTCAACGTCTAAAAAGTATGTTGAATAAATTTGGAATAAATCAGGAGGATTCTATGAATTTTTCATCTAAAAACGTTTTGAAAATAAAATTAATTGATAATATCAAAGATTGTGTATCTTATTTGCTACCTGATGGCAAATCTTACCAAAATAAATTTTATATTGGCAGTATAAACGGAAATAAAATAATAGTTGAAATAGAAGGAGAAAATGTAGGAAATTGGTACGATCTGATCGAAGAAAAGAAAGGAGATATAGTAGATCTTTGGACTTTAGTTAAAGGTGATGTAGATTCTGCTAAGGCATGGTTGAACACTAAAGGAGATGAAAAAAGCTCAACATTAGAAGAAAAAGCATTTTTCGTAAAGCATTACCTAAATGATAAGTCACCAATGCCACAAGATATAATAGGTCCAAGAATTTTAACTCCAGGTGGCCTTTTGGTTATAGGTGGTACACCAAAGGTTGGCAAAAGTCATTTTCTTCTTTCTCTGTTAGCACATCTTGCAGCAGGGTTATCATTTCTTGGTATGAAATCTACAAAACCGCTAAAAATATTCTATCTACAAAACGAAATGGAATATGATTATATTAGAGAACGTATACAACAACTCATCACTAATCAAAAACTTTCTAATTTAGCAACAGAAAATTTAGTTGTGACGAAAAAGATGAAATTGACCTTAAATGAAGAAGGTATAGAAAAGATAAAAAGCATGATAGCAGAAAAATTTGATTTGGTTGATTTAATTGTGATTGATTCTCCTTATAGTTCGGTTAGCTATGGTCTGCAACATGGAATAGAAAAACTACGCTCCAGAATTAATCCTATGGCTGGTATAATCATTACAAACCATACCAAAAAAGTATCTACCTCTACGTTGGAAAAAAATCCATTTCAAGCTTTAGTTGGTGCTAACGCTTTAAGAAGTTTTTACACATCTGGAATAGTAATGTTTCAACCTAATAAACGTACAAATATCTTGCAAGTAGTATATGAACTGAGAAACGGTAGATCTATACCAACGAAATTCATCAACAAAGTTAATGGATGTTGGAAAAATGCTAAAGTTATAGCTAGAGCATAATGTAGGTAGGTATGAATATATATTGTGATTTTAATACAGCAGCTCCACAAAGAAATAGTAATTATACATTATCGATAGAAAAGGAACGAATAAAAGATCAACTTTTACTAAGCATTAGATCTTGTCTTTCTTATTTACTGCCAAGAGGAGTTTTTCGTGGTGATAAGTTTTATGTAGGTGATGTACAAGGTAATAGAGGAAAGAGTTTAGTAGTAGAGCTATCCGGCAGTAAAGCAGGAGTCTGGCACGATTTTGCAACAGGAGAAGGAGGAGATATATTTGATCTTTGGGCTGCTGTTACTGGAAAAAGTCATTTTACCGAAACAATTGAGGACATTTCTAAGTGGCTTGGTTATTCAAAAGAGCATAGAACTAATGAAATTATAGGTCAGCCAACTACATCTTGGAATTATTACGATGAAAATAATCAGGTTATTGCTAGAGTTTACCGTTATGATACTGCTTCAGAAAAGCGATATCTGCCTTTTGACGTTAAAAAGTCTAGTTTTACTACACCAGAGATCAGACCTTTATACAATATTCCAGGTATTTTAAAATCTGATAAGGTTGTTTTCGTTGAAGGTGAAAAATGTGCAGATGCGCTGATAGAACAAGGTATTACTGCCACAACTGCAATGTCAGGGGCAAATGCACCAATAGAAAAAACAGACTGGTCACCACTTAAAGGTAAGCATGTTATTATTTGGCCAGACAATGATGTACCAGGCAAGAAATATGCTGAAAGAGTTGCTAAAAAGCTTTTAGAAATAGGAGTTGCATCACTTGTTACTCTCAAAATTCCACAAGATAAACCTGAGAAATGGGATGCAGCTGATTGTATATCAGAAGGAATAAATGTTTCAGAATTTATTGAAAAAAACTTAAGAAAAGCCAATTCACTTAACATTTTAGATTGGAGCGTAAGTCGCTACTTAGGCAAAGTTCCAGTACAAAAATTTCTTGTTGATGAGTTATTTCCTTTGGGAGTTGTTTCTATATTAGCAGCAATGGGAGATACCGGTAAAGGAATGCTTCTGCTTGATTTAGCACTTAAAGTTGCAAGTGATACAGACCAGATATGTGGTTTTGGTCCTCTTGTTAAAGAACATGGATCAGTGGTAATTTTCTCTGCAGAAGATGATGCAAATGAGCTACACCGACGTCTTGACCGCCTTGATCCTGAAGGTAAAAGAGCAGAGTACAGCAGTCGATTATTTATCGTGCCTATACCTGATACAGGAGAACCTTTTTCAGTAATTAAGACTAATATGCGTGGTAAATGTCCTGTAACTTCAGAGAAATTTGCAGATATAAGAAGACAATTAATTTCAGTAAAGAATTTAAGACTTATAGTTTTCGATCCACTTATGTCATTTGTTCATGCTGATATAAATTCAGATCCAGAGATTGGATGGTATGCTATGGGTTTACTTGCAAACTTAGCATCTGAAACAGGAGCATCTGTAATTGCTGCTCATCATATGAGAAAGCCAAAATGTGGATCGATCACAACCGTAGAACAGGCTAGAGATGCAATTAGAGGTACAACTGCACTTGTAGATGGAGTTAGATGTTCTTTTGCGTTATGGCCTGCACCTATGGAGCATTATAATTTTGTATGTAATGCATTAAGAATTGATAGAAATAGCAACACAATTTACCAAGGAGCAATAGTAAAATCTAATGGAGCAGCAGATAGAAGTGTAAGAACTTACTTACGTTCAGCAACAGGTTTACTTGAAGACATCTCTGAACAGATTATGGCGAATAAATCCTCTGATGAGAGTTTACAAAATATTCTCATTCAGTATATAAAACTTTTTGCAGAAGAAGGACATCCATTTACTCATACAGGTGGTCCAGGAATCTTTAAGCAACGTCATAAGTTACCATCTATGTTCCATAACCTTAGCAGACATAGACTTGAGCGACTAGTACAGAATTTATTAAATAAGGGCAAAGTAATAAAAGGCATGTCTATGGATTCAAAGGAAGACAAGTGGCTTGATATACCAACTGGTCCTTTTGCTAGAGGAGAAGGTAAGTTTAATCTAGGTGCAGGAAGTTTTCAAACAGTTAATTTATAGTTTTGCAAAAAAAATATTTTCATCTTTTTTAGAAAATTTTGAAATTGCTTTGTATATATATTATAGAGCGCATTAGTTTTTCACTATGTCAATTCTCACACAATCAGGCAGAGCAGCAATAGCAGCAAGCATAAAAGAACAACCCTTACATCTTGCTTGGGGCAGTGGTGATGCAAATTGGGAAAGTAGCCATAGAGTAGAAAAAACTTTTACCAATGGTGAAATAATGCTTGATCACTCTCCAGTGAAGAATGTCAAGGTTTTTACAGGAGAAACGATTTATCAGCCAAGTGTTGACTATTTAGTTGATAGCAATACTGGAATGATTAAATGCCTTGAAAATAGCCCTATTGCAGCAAGTAGCATAGTAACTGTAGAATACACTCAGAGTACACCGCCAGAGCTCATTACTTCTACAAAATTATTAAAGGAAGTTGGACGTCGCGTAGTTGATGAGGTACTTTTCTGCACAGGTGATGAGAATGGAGAACTAATTACTCCCTCAGGACGGTTTAAACCTTCAAATGTACCAACCAATAACTTGTACCTTAAATTTACTTTCGATTTCACGGACGCAGCAAATCAAGTGATACGGGAATTAGGAGTTATGGTTGGTACAAAAGTAAAAGAGGCAGGAAAGAGATATTTTGAACCACAAGATATTGAAAACTTTGGTATTTTATTGATTCTAGAGCATACAGTACCTCTTATTAGAACCGCTGCCACCCGGGAAACTTTTTCATTTGTTGTAACTTTTTGAATTTTTCTAGCATAAAATGACTTTAAACGCCTATTACAATCGCTTTAATCCTGACAAAGAATACGAAAAAAGCTTGTTCCTGGCAGGAAGAGGTTTACAGTCTGCAGAATTAAATGAAACTCAGGAGTATGCTCTTTCTAAGCTTAAAGGCATAGGAGATGCAATATTTCGTGATGGTGATGTTGTAACAGGAAGTAATTGTATTATAGATAGAGAAACTGGTAAAGTTACACTTGAGTCAGGAAAAATCTATCTTCGTGGAGCAGTTAGAAAAGTCGAAAAAGAAGAGTTTGTTATTCCACTGAGTACCACAGTTCGTATAGGTGTTTATTATCTAGAATCTACAATTACAGAACTTGAGGACGCAAATCTTCGTGATCCTGCTGTTGGTACACGTAACTATCAGGAAGTAGGCGCAGCAAGGCTTAAAGTTTCCACCATTTGGGGTTATCAAGCAGAAGGTCTTTCTCCACGTTTTTCTGAAGGAGAATTTTACCCAATTTACAATATTGAAAATGGAGTATTGATAGAACATTCACCGCCACCACAAGCAAATATAGTAACTACAGCTCTTGCTCGTTATGATAAAGAAGCCAATGGTTCCTACGTTGTAAATGGCCTAGAGGTAATGTTTCTACATAAAGAAGGTGGAAAAGAAGTATTCGTGATTAATGAGGGCAAAGCTCATGTTGATGGCTATGAAATTGAGTTACCTCATAGTATTCGTGTTTCTTTTGATGAAGATCCAGATATAAAATCAGTTGAATCAGAACCACATACTTTTCAGCCAAATAGCCAAAGAGTAATGGAACTGAAGGTGAATGATTTTCCAATAAGTGAAATTAAAAAAGTAGATATAACTGTTCAAAAAACCATTACCATTACTCACGGTTCATATTCAGGAGCCATTGATCCGATACCTGACTCTGCAGTACTTGAGATTATTCAAACTAAACAAGGCAATGTTATTTATGAAAACAGTATAGACTATAAGTTAAATGCAGGAAACGTTGATTGGTCACTACCTGGCAAAGAACCAGCACCTGGAAGTAGTTACCTGATAACCTACCGCTGTCGCACTCATGTAAGCCCTGAAGATATAAATGAAGAGGGATGTAAAGTAAGGGGAGCAGTTGATAACAGCTTGGTTCTGATTGATTACACCTGGAAAATGCCACGCTTTGATTTAATTACTATCGATAGCAAAGGAGTGGTAAGAAGAATAAAAGGAATTTCCCATTCTTGGAGACCATCAATGCCTAAAGCGCCTAGCGGACAACTTTTGCTCTGCTACATTCATCAGACATGGAAAAACGGAGAAAAAGAAGGGGTAAAAATAGTGAATAATGCTATTCATGCTGTACCGATGAATGAGCTTGAAGCAATGAAAAAAGGAATAAATGATCTTTATGCGCTGGTTGCAGAGGAACGTCTACGCAATGATGCAAATTCAAGAGAACCTACCACCAAAAAAGGAGTATTTGTTGATTCATTCTTTGATGATGATATGCGTGATCAAGGAATTTCGCAGTCTGCAGCAATAGTAAATAGAGAGCTAGTTCTGCCAATAGATGTAGAAGTTGCAGATATTGAAAAAGGTGGGGAAAGATATCTTTTGCCTTATAAACTTGAACCGGTACTGGAGCAGCTTTTACAGACCAAAGGAGAAAAGATCAATCCATATCAAGCTTTTCCGGCGCAAATTACTCTAAATAAAAACATTGACCACTGGACAGAGGTTACCACGAATTGGAAAAGTCCAGTAACTAGAGTGTTTAATACTAGAGAAACAACAGAGCTATTGTCAAGTAATTCTTATGAAACTGAATTTATGCGAGAAGCAGTACAGAATTTTGAGATCGAAGGCTTTGAGCCAAATGAAAAGCTCAAGGAGGTGAAGTTCGATGGTATCTTCATTCAGCCTACTGCGTAAGAGGTAAAAATATGCTCACAGCCAACAACCAGGGAAAATTAAAGGGAAAGATAAAAATCCCAGCAAATATTCCAGCAGGTACTAAATTAGTACAGTTTTATGGGGATAAAGGAAGCTATGGAGAGGCAACTTATACTGGTAAAAAAACAATTACCATAGAAGAAAGAAGAAGAGTGATCTCAGCAAGACGAGTTGATCCTTTAGCGCAAACATTTACTCTAAATGAAAGCAGGCACATAGGAGGTCTAGAGTTATGGTTTATAAATAGAGGCAAAAAACGTGTTGCTGTGCAGATTAGAGAAACAGCAGTGGGAATGCCCTCACAAACTGTCATTGCTGAAAGCTATATTGAGCCAAAAGATATAAAGATAGATGGCACAGCAACACGTATAAAGTGGTCACCAGTGTTTTGCCATGCAGGAGAGGAGTATGCAATAGTACTGCTTACTGATGATCCTGGTACTGCAGTCAAAATAGCAGAACTTGGCAAATATGATGCAGTAAATAGCCGTTGGGTAACAAGTCAGCCATATCAAGTAGGAGTATTACTTTCATCTAGCAACGCAAGTACTTGGACACCACATCAAAATTTAGATCTAACTTTTAGGCTTTTAGCAACGAAGTTCACTGAAAATTCTCACGTTATTGATCTTGGTAAAGTTACTGCAAATAACGTATCAGATTTAATTGTTTTGACGAACGTCGAAAAAGTAGCATTTGATACTAATGTAGAATTTATTCTGACAGATGAAGAAGGAAAAGAAAATTTTCTATCTGATAACTTGCCGCTCGCGCTGCGTGAAAGATTATCTGGAGAGCTAACAGTAAAGGCAAATTTAAAAGGGTCAAAAGAAAAAAGTCCTGTTCTCTATCCTGGGTTACAGCTAGTTCTGGGTAATCTTTCAGAGTTCGGAGATTATGTTACAAGAAGCATTACAGCAGGAGCTAACACTAAGATAACAATTACCTATGATGCGCTGATACCTGGCACTGCAGACATTAAAACTTATGTAGAGAAAAACATGGGAGAATGGCAATTAGTCAATTTAACATCAGGAAAACCAATAGGGGAAAATTGGGTAGAGAGAACTCATGTGCTATCAAATTTTAATGCTAGTGAGACTAGAGTAAAATTAGTTTTGAGTGGTACGGTTGTCTATCGTCCAAAGGTAAAAAACTTGCGGATTGTTATAACATAAAAAAAATGCCAAATGATAAAACAAGCAGAGACTATCCATTACCTCATCCAGAAAATATTGCAGTTCAAGATGTGGTACGTATTCGAAGAGCTATAGAAAAAATAGATGAAGATATTACCGAAAGAGAAGATGAGCATAATCAACTAAAAAATAATTTTAAACGATTTAGATTTGAAACTTTTTTGAATTTTTGGGAATGAAAGAAGCAATAGAAGCGTTACATCAAAGGATAAAGGATTTAGCAGCAAGTAGCACACCTGATCAACTGGCATATCTTGCAAAATCGCTGGAATTGATAGCAGATAAAAAAGCTATTTCCAACGTTGTGCAGATGACTGAAGTAAAAGGAATAATTGATGCACTACAAAAGAGGCTTAAGGATTTAGCAGCAAACAGTACACCAGATCAATTAGCATATCTTGCTAAAGCATTGGAATCAATAGTCGACAAAAGTGCAGTTTCTGAAATTGTACAGATGACTGATGGTAAGCTAAAAGAACTTCTTGATAGTGCAAAAAAACACCTAAATGATATAAACAGCAATAAAACAAACTCAATATCAGCAATAACTGCAGTAAAAACAGATTCTGTTAATGAAATCAACAAGCTTAGGGATAATTCCTTAAACACTTTAAAAGCATCATCAGATTCACATGTATCGCTACTTGATACGAGAAAGAATGCCAATATTGCAGCAATAAATAGCATTAGTAATAGTCATAAAGATGGTCTTAAAGGTTTAGTAGAAGATTTTCGTGCTGTTAATAATGTACCACCTGGCTCATCAATTATAGGAGAAATAGAAACTCGAATAGAAAACATCTCTAATGAGGTAAAAACTAGAGATGATCAATTAAAAATGTCGCTTACAAACGAAATAAAAAAGCGCAATATGGTTGAACCAGGTTCATTACCTTTCTTATTTGGTGTACTGGGCAGAAAAAATAATTACTTTGGTCACGGAACTTTTACGACAGAGCTTGGAAAGTGGAGTAGTGATATAACAAAAACCGACTGTATGTTGCAATTACTAGCAGGTAGCCATACATATGATACAGATTACGTTAGTTTTTATCGGCCAAGACAACTCAGTTTTATAGAGGGAAATAAAGGAACATTTATTTATGGAGAGTTATGCGCAAAAAGTTTTTCGGGTAGTTATGATGAGATATACTATTACCCGTATGCTGCACTTGGAGTAATATTTGTAAAAAATACAACGAATGTGAACATAAATAAAACAATAGAATTTGTTGGATCATCATACTCTAGTACGGAGTACGGGGGTGCAGGACTATTTGTGGGAACATCAGATAATACCAATTCTAATAAATCAAGTATTTCAAGAATAATATGGAAAAATGTTTACCAATACACGAGTTCTGATAGCAAGTTAGCTGGATCTGGTAATGTGGAAATTCCAGCAGGAAAAACAGTTGCAATATTACTTTATACATCATCTTACCTATGTTCCAGAACACAAGTCAGTCAAGGTATGCTTGCATCAAATTATGTATACAACTATGGTCAATTTATTCAGTGGGGAGTATATAACATACGTAGCAATTTTCTAACCACGGGGCTTGAAATAGATGTAGAGAGAACGCTAAAAGCTTGGCAATGTCCTGGGTTATCTGAAACTTATGAACTCTGGAGGTAACAAAGAATGTCTATCTACATTAGATTTGAAAATGATAAACAAGTAGAAACAACAACACTTGAAAGCAAGCCAACTGAAAATGATTGGTATGAAGCACCAGAAGATTTTGATTGGCAAAAAAGCTATTGTTTAACAGAAGGGGAGAAAATTGTTGAAAGGAATAAGGAAGATATTGAGCTGGAATTATTGGAAAATGCAAAACTTTCTGCACTTTCTAGTCTCCGTACTTATTATAATAACTATACTCACCAATACGCAGGATATTCTCATCAGAAGCTTAAGTCGTACGAAATACAAGCAAAAGCCGCAGAAAACATTCTAGCAGCACCAGAATCTATAGACGAAAAAGATGCAGAAATTATAGAGCCATTAGCAAAAGTACGTGGTATTACAGTTACTGAAATGGCAAGAATCATTGAAGAAAAAGTAAAAAAAGCAGTAAAAGAAATAATGAAATGTGAAGAGTTGGAAGACATTACCAAGAAGAAAATTGCAGAAGCCAAAAGTGTAGAGAACTTACTAAACGATTTTAAACAAAAGATGCAAAGAAATGGCTGAAGAATTTTTGCACGGAGTAAATGTTATTGAGGTAACCTCAGGGGCCAAAGCAGTACGTACAGCTAAATCATCAGTGATAGGTGTAATTGGTACTGCACCTGAAGCAGATGAGCAAAAATTTCCGCTAAATAAACCAGTGTTAGTTGCAGGAAGCTTAAAGGAAGCAGTAAAGCTCGGAAAGAGTGGAAGTTTACCTTCTGCAGTAAATGGAATATTTTCCCAGATTGGTGCAACAGTTATAGTAATTAGAGTTGAAGAGAGTGAAAACAGCGATCCAAAATTAAAAGAAGAAGAGACGCTGAAGAATATAATTGGCGGTGTTGATAAAGAGACTGGAGAGTATCAAGGGATAGAGGCATTCCTCAACAGTGAAAGTATAGTTCATGTTGCTCCAAGAATATTAATTGCGCCTCAATTTACTCATCAATTGCCTGAATCTAAAAACCCAGTAGTAGCAGCTTTGATAGGAGTAGCAGAAAAGCTAAGAAGCATAATAGTAGCAGATGGTCCAAATACCAATGATGAAGAAGTAATAAAATGGAGAAAAAGTGTAGGCAGCTCAAGAGTTTACGTAGTTGATCCTTGGGTTAAGGTATTTATTGAAGGAAAAGAAGAAATTTTGCCAGCAAGCCCATTTGTAGCTGGTTTAATAGCGAAAGTAGATAGTGAGCAAGGATTTTGGCATTCACCTTCAAACAAAGAGATAAATGGTATTGTTGGAACAAGCAGGCCTATTGATTTTACGCTCGGTGATACAAGTTGTAGAGCAAACCACTTGAATGAAAATGAAGTAACAACGATAATTCATCAAAACGGCTACAAACTTTGGGGCAATAGAACATGTTCAAATGACTCAAAATGGGCTTTTTTATCAGTGAGAAGGACTGCAGATTTAATCAATGATAGTTTACTTCGAGCTCATCTCTGGGCAGTTGATCGAAATATTACCAAAACTTATATAGATGATGTAATTGAGGGGGTGAATTCTTATTTGGCCAATTTAAAAGCACAAGGAGCTATTATTAGCGGAAAATGTTATGCAACACCTGAACTCAATACACCGGCAAATATTGCAAGCGGGAAAGTATATTTTGATTTCGAATTTACACCACCATATCCAGCAGAACAGATTACTTTCAGGTCACATCTTGTGAGTGGTACAATATTATAAAAATGGGAGAAAGAGATGTTACCGAAGATTTTAAAGAATTTTAATGTATTCGTAGATGGTCGGGGTTATGCAGGAAAAATTGATGAGATAACGTTACCAAAGCTCACCATAAAAACCGAAGAATATCGTGCTGGTGGTATGGATATCCCAATAAATATTGACATGGGCATGGAAAAGCTTGAAGCAGACTTTACTTTCGCTGAGTATGATTCAGAACTATTTAGACTTTTTGGCTTGATAGATGGAAATTCAGTATCTTTAACGCTCCGTGGAGGAATGCAAGGAAGTGGTAGCAATGATATTGAAGGAGTAATAATCAATTTAAGGGGCATATTCAAAGAATTTGATTTTGGTAGCTGGAAACCTGCTGAAAAAGCAACGCTGAAGTGTACTGTAGCTGCCCATTACTATAAACTTACTATCGGTGGTAATGAATTAATAGAAATCGATGCTGAGAACATGATCCGTAAGATTAACGGTGTTGATCAAATGGCCTTGCTGCAAACGGTTTTAGGTATTTAGGTTTAGTTTTAAAAAGATTTTAGAATTTTATTTTTTAGGAGAAAGTATGACAACAGTAAAACTTGATAATCCAATAACAGTTGATGGTATTTCTATCTCAGAGCTTACCATTAGACGTCCAAAAGTTAGAGATTATCTAGCTATTGAGAGACTTAATGGTAGTGATCTAAGTAAGGAAGTAACTTTGACTGCCAACCTGACATCAGTTGCAAAAGAAGCAATTGAAGAGTTGGATATTGCTGATTATGTGAAAGTGCAAGAGGTATTAAAGGATTTTTTTTCACCGATTATCCAAAAAACTTGAGATTAGAAATACTAGTACTTGGCTCTATCATAGGTGGTGGAGTTGAGCACATTCTTGATATGGAGATTAGTGAGTTTATTTTATGGAGCAAATTAGCTAGGAAGTTCAAATGTCAGTATTATCGATAAAAATAGGTGCGGTACTTGATGGCAGTTTTAATACTGTAATAAAGGGCAGTAGTAATCAACTTACTTATCTTGGTGAGAATATAAGAAAGCTTGATTCATCTTTAAAATCAGTATCAAAGTTTAAGCAGTTGGGTAGTGATGTTTTGACTAGCAGGAGGTCGTGGAAGGGCTTTGAAGATCAGGTAAAATCTTTAGCTAAACAAATGAAAGCAATAGAGAAACCAAGCAAAACTTTAAAAGCTGAGTTTGATAAAGCTAAGTTTTCTGCAACAAAAGCAAAAGAAGCATATTTGAAAAAGAGAGATGCTTTGCATTCATTTAATGAAGAAGTAAGAAAAAGTGGAAGAAATATTAAGTCATTAGTAAGTAATCAATATAAACTTGGCTCATCTGTTGAAGCGCTAAAAGGTAAGTATGGTAAGCTTGGGTCTGCAATACGTAATCACCAAAGTTTTTTAGCAAGCAAAGCACATTTTAAGTCACAAATTATAGAGACTATTGGACTAGGTCTTTCGCTTGCAGCTCCGATCAAGGTTGCGATTGATTTTGAAAGTGCTATGGCTGATGTAAAAAAAGTAGTAAAATTTGTGCAAAATGATACTAAAGATGAAGCATCAAAGTTTGCTAAAGAATTAAAGAAATTATCTCGTGAAATACCCTTGTCAGCTGCAGAATTAGCACAAATAGCTGCAAGTGGTGGTCAACTTGGTATTGACAAAGATGATCTTATGAAGTTTACAACAGTAGTTGCTAAAATGACCACAGCGTTTGACATGTCTTCAGAAGAAGCTGGTAATGCTATTGCGAAAATATCCAATGTCTATGGAATTAAAGTTGATGGTATGGAAAATGTAGGTAACATAATAAACCATCTTTCAGATAATACTGCTGCCAAAGCTAAGGAAATGGTTCTTACACTGAATAGAATTGGTGGTAATGCTAAACAGTTTGGTTTAGAAATTGATCAAGCAAGTAGCTTAGCAAGTGCGTTCATAAGCTTAGGTAAACAACCTGAAAAAGCAGCAACTGCTATAAATAACTTTCTTAGTAAACTACAGACTGCAAGAGAGCAAAGTCCTGAATTTCATGATGCATTAGATGAGATGGGAACAAGTATAGAAGAGCTTGAACAAACCATTAAAAAAAATCCTCAAGAGGCAATATTGCAATTTCTTGAAACTTTAAAAGAAATAGATGATCAAGAGCGTGCCGGTATTCTTATGAATCTATTTGGTGCTGGGTTTCAAGATGACATTGCTCTTTTAGTAGGAAGCTTAGACATTTACAAGAAAGCTATTGAACATTTAGCTGATAAAGAAAAATATAACGCTTCAATGCAGGACGAATTTAACAATCGGGCAAATACTACAGCTAATAAATTACAATTACTTAAAAATGCAGTATTTGAAGCTGGCATGAATCTAGGGTCAGTAATGTTACCTACTTTAAATTATGTAGCTGGAAGTTTGAAAACAATAACAGAGCGTATAGCTTCTTTTGCAGAAAAACATCCAACTTTAACTACGGCAATCATGAGTACTTTAGCAGCTTTGATAAGTTTAAAAATTGCAGCAGTAGGACTAGGATACGGATTTACATTGCTAGGAAGTACGATTTTTGGTCTGAAAGCAAACCTACTTGGAGTATTTTCATTTTTATCAGCTACAGTTTTTCCTGCAGTAATAACAGGACTAAGAGCAATAACGTTTGCTGTAATGAGTAACCCGATTGGACTTTTAGTAGCAAGTCTTGTCACTGGTGCAGCTCTTGTTATCACTAACTGGCAAAAAGTGAAAGACTTTTTCTCTAGCTTTTGGAAATCACTCATTAAACCTATAGGAGAAGCTTTTTCATGGATGGGAAATACAGTAAGTAGTATATTTGCTGAGAATAGTCCGATTAGAAAATTTGAAAATAATGGAAATGTTGTTAATGAGCTTTCTAAAAATAGCATTTTCAGTAACGGAACCTCATTGACAAATAATAGTGCTATTAAACAATTTTCAGAAAATAGCAAAAGCAATTTTGAGAATTTTAAAATTAAAAGTGTTATAGAAGAAAAAAGAGCTATAGAACAAGAAGAAGTTGAGAAAGCATTCAAGAAAAGTAGATATGAAAATAGGGAATCGAAAGTATATAACCAAGCATTCTATCAAACGTTTAATATCAACATTAAGTCTGAAGATGTGCGCAGTGTTGCTGATGCAGTAATAGAAAGGTTTAGAGAACAAGCACGTGGAGCACTTTTTGATATAGTTGAAGAGTTGCATTAATGTTGCTTGGGAAATGTAAGCTTGAACTAACAAGCCTAAGATACATTAAAGAAGAAAGGTGGTATACAATTGAATGTATTGAAAAAACGTCGCTACAAAACATTGGCTCAGGAATTGAATGTATTGATTTGACAGGAGTGATTTATCCACATTATCAGAGTAATGGCTTAGAACAGCTAAAAAATATACGTGATACTCAAGAACCACACGTTCTAGTTGATAATTCAGGAAATGTGCTTGGAAATTTTGTCACTACTAATGTAGAAGAAAAACAGATATTATTTTTTCCTGATGGAAAACCAAGAAAAGTTGAGTTTATTTTGAAGTTAAAAAGTTACAGCAAGTGATTTATTATTACACTAAAGAAAACGAAATGTTAGATGAAATTTGCTGGAAACATTATGGATACAGTAGTGGAGCAGTGGAGGAAGTATTGCTTGAAAATCCAGGACTTGTAGAACATGGAAGTTTTTTGCCCGCTGGATTAAAAATTAAGCTTCCTAAAATTCAGAGAATATTGAAAGAATCTGTTATAAATATTTTAGATGAATGACACCAGATTTTGATATAGTAGCAAAAAATAACCCAGTAACAGAGGTTTTAAAAAAGAGTTTAATATCACTACGTGTAACTGATGGATCCGGTACTACAAGTGACGAAGCCGAGATATATATTAGTTATAGCTCTAGCGCTTTAGAACTTAAGGGTAATTTACAAATTTTTCTCGGATATAAAGAAACAGGTTTACTACCTATGGGAGTATATAAGGCAAATCAAATTACAATACAAAGTCCACCACAAACTTTAAGAATAAAATGTGATGCTGCAAGTTTAAGAGGATCATTAAAGGAAAGAAAATCAAAGGAATGGAAGGACATTACCTTAGGAGATTTAATTAAAGAAATAGCACAAAAGCATGGGTATGAAAGTAAAGTCGCTGAAAGATTTGAAAATATATTTGTACCACATATCATCCAAGCAGAAGAAAGCGACATGAGTTTTTTGGAAGGATTAGGGAAAAAATATGATGCACTAGTAAAACCAGCAGGAGGATATATAATTTTTATTCCAAAGGGAGAAGCAAGATCAGCAACTGGAAAGATGTTAGGCACAACAGTACTTACACCTAAAGATGTTATAAATTGGGAGGTAAATTTTAATGTGCGTAACAAATATGGATCTGTTATTGCAAAATGGCACAGTTATGAAAAGGGAGAAACTATAGAAGAGGAAGTGGGAAATGAGGGTCCAAGTTATACTCTGCAAACGCTTTACTCTACTGCAGAATCAGCAATTAGTGCAGCAGCAGCTAAGTTAAGACAATTAAAACGTAGTACATCAAATTTAAATGTAACTGTTCCTGGTAATCCAGAATTATTTGCAGAAGCTAAGATCAGCCTTTCAGGATTTTGTCAGGAAATTGAAGGTGAATGGGTAATTAGCAAGGCAGAACATATTCTGAATAACAGAGGATATCAAACTATAGTAGAAGCAACAGTGAGCAAAGCTGTTTAAGTGAAACTTAAGCAAATGGTTATTTAATTCTAGATGGGTATAATTATTGCAGTACTACATGAGCAGAAATGTAAGAAGGCTTTTTCATAAAAATTCAATTATACGTCAAGGAGAATTTGATGGATTAATTTTTCTTATAGTGCTAACGGTGTGTATTGTGGTTATATATTTTTCCTTGTTTAAAAAAGGAGATGAGAGTTACAGCGCCACATTAGAAATCGCAGCTAAGAACTGTGACTTAGAAACTGTGAAATCCTTGATAAAAGATAATATAAGTATTGGTGAAAAATCATTACGTTATGTTGCAGGAGAAGGATGTTTAGAAATCGTAAGGTTTTTAGTAGAAGATGGTATTGATATTAATGCTACTAATAAATTTAAATGGACAGCGCTACATTCTGCTGCAGATCAAGGCTATTTAGAAATCGTTGAGTTTCTATTAGAAAAAGGAGCGAATCCTAACATAAAGGATAGCAATGGAAAAAGCCCTAGAAGAATAGCTGTAATGGCATCAAGGCACAACAAAGATAAACCTTACAGAGAAATAATAAAGCTACTTGCAGAAGCAGAGGATCGATACAAATCAATAGAAAGAAATCACTAAAGCTGTAAGTTTTCTATAATCTGTATATAAACTTCTAAAACTATCCATAACAAGTTAATATCTTCACATGAAAAAGCAAAAAATCCCAATCACAGTAATAGTAACGATAGTAATACAGACCATAGCAACAATTTGGTGGCTCGCTAAGCTTGATTTAAAAGTACAAATTCATGATCAATTTATAGAACGAAATCACGAACTAATGGAAACAGTTTATCGCCTTGAGGAGCGGGTAAAAAACCTCATTGAAGAAGTTAATGAGCTTGAGCAAAAACACAAATAAATTTCACAGTGGCAAAATACATCCTTTCAGTTGACGGCGGAGGCATAAGGGGCATAATACCAGCCATTATTCTAGCAGAAATAGAAAAAAGAACAAGAAAGAGGGTAGCTGAAATCTTTCACTTAATGGCAGGAACCTCAACTGGTGGAATTGTTATTGCTGGATTATGTAAAAAAGATAAACCTCAATATTCTGCTAATGATTTAGTCGAGTTCTATCGGGAATATGGACCATATATTTTTAAGTCTTCATTCTTTAGGCGATCAATATTATCTTGGTTTAATTGCACACAATACCCACATAAAAATATTGAATTTGTACTGGATAAATATTTTGGAGAGGATATTCTAAAAAACACATTAAGTAAGGTACTGATAACAAGTTATGATATTCACAATAATCGTCCATTTTTCTTTAAAAACTGGAAAGAAGGTAATATTAAGCTGAAAGATGCACTCAGAGCTGCAACGGCTGCACCTACTTATTTCATACCAAAACATCTAAAAATTGACCAGATAGATAGAGTATTAGTGGATGGAGGGGTTTTTGCTAATAATCCAGCGTCTTGTGCATATGCAAGTGGTAAGAGGTTATTTCCAAATGATGATATTCTACTGTTATCGATAGGTACTGGAAGAACAGATAGAAGCATAGAGTATGCCAATTCAAAGAGATTTGGAAAAATAGGCTGGATAAAACCTTTGTTAAATGTGATGTTTGCCTCTGGATTGGACTGCGTAAATTATCAGATGAATCAAGTAATAGGCAATAGATACGTAAGAATACAATCGCAATTGAAGCTAGCGTCGGCTGACATGGATAACATTACATCAAAAAATATCAAATCTCTTCAACAAGAGGCAAAGGCAATGATAGAGGACAATCAGAAAGTGATAGAAAAATTCTGTATAGATATATTAAATATATAACTATTCTCTCTAATATTTTAATATATTATTTATGAGTCAGTAAACTACTGCTGTTTTTAACCCAGATTAAGTTTTGAAAGCATAATTTTCAAGCTCCTCAATAGATAAATCTGTTATTTTAGAAATAGCATCAATAGAAACGTCCAACATACGTAGATTATTCGCAACTTTTATTGCCTCTGCTTTGTAAATCTTTTCTTTGTAAACTTGCTTTCTTTGCGATAAAAATTCTACCCATATTTCCAGTTCATCTCGTGATTCTTGATTGTTAATTTTTTTTAACTCTCTTGCCAAGCTTAATAGCTCTTTTTCTCCTTCATCATCCTCATAACAATCTTTTTCCCTTATCAAATCTTCAGCATTCACCGATAATTTTTCTGCTATTTCCCATAGCCTTTCACTTAAAATTGTCACACTCCCCTGTTCATAATGATGTATCTGCGAGGGTCCCACATTAAGCTTTTTTGCTAACTCTTCCTGCGTATATCCTCTTATTATTCTCCACTTTTTTATCTCTTGTCCTCCGTTTTCGCTTGTACAATGTATACTCTCTTTATCAGAATATTCTTCAGTTGATAAACCTACTGCTCGGTAAATTATATCATTAGTAAACCCTGCCTTTAAAATATTTTTTGCTATTTTTATTCTTGCAGCTTTTACATTACTTTCCTCTTCAGCTCCAATAGATTTAGTTAATGCATAAATTGCCTTGCGTCCTCTTGTTTTTGCTATAAAATTATACATCCATTCGATCTTACTTTCGTCGAAACAACCACTTTCTCTTAGCGCTTTTCGCCTAGGAAATAGATTTCTAACATGGATTGATAATCCCTCTGCTATCACTTTTAATTTTTTAGTTGGAATGCCACATATTCCTTGCTCATATCTTAGTAATGTATGATATTTTATGCCTGTTTTTTCTACTAAATCTTTTAGGGTATACTTTTGTTTTAATCTCCAGCTTCTTACTTTTTGTGCTATTTTATATCTTATAGAGATATTTGCCATATCGTAACAATTTTACTGAAATAAACATCTGTTATTTTACTATAACTTAAATTTAGCTTATAAAGAGTTCGCAATTTTGTGGTTGTAAGTAAAAAGGGAAGAAAACCTCCCCTCGTTTAAAGTTTCCGGGAAGTTTCTTTACTACCTCCACACACCTTATCAACCCACGATAATGTTTCGCTATTACTAATTGCCTTTTCAACCTTATCTTTACTCCACTTACCACTCCTAGGAAAATTTCCTTTTTCTACTGCTTCTGTGACCGTCATTCCTCCAAAAAGGCAGCCTTTTCCTATAGTTTCTTTTCTTTTTTGTAATTCAGACCACATTTCTTTATCTGCTACTCTGACTTCTACTTGACTGTCATTTTCCGCATTATGATAGACTACAATTTTTAGGCTACCAATACTTGTAGAAAATGTTATCTCAAATACACCTACGACAATGTTGCAAATTTTTATTTTCCTTTCCATTATGTCCAGAAGAGTTCGGTAGCTCTTTTACGCGAAATACCACATTTACGTCCTCAAGGTTAATTTCAATTCTCTTGACCAATGTTCTGATAATATCACGTTTAGTTAACCAGTCTGCGTTATCAAGGTTTAACGTAATATTGGAAGAAAAGTCTTCTAAATTGGCCACAACCAGAGTTACCTCCTGTTCTAATTCCTTTTGATAAAATATCTTTTTCTTCTCTTCTTTAATTGTTTTTAAGCTTTGTTTCATTGCTTTAATTCGTGGTTCAAATTCCTCTTGATTGATATATTCTTGAGCATAACTATCGATAAGTCTAGCAATACCACGTTTTAATTTATTTTCTTGTTTCTCTAGCAGGTCACTTTTTTGATCCAATGATGATTTTTTTAGTTCTGAAAGCCTACGCTTGTATTCTTCTAAAATCCTGTTTGGATTTTTCAATAACTGCTTAACCTCTTCCCACACAGCTGTTTCTAATGCATCTGAGCGAATGGGTTTATTGTCACAAATCTTATTACCACCAAAACGGTAAGAATCTTTACCACTACAACGGTAATATGCATAATGACCACCTTCTTCTTCTCGTCTACTTCTCATGCAAGTTCCGTAACATCCGTAATTACAACGCTTACATATGACTAAACCTTGTAGTAAGTACTTTGCTCCTCTTTTTCTTGTCCTTGCTACTTTTCTATTTTCAGCTAATTGTTCTTGAACAATATCAAATATATCTTCATCTACTATATTTGGCACTTTAATATAAATCCAATTTGCTTTTTCAACAGGATAGACAGAGTGGTTACTTTTTGGCTGCTCACAAGAGCCTTTCTGTGGTCTTACTTGCTTTAATCTTACTCCTAACCTTCTTCTACCAAAAGCTGCTTGTCCTTTGTAAGCAGGGTTTTTCAACATACTCCAAATTGTACCTTTATTCCAGCGTTCTTTTCCTTTTTGTGTCTTAATGGACATAGTATTTAGCCGACGACATACTTCCCCAATACTTGTTCTTTCTCTGCCTATCCACAAAAATACTTTACGAACGACATCAGCTTCTTTTTCGTTAATCTCAAATAAAGCTTGTCCTCCTCCCATATGCTTATCTATATAACGATAACCATAAGGAGCTCCTCCCATTACATTTACATAGCCTTTGTTAGCTGCATAGATTTTACCACGACGACTTCGTTCCATAATTTTCGCACGTTCATATTCTGCTATCATACCTTGCATTTGTAACAGTAATTGAGATTCTGGGTGGCTTTGTTGCATCGCTATCTACGGCGGATTAAAGATAAAAAAGATGAAGAATATCAGTAGCTTATTATTCTAGCATTTATAGTAAGGACGGTCAGTGAATATCTAAATTTGAGTAAAAGAAATTTTACTACCATTCACTAATCTAGCTAAAATTCAAGAATTTCAATGCTTTAGCTATTTTAAGTAGAATTAAATTTACTAATACAAACAATAAATTACTATTCTTAAATTTGATCAGATTGACTGCAAAAAAATAAGATTTTCAATAAGTTGCTTGTATAGTTAGCCTTTCATAGGTAGCGATGCAACAAAGCCATTCTGGGTTACCGTTAATCTCATAATTTAAAAAAACCACTTTTGCTCCTGCTTTTTCAAATTCTTCAATCAGCACCATTTGATATGCATATTTTCTAGATAAACGATCAGGAGAATGAATGTAAATCTTATCAATTTTACCTTCTGTTACTTTATCACGTAATTTTTCTAAATCAGGGCGGACTAAATGAGATCCACTGTAGCCGTTATCAATAAATTTATACTCACTTAACAATCTGTATCCGTCCAGATTAATTTGCTTCTCTAAAGCTGCAATTTGACTTTCTATCGTATTTCCTTCTACTTGTTTCCCCGAAGAAACTCTCGCATATAAACATACTGTTACCATTTGACCCTCCTTGAATCCCATTTTTATGTTTTAAGTTTTTTTGACTTATTTCCTTTGACACTACCTTTTCATAAGCATCTGATAAGCATTGTTCTGCTAACCGATTAGGTTCATAGCTACAGCTAATTTGGATAGCTAATCTCTTGTTTCTCATGACTTTTCCTTGAAATAATATGTTCATATCATTCCTTAAAGCCGATGGTTAATTGATTATTAGCGCTATAAGTAAATCGGACTCTTGGTTCTGGACACAGAAGTTTTCGAGAAATGGTTTTCTCTAGTTTTATTTTTATGTTTTTTGCAACATTGTCGGTAGTGTAAAAGCACTATTATCAGACACATCAACGTAATCCCTTTCACCTTCTTTTCCACTTCTAACTTCAACCTTACTATTTCCTATTTCTATAACATCACCTCCTAATTTTACCTCTCCTGTGGTTAATCCTAAATTTTTTGTACCTTCCAATACCCTTGCAATATTTACCTTACTATTCTCAGAAAATTTCATAAAAAACGTCTGATTATCCATTTCCACGTCTTCTATGATTCCTTCATTTTCAATAGCACTTTCACCGATTTCTCTCAGTTCTTTAAGCCACTCATCTATCTGTGGACGAATCTCTTGATACAGTTTGTTATGCATTTCACTTATTCCCTTATCCTGCAATAGATCGTAACTGAATATTGCTCCATTTAGCATCAATTCACATATTATGTCTTCCTTCTCATTTTCTTTGCATTTGATCGAAGGCATTTTCGATATCACCGTATCAGCAAAACTCTTCTGTCCTTCACTATACGCATTTATCCTGATTCCAGTACTTAGTGCTTGGTCTACAATTTTGTTCAGCTCGTCTACGCTTTTTGCCTTTACCACTGCATTTTTAAACCATCTTAATTTTGCATTTTCACTCGCACTTGGCTCTATCTTGCTTAAGGCTGGAATAAACGGATTTAGACTTTGACGATTTGAAGATTTTTTGTTATAAACTCCACGTCCTTCTCCAAGATTGATTGATTTTTCAGAAACATCGCTAGGGGAAGGCACACCTTCAGGATTCTCAAACCTACTTTTATCATAAAATATTTTCGGTTTATTATCGGTCTCATCTACAAATACAGACTGCTGGGTTTTCTTACCAGTACGCCTAATAGCACTATATAGTCCTTTTGGTAGCTTTTTAGAATCAATGATTAACTCATAAGTATTTCCATCTGTATCATCAAATGATACTGTTTTTTTAGTATTCATATAACCTCTCATATTAAGCATATTATTCAAGTCTATAGAGCAATTTATTGCTTTACGATTAACTTAATACGCAAATTATAAAAAGATCTTGTATATTCTGCAACTATTTATAATAAAAGAATAGCTTTATCAGGACTTTTATTCTTTAACTACAACTTAATATATAAACTATACAAAGATCTTTTATATTTTGTAATTCTCCAATACAGATTCTTGACTAAGTCTTTTTGCTACTTGATTTTATATTTCATTGTGTAGCCAAACTTCTCAAGCAATTGAAATTTGGTTTATAACAGCTCTCTTTCCTTAAAACTGCAATATCCTTTGTCTGTCATAATAATGTGATCCTCTAGCTCAATTCCCACTCCTTGACACGCTGACACTAATTCTCTAGTCATTACCTTATCATCTTCTGATGGCTCTAAACTTCCTCCTGGATGATTATGGGATAATATTATCGATGCTGCTTCCATTGATAATGCCTTTTTTACCACTTTCCTTTCAGACAGGTGTACTTCATCTATTGTACCAAAATACACTTCGTCTCTTATCAAACGGTTCTGTTTATCCAAATATATTATCTGGACAGCCTCTTTTGCTGAAAAGCCTATATTTACCCTTACATACTCTATCAGCTTTTCTTGGCTATCCATTACTGGGCCTCTCTTTAATCCTTCTCTGAGTGCTCTTTTATAAGCTTCTTTTACACATTCAATTGCTGCAGCTGCATGTTCGGTCATTCCTTCTATCATTTTCAGATCATCGATTTCTCGTCCCAAAATTTCTCCTATTCCTGGGCAGTTATCCATTAGAGTTTTAGTAACATCTTGTGCTTGCTTTCTGTCATGAACTGCTCCTAGAAGCACTGACACTATCTCACGATCAAATAGAGCACTTCCTCCTCCGCTTTGTAGTACTCTCTCAATTTCTTCTGTAAGTTTTTCACTATTATTCATAAAATATACTCCTCGTTAATAACAAATTGTTTTTAATTATTTACTGCTGTTTTTTATCAGCATTGGCATAGAGCCATAGCTTTCGAGTGAAGTCAAATCAATTTCTCAATCTTTTTTACTTATTTTTTCATTAAAAAGTAAAGATATTAATATGTGCTTATTTATCTAATTGAAAATTAATTCTTTATGTAAAAGAAGTTGTTACTATTTTAGAAATAACATCAGTAGAAAAACCTAACTTGAGTAAATTATTTGCAACTTTCATTTCCTCTGTTTTGTAAATCTTTTCTTTGTAAATTTGCTTTCTTTGCAATAGAAATTCTACCCATATATTTAGCTCATCTCGTGATTCTTGATTGTCAATTTTTCTATATTCTCTTGCCAAACTTAATAATTCATTTTCTCCTTCACCATCTTTACAATCATTTTCTTTGTATTCCTTTATCAGATCTTCAGCATTCACTGATAATTCTCTTGCTATCTCCCACAACCTTTCACTTAAAAGAGTAACGCTACCTTGCTCATAATGATGTATTTGCGAGGGCCCTACATTAAGCTTTTTTGCTAACTCTTCTTGTGTATATCCTCTGATTATTCTCCACTTTTTTATCTCTTGTCCTCTGTTTGGCTCGTATCTCTCTTTATCAGCATATTCTTCAATTGATAAGCCTGTTGCTCGATAGATAATGTCATTATCAAACCCTGCCTTAACTAGATTCCTTGCAATTCTTATTCTTGCTGCTTTTATATTACTTTCTTCCTCAGCTCGGATAGATTTGGTTAATGCATAAATTGCTTTGTGTCCTCCTGTTTTTTCTATAAAATTATACATTTCCTGGTTCTTAGCTTTGTCGAAACAACTACTTTCTTTTAGTACTTTTCGTCTAGGAAAGAGATTTCTAATAGGAATTGATAACGACTCTGCTATGATTTTTAACTTTTCAACTGGAATGCCACATGTTCCTTGCTCGTATCTTATCAGTGTATGATAGTTTATGCTTGTTTTGTCTACTAAGTCTTTTAGAGTATATTTTCTCTTTAACCTCCAGCTCCTTACTTTTTGTGCTATTTTGTACCTTATAGAGATATTTGCCATAAATATTATACAGGTTAATACTACCAAATAAAGATATACAAAAGGGATGCTTCTTTCTATGTTTGAATTTTAGTTGAATATTTCCTCAGAATTATGTATAATTACTAATACTTTCTAGGTTAATTCGTCATGGCTCTTTCAAAATTTTTAGATCCTAAGCTTGATTTAACATTTAAGAAAATTTTTGGTACTGAAAAAAATAAGAATATTCTTATCCACTTTTTGAATGATATTTTGGGGTTTACTGAAATAAATACTATACAAGAAGTTGAATTCCTTAGCACCATTATGGACCCTGAAATTGCCTCTGATAAGCAGAGTATTGTCGATGTTCTGTGCAGAGATTCCACTGGGGCCAGATACGTGATTGAGATGGTGCGACCTGAAAGTCTTCGGTCATATTGTTTAAAAGGAGAGGAATTCATTCAGAAAGAAACTGAAAGGATTCTAAAACTTATTAAACCAGATGTTTTGCCGTCTGAGTCTACGCATCAGTGCGAATCGGGCAACCGGTTGGTGCCAAGCGATGCGGACAATGAACCTCCTCTTGAAAAAGAAGATGCTCAATCGTGAGAGGGGCATAAACTGCAAGCATCATGTGGTTGGAGGGCTAGGCTAGTGGTATGGTGAACGTAAGTGAAGCTTTATAAGTACCGATACGATGAAAGAGCTAAAGATGCTGATAAGCTCTGACCAAAAGGTAATGTGGATAAGTTACATTTTTCATTTCTAGATGTACGCAAATAATAACTCCACCGGTATAGAGAAGCCACCTAACCCACTGTTGTATGACTGGAGAAACAGGGTAAGCCTGTATTTTCGCCTACATGGCAAGCAAACCGCAAGGAATGCTGATGGAAGTGCAGGTAAAGGAGAATGGAGAAAGCGAATGCCATTTTGTAACGAAATGGATAGAATTTGTAACATTAATTCGCGTGAAAACGAGCAGACTTCCATTTGGTCCCTCGTGACAAGAAACTTTGTTAACCACTTAAGGTAGGAAAGCAGATGATTACAAGTAAACCCGTAAGTGCATCTACCGAAAGCTTTGAAGCATGGAAGCAATTGCCATGGAAGAAATGCCAGAAAGTTATTGTGAGGCTACAAAGACGTATTGTTAAGGCTGTCCAAGAAGGAAGATGGGGTAAGGTAAAAGCTTTACAACATCTTCTCACACGCTCTTTTAGCGGAAAAGCTTTGGCTGTTAAGAGAGTAACTGAAAACCAAGGAAAAACCACAGCAGGTGTAGATCGTCAACTATGGTCAACTTGCAATGCTAAATTTCAAGGAATAAAGCAGTTAAAGCAAAGAGGATATAAACCTTCTCCGCTAAAACGGATTTATATCAGTAAATCTAATGGCAAAAGAAGACCTCTTGGAATACCCACGATAAAAGATAGAGCCATGCAAGCATTATATCTGTTTGCTCTGGAACCGATAGCTGAAACGATCAGTGATCGTCACTCCTATGGCTTTAGACCTAAAAGATCCTGTGCAGATGCTACAGTAGCTTGTCATTTGTTACTGGCAAGTCGTAATCAACTACAATGGATACTTGAAGGTGATATCAAAGGATGCTTTGACAACATTAATCATGAATGGCTTATGAAGCATATTCCTATGGAGAAAAAAATTCTGCATAGTTGGTTAAAAGCTGGCTTCCTAGAATCAAAAACTCTGTATCCCACAACTGCAGGTACCCCGCAAGGTGGTATAATTTCTCCAATACTAGCCAATTTAGCCTTAAACGGACTTGAAAAGTTATTGGAAAGTCGATTTGGTAAACTCGGCAGTAGAAAAAGAAACAAAATCAGAAGTGGAGTGAATGTAATCAGATACGCAGACGACTTTATTATTTCAGGTTTCACACATGAAGTACTGGAAAAGGAAGTTAAGCCTTTAGTATCATCTTTTCTTCATGAGCGAGGTTTAATTCTGTCAGAAGAGAAGACAAAGATTACATCTATCACAACAGGGTTTGACTTTCTTGGTTGTAATGTACGTAGATATAATAAGAAGTTAATTATTAAACCTTCGAAAGAAAGTATTAAAAGACTTCTTAATAAAGCACGTACATTGATAAAAGCAAATATAGCGAACACTCAGGCTATAGTAATTAAGTCACTCAACTCTCTACTGAGAGGATGGGGAAATTACTATCACCATGTGTGTGCTAAAAAAGCGTTTAGAAAGATCGACAATGAAATTTGGCATAGTTTATGGAAATGGGCAAAGAAAAGACATCCTCGTAAAGGATTACGTTGGATAAAGAATCGTTACTTCAAAGTAATGGGTCAACGCCAATGGGTTTTTGCTGCACCCATATGCAAGAACAAACCAAAAGAGATACGGTATTTAAGACTGCTTAAGCTGATTGATATACCTATCAGACGACATGTTAAAATCAGAGCGGATGCAAATCCCCTTGACTTAAAATGGAAAAAGTATTTTGATGAGAGAGTGAAACGAACAAGAATGTTAGCAAGCTCTTTCTCAAGAGAAGGTTCTCTACTGTTGGTGTCACCATTAAGAATGATGTTTCCTGAGGAATCATGAAGGACAAGCCGGTTCTAGAAAAGAAGAACTTAGATAAGGGGCTCAAGCGTAGTGTGGGGAAACCTGCATGCTGCGTTTCTAAGGGAGGGGGTAGTAGTAATACTGCTTCCTTACCTGACCAACTCGCTCGTGATAAAGGCTTCGAAAAACGGGCTCAATTATATGCTGCTAAGGCTTACTCAAGGCAGGCTGATAAAGGTGGTAAGTACATTGATTTAAAGAAGGTTTTCTTTATTGCTATTTCCAATTGTAATTTATTTCCTGATAAGCTTGATTATATATCTAGCCATACCATAAGAGATGAAAAAACTAATGAGCATGACTTAAAAGATTTTCAATTTATCTTCATTGAGTTACCAAAGTTTCCCAAAAGTAGAGAAGAGCAGCTAGAAAATGTAGTAGATCGTTGGCTATTTTTCTTTAAATATGCAGAAGAAACAACTGATGAAGATTTAAGAAAAATAGCAGAAAAATCACCAATAATAAAGCTAGCATATGATGAATTAGATAAGTTCCATTGGAATGAGAAGGACCTATTAGCTTATGAAGAAAGGGTAATGGATTTACAGAAAGAAGCTGCTATCTTGGAACAAAAACTTGATGATGCTAAACATGAAGGCATCCAAATCGGCCATCAAAAAGGTAGGGAAGAGGGAGAAAAACAAGCTAAAATAGCTGTGGCCAAAAACCTACTTAAGGCTGGCGTGTCTGTTGACTTAATAGCTGAATCTACAGGCCTTTCTCAAGCTGATATTTCACAGCTCAAGGAAAAAGCTTAAGTACTGTAGCTCCCTTAGAGCGCTTTTCAACTTATTATACTTCTTTATCCATTAGTCTGATATATTAAAGCCTACATCTAAACTGTATTAGATAGAACTTGATCTGACACTTTAAAAAAGTAAGTTATAAAATAATGAAAATAAGGAGTGTTAGAAATGAGTACAATACAGACAAAAATATTAAAACCAAAGCTAGGATTATTAGAACTAGCAAAGCAACTAGGAAATGTATCTCAAGCATGCAAAGTGATGGGATACTCAAGAGATAAATTTTATCGCTTTAAGGAGTTATATGAAAATGGAGGAGAGGAAGCATTACGTGAAATAAGTAAGAAAAAATCGCTATTAGCGAACAGAGTTTCCGACGATATAGAAAGAGCAGTGATTAGTATAGCAACAGAATTTCCAGCATATGGACAAGAAAGAGCTGCAAATGAACTGAGAAAAAGAGGTATAATAATTTCTCAGGGAGGAGTAAGGTCTGTATGGCTCAGAAATGACCTTGAAACTCTCAAAAAGAGACTTAAAGCACTAGAGACAAAAGTAGCTCAAGACGGAATTGTTTTAACTGAAGAACAACTTGCAGCTTTAGAAAAAGTGAAAGAACAAAGGGAAGCTTATGGTGAAATTGAGACGCAACATCCAGGTTATTTGGGTTCTCAAGATACCTATTATGTGGGCAATATCAAAGGTATAGGGCGAATTTATCAGCAAACTTTTGTCGATACTTATTCTAGAGTTGCAATGGTTAAACTTTACACGGACAGAACAGCTATTACAGCTGCAGATCTTCTCAACGATAGAGTCATTCCATTTTTTGATGAGCAGAAAATTCCATTATTACGCATTTTAACTGATAGGGGTACGGAGTATTGTGGCAAGCCCGAAAATCACGCTTATCAGCTTTATTTGGGAATAGAAAACATTGATCATTCTAGAACTAAAGCCAACTCTCCACAGACTAATGGCATATGTGAAAGGTTTCATAGAACTATGCAAGATGAGTGTTACAATATCATCTTTAGAAAGAAAATCTATAGTTCTTTAGAAGATCTACAGATCGATGTTGATTATTGGTTGCGTTCTTACAACGAAACAAGACCTCACTCGGGTAAATATTGCTATGGTAAAACACCTGTACAAACTTTTCTTGATAGCAAACATATTGCTTTTCAGAAAAATATTAGTAGCATTAAACAAGAGACTGATATTAGTTTTAACTACCTCAATTGTCCTGTCAGTTAACTCTTGTCTGTCAGGTCAAGTCTTGTCTTTTACACTCTCTTGCTTCTACTACTTTGCCCCACACAACTATTTGGATCAAATCTCTTTCCAGGCTGCTGCTGACTAAAACTAAAGATAGAGCTATGAATTACTTTAACAGAAGCAAACTCATTTTTGCTCATTAAGATAAGAGAATCTGCATTACTTGCACCTTTATCAAACACAACACCCATAAAGGCCACTTCCTTTCCATCTGTAAGTGTTTTATAAGTTACACCTTTCGTATACTCATCACTTATTTGTTTATTTGCCTCATCTTTTAATGCATTAGCTGTCTTACCTTCTCTGGGTCCTTTAAGTTCTAATCCTACTGGATCGTATTCTTTCGCGTTTCCATCCTTATCTGTACTGATGCCATGAACAACCATATCAATACGTTTTCCTCTCCCTGTTTGAAACTCCGTTAATATCAATGCTTTAGGAGATTCTTTTAATTTTAAATCACTATAATAACTAAACGCCCCATGTAACACTCCTTGAAAATGCGCCTCTTCACCAATAAAATCCTTAAAAGAAAACATACCTTCTCCAACTTTCTTTGTTAGTGAATCATATTTATCTACTGATAGAACCTTACCTGCTGCAGGAGTAATTTGAGACTTGAACGCTTCATCAAATGCTTCTCTCAATCCATTAAGATAGGGAACTTCTTTTAATTTTCCTTTGAAAAAATCTTTTCCTTTTTTATATTCACTCAAGGAGTCATACCTATTAACTTCCTCTATGTTAAAAAAATCTGACTTCTTTTGCTCACTTAAACTTATATACACCTCTGTGATTTTGCTTTGTTCTGTTAAGCGATCAGGCATAAGTATCTTTTTACTGCTACGATCCCCTCTTCCTCCTTCTCTAATATGAAAAATAAATACCTCTTCATTACGACCTCCTCTAACCAACGTAAAAGTTGTTACAGGCTTTCCGGATTTTGTGGTAGAATCGAGTGGGTATTCATCGTATAAAAATATAAATCTCTTTAGATCTACTCTTTTGAACTCATTAGCAAGAAGAAGTTGCCCTAACATGAATCTACTGAAGTAATTACCTCCTTTCTCTGGCGTACCAGGAAATGTGTGATAAATACGTTCTAGTGGCTGCTTTATTTCCTTTTTAAGATCAGCGATCGCACTTTCTTCACCACTCCAACTTGAAGTTACTTCTAGAAGTTTCTGTATCGTAGGTCGTGCAGGCTTCCTGTCAGCAGGTGGAGATATATGCATTGAAAACTTTTCACCTTCAGCTGAATCCAAATTTAACCCTATACATAACACATTATCTGAAACGGTTAAAACACGCATTGTGTTTGGCTGAAAACCTTTTGCATAATCTTTTGCTTGCTCTAATGCATCATCTGGTGTTGTACGAGCACCTGTTCCTGCTTTTAATTCAATAATAATGGGAACAGCGTTTAATGACCTATCCTTACCACGAGGCACTAGAACAATATCAGCATAACCTCTTCCTGCAAATTGCTCTAAGTAAACCCTAAGATTATGTCTATAGCGAAAATTTACTAAAGCTCCTGCTACAAACCCATGATGTGCTGCTTCTCTTGCTTGATCAGCATAAACAAACGAGCCCTTGTGTTTTGAGTGAACTTTACTGATTCTATCAATGACTTTCTTGGAAAATTCTTCAACTTTACTTGCATCAGAATCAGTTAACTCAGCTATATAATCTTCAGGCTTGCTTTTTGTATTATCATTTAGATCTTTCCATATTCCTTCCTCTTTTTTTATTTCATGAAATCTGTGACTAGCAGCAGAGTCAACTATTTCTTTGTCTTGTGTTTCAACAGAAATACTCTTTTCACTTTTATTGATTTGCACTAACTTAGATTTTACCGTACCTTTAACTCTATCTTTAATACCCCGAACCTTACCGATCTTGTTTTCTCTTTCGATATCGGGATGTGAATTTTCTCTTAATATATATTCCAATTCACCAGAAGTAAATTGATGGCGAGAATTAACATCCTCTGAAATAGAAAATAGCCCTATACCTTGAATAGCATCCGCATCACTTCTAATTTGACTATTTTTAACAACTACTACTTTTAATGTTTTTGCAGTGTCAAAACGAAAGTAAACTTTTTTAACACCTAATTTTTCTGCAATTTGTGTATCCGGCAAGATAGAAAAGCTTCCCAAGAAAAAATGAGGGAAAAAACCTTCTTTGCTTACTGAATGTAAATATGATGGAATTTGGTCAATATATGATTGAAACCTTGCCTCAAAAGACTCAAACTTGCCCCTTTGCGCAACACTTGCACTAGCCCCCTTACCAGAATATACCTCTTGAATAAGTAGCTGCATTAACTCAAAATCCTGTACTCCTCCATCTTGTGTTTCTCCTTGCTTTCTTTTAGGCATATAACCCTCCTTTTAGACATATAATGTTTTAATGATCACCTAACCCCACATCAGATTGTTTACTTAACTTAACTTCAGCCAAATCAGCACTTACACTATCCTGATCAAGATTTTTCTCTATAGACTCACCATAGGCTAAAAATTTATTTAATAAATTATCATCTCTTTGTTCTAAAAGAGAACGTATATAATCTGCTTTTCTAGAAGACATAAATTCCTTGATTTGATTAGAATTAGCTTTATCTAATATTGTCCATAATGATTGCATACAGCCTTTTTCAACTAAGGGTAATAACAACTTCCCTTGAAAGGTAGAATTGT
Source organism: Wolbachia endosymbiont (group B) of Horisme vitalbata (assembly GCF_964028625.1). Taxonomy (NCBI): domain Bacteria; kingdom Pseudomonadati; phylum Pseudomonadota; class Alphaproteobacteria; order Rickettsiales; family Anaplasmataceae; genus Wolbachia; species Wolbachia endosymbiont (group B) of Horisme vitalbata. Next base: position 800,027 of record NZ_OZ034797.1, read on the forward strand.
TCATCATTTCTTCATTTAATGCTGAGGTACGATGACTATCAAGCCCATCTTTCATCAACATATGCATCAAAAGCTTCACACCTGCATTTAAGTATTGTCCTGAATAACCTCCAATTTTTATATTTCTCAACCAGGTACAATAATAACGATCTACGACCACATCACTTGGCTTTAAGCAGTCGAATAATCTTTGAAATTGATCAAAGTTAGACATTTCTAACATTCTACCTAAAGAACCATAATAACGATTTTTCTCCAAATCTCTTTTCAAAAGCTCTGGATATTTATCAGGACTTATCTTACTTAAACAAAATTCAAACACATCAGGATATCCATTATCGTGTGCTGCATGCACTGCAATTTTCATGAAAACTTCATCTTTTTCCTGAGGACTTAACTCACTTTCAGGTAATGATTTTATCTTATCCCAAAAGAACTCTACTGCTTCTACACGTCTTCTATCTGAGCTCATCGCTGCACGGTTTAAACCAAACACATACGGATGCTGATCTTTTAGATCTAACTCTGAAATATATCCACTAACGAAATGTGACCAAAATTGCATCATTGTGTCCGTATACCAACTCCCACTTACTGATTTGACTAACTTTTTTAATGCATCTGAATCTCCCTCATTTATTTCATCTTCCCGTTTAAAATGTTCAAATATAGAGATTATGTCTTCTTCTAAGCAACACCAACATGCAACCTGGTAACGATCAAAGTCATCTAGTGGATTACTTATACCCTTAGAACTTTTTGGTTCTATCATCTTTTTAGCCACTACTCTTCTATTGAGTTTGATACCATGTATTGTATCAGTTTTTTCCCAACATTCTTCATTTGATAATATATCCAAAAAGAACGGAAGTTTTTTTTCACCCCAACTGTCAAATATTTCCAAAAATGCACCGCACCAATTTTTCAATTGAAGTTGTTTAGATTCTTTATAAGGATCATCATCTTTAATAATAGAGAAAACAGCTTTTCTGAGTTCATCACAGTCCATAATTCTTACCTCACAAACAAAACCATATTAAGATATAGAGCTATAATAATTTATAAACTCTATACTAATTCCAACATCATACTCCACTTTTGTAACCTGTCAATCACTATTTTAGAAAAATTTTCTAACCTAAAGTGGTTTTCAGTAAAAGGCTCTTAATAGGCTTATATAAGGTCTTTTATTAGCTATACACATTTTTGGAATTTGGTTTAAATTTTTTCAAACTATAGGTTCAACGCATATCAGTAAATAGAGTAGACGAAAATTAAAGTAATCTATGTGATAATAGAAAGGTTTTTCTTATTTCATCATAATTTTACAGATGTATAGTGTTTCTTTATTTAGAATTTTTATTTTCGCTCTTTTTTTTATTTGCCACTTCTTGCACAAGAAAAGCTGGATGTTTTTTACGATCCAGAAAGTAATTTGCAGCTACCAATAACTGGTAATATGATTATAGATGATGATAGTACTGCCCTGATAGCTCATTACGAAAATGACTCTCTCATAAAAAACTCAAAAAAAGTTGTCTCATTCGAAATTGATAAGTCTGATATCTACCACTATTACATAAGAGGAGATGTGCTAATTAGCAAGGGTGATGTTTCAGAAGAAACATGTTATAGTAGTTACCCAACATGTATGAATTACGAACGTCATGTTAACAGTACAGGAAAAGTGTTACCAGATAAAATATTGATAGATGGGTATCACTTTATATATCTTTATGCAGATGAAGGTGCAGCAGGTACTGCTTATGGTACATATATATACAGAGGTATGATTGATGGCAAGTGCGTTTTCTTTGACATTCACTCACGTATGACAAATCCTTATAACTACTTCGTTGATGATAAAACTTCAGTAGAAAATGCATATCGCTCTTTTAATGATGATATTGAAACTGTGAATAATATTATAAGAAATGCAAAATTTAATATTAATAAATAAGTCCACTAAAAGGTAAAAAAAGGATTACTTGCTGTGATCCCTATAAAAGTTTTTGTTACTTGTTGGTTAAATTAAAGGGCCAGTAATATTGTAGAAAATTTTAGACTTGAAATAGTTTTCAATAAAAGCCTCTTGATAAGGTCAATCTGATCTTTCATTTTTTTAAATTCTGTTTTTATCATACGCTTATTAATTCTTCCGCAAGTAAAATTCTATTAATTTAGCAAAGTATATTATTAAGATCTCAAGCAAAATAACCATTTCCAGCGCTCAAAATCAAGGACGATGAGAACTATTTTCTTTGGGATCTTATGGTCTACCAAACGATACATACGAACTTTTCTAGATAATAATTTCATTATACGCTGAAATCAGCTATATTGGCTCACTTTTACTAAACCTACGTACGAACTGTTTTGCCTAAGCTTATGAAAATAATTTAAACCTTCTATTTTTATAACCTTATTTCTATGCGGCTTGTTCTCGCAAATATACGACCTTTTTTGCAATTTTAGAAAGAGTCAATAATTCAAATTTTTGCAGCACTAAAATAGACGTTTCTTTAGTTACAACAAGGTCTATTTTTTCGTAAATAAAAATGTTTTATAATAATTAATTATTAGAATGAAAATATCATACTTGGCTCTCAAGAAATTTCCTGTTGTGCAGTGGTACTTACTATTACCCACAAATATAAATGGACATAAAAATAAAGTATTACAACATTAAAGTTTGCAAACATTGAGGGTAAAAAATGGCAAACAGGAATAATGAATGGGCTGAAAATGAATTTGGAGATGCTGTACTTGGAGATAAAAGGTTAACTGACCGATTAGTAAATATTGCTGATAGTTTTACAAGTTTACCTGAAAGCTCAATCAATCAGGCGTGTGGAAGTTGGTCAGAAGCAAAAGCAGCATATCGTTTTTTTCAAAATGAGAACGTGAAAGAAGGCGATATTCTAGCTTCACACGTTGCTAAAACAGTTGAAAGAACAAAAGCCCATAAAAAAATTTTTGTGATCCAAGATACAAGTTATATTTCATACACAGACCATGAAAAAACAAGTGGATTGGGAGTTATTACAAGAAAACATAGTCAAGGTATTATAATGCATACAGCTCTAGCTGTTAGTATAGAAGGTTTGGTACTAGGGATACTAGATCAAAAAATTTATTCAAGACCTGAAGAATCTGAAAACATAAAAAAAAAGAACAATGACAGTATCCGCATTGAAGATAAAGAGAGTATAAAATGGTTAGAAACTTTAAGCAACACAAACAACATTATTGATTCAACTCAAACTGAGACTATAACTATATGCGATAGAGAAGCAGATATATATGAGTTTTTTGAGCTTGCACATAATCTTAATTCGGCAGTGTTAGTTAGAGCTTCCAAAGATAGGGCAGTAAATAGAAAATCTCGATATCCTGAAAAAGGTGAGCAGAAGTTATGGGAATTTATTAAATCCTCTCATTGTGCAGGTACGGTAAAAGTTGAAGTTCCTGCAAAAGATAATAAGCCAAAAAGAACAGCACATTTGGAAGTTAGATTCGGAAAGTTTATTATGCATCCATCTAAGAATAGTATTAGGCATAAGAAAGAAGAATTACTTAAATTACCACACTATGCAGTTTACGTTGTTGAAAAAGACTTTCCTTCTGAAACAAGTCCGCTAGAGTGGATGCTTTTAACAAATCTTCCAGTCAATACCTTTGATGAAGCTGTTGAAAAAGTTAGGTGGTATTGTCTTAGATGGAAAATAGAAATATTACATAAAATTTTAAAATCTGGTCTCAAAGTTGAAGAATGTAGGCTTGGAACAGCAGAAAGGTTGATGCGATATTTAACAGTAATGAGTATTATTGCTTGGAGAATTTTCTTTATTACAACAATTGCAAGAACTGATCCAACATTACCGTGTACTACCTTATTAGCCGAAGAAGAATGGAAAGTTCTATATGTAAAAATACATAGAAAACCATGTTCAAATGCAACTCCTACTATAAAAGAAGCTGTTTCATGGGTTGCTCAACTTGGAGGACATTTGGCTAGAAAAAATGATCTAGAACCAGGACCCATTACTATTTGGAAAGGATGGAGACGTCTCTTTGATCTAGCAGAAGGATGGCGACTTGCTCACGAACTTTATATTTGTGGGTAATAGTAAGGCAGTGGTAAGGTTTGGAGAAAAAGATTGACTTGGCAACGATAATTTACTAGACTAAAGTTTATATTAAAATACAAAATGGGGTTGCGGGTATGGAATCTGGTTTGGATCACAATTACAATAAAATACTTGATATATTAAAAGGTGCTATTAAAGGTGACGATAATCAAGTTAAAGCAAGAAAACACCTTAGAGTAGAAAGATGGTTGAGGGCTTATATTCAATTAATTGAAGATTTTGATGAGGAAAAACTAATTTTTTTTTCTGATATATTCTCTGATAATTCTTGTTGGGATGGAATAAAATTAAAGAATAAAGCTGTTGGTGAAAGGCTAACTGAAGAAAAAAATAAAAATGGAAAAGAAAATCCGCTTGATCTTGCAGATAGATATTACTTGGCATGTAAATATTGTCTAGAAGATAAGATTCCTGGATTATTTGAACAAGTATTTATGAGATTTAAGAGAAGTGCCTTTGAAGAAGATGGATCTGATGATGATCTGAGAAGAGAATTATTGGAAAATATCGAAGAAACTAGCCCTATAGAAGCTTTCTGGTCTTTTCTTATTGATAAGCAGATTGGAAAACTAAACGAATATAAATCAGTTGAAGGTTTGCAAAAATCCATACAGATAAATTCTAATAAAAACTGGGAAGAAGGTATAGAGTTCTTCTATAATAAATTACACAATGATTCCAGTATTTCTAGTCAAGATAAAGATGATCTGTTAATTGAAGCAGCTTTATCTGCAGTAAAGGGTTACAAAGAAGTAGACACCATAGAGTTTTGCCTGTCTAAAATGGATGATGAGCAAAAGAAAAAATTACTAGATAGAGATTATAAGGAAAATACTTATTATGCAGTGTTGAATGTGCTAGTAGGTCAGTATTACTTTGATTCTTTTATGGAATTAATCCGATTGTGTAGTCAGATTGAATGTGAACGTTACACAACTTTTTTATCTTCATTATCAGATCAAGTACTGAAGAATCCAGATCTGTCTGAAGAAACAAAAAAATGTATGATGAATGTTTGGGAACGTATAATAAAATTAAAAACTCAAGACCGCGGGGAGCAATCTATTTCCTCTATTTTTGTAGACTATTCAGTTACATATACAATAGCAAATTTAATTGTGGATCCAAGTAGACAAGGGGTAAGTAAAGAAGAAATATTAGGGAAGATATTAAAGCACGTAAAAGAAATGAGTGGTGAAGAGATGATAAAGGTTAAAGATTCTGTATTAAGTAAAATTCAGTTATTTCATGGGGGTAAAAAATTGCAGTTAGGAGAACAAGTATTTTCTAAATTAGCTCAAGAAGCTTCTAAAGAATCAATTTTGCGTGAAGCTGGTGATACTTTGCCACAGTCAAGTCTCAGTACGACTGATACCCCATATAATATAAAATCTTTAAGCCATAGCAAATAGGAGTAATATGCCAAGTAATGTCAAGCCGCTTGAGTTGGTACAGCTTCTGTTAATGAGAAATAAATCAAAAGACGAGTTCCTAGATTTTCAAAAAAGGTTCCAATCGTTTATCAATCAATCTCCTTCTTTTTTGCATTCAGTTGGAAAGCCAGGCTTTTTCCCTAGTTTCTTTTTTGGTATGTTTGCTACTGTATTAGACACAGAACTTGCTACTAAAATTGGTATTAAAAAACTTCATTTTCGTTTTGATGATAATAGAACTTTAAAAATAGCTATATTAACTAATGAGGGACTTAAGTGTATAACGATGTCTGATCAAGTTGATGGTAACATGCATCTAAAGTTCTCTCAAGGAGAGTTAGAAAAAATAGCACAGAAATGGAAAATGGGAGCAGAGTTTGATAAACTAGAAAAAGAAGAGCATGAAATAACAATTACAGGAAAAGAAGTAAAGTACGGAAAGGTTGATCCAGCTTTTAGTAAAAAGACTGATTATTCACAAAAAGGTTTTACAGAAATAGAAAAAGATCGTGACCAACAAGACCTAGAGAGCTTAATTTCAAAATTGAGTAATCAAGATTTCGAAGAAGTAAAAAAGAACGCTAGAAGAATGTTTAATTATATTACAAATGTCTATAAGAAATATGAAAAAGAAACTCTATTTAGCGGTAAAGAATCAAGTCATCATGGGTTTTTAGCTGGGTTTTTGATAAATTTTAAGTATCGTTTTCACCTAAAACTTTATCTCGAATTATTTGCTGGAAAAGGTTACGCAGACATTATTTTACTTGTGCGCGGTTCTGATAAGTCGCTAAGCTCTATTCCTATTATTATTGAGCTTAAAGCAGGTACTGGTGAGATAAGTACAGTGATAAAAGCATTGAAGCAAGCACAAGATTATGTTAAGGGCTCTTTTTCTAACTCTATAAGAATGATTACTATAGCTAATGAAGCTATTTGTGTAGGATTAAATTTTGACATGGTTCATCACGAAAATGTTAAAATTGATGTAGAAAATTTTCTTAGTCGAGAAGGTAATTCTGTAATAGAAAAGTTACTTGGCACTGAAGCAGCGAATGCTGAGGTGATAAGAACACAGCTAGAGTATCTTTACTATGGAATTGTTTGGAGCAATGGTGGAAGTGATAATATTAATTATGTCAGCAGAATGATCTTAGGTCAGCTAGTACTTATTTCTAATATTATTAAGCGTGAAAAGTTAGGTAAACATATTTTTATTTATGATCAAAATGATAAAATGGTTACTGGATCACAGAAACGCCCAGAAGCAGCAAAAGAAAGTATTGAGGATTGTGTTACAACTATAGTGCTAACTTTAGGTAAGAAGGTGCTTATACTCAACATAAATGAAAAAAATGAATTTGCATTGAGAGTGCCAGATAATAAAGGAATTCCTATTGAAAATATTAGGAGAATTCAAAACGTCAATGACATAAAGATACAAGAAATAACCTGTAACTTATACAGTACGCCTAGTAATAAGAATCCATTTGATCAGTACTGTAATAAGAATAAGGGAATTACAGTAAATACGTATGACTCATTGGACAAATACAAAAGAGGTAAAGAAATTTTACAAGGTAATTTTACTCGAATTGTGGAAAATAAAAAATTTAAAGCAGCTTTGAGCAAAGCTATAGAATCTGGTAAATATGATGATTACAAAAAACTATTTGAAGAAATTTCTCATATACTACATCCTTTCAAATCATTAATAAGCAATGAGGCTACATTTCAAGCTGTATTGCATGGTTTATTTAGTAGCTACGGAGAAGATAATATAAAAGTTATTACTGAATTTCAAATAGGTGGTGGAGAGAAGTTGGATGTTATGTTGGTTATAAATGCTACTGATCAAAAAAAAGAATACCCCCCAGTTGGAATAGAGCTAAAATTTGCTAAGAAAGGAGAATTGGATAAAAAAGAAAAAGATGCTAAGGACCAGTTGAAAAGATATAAAGAAGGTGAAGCGTATAAGGTAATTACTGATGCTGGCAAAGTGAAACTGATATATGCTGTTTTTAATAAAGGTGCAACAGATGAAGGTTCCCTTATAAAAATTGGTAATGAGTTTGTAGAGGTAGATGTAAGACATAGCTCTGTGGTTGCTTTTGGTCAACAGCCAGGTAGTCTCCAACAACCTTATGTTAAACAAGCAGGTCTATCTCGAGCAGTTAATCAGTGATCTAGTCTTAAGAAATAGTCATCTTAAGTAGGTTATGCTGTCGGGAAGTTTTGTGACAAAGTTATAGAAGGAAAACAAAATGATCCTGATACGAGTACATGGAGTGCTGTTAAAAGTTCGTTTTCCGATACATTTATTACTAAGCATAATATGAATTACATTTATAGTAATCAATCTCCAGTGAATTCCTTAGATAGCTAAGAGCTAAAAGTATGTATTGTGTAAATAGTTACCAAGGCTGGAAGGTTTTGAACTTTTTTTCACAACACTGATGTTCTTGCTAAAATATTTTTGAAAAAGTTAGTTGACTTATAAATAATTCTCTACTAATACTGGCATGTGTTTGTTTATTCTGCTGAAGTGGCTCCGCAGGTTACTGTATAAGCTTCAGCAGTTTCCGTGCTCCTTTAAAGCATCATGCTCTTATAGTAGTGATATCAAGTATAGGTCTTAACCATGTTGATTTATAGTAAAATTAGCTCAAATTTGGAGTCATAAGCAACTTTTAACCTCTCTATATACTCCATTGTTACTCACCATAAAAACTTAACAAAAGCTTAACGACGTGAGCAGTAAAAAGATTATGGTTATTGACTTAATGTTACATATCGCATACAATATATCATATATCTTAGCTTAAGGGGTAAGTATGAGTGAGTCTACTGGGATGGTAAAATCTATCATCAATCTACTAAAGCCAAAATCCAAATCAGAACTATATGATTTCGAATATGAGTCCATTATAGAACATCTATCATCTAAAGAGCATTTATTAAATGAGCTGATGAATGATATGTGGTACTCAGGAGACTTACCATCAGTCAGAAACTATAATGAACCATTATCTTTGATAGATAGCAAACTTGGATTAAGTGAACAAATTTGTGTTTGGTTTGCTCTGGACCATGATCTTACGCCAAGTCAAAAAATTTTAAACAAAAAGTTACTTAGTGCTCTAAAATGTTTAGCTTCTAACTGTGGTTCATTTGATAATACTGAGCCCCTTGAAGAATTTTTACATGATAATAAAAACAATAAAGATTTAAAAGTGATTCTTAACCTAAGAAGAGGAGAATCTCAATCAACAGTATTGCATGCGATTGCAGGAGCAAATATTGGTGGATTTCGTCGCATAGGAAATCAGGCTATAGATTTACTCTTAGAAGCAGGCGCAGATCCTAACATACAAGATAATAAAGGAAAAACACCATTATGCCTTGCTGCTGCCAAAGGTCATTACGATAATACAAACTCTCTCCTCTCAAAAGGAGCTAACCCTAATATAACAAGTAGAAAGGGTAAAACTCCACAACAAATAGCAACTAATAAACTCTGCTATAATATAGAAGAATTATTTTTAACTGATAAACAGAAAAAGATGAATAAGGAATTGTATGACTTACTTGCACTAGATTCAGACTGCACTAAAAATTTAAAGGAGTTTTTAAGTAAGCATAAAAGAGACTCAGACCTAAAAGTGGTGCTAAATATTCGGCACGGAATGGGTGAGTCAAAAGTGTTCTCATATGTTGAACGTTTTGCTTGGGACAATGAAGATCTTGCTCAAGAGTTAAGAAAAATATTTCTAGAAGCAGGAGCATTAGATTATGATAAAAATATTATTTATCGTCAGCAAAAGAAAGGACAGGTCAGCAAATTACTCGTTAATTTAACCTCAAATCAAAAGGAGAAGTTAAATAAGTTTTCTGATAAGATGTTTCAAGCTCAAAATATGGCTGAACTTGAAGAGATTGTAAACGATGCTATAAAGTCTGGTGTACGATTAAACTATTCTCTTTCACAAGATTTCTTTTCAGGTAATGAATACACTTTTACCGATTATGTGATGAAAAAAATCAGTGAGTTGGAAAAAAATCCTAAAGTTGCTAGTAATATAATATGTCAATTAGTATCAAAAGGGGCAGTGTTTGGTAATACAGTTGATGCTAACACACTGACACCAGAATTTAAAGAGCATAAAACTAACCTAAAAAAAGCTTATATAGATTATGTTAGCAATTCTCATAAGTTTATTGAAATCGCAAAAAATGCAACCAATAGCGAGCTAAAAGATGTAAGAGTAGACAACTCCGTTTTTTACTTAGAATATTCTAAAGATAGTAAAATAGACATTATAAAGATAACAGATGGGGTAAGGGATTTAGGTCTCACAGATGGGGATGTAAAGTGTGGAAGAAATATAGTAAGGATTGGTAATAGTGAAGTAGAAATTAAAACTGAAGATGGCATAAGGAATTATACAGATCTTACAGAAGGCAGCAGTATAGTATTAACTTTCTATACTAGTTTGGGAGAATTGGAAGTTAGATTATATCCTGATGAGAACAATAAAAAATTGATAAGAGTAGAAGTGAGCGATGAAGATCTATTTGAAGAAATAGCAAGTCATGAAGAAATAGGGCAAAATTGCTTATTGGGAGGTTTATCGGTTATTGAAGCTATAGATCAAGGTGTTTTTGCTAGATCTGGTGGATTAATGCATCCTGAAGTAATAAGCGAGTCTAACAACAAATGGACAGAACGTGAAGAGTTAAGAAGAGTTTCTGACTCTAGGGGAGAAATTGCTAGGTAAATTATGCAGCTAACCACTTTTGCATCTAGAGTGATTATGCTTTAGTATATAATCAAGTTCTGTAACACTGTTCTAACCCCAACTATGAATTAGATTGTAGGTAAATTATTGAAAATCACTACTTTTTTAGTTAAGTTTGATCAAATTTAAAAGTAGCGTATGCATCATGCAGCTAATACCAACACTCATTGTTGGGAACGCAAATGATAAATTTGTTTAACTTCTCAATTATAGGCAAAAACAGCTCTTTTTCATGTGTTTCATAACTAACGGAAATTGGTATTAGAAAAATTATACTTGCATTAGCTTTTATTCATGCTAATTATGTACATAATATATCTATAGATTGAGGGATTATGATATTAGAATATATTTTAGGAACTAAGCAAGTTCATGCAAATGGTGGATTAGCTACTGAAGAACAGCACATGGAACGTTTTGGTCAGCAAACTCTGGAGCCTAGTCCATCATTGTTAGATCAAGAACAAACTGATGACTGGCATGAGTCCGTTGTTGAAGACAACAATACTGTTGTTGAAAGTTCTTTTATTCCAGAGAACTCAATTTTAATGAATTTAGCAAATCTGTTAACTGAAAGCGAAAAAGTTTCGATTGATGAATTTCATGACAAGATGGAAAGTATAATGAAAGAGTTTCATGAAAATAGATACGAAAGTTCTGCAAAGGTCACTCTAGAAAAGATGGAACGTTTAATAGATGAACATTTGAAAAGAAAAATAAAGCTAAATTTACGCTGTGATCACTATGAACGTAGTGTGTCGAATTTTATATTTAAAAAAATAATTGACATTGCTAATGCTAGCAGTGTTATGCGTATAACTCCTACTACTATATCACGTTATAAGGACAATGGGGAAGAGGCAATAGATGAGTGGGAAGAGGCTTTAGAACCTTTATTCAATATTGTCAATAAGCTACTATTAGCAGGTGCAAAAATAGAGTCTGATTTTTACAATGATAGAATGATAGGTGAAACTATGTGGGGAAGTGATGAGCCTATTTTTACAGAGTGTAAAAAAATTAAGGACAAACTGAAAAGTATCGCATATGAAGGTTTAATAAATAAGAATGAACAAGTTCAAGATGATGATCTGCAAGTAGAAGTAGATAACAATCTTGTTCTTTTTAGGTGGCCAAAAAACAGTATTGTTGAAGTTGGAAAGGTTATGAATAGTAAGGTGAATGAAAACTTTAGTATAGAAAGTAGCATCCTACAGATTGGAGAGAGTATAGTAAGAGTTGAAAATATAGGAGGAAAAAGAAATTATACAGATGTCTTAGGAGATAGCATTGAAATGTCCTTTACCACTGAAGTAGGCGAGATTAGTATTCATCTGTATCCTAGTGATAGTAATATAATAAAAGTAAAGCTTGATGGAGAGAACCAGGAGAAGTTTAACAAATTAAAAGATAAATCAAGTCTAGGAGAAAGCTGCTTTTTAGGAGGAAAAAGTGTTCTACAAGCTGTTAACGATAAAGGTTTTGAAAGAAACGGTAGAATACTTATAGAGTCAGCTGAAACTATTAAACAATCAAATTTTGTAGTGAAAGAATCAGGTGTCCCATCTACTCTTATGAGGCCAATCGATAGTTTAGACCAGCTGCAAAAGGTGGGAGCTTCGAAAGAAATAGTAGTGTGTTAATGAAGTCAACTAAAATTAGTAAACAAAAGAAAGGTCTTGGAGGGTAAAAAAATTGATGTATCTTCAAAGTAAGATTTTCTTAGGTATAAACTATACTCTCAAGGTGAGAAGAAATAGTAGGGGGATAAGTGTTGACTTAATAATTTAGAGATTCTTCTAAAGAAATTATTTTTCTCTCTTGATGTTTATTCTTTTATAGGTATAGCCTTTTGTGTTTGATTGAATTGACTTTTGTGATACCTACAGAATTTCCTTTATCACCCCAACTATGGATTAAATAAAGAGATAAAAGTGCAGCTAAGAAGAGGAAAACAGGGTAAGCTCAAGTATTTTATCAATAATTAAGAGGTTACCCATGAAGAAAGATATTACAGAACTTTACTGTTGCGTCGAGGATTTTTGTCGCACAGTCGATGATAATTTTGCTAATATGCTCCTATCAAAAGGAAGAAAACCCACTAGAATAACGGACTTCGGAAATTCTCACCATAATTCTATTATATCATCAATCCCCTTGCAAAAGTTTCAAAGCTTTTTACCTACTTTATCTGCCACTTTATAAATCTGAGTTTTCTAAATTGCCAACATATGACCGATTTATCGCTCTTAAATCACGGGTTTTATGGATTACTTTTGCAATGGTTCTGCAAACAAGCAAAAATGACAGGTATTGCCTACATAGACACTTCTACAATCGCTGTTTGCCACAAAAAAAGAATCTCCAAGAACAAAGTTTTTGATGGTTTGGCAGAAATTAGTAAGAGCACATATGGTTGGTTTTTTGGCTTTAAATTGCACTTGGTAATTAATGAAATTGGAATCACTTACTCTAACCAAAGGTAACGTTGATGACAGAAAACCTGTGCCAACTCTCACTAAAAGACTGACCGGACTTTTGTTTGGAGATAAGGGCTATATAAAGAAAGAGCTCTTTGAGAAACTCTTTGATAGAGGCCTAAAACTCGTCACTAAAGTAAAAAAAGGTATGAAAAACGTACTCATTTCACTTAAAGAGAAGATTTTACTAAGAACCTGTCTTGAAAGGAGTTAATTGGCTAATTTAGTAAGCATAGAAGTAATCATATTAAATAAGATATTGTTTTTTGAAGTAAGAGGAGAATGTTCGTAATCCTTGCTCATGCGTCTAAAATTGGAAAGCCAGGCAAAGGTTCGTTCTACAATCCAACGTTTAGGAATAACTTGAAATCCTGTATCAACCAATTTCTTGGTAATCGTTAGCAAACATCCAGTTTCCAACAAACATCGATTTTGTAATTTACCTTTATACCCTTGATCAGCAAAAAACCTACGTAATGTTGGAGCTTTGCATTTAGCTTGAACAAAAAGATTGGTAGCACCATCACGGTCCTGAATGCTTGCGCTGTGTACTTCTGCAGTAATTACAAGACCTAGTGTATCTACAATAATATGACGTTTTCTACCCTTTATTTTTTTACCGGCATCATATCCTCTTGATCCCCTTTTTGAGTCGTTTTCACTGATTGACTGTCAATTATACCTACTGAAGGTGTTTCATTTTTGCCAACCATTTTTCTTACCTCTTTTACTAGCATGTCATGTATTTTTTTCAATTTTCCATTATTACGCCACCTGAGAACCTGTCTTGAAAGGAGTTAATTGGCTAATTTAGTAAGCATAGAAGTAATCATATTAAATAAGATATTGTTTTTTGAAGTAAGAGGAGAATGTTCGTAATCCTTGCTCATGCGTCTAAAATTGGAAAGCCAGGCAAAGGTTCGTTCTACAATCCAACGTTTAGGAATAACTTGAAATCCTGTATCAACCAATTTCTTGGTAATCGTTAGCAAACATCCAGTTTCCAACAAACATCGATTTTGTAATTTACCTTTATACCCTTGATCAGCAAAAAACCTACGTAATGTTGGAGCTTTGCATTTAGCTTGAACAAAAAGATTGGTAGCACCATCACGGTCCTGAATGCTTGCGCTGTGTACTTCTGCAGTAATTACAAGACCTAGTGTATCTACAATAATATGACGTTTTCTACCCTTTATTTTTTTACCGGCATCATATCCTCTTGATCCCCTTTTTGAGTCGTTTTCACTGATTGACTGTCAATTATACCTACTGAAGGTGTTTCATTTTTGCCAACCATTTTTCTTACCTCTTTTACTAGCATGTCATGTATTTTTTTCAATTTTCCATTATTACGCCACCTGAGAAAATAGTCATACACCGTTTTCCATGGAGGAAAATCTTTTGGTAGCATTCTCCACTGGCAACCACCCCTCATTATGTACCTTATTGCATTAATAATTGTTCTTATGTTATGTTTTCTTGGTCGTCCTATCGCTCCTTGTGCAACATAGGGCTCTAAAATTTCCCATTCCTTGTCACTTATATCACTTGGATACAACTTACCCTCCTATTTTTTGCTTACCTCATCATACTCTTTTCTTCATTACCTTTCAAGACAGGTTCTTAGATAATTGTAAGAGACAAATCATGCTACCAAAGCAAAAAACCGCCTCCGTAACATCGATTGACACTATAGGAATAGCTACTTGTATAGCAAACATGCTGTATGATTACTTAACAGCAGAACAACAATCAGTTAAAGTGGAGTATATTGACAATGACAAAGCACAAAATTCAGAACCACCATTTATTAAAACTGGCATATGTTTATTTAAGACAATCAACAATGGGACAGGTGAGGTTCAATCAGGAGAGTACTGAAAGGCAGTATAAATTAAAAGATAAAGCACTGCAAATGGGGTGGTCTCATCATGCAATAAGGGTATTAGACAGTGATTTAGGGGTTTCAGGAACCCAAACTCATAATCGAGAGGACTTTAAAATGTTAGTTGCTGACGTATCAATGGGAAAAGTAGGAGCAGTGTTTGTATTGGAAGCATCAAGATTATCTAGATCTTGCAGTGATTGGCATAGGTTGCTGGAATTATGTGCTTTAACTGATACATTAATTATCGATGAAGATGGTTGTTATAATCCCAGTGACTTCAATGACCAATTGCTACTAGGATTAAAAGGAACGATGTCAAAAGCGGAGTTGCACTTTATACGTGCTAGACTTTTGGGAGGTAAGATAAATAAGGCTAAGAAAGGAGAGCTTCGGATTCATATACCAGTAGGATTTTGTTATGATGATGAAGGCAATATAAGGTTTGACGATAATGAGCAAGTAAGAAGTGTAATTCAATTATTATTTAGGGTATTTAAAGAAAAGGGCAGCGCTTATGGAGTGGTTGATTATTTTAGTATAAACAAAATACAGTTTCCAAAGCGGGTATATGGTGGTAATTGGAAAGGGAAGCTGGTATGGGGAGATTTGAGATTCTCTAGGGTATATGAAGCATTAAGAAATCCTTCTTATGCTGGAGCTTATGTTTATGGCCGTTTTAGACATCAGAAAAGATTATTAAGTACTGGACAGGTCCAAAAAATAGCAGTTCGCTTACCAATGGAAGCATGGCATACAATGATAAAAGACCATCACGAAGGTTATATAACATGGGAAGAGTATATAGCAAATCAAAAGATTTTAGCAAATAATCGAACTAATCGAGAAGAGAATACGCTACCTACAGCAGTACGAGAAGGATTGGGATTATTGCAGGGGTTATTAATTTGTGGTTGTTGTGGTCGCCGCATGAATGTAAAGTATAAAGGAAAAAATGGTGTTGTTTATAGAGGACAGACGAGAGAGAAATGGGGAGCAGGCAAAAAAAATTGTTCTCCTATTCCTGGAAATCCTTTGGAGATAGCTATTGTAAAAAGAGTATTGGAGATCATGGAACCTGCACAAATTGAGATTGCCGTAAAAGCATTTGAAGAACTAGAACAACGAGGTCACATGTTAGATAGACAATGGCAAATGCAGATAAAAAGAGCAGATTATGAAGTGCAATTGGCACAAAGGCGTTATGAAGAAGTTGATCCATCAAATCGCCTAGTAGCTGCAACTCTGGAGAAACGTTGGAATGAAGCTCTAATAGCATTAGAAGAGGCACAGAGGCAATATGATGAATATAGTAAAAAAGATGTACTTATAGCTACAAAACAACAAAAGGAGCAAGTACTGGCACTAGCTCAAGATTTACCACACTTATGGAATGCAGAATCAACAAGTGCAAGAGATCGAAAGCGTATTTTGCGACTTTTAATTAAAGATATCACTGTTGAAAGATTACGTAATGAGCAAAAGGCAGTACTACATATACGTTGGCAAACGAATGCTACGGAGGACTTAGAAGTGCAATTACCACAAAAAATTTGTGATAGGTGGCGGCATTCGGAAGATATAATTGATCGAATAAGACAACTATCAACAACAATGACTGATGAGCAAATTGTTAATTTATTAAACCAAGAGGGACTTATAACAAATAAAGGTAATCCTTTTACTATAAGCGGTATACAAGGGATTCGATATAAACATAAGATTCCAGCACTATGTAATCAAAAATCTGAAGAAGAGTTATCAGTGAAACAAGTTGCAAAAAAATTTAACGTTAGTCATGACATAGTACGTTGTTGGATTAAACGTAAGTTTGTTGATGCACGACGTATTGGTCCAAAGTTCTGGATATCTATAAGTCTAGCACAAGAACTAGAGTTAAAAAAGTATATTGAAAATTCTTCTAAAATTACAACTGCAAGATTGAAATCACAACAACTAATTGAATGAGGTGTATTATGAAGCTATTGTGTTCACAGTTACAACCAACCATACGCGTCAAGTTAAGGAACTGTGGTAATAAACTTAGTGTAAGGAAGAGAAAAAAAAGATATAAGTTCTCTTAAATCTAACAAAGAAAACGGAGAACTTATACAATGAAAAGAATAGTTTGCATCTCAAAAAAGCTCAAAGAATTTTTTAATGAAAAAGCAGATAAAATCTCAGCTACAACAGGGTTCATAAAAAGAAAGAGGAAGCTAAAAGGCTCGTCGTTCATAAAAGCCATCGTTTTGGGTAATATAGGGGTTGATAATTGTAGTATAGAGACAGTGTGTCAATTATTGAATGAAGACTCGATAAATATAACAAAACAAGGTCTGGACTTTAGATTTACCAAGGAAGCAGTGGAATTTATGAAAAGAATGTATAATGAATCTTTAACGTTACTTAAAAATACCTTACAAGTTGATTGCAGAATCTTGAAGCACTTTGGAGGTGTTAAATTATTAGACAGCAGCTACATTAGCTTACCTAACAGTATGGAAGAAATGTATAAAGGTTATGGTACCAGCTACAGTGGTTATGAAAGCAATACTAAGTCTGGAATAAAGTTACAATTAGTTTTTGACTACCTAAACCAGACATTAGACCAGCTTAATATAACTGAGGGAATAAGGTCAGATCAGGGTTATAGAAGCCATTTAAGCAATATATCGAACAACGATTTACTAATATCTGATTTGGGTTATTTTGTGCCAAGTTCTTTTAAACAAATCAATGAAATAGGAGCTTATTTCATAAGTCGTTATAAATCCGATACTAACATATATGATATAGAGACAGGTCAAAAAATAGATTTACTAGAACATTTGGGAGATCGATCTTTTCTAGAACAGGAGGTATTGTTAGGAAAAGAGACAAGGGTTAAAGTAAGAATTATATTTAAAAAACTAACTGAAGAACAAGCTATGGCTAGAAGAAGAAAGGCTAATAGGTTAGCAAGATCACATGGA
This sequence comes from Wolbachia endosymbiont (group B) of Horisme vitalbata, assembly GCF_964028625.1. Taxonomy (NCBI): domain Bacteria; kingdom Pseudomonadati; phylum Pseudomonadota; class Alphaproteobacteria; order Rickettsiales; family Anaplasmataceae; genus Wolbachia; species Wolbachia endosymbiont (group B) of Horisme vitalbata. The sequence continues at coordinate 817,750 of NZ_OZ034797.1, forward strand.
TACACATCTTCTCAAAGGAACCAAAAGTTACTAAATTGGTCGATATTTATAACTAATGTTCCAAAAAGTAAGATTAATGCTGAGCAAATACTAGTAGTTTACCGAATAAGATGGCAAATTGAATTATTGTTCAAATTATATAAGAGTAATATAAGGCTTGATAAGCTGAGAGGAAAGCCATACAGAGTATTATGTGAGCTATATGCCAAATTGTGTGCAATTCTTATATTTCATGGAATAGTGGGTTGCACAGAACTGAAAAAAAATACGGAGCTTAGCTTAACAAAGGCATTTATTGAGCTAAAAAGACGGGTTAGAGAGTTATTTTTAGCACTAAATAATAAAATTAAAGGCTTAAATATTTTTCTCAAAAAGCTTACCATAACTTGGTCGCAGTTTTCATTAAAAGACAAGTACAGAAAAACTAGAGTATCCACCTTAACTTCTCTAAATTTGCTCACAATCTCTTAACTTGACGCGTATGGTTTATTTAACCATACGCGTCAAGTTAAGGAAAAGTGACATAATGAGGGAAGAAAATGGCAAAAAACTATTTTATATATTAAGTAGTTAAGTTAATAATTTACATTATTTTAGGCAAGAATTTCCTAAAAAATAAATGTAACAAATAAAATACCCTCTTTAAATGTTGCTATATTTGACAGTATTTCCTTAACTTGACGCGTATGGTTTATTTAACACTCCCGGGCCACTTGAAACTGATTTTTCTTTGCATTCCAGTTATGCAAGAAATCTATTATATAATATTATTATCACCCTCTTGATAGTTTGTTAGCTCCTCTCCTCCTGAGTTACTTGGTGCAATTATTTGATCAGATTCAGTTGATGGTTCATCAGATCCAAACAACCATGAAAAGAAATTACCAAAAAATGACCCTATTAAAGAAAAAGGCTTCATAAGTATACTAAACAAGTTACTAAAAAAAGAACTTTCTGTCTCTGTAGATTCTGGAGTAGAAGCAGCATAAGCTTGTACATCTGTTTCTTCTAAAGACCTGCTGCAAAAGGTGATTGAAAAAATGATGTGAGAGAGGTAGAAGAAGAATAAGCAGATCAAGTAAGGAAAAAAATGAGCTTTAGTTACTATAATATGAAAAAACACCCAAGAAACTTTCGTAATATAACAGGTTTAACTATAGAGGAGTTCGAAAAGGTGGTGGAAAAAGTGAGGTCTGAATGGGAAAAACTTGAAAAACAGAAAAAGTGTCATGGTAGAAGATCAAAACTACCAACTCTGGAAGATAAGTTGTTTTGCGTAATTTTGTACTATCGCACTTACATAACGCATAGATTTTTAGGATGCCTATTCAATGTACACAACGCAAATGTATGTAGGTTACTTAAGAGAATAGAGCCATTACTCGCCAAAAAAGTGACTATAACAAAAGATAGAAGTATGACATCAGAAAAAATACTAAAGATTCTGGCTGATGTTACAGAACAGCGCCGGACAGATAAAACCTGTCAAACCAAAAAGAAACTTCCTAGCTGAGTGTATAGCAAATTTTATGTATAATTTTGTAGAGAAGAGCTTTTTGCAGTTATAGCCGAACTGTGCAATGGTGACTTAAGTGCCCGTAGGACAGCGTGGCTTTGGAGGAACGGTCGAACCACTGATTGAGCCTTTTGGGCTACCTCGATTAGAAGAATGTATAACTCAACCGTCCCAAGCTTAAGCACTTCTCAATTATGGATTATTATATAATGGAGATTAAAAATGGCAAAGTTCAAAAGTAAATTAGAGATCTAATGCAGCAGGAATCGATGTTGGCTCGGCTGTACATTATGTATGTGTACCCGAAGGAAGCGATGAACAACGTATACAAAAATTTAGCTGCTTTACGTAAGATCTCTACAACATAACAAAATGGTTGAAAAAATGTAAAGTTAATACAGTAGCCATGGAGTCAACAGGAGTGTACTGGATTCCTTTGTTTCAAGTACTTGAATCACACGGATTTGAAGTAAAACTGGTAAACGCAAAACATGTTAAAAATGTACCTGGGAGAAAATCAGATGTGCAAATGGATTCAACAACTACACAGTTACGGGTTACTCCAAGGGTCATTTAGGCCAGATGATCAAATGTGTGTATTGCGTAGTTATGTTCGGCAACGTAAAAATTTAATTGAAAATGCTTCTACACATACTTTGCGTATGCAAAAAGCGCTAACACAAATGAATATTCAACTACATAAAGTTATAAGCGATACAACTGGTGTAACTGGAATGCAAATTATTAAAGCAATAATAGATGGTGAGAATAATCCTGAAAAATTGGCTGAACTAAGAGATGGACGAATAAAAAGTGATAAATCTGTTATTGCAAAAGCATTAGCAGGAAACTATAGAAAAGAACACCTATTTACATTAAAGCAAGAATTTGAGCTATATAATATTTATCAGGAAAAAGTAGCAGAATGTGACAGGAGCATTTAAGAATATTATAAAACATTTGAGACAAAGTCTGATGAGAGTAAAAAGTTAGGTGAAGAGAAAAATAAGCACAGAAAAAGTAAACCAAACTTTGCTTTGCATGAAGAATTATATCGAGTAACTGGTATAGATTTTACCAAAATTCCTGGATTGGATATACTAACTGTACAAACTATCATTTCGGAAGTTGGTATTAACTATAATAAATGGCGATCAGAAAAGCATTTTACTTCGTGGTTGGGGCTAAGCCCTGCTAATAAAATTACAGGGGAAAAAGTGTTTAGCACAAGAACACGTAAAGTCATTAATCGTGCCGCGAATGCATTTCGAATGGCTGCTCACTGTGTATCAAGAAGCAATAGCGGAATAGGTGCATATTGTAGAAGGTTAAAAAAACGACTAGGTGCACCAAAAGCGATTACTGCTACGGCAAGGAAATTAGCATGTATCTTTTATAGTATGTTGAAGTATGGACAAGAATATGTAGAAAGAGGAATAGATTATTATGAAACACGTTACAAAGAGAAAGTTGTAAAAAATTTAATCAAAAAGGCACAGGAATTCGGTTATATCTTAGTTCAACAGGAATAACTAATGGGAAGTTTCTTAGAAGCAAATACAGAGACCAGAAGATAGTAAAAAACGGAAGAAATCATATTCAGGAAAAAAAAGAACCAACACTATGAAAACTGAGATTATTATCGAAGAAGGAGGAAGAATTTTATCAGTGTCAAAGTCATACCGTGGTAGAATTAGTGATTTTCGCATAAGGAAACAAGAAAAATATTTACCACTTGATAGCATAAAACATGCCGATTCTGGATATCAAGGTTGGCAAAAATTGCAAAGCAATGTTATAATTCCATATAAAAAGTATCGTAAAAAGCCATTAACTCCAGAGCAGAAAGAGCATAATAGAAGATTAGCATCATTTAGAATGAGAGTAGAAAACAAGATACGAGAGATAAAGATATTTAAGATTATGTCGAATGTTTATCGCAATTTTCAGAAAAAATATAACCTGAGATTCAATATTATTGCTGGTATTGTAAATCTTAAGGGCTTTGTTGCATAGCACTGATAGGCATGTAAATCACAGTGAATTTACGCAGCTAATTTAAATTCAGCCATACCTATATCAGTAAATTTGTTCAATAAGTAGCACTTAATTAACAGCTCTTTTTCACGATTTACCTCTGATTTATTTTTCAAGCCAAACCCAAATATTTGCTTCAACCTATAGAAAAAGACTTCAATATAAGACCGTGCTCCATACTTAACTTTTTTCTTCCATTCATTAATACCATCTTCATAATTCTCATATGACCTAATTCTACTAATATACTTGTTTCTTTCTGATAAGTAGTCAGCTAAACAAATTTTAGTATCCTTCCTAGGGCGAATAATAGGCACAATATTGTATTTTCTGCATTCTTTATACACACTTTTTATATCATAAGCCGCATCTGCTCGAATAGAACAAATGTTATATTTATCACTGACTTCTTCTAACATATCGCAGACCGGCAAATAGTCTACAGCAACACCACTAGTGTAGTTCATGCTTATTGCTTTCTTATCATTTATGTTTAAAACAACATGTAATTTTCTTACTTGACCATAACCACTGTATTTTCTTTTTCGAATATTAAGCTTACTATGCCCACCGTTATTATTGTAGATACTAACTCTAGTGCTATCTACGGCAATTTCAACATTTTCCAGATCATCTTTATTGCTTCTATGGTCATCAATCTTCAAATTAAGCTTTTTAAATCTTCTGGAAGCTTGTGTATAGCTGATAATCTTAAGTTTTTTGCCTATTTGTACCATATAACCTTTTACAAAACCTACAGCTTGTCTCAAGCCAATTCTAAAAAGATGAACTATTATGTGTATTAAAATTACAACTTTATCACTATAAGTGTTATTGCCACCTGCAACTTTTGGACTATTTTCATACCAATTTTCTATGGCTTGATTAACAAAATGAAAAACATTTCCTCTTTTTTTGAGAAACTCGTTATATTCTCTTTGGTTACTTACTCTCATTTTTTGTGGCATAAGTTGTACTTGTTTGAAAAATGCCTATTTTACAACAAAATGCGTTAGTAGCCATATATTAAAAAGCTTTTCTTCTTACAATAACCTCAACCAACACTAGCTATGCAACAAAGCCAATCTTAAGCACGCCTTTTAGTTAACCTTCATTTTAGTCACCCTCCTTTCCTTCTTTTTATCGCTTGATTCGCAGCAGGTCTTTTGCGGAATGGAAGCTTTTAAACCCAAGCATTGGCTTTATTAGTTTTTTGATAAATCTATCAACAATATTATTTAGATATTTTATTTGAAGAACTGTAATCTTCAGAAATTTCTGCATTCAAATCATCAAGAGCAGCAGTATTACTGCCGCTTTTATCAATTACAATTTTCTCAGGAAGATAGTTACTCCTGAAGGCTTTACGAAAGAATGCAAGTGCTGCAGACTTGTCTCTACTAACACACAAGTCTACAGTATATAAATAAACCCATTTACCGTTTAATTTAATGTAAGTCTCTCCAACTACTACCAACCTGCTTCTTTCTTTTCCTTACTGCCTCATCTATCAGTGGTGATAACCCACCTTTGTAACGTAGCATTTTGCTCCCCTTATACTCATCATTTCTTCCAAATCTCGATAGCTCAAAGAGAATCGACATTTCATGTATACAGATAACATCCGCTGAAAAGCTAAATCCTTTGAAATATGGCAACAATTTTTGATTGATACGAAACATCTTTGCTTTTTTTTTAGACAATTATATCATTCTTCTTTCTACTTCCCTACAAATGCGACAGAACCCTAAAAAAGGTGGTAGTTTAACCTACCATCTCCTCTGGTTTCACTATCCTTTCAAACTCCTCCTCAGTGAGCAGTTGAAGTTTTGCTGCTGCTTCTTTTAGAGTGATATTTTCTTTATAAGCAAGCTTCGCTATTTTTGCTGCATTGTCATATCCTATATGCGTATTTAATATAGTAACTAGCATTAACGACTGATTTAGTAAATCCTTTATTCTTTCTTCGTTTGCTTTAATATCAACTACGCATTTCTCTGCAAAATTTAAACTTGTATCAGCTAAAAGTCTTATAGACTGCAAAACATTGTAAATTATCACCGGCTTAAACACGTTCAATTCAAAGTGACCATTTGAGCCACCAATTGTCACTGCAACATGATTTCCCATAACTTGAGCACATACCATAGTCACTGCTTCGCATTGAGTTGGATTCACCTTACCCGGCATGATTGAAGAGCCAGGCTCATTTTCTGGTAACATTATTTCTCCAATTCCACATCTTGGACCAGAACCAAGTAACCTTATATCATTTGCAATTTTCATCAAGCTTACTGCTACTGTATTGAGTGCTCCACTGAGCTCAACTAAAGCATCATTTGCTGCTAGTGCTTCAAACTTATTTTTTGCTGAAATAAATGGAAAATTAGTGATTTTTGCCACTTCTTTAGCAAAATCCTCAGCAAAACCCTTTTTAGTATTGATTCCCGTGCCAACTGCAGTGCCACCTTGTGCAAGTTCATATACATTGCTTAGAGTTGACTTTACTCTCTCTATTCCCTTTTTAATCTGAACTGCATAGCCAGAAAATTCCTGCCCAAGTGTTAGAGGAGTTGCATCTTGCAGATGAGTACGCCCTACTTTTATTATATCTTTAAATTCATGAACCTTATTATTTAGCGCTTTATATAATTCTTCAAGATTGGGAATAAGCAAGCGGTCTATTTGTTCTGCTACTGCTATATGCATTGCTGTTGGAAAAGTGTCATTTGATGACTGACCACAGTTTACATGATCATTTGGATGCACTGGAGATTTACTACCTAAATCACCGCCCAAAATTTCTATTGCACGATTGCTGATCACTTCATTCACATTCATATTGGTCTGCGTCCCAGACCCGGTTTGCCAAACAACAAGTGGAAATTGATTATTAAATTTACCGTCTATTATTTCCTTTGCAGCTGAGCAGATTGCATCCCCTACTCTATTATCTATGCTACCCTGCTTCATGTTAACACGTGCTGCTGCAAGTTTTACTATTGCTAGCGCTTTAATCAGGGGCTCTGGCATTTTCTCTGTACCAATTTTGAAATTTTCCAAAGAACGCTGAGTCTGCGCTCCCCAGTAATGTTCACTTGGTACTTTTACTTCTCCTAAGCTATCTGATTCTATTCTAACTTTTTTATCCATATTTCCTCATTCTAGTGTTTGACATTACCTACATATATGATTAGTTAAATCAAATTGTATTTCAGTGTCAAGTTGAGACATTTTTAGTGAAGACCTTAGAAAACTTTCAAGCCATATCTTTTGCTTCTATTATTTTTTTATTGTTATTAAGGCAATCATGCAACCTTAAGCAATAAACCTACTTTCACTCTCTATAAGGCTATTCTACTTAGAGCTTGAATAGTGAAAACATCTTTAAGCGCAGAAGCTATACCTGTGTTTGCTTTCTCTTTTTTTACTTCTACAACTGTATAACCAAAAATTGCACCTAACGCTAGACTAATGGTAGCTGATGCTGCACAAACTGCAATCGCTGCTCCCGCAGAACATGATATTGTCATACCTGCAACATAACCTATTGCACCACTCACGCCAATGCAGACGTATTTCTTCCGCAGTTCTTTTTGTATGTAACCTTTCAGATATTCTTTTACATCTAAATGCCCGTTTCTAGTAGCATAATTCAGAGCAGTGTTTTCATAGCCATCTTTCACATTAACATTTGCTTTTGCTGTTTCTATCAGGTACTGTACTACCTCTAAATAGCCACTTCCAGCAGCCCACATTAGAGCAGTTCTTCCATAGTGATCTGTTGAATTAATATCTTCTTTCTGTTTTTCTATCAGGTATCTTACTGTTTCTAATTGACCATTTTTGGCAGCTGAAAATAATCCTGCATGATTGTTAATCATTTGTGCAAATGATAATGTTTTTAGTTTAGGGGGTTGTAACTCTTGAGTATTAAAGTTTAATTGTGCTGGAACAATTTCTACTTCAAGCTCTACATGTTCTCTTGTGAAACGATCAAGTAGCCTTTTTACCTGATCAATTGTTTGAATTCTTACCTTATAATACCGCGATAAAGAATTGATTATTTCCCTGTTGTTAAGAAAAAATATCACTAATTCTATTTTACCTGTTAAATCTTTAGCATAGATTGAGTATTCTATATTTAATCTATCTTGTGAAATATTTCGTATTGTCTCACTCTCTGTCCAAATTCTTACCTGTTCATTAATTCTCTTACTTACAAGAAAATTATATAATTCACTATCTTCTTCCTTCATTTTATTGAGCTCATCCTTACAGTCATACCAATAAGATGATAACTCTGGTATACAAGTAGGAAGAGGCAAGCGAGGTATTGACATATCAAGATTAGCTATTAAATGATATCTAGTTAGAAGCTTTGCTATCTCCGTATGGCCATTTACAATAGCATATGTTAGGGCAGAGAATTGACCTTTACGTTTCACATTTAAATCAGCTCCATTTGCTATTAGAAGTTGTACTACCTCAAGATGACCATGGGCAGCAGCATGAATTAGAGCAGTTATGTTTCCCGGAGATTCTGCATTAACATTTGCTCCCTCTTCTATCAAGTATTGTAATATCTCTAGTTGACCATTGTCAGCAGCCCATATTAAAGCAGTTCTCCCATAATCATCATCTATTGTATTAATAATTGCTCCACCCTGTATAGCTTGCTGAACAAAATCTAGCTGTCCTTTTTTAGCAGCATCAATTAGCTGCGCATTTAGCTGTTTTTGTGATGGCATATACCCCTCCTAAAATAAATATACAATTTAAAGCTATTTTAGCCACTATTCAAGTTTTAATGGCTAAAATTGATTGAATCACTTTTTAGTGTTTTTTTATGGTTGTTTGAGTCTAGCAAAGATGAGTCTATATCACAATCTAGTAATTCTCCTACTGCACTTAGTAAACCAGCTGTACAACCAGCTATTTTGATCTGGATGAGAGGAGATATAATTTATAACCACTCCCCTATCCTTTCTAGTTGTTTGTAGATGTTAAATCTCAGGAATTTATCAAAATAAGGAGAGGCAATGAAGGGAGTAGTATCTATTAAATAATTAGATAAGAAATCTGGTAGAATATTCTGAAATTCATGCATTTTTTGTCTATAATCTTTCAAAGCAATAACCTTTATTTTATCATAATCAAGTTTCCAATAAGCAAGCTCCGAGACTTCTTTTTTTGTTGTGTATTCCACTGCTAAAGCTTGTAAAATTAATTGCGGGAAAAATCCTGACATAACTTCCTCATTGGAAGGTGGTGAACCAAGTTTATAGTCTATAATTGCTACTTGCCCACCTGGTAGATACTCAACTCTATCACATCTTGCTGTCAATAAAATTTCTTCTGTCATTCGAGTCTCTGACCAGCTCTTATTACACAATTGTCTGGTGTGTTCATTTGCAATCAAATTTTCTGGATCCAAGTAGTCAAGCACTGGGATGACACCCTTATTCTTAGTGGAAGTTGTACAGCATCCGCGCAGTTGTGTGTCACGCGCTGGAATATGAAATATCGGATAGGAAAAGCTCTTCTCCAACTCAACTTGATTGTTTCCAGTCCTATCAAACTCAACAAAAGATTGAATTATCCTCTGCAACCTTACCCACCACATATTTGAAAAGTGGAATCGATTAGACGAGAATATTTCTCGTGCAATACTCATCAGCGACTTTTCGTTGCGTAAATATCTTGCAAAAATATTGTGTACCATAGTGCCAAACTCCAATATCGATGGCTTAAAATTTAAGTCTTTCAACTGTCTAAGGTTCAGTATGTATTCAACATAAAATGAATAAGGGTTACGAATCAGTTTTTCTACCGCACTGCAAGACATCACTTGCATTTTTTCTTCTCTGACTTTGGCTTGAGGTTTTGGCATAGGCTGAGTACATGGAACAATGCACTCAGGTGTATTTAATATTCTTAGCCAATTGCGATAAGGATATTTTGGTTCTTGTAACAGAACCTCCAAACGGCGCAATAGAATTGATTTTCTATCACTCACTAGCCTCGTAATATAAACCTTGCCGGCACCAAATAAATTGCGCAAAGTATACAAAAAGCACCCTTGCTCTTCTTGCACAGAAGGAAGGTTAAATTTTTCTCTATTCAGTGCACTCAAAAACGGATTCTGAAAATTTGGTATATCATTAAATCCAGCAAGTATTACAACTTTATTTTGATATAAGCTAAATTTATCAAAGTTATTTTCTGGAGAAAAAAACTTCCTTTTTAAAAATAATATCAGGATTTGACTATATAACTCTAAGGAACACTCAATTGCTATACCGTCACATGCATTTAAGAAATCACGAGTAAAATTACCTATTTCACCATTTAGCTCTAGAAAATTCACATTAGAAAGCACATTAACACACTGTAAATGTGCTGCTGCTATATCAGAAATAGGATAATTTATAAGATTAAGTAAAAGATTAAATATAGTTTCTAATCTACTGATAATAATTAATATATCTTCTTTATATCTTAGCTTTTTACAAGTACTAATAGCGTTGATAATATCCTTAAGACCATTTATATCAAAGCTACGCAATACTTCTATCTCAAACTCAGATAAAATACGAGTGTACTCTTCTTGAGCGTAACCAAAAGTCACTAGCCTATGTTTAAGAAGAGAAAGCAATGCCACACCGTTCCATTTTGAGTTCAAAATCTCAATACTATAAAGCAGAAGCGTCACATAAGAATAGTTTTTCGATATGGGGCACACCATACGAACTGCAAGTAATTTATCAAAAACAACCAAAGAAACGTTTTCATAACCTTCATTCTCCATAATTAGTGACGTCACCTGTGCTTCTTCCTCTCTGGAATCACAAGTGATGACTTCAATATTGCCAATATATCCATTACTAACTTTACTTAGATCGGCAGTTGTATCAAAGACATAATCTAGTTCAGGACTGCCTGTCATCCCAGCCCTCTGATTTTTAGTGTACGAACATTGTAATTTGCAGGTAATTTGAGTAGTAGATGATGTCATTCCAGTGCTTGACACTGGAATCCAGTTTCTATTGTACAGCCACCTGGTGCACTCATTTAAAGTTAAGTTTTCTGGATCCGAGTGTCTGGGCACTGGAATGACATCAGAACACGCTTCTGGCAGAAAACTTACATCCTCTCTGCCTATACTTAAATAATCGAGCAGATCTTTCAGGCAATATTGATAATGTTTTTTATCAAGTGATTGCCAATCTTTCTCTTTAATTTTCAAATTCAGATTAGGTAAAATTATCTTTCCAAATGGCAGGTCGTATACAGCTTTAATCAACAACTTATAAATCTCCTCCTTTCCAATTCCAATAAAGATCATATGCTGATCTTTCTTCAGGGAGGCTATCATATTGTTTATGTAGTCACTCTTATGCTTTAGTATATCTACTACTCCTAAATTTTTTAAAGTGTTACTCCAAGTTTTGATAAGTAAGTTTATGAAATTCTCCATTTTCTTCGAATGCTCATCAAGCTGATAACAATCCGCTATTTGGGTATATTGAAGTAATGACGGCAAACTGTAAACTAGATCGATTGGAAAACTATCATTGTGTTTTTTATTCCACTCCAATATAAATTGAATGAGTAGCAGCGTTCTCTTTGTCGGGTTAATAACTTTAACTCTATCAAGATTTAATATTAAATCTTCTTCATCAATGTTTTCTAGTGAAACTATCTCTGGCAAAATTATAGTTCTGTAATTCTTGAATGCACTCAGCAATGCTATCACATCCCTCTTGCAGGGAAGTATGATCTTTATCTCGGGAATTTTTTCTCTTTCATATTCAGAAAATATGTGCTGAACCAGAACATCAAAAAGGGACTCATTCACATTAACAGTAAAAACTCTTCCCACTAACAGTAACAATTAATACAACACTTTTATTGTATAGAAATTATTTAAAATATAAATGTGCTCGCAGTTTCTTATGCTATGATATATTAAAGTCTTTCACAATATTACATGGCAAACATCAGAATAGAAGTTTTTAATAAATGTGAACAAGTTGGCCGCAGAAGGGTAGTTAATGTTTACTTGATTTACATAAGCAAAGAATTACCATCAAAATTACATGAAGAAATTTGTGGGCTATTTTATAATAAAGTCATACAAGACTGCCGTTATTATTCCTACAATGAAAACCTTCAATATAACTTCATAGAATCACAAGAAAAGTGGGGCTTGGAGATAAGCTTTTTACCTGGCATGACCGATAACGTAGGAAACACGGCAAAACAAATTGTTAGAGAATATCTAATGAGCAAAGGCCACATTGATGAAAGTGTTTCTATCAAGGCAAGAAGTTCAAAATTGATTCTAAGTCAAGGAGGTTTTCCAACCGAAGATGACATAAAACAGGAATTCAATCCTATTACTGAATATTGCAAACTTGTCTATAAAGAAAACGGCAATTGCCATTGGAAGTATTACAGTAAACCAAATACCCCACCTGTTGTCATTACAGCGCGTGACCAGGAAAAAAAAGAATGGATTCCAGTGTCAAGCACTGGGATGACACCAGGTAATAATGGAGCAAAATCTGTCAAACTCAATGTAAGTGACCAAGAGCTTGAAAAAATCAGCAGAGATGGAATCGATGGTAATGGCACTTTAGGGCTCTCGCTGGCAGCAATGAAAGCTATAAAGGATTACTTTAAAAAACTCGGTAGAAATCCATATGATATTGAACTTGAGTCTCTGGCACAGACTTGGTCTGAACATTGTAAACACAATATTTTTTGCTCCCCTATTGATGAAATAAAAGATGGTCTATATGCTCATTATATTAAGCGTGCAACGCGTGAGATAAATTCTAACATATGCGTGTCAGTTTTCTCCGACAACGCAGGAGGAATAATTTTTGATGACGATTACTTGATTGTAGATAAAGTTGAAACTCACAATAGTCCTTCAGCTCTCGATCCGTTCGGTGGAGCAATGACTGGAGTGCTTGGAGTTAATCGAGATATAGTCGGTTTTGGCAAAGGTGCAGAACCTATCATGAATACTTATTACTTTTGCTTTGCCAAAGAATCAAAAGGCAAACTTTATAGAGATAAAGAGCGTACTGATAAAATCTTACCACCAAAATATATAATGAAAGAAGTGATTCACGGTGTTAATGTTGCTGGTAATTGCTCCGGTATTCCAACGCAACTTGGATCGGTATACTTTGACGATAGATTCTGTGGAAAGCCATTAGTTTTTGTTGGAAGCATCGGAATTATTCCACGGAATATAAATAATGCACCTTCACACATAAAAGAACCCAAAAACGGTGATAAAATCGTAATTATTGGTGGAAGAGTTGGAAGGGACGGAATTCACGGTGCAACTTTTTCTTCAGAGGCATTGTCGGGAAACAGCCCTTCAACAATTGTGCAAATTGGTGATCCTATAACACAAAAAAAATTATCCAACGCCGTCGTAAAAGCAAGAGATCTTGGTCTTTATAATGCAATAACGGATAATGGAGCAGGCGGTCTATCATCGTCCATTGGTGAAATGGGAAAAGACGGATTTGAAGTTGATTTGAGCAAGGTTCTCCTTAAAAACGATGGTATGGCTCCGTGGGAAATATGGATATCAGAATCACAAGAGAGAATGACCTTAGCAGTGCCAGAAGAAAATCTTCCTGCGTTTAAGCAAATCATGAAAACACATGATGTGGAGGTCTGTGTAATTGGAGAATTCAACAAAAGTGGCAAAGCCGTTGTTAAATGTCCCCCAGGGGCAGTAATAATGGACATCGAAACTGAATTTCTGCATGATGGTAATCCTAAAATGCATTTACAGACAAAGCCATGGTCTGGAAAATCTAACCCATACGCTGTCATTCCAGAATTCTCTCCTGTTATCCCAGTGCTTGACACTGGAATCCAGCAGGCTTTGTCTGCAAATAAATCTAAAACTTTATGTAAAAATACGTGCGATGGCAGAGTTGAGCTTGAGATAGATTCCAGTGTCAAGCACTGGAATGACACCTTTGCACTAAAAGAAATGCTAAGCAGACCAAACATACGCAGCAAAGAGTTTATAGTGGTGCAATATGACCATGAGGTTCAAGGATCGTCAATACTGAAACCACTGCAAGGCAAGGGAAGAGTGTGCAGTGAAGCTGTTGTCTCGAGGCCAGTCCTTTCTTCAAACAAAGGTGTTGTAAAATCGCAGGGATTTGGCTCAAGTTATGGAGAAATTGACACTTATCACATGGCAGCATGTGCGATTGACACTGCAATACGCAACTACGTAGCTGCAGGAGGAAATATAAATCATCTAGCGTTGCTCGACAATTTTTGCTGGTGCGATGCTTATAATCCAGAAAGATTGTGGCAACTAAAGAGATCTGCAGAGGCTTGTTACAACTTTGCAACTGCATTTAAAACGCCATTCATATCCGGAAAAGACAGTATGTTCAATGACTTCAAGGGATATGACGAAAATGGCGAGAAAGTGATGATATCTGCACCACCTTCACTACTCATTTCAGCAATTGGAGTTATAGACAATATTGAAAATGCGGTATCGCTTGATGTGAAAATGCCAGGGGACTTGATATATGTGCTTGGTACAACCCACGATGAGCTTGGTAGATCTGAATATCAGTTATATAGTGGAATAGATAATAACAACGTGCCAAAAGTTAATGCAAAGAGCGCTAGGAAGTTGTATGAACGTTACAACCAGGCAATAAAAGATGGCATAATTGTCTCTGCAATTGCACCAAACTTAGGCGGCTTAATTATTGCTTTGGCAAAATCGCTAATTGCAGGAGACCTTGGTGCTGAAATTGATCTTTCACTAGTACCAATAGGAAAAACACAAAATACAGACATAATAAACAAGATAATAATGTTTTCTGAATCGCAAAGTAGAATATTAGTAACCATTGCCCCGCAAAATCAGCGGAAGTTTGAAGAATTGTTTAAAGGTATAGTTTTTTCATGTATTGGAAAAGTGACAGAGGAGAAAGCTCTCAATATAAAGGATATTATAAGAATAGATTTGAAAGACTTAGGTACTAGTTTAAATAACTTTTGATTACGCTAGACAAATTTTTCATTATGTGTAATGTCTGATTAAAATAAATGCATATTATTAAATTTGGGTAGGTGATTATGTCCATTTTATCAATACTCTTGCTTATCAGTCTTTCTTTACTTAACACTTCAAATAAATTAATGATATGTGCTGCCTTATTTGTGGGAGCTACTTTAGTTGTAAACTCAATGGTTGAGTTTTATGGTAGAAGCAAAGCTACTTACAGCTTAATAGTGTGTACAGTGATATGCTGTCTTTTTAAATTGCAAAATTTTAGTTTTATGATACTGGTTCTATATACTGCAATTTTAATCTCTCTTCTCTCAAGCATAGTTGTTTTTGAAGAATTAAAGTCGAAATTGAATTTTCATATGGCAAATTTCATCACTTTAATTATAGCATCGGTCATTGATAGTACGATTATTTGTGTTGGACTACTATACAAAATTTCTGCAGGTAAATGCTTATCAATATATATTAAAGATTTAATTTTCAAGTTTTCCTATGCATCGATATTGAGTATCTGCTTGTTTGTAGGAATGTATTTATTCTCCTTGGCAAGCAAGAAGTATTTTAAGGTTTCTGCATAACCCGTCTTCTGATATAGCCAAAATAGTTTAGATTTAACTATAACCGTCATTCCGCTATTTGTTAGCAGCTTGGCAGTATAATGTGAAAAGCTCTTATTCGGATAGCGGTTCTAAAATCACAGTAATTGGAAACTGTTAACTTAAGTTATCCTTTAAGAGAGCTAGTACAATTTCTTACAGGTTTCATACATGATAAGAGTTTTATTTTTAGCTAAACCAATTGAAATAAGCTATAAAATCTGTTAAAGTCAGCTTTGTGCAAGCACCCTTAGCTCAGTTGGATTAGAGCATTTGACTACGGATCAAAAGGTCGGGCGTTCAAGTCGCTCAGGGTGCACCATATTTTATAGGAAATAGAGGTCATACTTGAAATTCATATATGTAATACCTATCTTTAAAGGTAAAATACTGAGCTATTATATATGAACAAAAAAGACTACTATGATCTGCTAGAAGTGAGCAGAAATGCTAGTACTGACGAGATAAAAAAAGCATATAAAAAACTAGCATTAAAATATCATCCTGACAGAAATCCTGGTAATAAGGAAGCAGAGGAAAAATTTAAAGAAGTAACAGCTGCATATGAAGTTCTATCTGACTCTGAAAAAAGAGCAGGTTATGATCGTTATGGTCACGATGGTGCTTCCGGTGGATTTGATTTCAGCCAAGCTGGAGGGGATTTTAGCGATATATTTAACGATTTTTTTGGTGGAGGATTCGGCGGCAGTACAAGTAGGTCAAGAACAAAAAGAAGTACAACAGGAGTATCTGGAGCAGATCTGCGCTACGACCTTAAAATTACCTTGGAAGATGCATTTAAAGGAATACAAGCACCTATACATTATGTGACAAATATAAAATGTAATACATGCCAAGGCACAGGTAGCGAAGGAGCAATCAAACCAGTTCAGTGCAACACATGCCAGGGAAGCGGTAGAATTAGAACTCAACAGGGCTTTTTTACCATTGAAAGAACGTGTACTACATGCTATGGGGAAGGAGAAATAATACAAAATAAATGTAAGAAATGCGGTGGAAGTGGACGTAAAAGAGATGAAGTAAATATCTCCGTTTCAATTCCAAAAGGCATAGAAGAAGGAGCTAAAGTAAGGGTCAGTGGTAAAGGAGAAGCTGGAGCAAGAGGTGGAAAAAGCGGAGATTTATACGTATGTGTGAAAATAGCTACTCATCAGATCTTCACTCGCAATAGAGCAGATTTACACTGTAAAGTGCCTATAAGAATGACACTAGCAGTACTTGGTGGTGAAATCGATATTCAATCAATTGATGGAGCTAAAATAAAAGTAAAGGTCCCTGAAGGCACTCAAACTGGTACCAAACTACGTTGTAGGGAAAAGGGTATGCCATATATGAACTCACATGCTCGTGGTGATTTATACGTACAGGTAATAGTTGAGACTTTAAATCCAAAGAATTTAACCCAAAAGCAGATTGAGCTATTAAAAGCGCTTGAGGAAGAGGAACATGAAAGTGTAGAGCAGAAATCTGAAGGATTCTTTGGAAAAGTAAAAAAAAAATGAGAAATTTGCTAAATGATATAAAGAGGTAGCTGTATACACTTAATTCTTTTTACCAATTTGAAAGCCTTCTCTTTTAGTGAAAAGATTTTTTTAAGTTATGCAAAAGTGATAAATTCCTTTATTTAAGGTCGAAGTTTTGCTATCCTCGCATTTTAATAATTTAAAATTAATGAACATAAACAAAAATGAGTTTTTATTTCTTCCTCTTGGAGGAGTAGGAAGAATTGGGATGAACGTTAGCCTATATCATTATCAAGGCAAGTGGATTATGATCGACCTTGGTATCGGTTTTGCAGATGAAACTATGCCAGGTGTTGAGCTGCTCATCGCTGATGTAGATTTTATTGCTCAAAGAAAAAAAGATTTGCTTGGAATAATAATTACACATGCACATGAGGATCACTGTGGTGCAGTGCCTCATCTGTGGGAAGAGTTAGAATGTCCCATATATACAACAAAGTTTACGGTTAACTTTCTCAAAGAAAAATTGAAAGAATTTCGATTGGAAGGTGTGGTACCTGTGAAAGAGGTAGACATAAATGGCAGCATAAATTTGGGTCCTTTTACCGTTGAGTTTATAAATGTAACTCACTCAATTCCTGAGGCAAATTCAATATTAATTAGCACTGAAGCAGGTAGTGCACTTCATACTGGGGACTGGAAATTTGATCCAAAACCTGTTGTTGGATTAATTTCTAATATAGAGCGTTTAAAAGAAATTGGCGATAAAGGTGATCTACTTGCAGCAATTTGTGATTCAACAAACATACTGAGCAAACACGACCCTGAATCAGAAAGTGAAATTTATGATAATATTTACAATATAATAAAGCGGTCTAAAAAATTGGTTGCTGTCTCGCTATTTGCCTCGAATGTGGCGCGAATTGAAACAATAAGCCAAGCTGCAAAAGCACTAAATAGAAAAGTGGTTTTACTTGGCAGATCTTTATGGAGAATAGTGAAAGTTGCGCAGGATAGTGGTTATTTAACTGATTCTCCTGAGTTTCTAGAAGCAAAGGAGGCAGTAAATTTTCCAAGGGAAAAGCTGGTGCTACTTTGCACAGGTTGTCAAGGTGAGCCACTGGCAGCTACCGCAAGACTTGCCGCTAAGAGTCATCAAGCATTTAAAATGCAGCAAGATGATACTATGATCTTTTCATCAAAAATCATTCCTGGCAATGAAACTCGTGCACATAACATGCTCAATGCCTTTATTGAGATGGGAGTGGAAGTTATTACTGAAAAAACAGAGAATGTTCATGCTTCCGGACATCCAGTAAAAGCAGAGCTAAGGGAAATGTATTCTTTGATAAAACCTAAGATAGCTATTCCAGTTCATGGTGAGTATATTCATACGGATGCACATGTAAAGTTCGCTAAAGAGTGCGGTGTGAAAAAAGCAATAATGATTGCACCAGGTGATATTGTTAATTTGGAGAATGGAGAAAAAGTTAGTTCAATTGATGTTGACTACTTTGGTATTGATGGTACGTTGCTACGCCATCCAGAATGCAGCGTTATAAAGATGCGTGAGAGAATGAGAGATGCTGGGGTTATTGTAGTAACAGCAATTGTGAATAAGAAAAACAAATTGCTCGCTAAGCCAAAAGTATTTGCACCTGGTGTTTTCGAAGCGCAAGAAGATGCAGCCATTATGCAAAAGATCATAGAGAAGGTTGAGTCAGCATTTAGTCCACAACCGATAAAAAAAATAAGAAATAAGATTGAAAGTTCAATATTTAGTATCTTAAAGGAATATTTACTAAAAAGACCTATAATTGAAGTCCAAATAGAACAGGTATAGAAATATACCTCTTTTTATTAACCATTATTTGAGTAAGAAGTTAACAATGTATTCTTTGATGTTATTTCAGCATGCAATACTGGAATCCGTAAAAAAAAATCAGTGTCAGATGACACAACTATACAAACATTGTGATTTGAATCTACCAGAAGGGTGCCATCTCAACGCCCAGGCAAACATTGTAGTTTTAGAGCAATCTCCACCAGTAGAGTGTCATCCCAGTGCTCTGACACTGGAATCCAGTTTTTCATGCAACCTTGTCAAAGACGTTTATTTTAGAATAAAACAGCTACTTCTATGCTTGCCACCTCAGTGCACTTACTTGCAGTCAAATTTCTGGATTCCAGTGTCAAGTACTGCAGAAATTGATTTACTCTACTGTCATGCAGTTTAACTTCAAAAGTAAGCTATTTGCTGAGATGACAGGAGGTAATGCAAGAAATCTAATGAAGCTATTCGTTCAATTGGTGTTATTTATTTCGTTATTTATTCCTTATTCCACAAAAGCTGTTTTATATGTTGATATAAAAAAAAGCAATATTGGTAATATTGATCTTGTTGTATCTAAATGTGCATGCAAGACAGAAGTGGAAAGTGAGCTAAGTGAAAGCATCACAAAAGTAATTGAAACAAATCTATCTAATTGTGGCTTATTTAATGTGAAACGTAACACGAAAGTTGAGTCTTGGAAAAGCGATACTGTGGTCACAGTAAGTTTAAGTGAAGTATCAAACAGAAATTTAGAGCTATCTTTTCGTTTATCTGACAGCTTTACAAACAGAGAATTACTTACTCAGTCAGTTGTTTTTCTAGCAAAAGACTGGAGGAAAATTAGTCATCTTGTTTCAGATGTGATACATGATAGATTAATTGGTGAGAAAGGGCATTTCAATACAAAAATTACATATATCGCTGAAGAAAAAGATAGCAATTACAAATCCGTCCGTAAAATTGCTGTGATGAATCAAGATGGAAGTAATATAAAGTACTTAACAAATGGTGAGAAATTTGTGTCAACACCAAGATTTTCACCAAATGGAAAGGGTATTGTTTATATCTCATACACAAATGGTAAAAGTTATATAATATTAAAAAATTTAAAAGATAACACTGAATCAATAATCAGCGCATTTGAAGGAGTTATTTCTGCACCAAGATTTTCTCCTGATGGTAAATCTCTTTTTATTTCCCACTCATTGAGTGGTGAAACAAATATATTATCTCTAGACTTAAGCAGTAAACGAACAAAAAAAATTACTAAAGGTTCAGCTATAAGTACTTCTCCCTCTTTGTCTCCAGATCAAAAGTACATGGTTTTTAGTTCTGATATAAGTGGAAGTCAGCAACTATATATCATAGATTTCACTAAAAAAAGCAAAAAACCCAAGAGAATTAGTTTTGGAAATGGAAGATATGCTACACCTGTTTGGTCGCCAAAAGGAGATCTGATAGCTTTTACAAAAATTCAGTCAGGAAAATTTTACATAGGAGTTATGAAGCCAGATGGCAAAGAAGAGCGCTTGCTTTCAGAGGGACATAAAATTGAATCTCCGGCATGGCTACCAAATGGCAGAGAAATTATCTTTACTAACGCAGAATCACCAAGCAACTCTAAATTATATTTAGTAGATTTAGTAAAGAAAAATCAAAAAATGGTTTTTACTCCAACGAATGCTTCTTTACCAGATTGGTCTTATTTTTGAAAGTAGATCTATAAAATCGGTATAAATCTTGCTTTATCTTAATCGTTTATAACCTTCGGTACTACGAAATACCCATGCTCCGATTTTGTATTGGATAATATTTCTTCTTTAATGTTTTGAGAATTTATAATATCATCGCGTACATGGACATCCTTATCTATAGTTCCATAACGCATAGGAGAAACACCTTCAGTATTAACTTTCAACAAAGTATCATGTATCCAATCCAGCATTGTCAGTTCTTTTGAGTAGTATTGAATCTCATCATCGGATAACTTAATCCTCACAAGCTGTGCAGTTTTAAGCATTTCTTCTTTAGTAATTGTTATTTTTCTCTTATTTGCAAATTCTATTAACGAAGTGATAACATCTTCTGTTGATCTAGCTGGCACTTTTACCTCCTTGCATAAAGCAAATTAAAATATTTGCAATTGAAACAACCTCTATCTTATCATTTTTTTCAAATTTGTGAAATACGGTGTCCGTAATTACTAATTTATCCAGAGAAGAGGAAGAGATTTTCTCAACTGCATTTCCTGAAAGTATTCCATGTGTAATGCACGAAACTACAGACTTTGCTCCTCGGTTTTTTAAAGCAAGAGCTGCATTACATAATGTTCCGCCAGAGTCAACTATATCATCAACAATGACGCAATTTTTGTTTGCAACTTCTCCGATTACATTCATTACCTCAGATGTACCTGCTTTTTCTCTATATTTATCTACTACAACAATATCATTATCCAACTTGTGTTTTTCCTCTAAAATCTTTGCAAAAGCACGAGCTCTGCCAATTGCTCCAACATCAGGCGCAACTATTGCCAAGTTTTCCTTGTATATAGAGTTAACAAATACTTCAAAACAGCTTAGATTAGTAACTGGTATATCAAAAAAACCTTCAATTTGACTTGAATGCAAATCAATAGCAGCAACACTGTTTGCACCAGCTGTTTGAATAAGATTTGCAGTTAATTTAGCACTTAAAGCAGATTGCATATTATTGTTTTTAATAACCCTATCCTGCCTACTGTATCCGTAATAAGGAATAATAGCTGTTATTCTCTTGGCTCCAGATCTCTTTGCTGCATCAATTGTAAGCAGAAGCTCCATAAGGTTATCATTTACAGGGGAAGAAAGAGATTGCACTACGTATACTTCTTGATCACGTAGATCATTTGCTACTTCTACATTTACCTCACCATCGGCAAATCTTGATACCTGATTGGGGAATAGCTGAGCATTTAGCCCACTTGCTATTGAATCTCCTAATTGTTTACTAGCGCTACCTATTATTACCTTCATATATATCAATTAAGTTTTGAAAATTATACAGAAACCATGGAATGATTAAAACTTTATTCTTGCTGCCAAGTAGATCATAGAAACGGAAAAGTTACTCGAAACATTTCACCAGTTTCCTTATCATGCAACTTGTTCTCACAAAGGTACGTACTGTTTTTCTACTTAAAAATAAAGTAAATTTTTTATGATACTGAGCATCTTCTATAATTTTTCATTTAATTTATTAAAAATTTGACAATTATTAAAATATAGACTAAAATATTTATATATTTAATGGAGAAACGAAATGAATTTTAATGAACTTGTTAAAAACGGCTGTCTAAAATTGGACTTTAAAAGAATAACCGTAAGTGAATTAGTAAGCTTTTTAGAGATTAATTCTAATATTACAAAGCTTAGTTTAAAAAGCTGTTATATTGGTGATGAAGGAGCAAAAGCTTTAGCTAATGGTAATCTTGCAAACCGTACTCAACTTGATTTAAGTTCGAACAGTATTGGTGATGAAGGAGCAAAAGCTTTAGCTAATGGTAATCTTGCAAACCTTACTCAACTTGATTTAAGTTGGAACAAAATTGATGATGAAGGAGCAAAAGCTTTAGCTAATGGTAATCTTGCAAACCTTACTCAACTTGATTTAAGTTCGAACAGTATTGGTGATGAAGGAGCAAAAGCTTTAGCTAATGGTAATCTTGCAAACCTTACTCAACTTAATTTAAGTTCGAACAGTATTGGTGATGAAGGAGCAAAAGCTTTAGCTAATGGTAATCTTACAAACCTTACTTCACTTGATGTAACTTTGAACAAAATTGATGATAAAGGAGAAAAAGCTTTAGCTGGTCTTAAAAAAGTTGATGTTAAAGGTATAGAAAATTTTAGAATAATAGATAGTTTGACAAATAGATTCACACAAAGTAACTCTTCAATAGAAATTTTTGATCCAGCTAAATCGGAAAATAAAACAACACTTGATGATATTATAATTTCAAAAAGCTTGAGAAAGGAGCTAAACAAGATTTGTGGTTTTATATCAGAAGTAAAGAGGGCATTACTTCAAAAAATAGGTTGCAAACCACAAAAAGGCTATATTTTTTATGGTCCACCTGGAAATGGTAAAACCAGCATTGCCCGTGCAATTGCATATCAAGCTAAAGCAAAGTTTATTAGTGTTTCTGCGCCTGAGTTTATGAAATCGTATATTGGTGAAGGTGAAAAGTACGTAAGAGAAATTTTTAAAAAGGCAAGAGCAAATGCTCCTTGTATAATTTTTATAGATGAAATTGATTGTATTGCTAAAGAACGTGGCAAAGGTGGTAATTCTACTGCTGCTCAATCATCCGAAAGGCTTGTGAGTCAGCTTTTAGCCGAGCTTGATGGTTTCAACCCACTAGAAGGTGTAACAGTGATTGCTGCAACTAATTTTAAAGATGTTTTAGACACAGCGCTTACTAGGTCAGGTCGTCTCTCTAAGGATATTGAAATTCCTCTGCCTGAAAAGCGCCAGCGTAAGGAGATATTGGACTTTTATATAAAAAAATTAAAAAATAGTGGATGCTTAGAACCTGTCTTGAAAGGTAATGAAGAAAAGAGTATGATGAGGTAAGCAAAAAATAGGAGGGTAAGTTGTATCCAAGTGATATAAGTGACAAGGAATGGGAAATTTTAGAGCCCTATGTTGCACAAGGAGCGATAGGACGACCAAGAAAACATAACATAAGAACAATTATTAATGCAATAAGGTACATAATGAGGGGTGGTTGCCAGTGGAGAATGCTACCAAAAGATTTTCCTCCATGGAAAACGGTGTATGACTATTTTCTCAGGTGGCGTAATAATGGAAAATTGAAAAAAATACATGACATGCTAGTAAAAGAGGTAAGAAAAATGGTTGGCAAAAATGAAACACCTTCAGTAGGTATAATTGACAGTCAATCAGTGAAAACGACTCAAAAAGGGGATCAAGAGGATATGATGCCGGTAAAAAAATAAAGGGTAGAAAACGTCATATTATTGTAGATACACTAGGTCTTGTAATTACTGCAGAAGTACACAGCGCAAGCATTCAGGACCGTGATGGTGCTACCAATCTTTTTGTTCAAGCTAAATGCAAAGCTCCAACATTACGTAGGTTTTTTGCTGATCAAGGGTATAAAGGTAAATTACAAAATCGATGTTTGTTGGAAACTGGATGTTTGCTAACGATTACCAAGAAATTGGTTGATACAGGATTTCAAGTTATTCCTAAACGTTGGATTGTAGAACGAACCTTTGCCTGGCTTTCCAATTTTAGACGCATGAGCAAGGATTACGAACATTCTCCTCTTACTTCAAAAAACAATATCTTATTTAATATGATTACTTCTATGCTTACTAAATTAGCCAATTAACTCCTTTCAAGACAGGTTCTTAGAAGGTACAATAGACACTACAAAGCTTGCAAATGAAACTGATGGTTTCTCGGGAGCTGACTTAGAATATTTAACGTATGAAACAGTGGAAAATGTTGTACTTAATTCTAAAGATGAAGAAAAAGTCATTATTGACACAAGTAACTTCATTAACACAATTAAGGGTCTTAAGAAGAAGAAACCTCAAGAGCCTGAAAGTAAGCAAGTTAATGGTGGTCTAGAATCACTTAATAGTTCTCTTTATAATGCAGATAATGTAGAAAGTCACAGCTCTGCAAATAGTAGTTCAAATGTTGTCGAGACTGAGCATACTCAACAGTTGGCTAAAATAATTACGGAACTTAGTACTATAAAAACTAAAATTAATGATCTAGAGGAAGAACGTGAGGAAAAACTTGAAGAATTTGACTCTAGGAGGAGTGACTTAGAACGGGATCTAGGTTGTTTAAGGCAAAACTTAACTAAAATAACTGAATGTGCTGAAGAACACACTCAATTAAAGGATAATCTAAAGACTATCACTAAAAAATATACTCAATTAGAGAGTATGGTAACAACCGAACTCAAGAAACATGAAAGCACATTAGAGAATCATGTTGAAAATCTACTAAAGGATAATCTAAAGACTATCACTGAAAAATATACTCAATTAGAGAGTATGGTAACAACCGAACCCAAGAAACATGAAAGCACATTAGAGAATCGTGTTAAAGATCTACAAAAACAATTTGAAGGTAAAAATAAAGAGCTAAATAGTAAATATGAAAAATTCTTAGGAGCAAGCAACAATAGTAAAAGGCAAGGTAGTTATGCCTCCATTTCTTTTGTATTATCTGGAGCATCTGCTGTTGGTGCAAGTTTGACAATGTTTCATTTAGCAATGTGTCTTTCACTTGCTGTAGCCGCATTAATTTTTCTTGCAGCAGGATGTTACTGTTTGTATAAGGCAAATACAACACTTAGTAATGTTGAAATTGATCAAACTCAAACTATACTGAGTTTAACTGCTTAAATGTTTTTTAAGGTTTTAAATCTGTACCTGTTTGGCAAGTTAAAAAGTCCTTGCTGGTGCTGTAGCTTAAATTGAAGAAAATGGCGGAAGTGTAGAGTGAGGTAGTTTTTGATCAAAAATTTAAGATATTTTTAAAAAAATTACCTTTCTTGACGTATATGAAGACTCCCAAATTTTTTATAGGTTTGACTTCACCTGATTTACAAATAGAAATTGGTTGAGTGTTTGCCATTTATTCTTATAAACAGCATTTTGCTTTTTTTAGCACGTAGTAATTCTTGAATTCTATGATATTATTTTTGTAACATTGTTATATATATCATAATAACGGCACTTGCTGAGTTCATTAAGTAATTTTATGGGCAGTGGAATGATAAAAAGCGTTTTCACAAACACATTTTACTACATAATCAGCGCTAATATTAAAATGCTTATAAAGAGCTTCATAAGGTGCTGATTCTCCAAAATTTTTCATGCCAATAAATATACCGTTTGAACCTATATATTTATGCCAACCCACTTCACTTCCAGCTTCAATTGCAACTTTGATGCTGTCATTATTTAATACTACCCCTTTATATTCATCACTTTGCTCGTCAAAAAGCCTCCAACACGGCATAGAAATGACCCTTGTACCTACACCTTTTTCCTGTAATTTTTCTCTTGCCTCAACTGCAATTTCAACTTCAGATCCGGTAGCAAATATCGTCACTTCTAGCTTCCCTGAATATTCGCATAGTATATATGCACCAAATTTTGATAGGTTGACCAATTGGTCAGTATAAGAGTGCATGTAATTAATATTTTGCCTTGAAAGCGCAAATAGTGCAGGTGACTCTTTTTTTTCAAGTGCAATGCTAATGCACTCCAAAGTTTCAATTGCATCTGCTGGCCTAAAAACATACAGATTTGGTATAGCTCTCAAAGAAGCTAAATGCTCTATTGGCTGGTGAGTTGGACCATCCTCCCCTACTCCAATCGAGTCATGAGTCATTACATATATAACCTGCTGTTTCATCAAAGCTGAAAGACGTATAGCAGGGCGGCAGTAATCGGAAAATACTAAAAAAGTTCCACCATAAGGAATAATTCCACCATGAAGAGCCATACCATTCATACAAGCTGCCATAGCGTGCTCTCTCACTCCATAGTGGACATAAGAGCCACTATAATTATTACTATCTATTGGCTGCATGTGCTTATATTTAGTACAATTTGAACCGGTAAGATCAGCAGAGCCACCAATTAGTTCTGGCATAGACTCAGTTAATAGTTTCATTACTCTGCCAAAAGAAGATCGAGTAGCTTCGTTTGGCATTAGCTCACATATTTGTTTCTTCAGGTTAGCCAAATCACTCTCGATATTATTCGGCAAACGTTTCTCAAGTCTTCTTTGTAGTTCTTTATTGATCAAGGATGTATAGTTTTGCTTTGCCCTCTTAACTGTTTCTATCCAAGCGTTTCTCACATCTTCTGGTACATGAAATGGTTCATAGTCCCAATTTAATTTTTCTCTCATCTGTTTTACATCTTCCTCTGTAAAGGCACCACTATGAGCAGAAGATGTGCCAGCACGACTCGAAAATTTTCCGATAATAGTTTTGCAACAGATTAGTGTAGGTTTATCAGACTTTTGCGCCTGCTCTATTGCAAGGGATATAGCATCAAAGTCATGCCCATCGATTTTGTCAACATTCCATCCATACGCTGAAAAACGCTTTTCTACATCATCAGAGCAAGAGAGGCTAGTAGAGCCGTCTATAGAGATGTCATTGTCGTCAAAAAGTGCTATCAGCTTATTTAATTTAAGATGCCCAGCAAGGGACGCTGCTTCATGGCTTATACCTTCCATAAGACAACCATCTCCTAGCATTACATAAGTGTAGTGACTGATTTCAAACTGCTTTTCAAGAATCGATTCAGCAAGTGCCATGCCAACAGCAGTGGCAAATCCCTGACCAAGAGGGCCTGTTGTTGCTTCTATACCAGAAGTTAAGCCAAATTCTGGGTGACCTGGAGTTTTTGATGTAAGTTGCCTGAAGTTTTTTAGTTCATCTATACTAATGTAGCCTGTCAGATATAATATAGAGTATTGCAACATTGAACCGTGACCATTTGATAGGACGAAACGATCTCTACTGATCCATTGAGAATCATCAGGGTTATGGTTTAGATATTTAGCAAATAATACAGTGGCAACATCTGCCATGCCAAGTGGCATACCTGGATGTCCAGAATTTGCTTTTTGTACTGCATCAATTGATAAAAAGCGGACAGCATTTGCCATGGATTTTAGTAGTAGATGATTCATGTATTAATAGGAAAACTTAAAAGTGAAGTATACTACATCATAGTGGCAAAAACAAGTTGACACTTAATGTTAAAATCATTAATAATTTATAGTTAGATTGTGAGAATTTTTGTATGACAACTGTTATCAATAGAAAGTATAGAATCAGTCGCAGGCTTGGTGTAAACTTATGGGGTAGAGCAAAAGATTCGGTCAATAAAAGAAAATACCCTCCAGGTCAGCATGGTATTCTTGGATTTAAGAAGTTATCTGATTTTGGTAAGCAGTTTGCTGCACATAAAAAATTTAAGTTCTACTATGCAATTTCAAGTAAGCAGCTTAGACGTACATTTTTAGATGCCTACAAAAGAAAGGGTTATACGGCTGATAATTTTATTGGTGCCTTGGAATCAAGGTTAAGTTCTGTTTTATATCACTCTGGTTTTGTGCCAACAATTTACTCGGCAAAACAGCTTATATCTCATAAACATGTTACAGTTAATGATAAGGTGGTTAACATATCAAGTTATAGAGTGAAGCCTGGTGATATAGTAAAAATAAGGGAAAGAGCAGCAAAAATTCCTATATTAATAGAGGCTGAACAAAAACAAGAACGTAAGGCTCCAGATTATTTAGAGGCAGACAGCAAAGCACTTTCAGTGAAGTATTTGAGAGCGCCTCAATATTCCGAAGTCCCCTATTCAGCAGACATGGAAGTCAATTTAGTAGTAGAATTTTACTCTAGATAAACAACATAAGGCCCGTGTGGCGGAATCGGTAGACGCAGCGGACTTAAAATCCGTGGGTTTTGCGACCTTGGGAGTTCAAGTCTCCCCATGGGCACCAGTTTAATTTATTAAAAAAGTATGAAATGGCTTGATATAGAAGATATTGCAGAAGCTCTAGAAGAGAAATTTCCAAATGAAGATATAATTAGTATTAGATTCACTGAACTTAAAAGAAAAGTCTTGGATTTAGAAGAGTTTGATGATGATGAAAAGTATTGTAATGAAAAAATATTAGAGGCCATTCAAGCAGCTTGGATTGCAGAAAGATCTTAAAAAACAGATAGCTATAAGAAAATTACGGCATACAGTAAAAAGATAATTTTCTTGGAAATACTATACTTTACTCGAATTTTAATTAGCTTCATAATAATTTAACAAATTAAAATTAAAAATGATTACAAGGTAGGAAACACAAAATTCTGGCAAATGCTAGATATACAAATACTGCTTTTTATGTGTGAGGCCGAGGATCATGAAAACAATAAGTTAGTTTTTTGTATAAGAAAGTTGTAATATAATTTAATTTTAAGCACTGGAAAGATGTTTAAATATAGCGGGCCAAAGAAATTAAAATCTATAATAGAAAACTATGCATTAAAATGCATGAAAAATAAGATCAGCAAAAATGAAATACGTCTTATTTTAAACTGGAAAAGTATAGTTGGAGAGGAATTAGCAGAATGTACAAAACCACAAAAGATCTCATACGCACAAAACGTAAATTCTGGTGTTCTGCATCTGTTAGTAACAAATGGCAGTAAAGCATTAGAAATGCAGCATATGGTTTCTCTTGTAATAGAAAAAATTACAGTGTTTTTTGGCTATAAAGCAGTATACGGTATAAAAATCAAGCAAGGGAGTTGACTATTTAACTATATAAGGTTAACCTAGTTACATAGGATAAATTGGTATATTGAAGTGAGTAGAATTTGTGAATTAACAAATAGAAAAAAGTCTTTTGGTAATAAGGTATCGCACTCAAATCGTAAAACAAAGCGTACCTTTCTCTTAAATTTACATAAGGTTACATTAACGAGTAATATATTAGAAAAAAAGTTTAGCTTTCGTATAGCGACAAGAACTTTAAGAACTATAGATTACAAAGGTGATCTTGATGCTTTCTTGCTCAACACAAAAACAATTAAACTAAGTAAAGAAGCGCAAAAGATAAAAAGAAGATTAAAGAAAGTTTTAGCAAAACAAGAGGTAGAGCTAGCTGTTTCAGATGCATAGTAAGCCTACATGGCTCAGAGCAAAAGCTCCAGCTGGTAAAGTATTCAATGAAACCTTAAACACTGTTAAGCTACATAACTTACATACAGTATGCGAAGAAGCTGCGTGTCCAAATATTGGTGAATGTTGGAATAAACGTCATGCTACTGTGATGATTCTCGGTTCTGTTTGTACTCGTGCTTGTGCGTTTTGCAACGTTGCAACTGGCATTCCTGATAAGCTCGATCCTCACGAACCAGAAAATTTAGCAAAAGCAATAAAAAAGTTAAATTTAAAGCACGTTGTCATTACCTCTGTTGACCGTGACGATTTACCAGATGGTGGTGCAAATCAGTTTATAAGGTGTATAGAAGAAATTAGAAAGATAACTTCGGAAACAACAATAGAGATCCTCACTCCTGATTTTTTAAATAAGAAAGGAGCGTTTGAAGCAATAGCTATTGCATCACCTGATGTTTATAACCACAACATCGAAACAGTACCAAGGCTGTATGCAAAAATAAGACCAAGAGCTCGTTATTTTCATTCACTATATTTGCTAAAGATGGTGAAACAGATTAATTCTAAACTTTTCACGAAGTCAGGGCTTATGGTTGGTCTTGGAGAAACAAAAGAAGAAATCTTTCAGGTTATGGATGATTTACGTAGCGCCGAAGTTGATTTCATTACAATTGGTCAATATCTGCAACCAACTCCAAAGCATGCAAAAATTGATAGATATGTTACTCCAGAAGAGTTTGAGCATTATAAATATATTGCTTATTCTAAAGGCTTCTTGGTAGTTGCATCAAGTCCATTAACCCGTTCATCATATCACGCTGAAGAAGATTTTAACAGGCTCAAGTCCTGTAATTGACATCTCGATTTTATTGTCCCAAATTTGGGACAATAAGTCAGGAAAGCTTAGTGTGTTGCCCTGGGCTTAACTTTTTACTTAGCTGATCACAAAAAGTATGAATTTTACAGCACCTAAACCAGCTGTTTAAGATCTTATATAAGCAATTGACAGCTACTGAGATGCCAGCTAAAATATTTACATAGTATATTAACATAGGGTAAGGTGAACTTTAGTGACTATGTACATGACAAAATTTTAACAATATCAGATATAAGTGCTAAGATTGATGTAAGAGATCTAGTAAACTTTCTAAAGAATAAAAAAGATATTAACGAGCTTAATTTAATAAATGTAGAGATTGATAGTAAAGATGTAAAAGAGTTAGGTAAACTTACACATCTTACTTCGCTTACTCTAAGGAACAATAAACTTGGTTTTGAAGGTGCAGGATATATAGGTAAAAGCAATCTAAAAAACCTTACTTTACTTGAAATAAGTAATAACAATATTGGAGACATAGGTTTTGCATTTTTGATTGGCAGCAAACGTCTCCCAAATCTTACTTTATTAAATGTAGAAAACAACAACATTGTTGGAGTGTGGCGCCACCACTATGGAGGAGATATAGCACTCAAAAATCTCACCTCACTTTATGTAGAAGGTAACGGTAAAAAATTCTTAAATGATAAAGAAGTTATCCTTGATAGTATAAAAAAAAGCTCAATAACCGAAGCGCCTGGACACTCTAGAGTAAAAGATGGTGAAGGTGCTACAAAAAAATTAGTAGCTAAAAGAAAAAAAACGATACAAGCTACCAATAGTCAGTCAGATCCTAGTAGTAGGTTAAGTATAGAACTTTCCAAACAAGATGGGCTGCGTGAAATAGTACTTGACACTGAAACTACAGGTCTTGATGTCAATAGCCATCGAATTATCGAAATAGGGTGTGTAGAACTAATTAATCATATTCCAACAGGCAAAGTATTCCATCGATACATCAACCCAGAAAGGAGCATAGACAAAGGTGCATTTAAAGTTCACGGTATCAGCGAAGAATTTCTAAAGGATAAGCCATTATTTTCAGAGATTGCATCTGAATTTCTTAATTTTATATCTAGCGATACTTTGGTAATTCACAATGCTGGATTTGACATTAAATTTTTGAACATGGAACTTGGTAAACTGAATGCCAAATTAATCTCTTCAGACAGAGTGTTAGATACATTACCGCTTGCAAGAAAGAAATTTGGACCACCGGCTTCTTTAAGTGCATTGTGTGAGCGTTTTGGTATATCACTAGAGAGTAGGGAGTTACATGGAGCGCTAATTGACGCTGAGTTGCTAGCAAAAGTATATGTTGAGCGATTACAAACTCCTTTGGATCGATGTCAGCATGCAGTACGTAACTTATCTCTTAGAGGACACTTGCCAAGTAATGAAGAAGTTAGTGAGCAGTTAGATGAGATTAACGTATCTGTTCATGAGGGAGTAGTAGATAGAAGATTGTAAAAACGCCTTTTGCTTTCAGTAGCGAAATTATTCTCTCAATGAATGTGTTTTCTAGCTTTAAAAATGCGAATCTCAATATCTTATCTTGAATTACTTAACTGTTGGTTCAAGTTTAAGTTCTTATCATGGTATGTATTTACATCTTTTAACACTTTAAGTGGTTCACCTAGAATATGTTCCACTTTTGTCTCAAATTTAAATCCCAAATTTCCAAAAAATTCTTGAAAATACTCAATAGTAATGTCACACAAACTTCTACCACTTGCTTTATAATTTTTCAGCTCTTTCGGAATATTAATAAGCACTTTACCATCCTCATATGTTACATTTCGACCCTTACATTTTAGTTTAAATTCTACTGAGCTGTAAAAACCTGGTGTTTTGATATCATTAACAAGATCACTGCTGCGTACCTTTATACAATCCATGCTAAAATTGAGTTTTAGACAATTGGAGTCACGGCAATCCATACTATAAGTTATTATTATATTAGAATCTAACACAAGCAAGCCAAATGGAGAAAGAGCCTTTAATATATGAAGAAACAGAAAATGATTATACCCTTCTTGATGATAGTTAGTTATCAATTCTTCCATGATAGAGTCACTCGGAACTTCTGCACCAGCATATTCAAATATTTTTATGAAAATTTGCTTAAGAAATGGACTATAGTTCTTTCTTCCATTCTCATCTTCTAAAATGAGATCTTTATGTTTTGAATATAGCTTCTCAATAAGCTCATTAGGCACTTCTTTCTCATTAATAGTAAGGTTGTGTGATCTACCAAGGTCAATATATGTATTATAACCAAAGCTCCAACAACCTGACTTTACTGGTATAGATTTTAAATCAGCATATTTGAGCTTTTTTACTTTAGCTTTCAGTGCATTAACTATTTTTTTTGACATATTATTCCCTCTATCACATAGATTAATACTAGTATTATATTTTATTGACTGTCAATTATTTAGAACCTTTGCTTTAAAGGACTTTCTATCTTTAACAACTGTTATGCAAGCGCATTGCTACCCTGTCTACTTCTGCTCCTTCCAGCTTGTTATCTACTCGTTCATGGTATAGATCTTTTCCCTTCGTCCAGGATAGGTCACCATTTATTGTACAAACGTAATTGCCATTGTTTTTTTCGAAAAAAAATAGCCCTAGTTTGCTTTCGTCTTGACCGATCAATCCATTACGGACTACTTCCACGGTATAAAATTGACCTAAATTTAAACCTATTTCACGATACCTAGAATAATGAAAGACTAGCGGATCATATAGTTCTCTTATCTTACCATTTCTTAGATCAACTATTTTGCGCTCTATCTTATCTAATTCCTCTATAACACTCTTCCCTTTTTTCTTCGCTTCATCATCTAACAGCTGTTTCTCTCCCAATTCTTTATAAATAGCAAAAAACCGTGATTTTTCTTCTTTCGCAAGATTAGATAAACGCCCTGCTAACTCATAGCACATTTTTTCTTGACTCAGTATTTCGCTTTTATATTTAGATAAAATATTAATCGCTATACGTGAACAACTTACTGCGATCAGGTCATTATTTAAATCCGTTTTAATAATTTTGCCGGTCTCTTGATTAACATGTGCAGTAACTTGCCCTAATAAAATTCCCTCAGGGATTGTTATATCCTTCCCTATATGAGAGTTAATGGCTTTTAAAGAATCAAAATCTATATATATCCCACCTTCGTGTCCTGTAAACTGCTTTAAGAGTGCCAGAGCAACTAATCTAAAAGTATCTATTTCAACAGCAAAGTATGTTCTTTGTTCATCTGTCATGTTATACATATCTCTAAAGAAATCTTTGATACTAGTATCTTTACCATCTATCTTCCATCCTTGATCTATTTCGCTCCAGTTATACTGATGCAAGTCTATAACATGTACTCCTTCAATTCCTTTCAGTTCACATTTTAAATCATCTATTTGATTTTCTTTGAATCCAGGACCGTTGATAATCAAATATATATCCCTCTCTTCTTTATTTATTAATTTATGATTTTTTATTATATCTAAGTAATTAAAGTCACTGTTTTTACCATCTGGTAAAGATGCACCATATACTCTTGGTACCCAAGTTAGTATTATTGGCGCTTCATTTGATAATTTTTTTACATTACCGATCATTATTTTACCTCAACACATTAATATACTCATATTATAATGAAATTTTAGCGGCGTACAAATAAAATCTCCTAGGGGCTTAAACATTCTCGTTTCTATATGTAGGTGACTGTTTCGAAGAAAATTATTTTTCAGCTAATATTTTAACTACTTTACTGAATTTTCTAGCACCGAATCGACGATACTAGAAAGTTCTTTAATAACTGTTATGTAAGCGATAGATTTTTCATTGCTACCTGATCTACTTCTGTTTCTTCTAGATTTTCATCCACCTGCTGATTGTATAAAAAATCACCCTTCGTCCAGGATAAATCACTATTTTCTAGAACCACAGAATAGTTACCATTGTTCTCTCTAAAAACAAATGACTTCATTTTACTTTTTTCTTGACCAGCCAGTCCTTTCTCAACTAGCATTTGAATGTGTACGTGACCTAAGTTAAAACCTGTTGAAGAACAACCATGATATGTTGAATTAAGATATCTAAAATTTTCTGTTCTCATATCATACAACGCTTTTATTCCTCTCTTTTCAAGATCATTTAAGTATTTGTTTGCCACTTCTTTTATTATTTCTTTCATCTCTTCATCAAGAATATCCATTATTTCTATTTCGTCCTCTGCAATTTCTTCCTGTTCTCTCGACTTCTCAAACTCTTGATCCAATTGTTCATCCAATAACAATGGTAATCGTTGTTTTATATCACTGCACATTTCTTTTTGGCTTAATATTTTATCCTTATACTCAGATAAAACACCAGCTGCTACGCTTGAATCACTTATCGCAATTAAGTCATTATTTGATAATGTAAGAAAGATTTTTCCACTATTGTTAACCGCTACACGAACCCACCCCAACAATATCCCCTCAGGAATTGTTATATCCTTCCCTATATGAGTGTCAATGGCTTTTAAAGAATCAAAGTCTATATATATTGCACCTTTTTCTCCTGTCATTTTTTCTGAAAGAGCAAGAGCAATCAATCTAAAAGTATCTATTTCAATAGCAAAATATATTCTTTGTTCCTCCGACATATTATACATATTTTTGAAGAAGTCTTTTATACTAATATCTTTGCCGTCTATTTTCCATCCTTCATCTATCTCACTCCAGTCATATTGGTGTAAGTCTACAACATGCACTCCTTTAATTTCTTTCAGTTCACGCTTTAAATTATCTATTTGGCTTTGCTTAAACCCTGGGCCGTTGATAATCAGATATATATCCCTCTCCTCTTCATTCTTTAGTTTATGATTCTTGATTATATCTAAGTAATTCAATCTACTATTTTTACCATCTGGTAAAGATGCACCATGTACTCTTGGCACCCAAGTTAGTATTATTGGCGCTTTGTTTGATAATTCATTTATACTATTAGTCATAATTTTACCTCATTATATTGCTATGTTAATATTATAGTGGATTTTTTAATAAAATACAAGTAGACATTAAGACTTCACTTACGCTCTCTCAGTTTACAATTTTTGTTTCCGTATTATCTAATGAATCACCGTAAGTGACTGCC
This sequence comes from Wolbachia endosymbiont (group B) of Horisme vitalbata, assembly GCF_964028625.1. NCBI lineage: Bacteria > Pseudomonadati > Pseudomonadota > Alphaproteobacteria > Rickettsiales > Anaplasmataceae > Wolbachia > Wolbachia endosymbiont (group B) of Horisme vitalbata. Next base: position 853,059 of record NZ_OZ034797.1, read on the forward strand.
TTAAGATAAAACTTTCTCCCTTTTTGCACTTCAAAAGAAATTATTGAATAATCAAGTAGAATAAATTTTTCACCTGAGGTGTGTTCATATTTCTTAGTACCCTCTTGGCCTCTAATTAGGTCGATAAGCTGATATTTATTCTTACCTATGAGCTTTGCTCTTTCGAATTTTATTACCTCTTTTCCAACCAGCGCTAACACAGTTGGACTCATGACGTCTATCTTACCAAAACGCAGTACTACTGTAATTCCCTCATCGGTAAATTCGATTACATATCCGTAAGTAGATTGTATATTTGCGCTCGCGATGGGCTTATAATTTTTATCATCATACGAAATAAAAAGCGTTGCTCCTTTCCAACCTTCCTCTTCACTAATTAAAGTAAAACTTGCGATATTATCTTTAATATACCGTAAATCTATCATTTCTACGATAGATTTACTGATGTGAGAAGGAGGGTATTCTTTAAGCATAAGTGATCTTGTTGAAGGAAAAGAGAGCTTGTATATAGAGGGATCATAACCAACTCCCATTACTTGAATGGACATGCTTTCAAACTTTGTTTTTATAATTCTCATCGTATGTCTTTTCTCGCCATCTGAAATTGCTATGACATCACTTGGTAAAAGCCATGCATATTTTATCGGGAGCTTAAAGTTGTATACATTTCTCTCTTGCCACGAAGAATAAAGTAAAACTTCAGCTATATTTTGCGCCTCCCCTTCCTCCATAATGAGAGGTATTTCAACTGTTGCAGCATTGCCCTGCTTTGGCAGTTCAGCATATTTCACATCAATTGGATAGCCAAAATTGCGGTTAAAATAGACAACATTGACTTTACTATTTAAATCTAGCTGACTAATATTAACAAGTTTTGCAACGTTATTGGTAACCATCTCGCCAATTGGTATTTCAGTTTTCACTCCCCTGCCCTTTTGAATAAATTTCAGTTTTGAGTTCTGTTCAACCACATCAAAAAAATAGCACCTTCGCAGCATTTTAATAATTGAGCGTACGGGTTGCTGATCATTTATTACATACCCAGATAGTAATCCTTTAACATCACTTGTATCAAACTGATCGCCTTTGAGACCTACCTTTTGCAACAGATCAGACAAAACATCGGAAACATTAAGTTGTGAAATTTTTCCCTGAATCCAGTGCCCGGTCTGCCAGTTATGGCAGTCAGCCCACATGTCACATAAATTGGGGAAATAAGGAAATGGCCTTGCATCCCACGCCCAGAGGAACATTTTCTCCACCATTTCTGAGCTTTGCCACTTTTTTAATGTTCCTTCGATTGCAGTTTTCTGCGAAAGAAAGCTCACCTCTCCGTTTGAGTATCGTGGATATTTACTCTCTATACTACCTTTATCAACAAACACATTGGGCTCATTAGTGCAGCCGTTCATACTGGGAAATCCATATTCGGTAAACCATATTTTCTTCATTTTTGGTTGCCATTTTGTTTTACTACCACCTGGATTTACATGAACTTCACTCCACCATTTCTCGATATTTTTCCACGCATATTCGCTGTCATTATACTTTATTTTCTCAGGATCACTTTTTGAGTAATCGTAAAAATAATCATACCCTACCCCACTGCTCCAACCACCCGTTACATCTTTTGCGGAATAGCCAAAAGGAGGTTCTGGGCCATCGGTGAGTGGAAAGTAAGCATCTATGCCAATAACATCGATGAACTGTGAAGACCATAGTTCATCCATATTATACCAACCATCATATGAATGATACTCACTCCAATCGGCAGCGTAAGTTACGTTTACTTCTTTTCCAAGCTGAAATTTTACTTGCTTTGCAACTTTAACTAGCTCTGCTACTGCAGGATAGTTACCCTCTACATCTTTTACTCTGGTAAGCTGAGCAAACTCAGAACCAATAATAAACCCTTCCACTTTAGTTTGTTTGGCAATGCTCGTGTAATGCTCTATGAATTTGCTATACTGATTCTCAAAAAAATCACTTATATCCTGAGAACCTGTCTTGAAAGGTAATGAAGAAAAGAGTATGATGAGGTAAGCAAAAAATAGGAGGGTAAGTTGTATCCAAGTGATATAAGTGACAAGGAATGGGAAATTTTAGAGCCCTATGTTGCACAAGGAGCGATAGGACGACCAAGAAAACATAACATAAGAACAATTATTAATGCAATAAGGTACATAATGAGGGGTGGTTGCCAGTGGAGAATGCTACCAAAAGATTTTCCTCCATGGAAAACGGTGTATGACTATTTTCTCAGGTGGCGTAATAATGGAAAATTGAAAAAAATACATGACATGCTAGTAAAAGAGGTAAGAAAAATGGTTGGCAAAAATGAAACACCTTCAGTAGGTATAATTGACAGTCAATCAGTGAAAACGACTCAAAAAGGGGATCAAGAGGATATGATGCCGGTAAAAAAATAAAGGGTAGAAAACGTCATATTATTGTAGATACACTAGGTCTTGTAATTACTGCAGAAGTACACAGCGCAAGCATTCAGGACCGTGATGGTGCTACCAATCTTTTTGTTCAAGCTAAATGCAAAGCTCCAACATTACGTAGGTTTTTTGCTGATCAAGGGTATAAAGGTAAATTACAAAATCGATGTTTGTTGGAAACTGGATGTTTGCTAACGATTACCAAGAAATTGGTTGATACAGGATTTCAAGTTATTCCTAAACGTTGGATTGTAGAACGAACCTTTGCCTGGCTTTCCAATTTTAGACGCATGAGCAAGGATTACGAACATTCTCCTCTTACTTCAAAAAACAATATCTTATTTAATATGATTACTTCTATGCTTACTAAATTAGCCAATTAACTCCTTTCAAGACAGGTTCTGAGGAGTACCGCTCAATTTTCCTCGCCACTCTTTGTTTTTTGTGTCAAGCAAGAGCATTGGATAGAGCATCACCTTATAACCTCTGCTATGCAGCTCTTCTATATATCTTATTAGTGCTGCATCGCTAACTGTACCACCATATCTTGGATTTCCATGATTATCTTTTGAAATGAGCTGGGCATTATCCCTGGTTATATTTCCCACTTGCCAATCATCAGGCACTATAGCAGAATCGTCTTGAAATTCAACTGCAGGATATATTTTACAATCTTTGATATTCAAACTGCTTGCAAACCAATTAACCACTACCGATGCCCATTCAACATTTGGTAAACTTTCCTTCAATTGGTCCAAAGAAAGCATAGCATCGCTCTTTTTTGTGTGATTATTGTGATTTACTCTTTGTACCGGTCCATAGGGAATATATTGACTACTGCTTATTTTTTCTCGTGCAATTTTCTTCTGTATTTTCGTATCATACACAAACTCCCCTGAACCTGGTATGATATTGATATTTTTAATGTTTTCTGCTACTGAGAATCCACTGAGCTTCAGTGCAGTTTGCACTTCAAATGTAAACACCGGAACACGATTACTATAGTCTGCCAAAGGGAAATTTTTGATGACTATGTAAGATATTCCTCTATAAGCTGGTACATTCTTCTCACCTTCGATTGATAACATAGGGTTTTGGTCTTCTCTGCCGTGGTAAAAAGTATAATCTATTTCATCAAAACTAAGCGATTTTATATCCGCCCAGATTCTATTTAATTTTTCTACTTTCCCCTTGCAAATTGCAATTGCGAGTGTTGCATAGTAGTTATATGTAATATTTATACCTCTTCCTGTTTTATTTTGAGTGGTTATCGCCTCCTCTTTTATTGGCTGTGACCAAATAATGTTTCCAGCAATGCGAGCAGTGCCATAGATAATTGGAATTGCTTTGCCATAAGTTGAGGTTTGAACTTGCAGATTTTTCAGCCTCGCCCCATGCGTTATCTTTTGCTCGGCATCAAGACCAAATATTACATTATCAAGCTGTGCACCAAGCAGAGCACCGAGTTCTGATCCAGCAATCTGGCCAATTGGCCCAAAAATACTGCCCGCTTTACTTAAAATTGATGATAAAATTATTGTAGACATAATATTCTCCTTTTTAATAGATTGTTTTGAATTTTTGAAAGAAGATCCCAGACTGGGATAAAATTGGGACCTACTATATAGTAGTGTCATGCGACTGGTATCCAGGAAAAAAAGGATGTAATCCGAGTAGCCCTTTTCCTGTCATCCGAGTAGCTGACACTGGGATCCATTGTTCTTTATTTCTGAATTCCAGCGTCACGCGCTGGAATGACATTAAATGATTTTTCTTTGAATTTGAGTTATGCAAGCAGCCCCTTTGTTGTCATGCAAGTAGCCCCTTCGATGTCACCCGAGTAGCCCTCTTCCTGTCATCCCAGTACTGGGATCCAGCCTTTCTTACCAACAAAAAACTTGGCATAACTTGCGTGCTCAAAAAATTCCTGGATTCCAGTACTGGAATGACACCCTTTTAGAAGTTCCTTCTGGATAAAAACTATTGTCAAGCACTGGAATGACATGATTCGACTTGCATGGCGTCATCCCAGACTGTGTAGTAATTCTCTTTATTCCTCGATTTGCCACTTACTTCCTCGAGAAGATACATCACTCAATGAAGAGCTTACTGATGAACTTCTAGATAAGCTTCCAGATGATAGCCTTGTATCCTTGTTTTTAGTTTTTCCGTTACTATGTTTCTCATTCTTCTTATCTTCAATGTTATGTTCCTTCTTAAATCTTTCACATAAAGTGAAAATAGGAGTGCTTTTGCCTTTACTTTTCTCCTCTCGTATATACTTGGCTAAACCAATCAGATTTGCTGGTGAAAAACCATTAGTACTCTTTACAATAGTTTCAATATTTAGAGGGCTTAATTCTTTGAGATATTCTTTTAGTATTCCCCTACGTGTACTTTCTTTATCCAGCCCAGGAACCTCAATACACTCCAAACGACCACCCCTAGTAAACGCAGTATCTAAATGATCCTTATGATTAGTTGCAGCAATCACCGTTATATTTTTTGAGGATAAAAACTCTTTATCCAATTTAGTGAGTAAATAAGTTAAAGGCCCTGCATCCTCATTAACAGTTCGCTTTTTGCCAATGCCGTCAATCTCATCTATAAAAATCATACAAGGACTGTTTGTCTCTGCTTTCTCAAAAACTTGATCTATATTCCTTTGACTAGACAAGCAAGATGCAGAAACAGATATAAACGCAAACAGAGATTTAGTTTGATTTGCAATTGCCTTACTAATACTAGTCTTACCAGTTCCTGGCGGACCGTACAAGAGATATCCTCTGCCTTGTAAAGCATAAATCCCTTTCAATTTTTCTTTTATGTCATTTGGTAATATAATATCACTAAATGTTGTATTCCACCCTCTTTCTTCATCTTTTGCGTAAAATTCCATATTCAGCTTTGCTTCTACTTCATTTTTTGTTGCAGGACTATTAATTAACCTTGCAGAAAGATCACTAACCTCTTTTTTTAACCCATTCACTTCATCTTTCGTTACAAAATTCTCTGAAATTCTATGAACTTTTTCTTCTAGATCACTAAACCCGTATTTATTTTCTTTATCCTTTCCATCTTCTAATTCTTCTTTAATTGGAGTTAGCTTATTTTCTTCTTTCCTTAACCCTTTATTCGGCTCTTCGACTTCAGCTTTCGAGTTTTCTTGAGATTTTTTATTTTGTTTAATCATTTTATATGAAAACACAATTACTACTGCAGAAAGCGCAAATAAAATAAAAATAACAGGGGGAGCTATATTTAAAGCTGCAACTGAAGATAAAAATGCAACGTAAGGAGCTACAGCAAAAACTCCAGATGTAATTAATGTAAGGGAAGCAATAGCACCAGCTATAAAAAAAGTTATATTAGCTCTATTAGACATATTTTAGCTTATAAACAGTTAATTTATAAATAATACATTTAAAGAGTACAAGCTTTTCATAGTAAAGCAAGACTAACTTAAGGCATCCTTAATCAATCTATGATCGAGGTATTATGCAGTATTAAGATATAAGATGGTATGTTGTATTTTTAATTCAGTGTTCTTTTTCTATCATTCCAGGGTACTGGAATGATAGATGCTATGATAAGAAATTCAATAACTTAAAGTAGGTAATTAAAGCCTCTAATTAAGATCTAAATCTATAGTTATTATAAGCAACACTAAAGAAGTGCGGAAGTAAAAATTTACGAAAGAGCATTATGTATACATATGCTTTGTAGATTCACATTTTGCCACTCTCCTGTTAAGCTTTGCCGCTCTTCCATTATGTTTTGTCGCTCTTTTATTTCTTTTATTTCGTTATCGAATTTTGACATTAGATATTTAGCATAACCAGATGTTAATGATGTTGATGCAGATACAGCTATTGCTGCCGTAACAGATGTTAATGTAATTTCCATTGTCTCGGTTATAAAAAGCGTCGATGTTACAAAATTCCCTAACATGGCAACTAAGCCACCAACAACTACACTACCTTGAACTACTTTATTTTTTAAAAACCCTTTTATACTCTCTACCATATCTTCTTGGTGATTTATAATGGCATAATACAAAGGAGTTTTCTGCAAACTATCTTTTTCATAAACATCTGCACCTCTGTCTAGTAGAGCATCTACTATCTCTAAATAGCCATTTTTAGCAGCATAATGCAAAGGAGTACTACCATTTCTATCTTTTACATGAACACTTGCGCCTTCAGCTAACAGAGCATCTACTACCTCTATATGGTTACTTAAAGTAGCATAATGCAAAGGAGTACTACCACTTCTGTCTTTTACATTCACATCAGCACCTGTTTTTAGTAGAACATTTACTACATCTATGAATTTATATATAGTAGCATAATGCAAAGGAGTACTACCACTTCTGTCTTTTACATTCACATCAGCACCTTTTTTTAGTAGAGCATTTACTACACCTACACATCGACTATAAACGGCATGATGCAAAGCAGTCTCTCTATTTTCACCTTCTACATGAACATCCGCATGCCTATCTAATAAAACATTCACTAAATCCTTACAGCCAGCTGCTGCAGCTGCAATTAATAATGTAAATTCGGCATCAGGATCACTTTGGATGAATGTATGATTTATACTAAAATTTTTATTTTCCCACTCTTGATACGCTATTGTATCTTCCCTTCGCAATACCTCTTTTATTTTATTAATTACGTTATCTTTATTTACACTTGCATCTTTATCAATTGCACTTAATATCTTTTTCAGATTTTCAAAATCCATCTTTACCTCCTATAACTTTACGTTGCAGTTACTACACAATTACAAACAAAAGTAAACACATTTTTAGGAATTATTTAAAAAAAGAAACCATTGAAAAAGTCATTGATTTGCAATAAATAACTGATCCATTTAATTGAAAGAAATATGTGATGTAACTATAGTCATTATAAACAACAATAGAAAAAACACGGAAGTAAAAAATTTATATTGATCTTATCATATTTATTATTAGCATAATTATAAACATGGGAAAGCAAATACACGTCAACTTATCTAAAAAAAATAGTGAGAGGGTCTTATCTGGCGCAAAATGGATGGCCAACCTTAGTGAAAATTATTTTGCATCATTGAATAATAACAGCATTAAACCAGCCAGCTCTATAAGAAAACTAATAGAGGCTTTTTTACTTGTTCCAATTATTACATCCAGTGCTATTACACTAGCATGTACCTATTTTTTTCTGAATGCAGTGAGTATTCAAAAATATGATTGCAGCTTTGAATAAGGGAAAAATTATGGCGCCTATGATTTTTGAAGGCTATTGCGATACAGACGTTTTTAATAGCTAGTTCAAGCTTTTTGCTGGGTGATTTTGGATAATGCAACTTTTCATAGAAAATAAGTGACTTTGTTAAAAGTGTCGGTGCTGAAGTTATATATCTGCCTCCATATTCTCCTGATTTTAATCAAACCATTGGTTTGTTATAAAAAATTTAGCCAGAAAGAATATTCAGCTATTCGAACTATTAGAAAAAGAGCTATAATTATAGACTCCGTATACACTATAACTAGACTTTTTTTTAAGAGGAATGATACAGAAGTTAGTACTAAGACACTAAACAGTTTTCAAAAATGAAAATTATACCTTAAAGCTGATTTTCATACAGTTCTTGCAAGCGATAGCACTCTCACTTCTCTTGCACCAGAGTTTAAAATTTCCTGAGAGCAAGACCTTGCGGTTGCGCCAGTTGTTACTACATCATCAACCAATATCACGATTTTGTTTTTGATAATTTCGCTGTTACTTACTTTAAAAGTATTTTTCAAATTTTTTTCACGCTGTTTAAGTGAAAGACCAGCTTGAGGTTTGGTGTGACGAATACGTTTTATTGCAAATGGTGTATAAGATAAATTAGATAACTTACTTAATTCCTTCGCGAGCAATGCTGCTTGATTATATTTACGTTTAAATAAGCGTATTTTATGTAGCGGTATGGGAACTATGACCTCTGCATTTTGAAACATGTCTTTGTTAGCTTTGTACATCCACTTTGCATAGACTTTCACATAATTTAAATTATCAAAAAATTTAAAATTTATAATCATATTTTTGCTATGTTCATCATAAGCAAAAACTGATCTTAATACTTTAAATGGTGAAGGGTTACTGATGCATTTACCACATGTATCAATGTTATCTGGAATTACTACACCACAAACATTACAGTAATGCTTAGTTAAAAAATTGATTTTTTTATTGCATTCACTACATAAATCATAACTTTTATCAATTATACGTTCACAACTTACGCATACGTTTGGAAATATGAGATATGTAGCTTTTTTTAATAAGAGAAGATTCATGAATTAAATATGTTAGGTATACCTTTTAAAATGCTCCTCATAACCTAATTATTAAGAAATAGTCGATACTTGATCCAATAAATATGTTTTAAGATACTTGCCTGTAACGCTTTTTGGAGTCTGTGCAACTTTTTCTGGAGTTCCTACAGCAACCACTTCGCCACCTTTTACTCCACCCTCTGGACCAATATCTATTATGTAATCAGCAGTTTTTATAACATGTAAATTGTGCTCAATAACTATAACAGTATTTCCTAAATCAACTAGCCTATGGAGTATTTTCAGTAAATTATTTACATCTTCAAAATGTAACCCAGTTGTTGGCTCATCGAGAATATACAATGTTTTCCCGGTAAATCGCTTTGATAGTTCCTTAGACAGCTTTATTCGTTGTGCTTCACCCCCGGACAACGTTGTTGACGACTGTCCAAGCGTTATATAGCCAAGCCCTACTTCCTGTAAAGAAATCAACTTTTCCTTTATCATTGGAAGATTTTCAAAAAAGTCACATGCTTGATCTATTGTCATATCAAGCACATCAGAAATTGATTTTCCCTTGTAAGTAACTTCCAATGTTTCTCGGTTATACCTCTGTCCTCTACATTGCTCACATTTCACATAAACGTCCGGTAGGAAATGCATCTCGATCTTTAAATGCCCATCACCTTTACAAGCTTCACATCTTCCTCCCTTGGTATTAAATGAAAATCGGCCTATATTGTAACCTCGTGCCTTCGACTCTGGGAGACCTGCAAACCAATTTCTGATGTGAGTAAACATACCAACATATGTTGCTGGATTTGATGCTGGGGTCCTACCAATTGGCGATTGATCAACTTCTATAATTTTATCTATATACTCAAGGCCTTCTATTTTGTCGCATTGACCATGCCTTGCAGATGAATGATTTATCTTGTGTGCTGAGTATTTATATAATGTTTCTATCACTAAACTTGATTTCCCTCCTCCTGATATTCCAGTAACACAAATAAAATTCCCTATAGGAAATTCAACATTTATATTTTTTAAGTTGTTCTCACAAGCATTAATTACCTTTATGAACTGAGTTGTTTGCTTTCTTCTTTTTGAAATTGAAATTTCCTTCTTTCCACTTAAATACTGTCCTGTTATGCTTTCTGAATTTTTTTGTACCTGATCTGGTGTTCCTTCTGCAACGATTTTTCCTCCATTCACGCCAGCTCCAGGACCAATATCAATCACATAATCAGCAGCCATTATTGTGTCTTCATCATGTTCAACAACAATCACAGTATTACCCATGTCTCTCAGATTTTTAAGTGTGGTAATTAATCGATCATTATCACATTGATGAAGGCCAATTGAAGGCTCATCAAGCACGTATAGCACTCCTGTTAAACCAGAGCCAATTTGCGAAGCAAGCCTGATCCTCTGGCTTTCACCACCAGAGAGAGTGCTAGATTCACGGTCAAGTGTAAGGTAATTTAGCCCTACATTCTTTAAAAATGTCAGCCTTTTGATTATTTCGTTTAATATTTTATTTGAAATTTGCCTTTGTTGTTCTGTAAGTTTGTCTGATAAATTTCCAAACCACTTAAGGGATTCATCGATGCTGAGCCTTGATATTTCACCTATATGTTTTTCGTCAATTTTCACTGTAAGTGCTTCTTTTCTCAATCTATAGCCAGCACATTCTTTGCAGTCAGTAACAGAACAATACCTATCAATAAGTGATGCATCGTAATCCATCTGGCGTTCTAGGATACTGACCAAACCTTGAAATTTCATTTCTCTAGAGCCAAAAAGTATTAAATCCTTCACTTTTTGGTCTATATTCTTCCACTGAACATCAAGGCTAAATTTGCAATTTTCAGCCAGTGATAGAATTGCATTTTTTAGCAATCCATAGTTTGTATGCACTTGACGGAACATTGATCCAATTGGCTTTAAAGCACCTTCAGATATCGAGAGCGTTTCGTCTGGCACTATTAGCTTTGCATCAACACTTAGTTTTTTACCGAGCCCACTGCATGAACTGCATGCACCGTAGGGGCTGTTAAAAGAAAACAATCTTGGCTCTATTTCTTCAAGAGTAAAGCCAGACTCAGGACATGCAAAATTCTCTGAGAAAGTTAAAGTTTGACCATTTTTATACTCGGAATTGTGGTTATCAGGTAAGTTCACTATTTCTGCATACATTAAGCCATGGCCCAGCCTCAATGCTGATTCTATACTGCCTGGTAGTCGATTTCCTATATCATCTGACATGGAAATTCTATCTGCAATAACAAAAATATCATGTTTCTTGTTTTTGTCGAGTTTAGGCAAGTCATCTATATTGTATGTTTCACCATCTATTTTTAGTCTCACGTAACCCTGCTTTTTAATTTCCAATATCTCTTTGAAGTGCTCTCCTTTTCTGCCACGCACAATAGGAGCAAGTATATATATTTTAGTTTCTAAAGGTAATGCTATAATAGTATCTACAATTTGAGATACAGCCTGTTTCGTTATTGGCAACCCAGTTACAGGCGAATAAGGTATTCCCACTCGTGCATATATCAAACGTACATAATCGTAAATTTCAGTAACGGTTCCAACAGTTGATCTTGGATTTTTTGAGATCGACTTTTGATTAATTGATATTGCAGGAGAGAGGCCTGTGATTGACTCAACATCTGGTTTATCTTGAATATTAAGAAATTGACGTGCATAAGCCGATAGACTTTCGACGTATCGGCGTTGGCCTTCTGCATAAATCGTATCGAATGCAAGGCTAGACTTACCAGAACCACTTAGTCCAGTTATAACAACTAACTTATTTTTTGGTATATTGACATCAATACCCTGCAAATTATGCTCTCTTGCACCTTTAACTCTGATCATACTTCATGTACCTTTGACCATTACAGCCTCAAAATACATAAACTCACAACAACTTGCTACTAATTTTTTCAACTGTTATGGAAAACGAAGTAGCATAACTAGTGCAAAACATTTTGCCACACAACTATATGAACATCTGTTTTCGCCAAGTTAGTTCGTACAACAAATGGTGTCATAAAAGTATGTTTTCTACAATCTCATCAAAAACATGCTTACCAATTTTTGGAAACAGGAAATTTTATTTTATATAAAATATAGAATTTTGATAAATTTAACTTTTTTGTGAGATTATGCAGTGATAAAAATAAATTGAGAGGGAAAGGTTATGGCAATAGAGAAGGAGAAGTTTTTTGAAATAATAAATGAGGTAAGTGAAAGTAGCGATTTGGATGAAGATAATTTACTTGAAAAAATAAAGAATGAGTTAAAAGGAAAAGATGCAGGAGAGTACAACAAGTTTAGTAAAAATTTTAGTAAAGAACATCAATTTAGTATAAAAATTTCAGAAGAAGCTGCAGAAGATTGGACGTTGTTACATCTTGCTACAGCATGCAACAATATGTTAATAGTGGAACTTTTACTAAAAAAGAAAGCAAGTGTTAGCGCTCGAGTAAAAGATGGCTCTAAAAATGATGGGCTAACTGCTTTGCATATTGCTGCTTCTTGTGGACATGAAAGCATGGTAAAACAACTACTAAGTGATGATCGAGTTAATCCTTCATTAAAAAGCAAAAATAAGACTCCAAGGGAGGTGGTTGGTAATATAGAAAATAAAGAAGCTATAGTAAAAATGTTAAAGGAAGCAGAACAAAATTTTTGTACAAAGCATGAGAAAAAAACTGCTGCACCAGCAGATGTTATAAATTCTGTGAAACAATATGATACCATACGTAGTGGTGCACAGGCTCCTGTTACGTGCGAAAGTAGTGACAGTATAGTAAGTGAGCAATACTTACATGCTGGTGTTAAGAATATGGTAGAAAAATTTGAGTCACCGCAAATAGGAAGTGTTACATATAGTGGTAAATACACCTACGACAATGTTGCAAATTTTTATTTTCCTTTCCATTATGTCCAGAAGAGTTCGGTAGCTCTTTTACGCGAAATACCACATTTACGTCCTCAAGGTTAATTTCAATTCTCTTGACCAATGTTCTGATAATATCACGTTTAGTTAACCAGTCTGCGTTATCAAGGTTTAACGTAATATTGGAAGAAAAGTCTTCTAAATTGGCCACAACCAGAGTTACCTCCTGTTCTAATTCCTTTTGATAAAATATCTTTTTCTTCTCTTCTTTAATTGTTTTTAAGCTTTGTTTCATTGCTTTAATTCGTGGTTCAAATTCCTCTTGATTGATATATTCTTGAGCATAACTATCGATAAGTCTAGCAATACCACGTTTTAATTTATTTTCTTGTTTCTCTAGCAGGTCACTTTTTTGATCCAATGATGATTTTTTTAGTTCTGAAAGCCTACGCTTGTATTCTTCTAAAATCCTGTTTGGATTTTTCAATAACTGCTTAACCTCTTCCCACACAGCTGTTTCTAATGCATCTGAGCGAATGGGTTTATTGTCACAAATCTTATTACCACCAAAACGGTAAGAATCTTTACCACTACAACGGTAATATGCATAATGACCACCTTCTTCTTCTCGTCTACTTCTCATGCAAGTTCCGTAACATCCGTAATTACAACGCTTACATATGACTAAACCTTGTAGTAAGTACTTTGCTCCTCTTTTTCTTGTCCTTGCTACTTTTCTATTTTCAGCTAATTGTTCTTGAACAATATCAAATATATCTTCATCTACTATATTTGGCACTTTAATATAAATCCAATTTGCTTTTTCAACAGGATAGACAGAGTGGTTACTTTTTGGCTGCTCACAAGAGCCTTTCTGTGGTCTTACTTGCTTTAATCTTACTCCTAACCTTCTTCTACCAAAAGCTGCTTGTCCTTTGTAAGCAGGGTTTTTCAACATACTCCAAATTGTACCTTTATTCCAGCGTTCTTTTCCTTTTTGTGTCTTAATGGACATAGTATTTAGCCGACGACATACTTCCCCAATACTTGTTCTTTCTCTGCCTATCCACAAAAATACTTTACGAACGACATCAGCTTCTTTTTCGTTAATCTCAAATAAAGCTTGTCCTCCTCCCATATGCTTATCTATATAACGATAACCATAAGGAGCTCCTCCCATTACATTTACATAGCCTTTGTTAGCTGCATAGATTTTACCACGACGACTTCGTTCCATAATTTTCGCACGTTCATATTCTGCTATCATACCTTGCATTTGTAACAGTAATTGAGATTCTGGGTTACCGTTAATCTCATAATTTAAAAAAACCACTTTTGCTCCTGCTTTTTCAAATTCTTCAATCAGCACCATTTGATATGCATATTTTCTAGATAAACGATCAGGAGAATGAATGTAAATCTTATCAATTTTACCTTCTGTTACTTTATCACGTAATTTTTCTAAATCAGGGCGGACTAAATGAGATCCACTGTAGCCGTTATCAATAAATTTATACTCACTTAACAATCTGTATCCGTCCAGATTAATTTGCTTCTCTAAAGCTGCAATTTGACTTTCTATCGTATTTCCTTCTACTTGTTTCCCCGAAGAAACTCTCGCATATAAACATACTGTTACCATTTGACCCTCCTTGAATCCCATTTTTATGTTTTAAGTTTTTTTGACTTATTTCCTTTGACACTACCTTTTCATAAGCATCTGATAAGCATTGTTCTGCTAACCGATTAGGTTCATAGCTACAGCTAATTTGGATAGCTAATCTCTTGTTTCTCATGACTTTTCCTTGAAATAATATGTTCATATCATTCCTTAAAGCCGATGGTTAATTGATTATTAGCGCTATAAGTAAATCGGACTCTTGGTTCTGGACACAGAAGTTTTCGAGAAATGGTTTTCTCTAGTTTTATTTTTATGTTTTTTGCAACATTGTCGGTAGTGTAAAAATTCCATCAATTGATAACTTCCTATTCTGTGTAAAAAAATAAGAAAGGAGAGGAAAAAAGGATTAGTTTCTTTTATGATTATCCAAGAAGTCTAGTCTAAATTCAAGTTTTGTGAATAGGCTAGCGCTTAAATTTTTGATCAAAAAGGGACAAGTTTAGTAAAAAATAATGATATTATAAGTGGAACATAAAATAGTCCCACTGCAGTACTAATTAGGAGCAATAAAGTAGCTTTATCTGGTTGGTAATTTAAAATATTAGCAAGTATTATACTGGATCCAGAAATCGGAATAATAGCCAGTAACATCAGTGCTTTATAGATGCTTTCATCGTATATACCTGTAACATGCTTGTCTAGCAAGACAATTCCCAAAACAAATGACGGCCAGAATATGTACTTTGCTACAATAGTGGTCAAGGCAAGCTTCCAATCTACTTTAAAATTTGTAATTTGTGCAATACTTACTCCAAGCAGCACCATTCCTAATGTGATAAATGTACTTCTGATATTTATCATAACATCTGTCAAAAAAGTGGGTATTTGTATATCATATATACTTAAAAAGAAACCTAGAATCATTGCATATAATGAGGGAAGTTTGAGTAACTTTAATACGCATTCTTTTGCAGTATAGATACCATTTGCAGCTATATAAAATCCCAAACTATTTTCAAATAGTGCCATTCCTATGTAACAGACAACATACACAGACACTGAATCTTCATCAAATAAAGCCATGGCAATCGGTAGACCAAAATAACCCATACTTGTGCTGCCCGAGCTAAACGCTAATATGTTTCTCGTGTTGTCCTTAAATAAAAAAGAAGAAAGATAATACACTGATAAGGACATAGTACTACCTATAAACCATATCAAAATCGGCAGAGAAATTACTTTTAAATTAACTTCTGTATGAGATACTCCGTATAAAATCACTATTGGATTAGCTATATAAAAGAGTATTTGAGATATAGTATTTCTATCAATTTTAAGATATCTTCCTGCTAAGTAACCAATAAGTATTGTAATGTAAATAGGTAATATTTTGAGGAAAAGAGTAAAGAACATACTAGCCTATTGTGATATCTTTGCTGATAAAGTGATATTAGATTTTAAGGTATTGTAAAAGTAAGTAAAATTTATTTTCCAATTAATCAAGTTCATAGTTAGTTAAAAAAAGATTCACTGAGTGCCAAAATTTGTTCTTATATAGGACTTAATAATGATATTTTTATGATTAAATTATGTTAAGTTTGTATAAAGCTCCTTGTATATTTTTATAAACCACTTGTAGTAATTTAGGTAGATTGTTGAAAAAACACTCATCTTGAATGGTTCTCAGGAATTCTTGCCTTAATCATTAAAATCGCACTATTACTTTCCATAATTTTTTTAAAGCCAACTTTTTCGTAAACACGGATTGCACAAACATTTGCTATACCTGGGTCGACAAAGGCATTCTCATAAACTTTAAAGACAAATTTGTTTAAAAATATATTCAAAGCTTGTGAACCAACTCCTTTACCTACATAATTCAGCTCTCCGATATACCAGTCTATAGCAGCACAACTTTCTGGAAGTTCTAAAGTGTTATAGACCTGTTCAGGTGGGAAATCATGTTTGTTGTAATATTGAATATAACCAATATCAACTCCATCACAATTAATAATGAATGCGTGCATTGGTTTTTCAATAATTTGTGTCTTAGATTTCAAACGTTTGAATCCTTTAACGTAGTTGCTATATTTTTTCTCAATTAACTCTGGTGTCCAATTTATATCCGCATCCCACCACTTCTTTATATGGTGTGTTTCTACCCATTTTAATAATAGTGAAAAATGTTCTTCTTTCAACGCTTTAAATGTGATATTTTTATTCATTAATTAAAGATTTTAAGTGTTACTACCGTTTTTATTAATTCTATCTCTAATTGCTAAGAACCTGTCTTGAAAGGAGTTAATTGGCTAATTTAGTAAGCATAGAAGTAATCATATTAAATAAGATATTGTTTTTTGAAGTAAGAGGAGAATGTTCGTAATCCTTGCTCATGCGTCTAAAATTGGAAAGCCAGGCAAAGGTTCGTTCTACAATCCAACGTTTAGGAATAACTTGAAATCCTGTATCAACCAATTTCTTGGTAATCGTTAGCAAACATCCAGTTTCCAACAAACATCGATTTTGTAATTTACCTTTATACCCTTGATCAGCAAAAAACCTACGTAATGTTGGAGCTTTGCATTTAGCTTGAACAAAAAGATTGGTAGCACCATCACGGTCCTGAATGCTTGCGCTGTGTACTTCTGCAGTAATTACAAGACCTAGTGTATCTACAATAATATGACGTTTTCTACCCTTTATTTTTTTACCGGCATCATATCCTCTTGATCCCCTTTTTGAGTCGTTTTCACTGATTGACTGTCAATTATACCTACTGAAGGTGTTTCATTTTTGCCAACCATTTTTCTTACCTCTTTTACTAGCATGTCATGTATTTTTTTCAATTTTCCATTATTACGCCACCTGAGAAAATAGTCATACACCGTTTTCCATGGAGGAAAATCTTTTGGTAGCATTCTCCACTGGCAACCACCCCTCATTATGTACCTTATTGCATTAATAATTGTTCTTATGTTATGTTTTCTTGGTCGTCCTATCGCTCCTTGTGCAACATAGGGCTCTAAAATTTCCCATTCCTTGTCACTTATATCACTTGGATACAACTTACCCTCCTATTTTTTGCTTACCTCATCATACTCTTTTCTTCATTACCTTTCAAGACAGGTTCTCAGCAAGCCAACTTTTGAAGTCAGCATCATGTCCTTTTATGTCTTTCAAGAAACTTTTTGATTCATCTGAGTTACCTTGACGTAAAGCATCTAGGTAGTCTCTTAATAAACTAGGATCTTTTTCCTGTAAGTACATTATCAACGCATGACCAGTTTTATACACTAAACTGTTTTCTTCACCATTGGCTGAGTATTGTAAATTTAAAATTCCACCTAGATCCAAATTTGCGGCTTCAGTTTTATCAATGCTTGACCCTTGAGCATTGAACTTGTGATCTGAATGATGTTCAAAGTAATCTGCAATTCCCTCCATTAATACTGTAGGTAGAGATTTTCCTCCTGTAGCCAAGTAAGTTAAACCATGTGCAAATTCATGCTGAAGGTTATGAACGCCACCTTGCTGATAGACATACATCTCAGCAAAAATATCAGCTTCTCCTTTGTAGTAACATTTACCACCTTCATCTCCAAGGTAAGAACCAAAACGTTCGCTTCCACCAAGGTGAGTGTAATCAGCCTTATCATCAAACACATAAATTTTGAATGTTTGTTCTGAGAACCTGTCTTGAAAGGAGTTAATTGGCTAATTTAGTAAGCATAGAAGTAATCATATTAAATAAGATATTGTTTTTTGAAGTAAGAGGAGAATGTTCGTAATCCTTGCTCATGCGTCTAAAATTGGAAAGCCAGGCAAAGGTTCGTTCTACAATCCAACGTTTAGGAATAACTTGAAATCCTGTATCAACCAATTTCTTGGTAATCGTTAGCAAACATCCAGTTTCCAACAAACATCGATTTTGTAATTTACCTTTATACCCTTGATCAGCAAAAAACCTACGTAATGTTGGAGCTTTGCATTTAGCTTGAACAAAAAGATTGGTAGCACCATCACGGTCCTGAATGCTTGCGCTGTGTACTTCTGCAGTAATTACAAGACCTAGTGTATCTACAATAATATGACGTTTTCTACCCTTTATTTTTTTACCGGCATCATATCCTCTTGATCCCCTTTTTGAGTCGTTTTCACTGATTGACTGTCAATTATACCTACTGAAGGTGTTTCATTTTTGCCAACCATTTTTCTTACCTCTTTTACTAGCATGTCATGTATTTTTTTCAATTTTCCATTATTACGCCACCTGAGAAAATAGTCATACACCGTTTTCCATGGAGGAAAATCTTTTGGTAGCATTCTCCACTGGCAACCACCCCTCATTATGTACCTTATTGCATTAATAATTGTTCTTATGTTATGTTTTCTTGGTCGTCCTATCGCTCCTTGTGCAACATAGGGCTCTAAAATTTCCCATTCCTTGTCACTTATATCACTTGGATACAACTTACCCTCCTATTTTTTGCTTACCTCATCATACTCTTTTCTTCATTACCTTTCAAGACAGGTTCTAAGTTCATTGAAATTGATATTTCTGTACCTAGTTTTCCTGATATAGTACGCTATTTTAACGTACCGGAAGGCACAATTCAATTAACTATTGCTTATAATTTTTTAGGCGTTTGCATAGGAGGGTTATTTTTTGGTCCATTGTCTGAATGCTATGGCAGAAGAAGGATGATGATCATAGGCAACACTTTGCTACTCATCGGTGCTGTTGGCTGTGTTTTTGCGCTGTCAGTTTCTTGGCTTTTAATCTCTCGCTTTATTCAAGGCATTGGTGTTAGCACATCTGTAGTTGTGTTTGCAATTATTGCAGACAGCTATAAAGGCAACGAAGCAGTAAAATTTATTGGAATCATGAATTCTATTCTCACAGTTCTCATAGCAATTGCACCAGTATTAGGCAGTTTCATCAACAAAATTGTTGGGTGGCGTGGCAACTATGCAACTGTTGCAATACTTTGTTTCATCTCTTGGGTTTTGCTGCTTTTTCTGTTACCAGAAACAAAAAAGGACCGTGATATTTTTAGTCTAAAAAAAATGATGAAAGACTATAAAAAATTATTATCAAGTTCAAAATTTATGGTGTTGTCTTTGGCACAGAGCCTTTTTTCTGCGGCTTATATGTCATTCATCACTTGTGGACCTTTTCTGTATATGAAGACTTTTGGTTTATCTAGCACTATTTATGCACTACATCAAGGTGCAATAGTTGGGTCCTTCTCACTTATTAGCCTGTTTTCCAGTAAGATCTTAAAGAAACTTGGAGCAATTTGGTGTGTAATTTCCGGTACAGGCGTAATTCTTACTATTACCCACAAATATAAAGTTCGTGAGCAAGTCGCCATCCTTCTGCTAGATCAAAGAGACGTCTCCATCCTTTCCAAATAGTAATGGGTCCTGGTTCTAGATCATTTTTTCTAGCCAAATGTCCTCCAAGTTGAGCAACCCATGAAACAGCTTCTTTTATAGTAGGAGTTGCATTTGAACATGGTTTTCTATGTATTTTTACATATAGAACTTTCCATTCTTCTTCGGCTAATAAGGTAGTACACGGTAATGTTGGATCAGTTCTTGCAATTGTTGTAATAAAGAAAATTCTCCAAGCAATAATACTCATTACTGTTAAATATCGCATCAACCTTTCTGCTGTTCCAAGCCTACATTCTTCAACTTTGAGACCAGATTTTAAAATTTTATGTAATATTTCTATTTTCCATCTAAGACAATACCACCTAACTTTTTCAACAGCTTCATCAAAGGTATTGACTGGAAGATTTGTTAAAAGCATCCACTCTAGCGGACTTGTTTCAGAAGGAAAGTCTTTTTCAACAACGTAAACTGCATAGTGTGGTAATTTAAGTAATTCTTCTTTCTTATGCCTAATACTATTCTTAGATGGATGCATAATAAACTTTCCGAATCTAACTTCCAAATGTGCTGTTCTTTTTGGCTTATTATCTTTTGCAGGAACTTCAACTTTTACCGTACCTGCACAATGAGAGGATTTAATAAATTCCCATAACTTCTGCTCACCTTTTTCAGGATATCGAGATTTTCTATTTACTGCCCTATCTTTGGAAGCTCTAACTAACACTGCCGAATTAAGATTATGTGCAAGCTCAAAAAACTCATATATATCTGCTTCTCTATCGCATATAGTTATAGTCTCAGTTTGAGTTGAATCAATAATGTTGTTTGTGTTGCTTAAAGTTTCTAACCATTTTATACTCTCTTTATCTTCAATGCGGATACTGTCATTGTTCTTTTTTTTTATGTTTTCAGATTCTTCAGGTCTTGAATAAATTTTTTGATCTAGTATCCCTAGTACCAAACCTTCTATACTAACAGCTAGAGCTGTATGCATTATAATACCTTGACTATGTTTTCTTGTAATAACTCCCAATCCACTTGTTTTTTCATGGTCTGTGTATGAAATATAACTTGTATCTTGGATCACAAAAATTTTTTTATGGGCTTTTGTTCTTTCAACTGTTTTAGCAACGTGTGAAGCTAGAATATCGCCTTCTTTCACGTTCTCATTTTGAAAAAAACGATATGCTGCTTTTGCTTCTGACCAACTTCCACACGCCTGATTGATTGAGCTTTCAGGTAAACTTGTAAAACTATCAGCAATATTTACTAATCGGTCAGTTAACCTTTTATCTCCAAGTACAGCATCTCCAAATTCATTTTCAGCCCATTCATTATTCCTGTTTGCCATTTTTTACCCTCAATGTTTGCAAACTTTAATGTTGTAATACTTTATTTTTATGTCCATTTATATTTGTGGGTAATAGTAAGGGCGTAATTGCTATTGGATCCCTATCACTTTTAATATTCAGTATAATCATGCCCAGTGCTTACTACTTAGTAACGCTGTCTATGGCTATTTTTTGTATTGGCTGTGGAATTTGTCAAGCAGTCATTTTCAATGCATCATTAAATATTTTCCCTGAAATGAAAGGCACAACTTCTTCTGCAATTTCATTTATTAGAGCTTCTATCATGGCTATTTTTATCGGCTTAACAAGCTACGTTTACGATGGTCAAGCAACCAGTGTAGCTATTCTTGTTTTTTTTGCAGTAGTTCTAATTTACTGTCTATTTATTGTTTTCAAGATCTGGAAAAATCTATAATCACCATATAGATCCTTCTCATTTCTAGTTATTGCGGTAATATGTATTGTAACTTTGCCAGCTGCTCTAGATGTATCTCTTCCAAATCACCTAATCTATATTAGTTAAAGAGTATTATCTTGCTCATGCGTCTAAAGTTTGAGAGCCAAATTTCAACAATCCAATCAAATTCTAACTTTCTTTAAAATACTGTTTCTTGCTGTTTTTATACCCTAAAAAATTTAGCTTACTTTTGCGCTAGTTCGTTCAAATAGCATTAGTACGATTTACTTTTTTTGGGATGTAGAGATTTTCTAGGGATTGTCTTCTTGAGTTCTATAGTATTTTGTTCAACATTGAAACGAGAGTCCCGTTTCAAGCATTGAAGTGACGAATCAAGAGCTGCTTTTATCCCATCCCTATCAACTATTTGAGTAGTTGACAATGGAATCCAGTTATTTTCGTTTATACTAATCAATACATCAAATTCTATGCTATTATTGTGTTGTTTGACGTTGCTGGCTCTAATCTTATCATTCCCAAACCCAAACGTTATAGAATTATTCTCATCATAATTGACGCTTGCAGAATCAGGTAAAACCGCAAAATCCGCGTTGTTTACAAATCGAGAAAATGCATTTTTGATTTCGTTAAATGTACCGTAATGGTCTATATGGTCGTCATTAATACTTGTTACAACAGCAATATTTGCAGGAATTTTTAACATAGTTCCATCAGACTCATCAGCCTCGATTAAAAAAATGTCACTCTTGCCAAGTTTTGAATTACTCTGATAGGAGTTTAATACTCCTCCCACAATTACAGTAGCATCAGTACCAGAATGATCAAAAATGGAAGCAATCATAGCTGTTGTTGTTGTCTTGCCACTTGAACCAGAAACCGCTATCACATATTTACCTTTCATAATTTTAGCCAGCATGTCTGACCTATGCAAAACTGTTTTATTGTTATTTCTTGCTGCAACTAGCTCCACATTATCAGGTTTTATTGCGGAAGAATGTACAACTATTTGAGCTTGTCTAATACTACTTGCATCGTGACCAATATAGACCTCTATACCTAATTTTTGTAACCTATCTATATTGTCGTTTGATCGCGTATCACTGCCTTGAATTTTATAACTGGAATTATGAAGAATTTCAGCAATTGCGCTCATTCCAATTCCACCTATACCGATTATATGTATTACTTCTTTTTTAGGGTTCTGTCGCATTTGTAGGGAAGTAGAAAGAAGAATGATATAATTGTCTAAAAAAAAAAGCAAAGATGTTTCGTATCAATCAAAAATTGTTGCCATATTTCAAAGGATTTAGCTTTTCAGCGGATGTTATCTGTATACATGAAATGTCGATTCTCTTTGAGCTATCGAGATTTGGAAGAAATGATGAGTATAAGGGGAGCAAAATGCTACGTTACAAAGGTGGGTTATCACCACTGATAGATGAGGCAGTAAGGAAAAGAAAGAAGCAGGTTGGTAGTAGTTGGAGAGACTTACATTAAATTAAACGGTAAATGGGTTTATTTATATACTGTAGACTTGTGTGTTAGTAGAGACAAGTCTGCAGCACTTGCATTCTTTCGTAAAGCCTTCAGGAGTAACTATCTTCCTGAGAAAATTGTAATTGATAAAAGCGGCAGTAATACTGCTGCTCTTGATGATTTGAATGCAGAAATTTCTGAAGATTACAGTTCTTCAAATAAAATATCTAAATAATATTGTTGATAGATTTATCAAAAAACTAATAAAGCCAATGCTTGGGTTTAAAAGCTTCCATTCCGCAAAGATTACCATCACAGGCATAGAAAATATTCGTATGATTAAAAAAAAGACAAATTATTAAAATAATGTTTCTACTTTTGAGAATTTTGCTATGTTAATAACTCCTATAATCTCAGCTTTTTTCCTATGGTTTATAGATGCGACAGAACCATATAATATAACCAGTGTATTAGGTTACTATGTAAAAATGATTAACATAGAAGCTTTATCATCAAAATATTATTTACTTATTAGTTTAAAATACGTCACAATATAAAAATGAAAAATAGCCGATTAGCGGTAGTATTCGATTGGGATAATACCTTAGTTGATACTCAAGATAATATTTCTAATGCCATTAAGCATACTTTAGATTTGATGGGATCTGGCAGTAAAGTTGTTGATAGAAATTCTCATGAATCAAGAAAGAGCTACATGGTCAATTTGTTTGGTGATCAGTGGAAAAAAGCGAATCAGATATATCAAAAATACCTAGATAATGCATTGTTACAAAATATTACTCTGAATGAAGGAGTAGAGAAAATGCTGCAGACACTGAAAAGCCACAATATTTACCTAGCGATAGTTAGCAATAAGAAAAATACTAATTTACGTCAAGAAGTTGCCTACTTTAAACTAGATTCTTACTTTGAAAGAATAGTTGGATCATGTGATACTGCAGAAGATAAACCATCTGCAACTCCACTGCTATTTGCACTAGAGGAGAGTACGCTACCTGTAAATAGAGAAAATGTGTTTTTTGTTGGTGACAGCATCACAGATATTCTATGTGCACAAAATGCAAATTGCTTACCTATTGTATACGGACAATCAATAAGAGGTTATGAAGATTTGTTATATTTTCAACATTTTAATAAACTTACAGAATTCATAGTAAAGTATTTGAAAGATAGGTGGTAATGACAGAGATCGCTAGTGTACACAGGCGCTTTTGCGCATATTTAATAGATGTAGCAATTTTATTAATTCCAACCTTACTAATTGTGTTGTCATTAGGGGATTTTCCATTAATTTTACACCTGTCATACATGTGTATAAATTGTGGATACTTTACATATTTTATATCTTCAACAGCTCAAGCAACTCCTGGTCAACAGTTAATGAATATATATACTATCACTTTAGATAGTTCTAAAATAGGTTTGAGCTTAGCATTTGATCGCACTATCTCTCAGTTTTTCCTTCCTATGCTAAATAATTCAATTATCACCTTTATCAAACTTTTTCAAACATCAGTAAATGCTTTAAGTACACTAGAAGTGATTATAGTGATGCTTACCTTCAGTTGGTATTTAGTTGCTTGCTTCTCTCAGAGGAAACAGGCATTTCATGATGTGCTATTTGATACGATTGTTGTGAGAAAAATGAATTGATGTTGCCTTGATTGTTATGTAGATTACATTGGTATATTAGCTAAAGAAAGGTTATGAATAAAGAAATAGTAGAACATTTAAATAAATTACTTACAAATGAGCTGACTTCTGTACGCCAGTATCTTTTGCATTCTGCGATTCTTAAAAATAGCGGAATTAATAAACTTGCAGAAAAGATGAAAAACGAGCTTAATGAAGAACTTGAGCATGCAAATAGGTTGGCAGAAAGAATTTTACTGCTTAAGGGCATGCCAAATTTTCAAGATACAAATAAAATCTCAAAGTATGAAGGAAAGTTCACAAAAGATACAATGCAGAAAATCTTAGAAGATAATTCTAACTTAGAAGAAGAAGGTATTAAGGGCATCAAAGAGGCAATTTCCGTTGCTGAAAAAGAAAAGGATTTCGTGAGTGTAATGTTATTAGAAGGACTACTGAAAAATGAGGAAGAGCACTTACATTGGATCAAAGAACAGATTGACCTTATTGAGCTTATGGGTATTGAAAATTACTTGAGAACACAAATATAGAGTGTTAAGAAAAACAGTATTTATTTTCATTATACCTTTTTTACTTCTTTTTTCACTCGGGTTATGGCAGTTATTTAGATTGAGCTGGAAGAATAATATTATCAAAAATATGGATCTTCCAGTTATTCATCTACTGCCTAGTGATAATCTTTCAAAGTTTAACTACAGAAACGTTAAAATCGACGGAATTTTAAGTGATATAGAACTATATGTTTTCGCAGGTCAACGTGGCTATCATGTGCTGTCTCCTATGTTGCTTATCAATGGACATTACATGTTAATAAATAAAGGAATAGTCAGAGAAAAAAAAGAAGAAAAAGCAAAAATTGAAAAAGTAGCTGCTGATGGCGTTTTGTATTGTGATGGTAGCAAAAATTGGTTTATCAAAAATGATATTGCTTCAAATACGTGGTTTACCTTAAGTACAGAAGAAATCTCCAATGATCTAGGTATTAAGCTAGAGAAATGTATATTGTGGCAAGATAATTTTGGTGGCAAATTGACTATACAGCCAATAAAGCATCTTGAATACGCAATTACTTGGTTTGCACTTTCCTTGATTTGGCTCATTATGTGCGTATTTTACTATAGGCAAAATATATATAAGTCGTAGAGATACAGTGTGGAAAAAGAAAAGCTACAAATAGAAAAAATGCAACAAAGTGGAAGAAAATACTTATTACAAGGGTTAGTGATATGTCAGTGTTGCAAATCCGTTTATTATGGAATGAGTAATGCTAAGGGAGGAAGAAGTTACTATCGTTGTCCTGGAAAACGTTTTGGTGAATGTAACAGCAAATCAATACGCGCAGATATACTAGAAGGGGTAGTATGGGAAGAAGTGAAGATGTTAAGAGGGCATATAACGAAGGAAAAGTGTGATTTATCAGAGGTAGATTGGGAGACTAAATTTAATATAATTAGAAAGTTAGTTCAGCGTATTGAAATTGATGATGATAATGTACATATGGTGTTTCGATTAAAAGAACTCGCTCTCGAAAGACAAAAAGAAGATATTCAACCTTGTACCAGAATTATAAAGAATGTAGTGCTATCAAATGCAATAGGAATGCATAAAGTTAGCAATGCCCTGGCTGCAATATCAGTTGCAGTGAAACTTGGAATTAGTGATGAAGAGATTAAAAAAGGTCTTTTGGAATTTAAAGGAGTAGCAAGGAGATTTTCTTTAATTGCCGATATTAAAGGTGTTAAGTTAATTGAGGATTATGCTCACCACCCAAATGAAATACAGGCAACCCTGGCAGCAGCACGTTCGATTGCTAAAAGAAAGGTAACAGGAATTATCGAGCCGCTTCGTTTTGCTCGTGTTCGTAATTTTTTTGATGAGTTCGTACGAATTTTCATGATGTTTGATTATGTAATTCTTACTCCTGTCCATCCTCCAGAAGATAAGCCTATTCCTGGCTGTGGAATTGATGATATACAAAAAGCCTTGATCAGTAATGGGTTTAATGATGTGAAGATTATGAATGATGCTTTACTCATTTCACATTTTATTAGTAATTCGACAAGTTCAGGAGATGTAGTATTATTTATTGGTGCTGGTAGTAATATAGCTAAACTAGCAAGAGAAGCTGCAAAGCTGCTGCTAGTAAAATAAACTTAAGCATTGGTGATTTATATGATAAAATTGTGTAGTAAAACTGGATCCCAGTGTCTAGGCAAACAACTGTACAGACATTGTGATATGGGGATAGCTTCCATTAAGAATGGTGTCATCCCAGTGCCCAGACACTGGGATCCAGAAAACTTAACTTTAAATAAGTGGCTGTATAATAAAAACTGGATTCCAGTGTCAAGCACTGACCATCCGCTACTCAAATTACCTGTATATTGCAATGTTCGTACACTGAAATGTTACAGCGCTGGGGTGACATTTCCCGAACGTGAACACAATTGTGAATCTAGTGGAGGTTTAGCATGATGAAAAAGACGATCAGCAGTGTATTTGCAAGAGAAATTTTAGATAGCAGGGGTTACCCAACAATTGAGGTAGAAATAGAACTATGTGATGGAGCAACAGGTAGAGCGGCTGTCCCTTCTGGGGCTTCGACCGGTAAACTAGAAGCATTGGAGCTGAGAGATCAAGATGAAAAAAGGTATTGTGGTAAAGGAGTGCTGAAAGCTGTTCAATCTGTGAGTGAAGTGATAGCAAATAAAATCATTGGCATGGATGCAGCAAACCAGAGTGCAATTGATAAAGTTTTAATTGAACTAGATGGAACAAAAAATAAATCTAAACTTGGAGCAAATGCAACTTTGGGTGTGTCTCTTGCTGTTGCAAAAGCAGCAGCAAACAGTTTCAAAACACCGTTATATAAATATTTGGGCGTAGGGGAGAAGCAGATGCCAGTTCCGCTAATTAACGTCATTAATGGTGGAGTACATGCGGATAATAAACTCGATTTTCAAGAATTTATGATTCTTCCTGTTGGTGCTGAAACTTTCAGTGAAGCAATAAGAATATCTGCAGAGGTATTTCATAACTTGCGCAGCATTCTTAAGAAAAAAGGTTATAGTACAAACGTAGGAGATGAAGGTGGTTTTGCACCAAACATTGGAAGCACTGAAGAAGCTCTTAATTTGATAATTCAGGCTGTTGAATCTGCCGGTTATTCGATGAAAAATCACTTTGCACTGGGTCTTGATGTTGCTGCATCTACTTTTTATGAAGATGGAGTTTATAAATTTGAAAACAGAGAACTCACTTCAGAGGAATTGGTTCAGTATTATTTTGACCTTGTAGGCAAATATCCAATAATTTCTATAGAAGATGCAATGAATGAAGACGACTATGAAGGTTGGAAATTACTTACTGTAAAACTTGGGAATAAAGTTCAATTGGTTGGAGATGATTTATTTGTTACAAATTGTGAACTAATAAGTAAAGGAATAGAGGAGAAAATGGCAAATGCTGTACTAATCAAGCCAAACCAGATAGGAACACTTACGGAAACTTTTGCTGCTATTGAAATGGCAAAATTAAATGGCTACAGGGCTATTATTTCTCACCGCTCAGGTGAAACAGAAGACACAACGATATCCCACATATCAGTTGCGTCGAATTGTGGGCAAATAAAGACTGGCTCGCTGTCGCGTTCTGATAGGCTTGCAAAGTATAATGAATTGATGAGAATAGAAAGTTCATTAGGAGAAAATGCTAAATATTATCGTGAGTTGGCATGGATTTCATAGACGAAGTTAAATTATATTTAAAAGCAGGTGATGGTGGCGATGGTTGCGCGAGTTTTCGTCGAGAAAAATTCGTTGAATTTGGTGGTCCAAACGGTGGTAATGGTGGCAGGGGAGGAGACATAATTTTCATCAGTGATGCAAATCTCAACACTTTGCTTAATTTTCGTTGTCGAAGACACATTAAAGCGAGTAATGGAAAAAGTGGTACGAGTAGAGATAGATCTGGCACAGCAGGAAAAGATATTATACTTAAAGTTCCAGTTGGTACACAAATAATCGATGAAGAAAGTGAGGAAGTGATAGTAGATCTTGATAAACCCGACATCGAATTTCAAGTAGTGCAAGGTGGAAAAGGTGGACTTGGGAATACCAATTTTAAATCTGCTACCAATAGGGCACCAAGACATTTTACCCATGGTCAGCCTGGTGAGGAAAGAAACATAGTATTGAAGCTAAAAGTTTTATCTGATGTTGGCATTATTGGTATGCCAAATGTAGGTAAATCTAAATTTTTAACCCGCTGCTCGAATTCTGATACGAAAGTAGGCGATTATGAATTTACTACTATAAGACCACATTTAGGTGTAGCAAAA
This sequence comes from Wolbachia endosymbiont (group B) of Horisme vitalbata, assembly GCF_964028625.1. NCBI lineage: Bacteria > Pseudomonadati > Pseudomonadota > Alphaproteobacteria > Rickettsiales > Anaplasmataceae > Wolbachia > Wolbachia endosymbiont (group B) of Horisme vitalbata. The sequence continues at coordinate 882,009 of NZ_OZ034797.1, forward strand.
GTGGATTATAGCGAAATTGTAATAGCAGATATTCCTGGAATAATCGCTGATGCTCATCTTGGAGTTGGGCTCGGACACAAATTTTTAAAGCACATAGAAAGGTGCAAAATTTTACTGCATTTAATTGATGTAACGCGCGATGACGTTATCTCAGCTTATAATTGTACACATAATGAACTGAAGCTTTACAATAGCGACCTTATTAAGAAGGAAGAAACTGTTGTGTTAAACAAATGCGACTTATTGGAAGAAACAGAAATTCTTGAGAAGAAGAATCATTTAGCCAATTATCTTGATAGAGAAGTACTGTGCTTATCAATCGACGATGATTTACAGCCCATTCTGAGGTTATTGAGTGAGAAAATGAAAAAAAGCGACCCTAAAAAAATTGATGTGTATGATCCTTTTAAGACATGAATTTTTTATTTAACAGTTGGTCACTTAAGGTAAATCCGATTCTTTCAGTATATTAAACACTGCAATTGACCTTGATCCCATCTTTAGCTATATTCACATTTGTAGGTGTCAATTCTTGGCTTGGGTAGCTTTGAATTTTCTTTAAGAACTTCGTATTGTCAATAAAAGCAACATCATTATGAGACCACATTTTTTTATGATCGAACATTCTTTTATTTAGAACTGCTACTAATTCACTTAGTGTAAGGTTAAATCTAATACCATCATTAGGGTCAAAAAATGTAAAATCATTGTTTCCATTCTTTCTTATTAACATAGAATGACCGTGAAATTGAGTTGTTGTTCTTTTAAAAGTGCAGAACTTGATATAATTTCCGGAACCAATACTATTAATATCTTTTTCAAGTATTTCTTTTTTTATACAATAAGACCCACTACTACTATTATAATTGATTATTTTTAGTTGATTAGGATATGTTAATATATTACAAGGATAAATTCCAAATAAAAATGCCAATGTTTTTTCGATTAAAGATGAGGTTTTTAATATGTGTGAATGTACTGTGTGTGTTTCTAGCTCACTGAGAATGTTTTCATATCTACTTTTTTCTGTAAGTTCTTGTGATGAGCCTATATCAAGTAGTAAATCGTGTTCAGTAACATAATTGCAAAGTATATCACATAACCCATCGAACTCTTTTTGAATTTTTGCAGTTAGGGGATATTTATAGTTAGAGGTTACATTTATTATGTCACCTTGTGAGAATTTTATATCTACTTTCTTTACATAGAGATTGTTTATATCAAGCACATTTCCCAATCTGTTAATGTTGTTTCTAATAGCATAATACATTGAAAAAATACCAACCACAGCAGATAATAGAGCAACAACACATAGAATAATGATTGTAGGTAACGTTAAACTTAAGGCAATCATGGGCATTACTGATGCTATGAAAGCTACACCAGCTATTGTTGAAATAACCAGAAGATTAGTATTACTTTTGTTAAAGATCTCTCTACTTTTCTTCATAAGAAGAAGATTTTAATACTAAGAACTAATTTATTATACTATATGTAGTAGTAAATATCAATAGAAATATTATTAATAAATCAAATTCTTTTATATAAGAAATAGGACTAGACGCTTAAAAAGCTTTTATCAAAAGCATTTGTGCTATAGAAACCTTATGTCTATTTTATTGCTAATTAAAATATATACAGCTGCAAAAAGAGCCAAATTTACCCTCATCGTAGAAAAGATTCAGAAAAAATGTAACGCACATACGACAGAGATTAAGCATATGTGTGCACCCATTTGCGCTGAAGAAGATACGCTACATTCTTTACTGAGTTTGATTATTTGATAAAAAAGTCTGCAGACGAAGATAGATTTTGAGCTCTAAAAATACCTCTACTGTGAGTATACTAAGATTAGATAAATAGGCGAAGTAATTTTTATATTAGTTTTTTAGTTGCCAATCAATTTGGAGTTCAATAACTTGACATTTATTCAATACTACTGTATAATAAGCATGTGTATTTTTTATACACTATGGCAATAAAATTACCTTGTAATAGGTGTATTGGACCCGAGGGCAGTACTCGGCGCCTCCACCATATTTTTTGATTGATACGGGGGCGAGTAAGGATCGACATGCATAGTAAAGATGGTAGCTTTGCTCGGTTAGATACCACCGCTAAGAGTTCACAATTTAGATGCAAACGATAACTTTGCTGCTGAAGACAATGTTGCATTAGCTGCTTAATTTAGGCACTATAACTTCATTGCTATAAGCACGGTTTAGGGAACGCCGGGTAACAGAAGTTCCCCCAAACATGTAAGGGTTATATGGATAAAACAGATTATCAGAAGTCGATTAGTTATGCTAAATTTCAAGTTATCAAAAAGGCTTTGAATACTATATTAGATAATGTTTTTACTCCTCACTTAGAGATACTGTTTTTTACGCGCTTTAATGGTGTTGTCATACCAGACTACTTGAAAGAATCATACCCTACTCAAATGCTTATTATATTACAGCATCAATTTTTTGGTCTAAAAGTTCTTGAAGATAAGTTTAGCGTCAGTTTGAGCTTTCGTGGAAAACAAGAACAAGTCACTGTACCGTTTTTTGCTATTAGTGAGTTTCATGATAAAATTTCAGGAGATACTTTAGTATTTAGCGTTGATTATGATAAAGAATATGAAAGTGAGAAATGTGCTGAAAAGTCATCAAATGGTAGTATTATATCTATAGATCAACTTTACGATAAGTAGTTACTTCATTTTATAAATAAAAAATATTGTATCTGTTCAGGATATCGACAAGACCATAGAGTAAAAGTGAGTTTATAACAAATGGTATCATTTGAGTAGCTGACATTGGCTTTCACATAAAAAACGTTGTAAAGCGCTTTCATGTTTACCAACGGTTCTGTCGCATCTATAAACCATAGGAAAGAAGATCATTAAAGGTGGGATTATAGGAGTTATTAACATAGCAAAATTCTCAAAAGTAGAAACATTATTTTAATAATTTGTCTTTTTTGAATCATACGAATATTTTCTATGCCTGTGATGGTAATCTTTGCGGAATGGAAGCTTTTAAACCCAAGCATTTGCTTTATTAGTTTTTTGATAAATCTATCAACAATATTATTTAGATATTTTATTTGAAGAACTATAATCTTCAGAAATTTCTGCATTCAAATCATCAAGAGCAGCAGTATTACTGCCGCTTTTATCAATTACAATTTTCTCAGGAAGATAGTTACTCCTGAAGGCTTTACGAAAAAATGCAAGTGCTGCAGACTTGTCTCTACTAACACACAAGTCTACAGTATATAAATAAACCCATTTACCGTTTAATTTAATGTAAGTCTCTCCAACTACTACCAACCTGCTTCTTTCTTTTCCTTACTGCCTCATCTATCAGTGGTGATAACCCACCTTTGTAACGTAGCATTTTGCTCCCCTTATACTCATCATTTCTTCCAAATCTCGATAGCTCAAAGAGAATCGACATTTCATGTATACAGATAACATCCGCTGAAAAGCTAAATCCTTTGAAATATGGCAACAATTTTTGATTGATACGAAACATCTTTGCTTTTTTTTTAGACAATTATATCATTCTTCTTTCTACTTCCCTACAAATGCGACAGAACCCTTTGTAGTACTCTCTCAATTTCTTCTGTAAGTTTTTTACCATTATTCATAAAATATACTCCTCGTTAATAACAAATTGTTTTTAATTATTTACTGCTGTTTTTTATCAGCATTGGCATAAGGCCATAGCTTTCGAGTGAAGTCAAATCAATTTTTCAATCTTTTTTACTTATTTTTTCATCAAGAAATTAAGATATTAACAGATGCTTATTTTATCTAATTGAAAATTAATTCTTTATGTAAAAGAAGTTGTTACTATTTTAGAAATAACATCAGTAGAAAAACCTAACTTGAGTAAATTATTTGCAACTTTCATTTCCTCTACTTTATCAATCTTCTCTTTGTAAATTTGCTTTCTTTGCAATAAAAATTCTACCCATATATTCAGTTCATCTAGTGATTCTTGATTATCAATTTTTCTATATTCTCTTGCCCAACTTAATAATTCATTTTCTGCTTCACCATCTTTGCAATCATTTTCTTTATATTCCTTTATCAAATCTTCAACATCCACTGATAATTCTCTTGCTATTTCCCATAACCTTTCACTTAAAATCGTAACACTCCCTTGCTCGTAGTGATGTATCTGTGAAGGTCCTATATTAAGCTTTTTTGCTAATTCTTCTTGCGTATAGCCTCTTCCACTTTTTTATCTCTTGTCCTCTGTTTGGCTCTTATCTCTCTTTATCAGCATATTCTTCGGTTGATAAGCGTGTTGCTTGATAGATAATCTCAGTATCAAGCCCTACCTTAACTAGATCCTTTGCAATTTTTATTCTTGCTGCTTTTATATTACTTTCTTCCTCAGTTCGGATAGATTTGGTTAATGCATAAATTGCTTTGCGTCCTTCTATTCTTTTGTATTTTTCTATGAAATTATACATTTCCTGGATCTTAGCTTTGTCAAAACAACTGCTTTCTTTTAGTACTTTTCGCCCAGGAAAGAGATTTCTAATAGGAATTGATAACACCTCTGCTATAACTTTTAGCTTTTCAGTTGAAATGCCACATGTTCCTTGCTCATATCTTAGCAGTGTATGATAGTTTATGCCTGCCTTTTCTGCTAAGTTTTTCAGGGTATATTTTTGTTTTAACCCCCAGCTCCTTACTTTTTGTGCTATCTGGTACCTTATCGAGATGTTTATCATAAATATTATACAGGTTAATACTACCAAATAAAGATATACAAAAGGGATGCTTCTTTCTATGTTTGAATTTTAGTTGAATATTTCTTCACAATTGTGTATAATTATTAATGCTTTTTAAGTGGATTTTCTATGGCTCTCTCAAGATTTTTAGATCCTAAGCTTGATTTAACATTTAAGAAAATTTTTGGTACTGAAAAAAATAAGAATATCCTTATCCACTTTTTGAATGATATTTTGGGGTTTACTGAAATAAATACTATACAAGAAGTTGAATTCCTTAGCACCATTATGGACCCTGAAATTGCCTCTGATAAGCAGAGTATTGTCGATGTTCTGTGCAGAGATTCTACTGGGGCCAGATACGTGATTGAGATGGTGCGACCTGAAAGTCTTCGGTCATATTGTTTAAAAGGAGAGGAATTCATTCAGAAAGAAACTGAAAGGATTCTAAAACTTATTAAACCAGATGTTTTGCCGTCTGAGTCTACGCATCAGTGCGAATCGGGCAACCGGTTGGTGCCAAGCGATGCGGACAATGAACCTCCTCTTGAAAAAGAAGATGCTCAATCGTGAGAGGGGCATAAACTGCAAGCATCATGTGGTTGGAGGGCTAGGCTAGTGGTATGGTGAACGTAAGTGAAGCTTTATAAGTACCGATACGATGAAAGAGCTAAAGATGCTGATAAGCTCTGACCAAAAGGTAATGTGGATAAGTTACATTTTTCATTTCTAGATGTACGCAAATAATAACTCCACCGGTATAGAGAAGCCACCTAACCCACTGTTGTATGACTGGAGAAACAGGGTAAGCCTGTATTTTCGCCTACATGGCAAGCAAACCGCAAGGAATGCTGATGGAAGTGCAGGTAAAGGAGAATGGAGAAAGCGAATGCCATTTTGTAACGAAATGGATAGAATTTGTAACATTAATTCGCGTGAAAACGAGCAGACTTCCATTTGGTCCCTCGTGACAAGAAACTTTGTTAACCACTTAAGGTAGGAAAGCAGATGATTACAAGTAAACCCGTAAGTGCATCTACCGAAAGCTTTGAAGCATGGAAGCAATTGCCATGGAAGAAATGCCAGAAAGTTATTGTGAGGCTACAAAGACGTATTGTTAAGGCTGTCCAAGAAGGAAGATGGGGTAAGGTAAAAGCTTTACAACATCTTCTCACACGCTCTTTTAGCGGAAAAGCTTTGGCTGTTAAGAGAGTAACTGAAAACCAAGGAAAAACCACAGCAGGTGTAGATCGTCAACTATGGTCAACTTGCAATGCTAAATTTCAAGGAATAAAGCAGTTAAAGCAAAGAGGATATAAACCTTCTCCGCTAAAACGGATTTATATCAGTAAATCTAATGGCAAAAGAAGACCTCTTGGAATACCCACGATAAAAGATAGAGCCATGCAAGCATTATATCTGTTTGCTCTGGAACCGATAGCTGAAACGATCAGTGATCGTCACTCCTATGGCTTTAGACCTAAAAGATCCTGTGCAGATGCTACAGTAGCTTGTCATTTGTTACTGGCAAGTCGTAATCAACTACAATGGATACTTGAAGGTGATATCAAAGGATGCTTTGACAACATTAATCATGAATGGCTTATGAAGCATATTCCTATGGAGAAAAAAATTCTGCATAGTTGGTTAAAAGCTGGCTTCCTAGAATCAAAAACTCTGTATCCCACAACTGCAGGTACCCCGCAAGGTGGTATAATTTCTCCAATACTAGCCAATTTAGCCTTAAACGGACTTGAAAAGTTATTGGAAAGTCGATTTGGTAAACTCGGCAGTAGAAAAAGAAACAAAATCAGAAGTGGAGTGAATGTAATCAGATACGCAGACGACTTTATTATTTCAGGTTTCACACATGAAGTACTGGAAAAGGAAGTTAAGCCTTTAGTATCATCTTTTCTTCATGAGCGAGGTTTAATTCTGTCAGAAGAGAAGACAAAGATTACATCTATCACAACAGGGTTTGACTTTCTTGGTTGTAATGTACGTAGATATAATAAGAAGTTAATTATTAAACCTTCGAAAGAAAGTATTAAAAGACTTCTTAATAAAGCACGTACATTGATAAAAGCAAATATAGCGAACACTCAGGCTATAGTAATTAAGTCACTCAACTCTCTACTGAGAGGATGGGGAAATTACTATCACCATGTGTGTGCTAAAAAAGCGTTTAGAAAGATCGACAATGAAATTTGGCATAGTTTATGGAAATGGGCAAAGAAAAGACATCCTCGTAAAGGATTACGTTGGATAAAGAATCGTTACTTCAAAGTAATGGGTCAACGCCAATGGGTTTTTGCTGCACCCATATGCAAGAACAAACCAAAAGAGATACGGTATTTAAGACTGCTTAAGCTGATTGATATACCTATCAGACGACATGTTAAAATCAGAGCGGATGCAAATCCCCTTGACTTAAAATGGAAAAAGTATTTTGATGAGAGAGTGAAACGAACAAGAATGTTAGCAAGCTCTTTCTCAAGAGAAGGTTCTCTACTGTTGGTGTCACCATTAAGAATGATGTTTCCTGAGGAATCATGAAGGACAAGCCGGTTCTAGAAAAGAAGAACTTAGATAAGGGGCTCAAGCGTAGTGTGGGGAAACCTGCATGCTGCGTTTCTAAGGGAGGGGGTAGTAGTAATACTGCTTCCTTACCTGACCAACTCGCTCGTGATAAAGGCTTCGAAAAACGGGCTCAATTATATGCTGCTAAGGCTTACTCAAGGCAGGCTGATAAAGGTGGTAAGTACATTGATTTAAAGAAGGTTTTCTTTATTGCTATTTCTAACTGTAATTTATTTCCTGATAAGCTTGATTATATATCTAGCCATACCATAAGAGATGAAAAAACTAACGAGCATGACTTAAAAGATTTTCAATTTATTTTCATTGAGTTACCAAAGTTTCCTAAGAGTAGAGAAGAGCAGCTAGAAAATGTAGTAGATCGTTGGCTATTTTTCTTCAAATATGCAGAAGAAACGACCGATGAAGATTTAAGAAAAATAGCAGAAAAATCACCAATAATAAAGCTAGCATATGATGAGTTAGATAAGTTTCATTGGAATGAGAAGGACCTATTAGCTTATGAAGAAAGGGTAATGGATTTACAGAAAGAAGCTGCTATCTTGGAACAAAAACTTGATGATGCTAAACATGAAGGCATCCAAATCGGCCATCAAAAAGGTAGGGAAGAGGGAGAAAAACAGGCTAAAATAGCAGTGGCAAAAAATTTACTTGAAGCTGGTGTATCTATTGACTTAATAGCTGAATCTACTGGTCTTCCTCAAGCTGACATTACACAACTTAAGGAAGAAATTTTTTAGTGTCCCCCTTCGGGGATTGTCTCGCCTTGAGGCGAAGGGCAAGTTACAATAGTCGCGTATGCGACGTTATGGGTATAATGCACACTCTAAGTACGATATGAAAGTACACTTGGTATGATATCGCAAAAGGGTGCTAATAGGCCAAATTGCTGTTAGAGTTAGGGAGCTGTTAAGGCAGGTTACTATGGAAAATGAGATCCAAATTATCTCAGGCAAAGTTGCAGTAGATCATATTCATATGTTTATATCATATAAACCACAGCAAAGTGTTAGTAAAATTGTACAACTTTTGAAAGGAACAAGTTCAAGGTTGCTGATGCAAGATTTTGCAAGTCTAAGTAAGCAATTTTGGGGCAGGCACCTTTGGGCACGTGGATATTGAGCCGTAAGTTCTGACAGACGAGGTTATACAAGAGTACATATCTATCCAGGAAGGCGGGAGTGTTAAATAAACCATACGCGTCAAGTTAAGGAAATACTGTCAAATATAGCAACATTTAAAGAGGGTATTTTATTTGTTACATTTATTTTTTAGGAAATTCTTGCCTAAAATAATGTAAATTATTAACTTAACTACTTAATATATAAAATAGTTTTTTGCCATTTTCTTCCCTCATTATGTCACTTTTCCTTAACTTGACGCGTATGGTTAAATAAACTGTGTCAACTCGATTTTTAACCTACCAGGAAAAAAGATATCAAGTTGAGAGATAGTAAAAGCCCAATCATGTATAGGCATAGTCCATTTCTCTCCTGCCTTCTTTATAGCACAATATACCTGTTTATGCAAGGCATTTGTGCTAGTAAATGAGCCCTTAGTTTTAGTAAATTTTCTGATCTGTCTATGTATAGCTCTTCTCATAATAATCCAAACAAGTTAAGATATGGATTTATGGTAGTGGGGTTTGTATGCCAGCAGCGTATAGTTACGACTTAAGGAAAAAAGCAATGGAAGCATTGGATGAAGGAGAAAGTAGAGCAAATGTTGCCGAGAGATTTAAAATTGGAAAAACAACTCTATATGAGTGGCAGAAAAGACGTAAGGAAACGGGAGATTTTCAGTCAAAAAAGCCTGGAAGCGTAGGATATAACCATAAAATTACTGACTGGAATGTTTTTACCAAATTTGCAAAAAACCATGGTGGCAAAACTCAGTCAGAGATGGCTAAACTCTGGGGCAATATCAGTAGACAAACGATTCACCGTGCACTTAAAAATATTGGATTTACAAGAAAAAAAGACCTACGGATATAAAGAAAGAAATGAAGAGAAGCGAGCTCACTTTTCAAAGGTTATAGCAACAAAACGTCATGAAAATCTTGTATATATTGACGAATCTGGAATAGATAATACAGAAGACTACCCATACGGATACTGCAGAAAAGGAGAGAGGTTTCATTCACTAAAATCAGGTAAAAAAGCTCAGCGGGTCAGTATGATTGCAGCTCTAAATAAAGAGAAAATCATTGCTCCATTGACCTTTGAAGGATATTGCAATAAGGATGTTTTCGAGGCTTGGTTTGAGCAGTTTTTAACTCCAATTTTAAGGTCTGGCCAAACTGTAATTCTTGATAACGCTACTTTTCATAAATCTAAAAAAATAGATAATCTTGCTAAAGGAGTTGGTGCTGAAATTCTTTATCTTCCTCCATATTCTCCAGACTTTAACAAAATTGAGCATCAGTGGTTTGCTATAAAGAACAGAGCTAGAAAAAATATCCCTATTTTTAAGTCTTTCCGTCAAGCTGTTGATTCTGCTTTTTTATTCTGACTATTATGAGAAGAGCTATAACCCTTCAATAGGATTTGTGGTATAAATTAATTTTCTTACAGGGCCGGAATATTTAAAATAACTAGACAGATTTTCCCAATTATTCTCCCAAAACTAAAGTATATTTTTCTCCCCATTTTTCCTCTAGCTCAAGCAAATAATTTTCGGCTATTTCTCTACTTGATATGTTTTTTTCAAATCATTCATGAAAACTTTTGCTCGATACATATTTCAGTGAATTTCTTATCTGATGTACTATACATTTCTGCTTTAGGAAATACGCTATTTATAGCTGTAGGAAAGCTTTTTAACACAAGCTATCAGAATATCATCTACTCCTCTCTCTTTTAGGTCATTTAGTACTCCCAATCAGAACTTCACTTTCAGCCAAATAAAAACCCAAAACTTCTTTTCTGCCATTTTGCTAATATGTTATACATACATTTTGATCAACGTGCTAACATAGAAGCTAAAGACGATGATGGATGGACACTTTTACACTATGCTGCATGGAAAGGCCGTAAAGAAATTGTTGAATTTCTTGTGGATGAAGAAGAAGCTAATATTAATGCTAAAGCTAATGGTGATAGTAAAAAGCCTATACATGCTGCTGCTAAAGCAGGTCATAAAGAAATAGTAGAATTTTTTCTTAGTAAGGGGATAGGGGTTGATGATGCTGATAATGATAAATGGACACCTTTACACTATGCTGCTGGAAGAGACCATATAATGGTTGTTAAATTTCTTACTGATCAAGGAGCTAACATAGAAGCTAAAGACGAGAAAGGACGGACACCATTGTACCATGCTGCATGGGGAGGCCATAAAGAGATTGTTGAATTTCTTGTGAATGAAAAAAAAGCTAATATTAATGCTAAAGATAATTGTAATAGTAAAAAACCTATACATGCTGCTGCTAAAGAAGGTTATAAAGATATAGTGGAATTTTTTCTTACTAAGGGGATGGGGATTGATGATACTGATGGTAATAAATGGACACTTTTACACTATGCTGCATGGAAAGGCCGTAAAGAAATTGTTGAATTTCTTGTGAATGAAAAAGAAGCTAATATTAATGCTAAAGCTAATGGTGATAATAAAAAGTCTATACATATAGCTGCTCAAGCAGGTTATAAAGATATAGTGGAATTTTTTCTTAGTAAAGGAATAGGGGTTGATGATGCTGATAATGATAAATGGACACCGTTACACTATGCTGTTGCTTATAGCCATTGCGAGCTTTCTAGATTTCTCCTTGCTCAAGGAGCTACCATAGAAGCTAAAAATAAGGATGATAAAACATCTTTAGACTTAGCTCGCGAAAGAAATAACACGGGAATGGTACATCTTCTAGCGCAAGCAAAATTAGATAAAGACTTGATAGCTGCAGCTGCAAGAGGAAGTCTCCAAACAGTTAAAAATCTTGTTGAGCAAGGTGCTAACATAGAAGCTAAAAATAAGGATAATAAAACACCTTTAGATCTAGCTCGCGAAAGAAATAACATGGAAATGGTAAATTTTCTAGCGCAAGCAAAATTAGATAAAGACTTGAGAGTTGCAGTTATAAGAGGAAATCTCCAAACAGTTAAAAATCTTATTGAGCAAGGTGCTAACATAGAAACTAAAGACAAGGAAGAATGGAAACTTTTACACTATGCTGCTGTGAGAAACCATATAATGGTTGTTAAATTTCTTGTTGAGCAAGGAGCTAACATAGAAACTAAAGACGAGAAAGGACGGACGCCATTGCACCGTGCTGCTGGGAGAGGCCATAAAGAGATTGTTGAATTTCTTGTTGATCAAGGGGCTAGCATAGAAACTAAAAGTAAGGATAATAAAACACCTTTAGACTTAGCTCGCGAAAGAAATCACACAGAGATAGTAAATTTAATGCAAGCAAAATTAGACCAAAAACTGACAGCAGTTCCGAAAGAAAATCTCCAAACAGTTGAAAATCTTGCTAAGCAAAGTGCTAACGTAGAAGCTAAAGATATGGATATTTCCAATGACAATTTAAAAAGTGACAGGAGAGCTTCTTCTAATGATAGCTTAGAAAGTGACGGAGATACTGCTCCAGGTACGACTGTAAAAGAGGCAAAAGTAGAATCTTATGCTAAATCAAGAAAAGCACAAAGACAATAAGTTGAAAATGTGATGTAAAGGAGATAAGTGGGCATGTACAACCGAGACGGGGGTACATTAGCCCATCTCTTGATGTATTTGTGTAACCTTTTTTTCTTTTAGCAAATTTTGTAACTCACCTTTTTCATACATCTCGCGGGTTATGTCACAGCCACCAACAAACTCTCCCTTTATATATAATTGTGGAATTGTTGGCCAATCAGAGAAACTTTTTATGGACTGACGTATTTCATCATTCTCAAGTACGTTGATGCATTTAAACTTTACATTCAATTTTTTGAGAATTGATACGACGAGTCCAGAGAATCCACATTGAGGAAAGTCAGAGGTGCCTTTCATATACAGCACTACATCGTTTTCTGCTATGTCTTTTTTTATTTGTTCAAAGTTGTTCATAAATATCACCTTAATTTTAAGCTCCAGTTTCTAGTTGCAATGCATGTATAGACTGACCTTCAAGAGCCTTATATACCATTCTGTGTTGTTCTATTTTTGTCTTTCCAGAAAAACACTTGGAAGTTATTTTTAAATGATAATGATCATCATCTCCAGCAAGGTCCTTAATCTTTATATCAGCATCAGGAAATGATTGTTTGATAATTTTCTCTAACTCGTGAATTGTAATAGTCATTGGTTTATTTTAATTATAAGTCTAAAATATGCAATTGATTATTGTGAAGACAATAGATTCAGCGTGCTGAGAGCACTAGCAAGACGAGATTTTAATTGACTTGCATACTCATTCCAGTCCTCTATTTCCTTTCTTGCCACACCTGAGGTAACGGCAGCTTTTGCAACAGCAGGAGATACCATAGAAATTAATCTTGGATCAAATGGAGTAGGTATTATATATTCACGTCCATAGCTCATTTTACGACCGCCATAGGCTGCAGATATCTCATTCGGCACTGGCTCACGGGCAAGCTTAGCTATTGCATCTGCAGCTGCAATTTTCATTTCTTCATTTATTGTCGTTGCATGTACATCAAGTGCTCCTCTGAATATATAAGGAAACCCCATTACGTTATTGACTTGGTTGTTATAGTCTGACCTACCAGTTGCAATTATTGCATCTGGCCTTACAGACTTTGCAAATTCAGGCCTTATTTCTGGATCAGGATTAGCAAGAGCAAAAATGATCGGGTCTTTACCCATGCTTTTTAACATCTCTTCGCTGAGCACATCCTTTGCAGAGAGTCCGATGAATACATCAGCGCCTTTTATGGCATCAAGTAGAGAACGTTCTTTAGTGTCAATTGCATATTTTTCCTTCCACTTATTCATGTCCTCTTTTCTGTCTTTGTGTATTACTCCTTGTTTGTCACATAGCACTATGTTCTTAGCGCCCATGGACTTTAGTATTTCCAAACACGCAATACCAGCTGCTCCAGCACCATTCATGATGATCTTGACATTCTCTAATTTCTTTCCAGCAATATCGAGGGCATTTTCTATACCAGCTGCAACAACTACTGCAGTGCCATGTTGATCATCGTGGAACACCGGAATATCCATCAACTCATTTAGACGTTTCTCTATTATAAAACAATCAGGAGATCTTATATCTTCTAGATTTATTCCCCCCCAACTTGGACCAAGATACCTTACTGCATTGATGAAATCTTCTATGTTTTCTGTGTCAACTTCTATATCAATTGCATCAATGTCAGCAAAACGCTTAAATAAAACAGCTTTGCCTTCCATGACGGGTTTTGAAGCAAGAGGACCGATATTGCCAAGTCCCAGCACTGCGGTGCCATTTGAAATGACAGCCACATAATTGCTTTTTGCCGTGTAATCATAAACAGCTTTAGGATTTTTAGCTATTGCAAGGCATGGGGCTGCAACACCAGGGGAATAAGCAAGTGATAGGTCATGCTGTGTGGATAAGGGTTTTGTTGGTATAACTGATACCTTACCAGGTTTACCACTTTTATTATGGTACTTAAGTGCTTCTTGTTTTGTGGTGTTATCTAAATCATTATTCATGCTTTGAGCTTATTGTTAGTAATTTCCTAAGTATATGGGGTTTTTATGAATGTTCAACTATTAGCTTGTGAACTCTATTGTACTTCTGTATAAATTTATCTACTACGTAGGGTGATGTGACATGCTTAAGAAAAACGTGCCTAATTTGCTAACAATTTCTCGTGCGCTCGCAATACCGGCAATAATATCAAGCTTTTATATAGAGAGTAAGTATGCAAGTCTAATAACAATATTGATCTTTATGTTTGCGTGCATTACAGATTTTTTTGATGGTTATTTAGCGCGTGCATGGAAAGTCCAATCGAATTTTGGCAAGTTATTTGATCCAATTGCCGACAAGTTAGTAGTAGCTTCAACAATAATCATGCTAGTTTATAAGCATAAGATAGATGATATTACAATTATACCGTCAGTTATAATTGTTTGTAGGGAGATATTAGTTTCAGGCTTGCGGGAGTTCTTGATAGCTACAAACGTTAGTTTACCTGTGAGTAAGGCTGGGAAAATTAAAACATTTTTGCAGATGGTTGCTATAGTAGCGTTAATAATGAGTGATTATGAAGCAACTAAATATATAGGTGTGGTTTGCTTATGGGCTGCGGCTGTTATGACTATGTGGTCAGGCTATAATTACGTTCTAGCTGGCATCAAACAGATTGACTAAATTGCTTAAGAGTATACAAAGAAGGTTAATAATTTCATAACATTGACTTAGTAATTAAAATCCTATATAATGTATTAGTTCATAAGTTGGTCTGTTCATATGACTAGTATTACAGGCACTAAGTTTTTTTTAAAAAGATCCAAAGGTAAAAAAGGTGCTAAAATGGAAGATTTTTTCTGGGATTTTTGGCCAACAGTTGATGAAGAAGTCAGAAAAGAAAGAGAGGAAGAAAAAAGCAAAAAGCTCGAACAAGAACTATTAACACTAAAAAAAAGAGAGCTACATAGGAAATGTGTATCATTGGTAACAATGGTTCCATTTGCATTATTGATGGCAATTGAGCTCGAAAAAACATGTAGCGATCAGGTATTACTTGGCCTTATAAGCAGCTCATTAGGCCATACTATATTACCTTTCACAGTCTTATCCCTTATTTGCACGCTATATTTAATTTATAATAATAGAAAAATAGCACAAAAAGAACGAGAATTGGAGAATATTGAAAGTGGGAAAACAGTAGAAAAAGAAAAGAGAGACCTTCCTTGTACCGTTGATGATTACTTTAACTATGCTGATGCTGCTTTAGTTACATTAGTTATTGTGGCTAGCATAGTAGGTGAAGCATTGGAGCAAGGAATAATAGGAGACGTAGCTTTTTCAATTTCTAGTCTATTTTACTTTGTAGCGAGTGCTACTTTCTGCTATCGCGAGTACAAGAAAAGTAAAAAATATGAAGTAGAAAAAGAGCAAGACTTTGATGAGAAGTTTGAAAAAAAGACAAGCAATATGTCTTCAGCTAAGTTAATGCTCGCTGGTTCTTCTTTATTACTAATCAGGAAAATAATATTGATTTCTGGAGTAGCATTAGCATCATCTGCTGTTGGGCCTGCTTTAGGTCTGGTAGGTATTGCTCTTTTGATGGTAGGAAGTGGATTGATCACACATTCTTATAGTAGAAAGCTAGAGAACGTAGAAGTGAGTGGAAAGGGTGTTGCAATAGGTGGTGGTGCGAGCAATATAGGTAATGGTGGCCAAGAGCCGCTTTTCGTTCGATGATAATGCCAAAAATTTGTTTATTTAGGTAATATTTAGTCTATACTTTATTTTGATCAAAAAAAATCTTATGTATAAGACTTTAATCATATGCTTTTTTCTTCTGACTTGCCCCTTCACGCAGTCGTATGCGAATGATCTTGAACACACTGAAACTGAACTATATGAGGAGGCAGTTAAGCTTTATGATCAGAAAAAATATAAGCAAGCTATTAGAGCATTTCAAAAGATAGAGGATTTGTATCCTTTATCTTATTGGGCAATGAAAGCCAAATTATTGTCTGGGGTTTCTCACTATAATATGGGTAAATACAGCGGTGCTGCAAGTGATATGGATGATTATATATACGTTTATCCAAATGGTGAAGATTTGCCATATGTATATTACTTAAGAGTATTATCTTATTACATGCAAATTAACAAAGTGCAGCTTGGGCAACAAATTGCATATAAAACTTTAGAGCTAGCTACTGAATATATTAATCTTTTTCCGAATAGCGAATATATAGAAGAGATCAAAGAAAAAGAAAAATTAATCACAGAACATATATCAAAAAAAGAGTATTCTATTGGTGAATTTTACCTAAAGCGTGGTGAATATTTAGCAGCAATTAAGCGTTTTCAAGATATGATAAGCAATAAAGATTCTAAATATTCTTCTAGAGTTATTAGTTATTTAATAACAGCTCACTTAGCTCTTGGCCTTGACTTAGAAGCTGAGCAGTATGAAAATATGTTAGTAGAAGGGGTGAATTAGTTTTCTTATGGCTGGTCATTCACAGTTTTCAAATATAAAACATCGAAAAGGTGCTCAGGATGCAAAGCGCTCGCAAAAATTTACGAAGCTCATTAGGGAAATAACAGTTGCTGCAAAACAAGGGCTACCTGATCCCGAGCTTAATCCACGTCTTCGCTCTGCTATCTTTTCTGCGCGAAAGGAAAATCTACCAAAAGATAAAATAGAAACAGCAATAAAAAATGCAGCTGGTAACGTTGCTGGAGAAAGTTATGAAGAAATACAATATGAAGGCTGCGGACCTTCTGGTGCTGCACTTATTGTCCATGCTCTGACAAATAATCGCAACCGAACTGCTTCTGAGATACGTTATATCTTTTCTCGCAAAGGCGGTAATTTGGGAGAAACAGGATGTGTGAGTTACCTTTTCGATCATGTAGGCTTAATTGTCTATAAAGCAGAGGGTATAAATTTTGAAGATTTATTTAACTATGGAATTGAATTAGAAGTATTGAATGTTGAGGAAAATAACAAGGAAGAATTATATGTTATAACTTGTGAAGTGAAAGATTTTGGTAGAGTGAGTGATGCTTTCTATACAAAATTTGGAGAACCAGAACTTGCTCGTCTTTCATGGCAACCAAAGGACCTGATTGAAGTGAGCGACAAAGAATTAATTGATAAATTATCTACATTAGTTGAAGAGCTAGAAGATAATGATGATGTGCAGTATGTTGAAGGTAATTTTATTTTTGCTGATAAACTATGAGGCTGGTAATACTTCCACTGCTTTGTATTTTACCAGCATATGCAACTGAAACATTTGCGCAGAAATACTATTGTCATTCCAGTGCCCAGACACTGGAAATTGATTGTAAACAGCACGCTATACAACATTTTCGATTAAAAAACTGTTCAAGCACTGGAATAACAGAAAGCAACCTAAACCACTTTCCAGCGTTACTTCAGCACGGGATCAGGAAAAAAAAAGCTACAGAAAGTGATAGAAAGTTGTTATTCATATCCAGTGACATAAAATCCTCTTTTTTTGACGCAGAAGGTTTGGCGCCAAATACAGTAATGAGATTAATCGACATATATAAAGGTTATGGTGTAGATTTTAAAAAAGACATTGTGCCCAAAAGCAAATTGGAGGTGCTGTGTGAAAAATCACTCAGTAATCAGAAGGCTGAAGAAAAAATTTTATATACTTCACTGACAACAGATAAAAAGGTCATTAGCTTGTATCATTATGAGTCACAAGAAGCAAAAGAAGTGTATTTTAATAAAGAGGGGGTAAGCTTGAAGAGTAGCGAAATTTTTGTAAATCCTTTAAACGGAGATTTTCGTATATCCTCGAATTTTGGTAATAGAAAGCATCCCATTCATGGTAAAATTGCTTTTCATAAAGGAGTAGATTATGCAGCTAAACTTGGCACTCCTATACACGCCACTGCAGAAGGTGTAATAGAATATATAGGAAAGAATGGTGGCTATGGGAATTACATCAAAATAAAGCACAACAATAAATATTCAACTTGTTACGCACATATAAGCAAATTTAGTAGCGATGTAAAGTTAGGCTCTAAAGTAAAGCAGGGACAAATCATTGCTTATGTTGGCAGCACTGGTGTTGCAACAGGACCTCATTTACATTATGAAGTTATATATAATGGTAAACATATTGATCCGCTTACGATAGCTCATGGCAATGAGATAAAGTTGCCTGATCGTGAATTAAGAGAGTTTAAATTATTTGTAAGTAAGGTAGATGAAATAATCAGCAGAGAGGGTGCAAGTGAAAAAGCAATCTGATGAAGACAGTACAGATAAAAATACAATAAATGATAGAAATCTAAGTAAAATTCGGGCTTTTCCTGTACTAATAGCGCTAGGGTTAATTTTATTGGTACTTTTTGTGTATGACAGCACAATTGCACTTGGAGTTGCTGCTGTTTCAATATTGACTTTTTCTCAAGGATTTTTCGTTAATGATCCTAATGAAGCAAGAGTGATAGAGTTTTTTGGTCATTATATTGGAACTTATTTTAAGTCTGGAATATGCGTAACGCTTCCATTTTCGAGTAAATATAGAGTTTCTTTGAAATTTCAGAATATCAATACAGAAAAAATTAAAGTTAATGATGCTAATGGAAGTCCGATAGAGATTTCAGTAGTAATTGTTTGGAGAGTGAGCAGTCCTGCGAAGGCATATTATAATGTTAATAATTATCATGATTTTGTTTTTGTGCAAAGTGACTCGGTAATTAGAGAACTGGCAAGTAATTATCCGTATGATAGCGAAAACGATGAGGAATCTTTGCGTAAAAATTCTGATAAAATTTCAAATGAATTGCGGTCAATGCTACAACAAAGATTGAATATTGCTGGAATTGAAATTGCAGAAGCGAGAATATCGCATTTGGCCTATTCATCTGAGATTGCACAAGCAATGCTGAGGCGTCAACAAGCGCATGCCATCACCTCTGCAAGAAAGCATATAGTGCAAAATGCAATAGGAATTATCGAAGAAGTAATAGCCCATTTTGAAAAAAATAAAAGCTTACAATTGGATGGAAAACAAAAGGTTCAATTGATAAACAATTTGCTAGTTGCTCTGATCTCTGAGCAGGATGCACAGCCGACTATTAGTTTGGATAATAATTAGCATAGAAGCCGATTGGGTTTCATGAATGCAAGTCACTGTTAATTTCTTGATTAATAGACTAAATGATGTTATAAATTACACGCATTAGGGGTGCTCTAAAAAAGCTGAGAGTACATAAAGTACAACCCTTTGAACCTGATCTTGTTAAAACAAACGTAGGAAAATGTATGTATATAAATATTGAAGAATGCTTTGGCTTCATCGCGTTCATTACATCTCTCATTGGGTTATTGCCTCAAGTATATAGAGCATATATCACAAAACTTACTCGTGACATATCGATGCTAATGTTGGTGAATTATCTTATTTGTTCATCATCTTGGCTTATTTACGGTATTTGTCAGGGTTTAACTTTTGTGATACTCAGTAATATTGCTGGATTAGTGATCAGTATAATATCAATTGTTCAAAAATGTTACTACGATGCAAAAACTGCACGAAGCGTTTTATAACCATATGCTACATTGTAGCGTGGAGCAAGAATATCGTTCTATTGTAGTACTAAATGGAGAAATACCTGATTCATCGTTTTTTAAACAAGATATACCTGTTATTGCTGTAGATGGAGGAGCAAATAAGCTTCTATCAATTGGCGTAAAACCTGATCTTGTAATAGGAGATTTGGATAGTATAAATCCGAATTTACGTGCTAATTTAAATACAGTATATCTACCTGATCAAGATTATTGCGACTTTTCTAAAGCAATGGCTCACTTAAAAACAGTAAAGTTATTGCCATCAATAGTAACGGGTATTACTGGAGGAGCAATTGATCATATACTACAAAATATTAACTTTTTTTTAAGTACAGATAGTATCTTTTATATGCCTTCGCCTCCCATGGTGGGGTACGCCTTACAAAAAGGTATTAGCTATTTTTCCTCTTTGCTAAAAAATACTAAAATATCCTTACTTGGTATACCGAAAGCTCAAATATCAACTAAAGGATTACAATGGGAACTGTACCTTAGTCACCTTGCTTTTCCAGGAAAGAATTCTTGCTTTAATCGAAGTTTAGGCAATGAGTTATCTATAGAAATACACAGCGGCGTGTGTTTAGCAATGATATATTTAGAAGCAGTAAATGATGATGGTGTGTATTGAGTTAAAACATTAAGAAAAAAAAAAGTAGAAAAACCGTGTTAACACTAATTATAAAAACTACAGGCGCCTGTTATTAGCTAAAGTAAAGGTCAAATATCTGGAATTCTGGACATAAAATCCTCCTGTATAAAAAAGATTCAGAATGTACACACAACAGATGTGGCTGAATTTTTATTGAAAAATTGGTTAAAAGGTCTGCAGACTGAGATAGATTTTGAGCTCTCTAAATATCTCTACCATCATTATAATGGCATCTTGAGTATGCGGAAGCAATTTTTTCATTAAAATAAAAAATTTTATTCTACAGCTCAAAAAGGAGTTTGCTAATTTTCACACTGAATCGGATTCCACTACTCAAACCTAGAAACTTTAATGTGCAAGTATTGAAACCGGTGTTCCCCTTCTTGTTATCCGAGTAGCCTTTTCTTGTCATTTAAGTGGCCTTTTCCTGTCCCCAGTATCTGCTGCTGTCATTCCAGTGCGTGACGTTATTTCCATCCAAGATGGTGTCATCCGAATAGCTGACACTGGTTCCTTTATGACGGCAGTGCCCAGAGGTGTCATCCCAGTGCCCAGACACTGGGATGACACCCTTCCTTGTAGAGATCTCTTGCGTTATCCTACTCATCTATTCTCGTTGCATCGTAATCGCAACTACTACTCTCTCCTTCGCATCTAGCATCGGTTTGTGATGTAGATTTGTCAGTGTCAGACCCAAACAACCATGAAAAAAACCCACCAAAAAATGATGCAATTAAAGAAAAGGGCTTCATAATTATATTAAGCAAATTATCAAAAAAAGAGCTGTCAATAGAATGTCCATTATCAGCAGCTTCAATTTTTACATCACTTTCTTTTTTTGCACTGATCTCCTTTTGTTCTTGTAAACTTGGTTGGACATTACCTTCTTGTCCAGCATCTTCCTCTTGACCTACTTCATTATCTTTTGATGCTATACTGTCATCAATTTTTTTGGGGGGTTTTAGTAATAGAGTTTTTATTTCTTCTGTGCTAGCTAAATCTAAAGGAGTATTTCCATCCTTATCTGCTAAATTAATATCTATTTCTTTTATTTTCAGTAGGGCTTCTACTACTTTTATATCGCCACTCATAGCAGCATAGTGTAAGGGAGTCCTTTCATATAGATCTTGTGCATTAACATTTGCTCTTACTTGTATTAGAACATTTACTATCTCCAAGTTTTCTTTGTGAACAGCCCAATGTAAAGGAGTCCTTCCATCTTTGTCCACTGCATTAACATTTACCCTTGCTTTTATTAGAGCAATTACCATTTCAAAGTTCTCCTTTTGAATGGCATAATATGAAATAGTCTTTCCTGTTTCATCCGATATATTAACATCTGCTCCTTTACTTATTAGGTGTCTCACTTTCTGAACATCACCTTCTTGAACAGCCTTAAGTAAAGCAGCATTTATTAATGGCACTTTTATTTCTTCGTCAATAGCTAAATCTAAAGGGATCTCTTCGTTTTTACCTGTTATACTAACATCTGCTCCTTCTTTTATTAGAGCCACTACTATCTCTTTGTTGTTGTTTTGAGCAGCTAAATGCAAAGGAGTCTCTCTGTTTTTATCTCTTATATTAAGATCTGCTTCTGCTTTTATTAGAGCTACTACTATCTCTTTGTTGTTGTTTTGAGCAGCATAATGTAGAGAAGTCTTTTTGTTGTTATCTTGTGCATTAACATTAATTTCCTTGTTTCCTAATAGGGCTTCTGCTATTTTCACATTGCCACATTTTATTTTAGCATTAGCATGCCGATCCCAATCCCAATAATTATTTACCTCATCTTGATTTGATATATCATGGTAGCACATTTCAACAGCCAAATGTAAAGGAGTCTGTCCTTTATCATTTTTTGTATTAACATTTGCTTCTTTCTTTAATAGGTCTTCTACTGCTTTCAAGTCGCCAAGTCTGGCAGCCAGATGTAGAGAAACCTTACAATGCTCAGCTTTTACTTCTTCGTATTTATTTAACACGTGGCGTTCTCGAGAAGAGTCATAAGCAATAAAATCTGCTCCATTATCTAATAGAACTTTTGCTATATCAGAATGATTATTTTTAACAGCCCAATATAGAGAATTACCTTGAGATCCATCATATGCATTAACATCAGCTTCTTCACTTATTAGGCGCTTTGCTTCATTAAGATCACCTCTTTTAGCAGCATCAAGTAAAGCAGCATCTATATCTCTGATTAAATAATCCATTTAACACTTCTCTATAAAATTGCATTACTATAGTAAGGTAATTAATAATTCATAAAATCTGGGTGGCTTTGTTGCATAGCACTGATAGGCATGTAAATCACAGTGAATTTACGCAGCTAATTTAAATTCAGCCATACCTATATCAGTAAATTTGTTCAATAAGTAGCACTTAATTAACAGCTCTTTTTCACGATTTACCTCTGATTTATTTTTCAAGCCAAACCCAAATATTTGCTTCAACCTATAGAAAAAGACTTCAATATAAGACCGTGCTCCATACTTAACTTTTTTCTTCCATTCATTAATACCATCTTCATAATTCTCATATGACCTAATTCTACTAATATACTTGTTTCTTTCTGATAAGTAGTCAGCTAAACAAATTTTAGTATCCTTCCTAGGGCGAATAATAGGCACAATATTGTATTTTCTGCATTCTTTATACACACTTTTTATATCATAAGCCGCATCTGCTCGAATAGAACAAATGTTATATTTATCACTGACTTCTTCTAACATATCGCAGACCGGCAAATAGTCTACAGCAACACCACTAGTGTAGTTCATGCTTATTGCTTTCTTATCATTTATGTTTAAAACAACATGTAATTTTCTTACTTGACCATAACCACTGTATTTTCTTTTTCGAATATTAAGCTTACTATGCCCACCGTTATTATTGTAGATACTAACTCTAGTGCTATCTACGGCAATTTCAACATTTTCCAGATCATCTTTATTGCTTCTATGGTCATCAATCTTCAAATTAAGCTTTTTAAATCTTCTGGAAGCTTGTGTATAGCTGATAATCTTAAGTTTTTTGCCTATTTGTACCATATAACCTTTTACAAAACCTACAGCTTGTCTCAAGCCAATTCTAAAAAGATGAACTATTATGTGTATTAAAATTACAACTTTATCACTATAAGTGTTATTGCCACCTGCAACTTTTGGACTATTTTCATACCAATTTTCTATGGCTTGATTAACAAAATGAAAAACATTTCCTCTTTTTTTGAGAAACTCGTTATATTCTCTTTGGTTACTTACTCTCATTTTTTGTGGCATAAGTTGTACTTGTTTGAAAAATGCCTATTTTACAACAAAATGCGTTAGTAGCCATATATTAAAAAGCTTTTCTTCTTACAATAACCTCAACCAACACTAGCTATGCAACAAAGCCAATCGGTGTCAGAAACTGCTCAAACCATTTATTAAAGATATCCATATTGCAGTGGCCTTCAAAGGTTAACGGAGCAATTATTTTTCTTCCACTTAAGGCTGCAACCATGCTAATTCGTTGAGTTTTCTTCCCAGATTTTAGGGCATAAAACCGCTGTCCTTTCTGGCAATACCCATAGGTTCAGTGTCCAGACTCATCTATATACACTAATTCTTTAGGTTCTTTTGTTGCTATAACCTTTGAAAATTGAGCTCGCTTTTCTTCATTTCTTTCTTTATATCCGTAGGTCTTTTTTTTCTTGTGAATCCTATATTTTTAAGTGCTCGATGAATTGTTTGTCTACTAATATTGCCCCAGCATCTCTGACTGAGTTTTGCCACCTTGCTCATTTGCAAATTCGGCAAATGCATTCCAGTCGGTAATTTTATGCGACGCTTCCAGGCTTTTTTGACTGAAAATCTCCCGTTTTCTCACGTCTTTTCTTCCACTCATATAAAGTTGTTTTTCCGATCTTAAATCTTGCTGCCACCGTTTCCCTGCTTTCTCCTTCTTCTAGTGCTTCCATTGCTTTTTTTATAACTATATGCTACTGGCATCCTTACCTTCCACTACTATCAATCCATATCTTACTCTTTTTGGACTATTATGAGAAGGGCTATAACTAGTAAGTTTTTTCAATCCTGCTCCACAGCAAATTTTAATGCTATGTGAGTAGTTATAGTGCTGTTAACAATTAAAATGACAAAAACTAAGATGGTGATTAGTAGTGTATAAATATTCAAGGATAAATTTTCAAATTGAGTTAGCAATTTGAAATATACAAAAGTTGGCATTATCATTGGCAAAACAAGAATTTGCGACACTCCTGATGCTAAGTTATTTCGACCAATCATCAATGCATTTCCAGTAGCTGAAATATTAATGATTATCAGCGTATTAAATAATAAAGACACTCCAACTGCTATTGAATGTTCAATATTATTGCCTAGAATTGCAAAGCTGAACATGAAAGAAATCACTGAAATCGGTAACCCAAATAACAACCAGTGAGCGAAGATTTTATAAGCAACTATCAGCCTAGAAGAGAGTGGCTGTAAAAAGATTTGCTCTAATATTCCATCATGATAATCAGATGTAAATAAATTATTTGTAGAGATCTGCAAAACAAATGTAGCACATATCCATGTTAATGTTAATATGACTTCTTGTTTACTGTTGTTTTCAAGTGTATATGAAGATAAACTTAACATTATAATAAAAATACATACTATATAAGTAAGATTATTATCATTTATTACTAATTTTTTTACCAAACTAATCATACCAGGATTTTAAATGTTTATTATAAATTATAGTGTTTACTTTGAGGGTAGTATAATTTTTTGTGTTTACAAGTTATATAAGTTTTAATATATTTTATTGATAATGCTATGGAAAAATTAATAAAAATAAAGTTACCGGAAGATTACGTTCCTTCAGAAAATGAAGAATATATGAACGTAAAACAACTGGAATACTTTAGCTTAAAGTTACAATCAATACTCTCTGAACTGGAGAAACAAGATCTAGAAGATAGTAGTATTTATTCTGATAGTGAAAATGGAGAATTAATTAAGCGCCGAAAAGATAGAAAAGAAAAAATTAAGGAGGCGTTGGAAAAAATAAAATTAGGCATTTATGGTTACTGCGATGGAACGGGAGAAGAAATAGGAGTCGAAAGACTTAAAGCTAATCCGCTTGCTATGTATTGTATTGAAGAACAAGAGAGAATAGAAAAAGAAAAGAACGTGTATAACATTAATGATTAGAACTTGTCGGGAGTGTTAAATAAACCATACGCGTCAAGTTAAGGAACTGTGGTAATAAACTTAGTGTAAGGAAGAGAAAAAAAAGATATAAGTTCTCTTAAATCTAACAAAGAAAACGGAGAACTTATACAATGAAAAGAATAGTTTGCATCTCAAAAAAGCTCAAAGAATTTTTTAATGAAAAAGCAGATAAAATCTCAGCTACAACAGGGTTCATAAAAAGAAAGAGGAAGCTAAAAGGCTCGTCGTTCATAAAAGCCATCGTTTTGGGTAATATAGGGGTTGATAATTGTAGTATAGAGACAGTGTGTCAATTATTGAATGAAGACTCGATAAATATAACAAAACAAGGTCTGGACTTTAGATTTACCAAGGAAGCAGTGGAATTTATGAAAAGAATGTATAATGAATCTTTAACGTTACTTAAAAATACCTTACAAGTTGATTGCAGAATCTTGAAGCACTTTGGAGGTGTTAAATTATTAGACAGCAGCTACATTAGCTTACCTAACAGTATGGAAGAAATGTATAAAGGTTATGGTACCAGCTACAGTGGTTATGAAAGCAATACTAAGTCTGGAATAAAGTTACAATTAGTTTTTGACTACCTAAACCAGACATTAGACCAGCTTAATATAACTGAGGGAATAAGGTCAGATCAGGGTTATAGAAGCCATTTAAGCAATATATCGAACAACGATTTACTAATATCTGATTTGGGTTATTTTGTGCCAAGTTCTTTTAAACAAATCAATGAAATAGGAGCTTATTTCATAAGTCGTTATAAATCCGATACTAACATATATGATATAGAGACAGGTCAAAAAATAGATTTACTAGAACATTTGGGAGATCGATCTTTTCTAGAACAGGAGGTATTGTGAGGAAAAGAGACAAGGGTTAAAGTAAGAATTATATTTAAAAAACTAACTGAAGAACAAGCTATGGCTAGAAGAAGAAAGGCTAATAGGTTAGCAAGATCACATGGATACACATCTTCTCAAAGGAACCAAAAGTTACTAAATTGGTCGATATTTATAACTAATGTTCCAAAAAGTAAGATTAATGCTGAGCAAATACTAGTAGTTTACCGAATAAGATGGCAAATTGAATTATTGTTCAAATTATATAAGAGTAATATAAGGCTTGATAAGCTGAGAGGAAAGCCATACAGAGTATTATGTGAGCTATATGCCAAATTGTGTGCAATTCTTATATTTCATGGAATAGTGGGTTGCACAGAACTGAAAAAAAATACGGAGCTTAGCTTAACAAAGGCATTTATTGAGCTAAAAAGACGGGTTAGAGAGTTATTTTTAGCACTAAATAATAAAATTAAAGGCTTAAATATTTTTCTCAAAAAGCTTACCATAACTTGGTCGCAGTTTTCATTAAAAGACAAGTACAGAAAAACTAGAGTATCCACCTTAACTTCTCTAAATTTGCTCACAATCTCTTAACTTGACGCGTATGGTTTATTTAACCATACGCGTCAAGTTAAGGAAAAGTGACATAATGAGGGAAGAAAATGGCAAAAAACTATTTTATATATTAAGTAGTTAAGTTAATAATTTACATTATTTTAGGCAAGAATTTCCTAAAAAATAAATGTAACAAATAAAATACCCTCTTTAAATGTTGCTATATTTGACAGTATTTCCTTAACTTGACGCGTATGGTTAAATAAACCATACGCGTCAAGTTAAGAGATTGTGAGCAAATTTAGAGAAGTTAAGGTGGATACTCTAGTTTTTCTGTACTTGTCTTTTAATGAAAACTGCGACCAAGTTATGGTAAGCTTTTTGAGAAAAATATTTAAGCCTTTAATTTTATTATTTAGTGCTAAAAATAACTCTCTAACCCGTCTTTTTAGCTCAATAAATGCCTTTGTTAAGCTAAGCTCCGTATTTTTTTTCAGTTCTGTGCAACCCACTATTCCATGAAATATAAGAATTGCACACAATTTGGCATATAGCTCACATAATACTCTGTATGGCTTTCCTCTCAGCTTATCAAGCCTTATATTACTCTTATATAATTTGAACAATAATTCAATTTGCCATCTTATTCGGTAAACTACTAGTATTTGCTCAGCATTAATCTTACTTTTTGGAACATTAGTTATAAATATCGACCAATTTAGTAACTTTTGGTTCCTTTGAGAAGATGTGTATCCATGTGATCTTGCTAACCTATTAGCCTTTCTTCTTCTAGCCATAGCTTGTTCTTCAGTTAGTTTTTTAAATATAATTCTTACTTTAACCCTTGTCTCTTTTCCTAACAATACCTCCTGTTCTAGAAAAGATCGATCTCCCAAATGTTCTAGTAAATCTATTTTTTGACCTGTCTCTATATCATATATGTTAGTATCGGATTTATAACGACTTATGAAATAAGCTCCTATTTCATTGATTTGTTTAAAAGAACTTGGCACAAAATAACCCAAATCAGATATTAGTAAATCGTTGTTCGATATATTGCTTAAATGGCTTCTATAACCCTGATCTGACCTTATTCCCTCAGTTATATTAAGCTGGTCTAATGTCTGGTTTAGGTAGTCAAAAACTAATTGTAACTTTATTCCAGACTTAGTATTGCTTTCATAACCACTGTAGCTGGTACCATAACCTTTATACATTTCTTCCATACTGTTAGGTAAGCTAATGTAGCTGCTGTCTAATAATTTAACACCTCCAAAGTGCTTCAAGATTCTGCAATCAACTTGTAAGGTATTTTTAAGTAACGTTAAAGATTCATTATACATTCTTTTCATAAATTCCACTGCTTCCTTGGTAAATCTAAAGTCCAGACCTTGTTTTGTTATATTTATCGAGTCTTCATTCAATAATTGACACACTGTCTCTATACTACAATTATCAACCCCTATATTACCCAAAACGATGGCTTTTATGAACGACGAGCCTTTTAGCTTCCTCTTTCTTTTTATGAACCCTGTTGTAGCTGAGATTTTATCTGCTTTTTCATTAAAAAATTCTTTGAGCTTTTTTGAGATGCAAACTATTCTTTTCATTGTATAAGTTCTCCGTTTTCTTTGTTAGATTTAAGAGAACTTATATCTTTTTTTTCTCTTCCTTACACTAAGTTTATTACCACAGTTCCTTAACTTGACGCGTATGGTTTATTTAACACTCCCATTCTTCTATCAGTTAATTCATTCCCGTCAGATTAAGTTGTGTTTAGCACAATTTGTTCCACTGTTCTTCATCTAAAATTTCCACACCCAATTCCATTGCTTTTTTATATTTTGAACCTGGATCTTCTCCTGCAATTAAATAGTCAGTTTTAGTAGAAAGGCTTGAACTGATCTTTGCCCCTAAAACTTTAGCTCTTACTTTTGCCTCCCCTCTGCTCATAGCACGTAGCTTACCAGTAAACACTATAATTTTGTTATTCAAAAAAGAATCGCTAGAGTTGGAGCTCACGGGAAGAATTTGCAGATATGCAGTAAGATCATTTAACATTTTAATGTTACGTTCCTGAGAAAAAAACGATTTTAAAGATTCAGCTACTTTTTCTCCTATACCATCTATACCTACCAACTCAACATCATTTGATGACATCGAATTATACCAGTTATCATAAGATACATAATAATTTGCGAGCAATTCTGCTGCAACTTGGCCGATAAATCTGATACCCAAAGAAAATATGAACCTATCTAGAGAGATTACTCTTCTGCTTTGTATAGCACTTAATAGATTAGCTATTGACTTCTCGCCCCAACCATGATGCTCTTTTAAGGAAAACTCTTTTAATCTTTCCTCTAAAATAAAAATGTCTGGAATTTGTCTTATTAGTTCCAGATCATAAAAAAACTTTATTTGTTTTTCACCAAGGCCAACAATGTCAAATGCATCTTTTGACACAAAATGTTTTAGTTTTTCTACTATTTGAGCCTTGCAATTAAATTCTTTAGGACATCTTACTGCAACTCCTTCAATCTGCACTTTACTACCACATTCAGGACATATGTCAGGAAACACAAATTCAGGCATATTTGCATGACGAGAACCTTCATCTACTTTGACAATTTGAGGAATTACATCTCCAGCTCTTTTAATTGTTACAACATCTCCTTCTCTTATGTCTTTACGTTTTATCTCATCTTGGTTATGTAGACTTGCTCTGCTAACTAGCACTCCGCCAATATTGACTGGTACCAAATCTGCAACTGGAGTTAAAACCCCCGTTCTACCCACCTGTATAAATATTTTATTTAACTTTGTCTTTGCATAAACCGCAGAAAATTTATATGCAAGCGCTGAGCGTGGCGCTTTGTGTGTACTTCCCAGACGACTTTGTAGCACCAAATCATTCACTTTATAGACTATCCCATCGATATCATAATCCAAGTTATAACGATAATCATAGATCTCGTTATAGAACTTTAGCATTCCATTCAAACTACTTGTTAAGGAACGATGCTCATTTACGCAAAAACCAAGTTTCTCAAGTTTTTCTAGTACTTCACTTTGACTTTTCTCTATTCCACCAATTAAAGAATAAGAAAAATATCTAAGAGGCCTTTTTGCTGTAATGTTCGCATTCAATTGCTTTAAAGAACCAGCAGCTGCATTTCGAGGATTAGCGAATTCATTATTTTCATTTAACTTTAAAAAGTCGCTGTTACTGATATATATTTCACCCCTTACTTCTAGTCTTCCTTGCACATCTTGTAAAAACTTAGGAAAGCCTTTTATTGTTGCAACATTGTGAGTTACATCCTCTCCTACAAAACCGTCACCTCGAGTTGCAGCTTTAACAAATTTCCCATCTTCATAAATTGCAGAAAATGACAATCCATCAATTTTTGGCTCACATAATATCTCTATTTCATCTGCAATTAAAAATCTCTTTATTTTAGACAAAAATTTTTCTACACCTTGTTCATCATAAGCATTCTCAAGAGAAAGCATAGGTTCTTGATGTTCCACCTTAGAAAATCTCTCATCAGGCGGAGCACCAACACTATCTTGTGTTGCATAAGCTTCTGGCTCTATTGCAGCTAACTTTTTTTTCAGTTCATCATATTCAGCATCACTTATCTCTGGCTTACTTTTTTGATAATATAAGATATTATGATAATTAATTTGATTTTGCAGTTTTTCTCTCATCTTTTCCAAGTCAGTCATGATACCAATATAATGCTCTTTGCCGTCAAGTCATGAATTTTTTCAAAAGGTACTATAAATTTATACTACTGCCCTGAAAAGCAATACTAATGTTAATATAATTTTTGTACTTGTATATTAATGTTAGTATAGTTTTTAAATTAAGGAGTACATTATGAAAGAATACAATTACAAAAATTTAGCTGACGAATCAAACTTCGGCTCTCAAGTGTATCGTGCAGGAATGTTTGATAAAATTCTTGGTATAAGCAAAACAGCAAAAGAAGCTGCGAATCAAGTAATATCTCAAATGGGTAACGATTTAAAACTAGAAGCTAGAAAAGCAGCTCAAGATGAAGTAAAAAAAAATAGAAGGAAAAATGCTAACTTTAGCTGAAGAGAAAGCTAACAAAATAGCTACCGAAAAAGCTAATCAAATAGAAAAAAAAATATCGACTTCAATTGATAATACACCTACGACAATGTTGCAAATTTTTATTTTCCTTTCCATTATGTCCAGAAGAGTTCGGTAGCTCTTTTACGCGAAATACCACATTTACGTCCTCAAGGTTAATTTCAATTCTCTTGACCAATGTTCTGATAATATCACGTTTAGTTAACCAGTCTGCGTTATCAAGGTTTAACGTAATATTGGAAGAAAAGTCTTCTAAATTGGCCACAACCAGAGTTACCTCCTGTTCTAATTCCTTTTGATAAAATATCTTTTTCTTCTCTTCTTTAATTGTTTTTAAGCTTTGTTTCATTGCTTTAATTCGTGGTTCAAATTCCTCTTGATTGATATATTCTTGAGCATAACTATCGATAAGTCTAGCAATACCACGTTTTAATTTATTTTCTTGTTTCTCTAGCAGGTCACTTTTTTGATCCAATGATGATTTTTTTAGTTCTGAAAGCCTACGCTTGTATTCTTCTAAAATCCTGTTTGGATTTTTCAATAACTGCTTAACCTCTTCCCACACAGCTGTTTCTAATGCATCTGAGCGAATGGGTTTATTGTCACAAATCTTATTACCACCAAAACGGTAAGAATCTTTACCACTACAACGGTAATATGCATAATGACCACCTTCTTCTTCTCGTCTACTTCTCATGCAAGTTCCGTAACATCCGTAATTACAACGCTTACATATGACTAAACCTTGTAGTAAGTACTTTGCTCCTCTTTTTCTTGTCCTTGCTACTTTTCTATTTTCAGCTAATTGTTCTTGAACAATATCAAATATATCTTCATCTACTATATTTGGCACTTTAATATAAATCCAATTTGCTTTTTCAACAGGATAGACAGAGTGGTTACTTTTTGGCTGCTCACAAGAGCCTTTCTGTGGTCTTACTTGCTTTAATCTTACTCCTAACCTTCTTCTACCAAAAGCTGCTTGTCCTTTGTAAGCAGGGTTTTTCAACATACTCCAAATTGTACCTTTATTCCAGCGTTCTTTTCCTTTTTGTGTCTTAATGGACATAGTATTTAGCCGACGACATACTTCCCCAATACTTGTTCTTTCTCTGCCTATCCACAAAAATACTTTACGAACGACATCAGCTTCTTTTTCGTTAATCTCAAATAAAGCTTGTCCTCCTCCCATATGCTTATCTATATAACGATAACCATAAGGAGCTCCTCCCATTACATTTACATAGCCTTTGTTAGCTGCATAGATTTTACCACGACGACTTCGTTCCATAATTTTCGCACGTTCATATTCTGCTATCATACCTTGCATTTGTAACAGTAATTGAGATTCTGGGTTACCGTTAATCTCATAATTTAAAAAAACCACTTTTGCTCCTGCTTTTTCAAATTCTTCAATCAGCACCATTTGATATGCATATTTTCTAGATAAACGATCAGGAGAATGAATGTAAATCTTATCAATTTTACCTTCTGTTACTTTATCACGTAATTTTTCTAAATCAGGGCGGACTAAATGAGATCCACTGTAGCCGTTATCAATAAATTTATACTCACTTAACAATCTGTATCCGTCCAGATTAATTTGCTTCTCTAAAGCTGCAATTTGACTTTCTATCGTATTTCCTTCTACTTGTTTCCCCGAAGAAACTCTCGCATATAAACATACTGTTACCATTTGACCCTCCTTGAATCCCATTTTTATGTTTTAAGTTTTTTTGACTTATTTCCTTTGACACTACCTTTTCATAAGCATCTGATAAGCATTGTTCTGCTAACCGATTAGGTTCATAGCTACAGCTAATTTGGATAGCTAATCTCTTGTTTCTCATGACTTTTCCTTGAAATAATATGTTCATATCATTCCTTAAAGCCGATGGTTAATTGATTATTAGCGCTATAAGTAAATCGGACTCTTGGTTCTGGACACAGAAGTTTTCGAGAAATGGTTTTCTCTAGTTTTATTTTTATGTTTTTTGCAACATTGTCGGTAGTGTAAAGACAGTAAAGTCAGTAGAAGCAAATTCTGAAAAAGCAGCAAAAAATGCAGCTGAAAAAGCAGTGAAAAAAGTAGGACCAGAAGTTGCAGATTTGCTAAAGCCAGAAATAAAAACTCAGGTAGAAGAAGAAGTAAAAAAATATACTGAAGAAAAAATTGAAAGCCTTATAAAACCTGAAATTACAAGCAAAATAAATGATCTTGTCACTACACAAAGTAAAGAAGTAAGTACACTTTTAGAAGATGAAATGAATAAATTAGTCGAAGATGCACATAAAAATTTGAATGGGAAAATAGATCAGATTAAATGTGAACTTACAAAAGTAAAATCTGATCTCTTAGAACCTGTCTTGAAAGGAGTTAATTGGCTAATTTAGTAAGCATAGAAGTAATCATATTAAATAAGATATTGTTTTTTGAAGTAAGAGGAGAATGTTCGTAATCCTTGCTCATGCGTCTAAAATTGGAAAGCCAGGCAAAGGTTCGTTCTACAATCCAACGTTTAGGAATAACTTGAAATCCTGTATCAACCAATTTCTTGGTAATCGTTAGCAAACATCCAGTTTCCAACAAACATCGATTTTGTAATTTACCTTTATACCCTTGATCAGCAAAAAACCTACGTAATGTTGGAGCTTTGCATTTAGCTTGAACAAAAAGATTGGTAGCACCATCACGGTCCTGAATGCTTGCGCTGTGTACTTCTGCAGTAATTACAAGACCTAGTGTATCTACAATAATATGACGTTTTCTACCCTTTATTTTTTTACCGGCATCATATCCTCTTGATCCCCTTTTTGAGTCGTTTTCACTGATTGACTGTCAATTATACCTACTGAAGGTGTTTCATTTTTGCCAACCATTTTTCTTACCTCTTTTACTAGCATGTCATGTATTTTTTTCAATTTTCCATTATTACGCCACCTGAGAAAATAGTCATACACCGTTTTCCATGGAGGAAAATCTTTTGGTAGCATTCTCCACTGGCAACCACCCCTCATTATGTACCTTATTGCATTAATAATTGTTCTTATGTTATGTTTTCTTGGTCGTCCTATCGCTCCTTGTGCAACATAGGGCTCTAAAATTTCCCATTCCTTGTCACTTATATCACTTGGATACAACTTACCCTCCTATTTTTTGCTTACCTCATCATACTCTTTTCTTCATTACCTTTCAAGACAGGTTCTTAGTTTCATCTCTACAGTCACGAAGTAAATCTTCTTCTAATTTATCATCCTCTTTTCCCGCAACCTGATCTCCTAGATTTTCGACTTGCTCACCCTCTTCACCATAAAAAAGTTTGTTGGCATATAAATTACTATTATTAACTTGATCGCTATAGATATTGTTTGACATTGTGACATCCTATACAGTCAAAACTGGAATTAAATTAGAGTATAAAAGCTAGGAATTCAACATGGGTAAAAGAAACCACAGCTCAGGAAATCTAAGGTTAACTCAGAAATTATTATAAGCCAAGTAGATCTAGCATGATAACCAACAATTAGATTTTCTTTCAATTTCCACCTTACTCACCAGCTTGACACAGTCCATCTTTATTCATTAGAGAGCCGTGATTCCTCTACTCTCCAATGATTAACACTTGTCAGTTTTGAGTGTAGTAGTTGATAGCCTGTACGTAAATACGTTGCTTTTGTCCTTTAGAAATTTTTAGTCTACTATCTTTATCCAGAAAAAAATTGTAAAATTTCTATAGTTATGGTATAATTGTAAATACCGCTTGCCAATAAGCTGAGTATAAAAATGCCGTTCGGACAAATCATTACATATAGCACGATATTACTTACTATAGTTGCAGTATTTCTCTTTTTGAGAAAAATATACAAAAATCATATTAGAAAAATTATATTTCCTCTAAAAGTTCTCAAAGAAGAGTGGGAAGAAAATAGAAGATTTAATGAATTGTATCAAAAAAATAAGCAAAAAGAGTTGATGAAACAACAGGAAATGCTAAGGGAGAAACAAAAGAATATGCAAGTTTACAAAGAAGATCTAGAAATAGTTGATATAGCAAAACCGTTAGGTAAATGGACAAAGATGGTTATGATGGGTAATAGTTTAATGAAACATTTTGCACAATTGATAAACAGAGAAGGTGATAAGAAAGGATTTTGGGAGCTATTTATAAAAGCTCAGTCTTCAACTAAGGGTAAATATAAAGGAAAAGGCAGATAATCCATGCTTGAATGTAAAAATCTATCCTGTGCTCGTAATAACAAAGTATTATTTAAAAACCTCAATTTTAAAGCTGAGCCAAAATCAAAAATCTTAATCACTGGTCCAAATGGTAGCGGCAAAACCAGCTTAATCAGAAGTTTATCTGGACTCTTACCACCAGTATCAGGCAATATAAGATACTGCGGAAAAGACATATATGATGATCCAAAATCCTTTATATCTTCCATGGTTTACGTAGGACATAAAAACGCCTGTAAAGATAGTTTAACAATTGGTGAAAACATAGAATTCTGGGCAAGAATACGGAACACTAGAGAATCAGTTATGGCAGCTGCTTATTGTTTAGAGTTGCAACCTGTATTTAACATTAGATATGGTGAACTTTCTGCAGGCTGGAAAAGAAGAGTTGCGCTTGCTCGCCTCTTAATTTCTAATGCAAACGTTTGGCTGATAGACGAACCATTTTGTAATCTCGACAGTGCAACGTGTGAATTAATATTAAATCTAATCTCAATACGCTCTGAGCAAAACGGTATAGTAATTATTACAGGACATAGCTCTACAGAACAACTGTGTGACTTCAAGACAATCGATATACGTGATTTTAACAGACCTCTTGTATAATTTTTGGCCTTAAAATTAACACATCTCTTTCAAAGGCTCTATATTAAAAATAGAAAGCCCAGAAGCGATTACGTGCGCTAAGGCTTGTACAAGAAACATTCTTGCAGCGGTGAGGTTCAAGTTATCTTCTAGTATGAACCGCATGTTTAAATCACTTTTGCCATACCCCCATAAAACGTGAAACGCTTCTGCAACTTCAAGTAAGTAGAAAGTAATTCTATGTGGCTCACAAAGCCTTGCAGATATTTCTACCACATCTGGCCACTTTGCTAAGGTTTTTATGAGGAAGAGCTCCCCATCAGTCTTTAAAAGTGAAGGATCTGCTGTTGGAAGCTCTTTTGGAGCATTACGCATTAATGAGTGAGCACGAGCATGGGCATATTGCACGTAAAAAATAGGGTTGTCTCTTGATTGTTCTTTTACTTTAACAAAATCAAAGTCCAAGACCATATCATTCTTGCGTGTTAACATTATAAAACGAGTTATATCCCTGCCAACTTCCTCCACTACATCTCTTGCTGTTAGGAAGTTTCCTGATCTTTTGGACATCTTAACAGGTTTTTCATTCTCGAAAAAATTCACAATATTATGCAGTTTTACCTCTATTTTTGCTTGATCATCACTGAGCGCAGAGACGACTGCTTTTAGCCTTTTGACATAACCACCGTGGTCACTACCAAGCTCTACGATCATATTGTTAAAACCACGTGATATCTTATCAAAATGGTAAGCAATATCTGAGGCAAAATAAGTCCAACTGCCGTCCTCTTTCTTCAATGCGCGGTCAACATCATCGCCAAATTTTGTAGAGCGAAATAACATTTCTTTTCTGGAAGTCCAATTTTCACTTTCTTTGCCTTTTGGTTTCTCCAGGTACCCTTCATACACTAGACCCTTGTCAGATAATATCTTTATACTCTCTTCGATTTTGCCACGTAGCTCATACTCTGAAGTAAAGACATCATGACTTACTCCAAGTAAGTTCATGTCTTCCTTTATTATCTCTAAAATGGAACTTAAAGTATATTCTCTAATTACTCGATTATCTTCCTCTTCTCTAAGCTCCTTGCCATATTTTTTGGCCAGCCCATTCCCTATCAGTTTTAAATATTCACCTGGGTATAAACCTTTTTCGATGCTGATTTTTTCTCCCAGAGCTTCCTTATACCGCAAATATACTGACCGAATTAGCGTATCTATCTGCGCTCCAGCGTCATTGATATAGTACTCCTTAGTAACATTATAGCCAACTTTCTTTAGTAAATTTGCCAGAACATCACCAAACACTGCCCCTCTTGCATGACCAATATGCAGAGGACCTGTTGGATTTGCAGATACAAATTCAACATTGACAGCTTGGTTATTTCCAATATTTAGAGTGCCAAACTCTGTTTTTAGCTCATTTATTTGTTTTAAAATCCCATGCCATACTTCCATTTTCAAGTGCATATTGATGAACCCAGGACCTGCTATTTCCACTTTTGCAACTTCATCAAAAAGTTCAAACTCTTTAGCTAAAACCTCTGCGATTTCAATAGGATTCTTCTTTTCATGTTTTGCAAGCACCATAGCAACATTTGTATAGATATCACCATGTGCTCTATTGCTTGGAGGTTCCACAATAAAATTTTCTGCACTTATATTTATGATACCTCTTCGTTTCAATTCATTTAATTTACTGAAAATCAGAGAGAAAATACGCTTAAAAATGTTCATTAACTAAAAAGCTACAAAACCTGTAGCAGTATAGCGAATAAGTGGGGGAAGTTGAAGGGTTATCTTACATCGGCTGTTTATACTTACTTGAAGTGTGCATTCAAAGGGAACGTTCAAAGAATTATTAAGAAGCAATCAGTGGATAGAGATGCATGTTATGCATCTCTATCCATGGTAAATAATTTACACTACTTGCTGATAGTACGGCTGTACGACTAGGGAAGCTAATTAGTACAAATAGTCAGAATATCCTAAATATCCTGTATCAGGTAATGCATTGAACATTACCTTGTGGCCAGAACCACAGTGATTCCATCCTGCATCGTAACCACTATGACAAGGACTGCCATGATAACTATTGAAATACTGATCATGATGATGTTTGTAATGCGGGTAATTATCAATTATAGGCTTAAACTCACATATTACAGGTTTAACCTCATTTACTGTAGGTTTTTTCTCATCTATTACAGATTTAATTCCATCTATTATAGATTGTTTCATTCCATCTATTGCAGATTTAACCTCATTTTCTGTGTGTTTTTTCTCATTTATAGTAGTAACCTCATCTTTGATAAGTTTCATAACCTTATCCATCGTAAGCTTTTCTTCTTGCACCGTAGGTTTTTTCTCATCTATTACAGATTTAATTCCATCTATTATAGATTGTTTCATTCCGTCTATTGCAGATTTAACCTCATTTTCTGTGTGTTTTTTCTCATTTATAGTAGTAACCTCATCTTTGATGAGTTTCATAACCTTATCCACCGTAAGCTTTTCTTCTTCCACCGTAGGTTTTTTCTCATCTAACGTAGGTATAACCTTATCTATTATGAGTTTAATTTCATCCATTATAGGTTTCCACTCACTTTCTATAGATTTGTCTTTACCTACTTTGTCATCAACCTTAGGTTTAACTTCATCCATTATAAGCTTTATTCCATCTACTATAAGTTCTTTGATCTCATTCATGATAGACTTTTCTTCATCTACAGTAGGTTTTTTCTCATCTATTACAGATTTAATCCTATCTTCGATAAGTTCCCTAACCTTATCCACCGTAAGCTTTTCCTTATCTATCGTGTCATCAACCTTAGGTTTAACTTCGTCCACTACAACTCTTATTTCCTCTATCAGTTTTTTAACCTCATCCACTATAGACTTAACCTCATCACCTTTAGTTTTTTCTCCATCACCTGTAGGTTTCTCTTCATCAACCTTAGGTTTAACTTCGTCCACTACAACTCTTATTTCCTCTATCAGTTTTTTAACCTCATCCACTATAGACTTAACCTCATCACCTTTAGTTTTTTCTCCATCACCTGTAGGTTTCTCTTCATCACCTGTAGTTTTTTCTTCTTCAACTATACGTCCTTCTTCGTTGATTATATTGGTGGTCTTATCTAAGAAGGACTGATCTACATGTAATGTAAATTTCTTTTTATCAGTATTGTTGCCACTTTTAATATCGTTATTAGATAATATGTTGATATGTGAGTTATGAGACATATAAACCTCCTGAAATGGTTATGTTAAAATTAAATAAAATCAAATAAAAAAACTTATTATAAACTGGACAGTCTGCCATATCTTTAAGTAAGCTTATTGGAACATGAGTCAATAATTCTCTAATAGAGAAAACCAAATCCATCATGATAATTGTAGAATGTATCATGATAATTATTATGCAAACCAAAATGATTATGATATAAATCAAATTGGCCATGGTGTAAATTAGGTGCATGTGCAAGCATATGAGACTGCATATGCGAGAATGCTGGTACTTTTAACGCATAAGAAGTCATATGCTGTTTTGGCAAAGCGTTACGAATATGAATCATAATAATCCTCTAAAAATATTATAGAACTATTATAGGTCAAAATAATTAAAGATTTAATAACCAGATTGCCAAATTTAGCATAACAACCAACAAGTATGACTCAAATTTTCCTTCAGTTTTTACTATATCTTCGCCAATTTTGCATACAGCCCATCTTTATTCATTAGAGAATCATGAGTACCAACTTCTTCCACTTTCCCGCAATTAATCACTATAATCTTGTCAGTTTTGAGTGCGGTTGATAGCCTGTGCGTAATTATAATTGTTGTTCTGTTTTGCATCAACTTGCTAAGTGCTTTTTGCACTAGGCTTTCACTTTTATAGTCGAGGGCGGAAGTTGCTTCATCCAGTATTAAAACCTGAGGATTTTTCAGTATTGCTCTTGCTATTATAATACGTTGTTTTTGTCCTTCAGAAAGTTTCAGTCCTCTTTTTCCTACAAATGTATCAAATTTATCCGGTAGCTTATCAATAAATTCCATCGCATAAGCGCTGATAGCTGCTTGCTTCACCTCTTCATATTCAGCATCTGGTTTACCATATAGTATATTTTCCATTATTGAGCAAGAAAATATCATGTGATCTTGTGGTACTAAGCCAAACAGCGATCTTAGATCATTTAGCGCAATTGTCTTAATATTCTGTCCATCAATAGTAATACTGCCTTCACTTGGATCGTGAAAACGGAGCAGAAGCTTTAAAATGGTGCTCTTGCCACTGCCAGATGGTCCAACAATTGATACTGATTGGCCTGCCTCTATAGAAAATGATACGTTATTTAATGCTGGCTTATCAGCATAAAAAAATGTTACATCGTTAAACGAAATTTCTTTTTGAATACTATTAATTCTTATAGGATTTTCGCCATTTACTATAGAGCTTTTCATGTTCGTAAACTCAAACAAACGCTCTACTATTCCAAGACCTCGTTGTAAATCACTGATATTATCGCTCAAATTATTTATAGCTCCTGCCGCAAGCGCTGAATAAAACACAAATGAGGAGAGTTCTCCAATGGTCATATTATTACTTAAGACTTCTTTTATTCCAAAAAAAAGCAAAATAACTAGCGAACCTATCACACACGTGATAACTAGAGTTACTAAAATAGCACGCAAGAGTACTAATTTTACGTATGATTTTGATACTGAGTTTAGATGTTTCTGAAAACGAATTTTTTCATTTTCTTCTAGTACAAATGATTTAATGGTTACTATAGATCTAAAATTTTCCTCACTAAATGATGCAAGCTCACTTAATTTATCCTGAGCAAAGCGTGCATAATTGCGAACTTTTTTTCCAAGTGAAGTCATGATAATGAGCAGTATGGGTATTATTGCAGCTGCATATGCGGTTAAATGTAGATTTGTGTATAACAGCATTGCAACACTACCAGTCAGTACCACAAAATTCCTCAATATTGTCAGTAAGCTGCTGTTTATTATCGATTGCAATGCAGAGGTATCAGTAATGAGTGCTGAGATAACATCTTGTACGCCTGTGTTCTCAAAGAAACTTGGTTGCAAGTCAGTGATACTGCTATATAAGTCGTATCTGATTCTTGCGATAACTTTCTCGCTGCCAATGCCAATGAAATATAACCGAATAAATGCAGTGAAAGAAATGCCTAAAACTATCAGTATTGAAACTACGAGCTTGGTAGTAAAGTTATGCTCTGCGCCAGAATCAATTATGTTGCTTAAGCCCCTACCAAAAAGAAGAATCGTTAAAGCTGAAAATAGAACTGCAATAAAAGCTACGGTAAAATAATGTAGATTAGGTTTTATATAATAAAATAACTGCTTAATGTTAGATCGCATTTTATTTTTAAGTTAATTATATAGATTTTAGCTTCAGGAAAAAGTTACAATATTAGTTTACAGTGTACTTCGTTAGAGCAATACGTTCAAGAAACTTTAGCTTGATTTCTACTGAAGGAAAAACGCTGCGAAATTACAGAAAGTTAGCAAAAAAAACTACTGAATAGACCAGAGTTTAATATTCATTTTGTTCCAATATGTAATGCTACTATTCCATAGCTCATATTATAGAACTCAACATTCTTAAAGCCTATCTCTTCAATTTCCATTTTAAAATTAGTTTGAGTTGGAAATTCTCTGATGCTTTTCACTAAATATTCATAAGAACCCTTATCTTTAGCAACTATGCTACCAATTTTAGGAATTACTTTAAATGAGTATAAGTCATAAAATTTGGTGAATATCTCATTTTGATAATGCATAGGGGCAAATTCCAAGCAGACAAATTGTCCATTTTGCTTCAATACCCTATATGCTTCACTTAAAGCCTTTTTACGGTCAGAAAAGTTTCGAATACCAAAAGCTACTGTATAATAATCAAATTCAGAATCTTCAAATGGTAAGCTCTCTGCATTTGCACATACCCAATTGAAATTTAGCTGATTTGAATTTATTGCTTTATCACGCCCTTTGTCCAGCATGTTTTGATTTATATCACATACTGTAACTTGAGCACTTGGTTCACCTCTTGCTATTCTTATAGCTATATCTCCGGTTCCTCCAGCAATATCCAAAACCTTGGAGTTCTTTTTAAAATGCACACTACTTACCATCTTCTCTTTCCATAGCCTGTGCATTCCAAGACTCATTATATCATTCATGATGTCGTAGCAATTTGCTACAGAATCGAAAACCTCTTTAACTAGTTGTGATTTATCCATATTTTATATAGAGATTGCTTACATAATTATTTTAAACTTTAGCAGTTAAATTAATATACTAATGAGAAAAATATACTACAATTAAACATATTTAATCCAGTAAATCATTAGTGTCGACAGCTTTTTCACAAAATATCATCTCTCTTATTATGATATTATCTGTAGCAGTTGTTGATATGGCAACAGACTTATACTCAGTTGCATTGCCAAGTATTGCCAACTATTTTAAGGTGAAAGGTAATATAGCGCAGCTTACGATCAGTTTAAATTTAGTAGGAGTTGCAATATCTGGATTAATTTATGGCCCACTGTCAGACTATTATGGTAGGCGCCTAATAATGCTGATTGGTATGACAATTTTTACTTTGGCAAGTATTGTATGTTGCATAGCTGATAATATTATACTTTTAATATTAATCCGGTTTATACAAGGAGCTGGAGCTGGTGTTGCAGGCGTTGTCGGATATGCAGCAATCAGAGATATGTACTCAGGTAGTGAATACTCAAGAGTAATCTCAAAGTTAAATATGGTAGTAGCGCTTTCACCTGGAATAGCTCCAGTAATAGGCAGTTATATGATTTCACATGGATATAGTTGGAAATTTTTGTTTTTTATCATATCATTTGCAGCAATTGTTATGCTCATTTTTATTTACTTGAAGCTGCAAGAAACGCTCACTGTAAATAAAAATCAAACCAACATAGCAATCAATATCTTCAAGCAATATATATCAATATTCAGGAATTATCGTTTCCTTGGGTTTTCAGCCATTCATGGATTAACTTTCATTTGGCTTTGGGCATATATTGCTAACTATCCATTCATATTTGAATCAATGGGCGTTAAAGTACAATATTTTGGCTATCTTATATCAATCATAGTTATATTTTACATAATTGGAACTTTAATTAACAGAAGGTACGTACCAAAAATAGGAGTGAGCAAGATGCTAATCATAGGTTTGGTATTACCAATAATATCTGATGGTTTATTGGTATATTTTTATTTCATGAACAAATTGAACGTACTTATTCTTCAAGTTCTTTGGATTCCAAG
Organism: Wolbachia endosymbiont (group B) of Horisme vitalbata; assembly: GCF_964028625.1. Classification (NCBI taxonomy): domain Bacteria; kingdom Pseudomonadati; phylum Pseudomonadota; class Alphaproteobacteria; order Rickettsiales; family Anaplasmataceae; genus Wolbachia; species Wolbachia endosymbiont (group B) of Horisme vitalbata. The sequence continues at coordinate 925,141 of NZ_OZ034797.1, forward strand.
CAATATAGGACTTGCACTCGTAATCAGCAATAACGTAACTTCTGCTTTAGAAACGGTCAAAAGTATAGGGCTTGGTAGTGCAGTTCTCTCATTTTGCAATATGATGTTTGGGGCTATTGGAATATACATAGTAGGAAAATTCTTTTCTTATGGCATTTTACCAAATTTACTATTAACAGTTGTATGTTCTATAATTGCAATTCTTATATATAGTTTACTTAAATATACTGAAAAACACGAAGGATAATCATTATTTCTACAACCCAGATTGGCTTTGTTGCATAGCTAGTGTTGGTTGAGGTTATTGTAAGAAGAAAAGCTTTTTAATATATGGCTACTAACGCATTTTGTTGTAAAATAGGCATTTTTCAAACAAGTACAACTTATGCCACAAAAAATGAGAGTAAGTAACCAAAGAGAATATAACGAGTTTCTCAAAAAAAGAGGAAATGTTTTTCATTTTGTTAATCAAGCCATAGAAAATTGGTATGAAAATAGTCCAAAAGTTGCAGGTGGCAATAACACTTATAGTGATAAAGTTGTAATTTTAATACACATAATAGTTCATCTTTTTAGAATTGGCTTGAGACAAGCTGTAGGTTTTGTAAAAGGTTATATGGTACAAATAGGCAAAAAACTTAAGATTATCAGCTATACACAAGCTTCCAGAAGATTTAAAAAGCTTAATTTGAAGATTGATGACCATAGAAGCAATAAAGATGATCTGGAAAATGTTGAAATTGCCGTAGATAGCACTAGAGTTAGTATCTACAATAATAACGGTGGGCATAGTAAGCTTAATATTCGAAAAAGAAAATACAGTGGTTATGGTCAAGTAAGAAAATTACATGTTGTTTTAAACATAAATGATAAGAAAGCAATAAGCATGAACTACACTAGTGGTGTTGCTGTAGACTATTTGCCGGTCTGCGATATGTTAGAAGAAGTCAGTGATAAATATAACATTTGTTCTATTCGAGCAGATGCGGCTTATGATATAAAAAGTGTGTATAAAGAATGCAGAAAATACAATATTGTGCCTATTATTCGCCCTAGGAAGGATACTAAAATTTGTTTAGCTGACTACTTATCAGAAAGAAACAAGTATATTAGTAGAATTAGGTCATATGAGAATTATGAAGATGGTATTAATGAATGGAAGAAAAAAGTTAAGTATGGAGCACGGTCTTATATTGAAGTCTTTTTCTATAGGTTGAAGCAAATATTTGGGTTTGGCTTGAAAAATAAATCAGAGGTAAATCGTGAAAAAGAGCTGTTAATTAAGTGCTACTTATTGAACAAATTTACTGATATAGGTATGGCTGAATTTAAATTAGCTGCGTAAATTCACTGTGATTTACATGCCTATCAGTGCTATGCAACAAAGCCACACCGATTTTGGAACCTGGACAAACTGTTATCCTTGATAATGCTACTTTTCATAAGTCTAATAAGATTTGCTAAAGGAGTTGGTGCAGAAATTTTATATCTTCCTCCATATTCTCCAGATTTTAACAAAATTGAACATTATTGGTTTGCTATAAAAAACAGAACCAGGAAAAACATTTCTTTATTCAAATCTTTTCGTCATGCTGTCGATTCTTCTTTCTTATGACCTTTTTGGACTATTATGGGAAGGGCTATATTTACTTGTATCTGCTTAGTTAAGGGTGTTAACTTAAGTAGAGATGGAGACATTAGACTTCTTACATGAATTGAAGAGTTACAGCGTGTGAAACCATTATTGGATTTCAGACTGGCTGGTTATGCAAGAAATCTAATATCTATCGAAGAGTCAGAAACTTTTATAACTTACCTTTAATCAACCTAACCCATGCGTGCCAATCTCTCTCACCAAGATTGCTTTCGAAAGACAGAAGATCCTTTACGGCTTTTGAGCAAATTTCTTCACTTGGAATTGACAACTCCCTATTCATTGCTAGCGTCAGGCATTGAGTTTTACAAGCTTGTTCTAAGTGATACGTATAAAACATTGCTTCTTGTATAGTCTGACCACATGTTATAGATCCATGATTGCGCATTAACATCACAAAATTTTCTTTCAAATCAGCTATTAATCTTTTTCCTTCTGTATCATCAAGTGCCAGGGAATTATAATCATGGTAAGATACCTTATTATAAAAGTGCAGCGCCCACTGACTTATTGGGAGTAATCCATCCTTGAGAGAAGAAACTGCTACAATAGAAGGTGTATGTAGATGAAAAATTGCTTGAATATCTTTCCTTGCTTGATAAATGAAGCCATGGATTACATAGCCAGTTTTATTATATTGATATTCTTTGCCTTCAATTATATTCCCATCAAACGATACTTTCATCAATGAACTTTCATCTACTTCATAAAAACGTATACCAAACGGATAAACATAAAATGACTTTTTATCTTCAGAACGTACAGAGAGATGAGTATACGTATGATCATCTAATTTAAGATAAGATAAAATTTGATAGGCGTTAACTAGGTCTCTTTTCAACTCACTATTTGTTAATAACATAGCTCTTGACTAAAATTTTCTAAAGATTTATACGTAAAAAAAAGTTTATTACAAACTAAAAGGTGAACCTACGTTAAAATACTAAGCACTTTTACTTGCCTTAGGTGATTAGAGTTTACATTTCTAGATTACATAGTATTTTAACTATAAAAGCGACTTTTTATGTAATATTTCATATGTTTTAAAGCCTTGTTTTTATGTTATTATAATTGTAGGTTTTAATATTAAAAATAATATGATAAACGTTGACATAAAAAAACAGCTAACAAAATTTTTCATATATATCACTGGTCTTCCAGGAAGTGGTAAACTTTCTACAGCAATAGTATTATCTAGTATGATAAATGCAGTAATTGTAAGTGGACTTGAATATAATCAAACTTCCAAAGAAGCTCGAGATAGAATATATAACACTACACATGTTATGTTTCAGGCAATAGAAGCCTATCCTATTGACTCAAAAAATTATATATTTGTTGATGAATTAATTAAAAATAATGATTACAACATAAGAATATATAACTCAGTAGTAGAACTTAGTAAAAAAATGAGCACAAAAATCCTCCCTATAGTACTTAGGTGCAATCCATTGATATTACAAGAGCGTACTATATCAAAAAAGCAAAGAAAAAATAGGAAGGTTACTAATATAAATAGTATTAAATTTAGGGAGGAAGATTTATTTGTACCACAAAATGCTATAGAGGTAGAAAATTCAAATATGAGTATAAAAGAAGTAGCAGAAGAAATAGTAAGTCAGATGTACAAACTTGGCCAAATTAATAGTGTTTACGCAATAGGCAACGATTTCATATACTGAGGCTCATTTAAATATAGAGCCTCAACTCCATTTAATTTTTGTTTATTTTTTAGTCTATAACGGACTAATAGCCCTGCATGGCTAGCATCCAACTTTGGTAAACTGCAATCCATATATGTAATGCAGTGCGTTTCAGGCTGGAGTTCACTTACTACAGCAGGATTTGATAGCGGTAACAAATTGAAATCAAATAACTGCGTATAAAACTTTTTATCATCTTCGATTATAGCTTTAATATTTTTTTTGCTATTTGTACAAAGTAGCGATATTGCATATGCTTGAGCTTCCAGGGCACTAACCCCATATAACGGCTTATTTGTAGCAAGATTTATACCTTGTGCAGTTGATATACCAACTCTGATTCCAGTAAAACTTCCTGGTCCAACTATCACTGCTAAATGGTCTATTTTATCGTAGCTGTAATTATGCTTATCAAACAAAGTATTCAGTATTTGAAAAAATGATTCTGCATGGCTATTGTTTGCAGAATTGCGTTCTACAAAACAATTACCATCGTAATCAATTACTGCTATTGAACTACCAGCACCTACAGTATTAATTGCTAGAATGGACATCACTTAAGCTTATCATAGAGCTTTGTAAACATCATAGTGAACGCACCGTTACCCATAACATTTGCTGAAGTTATTATTGGGTCAAACACTATATACAATGCTGTAATTAATGAAAGCATCTCTGGAGAGAATTTAAGATACTTCTCAAGAACAGGCAACATTACCATAATTCCTCCCGCTGGAACTGCAACAATAGCAAATTTAAATAACAGAAAGTAGAGAAGGAAAGTCACATAGTCTGTTGCAGACAATGCACCACCAAAAGTCATTATCATTGATAGTATTATAATAAAAAAGCAATCACCTACTAAATGAAAGCTAGCAGTTATTGGCACAACAGACGATGCTATATCATGCTGCTTTACATTTTTTTTGCTTCCTTCAAGAGTAAGCGGCATAGCTGCATTACTAGACATTGTGCTCATTGCAGTAATAAATGCTGGTATCATATTACCTATACTAGCTATCCAGCTTGTGATCTTGAACGAATTTGCTGCTCCATATAAGAGAAAAACATAAAGGTAAGTTGAAGATGATATAATAATAAAAATTATTGAGTAATCCTTAAATATTATGGGTAAAACCTGATCATGTTCCATTTTTAAAGCAAGACCAAGTACAAACATTGGAATAATTGGCGTCAAAAATGTCTTCAAAATAAAGAGAGTTAAATCTAACATTTTGTTCGAGAGCTCTTTGCTTTTTTTTGGTAATATTGTGGACACTAATATGCTTAATACAAATCCACAAGCAAGGGCATAAAAATTAGAAAGCAATGCAGGTATCCTAAATGACCATAAAGGAACAATTGTTTCTTCATATGTTATATCTTGTATTGAATAAGTGTTTTGTGTGATGAAATGCCCAACAGAATAAGCTATTAAACTTGAAGCTAGATTCGACAAGAAAATCGTTATAATAAGTAACAATATAAACTTTATAGCCGACTGCTTAAGATTGTTAACACTACTAAAGATTAATGCAAAAACAATAAAAGGCATTATAAATAGTAAGATCTCTTTTATACTAAGGCTTATTGAATACAAGAAGGTTTTCACTTCCATTGGAACTAGATGACCAAAAAATACAACCGAAGTGATAACAGCAAGTAAGGTTAGTAATTGTAACATATTCTAATATAGCGATATCCTATGGAAATACATATGATAAATTAGCTGCTAAGTAAAGTAAAACTGCCTAAAACATTTGCATTACCTTCTAGTACTTGAATGAGATTTCAAATTACAACGTTTCCACAAAGTATATAATTAACATCCACACCTTTGGTCAAGTTCCATTCACGCTTTATTACATTATATTCCATACCAGTCATATCTTGTAGTGTTACATTGTTTTCCCTTAGATGATTTGCAATTTCTGATGGCTTGAGAAATTTATTCCAATTATGTGTGCCTTTTGGCAGCCAGTTTAATATGTACTCTGCGCCGACTATTGCAAGACAGAAGGATTTAATAGTTCTATTTATCGTCGATATAAAAATTAGCCCTTCTGGCTTCAACAGCTCTATTGCTTTTTTCATGAAAAACTCTAAATTATCGACATGTTCAACCACTTCCATCAACAAAACCACGTCATACTTCTTGTCATTGCTTAGCTCTTCAATGCTAGTGTGTGTGTATTCTATATTTAACCCTACTTTCTTCGCATGCGACTGTGCCACTTTTATGTTTTCCTCACATACATCTATTCCCGCAACGCTAATACCAATACGCGCCATTGACTCTGACAAAATGCCACCACCACAACCAACATCGAGCAATGATAGTTCTTTTAAATCGCATTTTTTTAATTCTTTTATTTTCTCAACGATGTATGATACTCTCACAGGATTCATCATGTGCAATGGCTTGAACTTGCCATTCTCATCCCACCATTCACCTGCTATTTTAGCGAATTTTGATATTTCATCTTCATTATAAGTTTTTGTGGTTTTTTTCTTGCTAATATTGCTAAGTTTATCAAGGCGTTCTTTATGTCTACTTTCTTTTGAAAATTCTGTTTCGAGGAATTGTTTGACTATGTCTTTTGCTAATCCACTCGCAGTAAACCCTGCACCAAGACACAGTATATTCGCGTTGCCATGCTCGCGAGCTAATTTTGCGATCTCAACACTATTACATAAAGCAGCGTAGATTCCTTCAAAACGATTTGCCACAGTACTCATGCCCAAACCTGTACCGCAAATTAATATTCCATAATTTGCTTTTTTGTTTGTTATATCTTCTACAACTTCAGCAGCATAGTCAGGGTAGTCTACACTCTTTTGTTCAGCAGTGCAGCCACGGTCTATCACTGTATAATCTAAAGTTTCCAAGTAAGCCTTTATTTCTGATTTTAGTTCATAACCTGCGTGGTCTGAAGCAACTGATATCACATCTGACATATAAGAAATTGCAACTTAAGGGTATTTATATGGGTAATTTATTTTGAGCTTTTTGTCAAGCTCTCCTGATCTTTCTGAATAAATTTCGAGTCAGATATGCATAAATTCTATATAATTTTTATCCTACCACTACTCATTCGGTAAAATGGATCATATAGATATTATAAAGTCAAAATTATTGTTGTCCGACATAGTAGGAAAAAAAGTTAGGTTAATAAAAAGAGGAGATAGTTTTGTTGGACTCTGCCCATTTCATAACGAAAAAACTCCATCTTTTTCGGTCAGCAATGTTAAGGGCTTATATTACTGTTTCGGTTGCTCAGCTCATGGTGATGCGTTTGAATTTATTTCACAAACTGAGGGCTTAAGTTTTAAGGAAGCGTTGGAAAAATTGGCATCTGTTGCAGGTGTTGAGTTACCCAAAAACCTCAGCTTTGCTAAAGAAAATGACAAACTGTTTTCAGCACTGAATTTAGCTGCAAGTTGGTTCGCGCAGAAAAATCGAGGTGTTATGGCTTATTTAAGGCAGCGCAAGATCTCACTCAAAATCATAGATAAATTTAAGATAGGTTATGCACCAAGTTCTGGCTTGAAGGAATATTTGAACTCCTCTGGTATTAAAGACGAGATTTTGATCGATGTTGGGTTAATAAATAAGAATTCTCGTGATTATTTCTATGATCGGCTGATATTTCCTATACACAACATCACGGGCAAAGTTATTGGTTTTGGCGGACGTGCGCTGAACTCTGAGCAACAGCCGAAGTATCTAAACAGCCCAGAGAGTCAGCTCTTTAAGAAAAGAGAAAATTTATATGGATTAAACTTTGCTTTGAGTGAAATACGCAAAAAACAGCATCTATTTGTTGTTGAAGGATATATGGATGTAATAGCACTACATCAAGCGGGAATTAGCAATACAGTTGCTCCGCTTGGTACCGCAATTTCTGCAGAGCAGATAAAAAATCTTTGGAAACTTGCTAAAGAAATTTCTATCTGTATGGATGGCGATAGTCCTGGATGTCATGCTGCTATTCGAATTGCAGAACTTGTTCTGCCGATACTGGAGCCTGGATACACATTGAAGTTCGTGACTTTGCCAAGCAACAAGGACCCATACGATATATGCAATGAACTAGAATATAAGACGGAAGATGTACTATCCGCTTTTAACCGCTCAACAGAACTGCACTCTGAATATTTATGGCATCACATAATTGGTAGCAATTTGCAAAATTATGAAAAATTTGCTCCGGAAAAATATTCAATTCTTGAGCACAAGTTCATGAAATATGTCAATGCTATCGGTAACAGCAGTATTAGAAGGTATTATAGAGATTATTTTTACAATAAGGTCAGTGAATTAAGAAGAAACTTTAAAAAGCTGATTTTTAATAGCAAAGCAACAAAAGGTGAGTATCTTTACAATAAATCTCCAGAGCTAATTGAAGCAGAGCAAAATCAGGCCATAATTTTGCGTATAGCCGTAGAATTTCCTGAAATCTTGAACCGTCCTATATTTTTTGAGCAATTTTCTCATTTCGAATTTACTAATGAGATGAAAAAATTACAACAGTGCGTAATTAATATGGTAACTAATGAGAGCAACTTTAATAAAGAAATTCTGCTACAGGAGTCTAGTGTTATAAAGTTTATATTTGAAAAAACTAGCGTACTAAATAGTCAATTAAGTGAGAAGAGATCGGCAGAAACTGTCTGGAATAACATAGTATTACGGAAAGAATTAAATGTATTACAAGAAGAAAAAATTAAAGCAAGGCTGGGCGGTAATTTTGACTTAGAGGAAAGGCTAATAGAACAAATAAAGCAAATAGAGGATAGTATACAAGAAATGCAAATGGAATTTATTCAAAAGTAGATGGCTTAAGATGTTCAAAATTGGTAGAAAAACAATATATTGATGATTGCTTAAAATAGCTTGTTCTAGTATACTTCCGATTTGTTCAACTACGATAAGTGTTTGCATTTCTTCCTCTCATTATCTTTCTAGCTTTATACCTTGGAAGTGGTATTTATTTTTCTTTTATCGGACTTGGCAATCCTCTTCATCAAATTTCACCGTTAGTTTGCTTATTACCAGCATTATTTTTTGCTGTTCTATTCAATAAAAACAAAATTCAACATAGTATTGATACTCTTATAAAAGGTATGGGTAATAAAACTACTCTTACCGTGTGTTTGATTTTTCTCCTTGCTGGGGCATTTTCTACTGTTACTGAATCGCTTGGTAGTATAAATGTTATTGCTAGCTTAACTATTTGCTTTCTTCCAGCACAATTATTACTTCCTGGAATGTTTTTAATTTCTGCGTTTATTGCAAGTGCAATAGGCACATCAATCGGAGTTATTGCACTTATAACACCAATAGCTGTGAATCTAGCACAAAATGGAGCTTTTGATTGTGCGGTGGGCGTTGGAGCTGTGATAGGTGGGTCTATGTTTGGCAGCAACCTTTCAATGATATCTGACACTACTATTGCTGCTACTTCTTCACAAGGAGCTTCAGTAAAGGATAAAATAAAACTCACTTTCAAGACAGGATCTGTTACAGGTCTTATAATACTTATTTATCTAGTAATAATTTCAAATAGTACAGAAGTTGTTTCTATCTCAAGTCTGAATTATTTATCCATAGTCAAAATTATCCCTTATATATCTTTAATAATTATGGGTTTATTTGAAATAAATACTCTGGTAACATTAGCTGTTAATATGGTTGTTGCTGGAATATTAGGAATAGCTTTTTTTGATTATTCTATTATTGATTATTCTCATGATATATGTAGGGGTTTTAATAAGATGAATGAGGTAATGATATTTATTCTTTTCAGTAGTGGATTAAGCCACTTAATGTACGAATACAGTCAGAAAAAGATAGATAAATTCACCGATGAGGTGAATCTCACAAGAAGTCAAGCTGAACTTATGATTGCAGGAATATCATCTCTGTTTACTATTTTAGTTTCCAGCAATGTTGTTGCTATTTTATTAACTAGTAATATTGCTAAAAGGCTTGCGCAAAGATATAACATTGCACCACACCGTAGTGCGTACTTATTAGAGATATTTACTTCTATCACAAAAAGTATCTTACCTTATGGTTCTCACGTATTACTAGCAAGCAGCATTGCCTCTCTGTCACCTATCATCGTACTAACAAAAGTATATTATTGTTTTGTTTTTGCAGCAGTTGCGATAGGTGAAATAGTTATTAACGGCAGACGTCGTGCGGTTGTAGCTCCTCAATTACCATAAATAACTCTTTAAATTTTCACTCAATTTGTTGATAAATATTATAATATTTGCTAAAATACTTATATAGTACCAATTCTTTTAAAGACATAGTATTACTAATGTTATAAAAAATGTATCAAAATAGTGGAGAAACAAATGCCTGATTATTATGAAATATTAGGAGTAAAAAGAGATGCTACTCACGGTGAGATAAAAAAAGCATATTACAAATTGGCACGTGAGTTTCATACAGATAAATTGCATAAGGAAGTAAAAGCTTTAGATAAGCTAGAACGAGAAAAGAAGAACAGAACGCTACTACAATCGGAAGAAAATGAACGAGCTCAACTTAAAGAGAAATTGACAAAATTCAAGGAAATATCAGCAGCATACACAGTGTTATCTGACCAAACAAAAAAAAGCCAGTACGATAGAGGAGAGGATCCTAATCAACAAACTTTTGAGACGGAACCTACATGGGAAGAGGAGAGTGACTTTTATAAAAAGATAAGTAAAATACTCAAAGACATGTCTGACTTGCACGAATCTACATCTGAAATCAATGTAATATTAAGGCAATCTAGCATTCTTAACGAAATAACTGATACGTATCATCAGAAAGTAAAAGAGATTAAAAAGCAAAAAAACGGAATAGATAAAACTGAAAAGATTAATGAATTAGAAAAAAGACTATCCTATTTCTTGACTTGTATTAAGTTGGCCAAAGAGATCAAGTCAGGCAACTTTAAATATTGTAGCTCTATAATGAGAGAAGCTATAATTGCTACTGATGACATTACATCTCTAGCACAAATTGCTGTTGCGTATGATCATGTAGAAATTTTTAAGCTCTTAGATGGAGAAGGAACCAAAGTATCACTAAATTCTTATTTGGGTATTACTGCTAAATGTTGCTCTGAAAAGATTTTAGATTTCCTTTTTAATAAATACATTAATGAAATGGATGTCAGGTATAAAGATGAAGAAGGAAAAACAGCTTTACATCATGCATTAAAATGGCTTGATAGGAATGAATCGAAATACCAAATTCTTGTCGAGTCACTTCTTAGCAACGGTGCAAGGCTCGATGTTAAAAGTGACAAAGGTGAAACTCCATTTGATCTCTTACTTAACTATGCTGAGGAATCTTTCTGTCCTCAAGCACAAATAAAAAGATTGAATAATGTTTCAGCGTTGCTTAGTTGTTGTAAAATTGATGAGCTGAAGAAACTACAAGGTACTTCTGCATTGAATAAACTGGTCAAACTTGCTGCTAGTAAGCATCACAAAGAAATTTTTAATCTCTTGACCAAAAATAACATACATATTGCATATTTAGGTGATGAAGACGGTAACACAGCCTTACATTGTATATTAAAAAGTATTCATTATAAAGATTATGAATGGACAAATTTTGCCAAATTCCTTCTTAGTAAAGGTGCAAGGCTTGGTGTTAAAAATCGTGAAGGTGAAACTCCATTTGATCTCTTGGTTGACTATGTCAGAATGCATTTTTATGATAGGCATAGTTCTGAGAGAAATGCTGATGGAACTTATGACTTTATTTGTCGTGACTCACGTAGTCCACTGCAACGGCTAGATTTAGTTGTGAGGTTACTTAGCGAACATAAAGATAAACTGGAAGATCTAAATGGTACTAGTAAGTTAGGTACATTAGTAAATATTGTTGTTGATTGTAATCATAAAGGAGCTCTAGATCTTCTGCTAGAAAGTAACATACGGATTTCAAGTTATGCCTTAAATAAAATTGTTGAATGGGATTTTCATGAAAAGATTTTTGATTGCTTTTTACATAAAAATAAAATTGACTATCAAGATGAAAGTGGGGATACAGCTCTACATCATGCTTTAAGAAAGTTGCACTCCGATAAGTCAATGCTTTGCAAAGTTGAATCACTTGTGAGTGCAGGTGCGAGATTTTATGTTAAAAATGACCAAGGTGAAACTCCGTTTGATCTCTTGGTTGAATATGTTGAGAAGGGGTTTTATGGTCAAGCGTCAAGGTTAAGTTATGCTTGGAAGTTGCTTAACAAATGTGAAAATAAAGATGTACTAAGAGAGCTAAAATATAAAGATGGTACTACTGCATTAGATAAACTAAATGAGCTTCGTATTAAGTGTCGTAATACTTCTATCATAGTTGCTTCTACGTTAGCAGTAGTAGGAGTTGCTTTAGAAGTAGCTATTGCAGTTTACTCAGGAATGTTAGCGTTAGGGATAGGAATTGGAGTTTGTTGTCTTGTTGTTGCTGCAATCATATACCATTGTAATAGTCCTGCAAATTTATTGAAAGATAGCAATGCTGAAGTTGCAATTAATCAAATGGCATTAGTAAAATTATAACTTAAGATCAGAAGAAATGGCAGATCAAGTTTAATAATGTTAATTCAGTAATATATTTAGTAAAATCTAAAACTAAGAAAATTCTATACTTGCAACTCTGTGAGATGCTGGTGGTATCTATCTTACTTTCTTGATAGGAATATAGATGACAAGAGATAGGCAATGGAATTACAAAGAGTTTGCAAATATTAGTTATTATTTGTAGAATATAGAGAAATTAGTAGAGATTTTAATAGTATGCCATCCGTTACTTTTATTTTACCTGATGGAAGTAAGAAAAGTTATGAAGCTGCAGAGGGAGAAACTCTTCTTAATTTAGCCCATAGAAGTGATCCAGATCTGCTTGAAGGTGCATGTGAAGGTTCTCTTGCTTGCTCTACATGCCATGTGATTGTTGATCCAAAATTTTATGATGTTGTAGAAACACATAATCCTATATCTGATGAGGAAAATGATATGCTGGATCTAGCTTTCGGTTTAACAGAGACATCGAGGCTTGGATGCCAAATAAAAATCACAAAAGATATTGACGGTTTGTGCGTAACCGTGCCCAGAGGTACAAGAAATATATCATTAGATAAATAAGAGGATAATGCGTAAAATTTTTATCTATATTCTCATCTCCTTACCTTTGTTTATTCCTCTAGCGTATAGTGGTTTTTGGTATTTTTCTGCATTTAAGGTAAAAAGTCTTTTAACTGATTACATTAATGACGAAAAAGTTGATATTTCACATGATTTTAAGGGATTTCCTTTTAACCTAGTTTTTCGTGTAACGAATCCAAAATTTTCTAATGAGCAATTAACTGTTTCATCTGAAGCTTTAGTGATAAAAAACAGATTATTTGATAAGTCAGTATATATCTATATACCAAGCAATAAAGTAAACATTGCTGTCCGTAGTGATGAGAAAAAGAATATAAAGTGTCACACACACGTGAGTAGCCACTTTGTTGTTAAACTAAATGATTTACTATCTTCATTAAAATTCAACAGAAATAGCACTGTAATAGACTATATAGATACATTTCGTTACGAAGATTATGGATTAAAATGTGATGTTTTAGAAAATCAGCAAAGTGTTATAACTGAAGTGAATGATAAAAGTAATTACATTCAATTTCACTTTGATAAAGAACTGAATGAAAATACTAAACTAGAATTTGATTTTTATACTTACCGTTATAAACATACTGCAAGTCCTGAAAATTACCTTAGTGTCGACGCTAAATTAGATTATGAATTTGTAAACCATATTTCAGCTTCTAAGATTAATTTCAACATAGAAAAATTTTTGATTGAGAGTAATAACTTTTCTATTGCTGCGAATGGTGGAGTAAGTAATTACAATTTAGTTACATCTTCATTTGAAGATAAAATCAATGTAGCCATATCAAATTATAAAGAATTAATTTCGTTTATGACTAATGATTCAAAGACTGCAGATAAATTGGAAAAATCAATATCTTCCTTATCAGAAAAAATCACTGATAACGACATTCAATTTTCAATAAAGTACGACAATAATGTAGGTTCAGGCTTTATTGGAAAATTATCCACTACTGATTTTATCACTCAATTCACCAAGAATGAGAATAGTAATTAGCTTACTTTTTACATTGATATTCCATTTAAGCATAAATGCTTTTACTTTGGATGATAAACTAAGAGACGAAAGCATGGAAGAGCGAGCAAGTAGCTTATTTGCAGTAATAAAGTGTCCAGTATGCTCTGGTGAATTATTATCCGAATCTGAGTCTCAAGTTGCATATGGTATGCGTAAGACAATTCGCAAGAAGATCAGTGATGGATATACTAACGAGCAAATAGTTTCAGAGTTAAAAAATTCTTATGGAGATTCAATTATCATTGTACCACCTGTAAAATCTAGTACCTACATTTTATGGTTTATTCCTTTTATAATTCTTCTTATTGGATGTTTTCTAATACGAAAATCAGTTCAGAAAATAGATAAAGTAGTAAAAAGATAACTATAGAGTAAAAGTGAGTTTACAACAAATGCAAGTAGCTACTATAAGAACATTTGAGTTTAGATCAAAGATTGTAAGGTTAAATCTTCCATCCAAATAACCACGCACTCTACCTGCTTATCTGGGTAGACTTCTTGCACTAAGGTTTTATAGATCAACATTTGCTTTTTTATTTCATTTGATGAGGAAATAGGAACGTTATGGTGTGATTTATAGTCAATTATGATTGCTTTGTCTTCTGTTATACACAGTCTGTCTAGCCGCACTAATAATGGTTTTCCGTCAATTGTTCCACTAAGTGGAATTTCTGATTTGCCCTCCAAGTCGAACAGGTAATCATATTTTTCATTAAAGGTTAATATTTTGCTGTAAATTTCATCCTTATCTTCACTAGTGTTTATGCTATCAAGATATTTCCTAACCCAATTTTTTCTCCTGTCTTTCTCTATCTTGGGCATATATTGCAATATACTGTGAATTATTAAGCCTCTTGCATAGCTGTCTGTCGTCCCAATGCTCCTTTTTGTCATTCCAGCATTCTCATCTGTCATCCCAGTGCTTGACACTGGCTTTTTTTCTCCAGGTTCCAGCGTTACGTGCTGCAATGACATTGATAGGTTTGATGGAGGTGAAATCACTGGAACATCAAAATAATCACGTTTTTTATAAATAGAAGGGTAGTTTGCATTCATGCATAGCACTTCAACTTTTTCTTTAAATATCGGCTGTAAGTATAGTTTTTTCCTCTCATATAATGCTCCATATTGAATAACTAGATCATACCAAGAGCCCTTTTGCACTGGCTCTTTGCCTAAAATGTATAACTCATCTTCAGCACGCGTAAGTGCCACGTACAGCAAACGCAAATATTCGTTATAATCCTCTAGTTTTTTCTCTCTTTTTACTTGATTACAATAAGCATTACTATTTTTGCCACACCAAAATGGTGCTTCCGTTGCATCAAACAAAATATTTTCGCTGTTTCTTGGTACTGTATTTGTGTCAACTAAAAACACTATTGGAGCTTGTAGACCTTTTGATTTATGAATTGTCATTATTCGTACAGCATTGAGTTCTGATTGCATATCGTTTTTAATCTCAGGATTATTTTCTTTGATCCACTGAACAAATGCTTGAAGAGATGGGTGCTCAAATTGCAATACGAGGTTCATAAATTCGTCTAGAATCTCGAAGCACTCAAGACCTAGCCTTGCAGCAAATTTCTTTTTACCTGTGCGTAATATATGCGTGAATAATGTAAGAGGGGATTTTGTCTGAGATAAGTTAATCAGATAGTTTAATTCGCTATAAATAACCTCATGATAATCATGAATTTTTTCCCACAATGACTGCTCTTTACGATTATATGCAATATTGAATAAATCGTCCTCAGTAAAGTTAAATAGCGGTGATTTTAAAACATTTGCAAGAGCAAGATCATTTGCCTGGAGGAGCAAAAATTCAGCTAAAGCTATTAAGTCCTGCACAGCTATGTAATCCATAATTCTAAAATAATCTCGTCCTATAACTGGTACATTTACTTTTTTTAGTTCACTTATTATGTAATCAACTAACACATTTCGCTGCCGTACCAAAATCATAATATCCCTTGGTTCTATATGACGATCTTTGGCGACTAAAATCCGCCCTTCGTTTAACCAATTGTGAATTCTTTGGGCTATTGCCTGAGCAAGTAATCGATCTGTTACTACATAATCTTTCCTCTGTATTAAATGAATTTGTAAGGCTTGCTGCTCTTCCTCTTTATACCTTGGCAGTAACGGCCAGATTTCAATGTACCCTTGATCGTTTTCTCTATATGGAATATGTTTTATCTTGTTATCATTGAAAGATATTTCTTCACGAAAATTGTTAAATATTCTGTCTACAAGCATCAAAACTTCTGGAGTTGAGCGAAATGACTTTTCAAGTTGACATGATACCCAATCTCTGCCACCGGTTTTCGTGTGAAAATATTGCTGCATGTAATTAAATAGATGGGGATTTGCTCCTTGAAATCTGTAAATTGATTGTTTTACATCTCCAACAACGAATAAAGTTCTCTTTTCGTCACCACCGGTAAAAAATTCATTGCAGAGATTTGTTATAATTTTCCATTGACTGATACTATTGTCTTGTGCCTCGTCAACAAGAATGTGGTCTATTTTTTGATCTAGATTAAACAATATCCAATCTTTATAGCCTGGATTGCTAAGGAGATTTGTTGCTAAATTGATGATATCATCATAATCAAGCAGTGCATTCTTTGATTTTTCACTATTATATAGATCAACATATACTTTAAATATACTAAGTAAACTACTGGTTCTTGCGAATATTTGATAAGAATTTATATCCTTTACATGGGTAAACAATGCATTTTGAATGCTTTCTATCATTTGCTCTACGTCTTCAAATTTTTCCAAAGCACCCTTTGTTATAATGGATGATATGCTCTTTTTTTCGTACGATTCTGATTTGAGAAATACTTTAGCTAAGTTCTCTATCTTGTTGTCATCCCAGTGCTTGACACTGGGATCCATATTTCTTTTTTTCTGGATCCCAGTGTCAAGCACTGGGATGACAACATTTGGTACGGACGATTTTGTGCTATTACACCAATCATAAAGTATCGCACTGTAATTCTGATCTCTTTTGCTGCCCTCACTTAATATTTTAGCTAATCTTTTTATCTGCTCAATCGTTTCACTCTGTAAATCGTGAATCTTATCTGGGGCACTTAGTTTATCTTTGATATACCCTAAATTATTTTCTAGAGCTGATCTCTTTATACATAAGGTATAGAGTAAATCACTCAGCTTGTTTTCATCAATTTCAGCTGCAATGATATTTATATCGTCCTGCACAGTTTCATTATGAAGCGTTTTTTCAAATACGATGGAATGCAATTCTTTACATTCGCTCAACGTACAATTTGGAGCGATACCAGCTTCTGTAGGAAAGCTGGAGATTAATTTGTAACAAAAGGCGTGTATAGTTTGAATATTAAGACCAATATTTTCCAGTTCAGAAAAAAGCCTTCTTGCTCTTGTTAAATAATCTTTATTTTCTCTGGTCACACACTGGGCTAATTGTTCTAAATCTGTGACCAATATACCCTCTGGACATATTGCCCACTTACTAAGTGTACTGTAAATGCGATCCTCCATTTCATTTGCTGCAGCATTGGTAAATGTTAAGCAGAGAATATTTCTCTTATTCTCTAATAGAAGTCTTAATACTCTGTCTATTAAGATCTTTGTTTTACCTGTACCAGCTGATGCACTTACCCATACAGAGAAGTTAGGATTTATGGTATTTGATCTCATTAGGAGTGTATAAAGTTTGACTGAAGTGGCATTTCAAGTATAGTAAATAAGATAGTGTTAGTGAAGATATACAGATGGAAAGTTTTTGTGTAAAGGCTCCTGCAAAGATCAATCTTTTTTTACATATTATAAATAGAGAAGAAAGAGGGTATCATTTAATTGAAAGTTTGGTTGTCTTTGCTAAACTTTCTAATTTTTTAGAGATAAAAGTAGGAGAAAAAAACTTTAGATATGATAACTCTACAGTTCAATTTGTAAACTCTGAGTTTAAAATAAACTATCGATATAATACTATAACGAAAGCATTGAGTCTACTGCTTAGGCATGCTCCTGTACGCACTAAAGTCACTGTGAAGGTTGTAAAAAATGTACCAATTGCTGCGGGATTTGGTAGTGGTTCCTCAGATGCTGGAGCTGTGATACGCACACTAGGAGATCTATGGGAGATTGATAGGCAAATTTTAAATGATATAGCTTTAAACGTTGGTGCTGATGTGCCTGCAAGCATAAATAGTAAGCCAGTTTTTGTCAGAGGTGTTGGTGAGGAATTATGCCCCGTTAAACAATGCTCTTTACCCACAAGTGTGGTACTTGTGAAACCGAAAAAAAAGTTTTTAAATACATCAGAAGTATTCTCCAAGTATAAGGAGAATTTTTCTCAGCCAATTAAGTGGAGTGATGATACTGAGAAGGATTTGTTAAAGCTTCTTAAAGAGACAAAAAATGACCTGCAAGAAGCAGCAATAAGTCTTGTACCTGAAATTCAGGGTATAATATCAACACTAGAGTCACAAGAAGGCTCTATGCTGTCTCGCATGTCAGGAAGTGGCGTAGCGTGCTTTGGAATGTTCGATAGTGAAGAAAGTGCAAAAGCTGCAGCAGCAAATATCAAAAAGAAATATCCAGAATGGTGGGTATGCGACACGCAGTTAATAGTTTGATTTATGCTCTTAGTTTCTGAGAAGAAAAATCTCATAAATGGTTACAAGGAAGGAAGGTTTTGGGTAAATAATCAAGAATATCATGGCTCAATTATAATTTTTCCTGAAAAGGTGATTAAATTGAAAGAAAGTGATATAAACAATAAGAAGTATTTTGAATCTTTTTTAACAGAGGAAATAGAGATTTTGATAATAGGTACTGGTAAGATACGCGATTGTTCGATGAAGTCTTATCTTATGGAGCAAAAGAATTTAAATTTTGAATTTATGACGACGGGTTCTGCATGCAGAACCCATAACGTTTTAATATCTGAAGATAGATTTGTTGTCAGTTATCTGATAGCATGTTAGAGATATTTACACAGAGTTTTTTTATAAACAGTCTAATTGCGGTAATTATGATTAGCCTAGTCACAGGAGCTCTAGGGTCATTTATGATATGGCAAAGGTTATCGTATTTGGGTGATAGTTTGTCCCATTCTTCATTGCTTGGTATTGCACTTGCTTTGATCTTTAATATCAGCCCATCGATAAGTATAATGCTCATTGCAATTATGTTTGCTATACTACTTTCTCTTAATTTTAATAAATTATACTCTGCTGATACGATATTGAACATAGTTACCAATGTAGTTTTATCATCGAGTTTAATACTTATGTCTTTTCTTCCATCAGGTAATAATAGTATTATTAGCTCACTTTTTGGTGACATATTAATGATTGACCAAAGTAATATAATATCAATTTTTCTAACCTCCGTAATAGTTACTTTGATATTAATATTTAGATGGCGCTATTGGCTGATGATTTCGATTAATCAAGATTTGGCAACAGTTGAGAAAGTACATGTTAATTTTGTTAGGCTAGAATTTTTGATTATACTCGCTATCTTTATTGCAATTTCTGCTCAATTAATAGGAATATTACTCATTGCTGCATTTTTGTTAATACCTGCTGCATCAGCAAGACTCATTTCAAAAACTCCAATGCAAATGATTATTGTTGCAACAGTTTTTTCTGTGATTTCTGGAGTATCAGGTTTGATATTATCTGCAAGTTTTGACTTATTAACTGGACCTGCAATTATACTTATCGCAGCTGTGTATTTAATCATTGCTTATTTTATAAGATTGGTGTTAAGTAGATCGACTTAATTTTGGTCTCGGAAGTTCATAATTCATTAACAAATGAGTGTAACTATCTGAGCGTAAAGTAGTTTTTGCTACGTTGTTTTTATGTGCTAATTGTTAATTTGTGGAGTGAAAGATATGGCCGAAGGATTTTTTTCTAGATATATAGGACAGCCTATAAAAAATTTTTATAATTATGTTACGGGAAAGAAAGAAGTGTCTGATGATATGCAGAATACAGCAAATCAAGAAAGCTCAGAATTGTTGGAAACTGATGTGCAATCAAATGATGTACCACCAAGTAGTGATAATATAATATAGATGGCATGAGAATCACGCCATCTAAAGTTAAAAAATTCCTTGAGAAACCCGATACTTTAAGTGGTGTATTAATTCATGGGAGTGACAATAGTAAGGTCGATATTTTTGTACAGGAAATAATTGCCAACTTGAATGAGTATTCAGTTCAGGTGATGGATTTTGCAGTAGTGAATAAGTCGCCTGGCTTGTTATTTTCCGAGTTGGCAAACATTTCGATGTTTACTAAAAAAAGGTTAGTTAAGCTGATAAATGTCAGTGGAAGTATATCTAAAGAGTTAAGAAACATATTGGATCATAATATAGGCGATCATTATATAGTAATGATAGCAAATGATCTTCCATATAGTTCTACAACTAAAAGTTATATGGAAAGCTCAAAAATTTTCGGTGTCATTACCTGCTATAAGGACAGCGGTAGTAATCTTTGTGATATTATATCAAGTTACTTGAAACAAAATGATATAGAGTGCACAAGTGAGATAATCTACCACTTGCAGTCTTATTTTAATCATAGAAAACTGCCTATATATTCAGAGCTTGAAAAATTAGTTTTATATCTAGGAAAAAGAAAAGATCTTAAACTTGCTGATATAGATCTATGCTTTTCAACCTCCGGCAATGATTATGTTACACTTGATAATCTGTGCTCTGCAATAGTGAGTAAAGACATGGGACAATTCATCAAAATTTCCGATGTATTGATATTACAAGAGAATTTTTCACCGATAGCATTAATCCGTATTATATCAAATTATTTTCTACGGCTAGAAAGCGTTTTGCTGTTAATACAAAATGGAATGAATGAACAAGCTGCAATTGACCAGCTGAGTCCTCCATTGTTCTTCAAACAATTGCAGAGTTTTAAATCTCATTTGAAAAGTTTGCAACTTTCAGAACTTAAGAAGATCTTAGAAAATTTGATGAGCTTGGAAGTGACTTGTAAAAGAACTGACTTGGACCATAAAATGATCTTTCAGCATGAGATTAACTATTGGTGTTATTCGTTCAGCAGAGTAGTAAAATAAGGTAGACGAGAAAAAACAACTAAATGTTGTCATGAAAGTAGCTGACACTGGGATCCAGAAATATGGGATATGTGTAGAAGTTATTTTAAAATACAACGTTTTGGCAAGATTATGGATTCCAGTGTCAAGCACTGGAATGACAGGAGCAGAAACTGGAATGACAAGAAATCTAATATTTTCACATTTCCTGAACAATGCTTATTGGTGTCATTCAAATACATTCGGTGCATTTAAACCTTTTGTATGATTTTCTTCTAACCTTGCAACAATGCTCTCTCTACCGATAAAAATTAATAATTTAGCGAGTTCTGGACCTGTTTCTGTTCCTGTTAAAGCGAGGCGCAACTGCATAAATAGATCTTTTGCCTTTATATCAACTGTCTGTCGAATATTTTTAACCCACTCTGATAATGTGTTTTCATTACAATCACCTTTAGGCAATGAACTTAGCGCTATTTTTATAAACTCTTTATTAAGAACCACAGGCTCTATACCAAATTTGCATGTTTTCCACCATTTGGCCACCTCAGAAAACTTTTCTATATTACTCCTTATAAAATACCAAAACTCTGAGCCAATTTGACTTAAACGATCTTGCACCATTTCAAATGGCATTTGTTGCAGCACTTTGCTATTTAGCTTATACATTTCACTCAAGCTGAATTGTGCAGATGCTGAGCTAAATTTTTTAATATCAAATGAGTTAATTAAAGACTGCATATCAACATGAGCTTCTATCGGATCAGATGTGCCAAGTTTTGCTAAATAGCTAGTTAGCGCCATTGGCTCAATCTCATCTTCTCTTATGGACTTAATATCCAACCCACCTTTCCGTTTCGATATCTTGCTATCATCAAAATGTAGTAGGGGAAGGTGAGCAAATATAGGAATTTTCGCTTTTAATGCTTTAATAATTTGGATCTGAACTGCGGTATTAGTTACATGATCTTCCCCGCGTACAACATGGGTTACATTAAAGTCAACATCATCAACAACAGAAGGTAACATGTATGTATAAATTCCATCTTCTCTTTTTACCACAGGATCGCTAATGTGAATTGTTGCAATATTTATTTCACCTTTAACTTCATCATTCCATTTTACAATTTCGTTTCTATTCAATTTAAATCTGAAATGTGGTTTTCGTCCTTCTTGCTCATAACGAATTTTCTCTTGCTCAGTTAGAAGCAACGCACCTCTATCGTAAACAGGGGGAAGACCTTGTTTTAATTGAAATTTTCGTTTAGTGTCTAATTCTTCTCTTGTTTCATAACATGCATAAATATGACCTTCTTTCATTAACTGTAAGAACACCTCGTTATAGCTCTCAAAACGCTCTGATTGCTTAAAACTTGAATTCCAATTTATGCCAATCCATTTTAGGTCTTCTATGATATTATCTACATATTTGATATCTGAACGCTCAAGATCAGTATCATCAAAACGTAGTAAAAATTTTCCATTTTGATTACGTGTGTACATCCAACAAATGAGTGCAGTGCGTATGTTTCCTACATGTAGGTAGCCAGTTGGGCTTGGAGCGAATCTTGTTAGCATTTAAATGATTACTTTAGTTTATTTTAATTTTATATAAATGTACTGCTAAAGCAAGATTCTTCTTTGTCTTGGTGTTAGTTGCTACAAAGTACAGCGAACATGAAACCTTTTTGTTAGAGTTCCATGATCTGCCTAAAATACTCTGAAAGCACGGCTTTAGTTATTTACTCTAAATATATTATACGTATACTTGTTATTAAATTAAATTTGAAATGATAAGAAATGAGTGAATTTAAATCAATCCGCAATATTGCAATAATTGCACACGTTGACCACGGAAAAACTACTTTACTTGATAACATGTTAAAACAAAGTGGCACGTTTCGTGAGAATCAAGAAGTTCAAGAACGAGTGATGGATAGTGGTGATCAAGAACGTGAACGTGGGATTACAATACTTGCAAAATGTACGTCAATAATGTGGGGTGATGAGAAAATCAATATCATTGATACACCAGGACATGCGGATTTTGGTGGAGAAGTGGAAAGGGTGCTCTGCATGGCAGATGGTGTATTACTACTGGTTGATGCTGCAGAAGGTCCAATGCCACAGACTAAGTTTGTGTTGTCAAAAGCACTAAAGGCAAATTTAAAACCGATTGTGATAATCAATAAGGTTGATCGACCAGACAGCAGAATTGATGAAGTACTAAATGAAATATATGAGTTATTTTTTAACCTTGATGCAACCAACGAGCAACTAGATTTTCCAGTACTCTATGCTTCAGGTAGAAATGGTTGGTGTGCTAAGGAGCTATCTGATGAGAGAAAAGATTTAAGCCCATTATTTTCAACGGTGATAGATTACATAAAACCTTCCGTTTATGATCAAAATGCACCTTTTGCTATGCTAGTTACTTTACTTGAATCTGATAAATTTCTTGGCAGAATATTGACAGGAAAGATTTACCAAGGAATCGCGCAAGTTAACTCAGATCTTAAGGTAATTGATCTTGATGGTCAAGTGGTTGAGCGAGGGAGATTAACTAAGTTACTCTCATTTTCTGGCTTAAAACGCGTTCCAGTAGAGCAAGCTGTAGCTGGTGATATCATTGCCATTGCAGGACTTGAGAAAGCTTCAGTTTCAGACACTATAGCAGCACCAGAAGTTACAACTGCGATCAGCTCAACTCCAGTTGACCCGCCAACAATGGCGATTACTATAAGCGTTAATGACTCACCTTTTGCTGGGCAAGAGGGAACAAAACTTACCTCAACTGTTATAAAAGATCGTTTATATGCAGAAGCAGAAACAAACGTTGCAATTACTGTAACTTTGGCTCCAAGTGGTGAAGCATTTGAAGTAGGTGGACGTGGTGAGTTGCAGCTTGGGGTACTGATTGAAAATATGAGAAGGGAAGGTTTTGAACTTTCAGTTTCACGGCCTCGAGTGCTGTTTAAAGAAGAAGATGGCAAAAAACTTGAACCTATAGAGGAAGTAGTAATTGATGTAGATGATGAGTATAGTGGAATCATCATGGAAAAACTTAGCTTTCGAAAAGGTGAAGTAACTGATATGAGACCTTCTGGTAGTGGCAGAACTAGGTTGACATTTTTAGTGCCATCAAGGGGATTAATTGGCTATCAAGGAGAATTTTTAACTGATTCTCGCGGCACTGGTATAATCAACCGTTTATTTCACAGTTATGCTCCACATAAAGGTTCAATTTCCGGAAGGCGTAATGGGGTTTTAATTTCAACAGACAAAGGCGAAGCAGTAGCGTATGCAATTTTCAATCTGCAAGATAGGGGAATTATGTTTGTTAAGCCACAAGATAAGGTATATTGTGGTATGATTGTCGGTCAGCATAGTCGTGACAATGATTTAGAAATAAATGTACTTAAAGGTAAGCAATTAACAAACGTAAGAGCTTCAGGTAGCGATGAAGCTATAAAGCTTACTCCACCAAAAATAATGACACTGGAGGATATGATAGCATATATAGACGATGATGAATTGGTAGAAGTAACTCCAAAATCTATACGTTTGCGTAAGAAGTTCCTCGATCCAAATGAACGTAAACGTGCAGGAAGGGCGAAGAATAAAGAGTAATCAACGTTCCTGATAAAAAGCTGGATGAGCTACTCGGATAACACCATCATAAAGGGAACCAGTGTCAGTTACTTGAGCAGGTACTGGGATGACAAGAGAAGGCTACAAAGGTGTCATGCAAGTAGCTCATCCAGCTTTTTTATAATCATCGAAAACATTGTATTTTAACATTACTTTTATACTTATAAGTTTCTAGGCACTGGATTTGTTGTAGACTTACTCTATCACTTTACCCTCTTATTTTACCACTCTCCTGCCTATATATTTTTATATGAGGATTTTTGCAAAAGTTTCGCATTTTTTGTAACATGATTTTCAGTATGTGTAACCTAAATGCAAATTGATCACGAAACTAGTGTAATTATTGAGGCCATAGAGAAATTTGGTGGTGAGGCAAGGCTTGTTGGTGGATGTGTTAGAGATTCAATTTTACAGCGTGACATTCACGACATCGATCTTGCTACTAATCTGCTGCCTAATCAAGCAGTTAAAGCGTTAAAACTCCGTAATATAAAAACTATTCCAACTGGCTTAAAACATGGAACTATTACTGCGATTTTAAATAAAAGATCCTTTGAGATTACAACGCTAAGGCATGATGTAAAGTGTGACGGTAGACATGCGAAGGTAGAATTTACTAATGATTGGCAAGCTGATGCTTCAAGGCGCGACTTTACGTTTAATGCTCTTTATGCAGACAAATATGGCCATATATACGACTACTTTGGTGGCATTCAGGACTTAAAAGCACGAAAGTTAAACTTTATAGGTAACGCTGAAGATAGGATTAAGGAAGACTATCTACGTATTTTAAGAGCGTTTCGTTTTCACGCTAAAATATGCATAGGAGATTTAAGTGATGAAATATTGGATGTGTGCAAAAAGCATTCGCACATGATTCAAAACCTCTCTGGAGAGAGAATAAGAGAAGAAATATTTAAACTCTTGGAATGCAATGATCCTGCTCCAACACTTAAGAGCATGCAAAAATCTGATGTTTTACAAAAAATTATTCCAAAAGAAGTAAAATGCGAAATTTTATCTTCACCACTTCTTATCAACACTAAACCTCCTACAAAACCCTCAGCGTATGTCCATACGCCTTTCCTAGATCCCACAATCGATGCACTAACAAAATTAGCGCTGCTTCTTAGGACTGCTGAAGATAGGCTTAATCTTGGAGAATATGTAAGCAAACTTCTACGTCTTTCAAATAAGCAAAAGAAAAAAATATTATTTTTATTATCAAACAATATCAAAACAGAGCTTTCAGAAAAAGAGCAAAAGAAATACATATCTTTATTTGGTAAGGAATTATATTGTGACTTAATGAAGATTTGTGGTATTGAGTCTGGAATAAATGTTGATGAGTATATTTCATTTGCTAAGATGTTTAACATTCCAAAATTTCCTTTATCTGGTGATGATTTAATAACTATAGGTCATCAACCAGGGAAAAGTTTAGGTAGAAACTTGGAATTGCTACGACAACATTGGGAAGACAGCTCCTACACTTTAACAAAGGAGGAGCTGATACTTTATGCTAAGAGCCTACTCTAGTTACTCTCTGAATGTTTGATGAAGTAGTGTGACGCATGGAAGAGTTAGGTGTTAATTCGTATTCTTTTTTAGCTTTTTTTGTTAATTGATACTCGTTTACTCCTCCTTGAGTCTGATTACACATTCCCTGATCTGGAGATAAAAATTTATCTCGTATGCTTGATGCTAGTTGTAATCCTTGAATCTTATCTGAAAAACATTTCATTTCAGCTTCCGTTAACTTCTGCACAACAAATTTTTTGACTGAATCATTATTGCTATTATTTTTGTGAGCTAAAAATTCCATTAAGGAACTTATTATTGCTTGACTATCTTCTTCATTTAAATATAACCCTTTTGCACACTCTTGAACAAAAATTACCTGTTCGATAGAATGCTTTTTACCAACTTTTTCAACAACTGTGTTAACCTTAATTTCTATAATCGCTCTTCCAAATTTCATCAAATTACTTTTCAATAACTCAAGTAATTTATCACTTTCAAATTTACCATCACCTTGATTTGATAAAGATTTTATAGTTTCATCAAGCACGTTATGGCAAAAGTGTTTTCCTTCAAGTTCAGGAAAACCTTTTTTCAACTCTCTATTTTTATGAGATAAAAATTCCTTGAGCTTCTTATTACTGAAAAGATCATAAGAACCATTTGAAAAGCTTGACTTCATAGAATGAAAAAGTGTTTTTTTTGTAGTAGATGCTATACTAATTGCATCTACCTCTTTAGTTTTTTTATCCATATCTTCTAACTTTGTATCAACATTATTTGACTTTTCTTTTAACTCTTGTGGTCCATCTTCAGCTATTGAACTTTCAATCTGTTGATTTTTTAATGTTTCACTAAGTGTTTCTACATTATTTCCAACAGAAGATATTGCGATACTTGTTGCTTTTTCTCGTTCTTGACTCAGATGTTCAACTTGTTTTTGTAACTTTTTATTCTCTCTTTGTGAAGGCTCTAATTTTTTCTCTAAATCGGTCTTTTGTTTTTCTATTTCAGCACTATTTTTTTCTAATATCTGTAATTTTTCTTTCAATTCTTTAACTTCACCTTCTAAATCTTGTTTCTTTTTTTCAATGGTATTTAGATTAGTCTTTTCTTTCTCTAATTGTTGTTTAAGACTCTGTAATTCAGCACCTTTTTTCTTAGCTTGTTCTTTCAATTCATTAATTTCACTTTCTAAATCTTGTTTCTTTTTTTCAATGGTATTTAGATTAGTCTTTTCTTGCTCTAATTGTTGCTGAGCACTTTCCAATTTTTTTCTAAATTCAGCATCTTTTTTCTTAGCTTGCTCTAATTCTGCTTTTTTTTGTTCATTTAATTGCTTTATTTTAGTATCAAATTCGTTTTTTAACTTACTAACTTCATTCTCAAGTTCTGTTTTTTGCACTCGTAGGTTTTCATTCTCTTTCTTCACAGTTTCATTTATATCTTTATTTTCATGAAATGACTTTATTAAATCCTCTTGCTCTTTTATTCTTTTCTCTAGATCAGATATAACTTGCTTTTGTTCGTTATTTTTAGTCTCCATTTCCTTTTTCTCTTGTTCTAATGTTTTATTTAATTCCGTTAAACTACCTATTTCCCCATCTTTTTCTTCTACCCTTACTGAGAGCATTTCTATTTTATTTGCAAATTCTTTGCTGCACTCAATTAATTCTTTCTGCAAATGTAATATCTCCTCAGACTTTTTCTTGAACTGTGCTAAAAATTCTTCTCCTCGTTTTTGTGCAATTTTTGCCAATTCTCTATAGTCCTTTTTCAGGTCTTTAATTATGGAGTTTAATTGTTCTTTTTCCTCTTTTAAAACATTACTCTCTAATTCTAAATCTTCAATCTGCTGTGCTTGTTCTGCAAAAAATTTAGCAAATATTTCTTTTTCCTCTCCTAATGATTTTACTTGTTCTTTAAGTTTAGTAATTTCTTTCTCTTTTTTAGTTAATTCCTGATTTAAATTTGACTGATTTTCCTCCTTCTTACTACCTTCTTTCAACTTTTCTTTTAATCTCTCATTTTCATCCTTCAATTCCTTTTCTCTGTTAGAATTTAAAAGATCATCAGTCTGAACTCCACTATCCACAATAACCTTATTGTGGTGTAGAATATTCTCTGCCCATTTATTCCATCTCTCTGGCAATATTCGTCCAATTGTTTTTAGATATAGCCAAGCAAGCACAGTGGATAAGCTGTATTTTTTTTCCTTTTGTTTAGGTTCGTAATTAACCTTATTGTTAGCATTTAGCATAAAATTACCTAATTTTTAAAGTATTGAAGTTATATATATTAATATAATTATTAAATAAATAATAATATAAATGTTAAATTGTATGAAAATTTTTATAGATTTTAAGTAGAAATACACATGTTCGTAAGCACAGAATTTGCTTTTTCTATTGCTCTTGCTAACATTTCTTGTTCATTGTAATGATTCTTCACATTGATTACCTGAGCTGACAAATTTGCAGGGAAAGTGACTAAACTAACTTCCCATAGCTCCACTTGTTTTAACACTCGAGCTCCGCTTTCATGATCAACATCATACTCTATTGGTATATAGCCAATCGAAAGCCCGTTAATAGTTCCAGTTTTGAGCATTAAATATGCTTCCTCTGCTTTTTGAATACCAAAAAGCAAATGTGCAGTTATATATAGGCCAACATCATTTTCGCAAATATCCGTAATATTACCTATAGGCTCGCTCGGATTGTGCTGCCAAAGAAGTTTTATCTGACTTTTATTTAAGTTATTCTTAAATGCTCCTGGTAATATCAGATCATTTTGCTTATCAACTATATTAAAAACGCTCGCATAGCCAGAAAATACTCCGTTTTCTTCTATGCTTTTTATTGACAATGGTGAATAGAGAAATTTCTTATTCATAAGTCCTCCTTGTAAATTATGGTATTGGGTTTGCCAGCGCTCTGAGCCAGCTTAAAATGTTGTATAGATTGTTTTCCTATATCTCAGGATGAGTATAAGGCACTGCAATATAATTCTATTGTATGCAGTGCTTTGAAAATGGGGAAGTACTTTTTTAGTTATAAAATTTGTCATTTTATATATATAAGGGTAGGGTTTGTTGCACATTGGGTTGTTCAACAGCAGCGTTTTCTAGATTTGTAGAAACAGCTTCGTTTGTAGGAGTAATTATTTTTCCTAGAAGGAAGCCAAATCCCAAAGAAACAGCTGCTATAAAACCATTCATTAATGACTCTGTCCATGTTTCTCCCTCGTATTCTTGATAGATTTTAGAATATATCATTATTGGCTTCATTCGGGTTTAAATTTCTTTCCAACTCTTCTGATGTTTTCTCCTCAGCATCTTGGGATTTTGTTGATGAACTTTTCTAATTCTTGTGTGTCCATCAACACCTCACTATTAAAGCTTAAGTACAAATCATACAGCACTATAATTGTTTAGTCAAGGTAAATACTAGTATATTAAGTAAATATTTACTATATTAATATGATTGCTTAAATTCACAACTAATTGTTTGGGGGAATAAAAAGATTGTGTTTTGTAGGTGATTTGCGTAGCGGAAGGTGTTACCCCAGTTTTACAACACTGGGATAACGGTAAAAGTAGCTATATGCTCTGTCCTTGAATATTTTGTTGTTCAGTGGTAGCATTTTCGGGAGTGTTAAATAAACCATACGCGTCAAGTTAAGAGATTGTGAGCAAATTTAGAGAAGTTAAGGTGGATACTCTAGTTTTTCTGTACTTGTCTTTTAATGAAAACTGCGACCAAGTTATGGTAAGCTTTTTGAGAAAAATATTTAAGCCTTTAATTTTATTATTTAGTGCTAAAAATAACTCTCTAACCCGTCTTTTTAGCTCAATAAATGCCTTTGTTAAGCTAAGCTCCGTATTTTTTTTCAGTTCTGTGCAACCCACTATTCCATGAAATATAAGAATTGCACACAATTTGGCATATAGCTCACATAATACTCTGTATGGCTTTCCTCTCAGCTTATCAAGCCTTATATTACTCTTATATAATTTGAACAATAATTCAATTTGCCATCTTATTCGGTAAACTACTAGTATTTGCTCAGCATTAATCTTACTTTTTGGAACATTAGTTATAAATATCGACCAATTTAGTAACTTTTGGTTCCTTTGAGAAGATGTGTATCCATGTGATCTTGCTAACCTATTAGCCTTTCTTCTTCTAGCCATAGCTTGTTCTTCAGTTAGTTTTTTAAATATAATTCTTACTTTAACCCTTGTCTCTTTTCCTAACAATACCTCCTGTTCTAGAAAAGATCGATCTCCCAAATGTTCTAGTAAATCTATTTTTTGACCTGTCTCTATATCATATATGTTAGTATCGGATTTATAACGACTTATGAAATAAGCTCCTATTTCATTGATTTGTTTAAAAGAACTTGGCACAAAATAACCCAAATCAGATATTAGTAAATCGTTGTTCGATATATTGCTTAAATGGCTTCTATAACCCTGATCTGACCTTATTCCCTCAGTTATATTAAGCTGGTCTAATGTCTGGTTTAGGTAGTCAAAAACTAATTGTAACTTTATTCCAGACTTAGTATTGCTTTCATAACCACTGTAGCTGGTACCATAACCTTTATACATTTCTTCCATACTGTTAGGTAAGCTAATGTAGCTGCTGTCTAATAATTTAACACCTCCAAAGTGCTTCAAGATTCTGCAATCAACTTGTAAGGTATTTTTAAGTAACGTTAAAGATTCATTATACATTCTTTTCATAAATTCCACTGCTTCCTTGGTAAATCTAAAGTCCAGACCTTGTTTTGTTATATTTATCGAGTCTTCATTCAATAATTGACACACTGTCTCTATACTACAATTATCAACCCCTATATTACCCAAAACGATGGCTTTTATGAACGACGAGCCTTTTAGCTTCCTCTTTCTTTTTATGAACCCTGTTGTAGCTGAGATTTTATCTGCTTTTTCATTAAAAAATTCTTTGAGCTTTTTTGAGATGCAAACTATTCTTTTCATTGTATAAGTTCTCCGTTTTCTTTGTTAGATTTAAGAGAACTTATATCTTTTTTTTCTCTTCCTTACACTAAGTTTATTACCACAGTTCCTTAACTTGACGCGTATGGTTTATTTAACACTCCCTGCAACGGAGTTATCGTAATAACACCCCTTATGTACGTTGCATGAGCAAATTGGTCAAATATACGAAAGAGTTATAATACAGATTTTACTCAAAAAATATTGAAACAATCTCACACATCTTAAACTAAGCTCTCAATTTCTCAAAGAAATCTTTTAACAAAAGAGAACATTTTGTTTCTAATATTCCACCATAAACTTCAGGTATGTGGTTACAGAATTGAAATATTCTAGTGCCGTTTTCAACTCCTCCACCTTTGGGATTGTAAGCCCCGAAGTACAGACGTTTAATTTTTGCAAAAGAGATAGCTTGAGCGCACATCGGGCACGGCTCTAACGTTACGTACATTTCAGCTTCATAAAGCGTGGAAGTTGAAAATGCTTGTCTAATTGTTAACATTTCTGCATGTGCAATTGGATCATTAGATATATTGTGTGCAGAGGAGATGATATTGTTTCCATTAACTATTACAGCACCTATTGGCACTTCGCCATCTTTCTGAGCAAGTTTTGCTTGCTCTATGGCAAGTTCCATGTATTGGTACTTAAACATTAGGTGCTTGGGTAAATATAATTTTCTTTTCTTGGCTTTTCTATTTTTTCTAGGTTATAGAATTCACTAAGGACTATTGTCCTTTTTACAAGGCTATCTATTTCTCGCTTTAAATATTTTTTTATTTCTTCTACCGATTTTAGTTCGTTTATAGCTACAACTACTTCTTCCATTATATCCTCTATAATTTGATCCTCCTCTAATTTATATATTATTTGTTCTACATGCCTATTCAATTCCTCGAAGGTCGCAGATCCATATGTAATGCTATCTTTACTATTTCTTAGTAACATTTTTTACCTCTCTATTAGAATAGAGTTTATTCAGTTCTATTAAACTCTATTGTCAATAGCTGCCTTAATAAATGATGTAAAGAGAGGATGAGGAGAAAATGGTCTTGATTGAAATTCTGGATGAAATTGCACACCAATAAACCATGAGTGATTTTTTAGCTCCACTGCCTCTATGCATATTTTATCTTCTGATATACCACTGCATATCATTCCATTCTCTTCTAAGTTATTTTTATAATCTAAATTAACTATATATCTGTGTCTGTGTCTTTCTGAAATAGTGACACTACTATACACATTTGCCATTTTTGAATTTGGATTTACATTACACTTGTATGTTCCAAGTCTCATGGTTCCACCAAGATCAACGTTCTTACCATCAGCGAGCTTGATGATTGGGTGTTTGCAAGTATAAAATTCTTCAGAGTGTACATCTTCAAGCTTAATAACGTTACGAGCAAATTCAATCACTGCAAGCTGCATACCAAGACATATTCCTAAAAAAGGAATGTTATTTACACGGGCATAGTTTATTGCTAATATTTTACCTTCTATTCCGTTATCACCAAATCCTCCTGGAACAAGGACTGAATTAGAGCTTTGTAATTTTTCTCTGATAAACTTTGCATCTATAGATTTTCCATTCTCTTCTCTTGAGTTGACCCAATTTATCTTCACTCTAGCTTTATTACTAATTGCACCATGGTTTAATGCTTCAATCAGTGATTTATATGCGTCAGGAAATTCAGTATATTTTCCTACTATGGAAACGATAACTTCTTGTGTTGGATGTCTCATAGAGTGTACTATTTGGTCCCATTCAGGTAAGCTTGGTTTTGGCTTACTTAAGTGAAAGTGATCCAAAATTTGTGTCCCGAGCCCACATTGATTATACAAGGACGGTAACTCGTATATATGGTTTACATCAGGAGCAGGTATTACGTTAGATAAAGAAACATTGCAAAGATTGGCTATCTTTTCTTTTTGATTATCGGAAATTTCTTTTTCACTGCGACATAATATAATATCTGGTTGTAACCCCGCAGAGTTTAACTCTCGAACTGAATGCTGTGTCGGTTTTGTCTTTAATTCTTGTGCTGCAGTGAGATATGGTATTAAAGTTAAGTGAATAAGGATAACTTTTTGCTTTCCTAGTTTATAATTAACTTGGCGTATAGCTTCCAAAAACGGTTGGCTTTCAATATCACCTACGGTTCCGCCTATTTCGCATATTACAAAATCTAAATCTTCTGTACCATTAAAAATGAAAGATTTGATTAAATCTGTCACATGAGGAATGATTTGCACAGTTTTGCCTAGATAATCACCACACCTTTCCTTCTTTAATAATTTATTATATACTTTACCAGTTGTTATATTGTCGTCCTTGGTTGCTTTAATTTTAGTAAAACGCTCGTAATGTCCAAGGTCTAAATCAGTTTCAGCACCATCCTCAGTAACAAATACTTCCCCGTGCTGAGCTGGGCTCATTGTTCCAGGATCAATGTTGAGATATGGGTCAAGCTTTCTGATGCGAACATTGAATCCATGAGCTTGAAGAAGTGCTCCCACACTTGAAGCAACTAAACCCTTACCAAGTGATGAAACAACTCCACCTGTAACAAAGATAAACTTGGTTTCTTTCATTAATTTTCAAATGGAACAGAAGTTGATTGGCCTTCTTGCTTCTTTTCTGATATAATCTTCTCTGCAATTGATTTTTTATGTACATCTTTTGAACATAATCCTGATAGTAACAGTGTATTTATAATGAACAGCCCAGCAACTATAGAAGTTATTCTACTGAGTGGATTTTCAGAAGACTTTACCGGAATTATTGAATTCATTCCCTGTTGTGAATTACTAAAGCCACTTAATGAACTACTTCCAGGTGGCTGCAGGAGCACTAAAATTACCAATACAACAACTAATATTATTTGAAGTACACTAAGTACTGTTACTGACATTATAAATAGAGCTAAAAATAAAGATTTTAGGAGCATAAGGATCATAAGTCAAGAATATCTTTACCCGAGTAACTTGACTACTGGAACCCAAGTATGTATTAAACCTTATTTAAATTATGAGCTATCACATTTTAAAATACAAAGATTATGAACCAAAAATGGATGAAAGTTCTTTTATCGCAGATGGTGTGCGTATTATAGGTAACGTTGAAATAGGAAGGAATGCGAGTATCTGGTTTAATTGTGTGATCAGAGGAGATGTTGGATCAATCGAAATAGGTGATGAAACGAATATTCAAGATGGCACCGTAATTCATGTAGATAGAAATCCAGGCGGTGATACGATTATTGGTAGTATGGTGACGGTTGGACATTTTTGTGTGTTACATGCATGCACGATACATGATAAAGCATTTATTGGTATGGGCTCTGTTATAATGGATCATGCGATTGTGGAGTCTGAAGCTATGGTAGCTGCTGGCTCACTGGTAACGCATGGGAAAGTGATAAAAAGTGGTGAAGTATGGGCTGGCAGGCCAGCACAATTCTTCAAAAAAATGTCAGATGAGGAAATTAAACATATTACACAATCTGCACAAAATTATATCATGCTGATGAAAGAATATAAGGCTATATGCTAGGTTGAGAAATCTTCAGCTCTGATGCACATTCTACGTTAACTACTTCAAAAGCTTCTTCAACTATAGAATGCTTATCAATATAAGCTTCTTCAACTCTAGGAATATGCTGATTAATAAAACTACCTCTGACTAGAATATCCTTTATTGGCCAGTTTGTTTCTGTTGGAGTACCTGATAGCATAGCTGCATATTGTGCTTTTGCTGATTTTAGAGAAAAAGACATAATATTGTTTAAGTTAAGAAAGAAATTTACACGACTCCTGCAGTATTCAAGCGATTTGCCCACTGGATAATATGGTATTTCACCTACAACCTTTCTTATTAACCAATTGCACTCTTTGGTAAGTATGCTTGCTTCTTTTGGAACTTGTAGCGGTATTATAATATCATTGCTAATTCTATTTTCTTCTTGAGAAAAAAGTTCGGTGTAAGCTCCTTTTTTTCTGTGTTTCTCAAAATACTTAGGAAAATAAATATTGAGATATTCAGAATGTAATTCTATTCGATTTTTCTGATCATTTTCTAAGATAAACGTATATTTATCACCATTTTGCTTAAGTTCGCATAACTTAAATTTACTAAGGTCAGAGTCTGGAAATGGCTTTTCAATTTCAAAAGCAAGTGTAAGAGTGTGCGTTGTGTGATCAAATTCATTTTTTTCTTGTAGACCATCTTGTAGACTATAGTACTTATTTTTTTCATACTCTTTTCCTTCTATGTTAGCACTCACTTCCTCTTCATCCAAATTTTCAATAGCATCAAAAAATTCTTCTTCATCCAGATCTCTTTCTTTTTCACCTGGCTCTTGTTCTTTCAGAGAATCATACCATACATCCTCTTCATTAATTTTCGCCTCTATTGTATTTTCTACACTTATTTTTCTTGTATGATCATTTCCATTGCTAGCAGTTGTTTGATAATGTGTATCGTTAGTTTGAAAAAAGCTCTTTACTTTTGATATTAAGCTAATCCATGAAAGTCTGACTTGATTAAGTAGCCATTTAAAACTCTTCATTGTTTTATCCCAACCTAATTACTAAAAATTGTAACAGAATAAATTAAATATGTCAATAAGATATACAAATTGTACTAACTGGGAATTAGTGGCAGCACTTAACATCTGTGTAAATTTTGACATAGGCGTTTTCTGCATTTTAACCAAATCAGTAAGGAGAACACCATTGATATTCTCCTTTTAGAAGCAACTTGAATAAAACTGATAAAGTTTGAATTAAAGTGTGATTAGGAAAGTGAGTGATGAGAACTCTTTATTTGGACTTCTTTTGATTCATCTATTTTAGTATTAGGTCTTAGTGCTGCATATGTAGCACCACCAGCTACGAGTGCAGATGATGTAGCTATGCCAATTATTGCTAACATACTTAGTCTAGTTGTATGTTCAAGTATAGTACTTGCTACCAGCCCAACAGCAAGACCAACACCAATAACAGCAGTGTACAACATTCTAGGATTATTTGAATTAGGCATATAGCTCACTAACTCTCTGCAACACTTTTCTGATTCTTTCTTTATGTCCTCGAGCTTATTTAGATCTTCTTCTTCTATTTTAGCATTTAATTCTAGTTTCTTACATAATTCTTGCATTTCTTTTACTTGTTTTTCTAATTTTTTTAAAAAATTTATTATTTTTGTTCCTTGTAATTTTATTATTGTTTCCTTAAGTAGTAACGTTGATATTGGCATTGCTATTTCTTCTATCTCTTTTTCTGTTTTCCTTTCCAATTCCACTACTTTTTCTATTCCTTCGTCTGATATTTCAGTGTCTTTTTTTAGTTCTATTTCAAACTTTCTTTTTTTTAACTCTGATTTTGCTTCTTGTAATGATTCTAATGCATTCCATAGCTTTTCACCAGAATTCCGACTCCGTTTTGGTGACATTTGTTGACTACTTTTGGACTTTTTTGGTGACATAAGCTGAAATTTAATTTCTTTGAGCTTTCTTGCGCTTTCACCTGCATTTACTTTAGCCATAATAAACCTCGCATATTAAATAATGCTATTACATAATATCTTTAAAGCTCAAGGTCAAATAGTATCTTTACATAATATAAATCATAAACAGAAAATTTTAGTGTAAATTGCCATATTTACTTTGTGCTACGGTTTGAGATAGAATAACAACTTGCTTCAAATATGGAAAGGCAGTACAACTCTATAATCAAGTTACTGAACTCTCATTTACTCCTCTTTTTTTGTAAAACAATCTACAATTCATTAGAAGATCTTCAGATAGACGTTGATCATTGGTTGTGTTTTTACAATGAGACAAGACCTCATTCTAGTAAATATTGTTATGGCGATGTAGACTTTCCTGAATAGAAAACATATTGCTTTTAGAAAAATATTAGTAGCATTACATAAGAGACTGATATTAGTTTTCAATTTTTCTGTTAGTTAATTCTTGCTTGCTAGGTTAAGTTGTGTCTGGTAACCATAATGGCAAATCTTGTTAATTTGAGGCGTGGATTTTAGCCTCTCTCATCCTTACATTAGTTACATATTCTTTCGCAGAGGGCTAATGATAGCAATGAATTTATTAGTAAAATTCAGTAATTTATAACTGACAATTAGAGCTGTTAATTAGCAACTCACTTTAAATAAGTTACTCAACTGTGACAGATTTAGCTAAATTTCTCGGACAATCTACATCTAACCCTTTTTTTTCTGCAATAGAATAAGCAAGAAATTGCATAGCAACACTGTAGATAATTGGAGAAACAAAATTGTCAACTTCTGGAAGTTGCACCACATCTATGCAAATTCCCTTTAAGAGCGGTGCTCCTTGCTTATCACTAAAGGCAATTACTTTACCTTTTCTTGCAATAATCTCTTGTATATTGGATAGCGTTTTAAAGAATAAATTATCGTAAGGAATAATTGCGATAACAAGTACAGTAGAGTCTATCAAGGCGATAGAACCGTGCTTCATTTCTCCCGCTGCAATACCAATTGTGTTGATATATGAAAGCTCTTTTATCTTCAATGCACCTTCCATTGCAACTCCATATGAGCTTCCTCTCCCAATTATAATTATATTATTGTGCTCTAATATACTGCCTGATATATGTTGTATTTCCATCACATTCAAAACATGCTCTACATGTTCGGGAATGGAATTAATAGCACCGCTTAGTTCCTTTATCCTCTCTCTACCCAGTATACCTTTTATTTTTCCAAGCTCTACAGCAAAGCATGCTAAAATTGCAAGCTGCGTAGAAAAGGTTTTTGTCGAAGCAACACCAATCTCAGGTCCAGCAAGAGTATGCAATACAATATCTGAGGCTTTTTCTATGCTGCTATTAAATGTATTAATTATGCTAATGATCATTTGTTTCTGCAATCTCGCATAACGTAGTGCTTCCATAGTATCTGCAGTTTCACCAGATTGAGAAATGAATAAGCCAATACTACCTTCTTCGAGCTTGACGCTGCTATACCTAAATTCTGACGAGATTTCTAGATATACCCGAATTTGAGCAATACTTTCCAGCCAACACTTTGCTATTAGTCCAGCAAAATAGGATGAACCGCATCCAACTATAGTAATGTAACCTAGTTCAGAAAATAATTCTTTGTTGATTTCTTTATATTGTTTATAAAATTGATTTATTGTTTTGTTTAATGCATACGGTTGCTCAAAAATTTCTTTTAGCATAAAGCTAGGGTAACCATTTTTACTAATTAGAAAATTTCTTGGACTGCTATTTTCTGTTCTGCGTTTAACTTGTATACCATTATTATATATACTGAATTCGTTAGATTTTATTACTGCAATATCATTATCTTCTAAATGCAATATTTTTTCTACAAATGAATTCAAAGTATTAGTATCAGAAGCAGCAAACACTTTATTACAGTTATATCCTATTGCTAAAGGCAAATTTCTTTTTGCAACAAATAAAGTATCTGGATATTCTGCAAATAATAAAGCCAAAGCAAGTGAACCTTGTAAATTGTTTAGACACTGTAATATAGAATCAACTGGTGATAACCCTTCATCAAGATATGAAGTTAATATGTTTGGTATCACTTCTGTATCAGTATCGGTGTGGAAAGATACTCCCTTTTCCTCCAGATCCTTTTTTAATATATTGTAATTTTCAATTATTCCATTATGAGCAACAACAACATTATTTATATAAATGGGATGAGCATTTTTAAGATTTGGAGCTCCATGTGTAGCCCAACGAGTATGTGCTATACCAACTTTGCTACTAGATATCTTGCTCTCATGAACAACTTCACACAATCTTTCAACTTTACCTTCTGATTTTTTTACTTCTATCTTACCTCTATTATTTATAATTGCTATACCTGAAGAGTCATACCCTCTGTATTCCAATTTTTGCAACGCGGTTAGTAAAATTGGTATTACTGAATCACCGCTACTTACTATACCTAATATTCCACACACTTCTTAAATTATGAAGCATTTTTGTCTTTTTTACTTTCCTCTAGTTTATTTTTCTTGCCATTCTTTTCAACTTTGCTTTTTTCAATAGATTTAGCTACTGGCTTTTGAATTTCTTTATTTAAGATTTCAGATATAGCAGACTTTAGGATTTTTATTTCAATTTTTGGTGCTATTTCTAGTATTAGTTGTGCATTTACTTCGTCAACTTTGTTTACTTCACCTATTATTCCACTAGAAGTAATAACCGTATCACCACGTTTTATTTGATCTATCATCCTTCTATGTTCTTTTAGTTTTTTGTGATTGGGGCGAATAATGAGAAAATAAAATACTACAAATATTAAAATGAGTGGAATAAAGCTAGCAACAGATGCTGATACATTGTTAGTCGCATCTGCCGCAAAAACCTCAGAAATGAACATATTTAATCCCAATTATTAATGATAAAATTAAATAGATTAAGCAGCAATTACAATATCATGTCAAGTCTCTGAAAGAAATTAATTCAAATTAATAAGAAAGTTAAAGAATTTTAAGATGTTTCTGCTGTAATGGCGGGAGTGATGAGACTTGAACTCACGACCTCATGCGTGACAGGCATGCGCTCTAACCAACTGAGCTACACCCCCCATTGCTTTTTAACGTTTGCAACCTTAAAGCTAATCAACGTGTTGCCACTTGTCAATATTTTTTGTTTGCGCTTTTTTGTCTTTTTTATTACTATGTAAATAACTTAATTTCACACATGGCTTATGCAAGTAGTCCCGTTAGGGTTATGCCATGGAGGATAAACTATTTGGAGGAGTAAATATGACAAATTTGCCTAAAGTCACTATACGTGATTTAGCTGAATCTGGTGTGCATTTTGGCCATAAAGTTAGTCGCTGGAATGCGAAAATGGCCCCATATATATATGGTATACATCAAGAGAATCGTATACACATAATAGACTTACGAAAAACATTACCATTGTTAGAGGCGGCGATGAAAGCTTTATACGATGTTGCATCTCAAGATGGTCGCATTTTATTTGTTGGTACAAAATTTCAAGCTTTAGATATTGTTGCAAGTGAAGCAGTTCGTTGTGGTCAGTATTATGTAAATGATCGATGGCTTGGTGGTATGCTTACTAATTGGAACACTGTTTCTTCTTCGATAAAAACTTTGATACAATATGAGAAAATATCCAATGATGAAGATAGCATCTTAACAAAAAAAGAATTAGGAAACATTGAAAAGAAAAGAAAAAAGCTTGATAAAGAATTGGGTGGAATTAGAGAAATGGGAGCAGTTCCTGATATTTTATTTATTATTGATACTAACAAAGAGCATATAGCGGTTAAAGAGGCCAAAAAACTGGGTATTCCTGTAGTTGGAGTACTTGATACCAATTCTGACCCAGATGGTATTGCCTATCCTATACCAGGAAATGATGATTCAAGAAAATCAATAGAGCTCTATTGTAAATTAGTTGCTGATTCTATATTAGCTGGAATAGAGTCTAGTTTGACAAGGTCTAGAGTTAAGGATGATGAGCTTATTCAAGAAAAAGAAGAGGATATTGTGCAAACTAAAAAGAAGCGTATTAAGGTTGAAACAGAAAGGGAGGTAATAGTAAGTAAATGAAGATGGATTCAAGTAGTATAAGGGAATTACGCGATAGAACAGGGCTTGGCTTAAGCGATTGTAAGAAAGCGTTAGAAGAGTGTGATGGTGATATTAAGAAAGCCGTTGATAGGTTACGTACAATAGGATTTGCTAAAGCTGACAAAAAGTCTGATAGAGTAGCTTCGGATGGGCTTATTGCTATGTGCTTGGCTAAAAATTATGGTGTATTGGTTAAAGTCAATTGTGAAACTGATTTTGTTGCTAGAAATGAGAAGTTCATAGCATTAGTTTCAAATTTAGCATCAATTGCTTGTCAAGAACGTTGTACTAGTCTTGATGAGTTAAAAAATGCCAAATATGAAGATGTTGGTACAGTGCAGGAAGCTATTATGAGTGGTACATCGGTTCTTGGTGAGAAGTTAGAGTTAAGCAATCTTTGCTACCTAGAGACTAAAGATGGGATTATTTCTGGATACGTACATGGTGATATGCCTGGCTTAGGTAAGATTGGTGCTTTAGTAGCATTGCAGTCATCTGGTGATAAAAAAGAGATTGGAAAGCAAATAGCTATGCATGTAGTTGCTATGAAACCTGAAGCTTTATCTATAAATGATTTAGATCAAGAAAAATTAAAAAATGAGCGTTCTATAATCGAGGAGCAAGTAAAGAGCTTAAATAAACCTGAAGAGGTAGCGAAAAAAATAGTAGATGGACGAATGGCTAAATACTATGAAGAAGTTGTTCTGCTAGAGCAGAAGTTTATAAAAGATGATAAAATGAAGATTGCTGATTTTATAGAATCAAGTGCTGTTAAATTAGCTAATTATAAGTTACTTACTTTGGATGGTGCAAATAAGTAACAAAACTTCAGAAGTAAAGTACCCCAGAGTGTTATTCAAAATCTCTGGGGAGGCTTTGATGGGATCAAAGCTATTTGGCCATGATATGGAAGTTATAGATAAACTATCCAAAGACATAGTTGAAGTTTGTAATCTCGGAGTTCAAGTTTGTATTGTTGTTGGTGGTGGGAATATTTTTCGTGGTGCATCAGCATCTTTAAGTGGCTGTGAAAGAGCAAGCAGTGATTATATTGGAATGCTTGGTACTGTCATTAATGCTTTAATTTTGCAAAATTTTTTAGAAAAAAGCTCTATAGTCTCTAGGGTGTTGTCTGCTATACCCATGACTACTATATGTGAGCCTTATATAAGAAGGAAGGCTATTCATCATTTAGAGAAAGGTAGAGTGGTCATTTTTGCAGCAGGCACAGGTAACCCATTTTTTACTACAGATACAGCTGCAGCTTTACGTGCTGTTGAAATGAATTGTGATGTTATTTTAAAAGGTACTCAAGTAAGTGGTGTATATTCTGCCGATCCAAAAAAAAATGAGAATGCTGTGATGTATGATAGGCTTTCTTATACAGATCTGCTAACTCGTGATTTAAAAGTTATGGATGCATCAGCAATTTCACTTGCTCGTGAGAATTCTATCCCAATTGTAGTTTTTTCTTTAAAAAGAGAAAAAATGGTTGATATTATTAAGGGTCAAGGCACTTATACTATAGTTTCAGATTGTAAACATTAGGTAATTTATGTTAAACGAAATAAAAGCTAAAACAAAAGAAAGAATGCTAAAAACTATTCAGTCTTTTCACGATGATATGAAAGGTGTACGTACTGGTAGAGCTAACGCATCATTACTTGATGGTATAGTTGTAAATATCTATGGTGGACATCAAAAACTGAACCAAGTTGCAGGCGTTTCAGCTATAGATAACAAAACTCTATCAGTTAAAGTTTGGGATGCTACTGTTATCGGTGAAGTAAAAAATGCGATAATCAATGCTAACCTGAATTTAAATCCTGTTGTTGAAGGAAATACTATACGTATAGTTCTTCCAGACTTAACACAAGAAACTCGTGAAAAATTAGTGAAATTATTGCATCAATTTTCTGAAAATGCACGAGTTGCAATTAGAAATATACGCAGAGATGTTATGGAAGAAATAGAGGAAATGAAGAAAAATAAGGAAATCTCAGAAGATGATTTTCATGTTGCCAAAAAGGAAATACAAAACATTACTGATGATAATGTAAAAAAAGTCGATGATGACTTATCTATTAAAGAAAAGGATATATTGCATCATTAAGTTAATATGAAAGAATTTTTCAGTATTGAAAAACATAAGAGGATTCGATATAGATACAGTTGTATGAATGCTGTGATTCAGATCTCATCATTACGCACACATTTGATCGTTATACCTTTTGAAATCTAGAAAAAAAGCTTTTCAGTTTGATTTTTTATTACGATAATTAAGTTTACACTCTTGAGCGAAAACGATGCTGAAACGCCTTTTCCTTATTTTTGCATTTGTATTACTCATCCCACTGTCAAATGTTGATGCCAGAAGATATATCAGAATTGTTGGATCTTCAACTGTTTTTCCTTTTATCTCATTTATATCTGAAGAATTCAGCCGTATATTTTCCTTTAAAACTCCAGTTGTAGAATCGATAGGAAGTGGATCAGGGTTCAAAATGTTTTGTTCAGGAATAGGGGAAGGCACACCAGATATCACTACTTCATCTCGCCCTATGAAGGAAGTAGAGAGAGAATTATGTAAAAGAAATAAAGTGAATGAAGTAATAGAGATCATAATTGGCTATGATGGAATTGTTATTGCAAATTCAAATCAAAGCCATAGATTTGATTTTACAA
The DNA here is from genome assembly GCF_964028625.1 of Wolbachia endosymbiont (group B) of Horisme vitalbata. Taxonomy (NCBI): domain Bacteria; kingdom Pseudomonadati; phylum Pseudomonadota; class Alphaproteobacteria; order Rickettsiales; family Anaplasmataceae; genus Wolbachia; species Wolbachia endosymbiont (group B) of Horisme vitalbata. The sequence continues at coordinate 968,312 of NZ_OZ034797.1, forward strand.
AAAATGACCTGTTTGAAACTTTATCTTCATATTCTGAAGACAATGATAGATTAGTAAAGAATAACAAGAAATTTTGGTCTGATGTAAATCAAGCTCTACCAAAAACAGAAATTAAAATCTATGGCCCACATCAAAATACAGGTACACATGAAACTTTGATTAATTTTATTATGCTTGATCAATATTCATGTATGAACTCAAGGATTTTCAAAGAGAATTATCAAGACCAAGAAAAAAGAAAGAAAGCATGTAGTAATATCAGAGATGATGGAAGATATATAGAAGTTGGAATTAATGAAAACATAATAATACAAAAATTGAAGAGCAATAAAAATGCTTTAGGAATATTTAGCTTCAGCTTTTTAGCGAAAAACCAAGATGAGATTCAAGGAAGCACAATCGCAGGAATTGAGCCAACTTATAAAAATATATCATCGGGGGAGTATATGTTAGCAAGGCCTTTATATCTTTATATAAAGAAAGAACACTTAGATACTGTTGATGGATTAAGGGAATTCATTAGAGAAGTTATAGACTCTATTAGTACTGAAGGTGGATATTTATCTAGGCTTGGCTTAATTCCACTTTCAAGCGAAAATATGAAAAAAGTCTTGGAAAAGGTTCGTGATATAATATGATGACTTTGATATTTTTTTATTTAACACTCCCTTCCTTTCTGGATTACAGCGTCACGCGCTGGAATGACACCTATTTGTTTTAGTAGTTCCTTTCCTGTCATTCAAGTAGCCTTTTCTTGTCATTCCAGTGCCCAGACACTGGTGCTCACAAGCAAACTAATCATAGGAGGTATTATAATAAAAACAACGTTTTTAATGAAACTACATAAAGCAAGTGTCACGAACCGGAATGACACCTATTATTGTTTTTACTTTATATCTTTATTTGTCTATCTTATTTTGCCATTCTGTTGAACGAATACAGGAAAATAAACTGTAATATCTAACTTTGATGCAAAAAATATAACACGTAAAAGTTACTGAATCACTTTAGCCATATATAGAATTATTTTGTTAAATATTCTCTACTCCCAGGTTTCATTATAGGTAATTGTTTTAATTCACTTGGCAGTTCTTCCTCGCTATAGTTTTTGATATTTAGTTCAATCAAAGATATTACAGGAAAGGGCAGTTTTGTTTCACTATTTCTCTTGATCAAAGAAGCTCCAGCAACAACTTTACCTCCCTTCTCTTCTGCACATTTTACTGCTTCAAGTGAAGATTTACCTGTGGTAATCACATCTTCAATTAGTAAGATTTTCTCACCTTGTTTAATCTCAAATCCACGGCGTAATTCAAATTTACCATTAACACGTTCGCAAAATATTGTTCGGATTCCAAGCTGTCTACCAATCTCATAACCCACGATTATTCCACCAATCGCAGGAGATAGTATTAAATCTATGGGTTCAATAAGCTCTTTTCTTATTTTATTCGCCAATAGCTCACAAACGTTCATTGCTCTGCTTGGATTTTCAAAAATTTTAGCGCATTGTATGTAAGTGTTGCTGTGCAGCCCTGACGAGAGTACAAAATGTCCGTGCAAAATCGCACCAGCCTCTTCAAATTCTTTTATTATTGTATTATCTAATATCATTCTTGAGTTTGAAATTCTTTATTAATTATCTGCGTTATACAGATATCAGACCACACATTTATTGCAGTTTCAAACATATCAATGATTGTATAAATAGGCAAAATCAATCCCATAATGTACAAAGGAACATTCATTGATACCAAATAACTAGTTGCCATAAAATAGCACCCCATCGGCACTCCAGCGTTACCAATTGCAGCTCCTGTAGCTAAAAAAATCCATATGAACATCTCACTTAAGGAAAATGTGTGCCCATTCATCTCTGCAACAAACATCACTGTGATTAAAATAAATGCAGCACACGCATTCATATTGACTGTTGTGCATATTGGTAGAATAAAAGATGACAATTTCTTTGGTACCTTTAGCTGATTTTGCACACATTCTATAGTTGTAGGCAGCGTTGCACTAGATGATTTAGAAAAAAACGCAAGTGTAAGTGCTGGCATAACACCTTTCATCGTTTGAATTGGTGATATACCTTTATACCACATGAGTAGTGGCAAAATCACAAATGCTTGCACGAAATTTGCAGACATTATGCAAGCAAAATACCAAAAAAGACTATGGAATTCGCTGCCACCTTTTAACTCGTATAAAAAACATGTGATAAAAGACCATACAGCAAGAGGAATAAACTTTAATAACCCTTGAGCAATTCTAAGAAGTGTATCAAATAGTGCAGAAAATATTTGGTGTAATATATCTTGTTTTTCTTTTGAGAGCGAAATAATAGCTCCACCCATCAAAAAAGCAATCAATATGCTGCCAATAACATTATTTTCAAGAAAAACTTGCACAAAATTCGAAGGAATGAGTGATTTTAAGTATGAAAAGTAATTGTGGTTGCTGTCACTCACACTTTCTATTGTGTTACTTATGAAATTTTTTCTTACTGGATCTATGAATAAATAGAAAGATAGCGCAACAAATGCAGCTATAATGGTTGTAAGCAGCGTATAAAACAGCGTCTTCTTAAGTAATACTTTAATTTCAATTGAGTCTTTAAGCCCTGAAATTGTGGACACTATAGATAGAAAAACTAAAGGTAAGCTAATCAATTTCAACAGACTGATGAATATATCGCTAAATAGCTTTGCTATTTCAAATATTACTTCATTGTTTAAATAGTAAGCAATTACCGCAAACAGTATAGAAAAGAGTATTGCAAGTTTGCGCATTGAAAATAAAACCTCAAAATAACATTATATAACAATTTTTGGAATTAGGTTAAGATAACTTTACAGATGAAGGAAAAATGAGTAACATTTCATTATTAATTAAATATACATAGAAGAAGGTATGGGTCCAGAAATTAAAAAGCGTTTAAAGTCTTATGGGGTAGCAGCTATAATAGGAACACTTATAGGCTTTAGTTTAAACTTTGCAGCTTTATCACCTTTAATCATAGGCGGAATTATTTCTTTTGTTTCTACATACTCATTTCTCATTTTAATTACTTCCAGAGAAGATAGTCTTAAGCATTATGAAAAAACAAGCCAAACAAAGCTAATAGCTTATTTTTTATGTACCTTAGCTACCACTGCCGCAGTAGGGATTGGTCTTGGTGCAGCTATAGGTACTATTTTTCCTGCTGTAATGTTAAATATAGAATCAGCAGCTTTGATGAGTGCAACAATAGGAGTTATTGCACCATTTGTAAGTCTTTTTGGATTAGGTTTATTAGCATTGACGGCTAAAAAAATAAATGAATGTATTCTAGAACCTACAGTCGAAAAAGTAAAAGAATGCTTTTCTTCGAAGGAAGCATAAATTGTCCTCGCAAATAGTGTACCTTGGACTTAAATTGAAGTGTACTCAATTGAAATAGGTCATATTAGAGAAGGTTAGAAGTTACCTACCCAAAACCCTTATCTCCCACTCAAGTTCAATGTTAAATTTATCTTTTACTGCATCTTGTACTATGTTGCCAAGGTTTTCTAAGTCAAGTGCAGTTGCATTGTTGTAATTGAGCAGAAAATTACAATGTTTCTTAGAAATTTTAGCTCTACCGTTACTTAATCCTCGGCAGCCAGACTCATCAATCAGTTTCCATGCCTTGCAGCCTATTGGATTTTTGAATATACAACCAGCAGTTTTTCCTCTTACTGGTTGACTTTTATTTTTTTTATCAATAACTTCTTTCAATCTTTGCAATATAAGCTCATACTCTGAACTTACTCCTTTAAATTCAGCTTCAATAAAAATCCACCTGCCTTTTAGACTATGTCCACGATAAAAATATCCCATTTCTTCGCTGGAGAATTCATATAAATTTCCATCTTCTAGATTCACTGCCCTTATAAATTTTACAACACTCGCAATATCACTACCATATGCACCTGCATTCATTTCTATTCCACCGCCAACTGTTCCTGGAATTCCAGCAAGAAACTCAAGCCCACTAATTTGCTGTTCCCCTGCAAAGTAGGCAAGGTTACTAAGCAGTGCAGCACCACCTGCAACTATGGAGCTATTATCTTTACATTTAATATACGCAAATTCCTTACCTAATTTCACCGTTATTCCTCGAATGCCACTATCTCGAATTATTATGTTGGATGTTGCACCGATAACGCTAATTGGTAACTCCGCATCTTTTATCAAGCACATTAGATCTTCAATGTCACGTGGCTTAAATAGTACATCAGCTTGGCCACCAACATTTAACCAAGTCATTTTAGACATTGAAACATTATAACGGTAGATTCCACATACTTTAGGTAAGCTTATAAGCATTTTGATTTTAACTCTAATCCTGCATCCATACCCATTTTTTCTGCATCTTCTACAAACGAAGTGCGTTCAGTAAAGTATATAACTCTCTCGCCCGCTAACATACAATAAAGATGTAGCATGTTTTCACTCACATATTCTGCTAAAGCTGCAAGCGGTGTAAAGCATGAACCATTTACTGTCTTCATGAAACTGCGCTCTGATTTTGCCCTTATAAAAGACATATTATTATTAATTTTCTCTAAAAGATCGATAACTTTTATATCATTCTTTCGGCATTGAATGCAAATTGCCCCCTGCCCTACTGCGCTTAACATGACTTTTGGTGGCAATACCTCCGTAATTAAGTGATATTTTTTTAATCTTATCAGCCCTGCTTCAGCTAAAATCATTCCATCAAAATTCTGATTTTGCAGTCTAGTTGTCACATTTCCACGCAGTGTCACTACATTTAAGTCTGGCCTGAGATTTAACAGCTGAACTTTTCTTCTTATTGAAGAAGTTGCAATTGTAGCCTGCTGTGGCAAAGTTTTTAGGCTCTTATATTTATGAGAAATAAATACATCACATGGACTTATCCTCTCTAAAACACAAGGAATTGTTAAGTCCTTCGAGAAAAACGCAGGTACATCTTTTAGCGAATGAACCGCCATATCTATATTATTTTTGAGTAATTCAGCCTCAATCTCCCTGAGGAACAGTCCTTTACCTCCTATTTCAGCAAGGGTTACATTAGCATATTTATCACCAGAAGTTTTGATTTTAATGATCTCAACGGATAGATTAGGAAAAGACTCTAATAATCTTTGTTTTGCTTCCAAAGCTTGGATGATCGCAAGGTCGCTTCCTCTCGTACCTATTTTAACTAGCATATATCCTTCATATTATATGTCTATATTCTATGTCCATTTTTTATTATCTCCAGTTTAGTTATTGAATACTTTATAATTAGTGCATAGTATCACGAACATTTAGTAATCGACGAGTATGTATGTTTGATATTTTAAAAGATTCTAATGGCAGATTTAATAAAAAGAATATTTTACCTCTTGTAGGTGCCACTGTCGCTATTATTCTAACAGCATTAAGTTCAGTAGTAGCAATTCCCAGATTTTCCTCTCATCCTTCTCTATCTAGTCCTCTCGGTTGGAAAGATCCAAGTTATAGTGAATTTCTTGCTATTCACATACCAGCTACCATAGTTACTTTCTCAATACTTGGTTTATGCATTTACCTTCCGATTGATAGCATTAGAAAAAATAAACAAATAGAGAATCTTAAAGCTACCTCTGAACCTCATTCATGGATTTATAATGATATTTTAGAAAAACAAACGCAGACCATCAATTATAGATCAGGGCTTTAGGCGGTCCTAATCTTTTAGGTGCTTGTGATTAGCAACTATTCGGTCTACAATGCACTAATATAGTTTAAATTTATGCCAAACAAGATAATAGTTAAATCTCTTTCAGTGTTACTAATTTTTTTGCTGTCCTTATATATAATACTGCCAAATTTTATTGATAATAAGTTCTTTACCTCAAAAAAGAGAATAAATTTAGGGCTTGACCTGAAAGGTGGATCATCTCTGCTTCTAAATGTAGACTTAGATTTTTACTTCAAAGAGAAACTAAGCATGCTAACCGATGAAATAAAAGAAGGTCTGTTAACACAAAAGATTGAATTTAGCGCAAAAAACGATAAACAAGTGGTTGTAACTTTAAATAATATTGATGATTACAAAAAAGTTTCAACGTTAATACATAAAATAAACCCAAATTTAGAATTGAGTAGAAAAAATACTGCAATTTTCATTTCATATAAACCGCATTATAAGAATTCATTAATCAATGAAGTAGTTTCAGAGTCAATAGTTAATGTTCAAAGACGCTTAGATAAGCTTGGTACTAAGGAAGTAAGTGTGCAAAAACAAGGACAAAATAAGATATTAGTCCAAGTTCCTGGAGTAGAAGACACTCAGCAGATAAAATCTCTGCTTGGCAAAACAGCCAAGCTGGCCTTCCATTTGGCAAACACCAATGTAGCTAAAATGCAAGATATCGATCATGACACTACGATTATGCTCAAGGATTCTTTGGGTAATTCCTACCCGATATTCCGCAAAACTGAAATAGGCGGTGATTCATTAGTTAACGCATCAGTTAGATTTGGCAATTTAGGTAAACCAACAGTACATTTCAAATTCGACAGCATAGCAAGTAAAAAATTTGCAAAAATTACTAAAGAAAATGTAGGAAAGCCTTTTGCAATTGTTTTAGATAACACAGTCTTAACTGTACCAACAATACGTGAACCTATTCTAAATGGAGAGGGAGAAATTAGCGGTAATTTCACTGAAAAACAAGCGAGTGAACTTGCAATACTTTTAAAATCAGGTGCACTACCTGCACCACTTAAAATAATTGAAGAAAAAAACATTGGTCCAAGCCTTGGAGAAGAGTCAATAAAAGCAGGAGAAATTGCAGCAATAATCTCTATCATAGCCGTTGGTTTATCTATAATCATTACTTACGGCAAATTAGGCTTATTAGCGTCTGTTGCACTCGTTTTTAATGTAATCTCTATACTACTCATTCTTACCTTACTTGAAGCAACTCTTACTCTCCCTGGAATTGCTGGAATTGCGCTAACTGTTGGCATGTCAGTGGATGCAAATGTTTTAATATTTGAACGCATCCGCGAAGAAATAAGAGCAGGAAAAAGAACAGCTCGTGCCATTGAAGAAGGATTTAAAAACGCAATAAAAACAATTCTTGACTCAAACCTCACTACACTGATTGCTGCAGGAATAATGTTCATTATTGGTAGCGGAGCAATTAGAGGGTTTTCTGTCACTTTATCGATAGGAATCCTGTGCTCGATGTTTTCTGCAATTATAGTCACAAAACTTCTGATAGAATTGTGCATCAACCCACAAAAGCTAGTACTTTAGTATCTGTTCAGCAGAGTGACAAAATAAGATAGACGAGAAAAGACAACTAAATGGTTGTCATGAAAGTAGCTATCCAGTCTTTTCGTCGTCAAAAACGTTGTAACATGCTCACCAATTTAGTGAGCATAAAACCAATATATTTGTGGAGGAAAAGGAAAAAAGAAACAGAAACCATCTTCAGGCTATCACAAAGGATATGGCCATAAGATTAAAGATATGGATAGATTTATCAAATTTCTGAATGGAAATCAGGATATTAGAATTGAAAAGATATTATTACTAAAAATTAAACATCAAACCAACTTCAATATTATGAGTGGATATATCGTCTGCAATAGGTGTTGGAATATTAAAGTAACGATAGCCGAGAAAGGTTTTAACTTCTGGAATTACTGAGTAATCAACACCAAGCTTTATTTGATAAACAAGCCAAGGAACATTCAGTGGCATTAAATTTTTAGATGATTTATCAATCCTTTTTAATCTAAAAACTGTTGATCCTATACCAAGACCAATATACGGAGCAAATTGAGTATTTTGAACATTAGGGTTATAGTAAAAATTTAATAAGAATGCAGATACACTTGCTGATTTATCAAATACCGGAGGAGAGTTACTATCTTCAATATTGACTTTAGAATACATGGTCTCAAAATCAACTCGGCCATTTTCTCCAGCATAGTAACCTACAGATATGCTGCTAAGCCACTGAAAATCAATTTTACCGTTAAATTTTTTTATGTTTTTAATTTCATCTCCTAAGAATAGGTCTAAAAGAAAACCACCATAACGGCCCTCAGCTAAAGCAAGAATTCTTTTTCCTATTGCACGTATACCCTCCACAAATACTTCTGAGCTATCAGAATATATCTTACCACCATTAGCACTAACATAGAAATCAAGTTTTTTTGATTTTTCCTTTGTAGGTTCAGCTTGATCTGCAATACTTGGCCACATATTTTTCTGATTAGCTACTTGGAAAACAGAAGGTGAACTACTTTCAAGTTCTTGACATTTTATTGGCACTTCTTTTTCAGTAACTTCTTCAGAATGTATCACACTTTCATTATTGTCCGTTTCTAATTTTAAGGGCTGCACTTGCTTAATGTGTGTATTGTTACTGATATAAGTAATAAAAAAATAGACACACGGAATGAAGATGAAAAATAAAGCAATAGATATTCTAATTATCATAAATGAATTATCACTTATAGTATAACTACTATATCATATATTCCTTTAATGTACAAAAATTAAGAAATAATATTTCCAATTAAACAATTATTTTCTATTCCTTTAACATGAGCTTTCACAATACTTTTAGCTTGAACTCTTGATGTAAGTTTTATTAATGCAAAATTTTCTGTTCTACCAATATTATTCTGCTCAACCAAAACGCTTTGCTCAGTGCCGAGCAAAGACTGATAAAAACTGCTCATCATTTCTTTATTTATTTCTCTTAGATGCTTTACTCGTTCTTTACGTACATTCTCTGGTATTTGTGGCATCCGTGCAGCAGGTGTGTTTTTCCGCTCTGAATATGGAAAAGCATGTAGATAAACTACATTTATTTTTTTCAGTAAATCAACTGTATCCTGAAACATTTCATCAGTTTCTGTTGGAAATCCAGCAATAATATCAGCGCCAAATGCTATATTAGGTCTTAAGCTCTTCATTTTATGATAAAATTCTATCACTTGTTCTCTATTGTGACGACGTTTCATTCTCTTTAGTATTAAATTATTACCAGACTGTAGACTCAAGTGTAAGTGAGGCATAAGTCTTGACTCATTAGCTATTAAATCCATTAGTTCATCATCAACTTCAGCAACATCAATAGAGGAAAGTCTTAGTCTCTTTAACTGTGGTATATCCTTTAAAACTCTTCTAATCATTGAACTGAGTGATTGCTTACCAAACAAATCTGTACCAAAGTCAGTAATATCAACACCTGTAAACACCACTTCTTGATACCCATTTTCTATAAAAATCTTAATTTGCTCTATAATATTGTTTACTGGCACAGATCGATTATTTCCTCTTGCCTCAGTAATTGAGCAAAATGTACAACTATGATTACAACCATTTTGAATTTCAATAAATGCCCTTGATTTATCTTCAAATCCATTAATGAGAATAGGTTCTACTTGGTTATCACTGACTAAGATTTCATCATTATTTAGTAGATAATTTTCAGCTCTTAGCTTGTCTTGATTACCTAGCACTTTACTTACACCAGGAATATCACTATATGATTTAGGATCTAATTGAACGGCACAGCCAACTACGATAATTTCTTTACTTGGGTCGTTTTTATAGATCTTACGTATTTTTTGCTTCACTTGGCGTTCTGCTTCGTTTGTCACTGCACAGCTATGCACTACAACAACATTTTCTCTCTTTGCTTTTTTTAATGCTTCTTTGATTAACTCACTCTCGTAGAAATTTAGACGACAACCAAATGTTATTACTTCATTCATGCTTTTGCTTTAATAGATCTAAATTATATCAAATATCCAAGCAAAATGACTATTTTTTTGGTAGATATTATAATTTAAGCATAACCTCTAGAGTTGAAAATCACAGGAAGAATTTGTAGATATACAGTAAGATCATTTAGCATTAAAAAAAGCTTAAGGCCAATGATGTTAACCTCAAGCGAATATAAACCAAAAAACATTTTGCTAAACCTTGAAGCTCTACCATGCAAATTCATCTATATCATTTGGTACATAAGTGTCAGAATAAGCTTCATCCAAACTTTCTGCTTTCCATGGAAGCCATGAAGAAGGTTTTATCTTCTCTAAAACTTTACCTGGTATTGATGTTATCTCTTGCTTTACGTCTTCTTTTAATTTTTCTATTTGTAACCGAGCAAAATCTTCCACGCGAACCATGAGTTTATCTGTTAGCTCTTTTATCATGTCTTGATTTTGTTCTGCAACTTTCTTTGTAATAGGTACGACAATTTTACTTATAATCTCTGTTCCTAATGGAACAACGATTTGCTTTGCAACCTGATCACTAACAGGTTTAATAAGGTAATCTGCTATACTCTTTGCTGTATCTCCAGTCAGATTTGTTACTTTTTTTAAACTATCACCAATAATACCATAGTTTTTTTGGTACATCATATCTTCATCAGCAACTTCATATCTTCCTAAATCATCATACATTCCCATTTGTTGGTGAGACAATCCATTTGCATCAGATACATATCCGTATTTATTAAGTGAATTGGAATTAGACCGCATAACATTCTCCTAATTATTTATATATGCCTATTTTAGTATGAAACAACTAACAAAACATTAACTTTTAAGAACTCTTCTCAATTAATACATCAATAAAGGTAAGACCATATAATTTTCTCCTTTCTTGATACTATTCTCCTCCGAACTTAGTTCACACAGTTATTCAGACCATACGCGTCAAGTTAAGGAACTGTGGTAATAAACTTAGTGTAAGGAAGAGAAAAAAAAGATATAAGTTCTCTTAAATCTAACAAAGAAAACGGAGAACTTATACAATGAAAAGAATAGTTTGCATCTCAAAAAAGCTCAAAGAATTTTTTAATGAAAAAGCAGATAAAATCTCAGCTACAACAGGGTTCATAAAAAGAAAGAGGAAGCTAAAAGGCTCGTCGTTCATAAAAGCCATCGTTTTGGGTAATATAGGGGTTGATAATTGTAGTATAGAGACAGTGTGTCAATTATTGAATGAAGACTCGATAAATATAACAAAACAAGGTCTGGACTTTAGATTTACCAAGGAAGCAGTGGAATTTATGAAAAGAATGTATAATGAATCTTTAACGTTACTTAAAAATACCTTACAAGTTGATTGCAGAATCTTGAAGCACTTTGGAGGTGTTAAATTATTAGACAGCAGCTACATTAGCTTACCTAACAGTATGGAAGAAATGTATAAAGGTTATGGTACCAGCTACAGTGGTTATGAAAGCAATACTAAGTCTGGAATAAAGTTACAATTAGTTTTTGACTACCTAAACCAGACATTAGACCAGCTTAATATAACTGAGGGAATAAGGTCAGATCAGGGTTATAGAAGCCATTTAAGCAATATATCGAACAACGATTTACTAATATCTGATTTGGGTTATTTTGTGCCAAGTTCTTTTAAACAAATCAATGAAATAGGAGCTTATTTCATAAGTCGTTATAAATCCGATACTAACATATATGATATAGAGACAGGTCAAAAAATAGATTTACTAGAACATTTGGGAGATCGATCTTTTCTAGAACAGGAGGTATTGTGAGGAAAAGAGACAAGGGTTAAAGTAAGAATTATATTTAAAAAACTAACTGAAGAACAAGCTATGGCTAGAAGAAGAAAGGCTAATAGGTTAGCAAGATCACATGGATACACATCTTCTCAAAGGAACCAAAAGTTACTAAATTGGTCGATATTTATAACTAATGTTCCAAAAAGTAAGATTAATGCTGAGCAAATACTAGTAGTTTACCGAATAAGATGGCAAATTGAATTATTGTTCAAATTATATAAGAGTAATATAAGGCTTGATAAGCTGAGAGGAAAGCCATACAGAGTATTATGTGAGCTATATGCCAAATTGTGTGCAATTCTTATATTTCATGGAATAGTGGGTTGCACAGAACTGAAAAAAAATACGGAGCTTAGCTTAACAAAGGCATTTATTGAGCTAAAAAGACGGGTTAGAGAGTTATTTTTAGCACTAAATAATAAAATTAAAGGCTTAAATATTTTTCTCAAAAAGCTTACCATAACTTGGTCGCAGTTTTCATTAAAAGACAAGTACAGAAAAACTAGAGTATCCACCTTAACTTCTCTAAATTTGCTCACAATCTCTTAACTTGACGCGTATGGTTATTCAGACACTTCTGAATTTACCACCCCCAATTCCACTGCTTTTTTATATTTTGACTAGGTCTTCTCCTACAATTAGATAATCAGTACTCTTATCTGAAATGTACCATATAACTACACCAAGCTACAAATATGACACAAGAGTTTAGATTATTTTAGTTATTCTCTTGTATAAGATACTCTTTATATCAAAAAGAGGACCATATGAGTGAAGCAACTTTTTCTGAAAAAAATCAGCTTTCTAGAGAAGACATAGCAGAGTTAACAGAACTTATGTGTCTTGAACGAAGTGAAGTAAGTGAAAGTGGAACAGGGCTATTAGAACTTATAGCTGAACAGGAGCAAATACTTGAGGATTTAGGAATAGAATCAAAAGAGCTTTTATGTTCTCAGCATACAGGAATGTATGAGAACCTTAGTCAGCCCTATTCTACGGATCTCGAGGTTTTATAGCAGATATATAGATTATCATTATTATTGATACCTACTCAAGAGTTGATATGGCAAACAGACAAAACTGCAATTACTGCCGCTAATCTTTTTAATATATCTTTCTTTGATGGTGCTATTATCGCACATTTTGACTGATATGGGCTATGATAAACCAGAAAATCACAGCTATATTTAGGAATTGAGACAAGGCCTCATTTAGGTAAATATTGCTATGCAGACTTTTCTTGATAGCAAGCATATTGCTTTTTAGAAAAATATTAGTAGCATCAAACATAGAGATTGACATTAGTTTTTCTGTCAGATTAAGTTGCGTCTAGTACAACTGACTATGCAAATAAGCTTTGAGATATTTTAATTATTATCAAGGTGAAATTTCACGTTTTTTATTAAGAGGATCCACATCTGGATCTTCTATATAGTTTTGAGGTTGTTCTTGAAACACAAGACGTGCTCCCTCAAAGTTATACTCCTCACCTTCATATAAAGAATCTTCTTCTTCAAAATTGTGTTCTATTTCTACTTCAAACTTGAATCCTAACTTCTCGCAGAATTTGTAGAAATATTCTTTAATGGTATCAAATAAACTTCTGCCATCAATTTTGTAATCTCTCAATTTTCGAGGTACAGTAAGTGACAATTTGCCATCTTTATATATCACATCATCTTTCCCATCTTGAGATTCAAGTGCGAATTCTAGTGAGCTGGATAGATCGCATACCTTGTCACCTAATTGAACATCACTCTCTTGGGAGAGTATTGGTAATGTCATATCAGATCTAACACTCACATTATTTTGGTCAACATAATAGATATTTATAACTTTTTTAGGTGAGAGTATTTTCAATGAATGTTGGCTAAGTGCAAATTGAGATTCTATAAATACACCAGCTTCATACCCTGCCTGATTACAATTGGTAACCAATTCCTCTAAGATAGAGTCACTTGGAACCTGAGCGTTGGCATATTCAAATATTTCCTTAAAAACTTCTTTTGCAAATGCACGATAACTCTTGTTTTTATCTCCTTCTTTCGGTAATAGATGCGTGTGTTCTTTGCCTAAATCGTAAAATCTTTTAATCTCTTCTTTATATTGATCAGTTTTTTTATCACTAGGGATTTCCGGATCTTCACAATATTCTTCCCAAATCTTATCAAATCCTTCCTTATTTCTGTTTACCAGCGCTTTAATTAAGATTTTGTCTATATTTCTGTCTTTAATAACAAAGTCCATTCTGTCAAAATCTTTATATATAGCTTCACCAGAATTTGCTGCTTTATTATCTCTTGAAGCTCTTAATTTGCTAAAATCAAACTTTTCTGCCTGAGCTTTGAGTGTAACTACTGGATTTTCATTTTTTTCCTGTATAGAGTTGTTCATTGTTAATACTTTGATATGAATTGCTGATAGTATAATAATACATAAAAATAGTTAATATGTCAATAATATACTTAACATAGACAGTCATAATAGGGTGACAGGATTTTAGTAAGGCTCTATTATGAATAAACGGTTTTACACAGTATGAATGTTGATGAGCAGTCAAGTGTGCTGACTTTTCTAAATAGTAAAATTGAGAATATACCAAGGTTTCATTCCGCAATATTGCCTAAACTTTGCGGTGGAGACAGAGTAATGGACTTGCTGTTTTATAGGCCGCTCAGTTATGTGGATAGAAGTAAATCACTACCTGATGCTCAAGTGGGAGAATTTACAACTTTTGTGGCAAAAGTGTATGAACACCAGCGCCCCACTGTTAGAGGTAGGCCATATAAAATAATCGTTGAAAGTGAAAGTCAGTATTTATTTATAGTTTTTTTTAATTACTCAGTTAAATATTTGTATAAATTATTTCCAGTTGGAACAGATATAGTAATCAGTGGTAAACTTGAAAAGTTTGCCGAACATTGGCAAATTACTCACCCAGATTACATGTTGTCTGATATCAATCTATTTAAAGAAATAGCCTGCATAGAGCCAGTTTACCAATTATGTCGCGGTATTACTAACAAGAGCATTAGAAACATAATAAGTTCTAATCTAAAAGATTTGCCTGATTTATCAGAGTGGATAGATGAAACATTAATCAAGCAAAAGAAATGGCTGAATTGGAAAGAAAGCATCATAAGATTGCACAGACCGAGCTCACTCGCAGAAGCAGAAGTTTGCAGAGAAAGACTTGCTTATGATGAGCTATGTGCCTATCAGCTGGCGCTAAAACTTGCGAGGGAAAATCATGTAAAAAAAGGAGGAAGGGAATTTGTAATATTGAATAAATACAAAGAGCAGGTCTTAAATGAATTACCGTTCCAATTAACAAATGATCAAATTCGAGCGATAGGTGAAATTTCAGAGAGACAAAAATCTAAATACCGCATGGTAAGTCTGCTGCAAGGTGACGTTGGGAGTGGCAAAACTGTAGTTGCACTCTTTGCGATGCTGAATGTGGTAGAAAATAACATGCAAGTAGCTCTAATGGCACCAACTACTATCTTGGCTGAGCAACATTATAATTGGATCGAAGAAGCTCTATCTTGTACTGATATAAAAGTTGCTTTGCTTACCGGTAAAACTGCGCGCAAGGAAAGAAAGATTATTATGAACGAACTTGCAAGTGGTATTTTAAATATAGTAATTGGTACTCATGCATTATTTCAAGCCAACGTTACATTTAAAAATTTAGGACTCGCAGTCATAGACGAACAACAGCGATTTGGAGTGATACAGAGGAATCGGTTGGTAGGAAAAGGAGAAAATACCGATATACTTTTTGTTACTGCAACTCCCATTCCAAGAACCTTGCAGCAAGCTATGTATAGTGATGTTGAATGTTCTATTTTAAGGGAAAAACCAAAATCTAGATTGCCAATAAAAACCGTTATTATGAACGTTAAAAAAGTATCAGATATTATTCAAAAACTGAAAGATGCTATAAATAGAGGCGAAAAAGCATATTGGATTTGTCCATATATAGAAGAAAACGAAGAACTCAATATTGCCGCAGCAGAAATGCGCTTTCAGGAACTACAAAAGACATTTTTTGATAGAGTTGGAATAATACACGGAAAACTAACTCAAGAGCAGAAAGATCAAGTGATGTTTTCCTTCAAGAGAAATGAATTTTCTCTGCTTGTTGCAACTACTGTGATAGAAGTTGGCATAGATGTACCAGATGCAACTATTATGATTATAGAGAATGCAGAGCAGTTCGGGTTATCGCAATTACATCAGTTAAGAGGTAGAGTAGGACGAGGAAATAAACCGTCTTTTTGTGTACTGTTATATGACAATCTCAGTAAAAGTTCGTATTCAAAGTTAAAGATTATGTGTGAGTCACAAGATGGATTTTATATTGCTGAAAAGGATATGATGCTGAGGGGTAGCGGAGATATTCTAGGCACAAAACAATCAGGGTGCATGGAGTTTAAATTTGCTGATTTATATGAGGACAGAGAATTGCTCAACCTTGCATATAATAGTGCAAAAGGTACAATAGCTAATTTTGAATTACTGCTTGATATATTTGAATATAGAAGTAGACTACATTTTTCAAAATTTCAGTAATCTTCCAAGCCATAACCTTCATGAGTAGAAATTCCTTGACAGACGGGAGTATTTAAAAAACCATACGCGTCAAGTTAAGGAAAAATAAGAGTGAAGAAGAAGTTTTTACCATAAGAATAAATTGTGCAGAGTTAATAGCAGGCCCTGTAAACAAAATGTTAGCAGGTCAAATTAATCAAGGGCAGGAAGTATAAAAATGGAAAAAAAGCGGTAACTTAGCCTAATGACAATAAATATATATATAGAAGGTACCGTTTTAAAGAGCACAAAAGGAATACACAGTAAAAGCGAGAAGAAGTTGAGAATATGTATGGAAGCAGTGTGGAGAAGTGGCTGCCAATGATCAAAAATTTACCACAATTACAGAAGTATGCACAAGAGGTTTAAAAGGTGATGCAAAAAGGGAATTTTGGCAAAATGACTTAAGTATGCACAACAAGATCCAGATTTGCATAATTGATGATCAGATGTCATTCATGCTCAGCCTATATATAGAAAAAATTCTCAAGCTCAAGAGGGCTTAGGGTGGAACTAAAATTCATGGACTTGTTGACGCACGTAATTAATTTCTTTTTTTTAAGTTAATTAATGTTAACAAGCCACGTCTGCCTGTAATCATGTTAATACCAAAATATAATGTAAGAGAAGAAATGGGCAGTGCTATGCAACAATTTTTGTTTCTTTCTAACCATGCTTCCATATGAAAAACATATGACATAAAAAGGAAAACAAAAAGCTAAGAACCTTGACGCGCTTTACATCTTGGCTTTACCTTATTTATAATATAAACCTTACCACCCCTTTTCACAACTTTACAATTTTTATCTCTGTTACGATGAGATTTTAGTGACCCTTTAACTTTCATATCTACAGTAAGAATAGAATTACTTTACATTATGATCACTGACAGAGAGTTAGTCAATTGATAAATTTTTCACATTTTATTAAAATACTGTATAATTGTTGCTGATACTTCTTCGATTGACCTTTGCGTGACATCAATAATTGGCCAGTTATTTTGCTTAAAGAACTCCTCTGCTTCTTTAATTTCCTTTTCTACTTTTCTAGGGTCAGCATATATATTATTACCTTCATTATTAATTGAAGTCAGTCTATTTTTGCGTATTTCTATTAGCCTTCTTACGTCTATTGTTACTCCTATAGTCAGTTTATTTTTTAATTTTGCTAAGTCGACGTAAAAGGGTATCTCGCTAACAAAAGGAACATTTGCAACTTTATAGCCTCGATAAGCTAAATACATACTGGTGGGAGATTTTGATGTGCGTGAAACTCCAACCAAAATTATATCGGCTTTATCAATATCTTGAATATTTTGTCCATCATCATGATTAATGGTATAGTTTATTGCCTCAATGCGCTGAAAATATTCGTTATTTATTTCAGTATATAGGTCAAGTTTTTCATCTTTTTCAATTTCAAGATAGGATGAAATTTCTCTAATAATATGTGATAATATTGCTCTATATGGAATTTTTAACTTGATACAATTATCTTTTAGATATTTTCTGAGTCCATCATCAGTAATAGTACATATAACAAAGTTATGCTCATCACTTTTTCTATTAATTTCCTCTAAAATTTTGTCAATCTGCTCTTCTCCTTTTACAAAAGACCAAACATATTCGATCGTTTCTACAGAACGAAAGTGTTTCAGAGCTGATTTTGCAACTGATATAACAGTTTCACCACTTGAATCTGACACTAAGTGTAGGTTAAGCTTTTTAAGGGTCATCAACGTTATAATAAAAATAATAGCAAGCAATCTGCTACTGAAATTGTGCTAATTTATTATACTACGTAAATATAGAAAAACTATCTTGTTGATAAAACTCAAACTAATTGATAAATTCTTAACACAATTATTCTCAAAATGAATGTTTTTATTAAAGCCTACAAATTTCACTTCTTTTGCTAAAAAAGCTCTACCTTGGCTTGGGGTTATTTGTTTCGCATGTTTTTTAATTGGAATGTTCTTGGCATTATTCTTCTCCCCAGGAGATTATAAACAAGGAGAAATTGTACGAATTATGTATCTTCATGTGCCTTCTGCATGGCTTGCTCTTGGAATATACGGACTCATTGCATCACTCAGTTTCATTTCATTGGTGTGGAACAATAGTGTTGCTAGTGTCTTGGCACATGCCGCTGCTCCTGCAGGGACAGTTTTTTCGGCAATATGCTTAATCACAGGTAGCATCTGGGGAAAAGGGACATGGGGTACTTGGTGGGTATGGGATGCAAGGCTTACTTCAATGCTGATTTTGTTTTTTCTGTATGTTGGTTATCTTTCATTGTGGAGCGCTTTTGATAATCAAGCAAGAGCAGAGAAATCATCAGCAGTATTTGCCATTTTTAGTGCTATAAATATTCCCATAGTAAAATTTTCTGTGAATTTATGGTCTACTCTTCATCAGCCAGCAAGTATTTTTAGAAAAGGTGGAGTAGCAATAGAAGGTTCTTTACTGCTGCCACTAATTGCAATGTTTATATTTTGTACCACACTTTTTTTAGTAGTGTGGATACTTAATGCCCTTCATTTAATTAATTTGCAGAAGATAAAGAGAGAAATCAGCATGCGATATTAGGTATATAGTTCCAGAGTGTAATGTTGTGAACAGCTACGGAAATTAAAATGTAGAGCAATCATCAGCAGAGACTGAGTGGTATAAAAAATAGCTGAAGAATGTAAAAAAGGAAGTGGTATAGATAAACCTGTTACCGATAGAGAAGGTGAAATTGATACGGGCGAACCTGTTACTGATGAAGGAGAGAATGAAAATGGAGAAATTACATCTCGAAAAGTAACCTCAGATTGTTCCAAGTATGAAAATTGTGGGCCGTATTCTCATTTTTATAAAGTTGATAATAAGATAGGTTGTCAAGGTTTTAGTGCATCTGATTTACTAAAGGAATTATATCCTGAGATGTACAGTAATCCTAAGATTGCAAAATATATAGAAGAGGGAGCAAATGGTAATTATGGTGCAGTAAATTTTAAATTTGCCTTTACAGAGGATCTTAATTCAATATCCTGGCTTGGTAATATAGAATGTGAAAAATGTGTGGATGATCAAATAGAGTTAGCGTGTCAAGAAGAAGAGATTAAGAGTTTCTGTTACCCGAACGTTTACCGTAGTAATCCAGAATTCAACAAGAGCTTTTTTTCTAGAGGAGCATGTCCTAATCTCTTTAGAGAGACCAGTGAAACAAGTGTTGTAAAAGCAAAACAAGTTGCACCATTGATACTTGTTAATACCTTAGGACAAATGATAGATAAAGAGGGTAATAACACTAAAGTATACTATGATGCATTGAAGCGTTATCTAAATGATGATAGTAAAATCAAGGATTGTGGAGATAATCAAAAGTGTAAGGATTATATTCCAATTATGGAGAAAGTTGCATGGAATAGTGATAAGGAAGTACTATTAAAAACTGCTGTTAATAATACGCAAGAAGCAAATCCTTACTATTATGGAAATGAGGATAATTCTACTTCCGTTGAATTTGGTTCTATATAAGGCTGAATTTGTCTAATTTTTTCTACACTAGACACAATTTAGTCGTATCTGAACAAATACATAATCTATATAAAGAGGACGTAGGTACCATCTGTCCTTTTAAGGCATTTATGTCAATGATATGCGTAATCCATGATTTTAAACATGATGATCCTCCTAAGTAATACAAAAAAACTCAGAAAAATGTATATAGCTATGATAGAAGTTATCTATACATAAGTACAATATACTTTAACTAGAGATTATAAATTAATGAAGTTGAAAAGTCTGCAGACGAAGATAGATTTCGAGCTCTAGAATATCTCCACTATCAAAATAACAAAGCTGTCAAAATTTGTCAAGTAATTTTTATCGCAACTGTACAAACATTGCACAGGACAAATTTAAAATGCTGTAAAATGGTGTCTGTTCAGACGCATGTGAAACCAGTGCTTCTTTTCATCCCACTTCCATACGGCTAAACCCTTTTCATAATCTCCTATCTATCATTTCTTAAACCACTCCCCTGAACGGATACAATTAAATACATTTTTAACATTTTTATAGAAAACTATTAGTATAGATTTGTATGCTGCCCTCATGGCTATTTTAAAATGTTTAATACTCCTTTTCATTATTTCTTGTACACATCTACCTAACAAGCAACATTCTGTTAATATAGACAATTATAAGCACGATTATTCGTTGCAACAATATAATACTCCTTTGAAGAATAACGAACCAGCAATACCAGAAATGATACCTTTACCGGTAGAGTTTCCCGATCTTACAACCAGTAATCAGTTTCTTTCGATTAATGTTGATGAAAAAGTACCAGTAAAGGATTTACTGATTGAGATAGGAAAACTTTCTGACGTTAACTTAGACATAGATCCCAAAATATCAGGTAATATTATTTTAAAGCTAAAAGATAAGAACATAAACGAAGTAATTCAGAATATAGCCAACAGCGCCAAATTGCGTTACTCAATGAATAATGGTGTAATTAGAATTGAACAAGATTTGCCATATGCACAAAATTATTACGTAGACTTCATCAATATTCAACACTCTGCGCAAAGGAGTTTTATCATTGGTAACAATATTACCGACAGTGATGGTGATAGAAACTATATGAAATCTCAATATAGTAGTGATTTATGGAATTCATTAGAAAAAGGCTTAAATGCAATAATGGATGTTAACGGAGTAGATGATGGTGAGTTTCTTTCATCCAACAGAGAAGCTGGTGTCATTATTCTAAATGCTAGAAAAGATATTCACAAAGCTGTTGAAGAATATATTAATAAAGTTAAGAAATTGGCGTCTTCTCAAGTAATGATCGAGGCCAAAATAGTTGAAGTTTTATTAGACGATAAATACCTTTCTGGTATCAACTTAAATGATTTGCATAATGAAACCAAATCTATAACAAATCAAGGTAACTCTATTATTGACCTAGCAATTAACTCTAGTGTGAGTGATTTAGGAGATTTAGTAAAAATTTTAAATAAATTTGGCACTTCAACCGTAATTTCAAGCCCTAGAGTACATGCTATAAATAATCAGCAAGCAATGATTTCATTTACTAAAAACCATATCTATTTTACTTCCGATATACAGAAAGATACCGGAAACTCCAATCATGCCTTAATTACCAAGATGAATAGCACTCCAATAGGTGTGGTGTTAATAATCCACCCAAGCATTAACATTGATACTAATGAAATATTCATGGATATACATCCAACCTTATCAAGAATTAACGATTACACTAAAGACCCAAATATAGAATATGTCGCACAGCAGAATAAAATGAAATTAAATAGTGACATTCCAATTATTGAAACCAGAGAAATGCACTCTACGTTAAAAATTAAGAGCGGCGAAGTTATGGTAATTGGTGGGCTTATAGAGCATAGAAAAGATAACCAAAACTTATTGCATCAAAAGTCAAAAAAACTGGCTAAGACAGTAGAAACCGTCATCTTCCTGAAAGCAACAATCGTACCAACACTTGGTTTATTAGATATAAAAGATAGGAATTTATATATATATTAAACGTATCCGTTCAGGCAATGGCATCAACTTAAGGAAAGATGTTGGGGTTGCTATTATGATAAGAAGAGAGTATCAGAATGATAATTAAGACAGCTTAATCACAAATCTGTTGCGGTAAATTTAAGTTACTTTAGTCATATATTAAAGTTTTTAAACAGGTCTTAGTTTACTTACTTTATTGTTTTCTTTATTATCAAATATTGCTTTAAATAATATGGAGGAGCACATTGTCAGCAATTGCCGTTATTGATTTTGGTTCACAGTTTACACAGCTTATTGCAAGACAAATCAGGGAAATGGGCGTTTACTGTGAAATATTTCCAAGCAATATCGATTTCGAAACAGTATCAAAATTCAATGGATTTATTTTTTCTGGAGGACCGCAATCTGTAAATGACAATTGCTCTGAAGTAAGTGAAGTAGCACATAAAATTATAAAACTTAACGAAACAATAAACACTCCTATACTTGGAATATGTTATGGACAGCAACTCATTTGTCATTATTTCGGGGCAAAGGTAAGAAAAGAATTCAATCAGGAATTTGGCAAAACTAAAATCAAGATACTAAAAGAATCCCCAATTATAAAGGATACTTGGAACGTTAATTCCGAAGTCGATGTGCTAATGAACCATGCAGACAGTGTCGAAACTATACCGCAAGGATTTACTGCTATTGCCTCAGGTATAATAAATCAAACAATCGCAATAATTGCCAACGAACAGCGGAAGATTTACTGTACTCAGTTCCATCCTGAAGTTAAGCCTACGACAAATGGTAGTAAACTTCTCTCTAATTTCTTAGATATTGCAAATTGTGAGAGAGATTGGACAATGAAGTCATTCGTTGAAAAACAGAAGGAAAAAATTCAAAACTTAGTGGGGGAGAAAAAAGTAATTGCTGCAGTAAGTGGGGGGGTTGATTCAAGTGTTGCAGCAGTTCTTACACACAAAGCTATAGGAAAACAATTAAACTGTATTTTTATCGATACTGGGTTATTGCGTAAGAGCCAGACCACTGCTATGTTAAAAGAAATTCCAATAAATTACGTTGATAAATCAAACTTGTTTTTAAGTAGGTTAAAGGGAATAACTGATCCGGAAGAAAAGCGAAAAATTATCGGCAATACTTTTATCGAAGTATTTGAAGAAGAGGCAAAAAAAATAGGTGATGTGGATTTTTTAATGCAAGGCACCATTTACTCTGATGTAGTTGAATCAGGGCACGCTTCAGGAAACACTAGTACAATTAAATCTCATCACAATGTTGGTGGGTTGCCAGAAAAAATGAATCTGAAACTAGTAGAACCTTTACGCTATCTCTTTAAAGATGAAGTAAGGCTGCTTGGCAAAGAAATTGGGCTTTCAGATGAGATAATATTTCAACATCCATTTCCTGGGCCTGGACTTGCAGTGAGGATCATAGGTGAGGTTGATGAAGAAAAGGTACGAATATTGCAAGAAGTAGATGAAATATATATCAACACAATGAAAAATTATGATCTGTATGATAAAATATGGCAGGCTTTTGCTGTACTGTTACCAGTAAAAACTGTGGGAGTTATGGGAGATAATCGTACATACGGATATGTTTGCGCTTTAAGGGCTGTGACTTCATCTGATGGCATGACAGCTGATGCATTTCCATTTGAAAATAAAGATCAACATTCGTTAGTATTTTGGAGGTTTTTGCAAGACGTCAGTAGTATAATTGTTAACAAAGTTTCCGGAGTAAATCGAGTTGTGTATGATTTAACTTCCAAGCCACCAGCAACTATTGAGTGGGAGTAGCAATAATTTCATTCCAGTTTCAGCTACTCGAATCACACCAAAGAGGCTGCTTGCATAACTCAAATTTTAAGGAAAACTATTTAATGTCATTACAGCGCGTGACGCTGGTTCCTGGATCCCATTACTGGGATGACAACGAAGGGTTATTTGGATAATAGCCGTACTTGATCTGGATTCCAGTGTCAAGCTACTCGGATGACAGAAAAAGGAGTACTGGGATGACAACGAAGTTGAATGACACCACAGAGGCTACTTGAATCTAATTTACTATTCACAATCCCAGTTATTAGCTTGTTTTAATCGACTTTTTATCATAATCATGTAATAATTAAACATATCTTTTGATATTGAAGGTAAAATCATGACAGGAGAATATGAATCACTGAAAACAGTACTGAGGACGATTGAGGCTAAGAAAGATTTAAATAAAGATAATATAATTAAAAAAATACAAGAAGAACTAAAGAAACAGAATCAAGATCTATATCAAGAGTGGGAGAAAGGTAATTTTGATGTAAATCATGCATTTGATACTCTCCTATACGAAAAGCAGACGTTATTAATTATAGCTGCTGATAATCATTACAAAAAGACAGTAGGGTTTTTAATCGGAGCAAAAGCAGATGTTAATGCGAACAGTGGAATTGGGGAAACTGCTTTGCACTGTGCTGCTTGGCATGATTATAAAGAGATAGTAGAGGTTTTAATCGGAGCAAAAGCAGATGTTAATGCGAAAGATGGGTTTGATCGCACTGCTTTGCACTATGCTGCTATTCGTGGTCGCAAAGAGATAGTAGAGGTTTTAATCGGAGCAGGAGCAGATGTTAATGTGAGAGATAAAAGTGGGTACACTGCTTTGCACTTTATTTCTTGCAAAAAGATAGTAGAGGTTTTACTCAAAGAAGGAGCAAAAGTTAATGCAGTAAATAAAGATGGAAAGACTGCTTTGCACTATGCTCCTTTGTTTGATAGCAAAGAGATAGTAGAGGTTTTAATCGGAAGAGAATCAAATGTTAACGCAGTAGATAAATATGGAAAGACTCCTTTAGATTATGCTACGGATCAAGACGTAGTAAAAGCTCTATTAGACGCAGGAGGAGGCTCTTTTGTAAAAGCGCGTAATAAAGCAAAGATTGCCGGTGGAGTAACTGGATTATTAGGCACTGCTATAGCAGTGGCACTTTTTACAACTGGAATAATTGCAGCTCAGTTGATACCTATCGTTATAGCAGTGGTTGCAGTTACAGCAGCAGCACTGGTAGTTGGTTGTGCTACATATGCATTGTTAAAGCCTAGTACTAAAGTTGGTGAAGCAGAAGAACCATCTGCCGTTTTAACAACAAATGAACAGCAAGGAGCTGCTTGACAGTAGAGCGCGTGACGCACAGCTGTATGAACATTATCTGTAGGATGCCAGTGTCTGGGCACTGGCATCCAGTTAAGTTGGTAAGCATAAAAGTAATGTAAAAATACAATGTTTTTGATGATGGAAAAATGGATCCCAGTGTCAAGCATTGGGATGACACCGAAGCTGAATGACACCACAGAGGCTACTTGAATCTAATTTACTATTCACAATCCCAGTTATTAGCTTGTTTTGATTGACTTTTTATCATTATTATGTAATAATTAAATAATTCTTTTAATATTGAAGGTAAAATCATGATAGGAAAGTATAAATCACTGGAAACAGTACTGAGGACGATTGAGGCTAAGAAAGATTTAAATAAATATAATATAATTGAGAAAATACAAGAAGAACTAAATGAACAGAATCAAGATCTATATCAAGAGTGGGAGAAAGGTAATTTTGATGTAAATCATGTATTTGATATTGACCTAGACGCAAAGTTGACGTTATTAATTATAGCTGCTAGGAATGGTTACAAAAAGACAGTAGGGTTTTTAATCGGAGCAAAAGCAGATATTAATGAGAAAGATAGTTTTAGTTGCACTGCTTTGTTCTATGCTGCTTTGCGTGGTCACAAAGAGACAGTAGAGGTTTTACTCGAAAGAGGAGCAAATGTTAACGCAGTAAATAAATATGGAAAGACTCCTTTAGATTATGCTAAGAATCAAGACGTAGTAAAAGCTCTATTAGACGCAGGAGGAGGTTCTTTTGTGAAAGCACGTAATAAGGCAATGATTGCTGGTGGAGTGAATACATTATTAGGCACTGCCATAGCAGTGGCACTTTTTACAACTGGAACAATTACAGCTCAGTTGATACCTATCGTTATAGCAGTGGTTGCAGTTACAGCAGCAGCACTGGTAGTTGGTTGTGCTACATATGCATTACTAAAGCCTAGTACTAAAGTTGATGGAGCAGAAAAACCATCTGCCGTCTTAACAACAAATGAACAGCAAGGAGCTGCTTGACAGTAGAGCGCGTGACGCACAGCTGTATGAACATTATCTGTAGGATCCCAGTGTCAAGCACTGGAATGACACCGAAGCTGAATGACACCTTCCTGCTAGAAAATGTTTGTACAGTTATGCGCTTTTTGCTTCGTGTAAAATAGTTTCAAGGCTGTATTTTCTTTATTTTGCTTATAGCTTCCACAAGCAATGCAAACATAAATGAAGAATACAAACATGCTTTTGGTAGCTCTATGTGAAGTCCTTCAAGTATTAGATATATGCCGATGAGTAAAATAAATAGAATGGCAATTACTTTTAAGCTTGGGTTGGATTTTATTACCTGAGCGGTATAACTTGATGAAAATAGCATCGCTAGTATGGAAAATGTAAATGCTATGGCAATGATTATCATATTGTGAGTTAATGCTATGGCAGTTAATATCGAATCAACCGAAAAAACTAAATCTATTAATATAATTTGTAGCACAACTAAAAAAAATTGTGATTTAACATTTGCCTTTGTTTTATTCTCCTTATGTACAAAAATGTCGCTCCATAACTCCATAGAGCTTTTAACAATAAGGAATAACCCTCCTGCAATCATAAGTAAATCCTTTACTGAGATATCCAGTGATACAGTGTGAAATATAGGCTTTTGCATTGATAATATATATGATGTAAAAAATAGTATTACAAAACGCATCAATAGCGCCAAGCCAAAACCTATAAGGCGGGCTCTTTCTCTCAGCAGATTTGGCACCTTATCTATTGCTAGAGAAATAAAGATTAAATTGTCTATACCAAGTATAGTTTCAAGTAGCGTAAGTATCAATAAAGTCCAAGCATCAGCTAGCATTTTCATTCCAAAGTCAGATTTTGTACTTTACAATAGATGTGTAAAAATTAAGTAACTTCGCCTAGGTAATTAAAAAATCAGCCTTACCCGAAAAAGGAAGAGAAAAAAGGTCATTTTTATAATAAAAGTACTTTTATAAGAAGAATAATAAAATTAAAAATCTAACTCTCTTTACGAAAATTTTAAATAGATTATAAAATAGTTGTACCATGAAAGTATATGCCTTCTTTGTAGACTAAGATTTTTCTTTAAATTAAGATAGATACATAGTAAAAGGAATTTATGACAAAAGAATCATTAGCAAAAACTGATATAGTGAAAGTTGAAGATCAGAAAGCACCAAAGAGCTTTTTTAAGATACTAGGTGAAGTAGCAAACGCTGTAAGATCATGGGTTGGCAATATTAACCCTGATTTAAGTAGTAGTCGCGATGTCGATAGTTTAGTCTTGAAGATGAACGAATGCTTAAACCCAAAGGGGGGTGAAGTCTCAGCACGTAAGAACACCGTATCTCTTGGTAATTTGTACTTGAGTTTATCAGAGGCAGGTCAAATAAAATTTTTACAAACCCTGGCAGAAAAGTTCAATCCGGATAAAACGAAAATAGATGAAGAAATAAAAGTATATAAGAAAAATCAAGATTCTGAGTCGAGCTATAAGTTTGAACAAGACTTAATAAAAGTCCTTGAATCACCACGCTCTAAAATATTGAAGCAGTTTATCTCCTTACCAGAAGGTCTTAAGTTTATTGTTGATATGCGTTCTGATGTGCTTAAGCTAAAGAACCAATATGAAAATCTAAACCCACTAGAAAATGAATTAAAAAATATACTCTGTACTTTGGTTGATGTTGATCTACTTGATCTTCATCAAATCACCTGGGATTCACCTGCATCATTGTTGGAAAAACTTATAAAATATGAAGCTGTACATAAAATTTCTTCTTGGGGTGACCTAAAAAATAGGCTAGATTCTGATCGTCTCTGTTTTGCTTTCTTTCATTACAAAATACCAAACGAACCTCTAATTTTTGTAGAGGTTGCATTGATGAATGAGATTTCAGATAGTATTCAACACCTTTTGGATGAGTCAGTGCCCTCAAGTGACCCAAGCAGTGCAAGTACTGCTATATTCTATTCAATATCAAACACTCAAACTGGTTTATCTGGAATTAGCCTCGGTAACTTTTTAATAAAGAGAGTCGTAGAAAAACTATCGCAAGAATTTAAAAGCGTAAAAGTGTATGCAACTCTTTCTCCAGTTCCTGGATTTACAAAATGGCTAAAAAATCAAGACGTAGCTTTATTAGGTAAGCTTAATATAAAACAATCAGGTACAGAAATTTTAGAAAGCATAAAAACTAACATTGAATGCGAAAAACAGTCCCTACTGAAACTTTGTGCACATTATTTGCTAAAGGTTAAAAGCAGTGGTGGGGGTGCTTATGATCCAGTAGCACACTTTCATTTAAGCAATGGTGCATCAATAAAACAACTAAACTGGATGGCTGATACTTCTGAAAAAGGCATTAGTCAGTCAGCCGGGATAATGGTGAATTATTTGTATGAATTGCCTAAAATAGGTAACAATCATGAGAATTATATGATTAATAAAGTGATTTCTCATTCAAAAAAAGTGTCAGCTATGTTAAAGGAATAATAGGAAGTGCGCAAGCATATAGAAAGTGCTAACATTCCCTAATGTTTATGTATATAATATTGAATAGTTTTATAAGGTAAAATGTATTAGTAGTGAGATATTAAAAAAATAAAACAAAAAATACAAGATAGAGTAACACGTAAAGAACTGTACAGTGTCTTTACATATTCTGAAGAAATAAAGTCATTTAATGATTATGTTAGTAGTATTAAACGTGATGGAATAAACTCAGAGAAATCAAGTCTATTGAAAGATATTTATGAAGGCCTTAATTCTATGTTTACTAACATTGCTATCGACTGGGATAGCAATCGAGGTAGCCTAAGTAGTGAAAAAATTAATATACATTATCAAAACTTAGGGTCTATCTTAGAGATGGTAATCATAATTGAAGGATTGAAGACAGGATGGCTTTGTTGCATCGCTACCTATGAAAGGCTAACTATACAAGCAACTTATTGAAAATCTTATTTTTTTGCAGTCAATCTGATCAAATTTAAGAATAGTAATTTATTGTTTGTATTAGTAAATTTAATTCTACTTAAAATAGCTAAAGCATTGAAATTCTTGAATTTTAGCTAGATTAGTGAATGGTAGTAAAATTTCTTTTACTCAAATTTAGATATTCACTGACCGTCCTTACTATAAATGCTAGAATAATAAGCTACTGATATTCTTCATCTTTTTTATCTTTAATCCGCCGTAGATAGCGATGCAACAAAGCCAGACAGGATTGGGCCAAGCATACGTGATACTCGGCATTGATGAATCCACGTTAATTTGTGATATCGAATCACTTCAGAAAAAAATGGAAGAAAAGCTAAAAGGAATGCAACAACAAAATGAAGCAAGGCAAGAAGAATTAGAAAAGAAAATTGAAGAAAAGTTTAGAAAGTATATAGAAAACGGCATTGTTGATGCGGTATCAATTACAAAGTATGAGGATCAAAATCTTTTTTATGCAACAATTAAGCTAAAAGACGACAATAAAAACACAGATATTAGGGTAAGCGAACTTTTAAATAGTGAATTTTGTAAAGACAACAATATTGCCGGTTTTCTTCTTTCAAGTGGAGATCAAAAAGAACCTATCAGTGGCTACATAAATGAGGGGGTAAGATATTATGATTTAGGTTGCACAACTCAGTATAAAATAAAGTTTAACTGGTATGTAGATGGAAAGGAATGTAGCATTGAGCTTGGTACTAATAGCGATGGCAATATAAAAATAGTAGGCAATAAGACAGCTGATGCGGATTTAGAAAAAAATAAAGATGTAAGAATTAAAGTTGGTAATGATTACCTAAGCCTTGCTGATGCAGTAAAAACATGCAAGCAGGAAAAGAATGAGGAAAGTAGCAAACTGAGTCAACCATCAACTACTGAATACTTCCGACCAGTACAGACGCCAGCTTAATGTTTTCAGCAAAAAGGAAGATAAGTAATTGCTCTTGTAATACTTAAAATGTAAAATAGATCTACTTAAATAAGTAGATCTATGAACAATATAAGAAATTTTGCAATAATAGCACATATAGATCATGGTAAGTCAACTCTTGCTGATCGTTTGATAGAAGAATGTAACGGTCTTGAGACAAGGGAAATGACCAATCAGGTACTTGACTCAATGGATATAGAGCGTGAACGCGGAATCACAATCAAAGCACAAACGGTAAGACTCAATTACACTGCAAATAATGGTAATAAATATTGCCTCAACCTCATGGACACACCAGGTCATGTTGACTTTTCATATGAAGTCAGCCGAAGCTTAGCCGCATGTGAAGGCTCACTTTTGGTAGTAGATAGCAGCCAAGGAGTTGAAGCTCAGACTCTGGCAAATGTCTACAAGGCAATTGACAATAATCATGAGATAATAGTTGTGCTTAATAAAGTCGATCTTCCTGCTGCAGATCCAGAAAGGATAAAGCTTCAGATTGAAGAGGTAATCGGAATTGATGCAACTGAGTCAATTTTGATATCGGCAAAAACTGGTCTTGGGATAAAGGATGTACTTGAAGCTATAGTGACAAAACTTCCCGCTCCTCAAGGTGATACAAATGCTCCACTGCAAGCAATTTTAGTTGATAGTTGGTATGATCCTTACCTAGGAGTAGTAATTTTAGTGCGAGTTAAAAATGGAGTACTAAAAAAAGGCATGAGAATCGTTATGATGTCTAATAATGCTACATATCAGGTCGATAATATCGGTATTTTCACTCCTAAAAAAGTTATGACTGGTGAACTTTCAGCAGGTGAAGTTGGTTTTATAACTGCTTCAATGAAAGAAGTAGCAGACTGCAAAGTAGGAGACACTATTACTGAAGAGAAAAGGCCGTGCAGCAAGGCATTACCTGGCTTTAAAGAAGTACATCCTGTAGTATTTTGCAGTATTTTTCCCAATAACACAGATGATTTTAAATATTTAAGGGAAGCACTAGAAAAATTACATTTAAATGATGCTAGTTTTACATTTGATGCTGAAACGTCAAATGCCCTAGGTTATGGATTTCGTTGCGGTTTCTTAGGAATGCTACATCTTGAAGTCATTCAAGAAAGACTCGAAAGAGAATTTGATTTAGATCTAACAGCAACTGCACCGAGTGTTATATATAAAGTTGCAACACAAAATGGTAAAGTTTTAAATATCCATAACCCAAGCGATATGCCAGACCCTACAAAAATTGAAATAGTGGAAGAACCGTGGATCACTGCAACTATAATGGTACCTGATCAATATTTAGGAGAGATTTTATCTCTGTGTGAAGAGAGGAGAGGAGAACAGCAGGATTTATCTTATGTTGGTAATACGACAACAGCACTACTGAAGTATAAATTACCGCTGTCTGAGGTTGTTTTTGATTTTTACGATAGACTAAAATCAATTTCCAAGGGATATGCAAGTTTAGATTGGGAAATATCCGATTATCAGGAAAGTCAGATAGATAAATTAAGTTTTTTAGTTAATGGAGAACCTGTGGATGCGTTAGCCTGCATTGTTCATAAAAGCAGGGCAGAAAAAAGAGGCCGTGAAATATGTGCACGTTTGAAAGACTTGATACCACGCCAGCAATATAAAATCGCGATTCAAGCGGCAGTAGGCGGAAAAATTATTGCTAGAGAAACGATTAACCCGTATAGAAAAGATGTAACAGCCAAGCTCTATGGTGGAGACGTCACACGAAGGATGAAGCTGCTTGAAAAGCAGAAGAAAGGTAAGAAAAGATTGCATTCTGTAGGAAACATAAACATCCCACAAAATGCTTTTATTGAGGCTTTGAAAATAAATGATTAATATATATCCAAAAACATAAATTTAAAGAACTAAGTGATATTTTCTCAATAAATTTACTGACATTGATATGGGTAAATTTGAAATAGCTATGTGAATTTGTAAAACACTATATAAGATACCATACAACGAAATCATCCCAGTGTTAAACGCTGGGATGACAGAGAGCAGCTCAATTGCTCCACTCAATCAGTAAAAATCAGATATATGTAGACATTGGCTAAAACCATTCCAACAACATTTTAGTGAAACTTAACAAGCTTATCTATAGTTTTAGTGATGATTCTTGGAGTATTTGGAGAGACTTCTGAGCCCAGTCTATTTAACCGCTCTATAGCAAACCCGCTGTTCTCATTTATTATGAAATCACATAAAATATTTTCTATATCTTTAATAACACTTTCATGCTTTCTCAGAGGATGGTTATTCGGATATCTATGAATGGTTTTGATGCTAGAATACTCAACAAAAGCTTGATCTTTAAAAGCAAGTTGTCTCAATTTCTCTTTGAATTTTTCTTCTTCATCTCTTGCTAAAAGGCAAGACTTTATCAGTGATTTTATAATCGAGTTTATAGCCTGATGTATTTCAGAATGCACTATAACTTTGATGATATTTTCTTCCACTATGCAATCATAAGTGCTTTTTTCGCTCTTTAATGACTCTATAAGCATTTTGCTATTTTGCGAATTCAATTCCAGATTCTCTTCACTTATAGGAGTCATTATAAAGGTATTCTTATTTACCCTGATGTAAAATTGTGGCAACCCTTTAGAACAGGCAAATGCTACATCCTTAGACTCAAGTGCGTGATTGTATGAAGAAGAAAGGGTGCTTGCTATAACGCTACTTGGTACTTTCATTCCATGATTACTTAGGTGATTTAACACATTCTCAACATCATGATATGTAAAACCTGTATCTTTTATCAATTCAACAACTTCTATGCAATTGTGTTGTTTATACTCTATTGTCACTTCTTCTGTAAAAAGAGTTTTAGCTGCTATATGCTTATCAAGCACTGTGAAAATCTTGATGAAACTCTCTAAATCTTGTTTGTTAATTAATTCAATACTAATTAAGTTTTTGCTAACAATTATAATATTTTTTATCATTTTTTCCCACTAAAAAAACTCACTAGATGAATTGTATTTTTAATTCATTAAAAATTGTTTAAAGTGGGTATGCCAGCAACAGTAAGACAAAAAAATCACATAAAATCTTCATTATGTATTATATTACATCCCTCGTGTTCATCACTGCCGCTTGTGTAAGCTGTTGCATTAATGCTATCTTCATTGTTATTTAACATATTATCCAACTTTCCTTCTTTTTCAAGATCCATCAATTTGTCACATCCAGCAATATGATGTACATAATCACCATTTTCATCAGTAATAAAAATTTGTGGAACTGTCCTGACGTTATATTTTGATTTTATACCGTCAAACAAATCCGAGTTTCTAAGTACATCAATTTCTTCGTATTTCACACCTTTTTCATCCAATAACTCTTTTGCTTTCTTGCAGAATGGGCAGTACTTCTTCACATATATTACAACTTTTCCTTTAGTGTTTTTCACGATTTATCTCCATAGTTTATAAAATACAACTATTATATATAAAAAATATATATAAAATATCAAATTGTATGAAAATTATTTACAACTGTGAGCAAGGGATAAAAGATAATGTGGCACTAACTTTCGGAAATTTCGATGGCGTTCATTTAGGACATAAGTTTGCAATTTCCAATCTAAAGAAGGTAGCACAAGAAAGAGGATTACCCTCTGCAGTTTTAACTTTTGAGCCTCACCCATCAACTGTTTTATTTAGTAGGAACAATTTTAGGTTAATAGATCAAGAACAAAAAAAGGAACTAATCAGCAGCTATGGTATAGATTACTTGTATATTATTAATTTTAGTAGAGGTTTTTCTGAGGTTAGCTGCGATGACTTTATTGGTAAGATTTTGGTAAAGAAGTATGGTGCTAAACATATAACTGTTGGAGAAAGTTGTACTTTTGGTCACAAACGATTGGGTAACATATTAACTCTAGAAAAATATTCTCAGATGTATGAATATTCTTTAACTAAATTAGAGCCATTGATAATCGATAGAAAAATTTGCTCTTCTTCCTCAATCAGGGAGTGTTTACAAAAAGGAGAAATAGAAATTGCTAATAAATTGCTTGGTAGGTCTTATCAAGTTTCTGGTATTGTAACAAAAGGTGCATGTAGAGGTAGAGAAATAGGGTTTCCAACCATAAACATTCCGATAGAAGATTACATGATAAAACCTAAGTTTGGTACATATTACGCCAAAGTTGCATTTTCTGAAAATAGTTCAAGTTGGCTATATGGAGTAGTCAACATTGGTATGAGACCTACATTTAAGGACTTAAAAAAACCTATAGTAGAAATGCATATATTTGACTTCAACGAAAATGTATACAATTTTAAGGTTGATATACAACTTTTAAAATTTATTAGGGCAGAAAAAAAATTCCATAGTATTAACGAGTTAACAAAACAGATAGATCGTGATATAATGAAGGCTTACCAGTTAAAGATAAATTTATGAAAAGGATATGTTTAGTTATTATATTGATTATAGTATCATTCGATCAAACAAGTAAATTGTATATAAACTCTTTGATTGATGAGGGGGAGTCAATCGAGATTACTAGTTTTATGAAATTAGTTGAAGTTTGGAATTCAGGAATTAGCTTTGGAATGTGTAGTACTCTGCCGCATGGCAGCTTCTTTTTTTCAGCATGTTCAATATTAATAATTGGTATACTTGCATACTTGATATATAAATCTAATGATAAGTCAATTTACCTTAGTTTTTCTCTGATGATTGGTGGAGCGATCGGAAATGTAATTGATAGAATCTATTGGGGAGCTGTATATGACTTCATATATTTTCATATCAATGATTGGTATTGGCCAGCCTTTAATTTAGCAGATCTATCTATAGTTTGTGGAATGTGTACATTGTTATATAAGTGGTATATATATGATAGGTCTATCTCTAAGCAAAATGAGGAATGAAATAATGCTTCGCAAATTCTTTAGTTTTTTTATACTATCTGTGTTTTTTTTCATTTGTCCGATTTCTTTGGAAGCTGAAATCATAAAGCATGCTAAGCTCAGTAACGGATTGGATGTTTATGTAGTACCTAATCACCGAATTCCAGCTGTTTTTCATGCAATAATATATAAAGTTGGGGGAATGGATGACCCAATTGGCAAAGCAGGCTTGGCTCACTACTTTGAACACTTAATGTTTGAAACTACAGGAAAATTTAAAGACATAGAATCCACTTTGGGCAGCATTGGGGCCCAATTTAATGCTTTTACCACTAAAGAATACACCTGCTACTACGAATTAGTTCTCAAAAAAGATTTACCACTAGCAATGGAAATTGAAGCAGATAGAATGGGCAATTTTGATGTTACTCAAGACAAAATAGATAGAGAAAAAAATATCGTATTAGAAGAAAGAAAGATGAGATTTGATAATAATCCTGAAGCTTTACTATGGGAGGAAATGAACAGTGCATTTTATCGTAATGGCTATGGTAGGTCTGTTATTGGTTGGGAGAGCGATATTAAAACTTACAATCAAGATGACATAACAAGGTTTCATGATAACTATTATCATCCAGGTAATGCTATACTGCTCGTTGTTGGTGATGTAGAATTTGAAGAAGTAGCGGGATTAGCAAAGGAAAAATATGGTGCAATTAAAGCTGAGCCTGTAGTTAAGCATTATCCGAACCAAGATTCAATACATAATGCAGATATATCGGTAATTTTAGAAAGCACTGAAGTAAAAGAGCCAGTTTTATACTTTCGCTATAGTGTTCCTTTATTTGAGCAAATAAGTGAAACTTTTCCTGTTGATTTGGCAGTTGATGTTTTGGGGAATGGCAAGTCTAGTAAGCTATATAAAGATTTAGTTCTAGATAAGAATGTAGCAGTAGAAGTGTTTGCTTATTATAATAGCTTAGCTTTTAGTAATGGTTACATTGAGATTCGGGTAACTCCAAAAAGCGGGGTGAATTTGGATGCTGTTGCAAGAGAGTTAGAAAATTCTATTAATCACTTTAACTCTGAAGGAATAACAAGTGAAGAGTTGCAAAGTACAAAGTCTAAATACAAAGCAGCACAGCTTGATAATCTATCTGATTTAACTAATATAGCAATGTTTTATATACCACGTCTAGCACTAGGTATTCCACTTGATGAAATAGACATTTCATATAGCAAAATTAATGATGTCAATCTAGAGGATGTAAATAATAAAGTTCACGCTATCTTTTCTACTAATAAATTAGTTGGTCGTTTGCTACCAAAAGGAGGTAATAATGAAGATAAGTAAATATGTATTTCTATTTTTTTTCTGTCTAGGCTTTAATTTGCAAGCAAGCAGTCACTTAAATATAGAGGAGGTTACTACTAATAAAGGATTTAAGTTTTTATTTGTTGAAAACCATGATCTACCAAAAGTTTCACTTAATATATCATTCAAAGATGCAGGTTGTGTGTATGAAAGTGCAGAAAAGCAGGGGCTTGCTTGGTTTACTTCTCTTGTAATTCAAGAAGGAGCAGGAAAAAATGATGCCAAAGATTTTGCGAAAAAGCTTGAGGATAAAGGAATTAGTTTAAATTTTACTGCTGGTTTAGAAGCATTTAGGGTTTCATTAAACACTTTATCTGAGAATCTAGAGGATGCAATTTCACTACTGAGTGATGCTATAATGCGCCCTAAAGTTGATCCTGAGGGGTTAAATAGAGTATTCGAAAAAGTCAAAGTAAACTTTAATAATTTTGAAAAAGACCCTTATTTTATTGCTGCAAAAGAGTTAGATACATTGTTGTTCAAAAAACATCCTTACTCAAGAGATCCATATGGAACTCTAGACACTATAATGAACATTACTAGAGACGATGTTTTAACATACATAAAGCGTAGTTTTACTAAGGATAATATCGTTATTAGTATTGTTGGTTGTGCAACAAAAGAAGAAGTTAGTACGCTGCTCGATAAATATTTATCTAAGTTACCATCAAAAAGATCGAAAGTTAGGAAGGTATCTGTAAAAAATGAATTTGGGCCTGCAGAAAGTAAGAGCGTTTTTATGGATATACCACAGAGTGTAATACTTTTTGCTCAAAAAGGCATAGCATATGAAGACCCTAATTACTATAATGCTAGTGTTTTGATTAATGCGCTTGGTGGTATGAGTCTAAACTCAATACTGATGAAAGAGTTGAGACAAAATCTAGGTATTACTTATGGTGTTAGTGCACGTAATGTTCCTAATAAGCATGGAAATATTATATCTGGATTTATGAGTACTGATAGTTCCACTGCTAGCAAAGCTATATCAGCAGTAAAAGATACATTTAGCAGAATAAAAGAGGAAGGAATTGACGAACAATTATTCAAGGATGCAAAAACCAGTTTAGTAAATAACCTTATCTTCTCTTTTCTATCCAATAATGCGAATACAGCAATGTTACTGGATAGTATGCAGATAGATGATCGTGATATTAACCATATAAATAATTATGCAAATATCATTAATGATGTTCAATTGGAAAAAGTAAACAAGCTGGCAAGTTCTTTACTGAATCCTGAAAATTTATTTTTTGTTGAAGTTGGAAGAAACGCTCAAGGTCAATAGTTAATACCTTCTACTATTGATCTTACTGCTTTTACATAACACTTATGCTCTTCAGCTAGAATGCGCTCTGAGAGACTGTGAACATCATCATTTGGTAACACTGGAACAGTAGCTTGAGCGATTATGGCTCCAGCATCAATTTCAGGAGTAACATAATGCACAGTACATCCTGTAATTTTTACACCCGCTTTCAGAGCTTGCTCCTGAGCATTTAGGCCCTTAAATGACGGAAGTAAAGAGGGATGAATATTTATAACTTTGTTATGCCATTTATTCAGGAAATTGGCCTTTATAATTCTCATAAACCCTGCAAGGCAAATTAAATCAACCTTATGTTGAACAAGTATTTCATGAATTTTATCAGTATCAAGTGGCTTATCTTCAACAACAAACGCTGAAACTCCTGCTTGCTTTGCTATTTTAAGGCCTCCAGCTTCACTATTATTTGTGATAACACACACAGTTTCAGCAGGGAAATTCTGATCTTGACATGCTTCTATTAAAGCCTGCATGTTTGATCCTCTACCTGAAATTAGTATTCCGAGTTTTATCTTTTTCATTTTAGTGCAGCCGTAAGAATGGATATTAATAAAATAGCTCAAAAGGAAAGTTTATTTTAGAATAAATACTATTGTGTAGCAATATTTTACACTGCTGGATAACATGGAATTAAAGAAATCATTCAGTTTGAAGTAACTTTAACATTTAATTTTAGGAATATTATACAATTTATGGTAAATAAATGCATATTTTTATGGCTGCGTTATTATTTATTTAACAAAGTATTAGTATAATTTACTACACTGAATTAAATGGAGAAAATTCAATGAATAAATTACCAAGCAATGCAAAAACAAGCAAGTCTCAGGTTACTCAGTGGGAGGTAATAAAAAATTGTGAATATTCTGATAATTGTTTATCAAAAGTAGTAACTTTATACGTCATTAAAATGGCAGAATTATCAGATATTTATACGAGTAATGAACCTGAAATTAATACTATACTTACAAGAATAAGCATAACAAGTGAAAATGCATTTTTAAATAAGGTTGTTGATATTGAAATTATGGAGGGCATTTTTCCGTACAAATTCAACAGCAAGAAGAAAAATAACATATCAAGGCTAGAAGATTTGTACAATTATTTATGTTCTACTGTTATTGATAGCCTTCCAAAAGAAATGCTTGAAAGCCTAAGAAGAGAATACAGAGACGCTGTTAACTTATTTAAAGCAATTACTTAACTAGGTGTAGCATTTTTAAGACTTTACCTTCTATTTCAGAAATGCCACTTTCAAGATCTTTATCTATCAAACATATGGTAGATAAATATGTTTTCTGCTTCTTTTCAACATTGATAGTTAAAGTTCCAGGAGTAATCGTAACCGAGTTAGCAAATAATGCAATGGTCTTATCATTATGTCCTATGCATTCTCTTATAATAACAATTGGCTCAACTGTAGATTTGAATCGTAGCACCTTTTTTGTTACATAAATACTTGAAAAAATAATTTGGTAAATTAGCCAAGGTATATAACTTATAAGCTGATAAAGTGACAGCCTACCACTATCATTTAGAATTTGACTAAGGGCACTTTCAGCATCAATTAACCTTTTAAAGATAATCAATGTGAACACAGAAGAAAATACTCCACAGAGAATAAAAAAAGGCTCAAAATAACCAGACAATGTAATCCATAGAGAAGACAAAATCACAAATGATAGAGAAAAAAACTTAATATTTTGCCTGACTTTCATGATTTGGAGTATAACTTAAATGATTTTTTAGGAAAATAAAAAGTTCTTGATTTTTGTGTCAAAGAACATAATAACCAAGTTATTTTAATAAGTAGTGGAGATTATGACGCTTGATGATTTTCTAAAAATGCTTGAAGAAATAAATGATACTTCAGGTTTAAGCAAGAACAACATAGTTGAACGAATAAAAATAAAATTAGAAAGAATTGATTTACGGAGGTGGGAAGATAGTGGATTTAATATCAATCATATATTCACTACACATAGTGATCTAGATCCTGTAGAAACTACATTGTTGCATTTTGCTGCTAAGAGTGGCTATGAGAACATAGTAATAGCTCTAATTGAATATGGAGCATATGTTGATGCATGGGACAGCGATGGATGCACTCCTTTACATTTTGCTGCTGAATGGAACCACAAAGGCATATTAGATATTTTAATTGAAAGTGGAGCAAATGTTAATGCGTGGGACAATGATGTATTTACACTACCGACAATGTTGCAAAAAACATAAAAATAAAACTAGAGAAAACCATTTCTCGAAAACTTCTGTGTCCAGAACCAAGAGTCCGATTTACTTATAGCGCTAATAATCAATTAACCATCGGCTTTAAGGAATGATATGAACATATTATTTCAAGGAAAAGTCATGAGAAACAAGAGATTAGCTATCCAAATTAGCTGTAGCTATGAACCTAATCGGTTAGCAGAACAATGCTTATCAGATGCTTATGAAAAGGTAGTGTCAAAGGAAATAAGTCAAAAAAACTTAAAACATAAAAATGGGATTCAAGGAGGGTCAAATGGTAACAGTATGTTTATATGCGAGAGTTTCTTCGGGGAAACAAGTAGAAGGAAATACGATAGAAAGTCAAATTGCAGCTTTAGAGAAGCAAATTAATCTGGACGGATACAGATTGTTAAGTGAGTATAAATTTATTGATAACGGCTACAGTGGATCTCATTTAGTCCGCCCTGATTTAGAAAAATTACGTGATAAAGTAACAGAAGGTAAAATTGATAAGATTTACATTCATTCTCCTGATCGTTTATCTAGAAAATATGCATATCAAATGGTGCTGATTGAAGAATTTGAAAAAGCAGGAGCAAAAGTGGTTTTTTTAAATTATGAGATTAACGGTAACCCAGAATCTCAATTACTGTTACAAATGCAAGGTATGATAGCAGAATATGAACGTGCGAAAATTATGGAACGAAGTCGTCGTGGTAAAATCTATGCAGCTAACAAAGGCTATGTAAATGTAATGGGAGGAGCTCCTTATGGTTATCGTTATATAGATAAGCATATGGGAGGAGGACAAGCTTTATTTGAGATTAACGAAAAAGAAGCTGATGTCGTTCGTAAAGTATTTTTGTGGATAGGCAGAGAAAGAACAAGTATTGGGGAAGTATGTCGTCGGCTAAATACTATGTCCATTAAGACACAAAAAGGAAAAGAACGCTGGAATAAAGGTACAATTTGGAGTATGTTGAAAAACCCTGCTTACAAAGGACAAGCAGCTTTTGGTAGAAGAAGGTTAGGAGTAAGATTAAAGCAAGTAAGACCACAGAAAGGCTCTTGTGAGCAGCCAAAAAGTAACCACTCTGTCTATCCTGTTGAAAAAGCAAATTGGATTTATATTAAAGTGCCAAATATAGTAGATGAAGATATATTTGATATTGTTCAAGAACAATTAGCTGAAAATAGAAAAGTAGCAAGGACAAGAAAAAGAGGAGCAAAGTACTTACTACAAGGTTTAGTCATATGTAAGCGTTGTAATTACGGATGTTACGGAACTTGCATGAGAAGTAGACGAGAAGAAGAAGGTGGTCATTATGCATATTACCGTTGTAGTGGTAAAGATTCTTACCGTTTTGGTGGTAATAAGATTTGTGACAATAAACCCATTCGCTCAGATGCATTAGAAACAGCTGTGTGGGAAGAGGTTAAGCAGTTATTGAAAAATCCAAACAGGATTTTAGAAGAATACAAGCGTAGGCTTTCAGAACTAAAAAAATCATCATTGGATCAAAAAAGTGACCTGCTAGAGAAACAAGAAAATAAATTAAAACGTGGTATTGCTAGACTTATCGATAGTTATGCTCAAGAATATATCAATCAAGAGGAATTTGAACCACGAATTAAAGCAATGAAACAAAGCTTAAAAACAATTAAAGAAGAGAAGAAAAAGATATTTTATCAAAAGGAATTAGAACAGGAGGTAACTCTGGTTGTGGCCAATTTAGAAGACTTTTCTTCCAATATTACGTTAAACCTTGATAACGCAGACTGGTTAACTAAACGTGATATTATCAGAACATTGGTCAAGAGAATTGAAATTAACCTTGAGGACGTAAATGTGGTATTTCGCGTAAAAGAGCTACCGAACTCTTCTGGACATAATGGAAAGGAAAATAAAAATTTGCAACATTGTCGTAGGTGTATGTACACCTTTACATCTTGCTGCCGAAGGTGGGAATGAAAGTGTAGTAAGAGCTCTAATTGCATGTGGAGCAGATGTTAACGCGCAGAACAATGATGGACACACTCCTCTACATTTTGCTACTAAGAGTGGCTATGAGAACATAGTAATAGCTCTAATTGAACACGGAGCATATGTCGATGCGTGGGATAATTATAGAAGCACTCCCTTGCATTTTGCTGCTGAAAGTGATAATGAAAACATAGTAAGAACTCTGATTGAACATGGAGCATGTGTTAATGTGTGGGATAGTTGTGGACGCACTCCTTTGCATTTTGCTAGCGATCATGAAAGTATAAGAGATATTTTAATTGAAAGTGGGGCATATGTTAGTAAACAGAACAATAATAGATATGCTCCTTTACACTTTGCTATTGAATGGGGCTGCAAAGATGTGATAAGTTCTTTGTCAGGTAATGCTAGTCCTAGGGCTGAAATGGCAGTAGGAAGAGTGGAACAA
Organism: Wolbachia endosymbiont (group B) of Horisme vitalbata; assembly: GCF_964028625.1. Lineage (NCBI taxonomy): Bacteria > Pseudomonadati > Pseudomonadota > Alphaproteobacteria > Rickettsiales > Anaplasmataceae > Wolbachia > Wolbachia endosymbiont (group B) of Horisme vitalbata. Next base: position 1,010,443 of record NZ_OZ034797.1, read on the forward strand.
ATTACACTTGCAGGAAGATTGGAGCTTTTTTAACCAAACTTGCATTTACTGAGATAATTGTTTTGTTATGAATTAAACCAAAAGTTCTGTAATATATTGAAGCTTAAAGATATCTTTAGATATGGAAGTTATTGCAGAAAATAGAAAAGCAAGGTTTGAATACTTTATCTTAGAAGAATTTGAAGCAGGTATGATCCTCTTAAGTAGTGAAGTGAAATCACTAAGGGAAAGAAAAGCAAACATTTCTGATGCTTACGTTACTGAAAAAAAAGGTGAAATATGGCTAAACAATATGCATATCGCAGAGTATAAAGCTGCAAACCAAAAGAATCACAAGCCAAAAAGAGAACGAAAATTGCTTTTGCATAAAAAAGAGATAAATAAGCTAATTGGTCAAATCAAAACCTCTGGAATAACTGTTGTGCCACTTTCTATCTATTTTAATGATAAAGGGTTGGCAAAAACTAAAATTGCTATTGTTAAAGGAAAAAAACTCTACGATAAGAGAGCAACTATAAAACAGAGAGAGTGGGACCGTGAGAAAAGTAGATTGTCTAAGAATAATTTGTAGTAAAATATGTCTTTAAGTCCAGTTATTTTTAGCATCGGTCCTGTTTCTATATATTGGTACTCTTTAGCATATGTTTTGGGTATAGTTTTTGCATATTGGTATTTACATAAGCTAGACAATCAAAAAATATTTACTAAGAATTTTTACGATTCGTTATTAACAGCCGTTATTATAGGCATTATCCTTGGAGGTAGGCTTGGGTACGTATTGATATATGATCCAGTTCTCTATATAAGCAATCCTATCGAAATACTAAAGACCTGGGAAGGAGGTATGTCATTTCATGGCGGTGCTATAGGAGTTTTGCTTGCAGTAATAATCTCCTGTAGAAGACATAACATTCCTATATTTTACACACTGGATCTAATTTCTTGTGGAGTTCCGATAGGTTTACTTCTAGGCCGCATAGGTAATTTTATAAATGGAGAGTTATTTGGCAGGGTTACAAATATGCCGTGGGGTATGGTATTTCCAGAAAATGGTGATAATTTATTGCGCCATCCAAGCCAACTTTATGAGGCATTTTTTGAAGGAGCGCTACTTTTTGTAGTTGCAAATTCACTGTTTTTCTTGACTAGAGTGAAACTGTATTACGGTGCAACAACTGGTATTGCAGTTATGTGGTATGGAATAGCACGTTTTGTGGTTGAATTTTTCCGCGAGCCAGACTATCAAATTGGCTATTTATGGTTCAATTTAACTATGGGACAATTTCTTTCTATACCTATGATTTTGCTGGGAATGCTTATATATTTAGGTGCGTTGAGCTTAAGATTTAATACGAAATCTGTTCAATAGAGAAAAGGTAAGTTTAATCGAAAAATATAGTGGAAGTTTATTTATTCCATACTATGTACAATTATGTGAATTTTTTGTCTTGCAGAGAATAAATGTAAGACCAGCAAACCTTCGTTGTATAGCTATAAGAAAAACTTAGTAGCTACTGACCAAATTCATTACTAAGTAGATATTCATTTTCCACCAGAATATTCCTGATTGAGAAGCTACTTTATTAAAACATATTTTTAAATTTTTGCCAAAAACCTGGTTGATTATCATTAACCTTTGTGAAGGCTATGTTTAAACTGTATCTCAGATCATTTGGCATATCATATCTAATATTCAGTATTGAAACTTCGTTTTTATTATGAACAGAAACATCGTCATATGATAACTTTGTCGTGTAGCACTTTATATGCTTTTGCTTATCATATACTATATCACCTGATTCCCCTTCTAGTTCTACAAATTTAGTTTTTTTCTGACATTCTTTTATTTTTATTAGATCCTTGTCTAGTGATATTGAAACCGGTAGTGTATTACCAGCATACTCTTTAGCTAAAAGCTCACTTTGAGGATACATTTTTATTTCCCTTCCAAAATGTGAGTCTATAAAATTATTGCTCCAAAATTTGTCTCCAGAATGTACATATTCGTCAGTAGCATACGGTACACCACCATAATTGCATTAAACTTTGTAATCTCCAACACCATTATTTTGAAAAAAATCATGAATGGCAGCGTAACTATCAGCAGCATCATTTATGTAATCCATTACCTACCCCTTAAAACCTTTTAATTTATTATATCACAAGAAATTAAATCTATCAATAAAAAGACTTTTTTTGATATCAAGTATCTAGGGAGCATATTGATAGGATTGTGACATTCGTATTTCCCAGTTCTTCACATACTGCTGGACTAATTCAGGATAATTTTCAATAATTAATAAATTTTCAGCGTTTCCCTTTTCAGCTGTCTTACTGAGGTTAAACGATCCTGTGATGACTTTTTGATTATCAACAATTATTACCTTATTATGAGCAATTTTTGGCTTATTATCGATCCAAATCGGTATTCCATTTGAAAACAATTCGCTTATGACACTATATTTTGAATGGAGTTGTGATTTATCTAAGACGACTTTAACATCAACACCACGCTCTTTGGCGTTAATCAAAGATTTTGCAACTGTTCCAAGAGTAAATGTATATTCTTGAACTAAGATAGATTCTTTAGATTGGTCTATCTCGCTGATTATCGGTACAGCACAGTCTTCTTCAGGTGAGAAGCAAACTGTTGCTTTTGGGCAAGGCGAGAATGTAGGACCCACATAGTAATACAGAGAAAAACATGCCGACAAAAATAAAAGATATAAAAGCCTCACAAACCACACCTAAATACACGGCGGTAGTCTACATCATATCTCAATCATCTGTCAACCCATATTCCTTCCACTTCTCTGTAACTTTCTTTATTATTTCCTCGCTCATTTCAATTTTTCTTCCCCATTCTCGTTTGGTTTCAGGTGGAAGTTTGTTTGTTGCATCAAACCCTATTTTACCTCCGAGACCGCTTTCAGGGGAAGCAAAATCTAAATAATCAATAGGGGCACTTTCTATCATGATTGTATCACGTACAGGGTCCATCCTTGTTGACATTGACCACATCACTTCCTTCCAATCACGTATATTTATATCATCATCAACAACTATAATAAATTTGGTGTATAAGAACTGTTTGAGAAAAGCGAGTATGCCCATAACAATTCTTTTTGCATGCCCTGGATAAGCCTTTTTTATCGACACTACCGCTATTCTATATGAACAACCTTCTGGAGGCAGATAAAAATCTACTATCTCCGGAAACTGATTGATGAGAATCGGCACAAAAATTTCGTTGAGTGCTTCACCAAGAATTGATGGTTCATCTGGTGGCTTGCCAGTGAAAGTGCTGAGATAAATTGGATCTTTGCGCATTGTAATTGCAGTAATGTTAAACTCAGGAAACTGTTCAACAGCATTATAGTAACCGGTATGGTCTCCGTATGGCCCTTCATCTCTATACTTATCTAAACTTACATATCCTTCCAGAACGATCTCAGCATGAGCTGGAACCTGAAGAGGAATAGTTTTACAATTTACAAGCTCAAGTGGTTTTTTTCGCAGCAGCCCGGCAAATTGGTATTCTGATAAAGTCTCCGGCACCGGAGTTACCGCAGCAATAATCGTTGCAGGATCGCTACCAATCACAGCAGCCGCAGGAAACTTCATATTTTGCCCCCTCTCCTTCCACCGTTTATGGTGACCTGCACCACCACGATGTGCAAGCCAGCGCATGAGAGTCGTTTTTTTATTCACAACCTGCATACGATATATTCCAAGATTAAAATTATCTTGCTTGTCTGCTGTTGGTCCTTTTGTTACCACAAGTGGCCAAGTGATAAGCGGTGCAGGCTCGTTTGGCCAGCATGTCTGAATAGGTAGCAAACTAAGATCCACCTTATCCCCAGTTAGCACCACCTCTTGACATGGGGCTTTGCTCACAACTTTGCTCCGCATCGACAATACAACTTTTAGTAGAGGAAACATTTTCACAGCATCTTTGAAGGTTTTTGGCGGCTCAGGTGATCGCAAAAATGCTAGAAGTTTACCCAGATCCCTTAATTCATCAGAATTTATACCAAGTCCGAATGCAATTCTCTCAATAGTACCAAATAAATTCACTAAAACGGGAATTGAATTTTTGCCATTTTCTGTGACAACATTTTCAAAGATGATAGCTGGTCCCTTGTTTGACAAAACCCTACGATGAATTTCTGTCATTTCAAGAATAGTTGAAACTTCTTTTTTAATTCTAATTAGATCTTTTTTTTCTTCTAATGCTCTGATGAAGTCGCGTAAGTTATTGTACATATTTTAAAAATTTTAAGCCTTTTAAGAAGTGCTTTTCCCAGCACAACTCATTCACTTATTATTATAGAGGCTCTAGAAAAATTATTCTCCAATTCGCTTTTTAAGTTTTTATATTCAGCAGTCTTTAATTCTTCATTGGTAATAAAGCTTTTCTTTATGGTTATTAAATTGCTAAATTCGGTTCCATCATTTTTATATTTACAGAACCTATTTACATATAACCAAGGAGAATCTATTTCAAAATTCAAATTTTCACAGTTTTTAATTTTGATATCTTTTATTATCATATGGCTTTCCTTAGTTTTAGGAACACCAATAAAAAGGTCTGACACTTGGTCAGAAGCTGTATTGACAACATCATTAAGCCAATTATCTCCTAAATTCAAAGCAGGTCCTAGATTTGTCTTAAAAATCTTATTTTTTTGCTGAAACTCATATTTGATTGTAAGATCTTCTACATTACGTAAAGTAAGGTCAGGCAATTCTAAGAACTTCTTTTCTTCTTCATCAAGATATACCCCACTAATCATATGAAAAACAGAATCCCTTAATTGCTCATTTGAATAATATAATCCAACACCTGTTAAGCCTAAGGCTGCTTCCCCTTGCACGGTAAGCCGGCCATATTCATTTACAACATTATCTTCTATAGTTAATTCACTATGAGATATCACTTTTGAATTTTCAGCTTTTACAGCAGGAATTTTTATGTAATCTGCTTCCTCAGAATCCAGTACTAGAGCACTCCTATCAGCAATGTCTGGAAAAATACCCTGTGCCATACTGACAGTGTTAGTTGGATCAATCCAATATATTTTTCCATCTCTATTTATTACTCTGAGCATCACATGATTAAAATTACCCATATTAGGTAATGCTTCAGGATTAGAAGTGCTAGTAGTTCCTCTAATAACTAAAATAGGTTGAACTTTATAACCAAGTTTTTGCAGAATAGCAGCCGTGCTAGCAGAAAAGTCTTTGCAATCCCCAACTTGAGAATCAGCAATTTTCTCTAAATCTCGTGGAAAATATTTTCCTGAGACTGTGCGCCAATCTCCCATATATTGAACTTTTTCATTCAATAAAGAAGTGACTGCATTAATTTTCTCCTCATCAGTATTTTTATTGGCAGCAGATTCTGCTATAGCTATAAAAGTTGCAGGAAGTGGCTGATTAATGACGCTATGATATCCAGGAGCTAATTTTTTAGCTAAATCATCCCATTTAGATAGGCTCGACAGTGATACCCAAGTGTTATGTTTAATATTCAATATTCCATTATGTGGTTCATTTATTGTGTTTTCATAAATTGCTTTCTTTAAGGTAATGTTTATATAATGTACACCATCCTTTTTTTCCTCAGCAATCTCTAATACTTTTCTTGGATCATTCACTTTAATCTCTAGAGGCAATTCAGAGTTGATTTTAGTATTTTCTGCTTGTAAATAATCTCCATAATAAGAGAAGCTCAAGCCATAAAAATTATCAACAGGAACCTTTTTGTTAACTTTTTTATATCTTAAATATACTTCTGTGCCAATTTCTATTTTGGGAAATGGTATGGTTACTTGCCTTAGCTGATCAAAGCCTTTGCCAGGACTAGCCAGTGGCTTATCCTCCATCATATCTTCAGTAACTATATATTCCTCTCCGTTATAAGCTGTTTTAGCTTCTAAAACAGTCAAATCTGCACTATCATCATTGTAGATTAAACTATACAGAGAAAATCTATCACGCCCAGACTCCTTGAGTATTTTTGCTTGAAGCTCTACTTCCATTTCGTAGGTACCATCTCTATTAACATTAATGTTAACATTAGAAAACTTAACCTCGACAGAAGCATCTTCGTACTTACTCCACCTTGCTTCAGCTGTCGAAGCTACAAAAAATGCTAACATTGCTAAGTTAAAGACAGCTTTTAAAAACCTCATTTTTTACTTACATTTATTGAAAAATCATTCTATTATATCCGAACAACACTATCGGAAATGTAAGACTTAGTGTGTTCATATTACTTAGCGACGCGCTTACCGATATTATATGCAGCGATTACAAGATAATCAACTTTTTTGCTTACAATTTGCTAGAAATAGCGGTAAAGACTATCTAAATCTTTATAAATGCCTTACTCTGCAAAATTTTTCATCACCAAATCTTATGATGAACTTTACAAAAATATCTTAAATTTCATTTTATAAAGTTTGCATTTCTTGATAAAAATGTTTTAACATTGAGCATTTCTTTAATATTTGTATTCTTTAAGTAAGTGTATGTCTAAAATACCATTTTTATTGATTTTTATACTTGCAGTAGCAAGTTTACCAGTAATAAACAATTGGCTTTCGCACCGCAGTCAGAACTTAAATGATGATTATATAGGTGAGAGATTGGATAATTACATCAGTAAAAATTTTGATAGAGTTCTAAAAGCTCTCCAGGAAGAGTCAGCTAAAAATAGTTATGCTAATGCAACCAAAAATAAAATTTCTCAGCATAAAAATGAAATATTCGACTCCACTTATCCTTACTCAGGAAATGAAAATAGCAATGTCATAGCTGTAGGGTTCTTTGACTATTCTTGTGGCTATTGTAAGGCAATAAAGAATGACATAAAACAGTTGATCAATGATGGCAAAATTAAATATATCTTTAGGGATGCTCCAATACTTGGTAACAACTCCTTAAAGGCAGCAAAAGGTGCTTTAGCAACTTATTTTATCGATAAAGAAAAGTACTTAGATTTTCACTATGCTGCACTAGATCACAGAGGAGAATTTTCAGACGAAACTATATTGGATATAGTAAAAAGTATAGGGATTAACGAGGAAGATTTTAATAACTCTATGAAAAATAATGCAGACAAAATTGAGCACATGATAAACAATAGTAAACTTTTAGTAAGGGAGTTGGGAGTAGGCGGTACACCTTTTTTGATAATAGGAGATAGTCTTTTTGTAGGAAAAACTGATTTGAATATATTACGCAAAAAAGTGAATGAGTTAAAAGATTAATAAATTTCCTGCTTGACAGCACAAGAAAGTTTAAGTATAGTTAAGATATAGTAAGTAACAATATGTATAGGCTACATATTAGTTCAAGAAAAGTAGGTGATGTTTGCTTGCAACACAGCACGACCTTAAGTAATTAGCCTTCCTAGGCTGGTTAATCTATTAAAATACAATTATTATTTTGGAGTTATAACATGAGAGATTCTAACTATGTAAGAGAGCCAATTGCTCTTTTTCAAAAAATCAAAGAAAATAAAAAATCAAGTGATTTATTGCATAATCTAAAGAGCGCTTATCCTGAAAAACTAAAAATCGGGGCTGCTATAAAGACAGGGGATTGCTTTTTTGACTCTGTGGCTCAAGGATTGAATGAATTAAACATAAAACCTGATTATCGTTTTACTGCAAAATCATTAAGAAAAGACTGCGCAGATTATGCTAGAGCAAACAGAAAGCCAGATCAGTGGGTTTATAAAGCGGTAATAAGAGATGCCGGAGAGTATTTCGTACCTCAAAAAGATCCGGATGGAGAAGTAATAAGCGAAAATGGACTTAATAAGCAAGACAAGGCGAAGTCTTTTTTCAAATATTTAGAGTATATTACTAATACACATACAGCTGACGCACCTATATGGGGTCGTCCAGACATTGAAGGTAGAATGATATGTGAGAAGTACGAAGTGGAGCTTTATATTTATTCAATAGATGAAGAAAGTCAAAAAGTTACAGTAACTAAAATTACAGCACATGATGACCCTGAGTTTTTTATAGAAGGCGAGAATCTTGATCAACTAAAGATGGATAACAGTAAAAAGACTGTAGGAGTAGTGAATTACATGAGGCATTTTGTGCCACTTCTTAGCAAAATCCCTTCTGATATAACAGAAAATCAATCAGTTTCTAATGAAGAAATCTTTGGTGAGGTTACAGAAGCTTCTGCTTCTGAGCAACCAGTACGACAAAAAAGCAGCACTAGTGAGCCGATTTTTTCGAATAAAAGCACTCCTATTTCTAATCAATCAGAGCAGAAACCACTAAAAGAAAGAGCTGCTGATAGAAGTATTGATGAAACAAATTCACAAAATCATGAAGCAATGTTAGAAAAAACACACAATAAAATTTGTGAAAATACAGCAAAGATCTTGAGTGAAACTTCTAAGGATATGAAAAAAAATTCCAGTGAAGAAATTCTTGAAATAGGTAAAAGAGTTCCTGCTTCTGATCAATCAGAGCAAGAAGAACAATATAATATCAAAACTAGCAAAGCAGCAATTGCGCAAGATCATAAAGAACAAAAAACACAACAAGAGAGAATTGATACCAGCGCTAGTGAGCCAATTCATACGGATACAGTAATTACTATTTCTCATCCACACGAGCAAAAAACACAACAAGAGGAAATACAAAAGAAATTAATCAATAGTTACAGAGGTGAAGCTATCTATAGCATAACTACTGTAATAACAGCTATAGCATTCACAGCATCTGCTATAGCTGCTGTTTTTACTCAACCAATTCCTTTAGCATGTCTTGCTGGAGTTGCTTTAGCCATTGCATGTGTTTGTGTATATCAGTTAACGCAGAGTCATCAAGACATTAACGAACTGAAAGGTAAGGTAGGAGAAAACAACACCTTTACTTTTTTAGAAGAAACGGGATTTAAAATTTATAGCCTGATTGATAAAGCAGCTTCAAAAATTTAAGATCTTTCCTACTTCATCTATATCAACTCAATTTTATTTTTACAGGAGGGCATATGTCATTTACAGAAATTAGATTTCCAGAAAATATATCTTATGGCTCTACTGGAGGACCTGAATTTTCCACTGACGTTGTAACAACTCATAATGGTTGTGAGCAGCGCAATATTAATTGGTCTCGTGCACGTGCCAGGTATAACATAGCTTATGGAGTTAGGTCAAACGAGCAGCTAACAGAACTCATAACATTTTTTCAGGCACGAAAAGGTAAAGCAATAGGGTTTCGTTTTAAGGATTGGTCAGACTTTACAGTTATCAATCAAGAAATTGGCATAGGAGACGATAAAAAAACGATCTTTCAACTGATGAAAACTTACATAAGTGGAAAAGACAAGCATACACGAACTATTAAAAAGCCAGTGCATGATACAATAAAAATTTACCTAGATGGTGAAAAGACAGAAAAATATTCAGTGAATTATTCAACTGGAGAAATAGCATTTATGAAACCACCAGCAAAAGGTACAATAATCACCGCAAGCTTCGAATTTGATGTACCAGTACGATTTGATACAGATTACCTAAACGCTTCTATTGATAACTATGGCAGCAATAGCTGGAACAATATTCCCTTGGTGGAAGTGAAATAAATTAAGTGGGCTACCATAAGCAATGCTAAGCCTCAGTAATCAACCATATATTTATCGAGGGTTGCTGTAAGTTATCTGGGTGTACATAGGCTCAACGAGCCTATGTCTAAATTCTATTGAGCACTATTGATTTCAGATTAAGCACAATATTCGAAAATATATTCGCTGATTTTTCTGACTCCATTTATTTTATTCTTAAAAATGCCTCTCTACCTTTACGTCTTAAGTTTCAATCCAGGTATAGCTCTTCTCATAATAGTCAGAATAAAAAAGCAGAATCAACAGCTTGACGGAAAGACTTAAAAATAGGGATATTTTTTCTAGCTCTGTTCTTTATAGCAAACCACTGATGCTCAATTTTGTTAAAGTCTGGAGAATATGGAGGAAGATAAAGAATTTCAGCACCAACTCCTTTAGCAAGATTATCTATTTTTTTAGATTTATGAAAAGTAGCGTTATCAAGAATTACAGTTTGGCCAGACCTTAAAATTGGAGTTAAAAACTGCTCAAACCAAGCCTCGAAAACATCCTTATTGCAATATCCTTCAAAGGTCAATGGAGCAATGATTTTCTCTTTATTTAGAGCTGCAATCATACTGACCCGCTGAGCTTTTTTACCTGATTTTAGTGAATGAAACCTCTCTCCTTTTCTGCAGTATCCGTATGGGTAGTCTTCTGTATTATCTATTCCAGATTCGTCAATATATACAAGATTTTCATGACGTTTTGTTGCTATAACCTTTGAAAAGTGAGCTCGCTTCTCTTCATTTCTTTCTTTATATCCGTAGGTCTTTTTTTCTTGTAAATCCAATATTTTTAAGTGCACGGTGAATCGTTTGTCTACTGATATTGCCCCAGAGTTTAGCCATCTCTGACTGAGTTTTGCCACCATGGTTTTTTGCAAATTTGGTAAAAACATTCCAGTCAGTAATTTTATGGTTATATCCTACGCTTCCAGGCTTTTTTGACTGAAAATCTCCCGTTTCCTTACGTCTTTTCTGCCACTCATATAGAGTTGTTTTTCCAATTTTAAATCTCTCGGCAACATTTGCTCTACTTTCTCCTTCATCCAATGCTTCCATTGCTTTTTTCCTTAAGTCGTAACTATACGCTGCTGGCATACAAACCCCACTACCATAAATCCATATCTTAACTTGTTTGGATTATTATGAGAAGAGCTATAACTGTTATTATAGCAGCATTAAATGCATCCATACAAGCTTGGCATTCACTATCATTGCACTCTCCTTCAAGCCTATCGTATTGGTTAAGTGTAATATTATCTTTATTCTTTAGCATAACTTTAAAGCATTCTTCATAATTTTTGCCAGTAGATTCACCTGTTTTGACATCAATAAGCTCGTCATTTTCAACCTTAAGTTCTATTCGAGAATTTGGTCTCTCTTCTTTTTTTGTAATAGCATGAGATTGTAATGGAAAAGTGTTATTATTACTCATAAAATACTCCTTAAAATTTATTCTAGTTATAGAATATAAAGTTTAAGAATCTGTAAACTAGTTTTGCTTGCCAAAATCTTCTTTGTGATATGGAAATTTTTTTATTGCTATAAGTTATCTAGGTACAATTAATGAGCCTGACCTATTGCCATTTAGTGTTTGCACAATTGTACATGCACAACTTGCTTCAAAATTTCTGCTTGTTGTTGAGCATGGACATTAGCATAACCACATGCAGGAGATGCAGCAGCAGGTCTTGCAATGCACTTAGGTCTTTTTGCTTGAGCATTGAGGCCAGACAATACCTCTTCTATCAATGGGTTGACAAAGAACCATCCTCCCATATTTTTTGGTTCCTCTTGACACCATGTAATTTCAGCGTTCTTATATTTTTCAAGTTCACTGCCTAGTTTATCGGCCGGGAATGGATAAAATTGTTCTAAACGCACTACTGCTATATCGTTTATTTTTTGTGCTTCAAGCATTTCAATTATGTCGTAATAAACTTTACCACTACATATTACAACTTTACGTATTTTATCACTTGCAACTAAACCTTTTCTACACTCTGGAATTACCGTAAGAAATTTTCCTTCAAAGTCAGAAAGGTTAGAAACTGCGCTTTTATGACGCAATAGTGATTTAGGTGTAAACACCACTAAAGGCTTACGAAAATCTCGATTAATTTGTCGGCGTAAAGCATGAAAATAATTCGCAGGAGTAGAGCAATTAACCACCTGCATATTATCCTCTGCACAGAGCTGCAAAAACCTCTCTATACGAGCAGAACTATGCTCAGGCCCCTGCCCTTCATAACCATGAGGCAAAAGTAAAACTAGACCACTTGACCGCAACCACTTTGTTTCTGCAGATGAGATAAATTGGTCGATCATAATTTGCGCGCCATTTGCAAAATCACCGAACTGCCCTTCCCAGAGCACAAGTGAATAAGGAGAATCAAGGCTATATCCATATTCAAAACCCATCACAGCATACTCAGATAGTGCGCTATCTATAACTTCAAAGCGAGCTTGCTTCTCACTTATGTTGTTCAGTGGAATAAACGTTTCTTCTGTTACTTGATCAACAAGTCTTGAATGACGGTGCGAGAAGGTACCGCGACCAGAATCTTGTCCTGACAAGCGCACTCCTATTCCTTCTTTAAGCAATGACGCGAATGCAAGACTTTCAGCAGTTGCCCAGTCTATGTTGCTACCGGAATTTATACTGTCTATTCTGCCATCAAGTATTCTTCTGACTTTATTATTGAGATTAAAACTACTTGGAATATTGCTATTTATGTGTACACCTAATTTTTTTAGCTCATCTGGTGAAACACCAGAGTCCGTATAATATTCACTCAAATCGTTCAACTTTGCTCTCCTGAGTTTTAACCACACTCCATCAAACCAGTCAGCTTTCTTCGGAGTATAAGTCGTTGACTCAGTAAGGCTTTTATCTAATCTTGTTCTAAATTCGCTGCGTAATTTACTTACTTCATCGCTACCTAGCACTTTCTCTGCAGTCAGCTTCTCTTCGTACAGCGTGCCTGGAGTTTTATGCTTTGATATTGCTTTATACATAAGTGGCTGAGTAAAATTTGGCTCATCGCCTTCATTATGGCCATATTTGCGGTAGCATATTATGTCAATCACCACATCCTTTTTAAATTTCTGCACATACTCCATTCCCAAATTCGCGGCAAAACTCACGGCTTCTGGATTATCTCCATTAACATGAAATATTGGAGCTTCTATTGATTTTGCTACATCAGTACAATAAAAAGAAGAGCGTGCACAACTAGGATTTGCAGTAAAACCAACTTGGTTATTAATGACAATATGCACGATACCACCAACTTTATAACCTTCAATGTTGCTCAAAGTCAGGGTTTCAGCAACCACTCCCTGCCCGATAAAAGCCGCATCACCATGAATTGATATGCCAAGCACAGATCTCGTATTTTGTTTTGCTCTTACTCTTCCAGCTAGAACCGGATTTACCGCCTCAAGGTGAGATGGGTTAGGACATAAACTTAAGTGTATTTTTTTACCACCAGCAAGTGCTCGATCAGAAGAGTAACCAAGGTGATATTTGACATCACCAGATACCTCAAGACCACTTGGGTATGCAAGATTGCCTTGAAATTCAGACAGCATTGCCGCATATTCTTTCCCCATAACTTTGGTTAGAACATTAAGCCGTCCTCGGTGGGCCATACCAAGAACTATTTCTTCAATACCAAAATCTGCAGAATCACTAATAACTCTTTCAATTGCAACAATGGCTGACTCCCCACCTTCGATAGAAAAACGCTTATATCCAGGAAATTTTATATGGAGAAATTGCTCGAACATCTCAGATTCAATCAAGTGCCTTAGTATTTCTTTTTTATCCTTAGGGCTTAGCGTATAGACCTGATTTTCAATTTTCTCCTGCAGCCACACTCTTTCCTCATAAGAGGAAATATGCATAAATTCAAACCCGATGTTCTTGCAGTAAATATCTCTATAGATTCCAGCATCATGCGCTGGAGAGATATTCAAATATTTCTGATAATCTATTTCTTTATTTACATGCGGTGATAATGGATTTAAGTCCGCAAAAAAATGACCGTAAGATCTGAAGAAATTTGCTAAGCTAGAAATTGAATCATCCGACTTGACTGCGTGCTGTGCATTGCAGGCTTCCGTTTTATTCATTTCTAAATTGCTTGAAAAAATCCTATTCCAATCCTCCCCGATTGATTTATCGCCCTGCAGATAACGGCTATACATTTCTTCTACAAATTCTGCATTATCACCATAAAGGCAGCTTAGACTTAGCATAATCACTACAAAAGATATCAAATACTTATAAGTATAACTTAAGTTTTTTAAAAAAGAACTCCTTTAGTTTCTAATTATTAAGTTATACAAACACTGTAATCCGAGTTTTCCAGAAAGGGTGTCATTCTAGACTGACATCTAATCTTTCCATAAATGCTGTATTTCAACATAAAACAACTATACTCATCAACTTGTGCCCAATCATAATTCCTAGATTCCAGTGTTAGCTACTTGTTTTTTGGATTTCTATACTATTGCTGATTGAAGATTATTGAAATTTTTTGCACATTAAGGAACGCAAGCGTTTATGAGTCAGAGGATAAGTCATATAACATTTACTCGGTCTTAATACTTTGAATTTATATTTAAGTAAACGATAAACAGTAATTGGTATGAGTGATCTATTTAAAAGTGACAATTATGATAAAAATCTCAATTCTTTGATAAGAGTCATAAAGCTGAAGGATACAAAAAAAATTAATGAACAATATGATGAAACACTGAAAGATTTATCTCAAGCTCTGAAGAATTTTACAAACAACGCAAAAGATGTAGCCAAATTTGTTATATATAGCGACTTGAATAATTATGTAGAACCTTTGAGCACAAAGCCACTCGGTTTTATTGGAACATTAAAAGGGATATTAGATAGAGTCTTGGGAAAAGATATTCCAACTAATGATAATGACATAAAAAATTTTGTTGGTGATGAATTATCAGGTTTCACTATAGAAAAAGCAGCCGAATACACAAATATTTTAAGTACAATTAATCTATTCAAGAAAGGACTTAAAGAAATTTTAGATTCGAAACAGAGTGGAAAAGGCAATAAAGAACATAAATCATACGAAGTAAGCACGGAAAATAAAACGACATCAAAGCAGAAGGAAGATACTCCTAAGCTGCAAGAAGGAAAACAGCCGGTAGGAAAATTAGTTATGAAGAGAATAAAACGGCCAACAACAGCACCTCCGCCACCTCCTACTGCCTCAAAAAAGGTACACTTTAAACCAGAAATAGAGAATGTATCTCCTGAAGATTCAGGCTATGAAAGTTCATTAAGTGAAGAGTCTGGACATGAGGAAATATCAAATTATCAAGAGAAAAGTAGTAAATCTTCAACAAAAGATTCGGAAGACTCAAAGTTAGCTAAAAAGGAGCCAACTCACAAAACGAAACCTAAGAAAAATGCAGGAACAAGAAGAGGATATAAAAAGAGACAGGCTCCAGAGCCACCAGCGCTAAACGCTACCAATCAAGAAATTAGGCAAGAAACTAAAGAAGATAAATCTGAAATACTGTCAAATCCTAAAAGGCTAGATATTGTTGATCAACAAGTGAGCACGAAACCAATAATAGTAGAAGTGACTTCGCAAAAATCAGCTGAAAGTAAACCAATCCTGAAAAAATCTGCTGATAAAGCAGCATCAGAAGTAAAAGCGGTTATTATAAAAGAAAAAGTAAATAGCAAGAAGGACGGTAGAGTAAAGTCAATAGTAGGAAAATTTGAGCAAAATCAAGTTGCTAAGAGCAAAGCCACCCCTGCAACACAAGCAGATATCGGTATGAAGAAAGATCCTGCACCATCGCAAGAAACTGCCTCCCAATCTCACTCATTTCCGGTAGGAAATAAAAGATCTAAAATGAACCCCATAACAGCAAAGTCCGATTCTAAACTTCCGGTTAGTAAAAAACCTCTTCTCACTCATGTTAGTGTAAAGAAAATAGCTGCACGATTTGAAAGCCATGGGAAGAAATAGTTGTAACCTATTGAACAAACCCTATAATATCCTTGATCTTTTTTATATTGTTATTTGCAATCTCTGCTGCTTTTTCTGTACCTTCTTTTAATATTTTATGTAAATGGAGCTGATCCTTCAAAAGACCGTTCAACTTCTCACGTATGGGTGATATAACACTGATGATTAAGCCAGCCAACTCTTTTTTAAAGTGTTTCATATCATGTTTATCCACTTTTTTACACACTTTTTCTACATTTAAATCACTAAGCACTGAATAAATGTTTACCAAATTGTTTACTTCTGGACGGCACTTTAAAGTAGCAAAATCAAAGCCTAGAATTGAATCTGTTTTTGCTTTTTCTATTTTCTTGACAATCAAGTCATCTGTATCGTCAAGGTTAATGCATGAGTATTCTGAAGAATCAGATTTGCTCATCTTGCTTGCTCCATCTCTTAAGCTCATTATTCTTGATGTGCAATCCAAAGTTAAGATTTCAGGTATGATGAAATGACTACATTTATAATGATTGTTAAAAGCTGATGCAATATCACGTGCAAGTTCTAAATGCTGTTTTTGATCATCGCCAACAGGAACATATTTAGTTTGATACAGCAATATATCCGCAGCCATAAGTACTGGGTAGCTATATAACCCAAGAGAAGCTTTTTGTCTATCGCTTCCAGCCTTATCTTTAAATTGAGTCATACGATTAAGCCAACCAATTGGTGTATAGCACCCTAGCAGCCAGCCCAATTCTGCATGACCACTAACTGCGGATTGATTGAAAATAATCGACTTTTCCGGATCTATTCCACATGCAATATAAGTTGCTGCTGCTTTAAAAATATTATTTTTTAATTCATTTGCGGGAAGCTTATTTGCTGTGATTGCATGCAGATCAACAACACAAAAAAGAGATTTATATTTATCCTGCAAGCCTATCCACTGCTTAATTGCACCAAGATAATTGCCCAAGTGTAATACTCCACTTGGCTGAATACCTGAGAAGACAACTTCTTCCATACCTTGAGTGTTTTATTAGTTACTTTCGCAATCAGCAGATTTTTTAGAAAGAATAACCATTGCAGGACGAAGCAACCTATTTTTAATTGTATAACCAGTTTGTAGTACTTCTACAATAGTGCCAGGCTCTTTTTCATTATCTTCTCTTTCCACAACAGCTTGATGTAAATTGCTGTCAAAAGAGTTACCTATTGGATCTATTTCTTCTATTCCATGTTTTTTTAGATCACTCACAATCTTTTGGTGCGCCACTTTTATTCCTTCATGAATAGGATCATCATCTTTCAAGTTTTCCATTGCTTTTTTTAAATTGTCACAAGAGTCGATCATATCACGTGCAAATTTTGTGACTGCATAATCACTTGCATCGCTAATTTGCTTTTGCATTATACGTTTAACGTTTTCATTATCCGCAACAGCGCGACGTAAATGATCTTCAAGCTGAACTGCACGTTCTTTTAATATATTAAGCTCTTCACTTAAATCACCTGTTTGCTGATCTTCTTGATCATCCCCTTTTCGTTTACTGACCATATCTGCAAATTTCTTTTTTTTCTCTCTATTACTATCTGACATATCATTCACCCTTACAAACTTAATAAATATATAACAATCAATCTAAAAATATCAAGCGTTAGCTATCCTTGTCTTTCTATGCTTGCATTTAAAAAGTCAATCAAAGTAGTTTTGTAAAGAGAATCAGAAAAAGTATCAATATTACTTTGCGCCATATTAATATAGTGTTTAGCTTCTTCCATAGAAACATGAATGGCATTATGATGATTAATATATTGTAATGCTTGGTCAAAATTGTGTCTAGCTGAAGAAAAAGATTTCTCCCAGAATTTTTGTTCTGATGGGCTGCCTTTTTCATATGCTATAATAGAAGGTAAAGTAACTTTACCTTCAAAGAAATCTTTTCCAAGTTGCTTTCCTAAAGTGCCTTGATTAGCAGTATAATCTAGCACGTCATCAATTATTTGGAATGCCATACCAAAATTAAACCCGAAATTCCTTAGCCTCTCTGTTTCGTCACTTGTGGCTCCAGATACTACTGATGCAGCCTCGCAGCATGCAGAAAATAAAGATGCTGTCTTTTCTCCAATGATATTAAAATAATTTTTCCTAATTGTGTTAGGGTCAAAACGCGTTGTCATCTGCTTTATCTCACCCTTGACAAGCAAATTAGATGCCTTAGATAAAATAGAGAGAACACTTAAATTCCCACATTCTATAAGCCATCTAAATGCTAAGGTCAATAATAGATCACCAACTAAAATGCTTGATTTATTCCCCCAAATTTTATTTGCTGTTGCAACTCCATGGCGTGCCTTACTTTCATCAAGCACATCATCATGAAGTAAAGTAGCGTTGTGTATAAATTCTACCGATGCAGCAATGTTGATCCTACTCTCTCCAGAGTAATTCAGCATTTTACAAATAATAAAAATGAGCTTAGGCCTTATCTTTTTTCCTCCTGAATTAATAAGATGAGATGTAATATCGGTAGCAAGCTTAATACCTTCATCATTGACATTTTTGAAGATAAAGTCATTCATAGCCAATAAATCAGAAGATACAATATCATCTAATTTACTACTTTTTGTTAAATCAGTGTTTAGCATTTAATAGGACTTATGCTTCTTGCCCTTGTACTTTCTCAACTTTTTTCTTTTCTATTTTTTTCGATTCTGTTTCTAAATCTACTATGCCTTTTTTAATGAACCACATTACCCTTTCAGTTGCTTGCGCTCCTACACTTAGCCAATGTTTTAATCTATCAGCTTTTACCACAACACGATTTTTATTGTCTTTTGGCAACATTGGATCATATTGTCCTATTCTCTCAATAAAGCGCCCATCTCTTGGTGCTCGTGAGTCGGCTACAACTATCCTATAAAAAGGACGTTTCTTTGCCCCAAACCTTGCTAACCTTATTTTAACTGCCATGTCAACCTTTATTCATATATTAATTACAATTTAAATACAAGAAACAGCTCAAGTCAAACTAATTGTACCTCTTTTACCTAAAAATACAATATAGCCCCCTCCAATCACTCATAAAAGGAAGATAATAAACTTTTTTATATATCATCAATCATAGCATGATTAACTTCTACTCTATACTTTGATTTTAGATAGCTAATTAACTGTTCCTTTAGCGATATCATCACACGTTTTCCGGTGTCAAGCATGTTTAATTTACCATTTGATGAATGCATTTCTTTTAGAACGCCTATTATAATTTCATTATTGTATTGAATAGGATCTGTTACCGAATTAGTTGTTTTCATATTGAAAATCTCTTCTATGAAAGAAAAAGGGTAGTTTTGTTCATTGCGTTGTATTTGCTGGCCTTTAACCAATTTTATACCTTGCATTTCTTCCAAATCTGTCTTTTCTCTTAGTTGAACTGCTACTTCTTGTCCCATTTTAAACATTCTTTCTTTTATAAATTCACTACGCCAAAGCTTTATGGCTGATTCCCTACTTTCTTCAAAATTTTGTAATTTAGGAGGAACGATATCACTGATTTTCACACTAACAACAGTATCTCCAACACCCTTAAAATAACTCTTCTGATCTTTCTCGCGTGAAAAAATGAAAGAAATGAAATCACTGGAATTTCCTACTTCATTACCACTTTGGTCTTTCCCACTAGCATCTACTGGACCAATGGTTTGTATAGGTAAATTGTAATTATTGGAGATTTCTTCAATCGTTGCACCATTGTATATCTTATAATTCACTTGATTTATGAAATCATTGACTTTTTCAAAAGACTTTTGATTGGTTAAAACTGACCTTATGTCTTTTTTTAAATCAACCAAGTCTTCATCAGAGATTTGATGTATGCTTTCTACCTTTATTACGTGCCATCCAAAATTGCTTGTTAAAACTTCACTTACTTCACCTGTTTTGAGAGCAAATACCTTTTCTCTCATATTTTCAGGTAAGAAATCCTTAGTTATATTATTTACTCTGGTTTCATCGAGTTTCACTTTATTAAACTCTTCTATTATTTGTTCAAAGCTTGCTTTACTTTCTTCAAGTGCTCTTCTTGCTATTTCAGCTTTTTCTTTGGTAGGAAATATCACATTGAATATGTCTCTTTGATTTTTAAGTTCCTGATGTTCTATTATACTATCAACCTCTTCATCTGAAATTCTGATTTGATCTTCAAAATATTTTTGATCCAGAGAAATGTATTGCGCAGTTCGATACTCAGGGTAATAAAAATTGGACTTATTTCTTTCATAAAAATCAAGTAAGGCTTGATCATCTGGTTCAGGAACGTCTGTAATTGCATTCTCAGTTATTTTAACAATATCAACTACTCTAGTTTGGTAGCGATTTTTGTATATCTGCTCATCAACACTCTCACCAAAAGTTATCGGATAATTATCTTTAAATAACGAAGTCATGAACATCATTGCAGGCAGGATTTTCTCTAGTTTTTCTATATATTCCTTTTCTGTTATATGCAGGCTATTTAGAGTTTGATGGAATTTATTATGGTCAAATTCTCCTTTATCGTCCTGAAAGTACTTGGTATTTTTTATATGGCTTTTGATAGATTCTTCTCCAACTTTTAATCCAAGTTCGCTAATTAGGTTAAACAATAGTTTTTGCTCTATAAGTGCGTTAAGTAAATCATATTTCAGCTTTTTTACTTGTTCTTTACTTACATCAGATCCAGAAATTTGCTTTTCATAATTTTGATATAGTAATTTATATTCATCTGATGTTATAACTTCCTTTCCTACTTTAGCTAATTCTTTCCTTTCATCATCATTTGATAAAAGATTGCCAATCCCCATAAAGATTAATAAGCAAACTAAAAGGAGAACGATTGCCTTGGTAAAAAAATTTCTAATACTCATTGTAAACTCAGTTAACTAACACTTAAATTTAGAATAGCAATAATTTAATATTTGTAAATCTATTAACAAATTAGCTAATATATGTAATATTGTAGTGTATTAAATTGAGTGGAAGCTTATATTAACCTAAGAGCCTGTAAGTGATCTCTGAATATGGTAAGATGAGGTATAGTTGACATGAGGCAAAGTATGAGGAATACATATCCAAGTGACATAAGTTGTGAAAAATTCGAAAAGATTAGACTAATTTTAGAAAGCGTGCGAAAGAAAACAAAGCCAAGAAGATTAGGTTTATATGAGTTATTTTGTGGTGTGCTTTATGTACTAAAAAGTGGCTGTCAATGGCGAATGCTTCCAAAAGAGTTTCCAAGATGGCGAAATTTTTACGATTACTTCAAGAAATGGAGTAAAAAAACGAATGAAGATAGAGAAAATGTTCTAGAAATTGTCTTAAAAAAAATTGGTTGGAGAGAACAGTGGTCGGAATACCAAAACAAGCTTCTGCATCATTGATGCCCAAAGTGTAAAAAATACCGATACTGCTGAAGAAAAAGGTTATGATGCTGGCAAGAAAATTTCAGTAATAAAGCGTCATATCGCAGTTGATACACAAGGTTTGACACACGCAATTCATATAACAACGGCAGAAATAACTGATCGTAGCAGTGCTTTGACAATGGTTAAAAATGCTAAAGAAAGTCTCTCTGAAGTTAAAAACATACTGGTTGATGCAGGCTACACTGGAGAAAATTTTGCAACACAGATGAAAGTATAGCCCTTCTCATAATAGTCCAAAAAGAGTAAGATATGGATTGATAGTAGTGGAAGGTAAGGATGCCAGTAGCAAATAGTTATGACTTAAGAAAAAAGGTAATGGAAGCATTGGATGAAGGAGAGAGTGGAGAAACTGTTGCCAAGAGATTTAAGACCGGAAAAACAACTTTATATGAGTGGAAGAAAAGACGTGAGAAAACGGGAGATTTTCAGTCAAAAAAGCCTGGAAGCGTGGCATAAAATTACCGACTGGAATGCATTTGCCGAATTTGCAAATGAGCAAGGTGGCAAAACTCAGTCAGAGATGCTGGGGCAATATTAGTAGACAAACAATTCATCGAGCACTTAAAAATATAGGATTCACAAGAAAAAAAAGACCTACGGATATAAAGAAAGAAATGAAGAAAAGCGAGCTCAATTTTCAAAGGTTATAGCAACAAAAGAACCTAAAGAATTAGTGTATATAGATGAGTCTGGACACTGAACCTATGGGTATTGCCAGAAAGGACAGCGGTTTTATGCCCTAAAATCTGGGAAGAAAACTCAACGAATTAGCATGGTTGCAGCCTTAAGTGGAAGAAAAATAATTGCTCCGTTAACCTTTGAAGGCCACTGCAATATGGATATCTTTAATAAATGGTTTGAGCAGTTTCTGACACCGATTTTGGAACCTGGACAAACTGTTATCCTTGATAATGCTACTTTTCATAAGTCTAATAAGATTTGCTAAAGGAGTTGGTGCAGAAATTTTATATCTTCCTCCATATTCTCCAGATTTTAACAAAATTGAACATTATTGGTTTGCTATAAAAAACAGAACCAGGAAAAACATTCCTTTATTCAAATCTTTTCGTCATGCTGTCGATTCTTCTTTCTTATGACCTTTTTGGACTATTATGGGAAGGGCTATACTTTCAAAGCTTTCTCGTAAATGGTGTCTCTATGTCCTATTGTAACGATAGTTACTTCATGTTTTGTGGTGTCTGCACAATACATAATACGGTAATCGCCAACTCTTAGTCTTCTGAACCCTTTAAAGCTATGGTATAAAGGTTCACCAATGGATCGATTGTCAGTCGCTCATTTATTGCATCTACAGCTCTTGACCGTACTTTTTTTGGAAGACTTGGAAGATCTTTTTCAAGAACACTGTCTAGGAAGATAATAGTGTATTCCAATCCACGTCCTCACTTTTAGTTTTTTTTTTCATTTTCAATATCATATTGATCAGCAACCACAGATAATAAAAAATCTTCCATTTCACTATCTATTGCTTCTCTGAGTAGTTTTTCTGCTAATGCTTGAGCAGGTTGCTTAGTAAGTTCAGATAATTCAGCAAGATGCTGTAAAGTTTCTTTACTGAAAGCTAAATTAGCGTTTGCCATAAGTTTTACCAAGTTCTACTACTGCACAATTATACAACATTTTCATGAAATTTTCAATAAAGAATTGTTAAGGTGAAGAGGAAGGAGGGCTGTATAATTTGTTTTAACTTTCGTAAAAGCTGTATTGGAAAGTAATATACTATTATTAATATTTATATATTAAAATTGTATTAATTTTTTAATTAAGGAGAATATTATGTATTTTGCTACTGATGATAAAGAAAGTTTGAAAGAATATGAGGGAAATTTGGAGAAAGCTTATTATGAGACAGTTAATCGACTTAACGATTGTCACAGATGGTGTGAAAGAGAGTACCCTAATTGGTATAAATTGGCTCGTCGATCAATCTGCAAGGAAGATTGTAATGAGGGTCTCACCCCTCTACAAATAAAGTGTAGCTATCAATGTATGGAAGGTATTTTTAAAAAAGTAAATAAAGAATGCGCTGATAAATGTATCCGAGATTCTTATTCACAAAAAGATTTTTTACAAAACGCAACAATTAATGATGTAAATACACCAGAAGATATTTCACACTACGATATACTCGGCTAAGTGTGAGGCTTCTTTTGTCTCTCGAAATTTTCAATAAAGAATTATATCGGGAGAATGGATCAGGAAGAAGGGCTGTATAATGTATATTACTTGTTTTAATTTTCGTAAAAAAAATATATTGACAGATTATGGTAGATTGCTTATATACCAGCATTGGCTTTTGCTGGTTAAGGAGAAATGACACATACTAAGTATAGTATTGCAAGACATTATTAGGAATAGAGAGGGTATGCCAGCCGCTGGCTACTGGATGTATTTCTATGACAAGAAGAGTCCTACAACTCTTCGTCATGACTATTACAAAAATAAAGAAGGAAATGTCGTACCAGCACCAAATCCTCTGCAACTTGATGAAAATGGTACATTGCCCCACAAACTCTACTATTTTGTTGACGTAGACGACCCCGAAGATCGTTACATCGTAGAGCTGAAGTGCTGTTACGGCAATGCTGCAGTTCCTGAGATTGTTTTTCAAGACCTTCCGTATTTTCAGGAGCAGCGCAGCGCTGATCCAACTAGCGCTATCATATCTGACAATTTGTTTATCGATGGGCAGTTTAATATTGGTCTCCAAATCGATGATCGAGGTCAGGGACCTGGGTATGTTTTACCTCAGTTTTCACAAGTGCCAATTGCTCGACTTTCATGGCAGTTCGTAAGATCTTATGCCGATTCGGTACCAATACAAGATAGAACTGATATCGATAGGGTTTTCATTAAAGACATTACCGAGGCTGAACGAATCGATGAAGGCAATCCTCGTTTTTATTTGAACGTTATTTGTGAAAAGCCTAATGAGAAAAATCCACCTCTTGAGAAAGCGATAGTATTTAAAAACTCTAATGCTCTATGGAGCGTTATTTCTCAGTCACTGAAGCTCAAGTTCTATGCTTGGAGAGGGGGTGATGATATAGTTGTTAAATTACTGGCAATTATGAATCAAATGCTAGGCGGACTTAGTCAAGGTATTGGTAGAAATTTGGTTTATGAAAAGCAATTATACCAGTATTAATATTATATTAATACTAATATATTAGAATTGTGTATTAAGTTTTTTTAGGAGAATAATATGTCATACCTTCCAATAATACCTAAAGTTCTAGAAAATAAAGATTATAAAGTAACATCAGGTCTGTTAGTAAGGATTCTGAAGCAAATCGGAAAAAATTTAGAAACATTCGATAGTAGGATCACAGAACTAGAAAATTTGAATAATATGGAACATGCATTCTCTTCTTCAACAGAAGATTTCGCATTGTTTTAATATGATCATTTTATGATAAGGCGATAAATGATTGCTGATTAATTAAATGTTATAGCCTTTCTTATAATAGTTCGAACGTGATAAGATATGTATTTATGTCGATAGTAGGCCAGTAGCGTATTACGATACGTTCGGATTATTGTGAAAAAAGCTATAAGTCTTCTCTACCCCTATTTGCATAATACCTTCGTTCACGGTTAAAAGATACCGAGGTAGTAGGGTGTATTAGTTTTTGCAAGCTGTTATTTTGCTATGGATTGCTGTAATGGCATCATCTATTTTATTGTTATCACAGCCTGTTTGGGCAAGTTCGGCATTTCCACCGCAATCCCTTCTGGTTACAGTAGATACTAGCTCTTTTGCATTGATCTTATTAGTTAAATCTTTACTTACTTTGACAATCAAAACTGTTTTATCCTTTTCTGTTACCATGAAGGCTATTACAGTTTTCGGTTTTTGTTGCTGTAGAGCAAATTCCCTTATTATACTTCCTGGAACGTTATTGAAAGTGTGGCTTACGAAATTTATTCCATTTATTTCGGTACTTTTTACAGTTTCTACACTGATAAGCTTTTTATAAAGATTTTTTATTTTGACTTCAAATTCTTTTCGCTCCTGGCTTAAAATACTGAGTCGATTTATTATTTCATTTACTGGTGCTTTTACGCATTCTGCAACTTTTTTTAAGCTAATTTCGTTATTGCGTACATAATTAATTGCTTCTTGACCGGTTAAAGCTTCAATTCTTCTTACTCGAGATGCAACGGAACATTCTGCTGCTATCTTAAACAAACCAATTTCTCCGGTACGCTCCACGTGTGTACCACCACATAATTCTTTTGAATCTCCAATTTTTACAACCCTAACATTATCACCATATTTTTCACCAAATAAGGCCATCGCTCCTTCGTCTATTGCCTCATCCATACCTTGAACTTTTGTGGACGTAGAAAGATTTTCTCTGATTAGAGAGTTTACTATATCTTCTACTGAAGACAGCTGATCCTGAGTGACTGGCTTATTGTGACTAAAGTCAAATCTTAGTCTATTTGGTGCGACTAGAGAACCTTTTTGAGTAACGTGATCACCTAAGATTTTTCTGAGTGCAAAGTGTAGAAGATGTGTAGCTGAATGATTTCTTCTTAAGTCTTGTCTTCTTTTTTTATTAATACTAGCTGTAACTGTGTTACCTTTACAAATTGAGCCGACGCACCTGTGCAAATACAAGTCATTAATCTTGTTGGTATTTTCGACTGTTACCATACTTCCATCAGACTGTATAAGATTTCCAATATCTCCCACTTGTCCACCTGACTCTCCATAAAAAGGTGTTTTATCAAGTATAATAGTTATCTTTTCTCCTTCTTTTGCAGAATCAATTACTTCATTTTTAGAGGAAATTATTGCGAGTACTGTTGCATCCTTTACTTCATCACGTTCATAACCAACAAATTCCGTTTTGCCAAACTGATCGATTAAATTAAACCATACTTGTTCAACAGATTTTTCGCCAGATCCAGACCAATTAGCACGTGCTCTTTCTTTTTGCTCTTTCATTGCATTATCAAAACCTTTTTGGTCAAAATTTATTTTCCTTTCTTTCAAAATATCAAGTGTGATATCCAAAGGAAATCCATAAGTGTCATATAGTTTGAATGCTGATTCTCCAGATAGAGTGTCACCTGATTTTAAATCTGCAGTGAATTTGTCCAAGAGATTAATACCTTTCATCAAAGTATCTTTAAAGTTTTCTTCCTCTGATTTTAACGTTGTTTCTATTAAGCTTTTAGCTCTGATTAGCTCTGGATAAGCATCTCCCATATAAGCCAAACTTGTGCCATCTATGAGTGCAGGAAAAACAAGGTTCAATAGAGAATCATTATATCCAAGTAGGTGGATATAACGTACTGCTCTCCTGATCAATCTGCGTAGTACATAATTTCTTCCTTCATTTCCAGGAAGCACTCCTTCTGCGATGAGAAATGCAGCTGCACGAAGGTGATCTGCGATAATCTTATGAGCTACTTTATTTTCCGTATTTCCACAGTACTCTTGCGATTTACTTACCAGAGCAGAAAATAGGTCAATATCATAGTTATCATGAACGTTCTGCATAACAGCTGCTATTCTTTCAAGGCCCATTCCGGTATCGATGCATTTTTTTGGTAATTTTTGTAAATTACCTTCTTCATCTTTATTAAATTCCATGAACACCAGGTTCCAAATTTCAACAATTCTGTCGTCTTCATGTAAAGCGGAATTTCCATGATCGTAAAAGATTTCAGAACATGGGCCACATGGACCAGTATTGCCCATGCTCCAAAAGTTATCATCTGTTGTAATTCTTATGATTTTATCATCTGAAAAGCCACTTATCTTACGCCAAATTTCATATGCTTCATCATCAGTGTGGTAAACAGTTATGGATAGTCTGTTTTTATCAAGAGACAATTCTTCAGTAATAAATTTCCACGCAAATTCTATCGCAGTTTCTTTAAAGTAATCACCAAAGCTAAAATTTCCGAGCATTTCAAAAAATGTGTGATGCCGAGATGTATAGCCAACATTTTCAAGATCATTGTGTTTACCACCTGCTCTGAGACACTTTTGACTTGAGACGGCACGTTTCATTTCAGTTTTTTGCGTGCCGGTAAAGATGTTTTTGAACTGTACCATACCAGCATTTGTAAACATGAGTGTTGGATCATGCTCTGGAATCAAAGGAGAAGAAGGAACTTGCTCATGATTATTATTTACAAAAAATTTTATAAATCTTTCTCTAATTTCGTTTAGCTTCATCGTTTTTACTGAGGTTATCTATGCATAATAAGTTGTAACAGAAGTAAAATCAATTTATCAATCTAAATATTAATATATACATTACTTAGTATAATAAAGGTAACTTTTACATAAAAATTTTAATAAAAAGATATAGGTTTAAATATTTTATCCACTAACATAGAGAAGTATTTGTTAATTCAAATAATACTTTTATTAATTCATTTAAGGAGTGTGAAATGCCAAAAAAATTCCAAAACACTAAGAATAGCATGCGAAAGAGAGAAACAACAAATAAGCAGGAGATGGATGGTCCAACAATTAGAATTGTATCTGACTTGGAAAGTATAAAACAAAACAGAAGAGTAGAATTTTTAATTAAAGGAGAGAATTTAACAGTAAAAGACCTCTCTATATCTTCTAGAGCAGCTGAGATAGGCTTGGTTACAGGAATAGTAAATTCAATAGACATTCCTCAAGCAATTCGTGAATCGACAATAGATGGAATTATTTTAGGTCTTAAGAGTGGAGAAATAGAAAAAGGTAAAGAATATAATTATAGAGAATTTAAGAAAATATATCTAAAAAACCTTGTAGATGAATTGGGTAAGGATAGTTCAAAAAAGCTAAAAGAAAGAACTGATGAAAATAGCCAATTGAGAGAATCTACTACTGAAGAAATTGATTATCAGATGCAGGAAGATGTAACTATCGAATCAGCTTCTTTAACAAAACAAGAATTCGATTTTGCATCAAGCAAAGTAACTACTAAAGAGATTAATGACGTAATAAATGAAATAGAAGAATCAAATGCTAGTTATGGAATTACTCCTGAAGATATAAGTAGTGTTTCCCGTTTTGATAGTAATTCACAAGAAGTGTTAGATCATTCTATATTTAATAGCACAGATGTGGAAGGGCCTAAATTACCCGAAATAAATGGAGGACAGTATATAGGAATAGCAGGGATTGCTGGTGGTATATTGGGTGGAGTGCTAGCAGTAGCTTTTGCAGGATTAGGATACTTTGTATGGCATAGAAAAAATAGGGAAGGTAGCTACGATGTTGAAAAAGCGATGAAAAACCTTCCTGAACAAGCTCAACTTGAGCATTCCGGATCTACATCAGAAATAGAATCTTTGCTCAGCAATGCTACATCGGTAGCACATCTATCTTCTCAGATTAGTGTCGAGTAAGATTCCAGAGTTTGATGGCACAACAGTGCCATCAACTTAGCTCTTACAGCACTTATATGCTCTGGAACCAAAGGAGAAGAAATTTTCCTGTCTTACAAAAAATTTTATAACTCTTTCTCTAATTTTATATCGTTTTTACTAAGGTATAATAAATTGCAATGAGAAATTCAGATATTAATATATGTATTATTTAGTATAATAAAAATATAAAAATCTTAGTGAAAAGATGTGGACTTAAATAATTTATCTTTTATACATAAGGAAATATTGGTCAGCTTGGGG
The DNA here is from genome assembly GCF_964028625.1 of Wolbachia endosymbiont (group B) of Horisme vitalbata. NCBI lineage: Bacteria > Pseudomonadati > Pseudomonadota > Alphaproteobacteria > Rickettsiales > Anaplasmataceae > Wolbachia > Wolbachia endosymbiont (group B) of Horisme vitalbata. The sequence continues at coordinate 1,039,238 of NZ_OZ034797.1, forward strand.
GTCATATATGTCAAGAAGATTTAAAAATACTGTAGGAAAAAAAAGATCAATCAATAAGGAAAAAAGGAATAGATGGATTAGTATTGAATCAGAATTGCGAGATGTAGAACAAAACAGAACAATATATTTTCTATTGGGAGGAGGTGATTTAAAACTTAAGTATGTATGTATGCTTGACGATACATCTTATCGTATTCTTGTTGCTGAAGGAGAAATAGTGCATGCAGAAAATCCAAAAGTGATGATTGATGATATTGTTTCTGATCTCAAGAGTGGAAAAATACGAAGTTATAAAAGATATAATGCCAAAGAGTTTTATGAAAAGTATCTCAAAGAGTTTTTGAGTAATGAGAACTTGCAAAAGCTGGAAGCTGGTGATATTGAAAATACAACAGCAGAACTACCAAACTTAAAACAAGTAATGGAAGAAATGAAAAAATCAAACGCTAGCAATGGAATTACAATGCGAAATATAGAAAGTGTTCAAAATACGACGAATATTTTGGGTAATCCTATGATTCATGATACAAACTTGAGAGAGTTTAAATTATTGGAAACACCTTCAAACGAGAAAAATAATATAGTGTTCACAGTAGGTATGTTAGCAGTAACAGTAGCTTTGGTAGCAGCTATCGCAGCAGCTGTACCATTTAAATGTTGGTTTTATAATAGAAAAAATAAAAGCCATAGTAGTGCTAAGGAAGAAACTCCATCTAGTTATTTATTAAGTGCAATAACTTTAGAAAGTGGAACTAATTCTATTCGTTAGCCAAAATATTGCAAAAATAGAATTTTTTTATTATTTTTTTACAGTTTCCTCATTTAATAATTTTTATGCTCTAATTATTATACTTAATTTATCATTACCTGTTGTGTAAACAGGATGAGAATTTTCAATAATCTACATCCTTTAGTAAGAAAAAATCAATACATTCACGATAAATTTACCTCATATCTGTGTTTTATATGTGGAATTTCGAATGGAAAATTATGCAGGCAAAGAAAGAAGAATAGTGAATATAGTTACTCAACATTGGAGTGATATAAAAGGATCAGATAGAGAATGGCCAGAAAGACATGAAATAGACACTGCAGAAATCATGGAGTCATGGCAGCATTGTTTTATCATTGAAGTTAAAGATCGAGGTTATATTTGTGAAAATGCAGGAGAAAAAGCTATTGAATTTTATGGTTTTGAAAAAAAGATGTACATCGATAATAAATATGCAATTGATGCACCATTTTTGCGGCTATATAAAATAGATGCAGTTATTGATAAACTTGAGACTATAATAGAAAGTAAATGCCCAATTAACGAAGAGGAAGAAAGTGAAAGTGTTAAAATGAGACAAGTATTGTTGCCAATTGGAGATAAAGAAGGTATAACACATATACTGGGTGTGATTACATTCAAGCTGCTTTAAAATACAATTTTAATTTGATTTTTTAATAAAGTTATCTATACTCATACTTAATTACTAATAAAGAACTAAATAGTGGTGTTTGTAAATTTGTTTAGAATATGACGAAAATAAAATTAAAAACCAAATCTTCTGTCAAAAAGCGCTTTCACCTTACAGCTAAGGGTAAAGTCATCTCTACTCAGTCAGGTAAAAGACATGGTATGGTAAAGAGAAGTAAATCTAATATTCGTAATCAGCGTGGTACGACGATTCTTAGTAAATCTGACTCGCGTATAGTTAAGCTTTATATGCCTTATGGTATTTAACAAAATGGAGGTAAAATAAAAATGGCTCGAGTAAAACGTGGAGTCACTACTCATGCTCGTCATAAAAAAATATTGAAACTAGCAAAGGGTTATAGAGGACGGGCAAAAAATTGTTATAGAATTGCATTACAAAGAGTTGAAAAAGCACTCCAATATGCTTACAGAGACAGAAGAACCTGTAAACGTGATTTTCGTGGTTTGTGGATAATACGTATTAATGCAGCAGTAAGAGAACATGGACTTACTTACGGTAGATTTATGCATGGTCTTAAACTTGCTGAAATTGATTTAAATAGGAAAATTCTTGCTGAGATGGCTGTTAATCATAAGGATGATTTTGCTAAATTAATAGAAATTGTAAATAGTAAGTTAGCTTAAAGCAAAAACACCATGAGAATTATTTTCATGGGGTCACCGGAGTTTGCTGTTGGTGCGTTAAACTTACTATTGAAATTACAGAGTGAAATAGTAGCAGTATATACCAAAGCTCCAAAACCTTCTGGACGTGGGCAGAGGTTAACAAAATCCCCAGTACACATCGTTGCTGAAAAAAGTGACATAGAGGTATGTACTCCTGCCTCTTTAAAATCTTCGATAGAGCAAGAAAAGTTTGGAAATTTTAAGCCAGACGTTGCAGTTGTTGCTGCGTATGGATTGATACTTCCAAAAGAAATTTTAAATATTCCCAAATATGGTTGTATTAATATTCATCCATCATTGCTGCCTAGGTGGCGCGGTGCAGCTCCGATACAGCACACAATTTTAGCCGGAGATCAAGAAACCGGAGTTAGCATTATGCAGCTAGATGAAGGATTAGATTCTGGCCCTATTTTAAAACAGAAAAAATTTCTTATTGAAAAAAGCGATAATTATAAGACGTTGTATGATAAATTGTCTGAATTAGGTAGTGATTTACTGCTGAAAGTACTAAACGAAATTGAAAAGCAAGTTCCCTTAAAACAGAGCGATAACGATGCGTGCTATGCTGACAAAGTAAAAGACTATAAAATTTACGCAAGTGACGCCTGTGAAATTGCTTATAGAAAGGTTAAAGCATTTTATCCAAAAGCATTCATTAAGGTAGAGAACAAACGTATCAAGATACTTGATGCTGAATTTGAAGCCTTCACTTCAGGACAAGGTGAGATCATTAATGATAATATGCATATAAGTTTAAAAGGTGGTACTTTAATTCCTAAAGTTGTACAAATGGAAGGAAGAAATCCTTGCGATATTAAAGATTTTGTTCGTGGCTTAAAATCAAGTTTAACAAAAAAATTTATAGAATAGACTACTTTGAAAGGAGGGTGAGGAGAGCTAAAGCAACTTCTACAATTTGGTATTCCGCTGCTTGTTAGCGGAATCTACAACAAGATACCGCGTTTTGGTGTACGAACATTGCAATTTGCAGGTAATTTGAGTAGTAGATGGTGTCATTCCAGTCTGGAATCCAGTTTCTATTGTACAGCCACCTGGTGTGTTCATTTAAAGTGAAGTTTTCTGGATCCCAGTGTCTGGGGACTGGGATGACATCTTTCTTGGTCTCTTGTATCACAATGTTCGTACAGCTATGTGCTTGTTAGCGGAATCTACAACGAGATACCGCAGTGGTATGACGTAGTAGCTATATATAGACAAATTTTCTTTTCTTAGATATAATCTTAAGAAACCTTCCATATGAAAATTAAAAGAGCTTTAATATCAGTATACGATAAGACAAATATAATTGAACTTGCATCGTTTTTGATGCAGCAACAAATAGAAATTCTCTCAACAGGGAATACTTATAAAGTGCTATCAGGTGCGGGAATAAAAACGCAAGAAGTTTCAGATTACACACAATTTCCAGAAATACTAGATGGCAGAGTGAAAACTTTACATCCTAAAATTCATGGAGGAATACTCTGTGATCGAAAAAGGCACGAAAAGGAAATGCAGAATCTAGAAATTAAGCCGATAGATCTGCTTATAACTAACTTATATCCATTTTGGAAAACGGTTAATAGCAACTCAAGTGAGAAGCAAATCATAGAACAAATAGATATAGGTGGAGTAGCATTAATTAGAGCTACAGCAAAAAACTTTCATTTCACTTCAGTGATTTCTAGCATTCAAGATTACGAAACACTGAAAGCTGAGATGATCAAAAATAACAATCAGACAACATTAGAATATAGAAAACATCTAGCAACTAAAGCATTTGCTCTGACTGCACAGTATGATTCTAATATTTACAATTGGTTTTTATCACAGGGTAAAAGCAATGAGTTACCAGAGTTTTTTACTTTATATGGATGTAAAGCACAAGGACTCAGATATGGTGAAAATCCTCATCAAAAAGCTGCATTTTATAGCAATCAATTTAGCAAGTATCCACTGGAGAAAATACATGGAAAAGAGTTGAGCTATAATAATATAGTCGACATAGAGTCTGCACTTAACATAATTTCTGAGTTTCAAGAACCTGCAGCAGTGATAATAAAGCACAATAATCCATGTGGCGCTGCTGTTAGTGATAGTGCTTTAAAAGCATATGAAAAAGCTCTATCATGTGATGAAATAAGCAGTTTTGGTGGAATAGTTGCTTTCAATCGGGAGATAGATTTAAAGCTAGCAGAGAAATTAAACGAGATATTTTTGGAAGTGGTGATAGCACCATCGGTAAACAATGAGGCACTAAAAATTTTACAAAAAAAGAAAAATTTAAGAGTGATTATTCATCAATCTCTTCAGCAAAATGCAAAATATCAAATCAAAAATGTTGTTGGCGGGTTCTTAGTGCAAGAAAATAATAACCATACAGTAAAAGTAGAAGAAATAAACCGAGTGACAGAATGCACTACAACAAAAAAAGAGAAAGAAGATCTTATTTTTGCTTGGAAAATATGTAAACATGTAAAATCCAATGCAATAGTGATAGCAAAAGACGGTTGTGCTATTGGCATCGGTGCAGGACAAACAAGCAGAATAGATAGTGTGAATATTGCAGTAAAAAAAGCAGGTGAAAAATGTAAAGGCGCAGCGCTTGCTTCAGATGCATTTTTTCCATTTCCAGATAGTATAGTAGAAAGTGCAAAGCATGGAATTACAGCTATAATTCAGCCAGGTGGCTCATTGAAAGATCAAGAAGTGATAGCAGCTGCAAATGAGAATAAAATTGCCATGTTTTTCACTGATGTTCGTAACTTTCTCCATTAAGCTTTGTATCCTGTCAAAATTATACCCACACAGGGCTTTGTTGCATAGCAGCTTATAGGTATGAAAATTGTAGTAAATTTATGTAGTTACTTTAAACTCAACTATACCTATCTGTAATTGTAAGCTGTACTCTTGAGCTCCTGATGCGATTTATAGCAAATCCTAAAATGCCTTACTGTTTTTCCTTATAGACATTCAGCTTACCTTGTACATTAGTCTATCTGGATGACATTTTACTTTTTCTAGAATATAATAATTCCCTAGAAATTACCCTACTCAATTCTATTGTACCTTGTTTAACATTGAAACATGAGTCTGGAATCTAGAAATTTTTTAAGAACAAAAGTTATTCTAAGTTTTTGTTGGTAAGAAAAACTGAATTACAGCTCCATGCACTGGAATGATATCTAGGTCTAAAGTCTACATAAAAATCGTTTACAATCGGCGTTCAATGTGATAAGTTGAAAGCAGTTTATTCCTCGGTAGCTCAGTGGTAGAGCAGTTGGCTGTTAACCAATTGGTCGCTGGTTCGAATCCGGCCCGGGGAGCACTATTTTATACAATCTGTACATTTCACTTTTAGCACAAAATTCACTACCTTTTTTTTGTCTCTTAAACAGACAAAACGTGTGAAGTTATATAGTTTTAAGGCCTTTACTGTCAAAATGCAAAGATGTCTGCGCTTCACTTAGCTTGCTATCTGGCTCCTCTCCTATTTTTCTTTTATTACATTTCCTTTTTAATTGAGGAAGGACATTTTTTGGCAATGTTTCATCAATACTGCAATAATTGTAAATGAGCGAAGTAAGACGCACCAAATTTCCACTCGCCAAAGTCTGTACATCTCTGTAATTAATGCTGTTATCATATACTTTAAGTGTAATAAGATTTTTAAGATTTCCACTTGCTAAAGCCTCTGCACCTTCATTACTGATTTCATTCCATCCTAAACTCAGTAAAGTAAGCTTTTTAAGGTTTCCACTTGCTAAAGCTTTTGCCCCCCTATCGCCAATTTTATTATCATATAATTTAAGCTCAGTAAGACTTGTAAGATTTCCACTGGCTAAAGCCTCTACACCTTCATCACCAATTTCGTTTCCTCCTAAATCAAGCGAAGTAAGATTTATAAGATTCCCGCTTGCTAAAATCTTTGCACCTTCTGTACCAACATAACTGCAACTTAGATCAAGTGAAGTAAGATGAGAAAGCTGAGCTAATTCTTTTATAACCTCATAATTAATTTTTGAACATCGTAAAATAAGTCTTGTAATGTTTGTATTGCTTTTTAAAAAGTTTACTAATCTATCAACATTAATTATAGCACCTGATGTTGCTAAAGTATTATCCTTTACATATTGACTATAACTCATTTGACCTCACTATTAAAGCTATGCAAGTGTTTTAGTAAACACTTCAGCAACTGTCAATCACTTTAATAAAATATTTTATGAAAAACTTCATATACCATTGCCTCCAAGCAGCTTTTTCTATCTCTTATTTTAACACAAAAGTTGTGAGAAGAGTTTGTTTTTGGTACCATTGAGGGTTTCGATGTTAACTTTTATATGAACTTTAAATCAGTCGTTTTATGTATACTAGATGGCTGGGGTAATGGAATAGAAAATAGTAAATACAATGCTATTAGCAACTCAAATCCACCTTGTTGGCAACATATTAGCTCTAATTATCCAAAGTGCAGTTTATCTGCCTGTGGAACTGATGTTGGATTACCAGAAGGCCAAATAGGCAATTCAGAAGTTGGTCACATGAATATTGGTAGCGGTAGAGTGGTAATGCAAAGCCTTCAGCGTATTAATCAAGCAATCGAAACGATAGAAAATAATGCAAATCTACAGAATTTTATTAATGATCTAAAAAGTAAGAATGGCATATGCCATATAATGGGATTGATATCAGATGGCGGTGTTCATTCGCATCAAAAGCACATTTCAGCTTTAGCAAACAAGATATCACAGCGCGGAATTAAAGTTGTAATACACGCATTTTTAGATGGCAGAGACACACTGCTAAATTCAGGGAAAAGATGCATTCAAGAATTTACAGAAAGCATAAAGGAAAATGATATAAGAATCGCCACTGTCTCTGGGCGTTATTATGCTATGGACCGTGATAATAGGTGGGAAAGAACAATTGAAGCTTATGAAGCCATCGCATTTGCAAAGGCGCCTCGTTATGATGATGCAGTATCGCTTATTGATGAAAATTATCAAAATAATATAACCGATGAATTTATCAGGCCCGCAATAATAGGCGATTATCAAGGTATAAAACCAGAAGATGGATTGCTATTGGCTAACTTTCGTGCTGATCGAATGATACAATTGGCAAGTATTTGTCTTGGTAAAGCAGGCTATACTGAAGTGGCAAAATTCTCTTCAATTTTAAGTATGATGCAATATAAAGCGGACTTAAAAATCCCTTATCTCTTTCCTCCTGAATCTTTTGCCAACACTTTGGGACAGATAATAGAAGACAATAAATTACGGCAACTGCGCATTGCAGAAACTGAGAAATATGCGCATGTGACTTTCTTTTTTAATTGTGGAAGAGAAGAACCTTTTTCTGGTGAAGAAAGAATACTCATTCCTTCACCAAAAGTTAAAACTTATGATTTGCAGCCTAAAATGTCAGCCTTTGAGCTCACAGAAGAACTTGTAAAAAAAATTCATTCTCAAGAATTTGCGCTGATAGTTGTAAACTACGCTAACCCTGATATGGTGGGACACACAGGTAATATAAAAGCAGCCGAGCAAGCTGTGCTCGCTGTAGATGATTGCCTTGCAAAAGTACTCAGCGTTGTCAAAGAAGTGGGTAATACTGCACTCATTGTTACAGCAGACCATGGTAATGTGGAATGTATGTTCGATGAAGAAAATAATACACCTCACACAGCTCACACTTTAAATAAAGTGCCATTTATTATATCTTGTGACAATTTAAAACTAAGAGATGGAAAATTATCTGATATTGCTCCTACTATTTTACAGCTACTTGGACTTAAAAAGCCAAATGAAATGACAGGTAGTTCGTTAGTGCGTTCCATGTTGCTATAACTCTATTGTTAAGGGTTGAGGAAATAAAACACTGTGTATAGAAGATAGCATATCTATTTGCTGCTCTAAATGATCATGCTCAGCTTCCACATTAGAGTACCGAATATTATTCTTCCCTACATATACAGATAAAGAACCATCATCTTCAACTGCTTTGTTATTTTGCAATACTATATTAAAAATTTCTTTCTGTTTTAAAGCATCGAACCAATCTTCAACTGTCGTATAGAAAAACTCACCCGTTCCACTTTCCGGACACACTTCTGGAGAAATCTTTAGCACATCATGAGAAAGTGGTGGAGAAAAATAGCTCTTGAATGAGTAGCTGGGAGAATTGTAGTTATTGTGCAGAGCGATAACGTGATCTTGACCAGGAAGTAAAAAATCTAAAATTCTTTCTGCAAAGTTTCTAACAGCTCTCAAAGCATCTTCTGAAACACTGCCAAACTCTCTTAAGCTAGCTTCTGCACCTACATCATCAAACATGCGATTGGGATCGAATTCATACCGCTCACCATTTAAGTAAAATTCTACATTACGCGGAGTACCATCACCATGAGTAATGTATAGCATTCTTCCACCAAACTGCTGGAGTATATGCTCACCAGCCCCTTTTGAAGTTACTTCATTTTGATGCACATTAATAAAATTGATCCCACTTGTATCGCTACTTTTAATAAAAAGCTTAACCGTGGTATCACCCAACGCTAGATCATATTCTTTAGTGTCGATGTTTGACATTCCGCTGCTATCAATAATCAAAGCAAAAAATAGTACAAATTTTACTTTATGTTAGTTATAAGTTTTTATTTTTAAATTTTTTGCTGTCAACATTAATGATTCATCAAAGAAGCTATTAATATCACCAATACTATCTATATTTTTCACACTGATAGATTGGTCAATTCTTTTAACTAGATTAGATAAAACTTTGTTAGGGCCAACTTCAACAAACTTATTAGTGCCATGGCTTATCATATATAAAACCATCTCTCTCCATCTTACTCTACTTACAACTTGCTTAGCGAGCAAAGCTCTTATGATCTCTGGATCACTTTCTTCCTTAGCTGTAACGTTTGATACAAAAGGAATCGAAGGGCGAGTTATGTTGATGCTTTTTAAAAATTCCAGAAGTTTTTCATCAGCAGGTTTCATAAAAGATGAGTGAAAAGGCCCACTAACTTGTAATTTTATCATTTTCTTGACACTTGAGTTTTTGAATAAATCAGGTAAGACCTCAAGAGCCTCTGCAGTACCACTCACCACTACCTGCCCACCACCATTATCGTTTGCAATTTCACAATCAATTTGAGCTGATTTTAATATACCTTCTACTTCACTTATTTCTGCTCCAAGTAGAGCAAACATTCCACCTTTGCATTTTAGTGAAGCTTCATGCATTGCTTCGCTACGAACTTTTAGCAATTTGACCGCAGACTCAAGCGTCAATGCCCCTGCAGCACACAGCGCTGTATACTCGCCAACTGAATGCCCACAAACATACTGAACATTGTGAAGAGATTTACCAAGCACATGCTCCATAACACGTAGCGTTGCAATTGACACTGCCATTATAGCTGGCTGAGCGTTTTCCGTGATAGTTAATTTCTCAATAGGGCCATTGAAAATCAAATGAGACAGCTTTCTACCCAATACGTCATCTACTTCATCAAATACGTTCCTTGCAACTGAAAATTCATCATACAAGCTCTTTCCCATTCCTACAAATTGGGAGCCCTGACCAGGAAAAGCAAAAATCATAAAAAATTTTTCATTCTTCATTGAGAATACTACTTTATTTATTTTTTGTCAATATTTCACAATAATGATTGACCAAATGAACCAGATTCACTAAAATCTTAGCTGGTAAGAAATTTGTAAGAACAATGGCAGAAATCGATTATCACAAAGTTACTATAGTTATGACAGATGGTCAAGAGTTTGAAACTTATTCCACTTATGGAAAAGAAGGTCAAAGAATAAAGCTTGATAGAGATCCTCTTACTCATCCTGCATGGACTGGAAGTTTGACAAGCGGTTCAGGGGAGAAGGATAGTAAAATAGCTAAGTTTAATGATAAATACGGGAGTCTTTTTTAGTTCCTCCCCTCTTTATTTAACATGTATAAATATAAAAATGTAGGCTATATTGCTTCTTCGCTACCCAAGTCTCAGGAAGTATCTAAACTACTACAGAAACTCAATTTTATCAATATAGCAGAAGCAGGTAAGCATGAAGTTGATCTGCTGATAGTTGTTGGTGGCGATGGTTTTATGCTACGCACCCTACACAACTACGTCATAGGAAATAAAGATATACATGTGTATGGAATAAATACCGGTAACGTCGGATTTTTGATGAATAAATGCTTTGAAGATCTAATTGATCATATAGAACATGCAGTTCCTACTCAGCTAACTTTACTAAAAATGGAAGCCACAGACATAAGTGGCAAAAAACACCATTACATCGCAGTAAATGAAGTGTATGTCTTTAGAAATGCAAATCAAATAGTGGAGATGAATATTACCATTAATGATAAGCTAAAAGTAGAAAAATTCAGAGGAGATGGAATTATATTATCTACCCCAACAGGTAGCACTGCATATAACTTCTCTGCCGGTGGGCCAATCTTACCACTTAATTCAAATTTACTTGCACTGACTTCCATTAATAGCTACTACCCAAGGCGTTGGAATGGAGCGCTAATCTCAAATGATACAATAGTGCAAATTGATATCAATGATGTGAAAAATCGTCCAGCACTTGTAGTATCAGATTACAAGGAATTTCACGACATATCGCAGGTAAAAATACAGAAAGATCACGAAAATACAGTCACTCTACTTTTTGACAAAGATTGCCCTTTGAATGAAAGGATCTTTGATCAGCAGTTCTTATACTAATATTTATTCTTAAATTAGTATTCACTATATCTTAATAACTATAGCGTAATCAACATAACATTGTAATTAATTTTGGAGCGAATATGCCTGGATCAGGAAATAAAGATAAAGTCACACTGGTTTCTCATACAACGGTGAGTGAAAATAGTGCAGCAACTCCACCAATACCAACTCCCAGAACAAGTACTCCAAAAAAAGATGGCAAAAACACAAATCTATTTGAAGAAGCAGAAGAAGCTACCTCGAATAAGCCATCACCTATTCTACCAACTAATCAAGCTTCACAACTTGATGAAACACCCCCTCTCCTTCCGCCAAAAAATCAAGCTTTACGAGATGGAAATTCATTTGATCTTGATACTCAAATACCACTACCTTCTTCTTCTCAAGGAAAAGATGAGCCAACTCATTATACTAAATTGGATTTACCTACTTCAAGTGAGTCAGTTCACGGTGAACCAGGAAGTGCTATTTATGCATCCATAGATAAAAATAAAAAAACTTCGAAAAAGAGTTTAGATAATGGAGTAGATAATCAAAGATTAGAAAGATCGGCTTCTAAAGAGACAGTATTTGATGAAACTTGTAATAGGAATGAAAGTGAAAAAAACCCTTTTGAAAATCTCAGTCAGCATAGCGGTACACCTTCAACTTCTCCGCCATCATACACGAGCAGAAGTAGCTCTCAAGAGTCTTCGCCTACAGATAGGGTGTTTAAACTGCAAAAAAACAGATTCTGGCCCAAAGCGCAGTATGCCATGCAGCAGAAAGGCGTTGTAATTTTTGGTGCGGCCGCTATCGTGCTTGGCACATCTACAGCTTTAGTATATTTACAAGATAAAGCAAAATTTATTGCGTTCTTTACAAACAGTCCGCTCTATACCATCGTACCGATTATTGCAGTTGCTTCATTGTTTGCAATTAGCCCAATGCTGCTTGGAATAAAACAGTTTGTAAATACCAAAGAATATCAAACTCAAGAAAAAAATGCAGATGAAGTTTTAGACAATGTTTTTAGGCGTCAGCCAGAAGGTAAAGTTATAAAGTCTGTAAGACTGGAATATAGCAATGGCACTCATTCAAATTTTGTATTTAATGCTTGGGAATCTAAAAAAGGCTTCGTCAATATTGATGAAAAAGTAATCAGTAAAACTAATAAAATAGAGTCCGTAATTAATAATAGGCCACTATTTACTGCATTATTAACTGGTGTAGTTGCTGCAAATATAGCGCTCCCTTTATTGCTTTATGCAGAAGGTGGTGTTAATAATATACAAAAATTTTACCAAAACCCTTTGACCAATAATATAAGATTATTACCACTTACAGGCTTAGGTATAGTTGCATTATTAGCTGTGTGTGTTGGCGTGCATTACTATAGAAAAACAAATTGCACTAATCTTGTATATTCTGAAGAAACGATTGATCCTAAAAATGTTAATGGGAAATTCATTGAGGAAATAAAACGAGAAAGAACAAATGTTCTTGGAGAAAATCATAACAAAGACGCTAAACGCAGCAGTTTAACGCTTGAGCAGGTTATAGTTCAATCTCACAATTATAAGGATGCTATCTATAGTATAGGTGAATGAAATAAACCTCCTACAATGTCCATTGATTGGAATTTTTACACTTGCTAAGACCTTGCTATTTTGATAGCTTGAGATGATGACAAGGAAGGGGTTTGTTTATGAAAAAAGGTTTAATATTTATATCTTTAGTAGCGGCTTTATTGATAGTCGTTAATTTTTTATATAAAAACAGCGGAATTGATGATTCACAAGTAGTAAACGTTTATTCATCTCGTAAAGAAGAATTAGTACATAGTTTGTTTGATGATTTTACAAAAACCACTGGCATCAAGGTACGTTATATCATTGACGATTATTCCCAATTGCTTTCACGTATGGAAAATGGCGGTGAAGCTGATTTGTTTTTAACTGCAGATGCAGTGAATTTGATTTTAGCCAAAAAAAGAGGGCTCTTATCTCAAGTGGATTCAGAGACTCTAAAAAATGCCATACCTGCAAAATTTAGAGATAATGAAGATTATTGGTTTGGTCTCACAAAAAGAGCTAGAATATTGGTTTACAATAAAGAATCAGTAGATCCTAAGGAATTAAGTACCTATGAAGATTTAGCGAATGAAAAATGGAAAGGGAAAATATTAGTACGCTCTTCCACAAGTCCATATAACCGATCATTGATCGCTTTTATGATTGCAAAAAATGGTTTTGAAAAAACAAAAGAATGGGTGAGTGGAATTGTAAGCAACATGGCAAGAAAACCAAGCGGTGGTGACACAGATCAAATTTATGCTGTAGCCGCTGGTGAAGGCAATGTTGCAATAGTAAATAGCTACTACTTTGCAAGAATCCTTTCATCAGAAAATAAAAAGAATATCACAGAAAAGTTAGGAGCTTTCTTTCCGAGTGATGGTGTAATGGTGAATATTAGTGGTGCAGCAGTAACAAAAAACGCAAAACACAGAGAAAATGCCATAGCTTTATTGGAGTTTTTTGTAAGCAAACAGGCTCAAGAGCTATATGCTAAAAAAAATCAAGAATATCCTATTGTTGAAGGTATTGAAACTTCTGATGTGTTAAAATCTTGGGGAAATTACCTACAAAGTACTCTGCCTATAAGTGAGCTTGAGAAGCATCTCTTTGAGGCTGTTATGATAGCAGATGAATGTAAGTGGAAATAAAATTTTATAGCTTCCTTCTACTTTACTTTAGAGTTGTGTAATTGAAATTAAGAAAGTAGAATAAGCTCAAAAAAGGAGCTATGGACAAGAGAAGGAATTTATTAAATATCTCAGACCTCACAATCGGTGATGTAGAAAATATAACTAAATTAGCCAACCAATACCTTGAAGAAAAAGTTGAAAATAGTCATGTTCTGAAAAATAAAATAGTCATAAACCTATTCTTTGAAGATTCAACACGTACGCTCGCATCTTTTGAAATAGCAGCAAAGAGCCTTGGAGCAAATGTTATAACTTTACCAATAAAATCTTCTTCTATTAACAAAGGGGAAGATCTAAAAGATATGATAAAAACACTAAATGCAATGAATCCTGACTATATGATAATCAGGCATAAAAGTAGTGGTATTATTAATACATTGGCAAAGCATGTCAACTGCTCGCTAATCAACGCAGGCGATGGAAGCAGTGAACACCCAACTCAAGCTCTTGCAGATTATCTCGTAATTATCAGTCATAAAAAGCAAATAAAAAACCTCAAAATTGTGATATGTGGAGATATTTTGCACAGTAGAGTTGCAAGATCAAATATAAGATTGCTAAAAATGTTTGGAGCAAAAATAAGCTTAGTTGCACCACCAGCTTTGATGTGTAAACATTTTTCTGAAGTAGATTCACTTCACTACTCACTAACTGAAGGTATAAAGGATGCTGACGTAATTATGCTTTTAAGGTTGCAAAAAGAGCGCATGAATAATAATTATTCAGAAAAAGAATATTTTCACTTGTATGGACTTGATGCACAAAAACTATCGCACGCAAAACCAGATGCAATTGTTATGCACCCAGGACCAATAAATAGAGGTATCGAAATTAGCAATGATATAGCAGATTGTGTTATTTTACAGCAAGTAAAGTTTGGATTAGCAACGCGTAAGGCAGTACTGCACTATTTAATAAATGTTTAAGTTAAAAATTAATGTTTAAGGAATTTTAGACATAATGACCCTCCTATAAAGAAAAGATTTAGAAAAATATAACACACCTTATGACAGAAATTAAGCGTACGTGTACGCACTGAAGTAGACTGTGCTATATTTTTTATTGAAAAATTAATTGAAAAGTCTGCAGACTTGAATAAGGTGGATTTCGAGCTCTAAAATACCCTCATTTTTACTGATAATAATCAACTTACCAAATGTGTCAAGTATTTTTTTGCATTTAATTTACAACTACGAACGTTTATTTGCAAAAAATACTATAAACATAAAATGATAGATGTCATAAAAGTCGCCAGCACTGGCATCCAGTTAAATTTGTGAGTTAAAAGTTATGCTAAAATATAACGTTTCTAATGATGATGGAAAATGGATCCCAGTGTCAGCTACTTAGATGACACCGTTTAGTACGCAAATTACCACAATGTTCATACAGCTGTATACTGATTTCTTTAATGTCCGTACAGTTGTATGTCAGCTACTCGAATGGCAATTTCAGATAAAACCTAGATAAAAGAGAAAAATAAATTTTTACATAATCATACTTGTACAATAACTAAAGCACTTTTTACTGTAGATTAATCATTTGATTATAGTATCATTTTAATTAAGCCTATATTTGCAATGTTTATGAAATATAAAGCATTCTTCATACTATTAATTGTTATATCTAACCTGCTTGCTGCAGAACAGCCTGAAGAAAATAAAAATGAAAGCAGTATAAATCAAGAAGACGTATCGAAAAGCAACACTGATGCTGAAAAAACTTCTCCGCTTCTGAGCGAACTCAAAGAAATCACAGACCCAACAAATGTAATCAATAAAGAAGTACCTTCAAGTAATCAAACAAACCTACAGTCTGAAGAGGAGACTAATATAAAAGATACCAAAGCTCTAACAAGTCCTTTATCAGAAGAAAAAAAAGAAGAACCTGAAGAGAAGAAAATCAGTCACAATAATCAAACAAACCTACAGCCTGAAGAGGAGATTAGCAAAAAAGACACCGAACTTTCAACAAGCCAATTAACAGAGAAAAAGAAAGAAGAACAGCCTGACAATATAACACCTGTGAACAAAAAAAATGAAGAAAGCGAAAAATGGACAAAGCTAAACAAAGAAATAAAAAAACATAAAAGCAAGTCTATATATAAAAGACAATATGATAGCCTAAATGAGCACCTTCCTAAAACTATATTTACTGATGATTACAGTAAGCAATTTTTTTACTGCATCAAGAAGGGCAACTTAATTTGTCTAAGAGGAGTAATAAATAAGCTAGAAAAAATTGGATTAACAATTCAAGAAATACTAAGATTTAGAAATAAATTGGGTGATACTCCTCTAATTTATGCAGTGAAACAAGGTGAAATAGACACAGTTCGCTTTCTCTTATTACAAGGTGCTGATCCTAGAGTAGTTGATAATAATTTTAAGTCCCCTATTGAAATAGCAATCGAAAGGAATCAGATCAACATAATAAACGCAATTGCCGAAATGATGCCATACCTTTTAGAGGATAAAGAAATAAACAATCAAGAAAACTCAGAGATGTATAACTTTGCTATAAAAATAAAAGAAAACACGTGTGATGCAAAAGATAATTAGACTTTTGATATTAATTTTAGTTGGTCATTTATGCTATGGAGATGATGCAATCAATGATTTTTTAAGCGCTCTGCATGATGTAAAATACGTATCTTACAATACAAAAGATTTTGCTAAATTTTTAGTACAGTGTAATAAAGCCAGCATACCACAAGATTTTAAGAAAGGTTTTGGTCCTAATTTAAATGGTGCTAATTTTAGTCAATTGTATTTAAGCAAATCTATTTTTGATGGAGTAAGTTTAATTGGTGCCGATTTTTCTAACACCGATTTATCAGATGTGTCTTTTATCGATGTTGATTTACGTGGTGCCAATTTTTCCAATGCTAATTTACATGGCGTTAAAATAAAAGGCACAAATTTAAGTTTTTCAAAATTTGCTTCTACAAATTTAACAGATATCATATTTGATCAGTCTAATATCAGTTATGCTGATTTTATCAATTCTAATCTCAACAAAGTAAGTATGCGTAATATAATTGGTTTGCATACCAAGTTTTTGAATGTAAAAATGAATTTCTCCAATTTATCAAACTCAAGTGCCAGCTACATCAATTTTAGTGATAGTGAAATAAATGACACTGTTATGCAGAAAAATAATTTCGACAACGCAAGTTTCTTTGGAGTGGATGCACATAAGCTCAAGGTACAATTTTCTTCATTAAAAAATGCTAACATATATGGTGCAGAAATAAAAAAATCGGATTTTACAGGTAGCAATCTTTCAAACGCCTATTTTAATTCTTCCATTATAGTCAACAGTAATTTCGAAAAAGCCAATTTAAGCAATTCACAAATTTCCTATGTGAAAGGGGATAATTCAAACTTCATTAAATCTATACTAAATGGTTCCAAGATAAAACATGCATATGTTTTCGAATCAGACCTTCAGGATGCTGACTTATCTAATATTGATTTTAGTTTTAGTGAATTGTATAAAGTTAACGCCTATGATGCTAACATTTGTCACGGAAAGTTTCATAATACTAAAGTTGTGAATTCTGACATGAATGGTTCGTTCTTTGACCATTCATTGTTTACCTCTGCAAAAATAGAAGATTCAGATCTTTCCACAACTTCAATGTATAAGACAAAAATTAAAGACTCTCAAATTTATAATAGTACTCTTTCCCACCATAATATGGATTCGAGTGAGATAGAAAATTCAATATTCTTCAAATTATTAGCTGATAATTCGAGCTGGTCTAAGTCAAAAGTCACTAATTCAAACTTTATTGAAAGTGATTTCAAATCCTCCGTGTTTTATGATAATGCCTTTAGAAAGACTAGTTTTTTTCTTAGCAATTTGAGTAATTCAACAGTGAGTGATGTCTCTTTTCTCTCTTCAAGCATATATAAAAGTTCAATTGCTGATATTCATTTAACAGATTGCAAATTTGATAATTCAATTTTGATTGACAATCAAGGACAGACAAAAATTACAAATCTAGAGAATGCCATAACTTCAATTAAAGATCTGCAAGAGAAAATATCGCAGGGCAAAAAATTTGATGTAAATTATTCTTACTTTGAGTTTAAGGATATGAATTTAGAAAATGCTAATTTTTCTAATTCAATATTAAGTAGAGCAAAGTTTGTAAACGTTAATTTGAATAAGGCAAATCTTGAAAAAGCCGATTTACGTTATACTGTCTTTGATAATTCCTCTCTTATTGATGCCAATTTATCAAATTCTAATTTAGAGGGCTCTAGTCTTTTAAACTTTGATTCAAAAAATACAAAGTCTTAAAAAAGCTCTATAATGTACTTGTTAAATAAAGAAAAATGACCGTAAAAAATGAGGGCATACTACTGATTCTATCCTCTCCTTCTGGAGCTGGAAAAACTACTATATCAGAAAAATTACTTGAGCAATCAACTGATTTAGTTATGTCTGTTTCTATGACTACACGCAAACCTCGTCCCGGTGAAGTAAACGGAAAAGACTATTTTTTCGTTACTGAAGAAAAGTTTCACGAACTATGTAAGGCTGGTCAAATGCTTGAATATGCCAAAGTTTTTGAGAATTTTTACGGTATACCAAAAGATTTTATAGAACAAAACCTGAGCAGTGGAATAAGTGTTTTACTGAATATAGATTGGCAAGGAGCATTTCATTTGTTTGAAATCTTAAGAGAAAAAGTTGTAAGTGTTTTTATACTACCTCCCTCAATGGAAGAGCTTAGACTGCGTCTACAAAGGCGTAATAGTGATGATGAAATTGAAATAGAGCGTAGATTAGCCGAAGCGCAAAAAGAGATAAGTAAAAGTAATAAATATGATTACGTAATAATTAATGATGATCTTGATAAAAGCGTAGAAGAGATAAAATCAATACTAAGTAAAGGAATGCTTAAAAAATTAGAAGAAAAATCAAGTTTGAAAGATCTATAAAAACATTGGTTTGTCTCTTTCAGAGCACTCATGCTTCACAGTTTAGCCACATTTATTATTTTTTAAGATAAAATAGTTAAAATAGTAGACAAGTGCTAAAGTGGGGATTTGACTATGACAATAGATTTTCTAATAGAAACTAGTTTTCTGCCTTTTCACCTATATTTCGATAACATCTAGCTCAATTTAAAAGTTTAATACAATTCGTTAACGCCAAATAGCTTTTAATATTGAGGTTTTAATATGAGTATAGATCTAAGTGTATCAGTTACTAATGCAAACAAACTAGATAAACATATAAACAAAAATGAAAAACAAGATAAAAAAGACAAGCAATTGTATAATATTATAGAGAGAAAGGTAAAAAAAGAAAAACATCAGCATAAAAAACCAGGAAGTCGAGATGGAACACTCAAGGAATGTAAAAGGTTATTTAAGGAAGGCGCTAGTCCTGAAGTATTAACTAAATTAGAAGAATCGCTTAGAGAACAGGAAAAATATCACAGATATTATGTCCAATGTTTCCTTCCAGTGCTAGGTGAAGTAATAGAACGATCGAAAAGAATATCAAATGAAACAAAAAAACAAGTAATTTCTGAAGTCACTAAAAGTTGTTTTAACAGCGAACAAGACAGTGGCTACGGTAGCGATTTTGAAGATGAAATAAACGGAATATCAGATTCTGATAGCGATTTTGAAGATGGAATAAACGGAATATCGGATTCTGATAATGACGTTCAATTACTAAATGCAATCCAAAATGGAAACAACAGGAAATTTAGAAAATACCTAAAAGATTGCACAAATGTCAGTGGCATAACAGATGAAAAAGGAAATAATATTTTACACCTTATTGCATCGCTCAAAAAGAAACAAAAGCTTAAGTTTCTAGATACCTTGATAAAAATAGCTAACGAGAAAAATTTAGTACAACTTGTTGATAGTGAAAATCAAGAAGGAAAGACTCCTTTTCAGGTAGCACTAATTAACAAGATAACAAAAGGGAAACATGAGTCTAATACAGTTAGAAGTAGCGATAATACACTTAAGTTTCTTGCAAAATTGTTAAAGTATGGAGCCAAGCTAAGCTTACCTACAGAGGATTTAGAAAAATTATCTAAAAAGCAAAATGAATACTATCTTAAATTTTTAGAAAAATTGGCTGAGCGAAAACCAGAAATAAAAACAAAAGTTGAAGAAGTTATAGCCCATACCATAAATACTCCAGATAGTAATGATAATTATCAATTACATTTAGCAATTAAAAATAAAGATGAGAAATCCTTTAAGGAGTTATTGCAAAAAGGAGCAGATATTAGCCTGAAAGATACAGATGGTAATAATGCTTTACATCTAATAGTTTTAGAATTAAAGCAAAAACGAAAGTTTGAATTTTCAAATATAATATTAAATGTAAGTAAGGAGGAAGAAAAAGAGTATCTTAAAGCACAGTTTAAAAAAGCTATAAATGCTGAAAATACAGCAAAACAAACACCTCTTTATTATTTATTCCAGCATATAAAAGAAAAAAATGAGGATCGATCATGTACAGATAAAAAATTTGAAAAAACAAATAGATATAAAGCCTTAGAGTTATTTCTCCAAAATAGTGCAGACATTACTGCTCAAGACAAAGAGGGTAATAATGCTTTGCACTATATTGCTTCGCTAAAAGGAGAACAAAAGGTTGCATGCTTGGAGTTGATTTCCAGTTTAGTAAAAGAAAAAGAAATATCTGAAGATCAGTTAGGTAAGGCCATAAAGGCCATTAACGAAGAAGGAAGAACACCGCTACAAGTATCATTAACAAAAAAAGCAGAAAAAGGCAACCACCTTTCGCAAATGAAAACAATTTTTGATCTAGGGAAAAAGTACGACAATACAACAAAGTTTTGTGCAAAGCTGCTAGAAATAGGTGCTGATTCCCGTTCTCTGAAACTAAAAGATCGAGAATTTCATACTGAAAAATATTATTGCACTTTACGTAATTTAGAAAATTACTCAAAAACTCCACAAGAAGGAAAGGTAAAAGCTAAAGAACTAAGGAAAAAACTTGAAAAAAAATATAACGTTAGAACTTTTTCAAAAAAATGTCAGCATATTCTACACAAAACAGGAGATGGCCTAAAAGCTGCATGGAAATGCATTGATCCGGGCAGGAGAGCTAGTGTATTGTTAGCAATCACAGTAGCAACTACTATTATTACAATGGTAACACTTTCTTGCTTCCAAGGACAAATTGCAATTGGAGCAGCGTTACCCATCATAGCTATAACAGGAGTGGTGTGTCTGATATTCACTTTGGGACTTAGCGACATTAGGAAGTCTGTTAAGGAATTAACCAACGATAAGCAAAGCCGTAAAGATGATCACCTAGCTGCAAAACAACCTGAAAATATTACTGAACAACAAAATTTAGCTAACAACTCAGCAGAGCAAGAAGTACAAAGATCGTCAAATCAATCGGAGCATACAGAAAGCCCAGCTACTCAAATGAGCTATGTATCAATACTACGTCAATTTATAAATAAACCAGATGGGTTGACTAATAAATTCTCTTTTCCGGAGCGATGAAATCAATCTCATCGCTCAGAGTTTTTTCAGCAACTTTTTTATAGTCAATTTCTACACTAACTTGGCTTTTCTCTTCTTTAAGCCATGCTATAGTATGCTTCATCCAGTTTTTATCATCACGTTCAGGGAAATCTTCACGAGCATGAGCACCCCTGCTTTCCTCGCGATTAGCTGCGCATTCCATGGTAATAACTGCTTGTGGAATCATATTGGCAAGCTCCAGCGCTTCAACCAAATCACTATTCCATATCATACTGCGATCTTCAACTGCAATGTTAGGCATCATTTTTGCTACTTCTTTTATAGCTTTTTTACCTTCCTCTAAAACTTCAGCAACACGGAATACCGATGCATATTTCTGCATAGTGTGCTGCATTTCACTTCGTATTTTTGCTACTTTGAACTCTCCAGAAGCAAATCGCATTTTATTAAATCTATCTACTATCAAGTCTGTGCAGTCTGAATGCAATTTTTTATGTGGTGTATCAGGTTTCAATTTTTCTTTTGCCCTAAGCGCGGCAGCTCTACCAAAAACCACAAGATCAAGAAGCGAGTTAGAGCCAAGTCGATTTGCACCATGTACAGAAACACATGCTGCCTCTCCAATTGCAAACAATCCATCCACTACTTCTTCCTTACCTTCCTTCAGTGTTATCACTTCTCCATGATAGTTGGTTGGAATACCGCCCATGTTGTAGTGAACAGTTGGAATAACAGGTATCGGATCTTTAGTAACATCAACTCCTGCAAAGGTTTTTGCTGTTTCACTAATACCTGGCAATCTGAGTTTGATCACTTCCGGATCAAGATGCGATATATTCAAGTACATGTGATCTTTCTTTGGCCCAACTCCCCTTCCCTCTCTAATTTCAATTGTCATTGCTCGACTTACTACATCACGAGAAGCCAAATCTTTTGCCTTTGGCGCATAACGTTCCATAAACTTCTCACCCTGAGAATTAACGAGGTACCCACCTTCACCGCGGCATCCTTCCGTCATCAAGCACCCTGAGCCATATATTCCTGTTGGATGAAATTGCACAAATTCCATATCTTCAAGTGGCAACCCAGCTCTCACCACCATGCCATTACCATCACCTGTGCAGGTGTGTGCACTTGTTGCAGAAAAATAAACACGTCCATAACCACCTGTTGCTATTACCACAGAATGTGCACGAAATCTATGCAACGTACCATCACACAGCGACCAAGCTATCACCCCACAGCATGTCCCTTTGTCCATAATCAAATCGATTACAAAATATTCGACAAAAAATTCAGCGTTAAATTTAAGACATTGCTGATATAGAGTATGAAGAATTGCATGCCCAGTTTTATCTGCTGCTGCACAAGTACGCTGAGCCGATTTTCCTTTACCAAAGTGAGTTGTCATTCCACCAAAGGCACGCTGATATATTTTTCCATCTTCCGTACGAGAAAAGGGTACACCAAAATTTTCAAGTTCAATCACAGCTTTGGCAGCATTTTTACACATATACTCTATTGCATCTTGATCGCCAAGCCAGTCTGAACCTTTTATTGTATCATATGCATGCCAGCGCCAGTCATCTTCAGCAATATTACTCAAAGCTGCACTAATTCCTCCTTGCGCTGCAACTGTATGACTTCGTGTAGGGAAAATTTTAGAAATGCAGGCAACTGAAAAATTAGTTGCAGCCATTCCAAGTGTTGCTCTAAGCCCTGCTCCACCTGCACCTACTATCACCACATCATACTCATGCTCTATGATTTCATACGCTGACTTATCCATATCCACTTATTTTATCATCACAGGCTTATAATATCACAGAAGTAGAAAAAATCTATACAAGTTTTCTGGATGTAAGCTTCTGAAACAAATCTATAGTAAACGATGTAATAACAATCATAGGGCGTCATGAAAGTAGCTGAAATTGGAATGACACTATCATAAAGGAATAAGTGTAGTTATTTGCATAACATTGATGACTTATGCCTATTTAATTAGATCTAAAATTAGATAGAAAAAGGTAATCTTGATAAAACTCATTTACAACAAGTTCTCTCGCACTTGAATTTTCCGTTTGCACTTTTTTGTATCCTAATTTATGGCTTATTGAATCTTTATATGAACTAACTGCTTTATATATCTTACTTACCTCTCCTGGAAAGATACCACCAACAATTATAACGCATAACCCTGCAACTGTTGCAAAAGCTAGAGTTAAACTTTGCCTCCAGCTAGCTTTTTTTTCTTGTATACCAGCAGGGCACAATTCACTTGACATTTCTTTTAGATACTCATGCCACATGTGATTGCAGTTTGTACATTTCACTTTTCTTCCAGATTCACCTATTTGCCCACGAGATACTAAGTAAGTTTTAGTACAATTATGACATTGTATTTTCATAGTGCTTACGTATAAAATAATATAAATTTGATATCAATATGTATATAATAAATGAAAAATTTGCAACTAAAAAATTACAAGATGAGATAGAAAATATTTGGAAAGATAAAGAAAAACTTAACGACTATAATCTAAAACACGAAGCAAGATTAATAATCAAAGAGGTAATTGAGTTACTTGACAGTGGTAAAATTAGAGTAGCAGAAAAGCTATCAAGTGGAGAATGGATAGTACATAAGTGGATAAAGCAGTCAATATTATTACATTTTCTCACTGAGGAAAGCAAAATAATAGACAATACCAATTGCTGGTTTGACAAAATTGGTAGCAAGTTTAGTGAATGGAATGAGGAAAAATTTTACCAGTCAAAAATTAGAGCAGTCCCTGGATGTTTTGTCCGCCAATCTGCTTACATAGGTAAAAATGTTGTTCTAATGCCAAGCTTTATCAACGTTGGTGCATACATTGATTCTGGCACAATGATAGACACTTGGTCAACAGTTGGTAGTTGTGCACAAATAGGAAAAAACTGTCATATTTCCGGTGGAGTGGGAATAGGCGGAGTTCTCGAGCCTATTCAAGCTTCTCCAGTCATTATAGAGGATAATTGCTTTATTGGAGCGCGCAGTGAGGTAGCCGAAGGTGTTATAATAAGAGAAGGATCAGTCCTTAGTATGGGGGTGTTTATTGGAGCATCAACAAAAATCATTGATAGGGAAACGAACAAAGTATTTTACGGTGAAGTGCCACCTTATTCTGTAGTCGTGCCAGGATCTACTCGATCTAGAAATAATGTCTCAACCTATTGTGCAGTTATAGTAAAAAAAGTGGACGAGAAGACGAGATCAAAAACTTCTATAAATGAAATATTGAGAATCTAACTACTTACCGTCACTTTTTTTATCATTATTACTAACTATAGTAATGGCATATGCGCATAATTCTGGAAAAGAGATCCCGTTTTCTTGAGACAGCTTGTATAATTTTTGCAAACTTTCTTTAACTTTATTAGGAATGTTTCCTCCACGCTCCTTTGCAAGCCATGAATCTTGATGGTGAATTGGATGAGTATCACCCTTTGGATTTCCTATATATACTGCAAAAGGTGCATTCTGTCCTTTGAAATCACACTGTACAGTAAATTTTTTTATAGACTCAGCCATTTAAAGACCTCTACTTTTCTTTTTAACCGATTTTATAGAAGATACAAGAGGTGGTTTTTTGATAAAATCTTGCCTATTAAACACACTTTCTTTGCCTTCTAAAGCTCGACGAACATCGGCTCTGCTTAGCTGTGACTCTTTTGCTACCCTCATTCCATGCTTTACCATAATATTAGTATATGCTAACACTTTTTTTACTAACTCTAGATCACCATTCAACATTTGAACCAATGCTTGAAATACCTCCGCTAAAGTTAATCCATCAGCACCTACAACCTTATTTTCTACAAAATTGACAACTTCTTCAAATTTATATTCAACACCATCATCTTGAGGTATAAGGGTAACATAATCCGTATCTTGACTATTCATAACCAAAGCACTATCGCCTTTAAACTTATATTATATATATAAATACTCCACTATTTTATAGTATGGCACGCTATAGTTAAACATTTATTAATAATATGCTTACTTATATACACGAATTAATTGATAAAAGCCAAGGATCAATATCCATCAGTAATTTTATGAATGCTGCTCTATATCATAAAGAGTACGGCTATTACATGAATAAATTACCACTTGGCAAAGATGGTGACTTCATTACTGCACCTGAAATTAGTCAGCTATTTGGTGAAACAATTGCAGTGTGGATAATGAATACATGGGAAAAATTAGGAAAGCCATCAAAATTTTCTCTAGTTGAACTTGGACCAGGTAAAGGAACACTCGTTCACGATATAATAAGAGTTACTAAAAAATACAGCTGTTTTTTTAGCTCAATGAACATTCACCTAATTGAAATAAGTCCTCTTTTACAGAAAACACAAAAGGGGAAATTAAAGGGATTAGATATTAACTGGCACACAAATGTCAACAACTTACCAAATCAGCCAACTATTTTTTTTGCAAATGAGTTATTTGACGCCCTTCCAATTGACCAATTTATTTATCGTGATGAGCAGTGGTATGAAAATAGAGTAATAAAACAAGATGATGGCAGTCTTTCATTGTCACTCCAGTGCTTAACCAGACCAAAAACTGGATTCCAGACTGGAATGACAGGGGGTTTCAATGGTGCAGTAGTGGAAGTATGCCTAGCCGGAATCGAAATATTAAAGAAACTTGAGAATAAGATAGTCAATAACGGAGGAGCTGCCCTGATTATAGATTATGGTTATGTATATCCTGAATATAAGAGCACTTTGCAATCGATAAGGCAGCATAAATATACTAATTTTCTTGAAAACGTCGGTAATAGTGACATCACTGCACTTGTGAACTTTCAATCATTAAAAGATTCATTAAGGCACGTAAATTGTGAGATTTTGACTCAAAGAGAATTTTTACACCTTTTTGGTATAAAGGAAAGAGCACAAGCTTTAATGAAAAATGCAAGTAATGAACAGAAGAATAAGATCTTCAGTGAATTTTTAAGGTTAACTGAAAATATGGGTACTCTCTTTAAGGTAATGCTGATTCACCATTTTTAGTCTTGTGTAGTTCTTATGTTAAACATACAAATACTAAAAAATTTACAGAATAAAAAAGGTAAAAAAAACGTATCTGTTCAGCAGAGTAGCAAAATAAGATAGACAGATAAGACTATCATAGGAACAAATAGGTGTCATGCAAGTAGCTGACACTGGCATGACAACAAAAAAGTTACTCAAATGACACCCTTTTGATGCACAATTTTTGGTGCATCACGTACTGATTTTCATCCAAGACGATGTCATGCAAGTAGCTGACACTGGCATCCAGCCTTTTCGCGCAAAAAACGTTGTAAAGTGTTTACCAACTTAGTTGGATCCCAGCTGGAATGACACTTGGTTATGCAAGAAATCTATTGTCAAAAAAAATTACTTCCGCATATTTTGAATCTGATTATAATGACAATTAGAGATATTTTAAGAGCTCAAAATCTATCTTTGTCTGCAGACTTTCAGTTAACTTTTCAATAAAAAACGTAGCGTATCTTTTTCAGCGGTCTGTCATATGTGCGCTGCATTTTTTTTCTAATCTTTTTATACAGGAGGATTTTATGTCCAGAATTCCAGATACTTGACCTTTACTTTAGCTAATAACAGGCGCCTGTGATTTTTATAAAGAAAGTGTAGGAAAAACTGTTTCCAGGCATAAATTTGCCATGTATACCTAAAAAGTAATTATATTAGCATAATATTCATACTTATATGCCAATATTAATATTCTTTGAATTGAAGAATATTATGGAACAACAAGCATCAAACAAAGATATAGGGATTAAATTTAGACAGGATCAATGTAAGCAGAAATGCTATATACCCCAGTTATGGATTATCCGAGTCAATAAAGCTTAGAAATAGAGGGCTTTTTCGACTGCATGGAATACGAAATTAATGTTGAAAAAATATGTACCAAAAAATTTATGTGGGATCTATGCCGAAGCTCAAATTGCATGACACCATTTATTTTTATGGTTTTGTCTATTTTATTTTGCCACTCTGCTAAACGGATACATTTAATTCCATTTTTATCGAGCAGATAATTGTCATATATTAGCTTAGTTCTCCTGTTATACTTAAATATAAATCAGCATAGCCCTAATTTTTTTATATATTTTACTTCTTTCTCTATATTCAATAATAGGCTTGAAAATAAATGGTAAACCTATAATTGTTAAGCTTAGAGCTAGGATTGAAAGTACACAAAAGGCTTTGTGTTTACTATGTAGCTCTTTCAAGTAAAGCATCAAAAACCTACAAAATTTTTTGTAATTTTCTTCAATATTTTTTTTGCTATGAGCCTTGTCAATAAACATATCTATTGCAGTATAATCATTACTACAATTAATTGCCCCTTTTTCTATTAATAGCTGAGCTATATCAAAATAATCCTTTTGAATAGTAAGATGCAGAGGTGTAAAACCTTGTTGATCACAAATATTCATATTGGCTTTTACTGCTAACAACATTCTTACAATTTCTACATGGCCTTTTTTAGCTGCAAGTAGCAGAGGAGTTCTGTTGCATCTAGTGACGGCATTAACGTTTACCTTAAGCTCCAATAAGAACTTAACTGCTTTAGTATCACCATTATAGCTAGCTTTATGTAACCTGGTGTTACCGCTACAATCTTGGTCATCTGCTTCTATTCCCTTTGAAACAAGAAATGTTACCATTTGCCTATTATTATGCTTAATAGCGCAATCCAGTGCATCAAAACCATGTTTATTTTTTGTGCAAATAAACTCTTTTAACTTAGCTTTTGCTTGCTTTACAATAAGCTTTACCAGTTGCATTTTGTTGTTATATGCTGCTAGAAAAAGCGTAGTATTATTTTCTGCATCTTTTGCTTCTATGTTTGCACCTTTCTTTATCAGATATTCTATAATCTCTGCTCTACTTTCATAATGTGTAGTACATTGATAAATGGTCAAAAATAAAGGAGTACGAAAGTTATTATCTTCACATTCAAGATTTGCTCCGCTATCAATTAAAATCTGGACGCTCTTTTTAGAACCGTATAATGAAGCTATGTGAAGAGGAGTATAGCCTTCCTCAGCATCTTTTTCATTAACTTTTGCGCCTTTTGTTATTAAAAAATCCATTAATTCTGTGTCATCTTGTAGTGTAGCAAGGTGAAGTGGAGTAAATCCATTTTTATCTCTAGAATTAATTGTCAGTTGATTAACAAGAAGTTTAGCAATTTTTTTGTGTCCATGCATAATAGCATAATGCAGTGGATTTCTATTTTCATTGTCCACAACATTAAAGTCAGCTTCGTGCTCTAATAATGATTTTACTCCAACTAAATCGCCTTCTTTTGTAAACTTATGCAAGAGAGTGACTCCGCTTACATCTTTTGAGTTAATATCAAATCCACTTTCTACCAATTGATGTATGTCTTCCTCACACGCCATACCATTTTAATTAAACCCTTTTCGCATTAACAATACTCCCACTTAATTAAGTTTGAATGAATCTGTAAGAGAGATATCACAATTTATTGAAGTTACTAAATCCGATATATTAAAGTCCACAATTTCCTGAATAAAGCCCTGACGATATTTTGCACACATCCATCTGCACACGCTCTCCAGGTACTTTACAGTTATAACGCTTGACCTGTTTGCGATAATGACGTTTAACATGCAGAAGACTTACATCATGTTTTTTGAAAATTTTGTGTATAGTAGCCAATGACAAGGATAAATCATATAGACGTCTTAACTCGGTTTGAATACGCCTTGCCCCTAGCTTTCTAGTTTGTCTTAGATGAAGAATAAGCTGCTCATCTGAGTCATTGATCTTTTGCAAAGGTGAAGTTTTAGGCTTACTACTGAGATCTACTAATCCTTTTTCACCTAACTCTTCATAACGTTTGTACCATTTACGTAAGGTAAAACGTGAAATACCATAATGCTGACATACCTTTCCTGCATGACCCAACTCTTTGTATAGTTTTATCCAACTCAGACGTAGTTTAACCCTAGAATTTATCCTTTGCAATTGTAATAAGGTCTATAAACTACTGCAAATCCAAATTTCTATTTGATCTTACATTCTTATTGTAATAACCTCTATGGATCACACAGCATTAGTCGTGTATCTGAACAGATACTTTTGTACATGGATCAGCTTTATGTGTATCAATTCTGTCTACTTCAAGTTTCCAGCAAAACTACTTTCTAATGTATTGCTTTCAATCAAGTTCTTTGTTAAGCTCACTGTTAGTGGATGTTCAATTATCTTAACATAAAAATCAAGGCAGCTTTAGGTATAAATACGAGTAACTCGTATAAGTAAAGAGGCTATAAGAAGTTTCTTACCATTCTATTCAAACGGGTTTTAAACTTTTGAAATGTCATGACATTGTTGATACGTTTGTCAAGAAACGACAGGGTATCTGCAAAATCTTCTGAATAATCATTGATAAAAAAAAGTATCGTACTTAAGTACACTCCAGCTAATATTGCTCTTTTTGTATAGTAGTTAAAATCTGTTGATTGATCATGAATGCCATACCAAATCGCGCTAACAGTTCTGTACAAGAGTTTACTAGAAAAGTATGCATTTTTTGGTAATATAGAGAATGATAAAACGTTTTTTAAAAACTCTCTGTAATTTGGTAACTTAGCATAGTTTGAAAGGCGTATTTGGACAGCTAACTTTATCCGCTCTCTTACCTTCATATCTTCTAAATTGGAATTCCAAAGTTCAGTTTCCATTGAGCTATTTAAGTCCTCTGCTATGTACTCCAAAGCACTATATATTCCATTCTGAAATTTACAAAAACTATTGGCTAGGTTAAGGTTCGTGCACACTTTCAATAAGGTTGCATCACTTATTCCTTCAAATGGAATAACCTTAATCAGCTCATCTACTATTAACTTTTGTTCCATACAATATTATACTAAACATCACATATAATTATACCTGAGATTTTCAAACATTCTGCAAAATGCTTCACCGCGCTCTTCAAAATTTTTCCACTGATCAAAAGAAGAACATGCAGGAGAAAGTAATATCGCTACTTCTTCTTTGCTATTTATGGCCTCTTCAAAAGCCAGTTTAAATGCGTTTTCTAGATTATAGCACTTCATATAATCTATTTTGTTCTCCATAATGTTTGCAAAAACTTCAGTTGATTCTCCAATAAGAAAAGCTTTTCTAATCTTGGTGAAATGCTTGCTTAATGATTCTATTCCGCCTTTTTTGCTTTTTCCGCCAACAATCCAATATATGTTTTTATAAGATAAAATTGCCTTTTCGGTCGATTCTGAATTGGTTGCTTTGCTATCGTTGATAAAAAGTACATTATGTATTTTGCCAAGAAATTCATTTCTGTGTCTTAGCCCTGGAAAGGATTTGATTTCATTGACAATAGTGCTGCTATCTACTCCAAGTAACTTGCACACAGCGTGTGCAGCTACTATATTTTCTACATTGGATACTAGGTTTATTTTCACGTCGCTTACTGATAAGCTATGATTCTCTAGTTTCCCAGTGCCTAGGCACTGGGATGACAAAGAGGGTGACATCGAAGCTGAGATTGGAATTTTGTTCCCAGTGAATTTATTGAATACATCAGCGGTAATTTTGTTATCACATCCTATCACGGCAATCTTGCTACTGTTTATCAATTTTAGTTTAGTTGCTATATAGTTATTCATACTTCCATGTCTATCTATGTGGTCTGGTGTGATGTTGAGCAATACAGAAATATCCACATTAATTTCATTCATTAGCTCCAATTGAAAAGAGGAGAATTCAATTACATAAATTTCTGCATCTCTTTCTAAATCCAAAATAGGCACACCTAAATTCCCGCCAATAGCTACTTTTTTCCCTGTGGATTTTAATATGTGCCCTATTAGTGACGTGGTGGTTGATTTGCCATTTGTTCCAGTGATGCCTACAACCTTCTGGCTTGTAGTTTTAGTTTCAAGAAATAGCTCAATGTCTGATTTTATTTTGCAGTCAAAGCTTCTTGCAAGTTTTACTACCCAATGCGTTGGTATTGGCACTCCAGGGCTCAAAATTAGTGTGCTTATCTCATGCCAATTATACTCATTGGGATGAGTAAAGTTACACTCTTTATATATCTTTTTTGCATTTGCTATTTGCTCTTTATTATCATCCCATGCATATATTTTTGCACTGCTTTTTGTTAGAGCATTAATAACGGACAAACCAGTTTTACCAAGGCCGAAAACCGCAACACTTTGATTTTTGTATTTGTTTAGTTGCACTTCTAGATAACTTATGCGAACCATTTTATAAAGATATAATACAAATTATAATGACTTCTTCCATAGTTTTTGGCAGTGCTTAACTTTATTGTCACAACCTTAGCCAATAGAAAACTCCTTGACACATTTTGCCAACTCCCTTACCATTACAATAAGAGTATTTATCCTTTAGAATTAATTAAGAGAAAGTTTTTTCTCGACTTGTTGTATAATTTGATAAAAGTGATCAAAATCTAAGCTTGCACTACCAATTAAAACTCCTAATAGATTTGGAATACTGAGCAAGTTTCCTATATTTTCTGAGCTGACTGAGCCACCATATATAATGTGTTTTTTACCAGTACACAATTTTATTATCTCTATCACCTCAGCAATTGCGTCATTATTTGGCACATTTCCTGTTCCTATTGCCCATATCGGTTCGTATGCTATGGTATATTCACCTTGTGTTGGCAAACGGTTTTTGCATTGATATTCTATTACTTCTTTTGTTTTTTTATTTTTATAATCTTCTGAGTTTTCACCTACACAGATGATTGGGTGTAATCCTGATTCTATTGCTGTTTTCGATTTAAGTTTTATTTCACTATCTTTTTCATGAGCCCTTTCAGAATGTCCAAGTATTACGTAACTACATCCTAGTTCCTTCAACATTCCTGCACTAATTTCACCTGTGTAAGAACCAAACTCTTTATGATGGCAATTCTGTCCTCCTATTTTAATATTATTGTTCAACTCTATACTGCTTGGAAATGATGTAAAAGGAGGGCAAATTACTAATTTAGAGGTAATTTCGTTGCTCTTGTTGTTAAGTTTGCCTATAAAGTTAACAAATGAAGAACGTGTTCCATTCATTTTCCAATTTGCTACTATTAAAAAAGACATCAATTTTTCTTATATGAATGAGAGTGCCGGCTGTCGGACTTGAACTGACAACCTACTGATTACAAGTCAGTTGCTCTACCAATTGAGCTAAGCCGGCATTAAATACACTGACAATATACAATTATTGATGAATTTTCGTCAACTAATTTTTAAAAAACTGCATAATAAGATTATATGAGAAAATTTTTACTGAAGCCAAAAAAGAGTCTAGGGCAAAATTTTATTTTATCGAATGAGATAACAAAAAGAATAGTTGCCTTAGCTGGTAGCCTGAAAGATTTTAATGTTATTGAAGTTGGTCCTGGATATGGTGCGTTAACCAGGGAAATATTGGCGTATAATCCAAAGTTTCTACTTTCTATAGAAAAAGATAGTAGTTTAGTGAAACATCACGAACAATTGCTAAATGAGCATCAGGGAAAATATAGAATTATAGAAGCAGATGCACTTAATGTTGTAGAAAAAGAGCTGGTAGAATGTCCAGTCAAAGTCATTGCTAACTTGCCTTACAATATCTCAGTAGCGTTATTTTTAAAGTGGTTAAATAATATAAAATTTTTTACGAATTTGACGTTAATGTTCCAAAAGGAGGTAGCAGAGCGTATTACAGCAGAACCTAATTCTAAGGATTATGGTTCCCTATCAGTGCTAAGCCAGTTACTATGCGACATAAAAAAGGAATTTGATATTGAACCTAAGGAATTTTTTCCAAGACCAAAAGTATATTCTTCAGTAATTACAGTAAAACCTTTACCCACTCCAAGATTTGCAGTAAATTTAGAAACCTTAACAAAGCTAACACGTGCTGTGTTCGCTCAAAGAAGAAAGATGCTGAGAAATAGCTTGCAAAGTATAACTAGTGATGTCTCAACTATTCTTGAGAATGCTAAACTGAGTGGAGACGAACGTCCAGAAAGCTTAACTATTGAGCAGTTCTGTTTGCTAGCAAATAATGTAATTTTGCGATAAATATATTAGGAGCTACATCCCTCTTCTATCCTATTTTGATCTAAAAATAGCTGGAGCCAGGCTAATTTTGCAAAAGCTCTATTGCAATTTCATTAATTGGCGTATAAGCTTTAAATAAAGCATATGAAAAAAATGGAAGCTTGTTATTCGTTTGACGATGTACTTCTCTTGCCGGCCTATTCTGATGTATTGCCTCGTGATGCAGATACAAAAACTTATTTAACAAATAATATAGAACTAAATATCCCTCTCATATCCTCTGCAATGGACACTGTCACTGAATCAGGCTTTGCAATAGCTATTGCCCAACATGGTGGAATAGGTTGCATACATAAGAATTTATCAATAGATGAACAAGTTGTAGAAGTAAGAAGGGTGAAAAAATATGAAAGCTGGATCGTGTATAACCCAATTACAATTTCCCCAGATAAAACGGTTGCAGAAGCAGTTTCATTAATGAGAGAGTATAATTATTCCGGCATTCCTGTAGTTGATCAACGCAAGTTAGTGGGAATTTTAACTAATCGAGATGTGAGGTTTATTGAAGACCAGAACATGAATATAAAAGTTTCCGAGGTAATGACAAAAGATAAGTTAGTAACAGTTCGAGAGCAGGCAGTAAACAGCGCCTCAGCAATGAAATTGTTGCATGCAAATAGAATAGAGAAGCTTTTGGTTGTTGATGAAAATTCTTGTTGCATAGGTCTAATCACAGTTAAAGACATCGAAAAATACAATAGATATCCAAATTCATGTAAAGACAGTAAAGGTCGACTCAGAGTTGCCGCTGCAATTGGTACTGGTAAAAAAGACGGTATAGAAAGATGTGAAGCTTTGGTCGAAGAAGAAGTTGATGTGGTTATTGTAGATACCGCTCACGGTCATTCCGAGAACGTTATCAGCACCATTAAGGAAATAAAAAAGATGTATCCGAATACGCAATTAATCGGCGGAAATATTACAACAAAGGAGGCTGCTGAAGCGTTAATTGATGCTGGTGTTGATGCAGTAAAGGTTGGAATAGGGCCCGGATCAATTTGTACTACCAGAATAGTTACAGGTGTTGGTATGCCGCAATTCTCTGCAATCAAGAATGTTGCAGAGGTGTGTAGAGCAAAAAACGTCAGACTAATTGCTGATGGTGGAATAAAATATTCGGGAGATGTTGCAAAAGCTATTGCAGCTGGTGCTGATACTGTGATGATAGGTTCAATCTTTGCTGGCACTGAGGAAAGCCCAGGTGAGATTATCATGTATAAGGGTAGAGCATATAAGGAATATCGAGGAATGGGATCTATTAGTGCAATGAAACGAGGGTCAGCTAGCCGTTATTTTCAAGATTCAAAACTTGATTTAGTCCCACAAGGAGTAGAAGCAAGAGTTCCTTTTAAAGGTCCAGCTTCAGGAGTGATCTGTCAGTTAATTGGTGGGTTGCAAGCTGCAATGGGTTACACTGGCAACCGTAATATAGAAGAGATGAAAAAAAACTGCAAATTTGTCACTATTACTTCATCAGGGTTAAGAGAAAGTCATGCTCATGATATAATCATTACACAGGAAGCTCCAAATTACGCTTACCAAGCATCTAATTTATCATCTGATTCAGAGTAAATACAATCCCCTTTTGAGTGTGTCATTTCAACACTGGTACACAATTGATATTAATATTAAGAGTCAAAAAGATGTCATCTAAGAACCTGTCTTGAAAGGTAATGAAGAAAAGAGTATGATGAGGTAAGCAAAAAATAGGAGGGTAAGTTGTATCCAAGTGATATAAGTGACAAGGAATGGGAAATTTTAGAGCCCTATGTTGCACAAGGAGCGATAGGACGACCAAGAAAACATAACATAAGAACAATTATTAATGCAATAAGGTACATAATGAGGGGTGGTTGCCAGTGGAGAATGCTACCAAAAGATTTTCCTCCATGGAAA
The DNA here is from genome assembly GCF_964028625.1 of Wolbachia endosymbiont (group B) of Horisme vitalbata. Lineage (NCBI taxonomy): Bacteria > Pseudomonadati > Pseudomonadota > Alphaproteobacteria > Rickettsiales > Anaplasmataceae > Wolbachia > Wolbachia endosymbiont (group B) of Horisme vitalbata. The sequence goes on from NZ_OZ034797.1 coordinate 1,074,504, forward strand.
ACGGTGTATGACTATTTTCTCAGGTGGCGTAATAATGGAAAATTGAAAAAAATACATGACATGCTAGTAAAAGAGGTAAGAAAAATGGTTGGCAAAAATGAAACACCTTCAGTAGGTATAATTGACAGTCAATCAGTGAAAACGACTCAAAAAGGGGATCAAGAGGATATGATGCCGGTAAAAAAATAAAGGGTAGAAAACGTCATATTATTGTAGATACACTAGGTCTTGTAATTACTGCAGAAGTACACAGCGCAAGCATTCAGGACCGTGATGGTGCTACCAATCTTTTTGTTCAAGCTAAATGCAAAGCTCCAACATTACGTAGGTTTTTTGCTGATCAAGGGTATAAAGGTAAATTACAAAATCGATGTTTGTTGGAAACTGGATGTTTGCTAACGATTACCAAGAAATTGGTTGATACAGGATTTCAAGTTATTCCTAAACGTTGGATTGTAGAACGAACCTTTGCCTGGCTTTCCAATTTTAGACGCATGAGCAAGGATTACGAACATTCTCCTCTTACTTCAAAAAACAATATCTTATTTAATATGATTACTTCTATGCTTACTAAATTAGCCAATTAACTCCTTTCAAGACAGGTTCTAAGATACAGTAAAGAAAAAAGGTGGTATACAATTGAATGTATTGAAAAAACGTCGCTACAAAACATTGGTTCAGGAATTGAATGTATTGATTTAACAGGAGTGATTTATTCACGTTATCAGAGTAATGGCTTAGAACAGCTAAAAAATATACGTAACACTCAAGAACCACACGTTCTAGTTGATAATTCAGGAAGTGTATTTGGAAATTTTGTCATTACTAATGTAGAAGAAAAGCAGATATTATTTTTTCCTGATGGAAAACCGAGAAAAGTTGAGTTTATTTTGAAGTTAAAAAGTTACAGTAAGTGATTTATTATTACACGAAAGAAAACGAAATGTTGGATTACATTTGCTGGAAACATTATGGATACAGTAGTGGAGCAGTGGAGGAAGTATTGCTTGAAAATCCAGGCCTTGCAGAATACGCAAGCTTTTTGCCCGCTGGATTAAGAATTAAGCTTCCTAAAATTCAGAAAATATCGAAAGAATCTGTCATAAATATTTTAGATGAATGACGCCAGACTTTGATATAGTAGCAAAAAATAACCCAGTAACAGAGGTTTTAAAAAAGAGTTTAATATTATTACGTGTTACTGATGGATCCGGTACTACAAGTGACGAAGCTGAGATATATATTAGTTATAACTCTAGCGCTTTAGAACTTAAGGGTAATTTACAGGTTTTTCTAGGATATAAAGAAACAGGTTTATTACCTATGGGGGTATATAAGGCAAATCAAATTACAATACAAAGTCCACCACAAACTTTAAGAATAAAATGTGACGCTGCAAGTTTAAGAGGATCATTAAAGGAAAGAAAATCAAAGGAATGGAAAGACATTACCTTGGAAGATTTGATTAAAGAAATAGCACAAGAACATGGGTATGAAGGTAAAGTCGCTGAAAGATTTGAAAATACATTTATACCACATACCATTCAAGCAGATGAAAGCGACATGAGTTTTTTGGAAGGATTAGGCAAAAAATATGATGCACTAGTAAAACCAGCAGGAGGATATATAATTTTTATTCCAAAGGGAGAAGCAAGATCAGCGACTGGAAAGATGTTAGGTACAACAGTATTAACACCTAAAGATATTATAAATTGGGAGGTAAATTTTAATGTGCGTAACAAATATGGATCTGTTATTGCAAAATGGCACAGTTATGAAAAGGGAGAAACTATAGAAGAGAAAGTGGGAAATGAGGGTCCAAGTTATACCCTGCAAACGCTTTACTCTACCGCAGAATCAGCAATTAGTGCAGCAGCAGCTAAGTTAAAACAACTAAAACGTAGTACATCAAATTTAAATGTAACTGTTCCTGGTAATCCAGAATTATTTGCAGAAGCTAAGATCAGCCTTTCAGGATTTTGTCAGGAAATTGAAGGTGAATGGATAATTAGCAAGGCAGAACATATTCTGAATAATAGAGGATATCAAACTATAGTAGAGGCAACAGTGAGCAAAGCTGTTTAAGTGAAACTTAAGCAAATGGTCATTTAATTCCAAATAAATATATAATACATGAACATAAATTCGATCATATATAAAAATAGACTAATTTTATTAATAGCACTAGCAGTATGTATTGTAATCGTATGTATTTCCTTATCTGAAAAGAGATATAAAGATAGCATTACTAAATTAGAGATTGCATCTGAAACTTGTGACCTAGAAAATATCGAGCTCTTGATACAAAATAATGTAAATATTGGCGAAAAAGCATTGCATTATGCTGCAGAAAAAGGATGTTTAGAAATTATAAAATTTTTAGTAGAAAAGGATGTTGATATAAATACTGCCAATAAATTTAAGCGAACAGCACTACATTATGCTGCAGATAATGGACATTTAGAAATTGTCAAATTCTTATTAGATAAAGGATCAAATCCTATAGCTACAGATCGAGATGGAAGAAGACCAAGAGATATGGCTGTAGTGGAATTGCGATATGATAAAAACAAAGGCAAAACATATAGAGAAATCATAAAGCTACTTGCTAAAGCAGAGGATCAATACGAATCAACAAAAAGTAATCACTAAAGCTGTAAGTTTTCTATAATCTATACATAAATTTCTAAAACTATCCATAACAAGTTAATATTTTCACATGAAAAAGCAAAAAATCCCAATTACGGTAATTATTACCATATTAATCCAAACCGTAGCATTGATATGGTGGTTATCCAAGCTAGACTCAAGGGTACAATTTCACGATAAACTCATTGAATATGGTTTAATGGAAAAAGTGTTAGTACTTGAGGAAAGGGTAAAAAATCTTTCTGAGGAATTGGATGAACTTAAAGCTGATTTAAAGTAATTATTCTTCTACTTTTGGTGTATAAGGATCAGATTGAGATTGACGATCCTTCCAGTTTTCGATGTATTGCTCAACTAATTGAGGATCCCCTGTTATAATCAGTAGATTCTCAGCATTTCTTGATTCAGCTGCATAGGTGAAATTAAAAGAGCCAGTTATTATTTTGTTATCATCAATAATCATTATTTTACTATGAGCAATCGCTGGTTTAAAGTCAATCCATATCGGGATTTTGTGCTCAAATAATTCGTTAATTACACTATGTTTTGAACTAGTTTGTGATTCATCTAGAATAACCTTAATATCAACTCCACGCTTTTTAGCTTGAACCAAGGATTCAGCAATAGGCTTTGAGGTAAATTGGTATGCCTGAACCAACACAGATTTTTTAGCATAGTCTACGGAATCAATTATTAGGTTGGTGCAATTTTCTCCAGGCGTGAAGCAGACTGTGGCTTTTGGGCAGGAAACACATCCCGATAAAAGCGAACAAGTTAATAAAATCAATAAATACCTAACCATGGCAAAATACATCCTTTCAGTTGACGGCGGAGGCATAAGAGGCATCATACCAGCCATTATACTAGCAGAAATAGAAAAGAGGGCAAGGAAACCGATAGCTGAAATCTTTGATTTAGTGGCAGGAACCTCAACCGGTGGAATTGTTATAGCAGGATTATGTAAAAAAGATAAACAAGGAAACCCTCAATATTCAGCCAATGATTTAGTCGAGCTTTACCAAAAATACGGGTCATATATTTTTAAATCTTCATTTTTGAGAAGATCAATATTTTCTTGGCTTAATTGCACACAATACCCACATAAAAATATTGAATTTGTACTGGATAAATATTTTGGCGATGATATCCTTAAAAACACTTTAAGTGATGTGTTGATTACGAGTTACGATATTCACAATAACTGCCCATTTTTCTTCAAAAGCTGGAAAGAAGGTAATATTAAGCTGAAAGATGCACTCAGAGCTGCAACGGCTGCACCTACTTATTTCATACCAAAACATCTAAAAATTAACCAGATAAACAGAGTATTAGTGGATGGTGGGGTGTTTGCCAATAATCCAGCGGCTTGTGCATATGCAAGTGGTAAGAGGTTATTTCCAAATGATGATATTCTACTGTTATCGATAGGTACTGGAAGAACAGACAGAAGCATAGAGTATGCCAATTCAAAGAGATTTGGAAAAATAGGCTGGATAAAACCTTTGTTAAATGTGATGTTTGCCTCTGGATTGGACTGCGTAAATTATCAGATGAATCAAGTAATAGGCAATAGATACGTAAGAATACAATCGCAATTGAAGCTAGCGTCGGCTGACATGGATAACATTACATCAAAAAATATCAAATTTCTTCAACAGGAGGCAAAGGCAATGATAGAGGACAATCAGAAAGTGATAGAAAAATTCTGTATAGAAATATTAAATATATAACTATCTTTACTTACATCTTAATATATTGTTTAACACAATTCAATTTTCACACTCATCAGCAGTTAGGCCACTTGCTCGCACAATAATATCAATAGCAACACCTTCCTTAACTAGATCTTTTGCAATCTTGATTTTCTCTGCTTTTTTAACCTTTTCTTTACCAGTTTGCATTCCTTCAGATAAAGATCTGGCTACCGTATCCAGTAATTCTTGATCCTCAATTTTTTCGCATTTACCTATAAACCCAAAAACTGGCTCATTTTCATATTCTGTTAGTCCAAGAGCTTTAATGTTAACTGATAATGTCTTTGCTATCTTATATAATATTTCAATTGGAATGTCTGTATATCCTCGTTCATAGTCGTGTATTTCTTTAGGTGTTGAACCGATTTTATTTGCCAAGTCCTCCTGAGTGTATTCCCGTATTAATCTCTGCTCTTTTATCCTTTTCCCCACTTTGTAGAGTATAGAATCAGTACAAATTTCTTTCTCTATATCATCATATTCATAAGTAGATAAGCGAGTCACTTGGGAAATAATATCAACTGAAACTCCTTCTTTCACTAGATTCTTTGCTACTTCTATTTTCGCTTCTTCTTGGCTAATTTTCTCGCTAATATATACAAACCTTACTAATGGATACAGCTTCTTGCGTAATTCCTGATCCTTAATTTCTCTATGTATTTTTGTTAGATAGACTATTTCTTTATCCTCATCTTCATACCAACTGTTTTCTCTTAGTACTGTTGGTTCTGGAAGTAGATCTATAACATTAACTGACAATGCTCCTGCTATTATATACGATTCTTTGATTGTAATAGCCTTGCACCCTAGTTCAAAGTTATGTATTTCCTTATGTGTTAAACCAATTTTGCTTGCTAATTTTGCCTGAGTATACCCTTGTACTATCCTACAACCTTCTATTTTTTTCCCCAGCTCGTAGCTTGCTGAGCCAATATGCTCTGAATTATCATAGATAAATCCTCTAAAAGCTGTTTTTCCTACAGAAGCAAACATATATTCTATCACAAAAAAATCCACTATTGGCTAAGTTTTTATGAAATCACAAAAATTTCTCAATCATATAATTTGATAAGCCTGTCGTTTGCAAGATAATATCAACAGAAATTCCTTCTTTCACTAAATTCCTTGCAACTTCAATCTTCTTTTCCTCTCTGACCTTTTCTCTACAAACATGTATACCTTTAAATAAAGACTTGATTAGCATATCGCGTAATTCTCGACTCTCAATCTTTTTGTATTCTTCTATCAAGTTTGATAGCTTTTCTTCCGCTTCACTATCCTCATCTGATTCGGGAAGTAGATCTATGATACTGATTGATAATACCTTTGCTATTTCATCTAACATTTCAAGTGAGACAGCAGCTCTCCCTTGTTCATACTCGTATATTCCTTGATTTGTTATGCCAACTTTATTCGCTAAATCTTTTTGTGTATATCCTCGTATCAATCTCCACTCTTTTATCCTTTGCCCTACTTTGTATGGAATGGGAATTTTGTTCTCCTCATACTCACCAATAGATAAGTTAGTTGTTCGAGAGATAACATGAGCAGAAACTCCTACTTTCATCAAACCCCTTGCTACTTCCATTTTTACCGCTTTTCTGCTTCTTTCCTCACTCAAACGAATAAATTTGGTTAATAAATAAAATACCTCGCTTAATTCTTTATCCTTATACCCCTTTACTAAATTTAATATTTCTTCATCTTCAAAATATCTTTTTTTATTTGGTAGTGTCTCTCCACAAACTAGACCTTTAACATTTACTGATAATGCTTCTGCTATGGCATATAACTTCTTAATTGGAATTTTACGGTTCCCTTTCTCATATTGCAGTATTACCCAGTACTTTACACCAATTTTCTCAGCTAAACCCTTCTGAGTATAACCTCGCTCTAACCTCCAACTTTTTACTTTTTGTCCTACTTCATAATCTAGACTTTTTTCCACGCAAAAAACCATATATATAATATTTTCTACTATAGCTCAAAGGCTCCAGTAAACTCTGGAACCTTAAAATAAATGAATTAAAGTTCCCTAAAGGTTTCTTTACTACCTCCACATACCCTATTTACCCATGAAGACAATACTTCATCATTGCCAATCTCTTTTATAGCATACTTTTCATTCCATATGCCACATCTAGTGAAATTACCTTTCTCTACTGCTTCTTGAAGTTTCACTCCCCCAAAAAGGCAGTTTTTTCCTATTTCTTCGCCTCTTTTTTGTAACTCAGCCCACATTTCCTTGTTTTCTACTCTGACTTGTACTTGATCATATTTTTTTACATCGTGGTACAATATAATATTTAGCTGACCAATGCTTGTAGGAAATTGTAATATAATAGAGCTTTCATCTGACATATCGATATAGTTTCTTATACCTCCCTTCTCGCTTTTAACCTCAACTGCATCATTACCAATTTTTAAAATATTACTTCCTAACTTTCTGTTTGCTTCCAGTATTTTGGCTACCTCTACCTTGCTATTATCAGAAAATTCTATATACGATGTTGTATTGTCTATCTCGATATCTATTAATTCTCCTTCTTGAACAGCACTTTCGCCAGCTTTTTCTAGTTCTTCTAGTTGCTTCTCTATCTGTGGCTGAACTTCTGGTTGTAGCTCATTATAGATTTCACCTATCAATTTATTCTCCAATAAAGTATCATGAAACTCTGCACCGCTTAGCATTAATTTACGCATTATCTTTTTTCGATCACTTTTTTCTAATTTATGAAAATGTGTACCCAATACTACATATTCAGCAAAGCTCCACTCTCCATCATTACATGCATTTAGCCTTCCTCCAGAAGCTAGTACTTTGTCTATAACTTTGTGCAATTCATTTACATTCTTTGCCTCTACCACTTCACTTTTAAACCAGCTCAAAGTTTCACTTTCACCTGCACTTGGCTTTATTTTTTGCAAAGCTGAAGCAAATGGATTCAACCCTTCTGGATAATCTGCTTGATTACTCAAAGGTTTTGTGCCATATATGTAGTCAAGCCCTTTTCCGTAGTTGATTTGAACGTCTCTATTAGGGAAGGGCACTTCTCCAAACTTTTTAGCCTTATTAATTTTGCTTACAAAGGTGGATTGCTCCTTAGTACGGCCAATTCCTATAATCGCATTTAACATCTCACCTTTCGATAATCTATCAAGATCAATGTTTAACTCGTAAGTACTTCCTTCTTGATCATCAAAAGGTACAATTATTTTATTACTCATATTAGCCTCCGCTATTAAATATACTTTACTAAGTCTACAACCGACTTTATTACTTTATTATTAATTCAATATATACTTTCTCATTAATTATAAGCAACAATTAATGTATTTGCAAATACTTTCTTCATTCAAGTAGTTAAACAGCTCATGAAAATCTTCAAACATCTGCTTTATAACAGTCCTTGCTCTTTAAAGCTAAAATACCCAACACTTGTGATGATAATGTGATCCAGCAACCTAATCCCTATAGTCTGACAAGCTTTAGCCAAGTCTTTAGTTACAGCTTCATCCTCATCAGATGGCTTTAACCTTCCTTCTGGGTGGTTATGCGATATTATTATTGACGTCGCTTTTCTTATTAATGCCTTTCTTGTTACTTCTCTTATGTAAAAAGGTACCTTATCCACTGTACCAGTGAACACTTCTTCCCCCTTTAAACGGCACTTTTGATCAAAATATATTATTTTCATCTTTTCCTCCTCTGAATAACCAATACTCACCCTCAAATATTTTACTATGGTTTCCAAGTTATCCATTACAGGTCCTTTCTTTAACTCTTCTCTTGGTACTCTCTTTGCAGCTTCCTTTAGGCATAAAATTACTGCTACTGTAGAGTCAGTTATCCCTTCTATAGTTTTCAAGTCATCTATTTCCTGGCCTAAAACTCCTCCTATTCCAAAACTATCTATTAGCTTTCTAGCAATAATTCGAGCTTCTTCCCTGTCATGCACTGCACTTAGAAACGTTTCTATTACTTCACGATCAAGTAGTGCTTTACCGTTGCTTTCTAATGCTCTGAATTCTATTTCTTCTCTACGATCTTTCTTATTATTCATAAAAATTACCCTTCACTAATAACAAAATGTTTTTATATATTTACTGCTGTTTTTTGTCAGCATTGGCATAAGGCCATAGCTTTTGAGTGAAGTCAAATCAATTTTTCAATCTTTTTTACTTATTTTTTCATCAAAAAGTAAAGATATTAATAGATACTGATTTTTTATTTTAAATTTGTTGAATTTCGTCTAAAGAGATGCCCACTGTTTTTAAAATAATATTGATAGAAATTCCTTCCTTAACTAAATTCTTTGCAATTCTCATCTTTTCTACTCTCTTCACTTTCTCTTTGCAAACTTGTATGCTTTCAAACAGAGATTTTATTAGTACATTACGTAGCTCTTGGCTTTTAATCTTTTTATATTCTTCTATTAACCTTGATAGCTCTGCTTCACTATTCTCATTTTCTCTTGTTTCTGGAAGTAGGTCTGTAATACTAATTGATAGTACCTTTGCTATTTCATCTAACATTTCAAGTGAAACACCAGCTCGTCCTTGTTCATATTCATATATTCTTTGATTTATTATGCCCACTTTACTTGCTAAATCTTCTTGTGTGTATCCTCTTCTCAACCTCCATTCTTTTATTCTTCGACCTACTTTATACGGAATAGAAATTTTTTTTTCATCATTATCATATTCATCAATAGATAAACTGGTCGTTTGAGAGATAACATGAGCAGAAACTCCTTCCTTAACCAAACCCTTTGCTACTTCTATTTTTACCGCCTTTCCACTTTCTTCCTCACTAATACGGATGAATTTAGTTAATAAATAAAACGTTTCACGTAATTCTTGATCCTTAATCTCTTTATGTCTTCTTACTAGATTTAGTACCTCCTCTTCCTCATACCTTCCCTCATTTGATACTTCTTGTCCGCAAGCTAGATCTCTAGCAGTTGTTGATAATGCTTCTGCTAATTCATATAACTTCTTAATTGAAATTCTGCGTGTTCCTTTTTCGTATTGAAGTATTACCTGATATGTTGTTCCGATTTTTTTTGCTAAATCTTTTTGAGTATATCCCTTTGCTAATCTACGATTTCTTACTTCCTGTCCTATTACTTTGTAATCTAAAAAATTAGAGCATTTATTCTCTTTTTTCACATTTTATACTCCATAACCAGAAGAGCTGTTACGTATACTTAATTGGGAACCTTTTTGACAAACTGAACTCATCTCCTTTCAAACAATTTTTCTATATCACTTAGTTTCATTTCTATATACGTTGGTCTTTCATGACCAGGATATGGAGTTTTCTCAATTTGTCTTAGTATCTCATTCATCTCTTCCAATTTCATTTTTCTTCCTGCTCCATGGCAAGCGATTGTGGCTGATATTTTATTCACCTTATCCTCTATTGGCAACGTATCTTCCATTTCCATTAACTTATCTACTATATCAACTAGCATCTCTTTTATATCTATTGTTCCCAAGATTGCAGGTATTTCTTTTATCGTTACTTTATCTTCTGATTGTATTTCAATATCAAAACCCATTTCAAAAAGCTCATCTTTATAAGTTTTAACCATCCCCATTCCAGCTTGGTTTTTAATTTCAACTGTTTCAGGAAGAAGTTTTTGTCTTTTTATGCTTGATTTTTGCTTTAAGCACTCGTGTATTAATCTCTCATGGGCTGCGTGCTGGTCTACTATAATTAATTTTCCTTTAGCCTCAGCAATAATGTAAGTATTGTAGACCTGACAGCGTGCATATCCTAGAGGATGATCCGCTATTAAATCAATTTGCTTCCTTTCTAAAACCATCGTTCCCTTTTGGGGTAGAGATTCTCCATATTTAAACGTTTCTGGTAAGCTTCGCCTTCTTTCATCTGGTGCATTGAATTCTTTCATTAGACGATTTTCTAAAAGACTTGGCCTCTTCTCATAAAACTCTTTTTGATTTTTTTTCTCTTCACTATTAACCTTCTCTTGACTATCAAACTCTTCAATACTTTGAGACTTAACATCACTTGCTGCGAACGTGCCTATTCTCGTCGATAATGCTTTTATTAGCCCTCTTCTCACTATTTCATATACTAGCCTCTTGTTCTGAAACCTTACTTCTGATTTATTTGGATGCACATTTACATCTACTTGATCGTATGGTATCTCTAAGTGCAACACTGCAAAAGGATACCTCCCACTTAGAATAAAATCTTGATACGCATATCTAATTGCACCAATAAGTAGATTGTCTTTTATTGGCCTTCCATTAACAAACGTATAGATCTGAGTTGAATTGCCACAACTAATAGTTGGTTTACAGATGTGTCCCGTAAGTTTGATTCCTTCTTCTTCCTCTTTAACTTCCAGCGAATTGCTCTGAAATTCTTCTTCTGTTTCACATAGTCTGTTAAAGAATGAAGTTTGTTTAGCATATTTTAAGAGCTTTTTATTACCGGAAGTGAGAGTAAACCCAATACTGTAGTTAATCATTGCTAAGTTATTTACAATGTCAACAATGCTTTGTGTTTCTGCCCTCTCGGTTTTTAGAAATTTTAGTCTATTTGGTGTGGCAAAAAATAAGTCACGAACTTCAATATATGTACCCTGTAATAAAGAACAAGGGATAACCTCTTCTATTTTTTCTCCTCCCTCATACCTTATAGACCATGCTTCCTTTGCTCCACTTGCCTTAGACGATAATTTCATTCTACTTACTGCTGCAATTGAAGGTAAAGCTTCTCCTCTGAACCCAAGGTGCTTGATTTCTATTAACTCACTATCGCTTAATTTTGAAGTAGCGTGGCGCATAAAGGCAAGTTCCAAATCTTCCTTTTCTATTCCATTTCCATTATCTGTCACAGTTATAAGATTGCGCCCACCACTTTCTATTTTGATCTCTATCTCTGAACTTCCAGCATCTATTGCATTTTCTACTAATTCCTTTACTACACTCGCTGGCCTTTCTATTACCTCTCCCGCTGCTATACGATTTATAGTTTTTGTGTCTAAAAGAATTATTGCCATAATACCCCACCCAATCTATGAAACTTAGAGTTCCCTCTATTTTTTGGTGATTTTTTGACCTCACAATCTCTATATTTTAGCTTTTTAGATTCCTTTCTAGCAAGTCTATTTTCCTCCTCGTTGTACATATTACCGTTGTGAGCTCTAACCCACTTCCAATTAATATCATGCTGCAAAGCAACTTCATCTAGTTCCTGCCATAATTCCTTGTTCTTTACTGGCTTTTTATCAGCTGTCTTCCAACCATTTGTTTTCCACTTGTTGATCCACTCTGTTATACCTTGTTTAATATACTGACTATCAGTGTGTAAAACAACTTTGCAAGAAACTTTCAACATCTTTAGCCCGTTAATCACAGCCTTTAACTCCATTTTGTTATTCGTTTTCACCTCCAGAGATACGTTTCTTGATAAAGACACTTTTATTTTCATACATCACCACGGCTGCCTATCCACCAGGCCCCGGATTTCCATCCATCTGTATATATTATAACCTTCTTTTTGTCCATATTGACAGGATATAGATTTAACATAAATTTGCTACTGAAATGTTGACACTAAGTTTCAAGATCTTTATCATGTAAAGGTGTGGGAGATTAATGAACCTGTCCTTGTATCTTGAAAAAAGCATCTAATGTTTTAAGCTTAAATATTAGATGGAGGAGGAAGAACTCTGAAACCTGTCCAAGATTAAGAATCTGCTCGTGAGATAAGAGCTTCCTCCTCAAAAGTATAGGCTGGACGGTATCATAGAAAAACCTAAGTGGTTCTAATTCTGTATTCACAAGGTAAGCCTTACTTTTCATTTTAATAGTAACGTACGGGGTTATATATGATCAACAATTTTTTAGGCATAGACATTTCAAAAGAACGTTTTGATGTCTTTCTTTCATTCATAAGCAAAAAAGGAAAACGTGAAGCTAGGAAAAGGAGCTTTAAGAACGATGATAATGGGTTTCAAGGTCTACTGAGCTTTCTACAAAAACATAACGTAGAACAAGTGAAAGCTTGTATGGAAGCTACTGGTTGTTATAGCGGAGCTTTGGCTGAATTTCTGCACAATACTGGGCATTTTGTTAGTGTTATAAATCCTTATTGTATTAAATCTTATGCGAGGAGTAAGCTTGTACGACAAAAGAATGATCAGACTGATGCAGAAATTATTGCTGATTATTGCCAAAGACAGGAACCTTCTCGCTGGACACCGCCTTCTTCTGAATTGAAAAAACTAAAACATCTTTATCGCTGCTCGGCTGCGTTAAAAGATGAATTGACATTAGTAAATAACCACTTAGAAAAAAAAGAGAGACTGCCAAAAGAAGTTGCAAATGCTTGGGAAGACCTTGCAATGAACATAGAACAAAAAATAGAAACAATAAAAAACTCTGTACGTGAACTACTAAAACAGCACAAAGAATTGTTGGAAAATTTTCAACTTTTATTAACTATTCCAGGAATAGGAGAGGAATCAGCAATAGCTATTTTAGCTGAAGTTCCTGACATAAAGGCTTTTAGAGATGCCAGGCAATTGGCAGCATATGCAGGAGTTATACCACGAAACATAACGTCAGGTTCATCTGTACATGCCAAGCCCAGATTAAGTAAAGTTGGTTCGCGAACATTATGTAAGGCACTTTTCTTTCCTGCTATAGTAGCTAAGAATCACAATCCTATCATTATGAGCTTTTGCCAAAGATTAAAGGAAAAGGGTAAGCATAATATGGCCATCGTTGGTGCTGCAATGCGTAAACTACTCCATACTATTTTTGGTATCCTGAGATCCAAAAGTGCTTTTAATCCTGACCATATTAAAAACTACAGGGCTAGGAGGTTGACTGAAGTTTTAGTAATTTAAGATGCTACCATCTAATATAAAATAGTATTTTATATAAATTCGTTTAATGTAGTTGGTTAATGTATATGTTGATAAGTAAATTCCTGCTGTCTTATATATAAAACTAATTTACTTATCAACATATACATTAACTATAATAATCTTTATACCACTAAACAGTTGGCAGTATTTTGTGATTTTACAATACAGCTTAAGGTTCAATTTTTATAATTTTTTTGTTGACTGACGAGACGGTATCTCACGATATTAGGTAAATCGTAATTGAGCTTTTGGGCTTGTATTTTTATTAGGAGGTTAATCTCTCACACCCAAAATAAGTGTTTTTAAAGCTCTTTATAGCTCATGAATTCATTTGCTGGGGTTTATGGAGGGAGTTGTAAAAGATGATAAAATAAACAGCTAAGGTGCGCAGTAGCATTCTATGGTCATCTATGAAGGTAGTTTTTTGCCAACTCTTGAAATTTAGCTAACTTTAATAGACTTTAGCACAAAAACGTTGAATATTTCTTCACAATTGTGTATAATTATTAATGCTTTTTAAGTCGATTCCCTATGGCTCTTTCAAAATTTTTAGATCCTAAGCTTGATTTAACATTTAAGAAAATATTCGGTACTGAAAAAAATAAGAATATCCTTATTCACTTTTTGAATGATATTTTGGGGTTTACTGAAATAAATACTATACAAGAAGTTGAATTCCTTAGCACCATTATGGACCCTGAAATTGCCGCTAAAAAGCAAAGTATTGTCGATGTTCTTTGTAAGGACTCTCAAGGTTCAAGATACATTATAGAGATGGTGCGACCTGAAAGTCTTCGGTCATATTGTTTAAAAGGAGAGGAATTCATTCAGAAAGAAACTGAAAGGATTCTAAAACTTATTAAACCAGATGTTTTGCCGTCTGAGTCTACGCATCAGTGCGAATCGGGCAACCGGTTGGTGCCAAGCGATGCGGACAATGAACCTCCTCTTGAAAAAGAAGATGCTCAATCGTGAGAGGGGCATAAACTGCAAGCATCATGTGGTTGGAGGGCTAGGCTAGTGGTATGGTGAACGTAAGTGAAGCTTTATAAGTACCGATACGATGAAAGAGCTAAAGATGCTGATAAGCTCTGACCAAAAGGTAATGTGGATAAGTTACATTTTTCATTTCTAGATGTACGCAAATAATAACTCCACCGGTATAGAGAAGCCACCTAACCCACTGTTGTATGACTGGAGAAACAGGGTAAGCCTGTATTTTCGCCTACATGGCAAGCAAACCGCAAGGAATGCTGATGGAAGTGCAGGTAAAGGAGAATGGAGAAAGCGAATGCCATTTTGTAACGAAATGGATAGAATTTGTAACATTAATTCGCGTGAAAACGAGCAGACTTCCATTTGGTCCCTCGTGACAAGAAACTTTGTTAACCACTTAAGGTAGGAAAGCAGATGATTACAAGTAAACCCGTAAGTGCATCTACCGAAAGCTTTGAAGCATGGAAGCAATTGCCATGGAAGAAATGCCAGAAAGTTATTGTGAGGCTACAAAGACGTATTGTTAAGGCTGTCCAAGAAGGAAGATGGGGTAAGGTAAAAGCTTTACAACATCTTCTCACACGCTCTTTTAGCGGAAAAGCTTTGGCTGTTAAGAGAGTAACTGAAAACCAAGGAAAAACCACAGCAGGTGTAGATCGTCAACTATGGTCAACTTGCAATGCTAAATTTCAAGGAATAAAGCAGTTAAAGCAAAGAGGATATAAACCTTCTCCGCTAAAACGGATTTATATCAGTAAATCTAATGGCAAAAGAAGACCTCTTGGAATACCCACGATAAAAGATAGAGCCATGCAAGCATTATATCTGTTTGCTCTGGAACCGATAGCTGAAACGATCAGTGATCGTCACTCCTATGGCTTTAGACCTAAAAGATCCTGTGCAGATGCTACAGTAGCTTGTCATTTGTTACTGGCAAGTCGTAATCAACTACAATGGATACTTGAAGGTGATATCAAAGGATGCTTTGACAACATTAATCATGAATGGCTTATGAAGCATATTCCTATGGAGAAAAAAATTCTGCATAGTTGGTTAAAAGCTGGCTTCCTAGAATCAAAAACTCTGTATCCCACAACTGCAGGTACCCCGCAAGGTGGTATAATTTCTCCAATACTAGCCAATTTAGCCTTAAACGGACTTGAAAAGTTATTGGAAAGTCGATTTGGTAAACTCGGCAGTAGAAAAAGAAACAAAATCAGAAGTGGAGTGAATGTAATCAGATACGCAGACGACTTTATTATTTCAGGTTTCACACATGAAGTACTGGAAAAGGAAGTTAAGCCTTTAGTATCATCTTTTCTTCATGAGCGAGGTTTAATTCTGTCAGAAGAGAAGACAAAGATTACATCTATCACAACAGGGTTTGACTTTCTTGGTTGTAATGTACGTAGATATAATAAGAAGTTAATTATTAAACCTTCGAAAGAAAGTATTAAAAGACTTCTTAATAAAGCACGTACATTGATAAAAGCAAATATAGCGAACACTCAGGCTATAGTAATTAAGTCACTCAACTCTCTACTGAGAGGATGGGGAAATTACTATCACCATGTGTGTGCTAAAAAAGCGTTTAGAAAGATCGACAATGAAATTTGGCATAGTTTATGGAAATGGGCAAAGAAAAGACATCCTCGTAAAGGATTACGTTGGATAAAGAATCGTTACTTCAAAGTAATGGGTCAACGCCAATGGGTTTTTGCTGCACCCATATGCAAGAACAAACCAAAAGAGATACGGTATTTAAGACTGCTTAAGCTGATTGATATACCTATCAGACGACATGTTAAAATCAGAGCGGATGCAAATCCCCTTGACTTAAAATGGAAAAAGTATTTTGATGAGAGAGTGAAACGAACAAGAATGTTAGCAAGCTCTTTCTCAAGAGAAGGTTCTCTACTGTTGGTGTCACCATTAAGAATGATGTTTCCTGAGGAATCATGAAGGACAAGCCGGTTCTAGAAAAGAAGAACTTAGATAAGGGGCTCAAGCGTAGTGTGGGGAAACCTGCATGCTGCGTTTCTAAGGGAGGGGGTAGTAGTAATACTGCTTCCTTACCTGACCAGTTCACTAAGACCAAGGGCTTCGAAAAGCGTGCTCAATATTATGCTGCTAAAGCCTATTCAAGTCAAGCTGATCAAGGTGATGACTATCATAACCTCAAGGAAATTATCTTTATTGCTGTTGCTGATTGTATTATTTTTCCAGACAAAGCTGAGTACAAATCTAATCATGTCATTTTAGATCAAAATAGCTTTGAACATGACTTAAAGGATTTTTACTTCGTATTCATAGAATTACCAAAATTTACAAAAACAAAGGAAGATCAACTAGAAAATATAGTAGAGAAATGGTGTTATTTTTTTCGATATGCAGGAGAAACAAGGGAAGAGGATCTAGATAAGATAGTTGGTAGTGATGTAATAATAAAACGAGCTTATGAAGAGATGAATAAGTTTAACTGGTCAGAAGAAGAATTACTAGCATATGAACAAATGAAAAAACGTATAATGGATGAAATAGCTGCTTTAGCTCAAAAATTTGATGAAGGTCTTAGGGTTGGAGAAGAAAGAGGCATCCAAATCGGCCAGGAAAAAGGCAGAAAAGAAAGAGAAATTGAAGTAGCAAAAAACTCGCTCAAGGCCGGTGTTTCTATAGATGTTATAGCTCAAATTACTGGTCTCTCTCATTCTGAAATTTCACAACTCAAAGAAAAAACATAATATCCCTACTTATTCACTTCAACATTGATGAAAATCTTTCCTAAGTTAGACATATCCCCTAATTAAGAATCTAGTGAACTGTCTAAAATGGCTATAAAGATTGCACATAGAATTATATAAATTACTATCATAACATTACCCAAACTTCTATATCAAAGCTACGTGCTGTAAGTTCAATATGGAAAACACATTAACCACTTATTTACCAATTCTAGTCTTGTATTTCTTATTCCTATTTCATCCATTTTAGTATTGGGATCATCAAACTTAGTCTGGTATCCCTAATTATTTTGGCTACCCTCACTTTAAATTTTCCACTACTTGGCATATTATAGCTCCACCTCTTATATTATAACCTACCTATTGAGATTACCTCCAAGTTTGGTTACTCCTATCTCAGAAAGACAATTTGATACTTCTGAATAGCTGTGAACTGAAGCATTACTTAAATAACTTTGAGGCTCTAAATTCATTTGCTTTGCACCATCAACTTCTAATCTACCATCTCCGTTGTGTAATATCTGCTCTATTGATTGACTTAGCAGCCCATTATTAAATTGAGCTATAAACTTGTCAAACTTTTTAGAACTTAATTTACCAGGACATCCTGCTTCTCTACTAGGACATGCTTTCTCTAAATACGAGCTTAAAACTCCTGAGATCTCATTAAATTGACCTCTTACGACTTTTCTAACAATATCTTTCTGCATTCCCATATAATCAATATTTAATCGATGCATTGATACACCACTTTTTAATCCAGCTTGCTCTACTACTTTCTCAAATCCCTTTGTAATATTGAGTGCATAGCCCTGTGCTTCTAGTGGAGATATAGACTGATCTACTGTAGAAATATACTTCTGACCTGTAAATCTTCTAATCAATAAGTCAAATAAAATTATTGTACCATTAAAGTCAACCTGTGATAGATAGTGATCTCCCATTTCTAATATTGTATTTCTACCCTTAGGCTTAAATTTAACAGGTGCTTGCCTTTCACACATTCGTTTTAGATTTGCATTTACATAATCGACGTTGTCTCGAAAGAAACCTCCATTTTTTTGTCTTTTATCTGTATCATCAGATGGTAATGTGGTACCTGTGAGACTACTATTACTTATCGACGCTTTGGCAAATTGCCCATCAAATTGTGATACTGAACTTGCAGTCCCCTCAGATTGAGAACTCAATAATCTACCTACAGAGCTTTTCACCAAAGAAATACAATAATTTATCCATGAAAATGGTCTTATACCACTGCTTGCTGCTATTTCAGGTTGATTACTTGAATTTATAGCAAGAGGTTTACGTGATAAGTGATGACGACTATGATCTCCATGATGATGACGGCGTTTGCGTCCTCCTCTTCCTTCACTGAGCTTTTCTTCTAAATATTCCACAATCTTATTGTGCCCCTTATCTTTAGCAATATCTAGAGGTGCTCTACCGTCAGCAGTTAAAGCATTGACATCAGCACCCTTTTCAACAAAATATTTAACTACATTTAATGAACCCAATTGAACAGCCCAATGAAGAGGTGTCCAACCTTCATTATCTTTGACCTTAATATCAGCACTGTTATCTAAAAGAAGTTCAATTATATTAAAATTATTCTTTTGAATGGCCCAAAATAAAGGAGTCCAACCCTGCCTATCTTGAATATTAACATTAGCACCTCGTCTGATACTTTCTCTCACTTTTTCAAGATCTCCTTTTTCTGCAGCAATTAATAATTCTTTATCTAGATTTAATTGTTTTTGTTTCAAAACTTCTACTATATCTTCGTAACCCTTTTGAATAGCTAGGTCTAAGGATGTCTTGCCGTACATGTCTGTAGCCTTTAAGTTAGCACCCCTGTCAAGAAGTAGATTTACTACATTCAACCTGTTTACATCAACAGCAATATGCAAAGGTTTCCTATTGTATGCATCTTGAGCCTCAATATTAGCACCTTTGTCAAGAAGAAATTGAACCATATTTGAATTACCTTCTTGAGCTGCAAAGTGCAAGGGTGTTCCTTGATATGTGATCTCATTATTAAACTTGGCACCCTGAGCTATAAGGAACTTGACCGCATCCCATTTACTTCCCTGAGCGGCATAGATTATAGGTGTCCAACCATTATTACTATCTTGAGTATCTAAGCTAGCGCCTCGAACTACAAAATCCTTAACTTCATTAAGATTACCACCTTGTACTGCAGTTAACAACTGCCTATCTAGACCTAATTGTGTTTGTTGTAAGTATTCTACAACATTATTATATCCTTTATCTCTAGCAAGATCTAGCGGTGTTTTACCATTCCTATCTTTAGCATTGACATTGGCTCCCTTACCTACCAGGTATTCTATTATATTAAGATGGCCATTCCAAGAAGCCCAGTGCAGAGACATCCAGCCGTCTTTGTCAACCTCATTAACACTTACTCCTTTATTAAGAAGAAGTTCTATAATATTTTTATTATCGTGCTCAGCAGCAATGTGTATAGGCTCTCTGCCATAAACGTTTTGAGCATTAATACTAGCCCCTTTGTCAATGAGAAACTTTGCAACTTCTAAACAGCCTTTCGACGCTGTATAATGTAGCGGTGTCCAACCATAGTTACTGGTATCATCAACGCTTACCTCCTTACCGAGAAGGAACTCTATAATATCTTTGTAATTCTTTTCAGCAGCAATGTGTATAGGTTTCCTACCAAAAATGCCCACTTCTATAGCATTAACACTAGCACCCTGACCAACAAATTTTTTGACTTCAGAGAGATCTCCATTTTCTGTGGCAGTCAATAATTTTTTGTCTAATTCTGTTTGTTTTAAAAATCCTACTATGTCTGTATAATTCCCTTGAATAGCCAAGTCTAAAGGTGTTTTTCCATCGCTAGTTTTAGCTTCAATATTAGCCCCTCGACTTGAAAGTACTCTAACTATATCAAGCCTGTCTTTGAAAACTGCATGATGTAAAGGTGTCTGGTCATCTTTGATTTTAGCTTCAATGTTAACACCTTTATCTATAAGAAATTCAATTATTTTAGGTGTAGTATTATTGTGCTGAATAGCCACATGCAAAGGTGTTAAACCATCATTAGTTTTAGCTTCAATGTTAGCCCTTTTATCTATAAGAAGCTCAATTATTTTCAATTGACCATAAGCATTTGCTATATGTAACGGTGTTTCTCCAATATTAGTTTTAGCCTCAATATTAGCATTTCGATTTAAAATTGCCCTGGATGTATCAAGCTTATTATCGTTATCAGAAGCATAGTGCAAAGGTGCCCAACCACGCCTATCTCTAATATTAACATCTGCACCCATACTGAGAAGATTCTTAACTTCACTAAGATTATTTCGTCTCACAGCATCAAACAGTTGCTCTGTAGATAGAATTGCTTTTTCTTTATTAAATTCCACTATAACATCTTCTGAGTTACAAATAGAAGCTATACACTTTGAGTTAGAAACTATTGCATCATTAAAAGCAAACATCATTTCTCTTGCCGGTTGATAAGTATTCCAGTTCTCTACTTTTACAAGAGTGTTATTTTTATGTGATAGCAATAAGGTATCATTTATAACTCTCATATTGAAATCTAATATAGACTTATCTTTCAAATCAACTAAACCAATATCATTCTTGTTAACAGGTTGATTATGATAAATCTGTAACCCTTGCTCATCTGGCTTATAATATCTGAAAGAACTAAATTCATCAGCTCTTTCTCCAAATTCTTCTGGTTCCATAATTTTGTCGCTCAACTCTATGGATAAATCCCAGTTTTTATGAACAGAAGAATAGTAATCCGATATTGATAATGCTCCTCTATCTGATAACAATAGCAAATCATTATTTAGCTTCAAAAAAAGAACTTTTTCTGAGTCAAATGTGAAACAATTATGATGATTTAAAAGGTTAGTACCATTAACACTAAATCTTCCATCTACTTTTAAGCTATGAGAGCAATAATCTCGCTCTAATTCTCCATTCTGAAGTTTGTAATATTCTTCCCCATTAAATGTAACTGTAACATCTTTATAATTTGATAGCAGGGTTATATTTAGGCCATTTTTGTTAATCTTTATTTCTCCTTTATTATCTTCTATAAATGGCATATCATTTAACGTACTATTTAGTAGACTAAAATCTAATATACCATTTGCTTGAGCAATCATAATATTAGCGTTTCTGTTATCGAAAAGATAAAGATGGCTTATATTACTTGGAGCTTTCCAGTAAAAATTATGGTGATCCTCATCAGGGTAAAAAATATGATTACTAGAACTACCTACAACACCATGATAATTAGTGTTTAATAATTGCTTTGTAATATTAAAGTTTGAATTGTCCATTTTTTGCAGATTATCCAACTTATTATCTAATTTTGTTATGTGCACATTTGTTACTCTATCAGTATTAATGTCTACTTTTGTTGGAGTTACAAACAAACCATCTGCTGTTTTTACTGATGTTTGTTTATCTACACTTATAAAAGCTCCACTTTTATTGTAGATATTTGTTATATTATTAGCATGAGTCATACTACCTATATCACTAAAATTTATTGGCAATAACACCAACCCTTTTCCACGAATAGAGTCACCAAAATAACCTTTTATTGTAGTAAAGTTTTTTGCTGTTATTACATCATTTCCACCTTTACCGTCTACATAACCTGCATGAGAAACTTCTATATGATTAGCTTTGCTACTTCCAATGACAGAGTGTATATTCTCTGAATCTGCAAAATTACCTCGTGTTACAACTATATTATTTTGTCCAGTAGAAGATCCACCTAAATTACATACAAAATTATCCTTTGCTATGTAGAAGAAATTTGTTCCTTGTTTATGAATATCACAATTACTTAACTGATCTGTAAAATAATACCTGTTCTGTACACTAGACCCCTGATTATCGATTCCATAACTATTAAGTAGTATATTCTTACCATTAAAAATAACATCAATAGTATAATTAGAAGTCACATTTATAAAAGCATCATTATTAGGTATGTAAAACAACATATTTGCAGGCAGCCTAGAAGAACTGCTTTTACTATACATAATTGCATTCTGGCAACCAGGCAGATACTCTTTTAAAGAAACTTTTTTCACTGTTGTAGACAATACCATATTCTCATACTCTGATCTGTAACCGCATTGTGCCACACCTTCTACTCTTTGTAAGGTTTTTTCACTTATCACTGTTAGATCAACATCATCCCCTTTAGGACCACAAATAGCACTATAATTTTTCATTGTACTTGGAAGAAGCCTGCTAATATGGTTGTTACCACTCTTTACATTGAGAGAGATATCTGAAACACGTGTTATCAATCGAAAATCAAATTTATTATCAACTATTCTTGTGTGACGGAAACAAGGAGTTATTCCCAAATACGCAGAAGCATCATCTGATTGCATCACCTCTCTTTTTCTCCTGAAAATAGACCCATCAAGGTATTTTTCTTCTGTAAGAAGTATAGAAGGTAATGATATGGCTATTTTATCATAACTACCCTTAAATTGATCTAAGATCTTTGATATATACTGTTTATATATTTCTTCTGCTTGCAGATCATTTCCTATATAATCTGGTAGTTTTTTACTAAGAAAGAAATCCCAATAAAGATCATGCTTTTCCTGATCTGTAAGACTCATTTGTTCTGTTAACTTTTCTACTTCAAGCTCTGCTTCTACAAATTGTGATATGATAATAACAGCAACTGAAATAGCAGCTCCAACCGGACCGGCAAATTCTCCTATTACTCCAGCTTCCATACCTATAGCCGACATTGTTTCAGTAACAACTGCAGGTACATCTGCAGCTATAAAAATGGAATTAGTTGCGATGTTTAGGTCAGCAATCTTTACATCTACAGGATCTGTTGCATTTTCCCTTGCTTTTATCGACTCCGCTAACCCTAAAAATGCTGCAAAGTTACCTATAGCACGTCCCATAACTGGAGCAAATCCCTTTAGCATCTGAGAATCAAGCTTTGTTCCTAACTCTAACATTTTTCCAGAGATTTTTTCACCAATCTTTGGCATTACCCAGAGATTTAATGCATCATAACCTAGCCCTTCTACATCTCCATTTGCTATATGTTTACCAACTAAAAATACCGTAAAGGCAAGACCTGCACCTTCTGCTACTTTCCCTATTTTTTCTGCTACTCCAGACCTTCTCAGGATATTTTTCATTTCTTCTTTATTTTCTATGTTGTCCTTCATCTCCTTCACAATATCCCTAATCTCTGGATCTATTGAACTTAGATCTATATTTTTAACTTTTGCGATAAATGCTTCTTCAACATTTTGGTCTATAGTTTCACCTCTAGATATTCGCTCAGAAACCTTGAAAAGCTGATCATAAAACTCAATATTCTTTACTCTTTCTGCTACCTTGTCAGCATTAAACAACTCTTTGATACGTTGTTCTTTTTCCTCTTCTGTAATCTCTTCTTCATCAAACGAATCCTTGCAGGCCATATTTACACTTCTTTCTCTTCTTGGTTTTTTACTTGGTGGATACTCTGGTGATGAAGGTTCTCTTTTTTCTCCTTTAGAACACTGCCCTACAGTAGGTAACATATGAACTGAACTATGAACTACACCAACAGGAATAAATCCTTCCTTAGCTGTCCTACTTGTTAAAATAAGTTTATTTGGATTATTAGATCCTTTATCGAAAACAACACCGATAAATTTCACCTCATCACCATCTGTGAGTGTTTTATAGGTAACGCCCTCTTTATACTCTTCATTTATTTGATCATTTGCTTCCCTCAATAAAGCTTTAGCTCCTTTGCCCTGCCTTGATGTCTTAAGTTCTAATCCTATTGGAGTGTACTCCTCAGCATTTCCACCTTGAGCTACAAACTTAATACCATGAACTAGCATATCAATGCGTTCCCCTCTACCAGTTTGAAACTCAGTTAAAACTAATGCTCTAGTTTCTGGTGATTCTTGTAATTTTAGGTCGCTATAATAACTAAATACTCCATTCAATATTCCCTGGAAATGAGCTTCTTTATTAACGAGACTCTTAAAAGGGAATATTCCTTCTCCAATTTTTTCTAATAATCCACTATATCCTTTTATTGATAAGGATTGGATATCTAGTGCTTTATCAAATGTTTCTTTTAACTCATTAGGATAAGGAACTTCTTTGAAAGTACCTTGAAATCTCTCAGCTCCGTTGTTGTACTCTTGTAAAGAATTATATTTTTCAGTCCAAATAGTAAGATATCTTCTAAAATCTGACTTGTATCTAGTATCAAAATTAAGATTTAATTCGACTATTTCCCTATTCCCTATTTCTCTATTTAATCTATCAAGAGGGAGTACTTCATTTAGCATGTTCAGAACATCTTTTCTGTTAGCTTCAATAATATTTATCACATAAACCAATTTCTCTGTATTTTCTGGAATAAGCACCATTGTTACAACTGCATGGCTTGCATCAAGATTAGCCGATAGTCTTTCTCTGGCTCTTTCAGCTGCTGGACGTCTAAGCCTACGAAGATTAGGATGCACTTCAGTAGGTATATTGCCTCCATAGATAAAAATGTATTTTTTTAAACTTGTTCCTGAATCTTCACTTAATAATAACAATTGCCCTAGTAAAAACCTACTAAAATAATGATTATCTCCCTTTTCCGGTGTACCAGGAAACGTGTGATAGATACGTTCCATATTATTTTTTATTCGTTTTTTTAGCGCATTTGTGTAGATTTCTTGCGTATCCCAATCATCAGCAGACTTTAATATATCTTGAAAAAGAGGAATTACTCTCCCCTCACGGCTCGACCCTCCGATATTAGAAATAGGAGATGAACTATCAAGATTGACACCAACACATAAAATTTCGTCCGCAGTGGTTAAAACCCGCATAACATTTGGTTGGAAGCCTTGTGCATACCTCTCTGCTTGTTGCAAAGCCTTATCTGGAGTGGCATTAGGACCTGCCCCTGCTTTTAATTCAATAATAATGGGAATAGAGTTTAATGCACGATCAGGACCACGAGCTAGCAGGATAATATCTGCATAACCCCTTCCTGCAAATTGCTCTGGATAAACTCTAAGATTATACCTATAGTGGAAATTCATGAAAACGCCTACCATAAATCCATGATGTGCTGCTTCACGTGCTCTGCTAGCATAGATTAGTGAGTCTGCATATTCGGAGTGAATTGTGTAAATCTTATCAAGAATTCTCCTTAAAGATGCTTTAACTGTTCGCTGATTGGAAATAGCTAGCTTCGCTATATCGACTTCGGGATCCCTCCATAACCCTTTTCTCACTTTTTTAAATTGAACTTCAGAATTATGTTCTATGTCTACTCCTTTATCTTTCACATCAACAACTATTTCTCCCTGATGACCGGCATCTTTAATGATTTTTATTGATTTAACTTTAATTTTATCTAGGTTATTTTCAATAAGAGAGTAAAGCTTGCCTAATACCTCCTTCAATTCACCTTGATCAAACTCTTGAGTGTAAGAATGAGAACCACTTTCTGATATAACAAATAATTTTACTTTATCGATCACATCTTTTTGACTCTTCATTTCACCATTTTTTATAATAGCTACCTTCAAAGTCTTTGCACCGTCAAAGCTAAAATAAATCTCCTTGATGTCTAGCTTTTTTGCCATCTCTGTATCCAACAAAGTAGAAAAACTACCTAGGAAGAAGTGTGTAAAAAACCCTGCTTTTTCTACAGAGTGTAAATAAGATGGAATCTGATCCACAAATGACTGAAATCTCGGTTCAAAAGATTTAAAATCCTCATCTTGCCGGCTTATACCAACTTCTTTATCTGCTTCCTCTATCAATAACTGTATTAACTCAAAGTCTTGTGGTCTTACTTTACCCATGACTCTTTTTAAGCCTTTTGCAAGCTCTTTATCATTATCAATAATATTCCTTTCAAGACCAAAATTATAATGGTTTCGTTTACCTGGTGCACCAACATGAAATAATTGTATTTGAATATCCCCATTACCATATTGAGTCTCAACTTCACCAGAAACACTAATCGTTGCGCTAAGCATTCCACTCATTGCTCTTATTTCAGGTTCACCTCCCCAAGTATCAGGGTTCCTCATGTTTTCCAAGTAACGCTCAAAATCACCTTCAACAAAATCTCTGAACTCATTTCTATAAGAACTTATGTGATCAACTACTCGATTACGAAATAAGTTTCTTACTAAATTTGCAAATGTATCATCATAATTCGCAGCACCTAAATTCCGAACCAAACCTCTAATATGATCTAAATTTTGGGTTACAGTTCCATCATTTCCAAATAGTACTTCATACCTTTGTCGAAATAAAGCATCGTCGTTTCTGACGGGTATTAAGTAAGCCATAGTAACAGACCAAAACAAGCAACTACCGTCTCCTGGAACATCGATTCTCTTAATCTGACTTCCACTTTCGGAATCAACATCAGATCTCCGATAACGCTTAAGTTGAGAAAATTCTCTAGCTTGCTCTATATATTGCACTTCATCCGATAATTCAGTAATCTTTGAATTAATATCTTCTTTTTTTAGATGATCTGTTGGATATTGTATCTTGAACATAAACCCCCTTTATTATATTATACTAAACCCACTATACCAAGCTTATTGTATAACCATCAGAGATATCAATAATAAAAGCTATTTTTGCCTACATGCTGACTTGTGTATATAACATTTGTATTACAATGCAACATCTTTTTGACAGAAGCTAAAGTAGTAACAAGAAACCACCACCTACTTTATAGAATTGCCTTATAATACCTTAATTGCCTAACCCTAATTGCTCACATGCTTTGCTTAATTCAACTTCAGTTAAGCTAGTGAACTCTTCATCTGTAGACTTTCTATATGCTAGAAACTTATTCAATGAATCAGCATCTCTTTTTTCCAATATAGATCGTATGTAGCCTGCCTGTTTAGAACACATAAACTCTTTAACCTGATCAGAATTAGCTTTATTTAATAACGCCCATACTGGTTCCATACAGCCCTTTTCTACTAAAGGTGTTAATAAAACTGTACAGAAAAGAGGTGATTTATCCTCTAGTTCCTCTCTTATCACTAAAGCACGATGGCTATCAAATCCTTCCTTCATCCACATATGCATAAAAAGCTTTACACTTTCACTTACATAAGGCTCTGAATGTTTTTTGATTTCCATGTCTAACCAGATATTATAATCATCTTCTGGAACATCATTTGGCTTTAAACAATCAAATAATTCCTGAAATTTATCAAAGCGAAGTGCACCCTGTAGTGTATTCAAACTACCATAATAACCATTTTCAGCTAAGTCTCTTTTTAGAAGTTCTGGATATTTATCAGGACTTATTTGACTAAAACAAAACTCGAATATTTCAGGATAACTATTACAACGACTACCTGCTGCATACACTGCTGTCTTCATGAAGATCTCATCCTTTTTCTGTGAGCCCATTTCATCTTCAGGTAATGACTTTATTTTATTCCAGAAGAATTCTACTGCTTCCGCTTGTTTCAAATCTATAGCACATTTAAGTCCATATTCATATGGATGACGACCATCTAGATTTAGTTTAGAGATGTAACCGCTAACAAAATGTGACCAAAAACCTGTTAAAAGGTCGCTTGTTAAAGATTTAACTAAGTGACCATACTCCAACAGACTACTTTTACCTTGAGCTGATAATCTTTTTTTTCTTTCCTCAAATAAAGCAATAATATCTTCCTCTAAGCAGCACCTACAGGCAATTTCATAGCTAGGGTTACTAAAGGGACTGCCTGGCATTATCAGCTTTTTACCTATCACCTGCCTATCAAGTTTAACTTTATGTAAATTGTCTACTTTCTTCCAACAATCCTCATTAGATAGCACTTGTGAAAGAAAATTGTGCCTCTTTTTACCACCCCTTTTGTGCAAGTCCCAATTTGCATAACACCAGCGCTCAATTTGAAAAAGCTTAGATGCTCTATAGGGATCATCCTCTTTAATAGACGAAAACAAAACTTTTGGAATATCTGAACGCAGCATAATTACCCCTCTATGAATGGAAAAACATGGAAACTGTTACGTCTAACATACACTATAGTAACTTGATACCATTTCGAGTAAGATATCCCTTTTCTAAGTTTTGTCAATCCTCAATTTGAAAAATTTTTTTAGACTTGAATAACTCTCAACAAAAGCCTCTTAATATGAGAGATACATGACGTTTTGTTTATTTTAAATTCTGTTTTTTATAAGTCTACCTTAGTTATTATTCTAAAATAAACTAGTATTAATTTAGCAGAATGTATTATTAAGATCTTAAGTAAGATAACCATTTCCAGAACTCAAAACCAGCTAATGAGAGAAGAGTTTGTTTTGGGATGCGTTGGACTACCAAACGATACATACGAACTTTTCTAGATAATAATTTCATTATACGCTGAAATCAGCTATATTGGCTCACTTTTACTAAACCTACGTACGAACTGTTTTGCCTAAGCTTATGAAAATAATTTAAATCTTCTATTTTTATAACCTTATTTTTACGCGGCTTGTTCTCACAAATATAGGACCCTTTTTGCAATCTTAGGAAGAGTCAATAATTCAAATTTTTGTGGCACTAAAATAGGAATTTCTTTAGTTACAGCAAGGTCTATTTTTTCGTAAGTAAAAGTGTTTTACAATTAATTATTAGAATGAAAATATCATACTTGGCTCTCAAGAAATTTCCTGTTGTGCAGTGGTAAGGTTTGGAGAAAAAGATTGGCTTGGCAACGATAATTTACTAGACTAAAGTTTATATTAAAATACAAAATGGGGTTGCGGGTATGGAATCTGGTTTGGATCACAATTACAATAAAATACTTGATATATTAAAAGGTGCTATTAAAGGCGACGATAATCAAGTTAAAGCAAGAAAACACCTTAGAGTAGAAAGATGGTTGAGGGCTTATATTCAATTAATTGAAGATTTTGATGAGGAAAAACTAATTTTTTTTTCTGATATATTCTCTGATAATTCTTGTTGGGATGGAATAAAATTAAAGAATAAAGCTGTTGGTGAAAGGCTAACTGAAGAAAAAAATAAAAATGGAAAAGAAAATCCGCTTGATCTTGCAGATAGATATTACTTGGCATGTAAATATTGTCTAGAAGATAAGATTCCTGGATTATTTGAACAAGTATTTATGAGATTTAAGAGAAGTGCCTTTGAAGAAGATGGATCTGATGATGATCTGAGAAGAGAATTATTGGAAAATATCGAAGAAACTAGCCCTATAGAAGCTTTCTGGTCTTTTCTTATTGATAAGCAGATTGGAAAACTAAACGAATATAAATCAGTTGAAGGTTTGCAAAAATCCATACAGATAAATTCTAATAAAAACTGGGAAGAAGGTATAGAGTTCTTCTATAATAAATTACACAATGATTCCAGTATTTCTAGTCAAGATAAAGATGATCTGTTAATTGAAGCAGCTTTATCTGCAGTAAAGGGTTACAAAGAAGTAGACACCATAGAGTTTTGCCTGTCTAAAATGGATGATGAGCAAAAGAAAAAATTACTAGATAGAGATTATAAGGAAAATACTTATTATGCAGTGTTGAATGTGCTAGTAGGTCAGTATTACTTTGATTCTTTTATGGAATTAAGCCGATTGTGTAGTCAGATTGAATGTGAACGTTACACAACTTTTTTATCTTCATTATCAGATCAAGTACTGAAGAATCCAGATCTGTCTGAAGAAACAAAAAAATGTATGATGAATGTTTGGAAACGTATAATAAAATTAAAAACTCAAGACCGCGGGGAGCAATCTATTTCCTCTATTTTTGTAGACTATTCAGTTACATATACAATAGCAAATTTAATTGTGGATCCAAGTAGACAAGGGGTAAGTAAAGAAGAAATATTAGGGAAGATATTAAAGCACGTAAAAGAAATGAGTGGTGAAGAGATGATAAAGGTTAAAGATTCTGTATTAAGTAAAATTCAGTTATTTCATGGGGGTAAAAAATTGCAGTTAGGAGAACAAGTATTTTCTAAATTAGCTCAAGAAGCTTCTAAAGAATCAATTTTGCGTGAAGCTGGTGATACTTTGCCACAGTCAAGTCTCAGTACGACTGATACCCCATATAATATAAAATCTTTAAGCCATAGCAAATAGGAGTAATATGCCAAGTAATGTCAAGCCGCTTGAGTTGGTACAGCTTCTGTTAATGAGAAATAAATCAAAAGACGAGTTCCTAGATTTTCAAAAAAGGTTCCAATCGTTTATCAATCAATCTCCTTCTTTTTTGCATTCAGTTGGAAAGCCAGGCTTTTTCCCTAGTTTCTTTTTTGGTATGTTTGCTACTGTATTAGACACAGAACTTGCTACTAAAATTGGTATTAAAAAACTTCATTTTCGTTTTGATGATAATAGAACTTTAAAAATAGCTATATTAACTAATGAGGGACTTAAGTGTATAACGATGTCTGATCAAGTTGATGGTAACATGCATCTAAAGTTCTCTCAAGGAGAGTTAGAAAAAATAGCACAGAAATGGAAAATGGGAGCAGAGTTTGATAAACTAGAAAAAGAAGAGCATGAAATAACAATTACAGGAAAAGAAGTAAAGCACGGAAAGGTTGATCCAGCTTTTAGTAAAAAGACTGATTATTCACAAAAAGGTTTTACAGAAATAGAAAAAGATCGTGACCAACAAGACCTAGAGAGCTTAATTTCAAAATTGAGTAATCAAGATTTCGAAGAAGTAAAAAAGAACGCTAGAAGAATGTTTAATTATATTACAAATGTCTATAAGAAATATGAAAAAGAAACTCTATTTAGCGGTAAAGAATCAAGTCATCATGGGTTTTTAGCTGGGTTTTTGATAAATTTTAAGTATCGTTTTCACCTAAAACTTTATCTCGAATTATTTGCTGGAAAAGGTTACGCAGACATTATTTTGCTTGTGCGCGGTTCTGATAAGTCGCTAAGCTCTATTCCTATTATTATTGAGCTTAAAGCAGGTACTGGTGAGATAAGTACAGTGATAAAAGCATTGAAGCAAGCACAAGATTATGTTAAGGGCTCTTTTTCTAACTCTATAAGAATGATTACTATAGCTAATGAAGCTATTTGTGTAGGATTAAATTTTGACATGGTTCATCACGAAAATGTTAAAATTGATGTAGAAAATTTTCTTAGTCGAGAAGGTAATTCTGTAATAGAAAAGTTATAGCTCTTCTCATAATAATCCAAACAAGTTAAGATATGGATTTATGGTAGTGGGGTTTGTATGCCAGCAGCGTATAGTTACGACTTAAGGAAAAAAGCAATGGAAGCATTGGATGAAGGAGAAAGTAGAGCAAATGTTGCCGAGAGATTTAAAATTGGAAAAACAACTCTATATGAGTGGCAGAAAAGACGTAAGGAAACGGGAGATTTTCAGTCAAAAAAGCCTGGAAGCGTAGGATATAACCATAAAATTACTGACTGGAATGTTTTTACCAAATTTGCAAAAAACCATGGTGGCAAAACTCAGTCAGAGATGGCTAAACTCTGGGGCAATATCAGTAGACAAACGATTCACCGTGCACTTAAAAATATTGGATTTACAAGAAAAAAAGACCTACGGATATAAAGAAAGAAATGAAGAGAAGCGAGCTCACTTTTCAAAGGTTATAGCAACAAAACGTCATGAAAATCTTGTATATATTGACGAATCTGGAATAGATAATACAGAAGACTACCCATACGGATACTGCAGAAAAGGAGAGAGGTTTCATTCACTAAAATCAGGTAAAAAAGCTCAGCGGGTCAGTATGATTGCAGCTCTAAATAAAGAGAAAATCATTGCTCCATTGACCTTTGAAGGATATTGCAATAAGGATGTTTTCGAGGCTTGGTTTGAGCAGTTTTTAACTCCAATTTTAAGGTCTGGCCAAACTGTAATTCTTGATAACGCTACTTTTCATAAATCTAAAAAAATAGATAATCTTGCTAAAGGAGTTGGTGCTGAAATTCTTTATCTTCCTCCATATTCTCCAGACTTTAACAAAATTGAGCATCAGTGGTTTGCTATAAAGAACAGAGCTAGAAAAAATATCCCTATTTTTAAGTCTTTCCGTCAAGCTGTTGATTCTGCTTTTTTATTCTGACTATTATGAGAAGAGCTATACTTGGCACTGAAGCAACGAATGCTGAGGTGATAAGAACACAGCTAGAGTATCTTTACTATGGAATTGTTTGGAGCAATGGTGGAAGTGATAATATTAATTATGTCAGCAGAATGATCTTAGGTCAGCTAGTACTTATTTCTAATATTATTAAGCGTGAAAAGTTAGGTAAACATATTTTTATTTATGATCAAAATGATAAAATGGTTACTGGATCACAGAAACGCCCAGAAGCAGCAAAAGAAAGTATTGAGGATTGTGTTACAACTATAGTGCTAACTTTAGGTAAGAAGGTGCTTATACTCAACATAAATGAAAAAAATGAATTTGCATTGAGAGTGCCAGATAATAAAGGAATTCCTATTGAAAATATTAGGAGAATTCAAAACGTCAATGACATAAAGATACAAGAAATAACCTGTAACTTATACAGTACGCCTAGTAATAAGAATCCATTTGATCAGTACTGTAATAAGAATAAGGGAATTACAGTAAATACGTATGACTCATTGGACAAATACAAAAGAGGTAAAGAAATTTTACAAGGTAATTTTACTCGAATTGTGGAAAATAAAAAATTTAAAGCAGCTTTGAGCAAAGCTATAGAATCTGGTAAATATGATGATTACAAAAAACTATTTGAAGAAATTTCTCATATACTACATCCTTTCAAATCATTAATAAGCAATGAGGCTACATTTCAAGCTGTATTGCATGGTTTATTTAGTAGCTACGGAGAAGATAATATAAAAGTTATTACTGAATTTCAAATAGGTGGTGGAGAGAAGTTGGATGTTATGTTGGTTATAAATGCTACTGATCAAAAAAAAGAATACCCCCCAGTTGGAATAGAGCTAAAATTTGCTAAGAAAGGAGAATTGGATAAAAAAGAAAAAGATGCTAAGGACCAGTTGAAAAGATATAAAGAAGGTGAAGCGTATAAGGTAATTACTGATGCTGGCAAAGTGAAACTGATATATGCTGTTTTTAATAAAGGTGCAACAGATGAAGGTTCCCTTATAAAAATTGGTAATGAGTTTGTAGAGGTAGATGTAAGACATAGCTCTGTGGTTGCTTTTGGTCAACAGCCAGGTAGTCTCCAACAACCTTATGTTAAACAAGCAGGTCTATCTCGAGCAGTTAATCAGTGATCTAGTCTTAAGAAATAGTCATCTTAAGTAGGTTATGCTGTCGGGAAGTTTTGTGACAAAGTTATAGAAGGAAAACAAAATGATCCTGATACGAGTACATGGAGTGCTGTTAAAAGTTCGTTTTCCGATACATTTATTACTAAGCATAATATGAATTACATTTATAGTAATCAATCTCCAGTGAATTCCTTAGATAGCTAAGAGCTAAAAGTATGTATTGTGTAAATAGTTACCAAGGCTGGAAGGTTTTGAACTTTTTTTCACAACACTGATGTTCTTGCTAAAATATTTTTGAAAAAGTTAGTTGACTTATAAATAATTCTCTACTAATACTGGCATGTGTTTGTTTATTCTGCTGAAGTGGCTCCGCAGGTTACTGTATAAACTTCAGCAGTTTCCGTGCTCCTTTAAAGCATCATGCTCTTATAGTAGTGATATCAAGTATAGGTCTTAACCATGTTGATTTATAGTAAAATTAGCTCAAATTTGGAGTCATAAGCAACTTTTAACCTCTCTATATACTCCATTGTTACTCACCATAAAAACTTAACAAAAGCTTAACGACGTGAGCAGTAAAAAGATTATGGTTATTGACTTAATGTTACATATCGCATACAATGTATCATATATCTTAGCTTAGAGGGATAAGTATGGGTGAGTCTACTGGGATAGTAAAATCTATCATCAATCTACTAAAGCCAAAATCCAAATCAGAACTATATGATTTCGAATATGAGTCCATTATAGAACATCTATCATCTAAAGAGCATTTATTAAATGAGCTGATGAATGATATGTGGTACTCAGGAGACTTACCATCAGTTAGAAATCATAATGAACTACCTTCTTTAATTGATAGCAAACTTGGACTAAGCGAGCAAATTTGTGTTTGGTTTGCTCTAGATCATGACCTTACACCAAGTCAAAAAAATTTAAACAAAAAGTTACTTAGTGCTCTAAAATGTTTAGCTTCTAACTGTGGTTCATTTGATAATACTGAGCCCCTTGAAGAATTTTTATATGATAATAGAAACAATAAAGATTTAAAAGTAATTCTTAACCTAAGAAGAGGAGAATCTCAATCAACAGTATTGCATGCAATTGCAGGAGCAAATATTGGTGGATTTCGTCGCATAGGAAATCAGGCTATAGATTTACTCTTAGAAGCAGGCGCAGATCCTAACATACAAGATAATAAAGGAAAAACACCATTATGCCTTGCTGCTGCCAAAGGTCATTACGATAATACAAACTCTCTCCTCTCAAAAGGAGCTAACCCTAATATAACAAGTAGAAAGGGTAAAACTCCACAACAAATAGCAACTAATAAACTCTGCTATAATATAGAAGAATTATTTTTAACTGATAAACAGAAAAAGATGAATAAGGAATTGTATGACTTACTTGCACTAGATTCAGACTGCACTAAAAATTTAAAGGAGTTTTTAAGTAAGCATAAAAGAGACTCAGACCTAAAAGTGGTGCTAAATATTCGGCACGGAATGGGTGAGTCAAAAGTGTTCTCATATGTTGAACGTTTTGCTTGGGACAATGAAGATCTTGCTCAAGAGTTAAGAAAAATATTTCTAGAAGCAGGAGCATTAGATTATGATAAAAATATTATTTATCGTCAGCAAAAGAAAGGACAGGTCAGTAAATTACTCGTTAATTTAACCTCAAATCAAAAGGAAAAGTTAAATGAGTTTTCTGATAAGGTGTTTCAGGCTCAAAACATGGCTGAACTTGAAGAGATTGTAAACGATGCTATAAAGTCTGGTGTACGATTAAACTATTCTCTTTCACAAGATTTCTTTTCAGGTAATGAATACACTTTTACCGATTATGTGATGAAAAAAATCAGTGAGTTGGAAAAAAATCCTAAAGTTGCTAGTAATATAATATGTCAATTAGTATCAAAAGGGGCAGTGTTTGGTAATACAGTTGATGCTAACACACTGACACCAGAATTTAAAGAGCATAAAACTAACCTAAAAAAAGCTTATATAGATTATGTTAGCAATTCTCATAAGTTTATTGAAATCGCAAAAAATGCAACCAATAGCGAGCTAAAAGATGTAAGAGTAGACAACTCCGTTTTTTACTTAGAATATTCTAAAGATAGTAAAATAGACATTATAAAGATAACAGATGGGACAAGGGATTTAGGTCTAACCGATGGGGATGTAAAGTGTGGAAGAAATATAGTAAAGATCGGTAAAAGTGAAGTAGAAATTAAAACTGAAGATGGCATAAGGAATTACACAGATCTTACAGAAGGCAGCGATATAGTATTAACTTTCTATACCAGTTTGGGAAATGTAGACGTTAGGCTGTATCCTGACGTACAGAATAAAAGCAAAATTATAGTAGAAGTGAGTAATAGAGAAGAAATATTAGAAAAATTCAAAGGTCGCGAAGAAGAGTTAGGCAATGATTGCGAGCTTGGTAACTACTGGGTCTACGATGCTATTGAACAGGGATATTTTGAAAGATCTGGTGGATTAATGCGTCCTGAAGTAATAAGCGAGTCTAACAACAAATGGACAGAACGTGAAGAGTTAAGAAGGACTTCTGATCCTAGGAGAGAAGTTTCTAGGTAGATTGATTTGCTAAAAAAGTTGAAGATTATTATTTAAATATAAACTACTATAATTTATAGGTTAAGGAGTTCGTACCAATGTCTTCTAAGAATACTCTTTTATGTTGTTTTTAAGCTGGCTACAAAATGAGGATATGGAACATACAATGGCTGGGCTGCCTTTTACACTCCAGATCTACTATTAAAATATGCAGCTAAAATTGGATACATTTTCTACCATTGTCGTATCTAGTCTGTTAAAATCTTCAATATTTATATTGATATCTTCGCATAATTAGGTGTCAACTTTTGTAACATTGATTTACTTTTCTATATCAATCTCAACATCTTTTGGTATGGTCCTTGATTCCTCTATATCAACTGCAGTAGCGGCAATTTGGCTATTTTTCCTATTTCTCAGCAATACCTTTCAATAGTTTTTGGTGTTTTCAGTTTCTCTCCTTTTGTTCTTTTTATAAATGGTGTAATTACGCCCCTAATCCATAAAATTTCTCTAATTGCTCACCCCACAGCATCGGTATTTCTCTTAAATCCACTAACCTCAAACCCCTTGGCTGCCTCCCATTTACTATATCTTCTTTAATTTTTGGTGCTAAATAATTTAATCTTAAAATTTGTTGTATACGTCTTGTACCTATATTAACTTTAGCACTCAGCTCTTTTATATTTGCGTATTTTCCTTCCTCTAGCTGACGTTTCCATAGGTGAGCCCTCACCACTGCTTTTAGCAATGCATTATTTGTTTTTCCTTCTGGCTCGATTACTGTGCATTTATTTCCTTTCTTCTTTATTGATATAAATTTTTCCTCTGATTCAGAACATAACTCTATTCCATCCTCTCTCACCAATACTGCTTTTATTAACTTTTTCACTACTTCTTTCTGCTTTCCAAAGCTTAAATTTTTCCACTCTTCCGCTTTTTCTCCCCGTTTTTCATATAATTGCTCTGCTTCTTTCATCACTTCTTTTTCTATTTCTCCAGCTACTATAGTTCGATTTACCGATTCACAATTTTTCCCTCCTAGATGATTGTTACATACATAGTATCGATACCTTTTATTCTCTTTTTTCGAGTATGTCAGTGTCATATTTACATCACAGCTCTTGCACTTAATTATTCCCTTTAGCAGCGCTTCCTCATATTTTGCTTTTCTATATGGCTGATTCTTTATTAACTCTTGCGCTTTTTGCCATTTTTCCTCTTTTATTATTGCTTCATGCTTTCCCTCATACTGTTTGTCATAATGCCTAATTTTTCCCATATATATTGGATTTGTTATTATTCTTCTCACCGTTGCCTTTTTAAAGATACCTGATTTCGTCCGGTACCCTTGGCTGTTTAACTCTCTTGCCAGTTCTACCATTGACTTCAGCTCTATATACCTCTCAAATATATGTTTTACCAACTTTGCTTCTTTTTCATTTATTATTAATTCCTTATCTTTCACATCATACCCAAGCGGTAAAGTTCCACCCATCCATAATCCTTGTTCTTTTGATGTTGCTATTTTATTTTTTACTCTTTCCACTATCATTTCTCTTTCTAGTTGTGCTGCTCCTGATAACACCGTTTGTACGAACTTTCCCATTGGCGTATTATTGTCAAATATCTGCGTTACTGCTACAAAATTTACTCTATGTCTTCTAAAAAATGACGTTACTTCGATGCTGTCTTTTGTTTCCCTTGATAACCTGTCTAGCGTATATACTACTACACAATCTACTTCTCCTCCTTTAACATCTTCAAATAACTCCTTTATTGCTGGTCTTTCTAAGTTTTTTCCTGAATATCCGCCATCATCGTACCTTTTTGCCAATGCTACCCATCCTTCTCGGCTTTTTATATATTTTTCACATGCTACACGTTGCGCATCAAGACTATTAAACTTTTGTTCTAGACCATCTTCATTTGATTTTCTCGTATATATTGCACATCTTACTTCTTTTAGCATTCTCTCTCCTCAATTTCCACTTTTGTCACGCATCCCGAATAATAAAGGTCCGTTGTAGCTCATTCCCATTATTTTCCCGGCTACTGCTGACAATGACGTAAAAAATTCTTCTCTGTAGATTAAACCCTTATCTGTTACCATTACCGCATGCGTCTCTTCCCCTCTCTCTAATATTAATTCTGTCCCTTCTACTGGTAATTTATCGCTACTTATTCTTTTTCCTTTCTCTAGCCGATCTGCCAGATACTCTAGTCTTTTTGTCCCCTTTCTTGACATTTCTCCATACGCTTTTTCCTGCATTCTATAAGCTAATCTTGGTATCAGATATTTCTTTGAGTATCTAGGCGCCTCTTCCCCATATACCTTCTTCCATATTTTTCTCATTTCACCCAAAGGTTTTTTCTCTAAATTCATTACTTTCTTTTCTATTTCTTTCTCCATATTTTTAGCCCTTCATAAATAGCTTTTCAATTCTGTCTATTTCTTTCTTCAATATTTCAGTGATCTCCTTACTGTTTTTCGCATAATCCATTGCTGTCATTCCAAATTTATCCGCTTGTTCTATTTCTCCTCCAGCCTTCACTAATTCTTTCACTATCTCTTTTTCGCCTATCATGCATGCAAGGTGCAGCGATGTGCATTTATTTCCATATTCTTCCGCATTTACATTCCCTCCTGATTTTATCAATTCCCTCACGATTTCTAGACGTTTCTCCGTTACCGCTAGGTGCAGTGCTGTGTATCCTTCTACATCTTTAGCATTCACATTCGCTCCTTTTTCGACTAATAATCTCACTGTTTTTGCGTCTACTGCATAATGTAGTTCCCTTTTCGTCTCTTTCTTTTTAAATGAGCTCTCTAATAGAGATTTCTCTTTCTTACCAAGCTTTATCATAATCTACCCCTACCTTTCTTTAAACCTAAGCCTTCCTTTTCACCACCTCATCTATCATCTCATTTACTTGGCTGATTATCTTGCTTGCTAAATTTTGACATTCTTTCTTTATTAACGATTTGTCTCTCTTCCTTATTTCTTCTATCTCTATTATTTTTAACTCTGGTAAATAACTCCCATTCAACATGTCTGCTATTTCTCCCACTAGCCCCTCTATTCCATAGCACGTCAGTTCTCTACTTTTTGTTATTCCTCCTTTTTCTCTCAAAAATTTACTTGCCTTTTCACTCTCTTTGCTATCACATAGGCAATACTTTTCACTTTCCCAGATGTAATACATTGGTGTTGCACCATACTTATTCAGTTGATTAACTTCAGCTCCTGCCTTTACTAGCTCTTTTATTATTTCAACTCCTGCTCCTCCTATTTTGCACGCAGAGTGCAGTGGCGTACATCCAGTAACATATTGAGTGGCATTTACTTCTGCTCCTTCTCTTAGCAGCACTTTTACATTTTCTAAGCTTTTCGCAAATACTGCACAGTGTAGTGGCGTATAACCATTTTTATCTCTTGCATTAACCTCTGCCCCTTTTTTTATTAATAATCTCACTGTTTTGTAATCAGAGATTTCTACTGCTTGATGCAAGATCGTCTCTCCTTCTTCATTTCTTTTATTAATATCGTTACTTGATACTTCTTTAAAAAACTTGCTAAAACTCATTTCATACCTCACAAAATTAGCTTTTCTAGCGCCAGACAAATTTCTTATATTTACCTGCTGCTATTCAAGTCATGTCCTTTTTAGCATGAGAAAGCAAGTCCTTTTCTTTTTATTTCATACACTTTAAACTATTATTAATATAATATATGAGGATCTAAATATAAGTATTTAACTTATTACACATATTACTTGACTATTTTTCCAACTTCTGTGCAAATGTCGATGTTCGTGCCATTTCAGTACTCCCGGGTAAAACACTAAAATGTGCTTTTCTAATTCGTGTATTGAGTCTTTTTGCTCTGAATCATTTTTATAGTAAACATTGTGTTCTGCTATAACGTATCCTACTATTTTCTGGTCAATGAAATTCTTTGTTTGATAAAAATGAGTGACGCTAAACCTTTCTAAAATTGGCTTGTGTTTTAAATTCCAACGTTGCCCTGAAAGTTTATCGTTTCCCAATACAAATTTATTTCCTTCTTCTTCTATTCTACCAACCGGAAAACAGCTATTTATTTCTCCTAATTTCCAGCTATCTGACAGTACAATCTGCGCTTTTGCAAATTTAATCGATGGTAATAAACTCTGTGGTAATGGATATAGTGCTTTTAAGTTGTACCACTGATGACTTCTTTCATAAATGCCTTTATAATCCCTTGTGTGAGTCTCTGTTTCTCCAAGTACTGCTACATCTAGGCGATATATATCATTGCTTAAAGCTCGTTCATAATGATCGCGTAGATAGTTTTCTATAATCCTAATAACTGGACCACTAGACCTGAAAAAATTTACTCTTCCAAACGATAACACTGGTCCATCTTTTTCTATTTTTACCCCTGAATAATCAGAAAGAAGATCTCCAAATAAACTCTCATCCAATATAAATCTCTGCGCATTATAATAATCGTTAAAAATCCTCATCAATCTGGATCTTACAGGCAGTGATAGTTTTGCCAGCTCTACTACTGCATCTACAAAAAAGTCATTTGGCACATCCTTTATTCCAATTTGCAGCTCAAAAAAATGTTTTCCAGGCGGTTCTTCAATAATTGTAATCTCATCTATATTTGCCCATTTTAGAGCTATTTTTAATGATGTTAGCGTTCCTCTAACTCTTTGAAATTTTACTCCTTCTGTTACAGCCTTTTTCTTATCCTTCACCCAGAATAAAATTTCTTCTAATCCATATTCTTCTATTATCCATGGTAATGTTTCTTCTTTCAGGTTGAACTTAAACCCTCTTATACAGCTCGAATCTACTTTATAATCTATTGCTTCAACTATTCTACGTTCTTGTTTTGTTGCATTTGGTGGTAGAAGCATTAGTTTTTACCTATAAATTCAATATTCAAAGTTTTCAATATAGGACATTCATTTCCTCTAATTACAACATCCTCTTTTGGCTCTATTAATTCCACATTTTCTACACCATCTACAAATAGATTCGCTATTATCCATGATTTTGTAACATTCCATCCCAACCTTCTACTTGCTTCAAACTTCTCAATAAACTGCTTCTTGATTTCCTCTTTCGATATCAGAGGACTTATGCTCATTCTGCTGTGAATATCTATTTCCGTAATATTGCAACCAATTACTGTTACTGTATCTGTTAAAACCCTTATATCATCTCTGGTAACCTGCTTTTTTACAATTTCAAGTAGGTCTTCTGGCACTGTGGATAACTCTGTGGATAAAATTGAGATCTCTACACTTCCTGGCACTTTTGACTCAACCAGCGCATCCTTTACTTTTTTATCTGATGACAGTGCATGATATCTATAATATTCCTTACTTCCTCCTGTTGACCACCCCTTTATTTTTGTTTTGATTCTTTTTCTAAATCGTTCGTCCTCTTCTTCTTTCTGCCTCTCCACTCCATAAAACTCAGCTAAGTTATCAAGATCTTCTCCCGTTGCAAATTTAAGTAAATTACTCTCTACTGCTTCATTTATTCTTTCTCTGAGCAAAAGTTCTCTCCACGCTGCTACTTCTAATATCTTCATTGCTGGGTCACTTTCAACTAATGCTGTAAAACTTTCATCTCTATTTACTAACTCTTCCTTCATTCTCGAAAAGATTTCTTCAAAGCTCAGTGGTTCGATAATATTTAGCTGCTGCATCTTTAAACTACAATTCCATCAAAATGAATGTTTTTCCCGCTTGGTAAGTATAATCCTTCTAGGTCAAGCGTTACTTTTCCTTCTTTCACCTCTGTCATTTTTACTTTTTCTAGCTTAAATCTTTCCTCCCACTTTTGTAGAGCTTCTGCTACTGCTGCGTAGATTTCTAAAGTTAAATCTCTATTTATTGGCTTATCTACCAACTCAAATAGTCTTGACCCATAATCTCTCCTCATTATTCTACTGTTAATAGGAGTGGTCAGTATATCAATTATTGATTGTTTCAGATGTTCTATTCCTTCTAATTCTTTTCCTGTTTTAGCATCCATACCCTTCATTTCTATTTTGCAAAAACGCTTTCACTGCCTTTTATTACTTTAAACCCACATGAAACTATATCTC
Organism: Wolbachia endosymbiont (group B) of Horisme vitalbata; assembly: GCF_964028625.1. Lineage (NCBI taxonomy): Bacteria > Pseudomonadati > Pseudomonadota > Alphaproteobacteria > Rickettsiales > Anaplasmataceae > Wolbachia > Wolbachia endosymbiont (group B) of Horisme vitalbata. The sequence goes on from NZ_OZ034797.1 coordinate 1,116,556, forward strand.
CTACTCTTCCTACACTAAGACCATTTGCAAACACTGTTTTTGATCCTTGAATCATTACTTTTCCTTCACTAAAACTTTCTCCTTGTCTACATATTGACTTACCGTTTACAAAAACATTGTTACTCCCACTAATGCAGAAATGTGGTATAGCTTCTCCACAGTAGTCTCCTAACCTCACTATTCCTTTGTTCAATTTAAGTCGATCCTTTCTGCTTTCAGTTTTATTCCACTTTTTGTCATTTCTATACTTGATCCCCCAGCTTTCAGTGTTATTTTGTCCACTACTTCAATCTCTAAATGATGCTTCTCTTTATCATATAACAGTCTTGTTCCATCCTGAAACTTCACACTATTTATTTCTTTTTTATTCTCTGGTGCAGGGTATTTTTCCTGGTATATCCCTCCTAACACTACTCCTAATGATAATTCACCAAGAGGAGAAAATACCATAACCTGCTCATCAATATCTGGAGGAGACCAATCTCTATCTTTTCCTGCTTTGCTTGTTATCCATGGTAAATAATCTGTTAAAAATTCTCCTATTTTCACTCTTACTTTTGCTTTTTCATAGTCTATTTCTTTAACTAGGCCTATACGAATGATATTCGCTACTTTTCTATTTAGCTCTGAAATTGCAAAACTATGGTCTAACATGCACTTCACCTATCTCAATAACATGTGGCATTATGCCAGTTGACCATACTGATTTACCCGCATGCACTTCATGAGTCCACTCCACTAACCACACTAAATACGCATCCAATTCTGGCCTAAATCCGTCAATTTCTGCAGAGATAAATTCTCCTGGTGAAACACTCTTCACGTTCCAAGTATTTTTATTTACTACTCTTGCTACTTCTGTAGCTAATGTTCTAACAACTACCGAGGAATCCTCGACTGTTCCATCAACTACAACCCTTGCTTCAAATCTTGCTTTTAGCGCTAATTCTTCTGTTCCAGGATCTTTTCCCGATTCTAAACTCACAAGCTCTACAAATACCGCTGGCGCTAATAATTCTTTTCTTATTGCTGGATAAATTTCACATGTCTGTATCGCTGATATTTCTCTCTTCAACGTAGTACAAATTTTATCATGTAAATCTTTCAAATTCATCCTTTATAGCTCAATTCACGTTCAAAAAACTTTGTAAAGACTTTCTCAACCTCATAATTAACAAGATTTCCTATTATCCTTGAAGCCTCAGGTTCGAGTGGCAATTTAACTTCCTTTATTGGCAATGCTGCTCTTCCTTCACGTTTAAAAGCTCCTTTATAACCTCTTGGCATTGTTGCAGTAAATGCTCCTATAAACTCATGATTTCCTGTTTTCGTACCTCTTTTTGTTTCTCTCATACTGCCAATAGATGAAGCCCTTACATCATACAAGTTTGCTCTTATTAAAACCTCTAACCTACCTGCTTTCGCTTTAAAGATTAGCAACCTTTTTCTCATTACCGTTAATTTTATCTTCTTTTCCTCACTGATTTCCTTAGCTGCTTGCGCTTTTAAACATAGTGCCGTTTTGTTTAACGCTTTTATAGCTGCCAGTTTTATTTTCTGCTCTTTTCTTTCAACATTGGAGATTATTTCATTAATATTGTTACTAGTTTTTATATCAAACACTTTCTATTGCCTCAATTTTTAATATTTTACCTGAAGAATCTTTCAACGGTGGTTCAAAAATCTTGTAGAACCTTTTTTCAATCTTGATATAATCACCTATGCTAAAGGAAGTAACGTCCTGATCACGTATTTCTACAGAAGCAATTTGCTGAGTTAATGCTCCATCTGCACCTAGAGAGTACGTAGTCTCAGGACGTTTTATTAGCACTTTTATTCTACGAATACCCTCCTTATTTCGATTACAATATATGGCTTCCACTCCTAGATGCTTAAAACAATCCTCCAATAATCGCTTAATATTCTCTTGCATATTTCTTTTTGATATACTAACCTTTACATGCTAAGAAAGCGCATACCGGTAGAGTCGTTCTGTGCCTCACCAACTTGTAATTACTCTACCAGTATGTTATGCTATAGCGACTTTTACTAATACGCCAGGTCTATGGCACATTGGCAATGGATTTGACTGCGTATGTAAATCTGTTCCTCTATCAAATCTTCTTGGCTCTTGTTTTGCATAAAGTGGTTGTCCTAGTGTGTTTACCGTTTCATTAAAATCTGCTGGTGCAAAATATGTCGTAAATGTGCTTGCTGTTCCTACTGGAAAACAGTGCCCTGTATCTTTCTCAATAAATCTTCTCACCGTTCCTTCAGGGTCAGTTGCTTGCCCTCTATATTCCTCAAATGTTATACCACAAAACGTAAATCCTGACCTCATATCATTTCGAAGCGCTGCTCCTTCTTGCCATCTCTCGTATGCTTCTTTCACTTTAGTATGTGAAGTTAGTGCATCAAAAAACTCAGGGCTTACCAAGGCATGAACTCCTGTCATGTATTCACCACTTAGATTATCTTCTATATGCCGGAGTACTTCCAGACACTTACGTTTTACATCAGTTGTTGCTGTTCCAAGGGCAAAATTTACTACTTTTGGTGTTATTTCAAATTCGTTGTACAGATTTAATAATTCACTGCCATCTGCGTCTAGAATAATCCCTTTCAGCGCTCCCATTCGCAAATGCTCTAATGTTATTGCATGTTTGTTTCTCATCAATTGCAAATGATCGGTTATTACATCTGCCAGCGCTTTCAGTTCACTCTCTGATCCAAATGCTCTTATTCCCTGTACTTCTTCTGGTAACACTACATCATCATGAGGAATATGTGGAATCGTAAATGTTCTTACTTTTCTTTTTCCTCTTTTTCCTACTGTTGCTGGTGCTCCGGGTAACTGCGTTGGTAGTAAACTTAACACTCCGTTGTGTTCTTCTATCGTAATATGTCTAAATCTTACTGACCTACTTGGAAACAAATTTAAATTTTCAACACGTCCATAATTTATCGGCAATATATTCATCGCATTTGTTAGTGCCGTCATGCTAAATGCTGTATTTGTAAATGGATTTTGCATTCTTTTTCTCCTTATTAATTTTAGTTAAACTCCCTTGCGGATAATGATCCCTCGTCCTTCAAGTTGCTTTATTGCTGCAGCTTTCTGCTCTTCAGTGATATTTGCTGGCCATACAACTGCATGATCTGCTAGCATTGCTATACGCGTAATGATTACTGCTTTGGTGTTTTCCGTTGCGTTTATATCGCTTGTTATCACACCTATTGCTGTTTGTGTACCATCTGTGGCAGTTGGATTTATTATCTTAATCATGTTATCTTTATCGAGAGCCACTACTGTACCAAGTTTTAGATTTTGTCCCTTTGCTACTGTTATCTGATCTCTTGAATATAGACTTGACACCTCATACTTTAATAGGTCACCAAGATTATTTTGTTCGCTTATACAACTCATAAAATTTCCTCATTTATTTTCCCCTTTAGTTTTACCGCCATGTTTATAATTGTTGTACGCGGCAGTTATAAAAAAACTTAAATACTTGATTGTGCTCTAGCTTTAGCTACTTGTATCATCAAATCTTCTCCTGAATTCTGTGGTATTGCACTCAGTATCTCTGTCTTCTTTGTTCTCTCTGCAAGTAATTCCATTAAAACTTCCCTAGCTTGCTCAACACTTACACTTTGCTCAATAAATTCTCCTATCTTTTCTGGCATCTTCGATAAATTACATAAACGTATTAATTCAAGAACTTCAGTACGATACTTGGTTAAATTATCAGTTTCTAGGTCATTTGTAGTTTGTTCATTCATAGTAATACTCCTGTTTTTATTAATAGATGAAAGAATTGTCATTCCGTCTGCAAGGCCTATTTCTATTGCTCTCTCGCCAAAATATAGCCCTGCTTCTGTATTTTTTATTGCTTGTACAGAAAGTCCTCTGTTACGTGCTATAAGTTCAGTCAGAATTTCATATAAGCGATTTACTTCCTCCTCTAAACTTTTTAAGCTTTCTGAACTTATCGGCTCATGTGGATTTAAATCATTCTTTCTCTTGCCTGTAAAAATAGTTGTGTATTTTATTCCACATTTTTCATCAAACCCACTTTGATCTATATGACTTGCTATTACTCCTATACTCCCAACTCCTGAAGTGCGGGTGAGAAAAATCTTTTCAGCGCTAGAAGCTATAGCATATGCAGCAGAGTACGCATCATCGTTTGCTATTGCCACAATTCTCTTTTTTGCTCTTGCACTGTAGATAAAATCAGCTAAGTCGAAAATACCGTTTACTTCTCCTCCGGGACTATCTATGTCCAGTAAAATAGTCTCTATACTACTATCTTCTAATGCTTGCTTTACTTGTACTTCTATTTGCTCATATGATGTCATCCCGAGCATTTCATCAAACGCACCCGGTTTTTTAGTTAAAATTCCATGAATTGGTATAATTGCAGTTCTTTCTACGTTACTTTTGATGGAGTGATTTTTGAAAATTGGCTGTTTTTCTTTGTATAGCGATAGTAGCTCAAAACTCCTTGGTTCAAGCATTAATGGCTTTCCTAGCAATATCATAACCCTTTGCAATCAGAGTCAAACATTAAATTGAGACTATTTGCACGCTTTTGATCTTCTGCTATTTCTTGGTCAATTTCTTCTACATCGTAACCCATTTCTGATACTACTTCTGAGCGACTCTTGAAGCCATTTCTTACTGCCATTTGCTGTGCTTGCTGGTCTTTCAGTGGATCTACCCAATCAAATCCCTGTGGTATCCATTTTACTTCTTCTTTCGCTGCTTTTACTACTTTTTCATCTATACTCAGTTCTCCACAAAGTACTGCTAACTCTAGCCATTTACTCCATACTGGTCTGCAAAATTGAAATACCATAATGTTATGTTGCAGCATAGCACATCGACGACGAAACTCTATTAATCCTGCTCGAATGGATGAATAATTAACACCTGTTAAATCTCCTGTTAGCTGCTCATATGTTATTCCTGTACCTATTGCTATTGCCCTCAGTTGCTGTCTCATGAATGCTTCATAACTTCCTCCTACATCAGATGGTTCTGAAAATTTTATGTCCTCTCCTGGGTCTAAAAGTTGCATAGTTCCAGGTTCTAGGCCAGATAGTGCTACTCCTTGCTCATTACTTTCACCTTCTCCCATGATATTTGCCTCAGGGTCAAGTCTCGTAATAAACCCTGCAAACATCGCTGCTGTCTTTTTTCTTACTAATTCTGCATCATCGTATTGATCAAGCTCATAAAGCTTCAGCAGTATATTAGAAAGCCAAGGTTCCCCTCTAATCTGACCAGGTCTTAATGGTCTATAAATATGTAAAACATCATTTGCTGGCACTCTCACTGATTCTCCAAACGTACTTTCACCAGGGTGTTCTTTAAATAGGTAATATGCCTCTCTTTGCCCAAGCCTGTTAAACTCAATGCCATTACGGATTATGTTACCATTTGCTAAAGTTTGATTTGTTTTATTATCTAAATGTTCAGACTCAAGTACTTGCAGTTGTAGCGGTACAGAAAATCTATCCTCTAGCTTTCTCGTTCTTAAACGTACAAAACATTCTCCTCCCTCTATCATACTTCTGCATATCAGAGCTTGTAATCCATAAAAATCACTTACTCCGCTACTGTCTGCTTCATCTGTCCATTTTAGCCATAATTCTTGCACCTTCTTTCGAAATTCTCCATCTCTTGCTTTTGATTGTGGTTTTATTCCTGTTCCAATAGAGTTACTTACTATTGTATCAATGATATTTGCTGCATATGGATTTTTTCTCACCATATCACGTGATCTACTACGTAAAGTTTCAAGGCTTTGAGACAGCAAATTGTTTATACTTCCTAACTCTGGTTGAAAGTGAAAAAATCTTCTTCCTGAACCTGCTGCATCCCATGCTGAGCTTTTGATTTTTGGCTTACTAAATAGTTGTTTGAACGATTTTAATAGCATTTTGCCTCTTTGATTATGCAGCAGTTTGTTGCGCAATTTGACATTAAAAAATTACAGCAAGCTGCTGGAGAGTCTGGCTGTTAACACTTTATAAATTATGCATGAGGCTCTTGCACAAATACCAACGCTTATTCTGGGCTGCGTTCATAAATGTCCTTCCGATGTCCCATTGCAGTAATAGTTACTGTGTGTTTTGAGTAATTTATCCTATAAATTACACGATAATCACTTACTCGTATCCTAAAATACCCTTTGAATTCATGCGATAATGCTTTACCTATTGCTTTAGGGTTGGTTGCAAGACGACTATCTACAGCTCTTCTCACTCTAGATCTTATCGTTCGTGGTAATGCAAGAAAATCTTCCTCAAGAACTTTTTTTGAATAGATAATATCGTATCTCAGCTTGTATCTCCACCTTTAGACTGTTTTTGCAGATAATATTCTATTCCAATCTACATCCTCACTTCTAATTTCTTCATCACCTCTAGCATCACGCTCAAGAGAAAGCTTAGCCAACTTTATATCTACTTCATCTATTTCATCATCTTCTTCAGATAATTTACTTGCTTCAATTTCTTCTTCCACTAGGTCCTTTACAACCTCTTCTATAGTTCTATTTTGAACTTTTGCCATTTCTATAAGGTAGTGAGCAAATTCCCCCTCAAAATTTACATTAACATTAAGCCTTTCTTGACTTTGATCCATATTTTAACTAGAAAATACCAATTTTAAACTATAACATTTTTACACAATTTTGTCAATTCCCTTACTTGTCGCAATCACAATTCTTCTCTTCGGTCTCACACCTGCAACTTTCAGTTCAGCCTTAATACGTTGCCGTAGATTCAGCAGGTCATTTATCTGAACTTCAGCATATCTCACCACATGGTCACCATATGCAATTGATACTACTCGCTCTCCGCTTTGCAGTTTTTTTATCGCTTCTTCGACTTGACTTAAATATTCCTGATTGTACATTTTACTTCTCATTCAACCATTTACTTTGTCTCACTTTTTTAGGCTTTTTACTTTCCATTTTTCCACTCAAACTATTCCACTTACTCTCTGGCCATCTGTCTATTCCCAGTGCTATCGATGCTGCTCTTGCATAAATCCTACAGTCTAATACTTCATTTCTTTCTCTTACCTTTTGCCACTCCTGTTTGGTGTATCCTTTTACTACCTTGCTGACTAATTGCTCTGCCGTTAGCTGCTTAAAATATTCAGGTGCATACTCCGGAAAATGACAATATCCAGGTAGAGCTTTTCCCTCTTCTTCTTTCAAAATATTAAGTAATTGAAAAAGCTCTGACTTTAATATCGATACTCCCACTGGCCAGAGCTTTATTCCTCTCTTTAGCTTTTGACCACCAACTGTTATATCTACTCTACTTGGGCTGCTAAGTGGTACTAGTGCTTTATTTACACCTTTGACTGCCATTACTCTTCCAGATCCTTGATGACCTCTTACCCAGTTGTATACTTCTTGCGTTGCATATCCAGCATCTACCGCCATCATGCTTATCATATATTCAAGCCCATTTTTACCGATAAAATGATGACTCAGAAGCTCCGAAAGTTTTCCCCATACTTCTCCTCCTCCTGTATCTCCTTCAAATACTCGGTAGTCTATTGACCAACTTTCACGGCTTTTTCCCCATGCTACAACTTCTACTTCTAAACGATCTTTTTGGACATCAACTCCTGCTGTGAGAACTACTTCGCCTTTTGGTACTGTGCCAATTTGAAAAAATTCTCTTCTGTTAAATAATTGCTTCCAGTCTGGTACTTCTCCTTTATCTACCCAAGTTTCTCCAAGCGTAGTATTTATCCAAACCTTCAGTAATTGTTCACTTTCTTTGGCATGGAGAAAATCTTCTACTGCTTGTTGCCAACTATACCAGCCAACTGGACTATAAAGACTTGAAAGATGAAATCCTTTTTTCTCACCTTTTACTCTATTAGTAGGTCTCCATTCTCCACGATCTAGCATCTCTGTCTTTTGATGATTTTCTATCTTTTCACCACATTCTATACATATATAGTGTGCTGTTCTTGAGTCGTTATTTTCCCATTTCATTTGTGACCATTTTAGAACTTGATAGTAATTACAATGCGGACATGGTACAAAAAAATATCTCTTATCTGTTGCTTCAAATTCTTTCTCAATTCTGCTTATTCCATGAATCGTTGGTGTTGATACTAAAAAAATCTTTCGTCGTGCAAATGTATTGGTTCGAGCTATGCTGAGCAGTACTGGATCTCCTTCTCCTCCTGAATCTCCTGGATAGGCATCTATTTCATCAAGAAAGAGATATTTTACTGGCATAGATCTCAGTGCTACACTGCTATTTGCTCCGGTTATTACTACTATTCCACCTGGAAATTCCTTACTTTGTACAGTATTCCCTGAATCTCTTGATCTTGGGTCTTTTACTTTACTTTTTAAACATGGTGTACTTTCAATCAGTGGCGCAAATCTTCCTTTTGACCAACGCTTTCCCATTTCAACTGTTGGCTGTACTACTAACATTGGACCTGGTGTTTGATCTATGATATAGCCTATCCAATTGTTACCAGCTTCTGTTCCACCAATCTGCGCTCCTTTCATGAATACTATTTTCTCCGCTGGAGAAGATGGAGATAGTGAATCCATGATTTCTTTTAAATAAGGAGTTCTTTCCGTTCTCCATTTACCTGGCTCTGATGCTGCAGTTGGCGCTAAAACTCGATACTCATTCGCCCACTCTGATACTTTAAGGTGCGGATCTGGCCTTAAACCTTCAGAAAAAGATGTAGCGTATATCATATTGCTAGCTCTTCACCATCATTAGATGATACTTCAACATCACTTAAAATAGAACTGCACTCACTTGTTTTCTCACTTTCGAGTTCAATAAACATTTTCTTTTCAAGTGCTTCTTCTATATACTTCTGAATTAAATTACTCATTATTATTGCAGCTATGAGCGCAACTATTCCCACCATTACCGCAGCTATAATGTTAGCCACTATCGCTATTGCGCATATTGTTATAGTGACACAGATGATATTGGTATATTTCTTTATTTTTTTGTCTGCTATTTTCCTTTCTTCAAAATATTTATTGCTCAATAAATGAAATGTTGGAAAGTTCTTCTGTCTTCCAAATAACACTATTTCTTTCTCTTTACTCAGTAGTTCTATTAATTTTGCATTGTTCGTTATTATTGCATACTGAAAAACATCCGTGGCATCTGCTCCTCTCTTTAGCAACAACTTTACTACGTTAAAGTGACCATGCTTTGCAGCAACATAAATTCCCGTTTTTCCACTCTCATCTACAGCATCTATTTCAACTCCTTCACCAAGAATACCGTCTATTAGGTCTTCATATCCTTTTCTCGCAGCTAAATGAAGCAAACTGTTTTTATCAGCTCCGTATCTATTACTTGCTAAAATCTTTACTATATCTAATCTATTTGCTTCTTTTGCATAACAAAATGGTGTCTTGCCATTATCATCCTTAATTAAAGGATCTATATCCTCTCGGGTTAGTAATACTTCTACTGTTTTAAGTCTTTCAGCGTAATGTAGTGGTGTTTTATTTTCATAGTCTTGTAAATTAACTCCAGCATTAGGAACATTTATTAAGCATCTTACAATATCTAAACATAAGTCTCTTTCGTCGTAATTACTGCTACTTATAGCTACGTGCAAAGGAGATAATTTCATTGCATTTCTGCCGCTACCAGCTATATTGACATTCGCACCAAGATTTGAAAGTAATTTTACTACTTCTAGCTTCTTGTTGTTTACTGCATAATGCATTGCTGCATGATTTCTCACGTCAAGAACATCTTTATCCGCATTTCCTTCTCTAATTAAAATTTCTACTATTTCTTCATGTCCAGCTCCTGCCGCTAAGTGTAATGGTGTATGTAGTAAAGCATTCTGCTCATTAACATTAACTCCTTTGTTGAGTAAAAACCTTACAGCATTTGCTTCATTCAACATCGCAGCTAAATGAAGTAAGCTATCTTTCTCCAATCCATATTTGTGATTGATTAGTGCTTGTAATATCTCTTCTCTTGCACAAGAGAGCGCACTTTTACCATCATCATCAGTGATCAGTGGATTAATATTTTTCCTGTTCAGTAAGAGTGCAACCATACCAAACTCGTTAATTTCTACTGCATAATGCAGCGGTGTCTTTCCATTTAATCCTCTAACATTTACATCCACTCCTTGCTGATTAATGAGACACTTTATTAATTCTAAACTTAAGTTAGCAGACATTATTTAAAACTTAATATTAGATAATTCTTGTAATGAGTTTGTAATCTCTTCAGTTAGCGCCATATGAATCTTTTCAGTGTCACTCAGTGATGCAAGTAGTGCTGAAACTCTATTTGGAATATTAAGCAAATTATTACGGACAACTCTTGCTACGTTAAATGCATCGCGCTTTACTTCCTCTACTGCTACAAGTTCTCCTATCTCAGCCTTAGCTTTCGCCTCAAGTAGTTTACCTCGTTCCATTTCATTTTTTATTCGAGTTTTTAGCAACATCGTGGAAAGGTTACTTGTATTTTCGTTTTCTGGATTTTTCCTCCTCAGTGGCTGACTTGGATCTCTTATTGCCGCTACTGCTTCATTTGCTTGTTCTCTATTGATCAAACCATCCTCCAACTCAACTATTCCTTTTTTTACTAAATAACAGACATATTGCTTTGAAACTCCTAGTTCTTTTGCCCATTCCGTTTGTGTGATTTTTTCCACTCTTTTCCTCCTCTCTTTATTGCTCCTTTTTACGAATTTTCTTCTTGAATTTCTGCAAAAGTTTTACCAGTACTGGCTAAAAGGGCATCTCTTCCGGTATATATTTGCCAACGTTTTATGGTTACATCTACAAATTTTGAATCTAACTCTATTGTCCTACAAATTCTTCCTGTTCTCTCACATGCAATCAGTGTACTTCCAGAGCCGCTAAATGGATCAAGAACTATGTCTCCTGATCTGCTGCTGTTTACTATCGCTCTCTCCATTAGCTCTACTGGCTTCATCGTTGGGTGCAGTGAGTTATGTGTTGGCTTATCATAAAACCACAGGTCACTTTGATTTCTACCTCCATGCCACTCACGTTTATTGCCGCTTTTCCATCCATAGAGCATTGCTTCGTATTGTCTTTGATAATCTGATCTGCCTAGCGTAAAATGATTCTTTGCCCAAATGATAAATGTTGACCATTTTCCTCCTGCCTCCTCAAATACTTTTTGCAACGTTGAAAACTCTGATGATGATATGCAGATGTAAATTGCACCTTTCGTATATGCTAAAATGTGGGAACAGATATCGTAGAGAAAAAGTTCGTACTTTTCACCTTGATTATCGTTTAATATTTTTTTATCTTGGCTACCACCATAATCAACGTTATATGGAGGATCACAAACAGTAATGTCTGCCATTTTATCATCTAACAGCGCTTTATATGATTCAACTACAGAGCTATCACCACAATAGATTCGATGATCACCTAAAATCCAAAGATCACCTGGTTTTGTTATTTCTACCCTTTTTTCATCACCAACCAAGTCAGAAAAATCTTCTTTTTCACTATCTAAATCATCAAGGAAATGTTGAACTTTTTCTAATTCAAATCCTGTCATTTTAAGGTCAAACTGCAAATCTTCTAATTCTTGAATTTCCACCTTCAAAAGATCATCGTCCCACTTTGCCCAATTAGCTGATTGATTTGCCAGTAATCGAAAAGCTTTGGTTTGTGGTTCATTTAGATTATCACTTAAGACCACTGGTATACTTTCCATACCAAGTTTTCTTGCTGCTTTAAGTCTTAAATGACCATCAACCACAGTTCCATCGCTTTTTGCAACTATTGGTATACGAAAGCCAAATTCCCTGATTGAAGCACACATTCTATTTACTACGTCATCATTTTTACGAGGATTACGCTCATATTCAACTAGGTTTCGAGTAGGATAGTAGTGGATTGCTAAATTCATATAATTGCTATACTAATTAAAAAGTTAATATTCAAAATATCTCTGACGCTAAAGAAGGCCTGGGGTCAGCACCACCAAACCCGCCAGTATGGCTGAAAGGACCCACTTTTTATGGATTTTTCGTCTTGTTAATATCTTTACTAATATAGAACATTAATGCCAAAGCATCAGCCTCATTATCATCTCGAGGTGAAAAACTTTTTTCACGTATCGCTTCAATAACTTCACTCTTACTTGCATTGCCTTTGCCTGTGATAAAGCGTTTTATAGTTTTAACATTAACACCTTGGTAGGGAATATTGTTCTCTTCACACCAAGCAGACAGCACTGCAAGAAAACCACCATAGCAATGAGCTGCATCAGTTCCTAGATGTCTTCTTACTTCTTCAAAATACACTGCTTCAATGTTTGAGAACTTTTCCTTCATTTCATTTAGCCAGCTACGAAATTTTAAGAAGTGCATTCCACCTCCGCTAAACCGGCTACCATGAAAACTTTTGCTTCCACTTTCAATTACTCCATCTGTTAGAATTGCCCAGCCCATTTGTTTGCCGAGGTCCAGTGTTAAGATTGACATTTGCTATTATTAAAATTACAAGTAGCACTTACTCCAAAATATCGTCTGGTTTCTGCAAAATACACTAGCAATTCATAGGTTTTTGTAGGCCAACAACGGAAATTCGAGAATTATGTGCTACTGCAGAAAGTTGTTTTCTTATTATATATATTCACCAAAATTACGAAAACTGTTCAATTTTTTTTGCAAAGGATAAAAATCGTGTTAGACTTACATGAAGATTTGTTCTATAGTAGTAAGGTTACTAAGAATGCCATTTAATTAAGTTTTAAAGGGTGCTACACTCGTTCTTTTACGCAGTGCTATATTTTAGCATCCATCTTTAAAATGAAGTTTTTACCTCATCTAAAAAAATACAAGTATGCTCAATGTTTGTTTGCCGAGTTTTGAATTGACACTTAAAGCTTTTGTATTTGAAGCGCATCCACAAACTATAGCCCTTCTATTATATATATACCGGATTTCTTACTACTTTTTCCGGGATTTTCTAAAAAAAAGTTAAAATAATTTTAAAACTGCTTATCAGCTAAAGAATAAAGCAGATAGTCCTCTATTTTTAGAGTTTTACAGTTGCTTGTCTTTTTTACAAATAACCCATATGCTACTTGAAGTAAGGTAGAGTAGATATGACAATAAATGGGAACGAAATTTTATTATATACAACTCCAGATGGAGATGTAAGAATTGATGTTTTGTATCGAGATGAAAACATTTGGCTTACACAAAAAAGAATGGCGGAGTTATTTGGTGTTAACATTAGAACAATTAGTGAGCACTTACAGAACATATTTGCTAGTCAAGAGTTAGATAAAGATTCAGTTATCCGGATTTTCCGGAATACTGCTGAAGATGGTAAACAGTACCCTACACAATTTTATAATTTGGATAGCTATTGGTTATCGAGTTAATTCTAAAAAGGCTACATCTTTTAGAGTATGGGCTACGAAAATTTTAAAGATCAAAGGATTTGCATTAGATAGCGAACGGCTAAAAAACGGCCCAAAGTTTGGCAAAGACTACTTCAATGAATTACTTGAAAAAATCAGGAGCATCCGAACGTAGGTTTTACCAGAAGATTACTGACATTTATGCTGAATGCTCTGCAGACTATGATCCAAATTCAGAAATAACAAAACAATTTTATGCAAAAGTACAGAATAAATTATATTGATGGCCTAACTGCAGCAGAGCTCTCGAGTTGACCACAAAAAACCAAATATTGGGCTAACTACATGGAAAGATGGTTCTGGCAACAAAATTCATAAGAGTGATGTGAGTACTGCAAAAAACTACTTGACTGAAAAAGAGTTGAGTGCATATTGTTTCCTAGATTATGCGGAACTTCAAGCAAGAAAGCATCGGCTAATAAAAATGCAGAATTGGGTTGAAAAGTTGGATGCATTTCTATTGTTCAATGATTATGAAGTACTTAAAGATGCTGGTAAAGTTAGTGCTGAAGTTGCAAAAGCTCTAGCTGAAGGAGAATACGAAAAGTATAGAGTTATACAAACATGAATCTGACTTTGATGAATTAAGTAAAGAAAGTGAGAAAATAACTACAACAAAAACCAGCTTGTAGTTGAGCTATCTGTGTTTGATATCTTGTCTATCACCTTTTGTTTTAATTTCAAGGGGGGTGAAAAATTGTCCCCACCCTTTAGAAAGCCCCGTATCTCTGCTTTTTATCTACCAATAATATAGTAGAAATATAAGTCTTTGTCTCCATTATACTAGATAAACCTGGAGACGTAAATAAATAAATTTTGATCTTTGTCTCCATTTTAAGGTAGCTTCTGTTTCTTCTTTTATAGCAGCAACTCCAAACTTTTTTCCTTTAGATTCATCTACAAATTATTTATAGAGATTACCTAAAAATTCAACTTAAGAGTTTTAGATGAAAATAGTTATATTTCAATAAGACCTCCAAAATAACCAGCTCTGGTGATATATATTCACCGAAATTACAAAAACTGTTCACTTTTTTGAAAAAGTATTTTACAATAAATAAGAAATATGATAAAATAAGGTGAGGTTTTTTGTAGCAAGTAAAAGTTTAAGGTAAAAGATAATTTAGAAATGCCTCATAATCGAGTTTTAAGCTGCCTTACATAAGTAACTTAGTTCTTGGTAGTATAATTGTACCCTGGAGTCGTATAATCACTTTAAATTCGCACTAAATGCAATTGCCTCAAGGTTGTATTTTTTTCATTAAATTTAAGTAATGTTTTGTGGTAATCTCTCTAGGTCTTCTTCATTTCTATTTATCCAATATATTTTATATTTATTATTACTGTTATTATTTATTACTATTATATATATATAATATATAAGGGTTTTAGGAAGCTAGAATCCGCCTCACTGGCTGACTTTAGACATGTGGTTTCTAGGAACGCTTTTAGGAACGTAGGCAAAAAAGCTAGCTCTCACGCAGAATTTAGATTCCTGATTTCTAATTACTGATTTAGGAACCTAGGAATTAGGAATGTAATACAATCATTGATGGTGCTATTTCTTAAGTGCTAAGTTCTAGTTGAGTGGATGTAAATTGATAGTAGCTATATAGATTGAAATGGCAATAGAGAAAACTGGGTAAACTCTAAAATATTTTTACCCATAAAAAAAAACTTATCCTAACATTAAATTTTCCCTATAGCTAAAATCTTCAGCTCCAAGAGTGAATTTTCCTATACCACAAGCAAATGGTCCAGTTGGAATGTCAAGCCACTTATCCTCTCTTGAACCTGTAGACATCACTTTAACTAACTGCTTTACCTGCAAAAGTTCCTGTACCATACGCTCTAGTCTATCCCTTCCCATGCTGTGAAAAACTTCAGGTAGTCTATGGCGTTGCTTATATACTCCTGTGCTTCCTGTGTGAGTAAATGGATGCCCTGAAGCAGCAGATCGTGTAACTGCATCGATAAGACATATTTTAAGGTCTTTTTCACTAGCATTTTTAACTGTTAGTTGTATTGTTATATCTTCTAGTAGCCCTGTTTCCTGATTTCTTAGGTAAGTTCTTACAGTACGATCAGCTAACCCATTGGCCTTCACAACTGCCCCATGAAATAAAGCATTCTGTCTTGGTGTTTCTCCTACTGCCTTAAAGATCTCTAGCCTAGCTGTATTTTCTATTGGCCAAAAAGCGTATGAGCATCTAACACCATTAACAAGAGCAGAGGTACCTCTTATTGCATCTCTTGCTTGTTCAACAGTTAGTATAGGTTTTTCTCCCTTTGGTTTTCTCATGTGGTGAGCAGTAACAATTGAAGCTCCAGTACTATTTGCTAGATCAGACAATAGACACATCAGATAATCCCCTACAGCTGGGTCAGCATTTATATCTGCATGGATAAATGAAGCAAGTGGATCAAATACTATCAATTTCAGATCTTTAATTTCCTCGAGCTGTTTTATTATAGATTCGAATTCAGGAGAAACTTCGACAACTTTACCACGAACGTTTTTTAGTATTGTAAGTGATCCTCTGACGTTTGGCAGTGGTACAATAAATAGTTTGTCTTTATATTTTAATCTTTCACATTTAGGGTCAAGTCGTTCTAAGCGGCGATGTACTTCACCTGCATCATCTTCTGCTAAAAAGACTACCACTGATCCATGTTCAGTCACAAGCGAACCAAAACCACATATTTGATCTGTATCATTTACAACTTTGAGAGCCAAATCAAGTAGCAGCATTCCTTTTCCTGTGTCTCCCATAGCAGCAACTATTGAAGTAACGCCCAAAGGAAATATCCCTTCAACAAGAAATTTTTGCTCTGGTACTGGACCTACAAAGCGCTCTGCACTCCAATCTAAAATATTAAGTGGCTGTTTTATGGGTCTTTCTAAACTTTTCATATTTGAAGTATCAGTAGTTGGAATATCAGTAGCAGGTAAATTTATACATGGAGTTGAAGTTAAAAACTCTTTGACATCTATACCTTCCTCTACACAATCTGCAGCATCCCAGCCTTTTGTTTTATTTTGTGGAATATTAAGAACAACAAGTGATTCAACTCCGATTTCTAAAAGCTTTTTTTCAGCATTTTTAGCATATTTCTTACCTGCTTCATCATTATCTGGCCATATAATAATGTGTTTACCTTTAAGTGGAGTCCAATCAGTTTTCTCAATAGGTGCATTTGCTCCAGACATCGCTGTTGTTGCAGTTATTCCCTTCTCTATCAGCGCTTCTGCACATTTTTCCCCTTCCACCAGAACAATTTTATCAGACTTTAAGATTTCTGGAATATTATATAGAGGCCTTATTTCTGGTGATGCAAACTTAGATTGTTTGATATCAAAAGGCTTGTATACTTTTTTCTTTCCAGGAGGATCAGAACGATAAACTTTTACAATCACCTGACCATTTTCATCATAATAATTCCAACTTTGGGTAATAAATTTCTCGAAGTCTTCATCAACATATTCTCTGTATTTTTTATTATTTCCGAGCCATTCACTTATTGAAGCCATTACCTCAGGAAACTCTGTCCTTGCATTCTTTCTATGCACAGCTGCCCAAAGGTCGATAATGTCACCACCTTCTCCAGTTGCAAAATCATTCCATAATCCTGCTCTACTGCCACTTAGTTCTACTCTTAAACTTTGTCCTTTGTTACCATGCACATCACCTATTCGAAATTCATCACCATGAAAGGTCCCATTGGGGAAAAGGTAAGAAAGACAAGATCTTAAATTCAACAATAGTTGTGCTTTAATCTCTGGAACATTGTATGAAACACTCATAATTAACCTTTAAATTCGGAGTCTTGTTCTATATATTCACCGGATTTACAAAAACTGTTCAGTTCGTAGGTGCATTGTCTGATCAAAGTTTTGAGTGTCTGAGAACCTGTCTTGAAAGGAGTTAATTGGCTAATTTAGTAAGCATAGAAGTAATCATATTAAATAAGATATTGTTTTTTGAAGTAAGAGGAGAATGTTCGTAATCCTTGCTCATGCGTCTAAAATTGGAAAGCCAGGCAAAGGTTCGTTCTACAATCCAACGTTTAGGAATAACTTGAAATCCTGTATCAACCAATTTCTTGGTAATCGTTAGCAAACATCCAGTTTCCAACAAACATCGATTTTGTAATTTACCTTTATACCCTTGATCAGCAAAAAACCTACGTAATGTTGGAGCTTTGCATTTAGCTTGAACAAAAAGATTGGTAGCACCATCACGGTCCTGAATGCTTGCGCTGTGTACTTCTGCAGTAATTACAAGACCTAGTGTATCTACAATAATATGACGTTTTCTACCCTTTATTTTTTTACCGGCATCATATCCTCTTGATCCCCTTTTTGAGTCGTTTTCACTGATTGACTGTCAATTATACCTACTGAAGGTGTTTCATTTTTGCCAACCATTTTTCTTACCTCTTTTACTAGCATGTCATGTATTTTTTTCAATTTTCCATTATTACGCCACCTGAGAAAATAGTCATACACCGTTTTCCATGGAGGAAAATCTTTTGGTAGCATTCTCCACTGGCAACCACCCCTCATTATGTACCTTATTGCATTAATAATTGTTCTTATGTTATGTTTTCTTGGTCGTCCTATCGCTCCTTGTGCAACATAGGGCTCTAAAATTTCCCATTCCTTGTCACTTATATCACTTGGATACAACTTACCCTCCTATTTTTTGCTTACCTCATCATACTCTTTTCTTCATTACCTTTCAAGACAGGTTCTAAGTGGCTGACACTGGAAAATCGATTGTAAATAAACTGACTACATAAAATTTTTGATCAAAATCAGTACTATAAGTTGGAATAGCAACTTAAGGTAGATTGCCAGCTTAATACATTTTGATAAATCCAAATTATTTTAGCTATAAGAGAGCTTTGCTTTTTTGCTCCATCAGAATTGGCTTACTTTTAGTGATTCATGGAGTTAAAAAAGTCAGCATTGCTCTTTGTTAAAAGTAGTTTGTCACGTAAAAACTCCATTGCTTCAACAGATCCCATAGGGTTAAGTATCCTACGCAATACCCATATTTTATTTAGTATGGCCTTATCAACTAATAGCTCTTCCTTCCTTGTTCCGGATTTTGTAATATCAATAGCAGGGAATATACGTTTATCAGCAAGTTTTCTATCTAGTATAATTTCAGCATTACCTGTGCCTTTAAACTCTTCAAAAATAACATCATCCATTTTTGAACCAGTTTCTATAAGGGCTGTAGCGATGATTGTCAAAGAACCACCATTTTCAATATTACGAGCTGCTCCAAAAAAGCGTTTTGGTCTTTGCAGCGCATTTGAATCTACACCACCGGTTAGAACCTTTCCAGACGAAGGAATGACTGCATTATAAGCACGTGCAAGGCGAGTTATAGAATCAAGCAAAATCACTACATCTTTTTTGTGTTCAACCATTCTTTTAGCTTTTTCTATTACTATTTCAGCAAGTTGGACATGACGGTAGGCAGGTTCATCAAATGTAGAGCTTACCACTTCACCCTTTACAGAGCGTATCATATCTGTTACCTCTTCGGGTCTTTCATCTATAAGTAATACTATTAGTTCTATTTCAGGATGATTTGTAGCTATAGAGTGAGCCATTTGCTGAAGCAATATCGTTTTTCCTGTACGAGGTGGAGCAACTATCAATGCTCTTTGTCCTTTTCCAAGAGGTGTAACTATATCTACAGCACGCATGTTTATATCTTTTTTATTATCTCCGCTACTGTTGTTTTCAAGGATGAGGCTTTTTTCAGGATAAAGTGGAAGCAAATTATCAAAATGTACGTACTTTCTTAATTCACTGATTTCAGTAGAGTTTATACTGTGAACCTTAGTTAAAGTAAAATATCTTTCTTTATCACCAGGTGGCCTTATTTCTCCACATGCCATATCTCCTGTACGTAAATTAAACTTCTTTATTTGGCCATTGGAAATATAAACATCATCGGTACTTGGAGCATAATTTGCACTTGATGAACGTAAGAAACCAAAACCATCAGGCAATATTTCCACTACTCCACTTCCTGTGGTTATGCCTCCTTCTTCACTCATTTTCTTCATTAAACTGAATATCATTTCCTGTTTTAGCATCCTGCCATTGCCTTTACCACTAGTTGAAATTTTTCTTTCTTCAGCTAGCTCTAACAATTCTTCTGCTGTTTTCTCTTTCAATTCGCTCAGGTCCAATGTTTTCTTGTTTTTTTCAGCACCTTCACTGGTCATTTGTTTTACTGCGTCAGCATTATGAATTTGTTCGCTTTTTTCAGGTTGACCTACAACCTCTCCTTTTGCTAAGACATCTTCATTGATTGTTGTCATAATCCTCCAAAAATTTTAATTGATGCTTACTAACCTAAAATGTGAATATAAAACAATAAATTAGGCTGAGCTAGTTTTTAGTGCGTATTTAGACTTAATTATTATTAAACTAGATACTTTACTTACATTATACTGATAAAAACTAACAAGTCAAGTCAATTTAATATTAACAAAGTACAAGAATTTGAGAATCATCAATAGCTATTATTTATATTTTTTAATCTTTGTTTCTTCTCTTCTTCTACTTTCGCTTTTTCTACTTCCGCTTCTAAATTTTCCTGGCTACATAAACCAAGTAGTACAGGATCTTGAGGTTTGATATTGAGTATGTTATGATGAGATCCATCTCTTACCTGCTCAACTGTGTAATTTGTTGTACTAACTAGCTTAGCTATCACATTATTGTTCAAGATAGGAAATTTTTTTACCAAATAATAAATCGCATTAGGTTTATCTCTACGCCTTGCTGTGGAAGCAAAGGCAAGAAAGCTAATCGTCTTTGCCCTTTTTTTTATATTTTTTATAATCAAATTTGGTACACGATTTGGATTTTTTTTGCAATTATCGATTTCTTTTTCAGTAATTATTTCAGAAATAATAGGGTCATACTTTTCAACTTCTATTTCCTCATCAGCTATGTCTTGTACTTTTTCAAGGGATAACTTGCAACATTGTGCTATTTGATCAAAAGTTAAGCTAGTGTTATCAACCAACCAAGCAGCTACTTGCATGAGAAATTGTTCATTTCTATCTTTATTGTCTTTAGAAGATTCCATTGACATCGAAAAAACATCTCCCATTTTAATATTCCTTTACTGTTATAGAAATAAAATATAAACCATTAAAACTAAAAAAGCATTAACTTTGTCATCCAATGGCTTTTTGGTTTATATTTCTTATCTCTTAGAACCTGTTCATAATCTTTTGAGCAGTTGTGTTAAAAGTCAATAGAAAAATTGATGTAGCTGTGAATAAATACTTAAAGTTGTGTGGACGTATTTATTCACAGCTACGCTAGTACTAGATAAAAGCAGAATTAGGACTATATTCCTTAGTGAACACTCTACCATCTCTTACTAAAGAGTTAGCAAGAATAAGTAATTTTCTCATGGCAGCAGTAGAAGCAACTTTATATGGTTTTTTGTATTGATCATATAGTCTATCAAAGAAGATTTTTATATAAGAATTGTACCTTTGTGCACTAAGGATACACATATACAAAACTGTTCTAATTTGTGATCTACCGCCTTGAATACACCTTTTTCCTTTACTAAAACCGCTGTCTCGATTAAATGGCGCAATTCCAGAAAGGCTAGATATTTCTTTATGTTTAAGAATTCCTAGTTCTGGCATGTAACAGATCATAGTAATAGCCAAGGTTTTACCGGCACCTGGTATACTAGTTATTGACATGTATTTTTTTTTAAGCTCTTGACTTTGATCAATTAATACCATCATTTCATCTTCCAAGATTTGAATTTGATTTTGCAAAATTACAAGCAATTCTTCTATTTGTTTGATTATGGATACATCGGTTATCTGGTGAGCTTGGGTTTTCTGTATCTTTGCCATTTCCACTAGTTGATTTCTGCGAGATAGTTTTTGCTTCAAACAATCAGTATTATTAACATTTAAAGGAGTAACACGCATGTCTGTATTATTAATATAACGTGAGATGATACTACAGTCTATTTTATCAGTTTTAGTACTAATACCAAGGCTTTTTGCGTAATCTCTAACCCATCTAGGTTGAATGACATATACTTCAAAACCATTGCTTAGTAAAGTGTAAGCGCATAGTTTTTCGTATCCACCAGTAGCTTCTAATCCAACTTTTGTTACATTATGCAAGTGTAGAAAGTCGAGCACTTGATCAATAGCTTGTACGTTATTTTCAAACGTTTTATAATAACCAAGTGGATGAATGTGGATGTCTAGTTTAGTTTTGCTAACATCAATGCCAGCAATAGTATTTGGTGAATTCATAATTCCTCCATAAAATAATATTGAATACTGCATTTTCCACCCTTATATACGAGCCTAAAAGCTCAATCAGTTGTTCGGAACTTTCAGTATATAAAACAGAGAAGAGAACCTTGCTCAAAAACGGTTCTTATAACCAAGAAGGGAAACGGTTCCTCTTCTCCATATGTCCTTATATTGCCATTCTATAACATTTATAAAGACTTGTTTTTAACATATA
Organism: Wolbachia endosymbiont (group B) of Horisme vitalbata; assembly: GCF_964028625.1. Taxonomy (NCBI): domain Bacteria; kingdom Pseudomonadati; phylum Pseudomonadota; class Alphaproteobacteria; order Rickettsiales; family Anaplasmataceae; genus Wolbachia; species Wolbachia endosymbiont (group B) of Horisme vitalbata. Next base: position 1,138,583 of record NZ_OZ034797.1, read on the forward strand.
AGGAGGAAAGAAGTAAAAGCAAATTTGTAGGCTAGTATTAAGTTTACGCTCGCAATTTTTCCAAAGTCGCCTACATTTTTCCAACCAGGCAAGAGATCTCTCACGTTAGCTAGTTGTTACTCTCTAATCCTGAAAATTGGCGTTCTATACTGTCTTAAACGTTTTATAAGCTCGTTTCAGCTTATGTAGGTAAAAACCTAGAAATATTGTGAAGACATAAGGTGCACATAGTGCAAAAATTAAAAATAAGACGCCAACTGTATAATACTTTTGTCGTTTAATCTGCACAGATTGAAGATAATAAAATACCTTCAGTCTTATGATAAGGAAAATGGAAAAATGTGTAAAGTAATCTTTTTCACCTCTGTGAGCTACTTGAATTAAAAAAGAAGAGATACTAACCTCTTGCATTCAAACTCACATAAATCATGAATTATGCATGTTTCACACGAAGGTTTTTGCGCTTTGCAAACATATCTACCATGCAAAACTAGCCAATGATGAGCATAAAGTAGGTATTTTTTTGGCACTACATTCAAAAGAGACTGCTCTGTTTTAAGTACATCTTTTTCTTTCACAAGCCCAACTCTATTGCTCACTCTAAAAACGTGAGTATCAACTGCCAATGTTGGAATACCAAGCCCTGAATTTAAGAATACATTAGCGCTCTTTCTCCCAACCCCTGGTAAAGATACCAAATCATCGAAATTAGTAGGCACTTTGCTATTGTACCTCTCAATCAATATTTTACTGAGCCCGATTATATTTTTTGCTTTAGAATTATATAAACCAATACTGCTTATGCATTTTCTCAGCTCACTTTGCCCAAGATTCAACATTTTTTCTGGCGTATCAGCGATACTAAATAGCTCCTTTGTAATTTTATTAACACTTATATCGGTCGTCCGCGCTGACAGAACTATTGCAACTAATAACGTAAAATGATTGGTATAATTTAGCTCTATTTTTGGCGCAGGATTTGACTGTTGAAATTTTTCAAATATTAATTCTACTTTTTTTGAGTCCATGCATAGAGCTAAAAGCTTATACTATACTGTTTGCTGTGCAAATTCAATTGCTCGAGGATGAGGTAGTCCTTCAGTATTAACATCAGACATATCAGTTTTTACCTCATCAAAATTCCTTTCAGCAAACTCGCTTGCCACTTCTGCAAAACATTTTCTAACAAGAGGCATGATAATTGGCATTAACAGTTTTCGTGGATCATACCGTCCTAACAGATCAGTCTCCTTTTGCACTCTATCTCTTGGATCCTCTTCTAGTAAATCTTTTGTGTGCTTGTCAGCATATATTTCACAGCCTTTTGAGAAAACAGGAGCTAACATTTCAATTAATACTGCCAATAACAATAGTGGACCAAGTACAGCTCCACCAACAGTTAATCCATTAGCAATGAAATTTGTTGTAAGTAGATAAACAGAAAAAGCAGCTACAGGATAGTTGATAAGAAGCTTCTTGCCTAGCGTGATATAGTTTATTTTACTCATGAATTCATCAGTGGAAATTTCTGAATTTTTATACTTTTTCATATAATAATTTACTAATAAATGAGAGGCATTACCAGTAATGATATTAAATCCTATGATCCACCATGAAAAATAGCAACCTATAGTAATTGTAGTTAATAGAGCTAAAGGCAGAATGCTGACTGTTTGGATGAGCAGTAGAGCATTTTTACGCTCTATAAATCTCAATCCTAATGTCTTTTTATCTTCCTCAATTAGGCTTCTCTTTTCTTCTAGAGGAAAAATATAAAGAAATAGCCGCATACTAGGTTTTGATAAGCGTTTATTAAGCTCGCCAGGGTCTGACGATCTCCCTGAAAAACAGTACTTAAGATCTTCCTTAAAGAAATTATCCTTCTTTTCTAGTATAGAACATAGCTCCTTAAAATTCTTTTCTACAGCTTCTTCCTCACTGATTTTTAGCTCGTTAAACAACTTTCTCCTATAGTGAAACTCTCTTGCCGTTAAACGTCCATTACTTTCAGCACCAACACTGACTTTAACACAAGGATTTCCTGACTCCAAAGGTTCAATGTACTTTTTTAGCTCTTGATAAGCTTTATAAATCTGATCAAATCTATTTTTGTCTCCACCTTTGTCAGGATGGTTTACAAGTATCAATTTATTATATTGTTTTTTCAGAAACTTGCTAAGAGCTTGATAATCCTTACCTACAATTTGTTCAGCTTTTATCTCTAGTACGTTAAACAGATCATTATTATCATAAAACTCCTGACCAGTTAACTTAAAATGTTGACTCATTACTATTCCTCACATAAATATATCATATTTAGTGTTTTACGCAAACACAAAAACATTAAACAATAATCAGGAGAAAAAACCCTCTTTTCCATCATATAAATACAATTTATCCATTCTCACCACGTCAAAGCTATTTTCTTCAAGTTTGATTAGCAAGTTATTCACATCAATATTTGTAATAGCTTGCTTTTCATTATTTGCGATAAACCTGCAGGTTATTTGGTCACTTGAAGATTTTGAGCCTCCTGGCCAAATTGCAAGTCCTTTTGAGTATATTGCTATCATTTTCAGATTACTCGATTCAAATAATCTTACTATTTGATCAAAATTGTTGGATTTGTCCCAAGCAAGCGCTATATCACTACCCACTAGCTTTTTAACTTTGTAATCTTGTTCGTAATGGTCTTGTACTTTATTTATTTTACTATCCAAATCACTGCTAATTATAAGCTCAGTTAATGTTGCAGGTTTCTTTCCTAGATTACCTATAACAGCTTGTGCAAATTCTTTTGTCCCAACTTTCTGTTTACTCCTTTTCTCCTTATATAAATCGGCAGTGTGCATTCCATCCTCTAAAGTCTTCAGCCATGCATCGTAAATTAATTTTGCAATATCTGCTTGGCCTATATAGATCAACATATGCACTGCAGCATTTAAAAGACCAGAAGGATTAGCTATGTTTTTTCCTGCAATATCAGGAGCAGAACCATGCACTGCTTCAAACATTGCATATTCATTACCTATATTGCTACTTCCAGCAAGTCCCACAGATCCAGAGGTTTGTGCCACTATGTCTGATAATATATCCCCATATAGATTCTCAGTTACTATAACATCGAAATTTTCGGGCTCTGTAGCAACTTTTGCCATTCCAATATCAACTATATAATGTTCTGCCTTTATGTCCTGGTATTCCTTTGCAATGCGATCAAATGCTGCATGGAAAGTTCCGTCAGTCATTTTCATGATGTTATCTTTAGTCAGGCAAGTTACTTTTTTTCTGTTGTGTTTTTTCGCGTATTCAAAAGCGTATCTGCATATTTTTTCTGAACCAGATCTAGTAATAATTTTAGTGCATTGATAAGAGTCACCAGTGAGCCTATGCTCTATTCCGGTGTAAACGTCCTCTTCATTTTCACGTATTACTACGATATCAAATTTATCGAATTTATTTTCTATAACAGGGTGATACGAAATACATGGTCTAATGTTTGCATACAGCCCTAAGTTCTTTCTGAGCGCAACGTTTAAGCTTTTGTGCCCTTTACCTTGAGGGGTTGTTGTTGGAGATTTGAGTAATATCTTTGTCCTTTCGATAGATTCCCAACCACTCGGAGAAACTCCATGAGACCATTCCTTACTATAAACACGCTCTCCTATTTCAATAATATCTATTGAGATCTCTGCTTTCGCTTCACGCAATATCGACAGCACCGCTTCCATAATTTCTGGTCCGATACCATCACCATACGCAACTGTGACTGATGTTGACATAACTTCCTTAACTGTAAATGATTTAATGTTAATTCAAATAATAAAGTGGGTCAATGTTGCTAAAATAGCATATTTACGGTTATTTAATAATGAACTTTTATACTGGTTATAGCATTGCAAAATATGGAAAGTGTATGGATACTAAAATAAGTTATGCAGGGATTACAAGACGTATTTTTGCATTTGCAATCGATTATATTTTAGTACAGGGAATGGGGTTTGTTATCGGATTTATCATTGGATTTACTTTAGCATATTCTCTATCACTCAATGTAACTGAAATGATTTTAGATAAAGCAGTAGCTATACAAGTAATAGGGTTGATATTGGAATTAATATTTTATGTATTTACGATAATAGAATTTGGTGGTACTCCAGGACAATTGTTACTTCGCATGCGTGTAAAAGACGAAAATACACTTGAAAAAATCACTCTAATACAAGCAATAAGCAGAACAGCAGTTTTTGGAGTATTATATTTTATAATCTGCTACACACTATTCAATATTTCTAGTCTATTCATAGTTGTATCAATCTTAATCATATTATTTGCAATCCTTGACCAGCGTAAACAATTTCTTCACGACAAAATTGCAAAAACAGTAGTAATAGACTATAAACCTAGTTGATATTTTTCTTTAATTGTCTGTATTACTGCCTGCAAAGTAACTTTTTTCTTTCCTATATGAGCTACCTGCTAGCTAACATTAACTACCAATATCATACCTGAAGAACCCACCTGACCATTCTAGAAAATTTAACGCTGAGTACACTTTACTTTTAGCTTCTTCCACAGTGTTTCCTTCTCCTACTATATTTAGCACTCTTCCGCCATCGGAAATCCAATTACCACTTTCATCCAACTTAGTACCAGCATGAAAAACTAGCACACCAGGAATGTTTTCAATTTTATCCAATCCTTTAATTACCTCTCCTTTTTGATAATCACCAGGATAGCCTTTACTTGCAACAACTACACAAACTGTAGTTTTGTGATTAAACTCCACCATTTTTGTATTTAACTTGCCTTCTGCAACTGACAACATCAACTTTAACAAATCACAATTTGGATCAAGTCTAGGTAAAATAGATTGTATTTCCGGATCCCCAAATCTAACATTATACTCAAGAAGCTTTGGACTATCTTTGCAAATCATTAAACCAGCAAAGAGTACGCCTTTATAGGATGTTCCCATGTTAGTCAGTGCTTGAATTGTAGGATATATTATTTTTTGGATAATTTTTTGCTCCATCTCCTTACTTATAATCGAAGGTGATGAGTATGACCCCATTCCTCCAGTATTTTGTCCCTCGTTATTTTCACCAACTCTCTTGTAATCTTTTGCACACCCAAGGGTTACTACCTTCAACCCATCAATAAGAGCAAAAAAACTTACTTCCTCTCCAATTAAAAACTCTTCTATGATTATTTCTTCACCTGACTCACCAAGATTTTTCTCCACTAGCATTGAATCTATTGCTGAAAAAGCTTCATTTTCTGTGTGGCATATTATGACGCCTTTCCCTGCTGCAATTCCATTTGCTTTAATTACAAGCGGAAATTTTATTTTATTACTACGGACAAAATTTTTAGCTAACCTTTCATCAATAAAACGCTCATACTTTGCAGTTGGTATACCATACTGTTTACATAGTTCCTTCGTAAAAGACTTTGATGCCTCAAGTTTTGCAGCTGCTTGACTTGGAGCAAAAACATTTATTCCCTCTGCAGCTAAATCATCAGCAAGTCCATTAATTATCGGTTGCTCTGGACCAATAATTACTAGCTCTATATTTTCTTTCTTGCAAAATTGTATAACATCCACTGAATCTTGAATATTTATATTCACAAGAACTCCAAAATTTTCCATGGCCGGGCGACCAGGAGTAACATATAACTTAGTCAAGGTAGGAGACTTCTTTAAAGCCCAAAGTAAAGCATGCTCACGCCCACCAGAACCTATAACCAGAACCTTCATCTTTATTTCCTCGCTTTTCTATATGTCAAAATTATTGTTTGCTTATAACAGTATCATTACTCATGTATCTTTGCAACACGTTTGGTATTGTAACTGACCCATCGGAATTTTGATAGTTCTCCATTATGGCAACAATTGTTCTTCCTATGGCTAAAGCTGAGCCGTTTAAAGTGTGAACGTATTTTTTTGTTTTTCTGTCAGTTTCTAAGAAGTATTTAGTGTTCATTCTTCTTGCCTGGAACGTACCGCAATTTGAGCAGCTTGATATTTCTCTGTACTTATTTTGCTCAGGTAACCATACCTCTATATCATAAGTCTTTTGTGCAGCAAAGCCCATATCACCACTACAAAGCAGCATTATTCTATACGGTAGTTCTAATTTTTTTAATATTTCCTCAGCAGCATTTGTCATGCGTTCAAGCTCATCATTTGACTGGTCTTCAGTTGTGATGCTTACCAACTCCACTTTACCAAATTGGTGTTGCCTTATCATACCTCTTGTATCTCGTCCTGCGCTACCAGCTTCTTTACGAAAACATTCTGAATATGCAGTAAAACGAATAGGCAGTTCTTTTTCTTCTATTATTTTGTCAGCAACTAAATTTGTTAAAACTACTTCACTTGTGGGAATTAATCTTAATTTATCGGTAGTTAAATATGAATCATCAAAAAATTTTGGTAGTTGACCAACATTATACATCGCCCTATCCTTTACTAAAACTGGATGATGCACTTCAGTATAACCAAATTCATTAACATGTGTTTCCAGCATAAAATTTATTAATGCTCGTCCAAGCTTAGCTAACTGTCCTTTTAGTATTGTAAACCTTGATCCAGAAATTTTTGCTGCTTGTTCAAAATCCATCAAGCCTAACCTTTCTCCGAGTTCATAATGAAATTTTGGCATAAAACTAAATTGCCTTTTTTCTCCATATTTTCTGATTTCTACGTTGGAGCTCTCATCTTCACCTATTGGCACGTTTTGTGCAGGGATATTTGGTAAGTTAGATAAGATCTTCATTAAGTTATCTTTCTCCGTTTGCTCGTTTAAGCTGATTGCTTTTATCTCATTTGCTATGTTTCTTGACACTTCTACATCATTTTCACAGGGGCTCTTGCTCATTTTAAGCTTCTTTATTTCCTCTGTGATTTCATTGCGCTGCCTATTTAAATCTTGCAATGTAGTAGTCAGTAATCTTCTTTCATCATCAACATCTAATATTTCTTTTGCAGTAAATTCTTTCACCCCTCTGCTTTTTATTGCTTTTTCAAATCCTTTAGGGTTTTTGCGTATATGTTCTATATCATGCATATGTTGTGCTATTACTAACATCATTACTCTACTTCAAAAGCTTTGAATGCTCAATATTTTTACATATAAATGCTAATATTGATTTTACCTTCATAATTTGCTAGAATTGATAAACGTGAAATATAATATGTTAGCCATCATAGAAAGATACAATAAATCTAAAGAGAGTACTCACTTCACTAAACTTAAGTCTAGTGGAAGATTTGCTGTCTACGCTTTTTGTATATATTTGGCGACTACATTTACCATTGGCTGTTTGGGATTGATAATGGGATCTTTCCTCTTAACCTTACCACTTGCTATGCTCATCTCCAACCCTATAGCTTGGATCTTAATGGGAATAGTGCTTGCAGCGACATACAAGATGGTTATTGAACCTTTATTTTACTTGGTAAAAGGTTATGTTGATGAAAAAGGAACTGTAAAGGAAGAAAAGAGTCCAAAAGAGCAAAAATTCACAAGAAGTAAATCACTGGATAGTGGACTAGATACTATATCAAGACAAACAAATGATTCGGATAAGAGGGTACGTAGAAATTCCTATTCTCCATCTACAGATAGTGGTATTGTACCAGGAAGTGAACCTGCCTCAAGTAACAATAGTCGTAGAAATTCTAATGCTTCAGGAGATAGTGGTTTGGGTGGCAAAGAGTTTCATGAAGATTTACAAACTCTTATGCATCAGACAAATAGAGAAAATTACTATTACTGGCTACAAGAACATGATATTTCTCATATTGCAAGAGCTGTATATAACTATTCAGAAAATTCAAGTGGCAATGTAGTTTTTTGTATTCCTGGTGATGTGAGTACTTTAAACTCAAAACTGAAAGAGTATAAAATAGAACAAGGGAACACAAAAAAAATCTTTGCCTCGATTATTAATTTAGGAGGAAATCACTGGGTAACACTGATAGTCACATGTAATGGTAACAGACAATTTAGAGCTTATTATTGTGACTCATTTGGTAATAAATTACCAAATGAGGTTGAAGGAAAGGTAAAAGACGATATAAGTCTTGCTAATGAGATTGCTGAGAAGTGTCTAGTACCCTTAAATAATGAGGTGGGAAGTTTAATACGGAAAAGAGAAAATAATCCAGATAATGCTAGCCTTAAAGAGAAAAAAGATGATGTTGAAAAAACATTAGGTCATGCAAGAGAATATAGAAATAAGTTAGTTAGTAAGCCAATTGATACTAGTTATATAGTGGGCATATTGCAGGAAACCTTAGAGATAGGAAATGATAGCATAAAGAGTTCTGCGGTTGATCAGCAAAAAGATGGCTGTAATTGTGGAGTATTTGCTTTAGAAAATGCTCATAGGATTACGGAAATGCTCAACGAGGATAAATCATTTGATGAAATTGACAGAGAGTTATCAAAGTACAAGCCTAGTCCAGGACAATTGCACGAGAAGAGAAGAGAGTTCGCAAAAGCACTTATGGAGGATGAAGAGTGGAAAGAATCCATTGCTGAAGGTGGAATTTTACATGATACTATACAGCAGCTCATTTCTGAAGATAGTAAGAAAGAGGAGGCACAATCTACCATAAGTTCGATTATTCAAAATGTTACTACAACGTGTGCAAGACGTTTGGGCTTAAGTAATTAATCTATAAAATCTATGTCCCTACAAATAGGAAGTTTGACGATTGATTCTCCAGTTATTTTAGCGCCAATGTCTGGAGTGACTGACTATCCATTTAGGAGTATTGTAAAGAAACTTGGTGCAAGTTTGCTAGTCTCAGAAATGATTGCAAGCAGAGCTATGATCATGCAAACTCGCCAGAGCATGCAAAAAGCAAAAGTCGATGAACTAACCGCTGTACAACTTGCTGGTTGTGAGCCTGATGTTATGGCGGAAGCTGCAAAGTTAAATGAGGGCATGGGTGCAAAAATCATAGATATAAATTTTGGTTGTCCAGTTAAAAAAGTTGTAAACGGTTACGCAGGGTCAGCACTTATGCGTGATGAAAAAAAGGCTGCTGAGATAATAGAAGCTGTAGTCAAGGCAGTGAGTGTGCCAGTTACAGTAAAAATGCGTACTGGATGGAATGACGAAAATCGTAATGCTCCGCGCTTAGCAAAAATTGCAGAAGATTTGGGAGCAAAGATGATTACTGTACATGGAAGGACAAGGGCACAGCTTTATAATGGTCAAGCAGATTGGAATTTCGTTAGAAATGTTAAAGAGCAGGTAAAAATTCCAGTTATAGTAAATGGAGATATTAAGAGTTTGAATGATGTTCAAAGTGCACTTAAAGAATCTGGGGCAGATGGAGTAATGATAGGTCGTGGTGCTTACGGCAAACCTTGGCTGATTAATCAAGCAATAAACTTTTTGAGTGGAAATAAAGTTTCTGAGCCAACAGCCTCAGAGAGATTAAGCATAATACTCAAGCATTATGACAGTATTCTTGAGTACTATGGAAGCGATACAGGAATAAAGATGGCCCGCAAACATATAGGATGGTACAGTAGCGGGCTTCAAAACTCATCTGAATTTCGTGTAAGAGTAAATAACATAATAGACAGCACAGAGGTGAAAGAAAATATAATTGATTTTTTTAGTTAAAAACAGATTAAACATACTACCTCATTAGATATATTCAATTTGACTGATCATAGTGCGATGCCACCACACTCTCTTCTTCATCAGAATGTAATTGATAACTATTATCACTCAGCAATTTTTCGTCATAAGTCTCAATATCAAAATATTTTTCATATTTATCTATATTTTCACAAAGCGAAAGTGCTTTCACCTTATTCATAATCAGACCCGTACCAGCAGGAATTAACCTTCCTACTATAACATTTTCTTTTAACCCACTCAAAGGATCACTCTTTCCGCAAAATGCTGCTTCCGTAAGTACTTTTGTTGTTTCTTGGAAAGAGGCAGCAGAAATAAAGGAATTAGTTTCAAGGCTTGCTCTAGTAATTCCCTGCAGAATAGGAAGATAATGAGCAGGTCGTTTTCCAGAGTTATTCATAGCATCATTTTCTCTATCAATTTCCAGCCTGTCGATATTTTCTCCGATTAAGTACATAGTATCACCAGGATCGGTAATTTCTACTTTTTGTAGCATTTGCTTTAAGATCACTTCTAAATGCTTGTTATCTATGCGCACACCTTGCAATCTATAAACTTGCTGTATTTCAGAAATCATATAGTGTGCTAACGCTTCTAACCCAAGCACACGTAGAATATCATGAAGATCAGGATCGCCATCCATCAATAAATCACCTTTACGCACAAAATCACCTTCATTGACTATTACATGCTTACTTCTTGATACTAAATACTCAACTTGAGAAGCTTGCTCATCTACAGGTTTAATTACTACACTGCGTTTTCCTCTACGGTCTTTTTCAGAGAACGTTACATAGCCATCTATTTCACTAACGATAGCATGCTCTTTAGGACGACGTGCTTCAAATAATTCTATAACCTTAGGCAAGCCACCAGTAATATCACGAGTTCTAACTGACTCTCTCGGCGTTCTTGTGATAACATCACCTGCATGAACCTTTTGGCCATCCTGTACATTAAGCACTGCACCAACTGGTATAAAGTAACATGCTTCCACACCACTTGAAAGTGTTATTACTTTTTCATTATCATCAAGCAGTGCAATACGAGGACGTAAATTAGCTACACCAGAGTGCAATTTCCAATCTTTTACTACTCTATTTGATATTCCTGTAGATTCATCCATCACTTCAGTGATTGAAATTCCATCTTTTAAATCCTGGTAAGATATTGTACCACTCTTTTCCGTAATAATAGGTAGTGTATACGGATCCCATTCCGCAACTTTATCACCAATTTTTACTAACTCACCCTCATTTACATAAAGTTTAGCACCATAAGGCACACTGTGCTTCAATTTTTCACTACCAAGGCTATCAATTAAAACGACTTCACAGGAACGGCTTATCACAATTTTATTTCCGTTTTTATCTATAATTATATTACTATTGTTTAGTTTTATTCTAGCATTAATAGAAGCTATAATATTTGAGGATTCAATACCTCTAGTCATTACCCCACCTATATGGAAAGTACGCATCGTTAACTGAGTACCTGGCTCTCCAACAGATTGAGCAGCGATAACACCAACTGCTTCACCTATTGAAACAATTTTACCAGTTGCAAGGTCTCTTCCATAACACAAAGAACACACACCAGGACTTATTTCACAAGTTAAAGGCGATCTAATTTTTATAGCATCAAGACCTGCAATGTTGATTTGCTTTACTTTACCTTCATCAATTAATTCCCCTGCTTTTAATAATAACTCTTTGGTTACTGGGTTATATATATCATTTGCAGCTGTTCTACCCAGTACAACACTCTCTAGAGATGCAACTATAGTACTACCTTCAACTATAGCTCTTACAATAAGGCCATTTTTCGTTTTACAGTCATGTTTTGTAACTATGCAATTTTGAGATACATCAACCAAGCGACGAGTTAAGTATCCAGAGTTTGCAGTTTTAAGTGCAGTATCAGCTAAACCTTTACGCGCACCATGAGTAGAATTAAAGTATTCAAATACATTTAATCCTTCGCGAAAATTAGAAATTATAGGTGTTTCTATAATTTCACCAGAAGGTTTGGTCATTAACCCTCGCATTCCTGCTAACTGCTTCATCTGGGAAGTAGAACCTCTTGCACCTGAGCTAACCATCATATATATTGAATTGTACTTACTATTTTCATCATACACAGATATCGCTTTTAACATATCATTCGCTATTATATCTGTGCACTTAGACCACTCATCTATAACTTTATTATACCTCTCACTTTTAGTGATTAGTCCGTCTTGATACTGTGCAGAAAATTTCTTAATTTCACCCCTTGTATAATCAACGTGTGTAGCTTTAGTTTCAGGTATGACCATATCGCAACGACTAAAAGAAGTACCAGAAAATGTAGCATACTCAAAGCCAAGTGTCATCAATTTATCAGAAAATACCACTGTAGCACTTTGACCGCAGCTACGATATACTAAATCAACAATACTAGTTATTTCCTTAACTGTTAATACCTGATTTATTAAATCGAAGCTTAGATTCTCATGTTTAGGAAAAATCTGCCATAATATTAAACGTCCAGGAGTTGTACAAATAGTTTTATACTGAATGTTTCCATCGCTATTGATGTATTCCATTTTGTACTTTATATGAGAATGAATATGTAGAGTACCGTTGTTTAAGGAATGCTCAACTTCACAAAAAGAACAGAAAAGTGGTAAATCATCCTCCTTAAGTTGCTGTAAAGTTAGGTAGTATATACCAAGCACTATATCTTTACTAGGAACTATAATCGGTCTTCCATTAGAAGGACTTAAAACGTTATTAATTGACATCATCAACACTCTAGCTTCAAGTTGAGCTTCCAATGAAATTGGCACATGTACCGCCATTTGATCACCATCAAAGTCAGCGTTAAATGCTGTACAAACAAGTGGATGAAGCTGTATTGCTTTACCTTCAATAAGGACTGGCTCAAAAGCCTGAATACCAAGCCTATGTAGCGTAGGCGCTCTATTTAGCAAAACAGGATGCTCTTTTATTACTTCTTCAAGCATATCCCAGACTTCTGGCTTTTCTGCTCTTATTAACTTACTAGCAAATTTAATAGTTGGAGCCATTCCATATATTTTAAGCCTTGAGTAAACAAAAGGCTTGAATAACTCAAGAGCCATTCTTTTCGGTAATCCACACTGATTTAGTTTTAAAGTTGGACCAACAACTATTACAGAACGTCCAGAATAATCTACCCTTTTTCCTAAAAGATTCTGACGGAAACGACCTTGCTTTCCTTTCAGCATATCGCTAATAGACTTTTTATATCCAGTAGCGCCAGCTTTATTTACCAGAGCATTACGACGACTATTATCAAAAAGAGAATCAACTGCCTCTTGTAACATTCTTTTCTCATTACGAATCATAATCTCAGGAGGATTCAAACTTAACAATTTTCTCAATCTATTATTTCTATTAATAATAGTTCTATAATGATGATTTAAATCAGAAACTGCAGGTCGACCACTTTCAAGCGATACCAAGGGACGCAAGTCAGGTGGTAAAATAGGTATAGCTGTAAGTATCATCCACTCAGGTCTGTTTCCAGACTTGATAAAATTTTCAACAATACGTAATCTCTTTATAATTTTCTTTCTTCTCATTTCAGAAGCAACAGACTCTAACTCCTGTCTTAAATTCTTCCTAATTTCATGTAAATCAAGGCGTATTAGCAATTCTCTTATAGCTTCAACACCTTGCATAGCTATAAAGCTATCGACCCCATAGCTATCTTTAGCTTCATTATAAGCTTTCTCACTAATAATTTCACCTTTTTCAAAAGAGGAAACAAGAGGATCTATTACAACATAATTATCACTATATAAAATACTTTCGATATCTCTAAGAGACATATCTAATAATGCTCCAATTCTTGAAGGAAGTGACTTCAAAAACCATATATGAGCAACAGGAGATGCAAGCTCTATATGACCCATTCTTTCTCTTCTTACTTTAGAAGATGTAACTTCTACTCCACATTTTTCGCATATACGGCCCCTATGTCTTCTTTTTTTGTACTTTCCACATAAACATTCATCATCATTGACAGGACCAAAAATTTTAGGACAAAATAATCCACCTTTCTCAACTTTGAATGTACGGTAGTTTGCAGTTGAAACATCTGTTATCTCTCCATAAGACATACGTTTAATACTTTCAGGGCTAGCAATGGAAATGCTAACCTCATTAAAAGATTGTGCGATATTAGTGTGAGATATATCTTCAATTACTATGTCATTTTGCTTCAAATCCACATTAAAACACAAGGAACGCAACTCTTTTATCATGACATTAAAGGATTCAGGAATTCCACATTCAAAGTTACTGTCACCTTTTATTACCGATTCATAAATCTTAACCCTGCCATTAATGTCATCAGACTTCACAGTTAACATTTCCTGCAAAGTGTAAGCAGCACCGTAGGCTTGCAGTGCCCAACATTCCATTTCACCAAAACGCTGACCACCAAAATGAGACTTTCCTCCAAGAGGTTGTTGAGTAACCAAACTATAAGGTCCTACTGAACGCGCATGAATTTTACCATCTACTAAGTGATGCAACTTAAGCATGTACATGTAACCAACTGTAACTTTGCGATCAAACTTCTCACCCGAGCAACCATCATATAATACAACTTGCCCAGAGTTATCCAATCCAGCAAGTTCAAATAGCTTTACTATTTGTTCATCTTTTGGACCTTCAAATACAGGTGCAGTAACAGGAATGCCATCACGCAACTTATACGCAAATTCAATGAGGTGATTATCATTAATATCGCGAATGTTATTACAAATAGATAAATTACTGCCACAACTATAAACCTCAATCAGGAAGTGACGTAAACTACTGTGTGCATCTTTACAAGAGTTGAAATAATTCTCTACTAATGTAGTCAATTCATTATTTAATTCATCCTTATTAGGCGTATCTAAAATAGAAGCCGTTATTTCATCATCATTAATATCCTCAAATTTTTTATTATCAAGATATAATGCTGCAAATTTTTCAAAATCATCATCACTGAGAGATCTAATTGCCTCACAAAAAGCACGTTTGATTTTATTGATCTCATCAAGAATATTGCCTACTTTTTCTCCTAATTTTTTACAAGCCCAACCTACATGCGTTTCCAATATTTGACCTACATTCATTCGCGAAGGAACGCCAAGAGGGTTAAGAATAATATCAATAGGAGTACCATCTTCTAAATAAGGCATATCTTCTACTGGAACAACTCGAGAAATCACACCTTTATTTCCATGTCTACCAGCCATTTTATCCCCTGGCTGCAAACTATGTTTTACAGCAATAAAAACTTTTACTGACATCGACACACCTTGAGGCAGATCATAGCCTTCATGCAATTTTTCTACTTTTCGCTTAAAGTTTGCTATCGCATGTGATACTTTTTCATCAAAATCTTTTTTTAAGCTCTCAACTTGCTTAGAAATAGATTGGTTTTTCAATCCTATATCCCACCATCCCTCACGTTCAATAAAATTAATACTTTCTCGATCTTGCGAGCCAGAATTAATAAGAATTTTTCTTAATTCATCATAGAAATATTGATTAATAACATTGATTATATGGTCCCGCTCTTTCTCAAAATCATTTACCTCTTTTTGCTTAATAAGAAACGCCCTTTCGTTTTCTTCTTCCCCTCTGCGTGTAAAGACCTGCACATCAATCACTATCCCTTCAATATCTGGAGATGTATATAAAGAGGAATCCACACAATCAAATGACTTTTCACCAAAAATTGTCATTAACAATTTTGTCTCAGGAGGCAATGAAAGAGAATGCTTAGGTGTAACTTTCCCCACCAAAATATAACCTGGACCAACTCTTGTACCAACCTTTACTATACCACTATCATCCAAGTGATAAAGATTTTCTTCATTAACACCGGGTATGGCACGAGTTATTTTTTCCGACCCTAAAGGAGTGTCATGTACAACACATTCAAATTCTTCTATATGAATAGAAGTAAATAGATCTTTTTTAACAACTTCACTAGAAATAATGATTGAGTCTTCAAAATTATAACCTTGCCAAGACATAAAAGCGACTAGCAAGTTTTGGCCAAGTGCCAATTCACCGTTATTAATAGCAGGACCATCAGCTATCACATCACCTTCCTTAACACAATCACCTACATGCACCAGTGGTTTCTGGTTAATACAAGTATTATGGTTAGAACGCTGAAATTTTCTTAGATGATAAATATCTACATCCAAGTAGTTAATTCCTCCTTTGTCAAAAGCACGTATAACTATAGAGTTACTATCTGAGCTGTCAACTATGCCACCACGTTTTGCTAAAACTACAGCACCAGAGCCAGAAGCTACGAAAGACTCCATGCCAGTAGCAACCAAAGGAGCAGTAGGCTTCAATAAAGGTACAGCTTGACGCTGCATATTTGAACCCATTAACGCTCTATTAGCATCATCATTTTCTAAAAATGGAATTAAAGAAGCAGCAACCGATATTACCTGCTTAGGAGATAAATCAATGTAACTTACTTGATTACTATTTACCATTACAAAGGTACCAGCATACCTACAGTATAACATATCATCAACAAAGCAGTTGTTCTCATCAAGCTTTGCGCTGGTATCGGCTATATAATATAAACCTTCATCTATAGCAGACAGATACTCAATTTGATCAGTAACAACCTTATTAACTACTTTCCTATAAGGACTTTCAATGAACCCATATTTATTAATACGAGCGTATATAGCTAAGCTATTAATTAAGCCTATATTCTGCCCCTCAGGAGTTTCAATAGGGCAAATTCTTCCGTAATGAGTTGGATGAACATCACGCACTTCAAATCCCGCCCTCTCTCTTGTTAAACCACCAGGACCTAACGCTGACAACCTTCTTTTATGTGTTATTTCAGATAATGGATTAGTCTGATCCATAAATTGAGATAATTGGGAAGAGTTGAAAAAATCTCTTAAGACATTGGTTAACACTTTTGGATTTATAAAATCAGATGGAGAGACTTTATCTAAACTAGAAGTAGACATAGAATCAACTACTGCCCGTCCCAATTTTAATAATCCAGTTCTAAATTGATTTTCTATAAACTCTCCAACTGAACGGACTCTTCTATTTGCTAAATGATCAATATCATCTACAGATCCTTGACCATCACGTAACAATACTATTTTTCTTATAATTTCAATAATGTCTTCATGTGTTAAAGTAGTTAAATTTTCCTCATAATTTAACCCAAGGCAAGAGTTAAGTTTTAATCTACCAATGTTAGACAAATCATAATATTCCGAACTGAAGAAAAGATTACGAAAAAACTCCTCTACTATCTTTAAAACAGGAACTTCACCAGGACGCAAAACCTTATATATTTCATATAGAGCGTTCTCATAAGACATGTTTTCATCTAAGAAAAGTGTGTTTAATATGTAAGGTCCAACAGAAACATTATCTATGTTCAACACTGATATTTTATCTATAGATAATAATTCAAGCTTTTTTATATCCTCTAATTTTATAGATTCACCAGCAGATAAGACTTTTGTAGAACTAGCACTATCTATTAAATCTTCTGCAAGAAATAAACCACATATAGAATCATAAGGAATTAGATACTCTTTCAATCCGTTATCATATAGATTTTTAGCTAATTTTGAAGTAATACGAACATTAGCTTTAAGTAACACATTGCCTTCAACATTCTTTAAATCAAAAGGAAGCCTCACTCCCTTGAATTTATCAGGGGAAAAAGGTACTCTCCAGCCACTTTTATGTTTTATATACTCTATTTTTTCATAAAATTTATTAAGTATGTCATTATTTGATAAGCCCAAAGCCTTTAATAAAACTGATATTGGCAACTTTCTCTTTCTATCAATACGAAAATACAAATGATCTTTAACATCAAACTCAATATCAAGCCAAGAACCCCTATAAGGAATCACTCTAGCAGAATAGATCAATTTGCCAGAATTGTAAGTTTTTCCCTTATCACTATCAAAAAAGACTCCAGGAGATCTATGCATTTGTGAAACGATAACTTTCTCTACGCCATTGATGATGAAAGTACCTTTATCAGTCATCATAGGCAGTTCACAAAAGCGAACCTCCTGCTCTTCAGCAGATTTTATAACAGTTGCAAGCTTAGAATGATCATCATCTTCTTTAATCTCTTGATATTTTTCAAGAGAAACACCATCCTGCATAATAACAAGACGTATAGAAGCAATAACCTGAGCAGAAAAAGTTATACCACGTTTTATACATTCAGACTCACTATACTTAAGATCATCTACCCTACAATTCAAAAATTCGATAGTAGCCCTATGCAAAGGATCAGATATTGGAAAAATTGTATGAAAGATAGCTTCAAGTCTTTCATTACTCTCATTATTAGGAGTAAAGGAATTATATGACCCCTTTTGGACTTTAACCAAATCCAACAAAGAATCTTTTAAATCAATCGACCTGGAATAAGAAACTCTAGGAACAAAAGCACTAGAAGCACACATATAAGAAGAATCAACCATTAAAATACCTTCACTAATTAAAAGAGCTATATCAACATAAAATTAATATACTAACATTTTATTCAAGCTCAACTTTAGTTGCTCCTGCTTCAATAAGTTTTTGCTTTATTTTTTCTGCTTCGTCTTTAGAAACATTAGCAGTCAAATCTTTTGGTAAAGACTCAACTAATTCTTTCGCTTCTTTTAAATTCAATGTAGGATTAACTTCTCTAATAGCTTTAATCACTCCTATTTTTTTGCTTGCATCAATCTCTTTGATTACAACTTTATATTCAGCTTTTTCTTGAGCAACAGGAGCATTAGCATTATCACTAATAGGCACCCCAGCACCAACAGCTCCACCAAGAAAAGAACCACTAGGCAACCCTATTTTTTCTTCTAGAACTTTTACAAGTTCAGAAGCTTCTAATAGATTTAAAGATAATATTTTATCAACCAAATCACTTGTTACATTATTCATACTGACCACCTTATTTAACAACAAATTTATTTTTTAGAACTATAGTAATCCAAAACTCTCATAAGCCTCATAGAAGATGAATTAATAGACAATGCTAACCGAGCAGGAATATCATAAGATATTAAACGCATAATTTTAACACGCAATTCATCCAGAGAGGGAAGCTTAGCCAATTTGTTAACATCTTCCACTGTTAACAATTCATTTATATGAGCCGCACAAATCACAGACATTTTTTCTTTGTTAGCATTAATAAAATCAACTATTAACTTTGCAGCTTCTACTATAGCACTAGAATATATAATAGCAACAGAACCAGAAAATTTACCTGATAAATAAGAAAATTTACCAGTCCTTTCCAAAGCCAAGCAAGCTAGAGTATTTTTAACTACTAACATCCCACCCATTACAGATTTTAGACTATTCCTAAGAATTAATGAATTGCTAACATTCATAGACTTGAAATTTACCAATATTAAGAAATCATTATTTACAAACACATTCATTATGTTTTGTATAAATTCATCCTTATCTTTACGCTTCACAATTTCGCTCCCTTAAATTATATCTTCTACTTTGTTTATTTTATGAGCTTTACCCATAGTTGAATTTAAAAAAACGCTTTTAAAGTAAACTCCTTTCACAGAAGCAGGTTTATTGTCTCTAATTACTTTAAGAAAGGCTTTTAAATTTTCCAGCAAATCATCAATATCAAATTTAATACTTCCTAATTTACCATGAATAACCCCATTTTTATCCGTCCTGAATTTTATTTGACCAGACTTAATGGTTTTAGTAGCTTCCGCAATGTTAGAAGTCACAGTACCAAATTTAGGGTTAGGCATCAGCCCTTTAGCACCCAATACTTTTGCAATAGGAGTGATTTTTGCCATGAAATCAGGAGTAGTGATGCACCAATCAACATTCAACTTTCTACCTTTTTTTATCTCTTCAATTAAATCTTCTCCTCCTGTAATATCAGCACCAGCTTTTTCAGCTTCTAATAAATGTTTATCTTGAGCAAAAACAGCTACTTTAATATTCTTCCCGATACCTTTAGGCAACACTACTGTACCACGCACCTGCTCTTCAGATTTACGTGAATCTACACCTAAATTGACTGCGATATCAACTGATTCATTAAATTTTGCTGAAGCAGACTCAACAATCTTCTCCAAACACCGCTTAGAATCATCATTATATGTACTCATTTACCTAACCTTCCACAACTTCTATACCCATAGATTTTGCAGTGCCTATAACCATCTTCACTGCTGAATCTTCATTATCCACTTTCATATCAACCATCTTACACTTTGCCACTTTAATGATAGCAGACATAGATAATTTAGCCACTAATTCTTTACCAGAATTACCAGAACCTTTACTTAATTTAGCTTCCTGCTTAAGCAAATAAGCCACAGGCGGACCGCTGACAGTAAAATCATGAGAGCGATCATCCTTTATGGAAATTCTCACTGTTACTAAATCACCTACTTTATAACTAGCGTTAGCAGCGCTAGTAGCTTTATTAAAAGCTTCACAAAATTTAGGAACAGGTATACCACGCGGGCCAAGTACTGAAGCAATTTTCGGTCCTGGAACTGCTTTTCCAGCTTCCATAAGCAAGTTAATCTTAGCAACTACATTACTCATAATTAATCCTCTATTTTCTCTACTTGAGCCAAATCAAGCTCTATTATTGTTGGCTTACCTAAGATTGATACTTCAATATTAATAATTTTTTTCTCATCATTTACCATATCTACCTTACCAGTAAAATTTTGAAAAAGACCATCATTAATTTTTACTTTTTCACCTTTCTCATAACCATAACTCAACTTTTTCGTTTCTTGAGCATTGTAAAGCGCACTACACATTGAGCGAATCTCATTATCCTCAATCACCTTTGGAACATTACCATTTTTCAAAAATCCATAAACCTTAAGAGATTTTGGTATATTATTAATAAAATTTAATACCTCATCGCATAAATTCATGTATAAAAAGACATAACCAGGAAAGGACTTCCTTCGTTTAGCATTTTTTTTAGATTTTAAATCCATCTCACTTAATTCTTCACAAGGAATAAAAACCCTATTAAAATAATTATTAATATTCAATCTCATAGAATTTTCTAATATATATTGGCGCACTTTCTCTTCATAATTAGAGGCAACTCTTAAAATGTACCACTTATATCTATTAAATTCCTTACGTTTTAAAATTACCTCATCATCTGAAATCATCTCAAAATGACCAGACTCATCACCACAAAACCCAGTCATTTGATTCAAAATATTTTTGCTTTCATCACACAGATGCATACATATATATACTTCACATAACTCTTTTATATCAGATTTTACATCACATACTGTCTGATAAGGAATAAACACCTCCTTAAAGTAAACAGTATTGGTTGCCAACTCGCATATATCCTTCTCATACCCGTAATCGACTTTAATGATATACCATTTATACTTATATTCCATAAATAATTCCAAATAAAGTCTTAATTACGTAAAGAGACATAAAATCTACGAAGCAAAAGAAAATCGAAAAGCATAATATAACAGTTATTACAATAAACAAAGATGACAATACCTGCTGTTTTTTTATCCAAGCAATTCTCCTTATTTCTTGCTTTATATCGCAAAAAAAAACATACAGGTTTTTTAACATTTCTACCATAATATTAATGCAGGAGCGATAGGAATTGAACCTACAACCTCTGGTTTTGGAGACCAGCGCTCTACCAATTGAGCTACACTCCTATAATTCAAAGTTTACTCTAAAATTTCCGAAACAACGCCAGAACCAACAGTTCTACCACCTTCTCTTATCGCAAAACGTAATCCTTTATCCATTGCTATTGGTACTTGCAACTCCACTTCTATACTTACATTGTCCCCTGGCATTACCATCTCCTTTCCATCTAGCAATTTTATGCTCCCAGTTACATCCGTTGTCCTTAAATAAAACTGTGGCTGATAATTTTCAAAAAATGGTGTATGCCTCCCTCCTTCTTCTTTCTTCAATATATACACCTCCGCATTAAATTTCTTATGCGGGGTTATTGTCCCTGGTTTTGCCAATACTTGCCCTCTCTCCACTTCTTCTCTCTTTGTTCCTCTTAGTAGTATTCCTACATTGAGTCCTGCACTTCCCTTATCTAGCAACTTCTTAAACATCTCAACACCAGTACATGTCGTCTTTTGCGTCGCTTTCAGACCTATTATCTCTATATCATCCCCTGTCTTTATCTCCCCCTTCTCTATTCTTCCTGTTACTACCGTCCCTCGGCCCGATATTGAAAATACATCTTCTATTGGCAACAAAAACGGCAAATCTACAGGCCTTGGAGGTACTGCCACATACTCATCTAACTTCTCCATCAATTTATCTATTGATTTCTTTCCATACTCACTACTATCATCCTCTAATGCTTTTAACGCAGACCCAACTATCACAGGCACTTCATCACCTGGAAATTTATACTTACTCAGCAACTCTCTCACTTCCATTTCCACCAAATCTATCATATCAGCATCAGCAACATCAGCTTTATTTATATATACCACGATATATCCAACACCCACCTGTTTTGCCAGCAATATATGCTCTCTCGTTTGTGGCATCGGCCCATCAACCCCTGACACTACCAATATCGCTGCATCCATCTGTGCTGCACCTACTATCATATTCTTTACATAATCAGCATGTCCAGGGCAATCAACGTGTGCATAGTGTCTCTTTTCTGTTTGATATTCAACATGCGCTGTTGCTATTGTTATACCTCTCTTTCTTTCTTCTGGCGCTTTATCTATTTGATCATATGCTACAAAATTACCATAATGCTTTGTTATCGCCGCTGTTAACGTTGTCTTCCCATGATCCACATGTCCTATCGTTCCCACGTTTATATGCGGCTTTCCAAATGCTTCTACTATCGCTGTCATAATTACTAACCTTTAATTATACTTTAACTTTAACTCATCAACCACATATTGTGGCACTTGTTCATAACAAGAAAAATGCATACTATACTGAGCTCTTCCCTGAGATATAGAACGCAAAACATTTATATAACCAAACATATTTGCAAGAGGAACCGAAGCAGTAATTATTTTGCTATTATTACCTAAATCCAGCATATCAACAACACTGCCTCTTCTACTATTTATATCACCCATAACATCACCCATATATTCTTCAGGAGTAATGATTTCCACTTTCATTATAGGTTCTAGCATTTTTGGACCAGCTTTATTTGCCATTTCCTTAAAAGCACCTTTAGCAGCAAGTTCAAAAGCCAAAGGACTAGAATCAACATCATGAAAAGCACCATCAAGAAGAGTAGCCTTAAAATCAATCAATGGAAAGCCGGAAATTATACCACCTTCTTTTATCAACTCCAAGCCATTTTGCACTCCAGGTATATACTCTTTTGGAATAGCACCGCCTACAATTTTACTTTCAAACTGAAAGCCAAAACCAGGCTCAAGAGGTTCGAATTTTATTTTAACTTTAGCAAACTGACCAGCACCACCTGATTGTTTTTTATGAGTGTAATCAATTTCAACAGATTTAGTGATAGTTTCACGATATGCAACTTGAGGCGCACCAACGTTAGCTTCAACATTAAACTCGCGCTTCATTCTATCAACAATAATCTCAAGATGCAGCTCACCCATACCTTTCAATATAGTCTGCCCACTCTCTGCATTTACTGACATCCTTAAAGAAGGATCTTCTGCAACCAATCTATTCAAAGCAACACCTAATTTTTCCTGATCTGAGGTGGTTTTCGGTTCTATAGCAATTTCAATAACAGGATCAGGAAATTCCATACGCTCTAATAGTATAGGAAAATCAGATGAACATAAAGTATCACCAGTAATTGTTTTCTTTAATCCAACTAAGGCAACTATATCACCAACTTTAGCTTCGTTTATATCTTCTCTGTTATTTGCATGCATAAGCAACATTCTACCAATTCCTTCAGTCTCATTCTTTCCAGCATTTAACACAGCAGATTTAGATTTTAACTTACCGGAATAAATACGAATAAACGTCAAGCTACCTACAAATTTATCCGTCATCACTTTAAACGCAAGAGCAACGAATTTCTCTTTTTCTGAAGGTTTGATCTCAATTTTCTTTTCTGAATCTTTAGGATCAGTTCCAATAATTACATCAACATCAATAGGAGAGGGTAAAAAATCAACCACACCATCTAAAAGTGATTGCACGCCTTTGTTTTTAAAAGCTGACCCACATAATACAGGGACAAATTTTCCTTTAATGGTCCCGCTTCTCACACACTTTTTCAACAAATCAATTGGCAGATCGTTAGATTCAAAGTAAGTATTTATCGCCTCATCATCCATTTCAGCTGCAGCATCTAATAAAAGATTTCGATACTCTTGAGCCTTATCAAGCAAATCAGAAGGAATATCTTCATAAGAAAATTTAGCGCCTAATGTTTCTTCTTGCCATATAATAGCTTTCATAGAAATAAGATCGATTATGCCTTTAAAATCTTTCTCACTTCCTATTGGCAACTGAATAACTAAAGGTGATGCGCCAAGCTTCGTTTTTATCATATCGACACATCGATAAAAATTTGCCCCGATTCTATCCATTTTATTAACAAAGCAGATACGAGGAACGTTATATTTATCAGCTTGACGCCAAACTGTCTCAGACTGAGGCTCAACTCCAGCAACTCCATCAAATACAGCAACCGCACCATCCAAAACCCTCAAAGATCTCTCAACTTCAATAGTGAAGTCAACATGACCAGGAGTATCTATTATATTAATCCTATGATCATTCCAAAAACATGTTGTTGCAGCAGAGGTAATTGTAATGCCACGCTCCTTCTCTTGCTCCATCCAATCCATAGAAGCTGCACCATCGTGCACTTCACCAATCCTATTTTGTTTGCCAGTATAAAATAAAATACGCTCTGTTGTGGTGGTCTTGCCAGCATCTATATGAGCCATTATTCCTATATTTCTATACCTAGATATTAAAACTTCCATACCACAATCAATCAGCTAATATTAAAAACGAAGATGAGAAAATGCCTTATTAGCTTCAGCCATTTTATACTTTTCTTCACACATCTTAAATGCACCACCACATTTATTATAAGCATCTAATATTTCAGACTGCAAACAATAAACAGTAGTTCTACCGCTCTTTTTTCGAGCAGCAGAAGTTGCTCTAGCAATCCACCTTAATGCCAAAGAAATTGCTCTATCTTGACGAATTTCAACAGGGACTTGATAAGTTGCACCACCAATACGCCGAGAGCGTACTTCTATAGAAGGGGTAACATTTTCTACTGCTGTTTCAAAAATTGATAAGGCATCTTTGCCTATTTTCTTTTCAGCTAAGGACAAAGCACTATAAGCAATCTTTTCTGCAATAGATTTTTTACCACATTTCATAATTATATTAATAAAACGCATAAGCAAGACACTACCATAACGAGAGTCAGGGCTTGTTCTTTTTTTTGCTTTATTACGACGTGCCATAAATTTTAACCAGATTTCTTTACACCATATTTTGAACGAGCTTTCTTTCGATTTTGCACACCACGTAGATCAAGAGCACCTCTTATTATGTGATAACGTACACCCGGCAAATCCTTAACTCGCCCACCACGTATTAAAACAACAGAATGCTCTTGTAAATTATGACCTTCGCCAGGTATATAAGCCGTCACTTCACCGTATCCACTAATCTTTACTCTAGCTACCTTACGTAGTGCTGAATTAGGCTTTCTAGGAGTTGTAGTATATACCTTAGTGCAAACACCCCTTCTTTGAGGATTGCATTTTCCCAAAGCTGGCACCTTCTTCTTGCGAGTTAACCCTGATCTACCTTTACATATTAATTGATTTATCGTAGGCATATACTGTAAACTTAAAACTCTAAAAATAACTAAGTCTTAGTTATAAAATAATAAACCTCAATAGTCAATATAAAAATAAACATTACTACTCTAATAATCTCAGCCTAATTGCTTTGAAAGCTACTGATAATTATATGCTAAAGCGCATATTGGTTTTAATATTAAGAAATTATCACTTGCTGTGGTCTAATTAATATAGATATGGAACAAGTAATATACTGTGATGGCTATCAAAGAATATGCAGAAAATAATGCTTATAATAGAGCCAAGAGCTTCTAACATTAATGCAAAAATACCAACCGAATTACCAGTAAAGCCGGATGATTTTTACAATCCTACTCTTGACACTTAGATTTAATGCAGCTACCCTAAGTTCAAAATTCTATACTCAATTTTGCTGTTCTTGCGTACAAGGAACACGTTTTTAGAATAATGAAAACAATCAGCGCTTTAATTAAAGAAGGGTCAAAGCTACTATCATCACATAGAATTGAATCACCACATTTGGATTGTGAAATCATCATGCAGTACGTACTTGGAGTAGAAAGATCATTCACAATCATGAATCACATCAATCAGGTACCAAGAAACAAAGAACTTCTATTCTGGAAATTAACAAAAAAAAGAGCAGAAAGATATCCAATATCGCAAATAATAGGTAATCGTGAATTCTGGAGTAAAAATTTTATAGTTAACCAACATGTTCTAGATCCAAGACCAGATAGTGAGACAGTAATTTCAACAGTGTTAAAATATTACCAAAATAAGAAGCAAAAAATAAAAATTGCAGATTTTGGCACAGGCACAGGCTGTTTGTTGATCTCCGTACTTAGTGAGTATGAATATGCTATTGGAGTTGGTTTTGAAAAAAGCCTGGAAGCATACAAAATTACCTGCCAGAACACAAAGAAACATAATCTTCTCAACAGAGCTAAAATATTTCCAAATTCGTGGACAGAATGCAGAGATTTATTTGATCTCATAATAAGCAATCCTCCATATATTAAAAGAAGTAAGTTAAAAGATCTGCAAGCTGAAGTGCAAAAAGAGCCAAGAATTGCTCTTGATGGCGGTATCGATGGATTGAGCTGTTACCTGAGTATTTTTCCAATATTGAAAAAGTGCCTTAAAAAAGATGGGTTTGCGATATTGGAAATAGGCGAAGATCAAAGCAATATTGACAAAATAATACCCTTATATGGACTGGCTTTTCAGGAATACGTATACGACTTGGCTGGAATGAAAAGATGCATTGTTGTAAAGCAAGATAAAGAACATGACTAGTAGAACGCTAGCTTTCTAAGAATCTGTTCATAATCTCAAGAAAGGCATAAAGTAAGAAATAGAGTGTATAAATTAGGATATATGAGGAGTGTATACCCAAGCATACGCGTCAAGTTAAGGAACTGTGGTAATAAACTTAGTGTAAGGAAGAGAAAAAAAAGATATAAGTTCTCTTAAATCTAACAAAGAAAACGGAGAACTTATACAATGAAAAGAATAGTTTGCATCTCAAAAAAGCTCAAAGAATTTTTTAATGAAAAAGCAGATAAAATCTCAGCTACAACAGGGTTCATAAAAAGAAAGAGGAAGCTAAAAGGCTCGTCGTTCATAAAAGCCATCGTTTTGGGTAATATAGGGGTTGATAATTGTAGTATAGAGACAGTGTGTCAATTATTGAATGAAGACTCGATAAATATAACAAAACAAGGTCTGGACTTTAGATTTACCAAGGAAGCAGTGGAATTTATGAAAAGAATGTATAATGAATCTTTAACGTTACTTAAAAATACCTTACAAGTTGATTGCAGAATCTTGAAGCACTTTGGAGGTGTTAAATTATTAGACAGCAGCTACATTAGCTTACCTAACAGTATGGAAGAAATGTATAAAGGTTATGGTACCAGCTACAGTGGTTATGAAAGCAATACTAAGTCTGGAATAAAGTTACAATTAGTTTTTGACTACCTAAACCAGACATTAGACCAGCTTAATATAACTGAGGGAATAAGGTCAGATCAGGGTTATAGAAGCCATTTAAGCAATATATCGAACAACGATTTACTAATATCTGATTTGGGTTATTTTGTGCCAAGTTCTTTTAAACAAATCAATGAAATAGGAGCTTATTTCATAAGTCGTTATAAATCCGATACTAACATATATGATATAGAGACAGGTCAAAAAATAGATTTACTAGAACATTTGGGAGATCGATCTTTTCTAGAACAGGAGGTATTGTTAGGAAAAGAGACAAGGGTTAAAGTAAGAATTATATTTAAAAAACTAACTGAAGAACAAGCTATGGCTAGAAGAAGAAAGGCTAATAGGTTAGCAAGATCACATGGATACACATCTTCTCAAAGGAACCAAAAGTTACTAAATTGGTCGATATTTATAACTAATGTTCCAAAAAGTAAGATTAATGCTGAGCAAATACTAGTAGTTTACCGAATAAGATGGCAAATTGAATTATTGTTCAAATTATATAAGAGTAATATAAGGCTTGATAAGCTGAGAGGAAAGCCATACAGAGTATTATGTGAGCTATATGCCAAATTGTGTGCAATTCTTATATTTCATGGAATAGTGGGTTGCACAGAACTGAAAAAAAATACGGAGCTTAGCTTAACAAAGGCATTTATTGAGCTAAAAAGACGGGTTAGAGAGTTATTTTTAGCACTAAATAATAAAATTAAAGGCTTAAATATTTTTCTCAAAAAGCTTACCATAACTTGGTCGCAGTTTTCATTAAAAGACAAGTACAGAAAAACTAGAGTATCCACCTTAACTTCTCTAAATTTGCTCACAATCTCTTAACTTGACGCGTATGGTATACCCAAGTGACATAAGTCGAGAGAAGTTTGAGATTATTTCACCAGATATGGAGTCTTGTGGAAAAAACAAAACCAAGAAAACTTGATTTGTATGATATATTTTGCGAAGTGTTGTACGCCCTAAAAAGTGGTTATCAGTGGAGGATGCTACCAAAAGAGTTTCCAAAATGGCGCAATTGTTATGATTATTTCAAAAATGGAGTGAAAAAATAAAAGGAAATAAAAAAAAGTATTTTGGAGTGCATGTTAAAAAAAATAGTTAGTGTGGTCCGACAAAACAATGTTTGGAAAGAAAAAATCAGCTTTTGCATAATTGACACTCAGAGTGTAAAGAACGCAGACACTGATGAAGAAAAAGGCTATGACGCTGGTAAAAAAATCTCAGGAATAAAACGCCATATCGCACGAGATATAGATGTTTGCTATTTATTCTTAAGCTTGGGAGTGTTAAATAGCATTTTACTTTTTTTAGTATGTAGAGATTTTCTAGGAATTATTCTATTGAATTCTATGATATTATTTTTTGTAACATTGTTATACATACCATAAGAGTGAACTGACGAAATTTGTAAAGGAGTTTTATGGCTTAGCTACATGGTACTAACACTCAAGTAAATTTTCATCAATGACGCAATTTGCTATGTCTATATCTCACATAGCTTACAACTTGCTTTACTCCTTTTACTTTTCTTGCAATTGCTATTACAGCTTTTAATTCCGCCTTATTTTGAGCTATACCCATCAAATAAACGACTCTATCAACTGTATTAACGCTATAATTAATTGATTTAATATTTCTTTTTCCCAGAAGCCTCGTGCTTATCTCTGCTGTTATCATACCATCTACAGTAACATCTAGCATAGAAGCCATTTTAATTGGTGTGACTCTTATTTCATTTATCACTTCTTTAATCTCTTTTTGCTGCCAAGCTATTTTCTCTGCTGTGAGTTGCTTTTCATGATTATCAACATTTCCAATGAGTAATACTCTTCCTTCACTCACTTTAACTTTTATAGATGAGAACAGTCCGTGTTTTAAGAGTCCCTTATTGATTCTTATTACTATAGTTGTATCATCAATAATGTTTCCCAAGGATTTATCTTGCATTGTTATTGCTGTAGCCGCTGCAGTTGCTGTTACCACTATACCACTCACAAGAGTCGTACAGCCACTCTGTGTAATCAGAAAAATTGCGAGTAAGAAGCTTGCTATTAATCTCATTATTAATTTCCAGAGTTTAGAGCTTTAATTAAAGAATATTAATAAGCTTTTTTTATTGTGTAAATACTATAAATTGAATAAGCCTTGAATATTTCTAAGACAGTACTTATCTCAATAATGTTAGTTAAAGTAATTCAGGCTTAGATTCATAGTGGAGTTAACCAGTATTATAAGTTCAGTCTGTGGTACTAAAATCTAATCTTTAAATTGCATAAGATGAAAGAAGTGGTTATCTATAAGTTAATGAAGGGTTCTTGCGGATATGGCGAAATTGGTAGACGTGCCAGGTTTAGGTCCTGGTGAGCTTGCTCGTGGGGGTTCAAGTCCCTCTATCCGCACTTAAAGTCATGTAACTCAGGTTTTAAGAGAAAATTTATAATCACTAAGTACACTTTTGTTTGTATAAGAACCTGTTCTTAAGGATTGTATTTAACTTAAATTCTGGTAAAATGGCTTTATTAAAACATAAATAAAATATTGATAACAGGTTGTAATGTCTAGTAATATAACTCAAAATGCAGTCGAAGCAGATACATTAAGTAATATATATACCTATAAGGAACTTAGTGTAGATAAACTAAAGTATGAGTATGAAATCACAGTTAGTAGTGATTATATAGAACACAAGATAAACTCTAGATTACAAGAAATAGCGAAGGATGCAAAATTGCCTGGATTTAGATCCGGAAAGATACCTTACGATCTTGTTGTTACAAATTATAAAAACGAAGCTTTGGAATATGTGATAAAAGATACGATTGACTATTGCTCAAGTGATTTAATGAAAAAAATCGAAGTTAAGTCTCACATCCATCCTAAGGTTGATATTATGTCATTACCAAACCTGGATAAAAAGGATGAAAAAGGCGACTTTCTGTACAAATTATCTTTTGAATCGATGCCAAAAGTGCCAGTAATAGATCTTGATAAAATAAATTTGAAGAAAGTTAAGGCAAAAATCAAAGAGGGAGACATAAAAGAATTTATTGATTCTATAAAAACAAAATTTCCTAACTTTGTCTCTGTTGATGATGCTTCTTATCAAGCAAAAAACGAGGATAAACTGATAATTGACTTTGAAGGGCGAATTAGAAATAAGCTCTTTCAAGGTGGAAGTGGCAAAAATTTTACTGTTAATTTAGGATCTGGAACATTTATAAATGGTTTTGAAGATCAATTAATTGGCATGAAAAAAGGGGAAACAAAAAGCTTTAAGTTGAGATTTCCTGAAGATTACCAGGTAATTTCCCTTGCGGGGCAGGAGGCTGCTTTTTCTGTTCGAGTTAATGATATTCAGATTGCCGAAGATTTGCAAAGTGATAATGAAATAGCTAGGAGAATTGGTTTTGAAGATCATTCTTCGCTAATAAATCATGTAAAAGAAGTAATTGATAATCAGTGTAAAGAAATGGGAGATCTCTTAATTAAGAAAGAGCTATTTGATTGTTTGGATGCTAGTTATAGTTTTGATTTGCCTATAGAAGTAGTAAAACAGGAACAGCAGAGAGTGGAAAGAGAGTTGAATGCTAAAGATGATTCTTGTAAAGAAGCTGAAAGACGTGTAAAGCTTGCAATGCTATTTATGGAGTTCAGTAAAGAACATGAAATATCATTAACTCAAAGTGATATTATGAATGTTATTGTAAATCAATATGTCAGTAAAGATGTATCATTTGACAGAGTATTTAAACATTTTAAATCAGACGGACAATTTCAGGAATTAGTTAGAGGGCAAGCGCTTGAGTATAAAGTGACAGATTATATGATAGAAAAAGCTAGTAAAGAAGAACAGATTGTTTCTGTGAAAGAATTAAAGGAATTATTTGATAATATTTGATAGGAAAAGGTATGACTCTTATACCAATTGTAGTTGAACAAACTAGTCGCGGTGAGCGGGCTTATGACATATATTCAAGGCTAGTAAAAGAAAGAATAATTTTCGTAACTGGCCCTATTGAAGACAACATGGCCAGCGTAATAGTAGCACAGCTTTTATTTTTAGAATCGGAAAATTCTGATAAAGACATTCATATGTATATTAATTCGCCAGGCGGTGTTGTAACTGCTGGTTTATCAATCTACGATACAATGCAGTACATAAGTCCAGACGTTTCAACTTTATGTATAGGTCAAGCTGCATCTATGGGTTCTTTGTTGCTTGCAGCTGGTGCGAAAGGTAAGCGCCACTCTCTACCTCATTCAAGAATTATGATACATCAACCATCTGGTGGTTATCAAGGTCAAGCAACTGATATAGAAATACATGCTAAGGAAATTTTGCGAATTAAGAAAAAGCTAAATCAAATTTATGAAAAACATACTGGGCATTCACTCAAGAAGATTGAAGGAATGATGGAAAGAGATAAATTTTTGGATCCTATAGAAGCAATGAAACTTGGCTTGATTGATAAAGTAATAGCTGAGCGTAAAGATATGAAGATTGAAAATATTAAAGTTAAACAAAAGGTAGTTTAATGGATAACAATAATGATTTACACTACTGTTCTTTTTGTAACAAGGCACAAAACGAAGTAGATAAATTGATTACTAACTCTTCAGATGGTTTAAAGGTGTTCATTTGTAATGAATGCATAGAGTTATCCCATAAAGCAATAAGTCAAAAGAAAGAGAGAGCTTTTAATTCAGATCATATATCTGATATGAAGCTATTACTAAAGAAACCTGAAGATATAAAAAATTTTCTTAGTAAGCATGTTGTAGGTCAGGAACATGCGCAACACGTTTTATCTGTGGCTATGTATAACCATTGTCAATCCATGGTGCAACTTCATTCTATAAGTGATATTGAAATTGAGAAGTCAAATATAATGCTTATTGGCCCTACTGGTTCTGGTAAGACTTTGCTAGCAAAAACACTTGCTAAAGTTTCAGATGTGCCATTTGCTATGGCCGATGCGACAACTTTGACTGAGGCAGGTTATGTAGGTGATGATGTAGAAAGCGTGTTGTCACGTCTATTACAAGCTGCAAATTATGATGTTGCAAAGGCACAGCATGGTATAGTGTTTATCGATGAAATAGACAAGATCACAAGAAAGTCTGAAAGCGCTTCAATAACCCGTGATGTTTCAGGTGAAGGGGTCCAACAAGCTCTACTAAAAATCATGGAAGGTACGGTTGCTTATGTTCCTCCACAAGGAGGGCGAAAACACCCGCAACAAGAGTTTATACAAGTAGACACTAGTAACATACTATTTATTTGTGGAGGAGCTTTTGAAGGCCTAAATAAAATTATTGAGGCAAGAAAAAAGGGAACATCAGTTGGCTTTGGAGCAGATATAAGTCAGTCTAAAGCACAAAAGAAAAAAAATGCTTTACACGATGCTCAACCTGAGGACTTAATCAAATTCGGTTTGATACCCGAATTTGTAGGACGGGTTCCAATAACTGCTGTTCTAGATGAGCTGGATCACGAGGATTTAATACATGTGTTGACAGAGCCAAGAAATGCGCTAGTAAAACAATATAAAGCATTGCTTGCATTTAGTAAAGTAAACCTTGAGTTTTCAGATGAAGCAATATCAGCTATTGCTAAAAAAGCTATAAGCTATAAAACAGGTGCAAGGATGTTACGTGCTATCTTAGAGTCACTTTTGCTTGATGTTATGTATATATCCGGCAACGGAGGTTTTGAAGGTAGCACTATAACGGTTACTAAGAAAATGGTAGAATTAGGCAAAGCGACGATTAATCATAATAATAAGGGTAGTGTTATAACGGTTAATGATTAATTTGAGGCATATATTATGAGTATTGGACGTGCTGTAAACTTTAATTCTACTGTATTACCAGTATTACCTCTAAGAGATGTAGTAATTTTTCCAAATATAATGTTGCCTTTATTCGTAGGTAGAGAAAAATCTGTTCATGCACTAGAATATGCAATAAGTAGCAGTAGTCACCAAAACGAGATTTTTCTCATAGCACAAAAAGATGGTTCTATTGATAATCCAGAGCCAGAGAATCTTTATGAAGTAGGCGTGTTAGCAAACATTATACAACCATTAATAAAACTGCCTGACAATGCAGTAAAAGTCATGATTCATGGGGTAAGAAGGGGAAGAGTTATAGAATATATTAGCTCTCACACTTTGTTACAGGCCAGAGTAGCGTTAGATGGTCATTATGAGTATGGAGAAAATGAAGATAATATTGATTTAGAAGCTTTAAGGCGTTCTGTTATAGATGCATTCGACAATTGGTGTAAACTAAGCAAGAAAAGTCGACCCGAGATTATTATTGACCCCATTGATCAAGTTAAAGAGGTTAATCAAATTGTAGATATGATAGCTTCGCACTTAAATATAAAGGTATCAGATAAGCAAAACATACTTGAAGTTTATAACCCAAAAGAGCGTTTAAAAAAAGTTTTTGCTCTTATTGAGAGAGAAATAAGTATTTTGAGTGCACAAAACCGCTTGTATAAGACAATTAAATCACAGGTTGAAAGTACTCAAAAAGTTTACTACCTTAATGAGCAATTAAAAGCTATACAGAAAGAATTAGGTGAGTTTGAAAATGGAGATGAAGGGAATATACTCAATGAATTTGAAAAAAAGATAAATGAAACAAAGCTTTCTGAGGAAGCAAAAGAGAAAGCCATAACTGACTTAAAGAGATATAAGAAAATGAATCCCATTTCTCCTGAAGCAACAGTTATATCTAGTTACTTGCATTGGTTGCTTGATTTGCCATGGGGAAAGTACAAAGATGCAAAAATTAACTTAAATGCGGCTAAAAAAATCTTAGATGAAAATCATTATGGCATAGAGAAAGTAAAAGATAGAATAATAGAATTTTTAGCAGTATTAAAGAGAGTAAAAGAGATAAAGGGTCCTATACTTTGCTTAGTTGGACCACCTGGTGTTGGTAAAACTTCTTTAGCTAAGTCTATGGCAAAAGCAGTAGGAAGAGATTTTGTTCGCATATCTCTTGGTGGTATACGTGATGAGTCTGAAATACGAGGACACAGAAAAACTTATATTGGCTCAATGCCTGGTAAAATCATTCAACACATGAAAAAAGCTAATTCATGCAACCCGCTTTTTCTGCTTGATGAAATAGATAAGATGGGTTCTGATTCGCGTGGTGATCCTGCATCTGCATTACTTGAGGTTTTGGATACTGAGCACAATAAACACTTTACGGATCATTACTTGGAAGTTGAATTTGATCTTTCAAGTGTAATGTTTGTAGCTACGGCAAACAGCTTAAATTTGCCACATCCTTTGCGTGATAGGATGGAAATTATACAATTATCTGGATATAGCGAAGATGAGAAGATCAGTATTGCTACGCATCACCTTATTCCAAAATTAAAAAAAGAGCATGGTTTGCATCAGAAGGAGTGGAAAATAACTAATGAAGCATTATACGAGTTGATACGTTTATATACACGTGAGAGCGGCGTGCGAAGCATGGAAAGGGAACTTGCAAAGCTCATGAGAAAAGCAGTTAAAGCAATATTAACTGATAAAAATAAGAAAATATCCGTAGAGGTTGGTAATTTACAAGATTACCTAGGGGTACGTAAGTATACCTTTGGCATTGCAGAAAATGAGAGTTTGGTAGGGGTAGTAACTGGTCTCGCCTATACTGAAACAGGTGGTGATATTTTAATGATAGAGTCAGTCCTAATTCCGGGCAAGGGGGAAATAAAATACACAGGAAAGCTTGGAGAGGTTATGCAAGAGTCTATAAAAGCTGCGTATAGTTATGTGCGATCAAATTGTTTATTTTTCGGTATAAAACCCGAAAAATTTCAAAATAATGATATACATTTGCATGTACCTGAGGGTGCTGTGCCAAAAGATGGTCCCTCTGCTGGCAGTGCAGTATGTACATCTATTGTTTCTCTTATGACAAATATACCAGTTAACAAAAGTGTTGCTATGACAGGTGAAGTAACATTGCGTGGTAGAGTGTTGGCTATTGGGGGTTTGAGAGAAAAATTGCTTGCTGCGCTAAGAGGATCAATCAAAACTGTGATTATACCAAGTGAAAATGAGAAAGATATGCAAGAGATTCCTGCAAATATAAAAGAAGAAATCAATGTAATTTTTGCTGAGAATATTGATGAAGTTATAAAAGTTGCTTTGATGCACCCTATTACTTCAATTGATGATAATAACGAAATTAGTGTGTCTAGCTCCATAGAAAATAAGGATAATACCTTCCCTTCATCAGAAACATTAAAGCACTAAATTGAAAAGGTTTATGCAATTTTCGTTTCTTTTTTTTAACCTCAAAGCTCTGATTTGAATATATAAATTACAAGTAACATATATGGCAATTTCATAAGTTCATTTTTCAAGCATATATTGCAATATCTCACTAGCAATTGCAACATCTTGGCGTGGAGTTTTACCATGTTCTATAAACACTGAGATTGCATAGCGCGGATCATGGTAGGGGCCATAAGCGATAAACAATTTATGACTTTCACCTTTAGAGTTTATCTCTGGTGTTCCGGTTTTGCCAGCAATTTGTATACTGCCTAGTCCTTTTCTATAGTTAGAATTCACCACATCAAACATAGCTTTTCGAACCACACTAAGATGCTCATGATTCACATCAATATCAAGAAAGTCTTGCCCTGATTTACTCATCTCAATGTGGGGAATTACCTCCTTTCCTGTTGCAACCCTCGCTGCAAGAACCGCAAGCTGTAATGGCGTTGTAAGTAAATACCCTTGTCCTATAACTAAGTTAATGGTATCACCTAAATACCACTCTGAATATAGCTTGCGTGCACGCCAATTCATGTCAGGCAACAATCCCGGAGCTTCTTCCTTAAACATTCCAATTAATGGTCCACTTCCTATACCAAATTTGCTAGCCATTTCTAGTAGAGAATCTACATTTATTTTTTTTCCTATATTATAAAAGTAAGTGTTGCATGAGAGAGCCATTGCCTCATTTAAAGATACATATCCATGAACTTTGCTTTTCATGCAACGAAATTTCCGCTCACCTATCTTCATATATCCCCTACACGAGAATTTTTCTTCTGGTGTTATTATTCCATCTTTTAAACCCGCAAGCGCATCTATTATTTTAAATATTGAACCAGGTGGAATTTGATATGATAATGCACGGTTTACAAGCGGTAACGAAGGAATATTTAAACTTTCCCAAGTTTCATTTGATAATCTGCTAGTGAAAAGATTATTATCGTAAGAAGGTGAGTTATACAATGCTAAAATTTCTCCGTTATTTACATCAATTACCACTGTGGAACCTTGGTGGTCTTTAAATATCTCTGCGATTTTTTTCTGTAAATCAACATCAATTGTCAGCTGTACATCTTGTCCGTCTTGTTGAGGTATGCTAGACAACTCTCTCATGATACGCTTCTTAGAATTTATTTCCTGCTCAGACTTGCCTGTCCTGCCTTTTAATATATCATCATATGTATATTCAATGCCACTAACCCCTGCTTCGTTTATGCCTTGATGTCTTTTCGTGTATCCGATTATATGAGAACATATCGAACCAAATGGGTAGTAACGTTTATAAAGAGCAGTTATTCTTCTTTCTGATGATTTTATCGCATCAGGTTTAATTTCTGATAACATCTGCAAGTCAACTTCCCTAGTAAAGGTTTTCTGCCCATCAAATAAAACAATATACGAAATTTTGTTTACTGCGAGTTCAACGCTATTCCTATCCAAAATCCTGCCTCGTTTAGGCACAATAGTAACAACTTTTATCCTATTATTATTGGATAGCACTTCATATTTTTGTCTATCTCGTACTTGTAAAGTATACAACCTATAACTAAAAACAGCAGAAATAGTAAGCTGAATACCACCTAATATGAATGCCCTGCGGTTGAAGACCTTGTTTTTTGTCCACATAGAATTCCTTTAGAACGCACTCATCCTCCTTTTATTGGCACATTTCTAGCTTTCACTACATCACAAACCCTTTCTTCCCACTCACTTAAGGTAACAAGTTTGTAACCCGATTTTTTTAGTATTTCAATAATCTGAGGTAAAGCTTCAACTGTATTTGATTTGTTATCGTGATCATGGAATAATATAATCGCTCCATTATGTACATTGCTTAAAACTCTTTCAACCAAAATCTCTGATTTATCACCTTGCCAATCCAGAGAATCGACTGTCCATAATATGGAATACATATTTAATCGATTAGTATTTTCGATCAAATTATCGTTATGACATCCATATGGTGGGCGAAACCATTTTACATTCTGTTCTGTTGCATTTTTAATTGCCACATTTGTCTTTTCCAGTTCTTGCAATTGCTCCTCACTTGAAAGTGATGTCAACTTCCTATGCGACCAAGAATGATTACCTAATTCATGACCTGCTTTATGGATTTTGTTTACTATTTCAGATGTTTTTTTATTTATACGCTCACCAAGCACAAAAAATGTCGCTTTTGTTTTATTGCTCTCCAGAATATTAATAATATCTCCTGCTCTATTATAAGACGGTCCATCATCAAACGTAAGTGCAACGAACTTATCTTTGTTATTCAATAATTTCTTTATATTACTTAAATTTCTATATGATAGATCCAAATCACAACTGAGCCCACGATACGGTAAGTTAAAGTTACAATCACTACAGAAAACTGCGCTTGAATATAGCAAAAGAAAAGCGATTATTCTTATAAACATATATAATCAGCAAAATGATAGAGTACTACACTTTTTTGCTAAATTAAACCACTTTTAACAGCTACTGTTTACTTCATTACTTTGTCAATATATTATATTAATAACTTTATATAATATAGTATGATTGCAAATATAAATACCGTTGCTCTTCAGGGAACCAGCACAGTAAATGTTAATGCACAAATTCACATGGCAAATGGTATTCCAGCTTTTAAAGCAACAAGGACAACATTGCAAATTTAGAGTTCAAAAGGGTTATTCCTCGAGAACTACTGCGTCAGAAAGCTGGCGTTGAATTTGTATATAATGTTGACCTTGGAGGTTTTTATGAATAATAGTGAGAGAAAAGAAAAATTGGAAACTCGCATTTTATCAAGTAGAGGCAGGTCTTTACTTGACCATGAGCTACTGGAACGTACTCTATCTGAATGTGAAGAAGGAAGAGAAGTGGCCAAAAAGCTAATAGAGCTCTTTAGTAGTTTAGGAAGGGTAATTAACGCTGACTTTCATGAGCTAAAAAATGTTACAGGAATGAATGATGGAGCAATAGCAAGTATCTTTTGTCTGAAAGAGATTTTCGATAGGATACTGAAAGGTAAGTTAAAAAAGCTGTCGATTCTTGATAACAGAGAAGAGCTACTAAAATACTTTAAAACAGCAATAGGGCAGTCACGAAAGGAAAGCTTGCGAGTAATATACTTAGATCGAAGTGGTCATTTGATATACGAGTATATTCAAGACTGTGGAACTATAGACAGAGTACCTCTATATGTGAGAGAAATAATCAAACAGGGATTACTGATCGATGCATCATCTATTGCAATTTCACATAATCATCCAAGTGGAGATACAGAACCATCAAAGGAGGATGAGGATAACACACTTACATTAGCTGCAACCTGCGAAAATG
The DNA here is from genome assembly GCF_964028625.1 of Wolbachia endosymbiont (group B) of Horisme vitalbata. Taxonomy (NCBI): domain Bacteria; kingdom Pseudomonadati; phylum Pseudomonadota; class Alphaproteobacteria; order Rickettsiales; family Anaplasmataceae; genus Wolbachia; species Wolbachia endosymbiont (group B) of Horisme vitalbata. The sequence goes on from NZ_OZ034797.1 coordinate 1,177,817, forward strand.
TAGGAATGAAATTAATAGATCACATAATCGTAACACAGAAGAGCCACTTTAGTTTTTATGATAGTGGTTTATTGTAATCTGTAGACCGGAAGGAAAGTTCTCCAACTTTCCTTCTTTTTTTCTACTTCATAAATTAAAAAATTCAATATAAGCTTGAGCAGCTAAAATTAGTAATGAAAGGTGGAATTAGGCAAAAAAATAAAAGAACTTAGATTATACTGTGGTTTAACACAAACTGAGTTGGGAAAGAAAATAGGCGTTTCGTATAGACAAATACAAAGGTACGAAAATAGTTCAAACCAAATTTTGGCCAGTAGGCTATACGACTTAGCAAAAGCACTATCGATTAATGTGGCTGATTTTTTTACTGATGTGCATGTCGACTCACATGAAACTTATGATGAAGAAATACTAAAATTAGTCAAAGGATATAATGAAATTAAAAGCAAAAGGTTACGTAGCGTAGTTTATATATTGGTAAAATCTTTTTCTCAAAGTTACAATGAGAGTTAGTATTGCTTCAATACCTCAGTTAATATATTAATAAATGATTGTACAAGATGAACAACATCCTATTGATAAACAAATAGGTGAAAGAATAAGGAAGAGAAGGTTAATATGCGGTTTTAGCCAAAGAGACTTAGGAAAAAAGCTCGGAATTTCATTTCAGCATATACAAGGATATGAAACTGGAGAGGTAAGGCTTGTAATTGATAGATTGTATAATTTGGCAGAAGCTTTGTCCGTTGATATGTCATATTTTTTTACCAAAGCTTCTGAAGACTTACACGATAAGGCCTTTTGTAGCGATGTGGGTAGTGAAGAAATATCAAGGCTAGTGAGGGAATACAGGAAAATTAAGGATGAAACGTTGCGTGATATTGTGCATTCAGTGATAAAAGCGCTTGCCAATAAATAATATTGCCTGAATATATCTTCAATCCACTTCTACAAGCAATGCTAGTTAAGGTAAATTTTTTATGGTAATTTTGATTAAATTTCAAGAACTACTTTACTTTGCAATAATTATGGCTATGTAAAAACATAGCCACCAATCAAGAACGTCCTACAGATGTCGTTTTGGTATCTTTTAATTTGCTCACCCAAGAAAAGGTCTCACTACTTTTAGAATTTTGGTCGCCCCACCTTCCACATCTAGTAAAGCTGCCTTTTTCCACTACTTCTTTAACAGACATTCCACCAAATAAACAACCCTTTCCTACGATTTCTCCTATTTCTTGCAACTCGTTCCACATTTCTTCATCTTCTACCTCAACTTGTACTTGATGATAGTCTTCTGTGTCATGATATACCATTAAATTTAGCTCTCCTAGGCTAGTGCAAAGTGTTACTGTAAATACACCTACGACAATGTTGCAAATTTTTATTTTCCTTTCCATTATGTCCAGAAGAGTTCGGTAGCTCTTTTACGCGAAATACCACATTTACGTCCTCAAGGTTAATTTCAATTCTCTTGACCAATGTTCTGATAATATCACGTTTAGTTAACCAGTCTGCGTTATCAAGGTTTAACGTAATATTGGAAGAAAAGTCTTCTAAATTGGCCACAACCAGAGTTACCTCCTGTTCTAATTCCTTTTGATAAAATATCTTTTTCTTCTCTTCTTTAATTGTTTTTAAGCTTTGTTTCATTGCTTTAATTCGTGGTTCAAATTCCTCTTGATTGATATATTCTTGAGCATAACTATCGATAAGTCTAGCAATACCACGTTTTAATTTATTTTCTTGTTTCTCTAGCAGGTCACTTTTTTGATCCAATGATGATTTTTTTAGTTCTGAAAGCCTACGCTTGTATTCTTCTAAAATCCTGTTTGGATTTTTCAATAACTGCTTAACCTCTTCCCACACAGCTGTTTCTAATGCATCTGAGCGAATGGGTTTATTGTCACAAATCTTATTACCACCAAAACGGTAAGAATCTTTACCACTACAACGGTAATATGCATAATGACCACCTTCTTCTTCTCGTCTACTTCTCATGCAAGTTCCGTAACATCCGTAATTACAACGCTTACATATGACTAAACCTTGTAGTAAGTACTTTGCTCCTCTTTTTCTTGTCCTTGCTACTTTTCTATTTTCAGCTAATTGTTCTTGAACAATATCAAATATATCTTCATCTACTATATTTGGCACTTTAATATAAATCCAATTTGCTTTTTCAACAGGATAGACAGAGTGGTTACTTTTTGGCTGCTCACAAGAGCCTTTCTGTGGTCTTACTTGCTTTAATCTTACTCCTAACCTTCTTCTACCAAAAGCTGCTTGTCCTTTGTAAGCAGGGTTTTTCAACATACTCCAAATTGTACCTTTATTCCAGCGTTCTTTTCCTTTTTGTGTCTTAATGGACATAGTATTTAGCCGACGACATACTTCCCCAATACTTGTTCTTTCTCTGCCTATCCACAAAAATACTTTACGAACGACATCAGCTTCTTTTTCGTTAATCTCAAATAAAGCTTGTCCTCCTCCCATATGCTTATCTATATAACGATAACCATAAGGAGCTCCTCCCATTACATTTACATAGCCTTTGTTAGCTGCATAGATTTTACCACGACGACTTCGTTCCATAATTTTCGCACGTTCATATTCTGCTATCATACCTTGCATTTGTAACAGTAATTGAGATTCTGGGTTACCGTTAATCTCATAATTTAAAAAAACCACTTTTGCTCCTGCTTTTTCAAATTCTTCAATCAGCACCATTTGATATGCATATTTTCTAGATAAACGATCAGGAGAATGAATGTAAATCTTATCAATTTTACCTTCTGTTACTTTATCACGTAATTTTTCTAAATCAGGGCGGACTAAATGAGATCCACTGTAGCCGTTATCAATAAATTTATACTCACTTAACAATCTGTATCCGTCCAGATTAATTTGCTTCTCTAAAGCTGCAATTTGACTTTCTATCGTATTTCCTTCTACTTGTTTCCCCGAAGAAACTCTCGCATATAAACATACTGTTACCATTTGACCCTCCTTGAATCCCATTTTTATGTTTTAAGTTTTTTTGACTTATTTCCTTTGACACTACCTTTTCATAAGCATCTGATAAGCATTGTTCTGCTAACCGATTAGGTTCATAGCTACAGCTAATTTGGATAGCTAATCTCTTGTTTCTCATGACTTTTCCTTGAAATAATATGTTCATATCATTCCTTAAAGCCGATGGTTAATTGATTATTAGCGCTATAAGTAAATCGGACTCTTGGTTCTGGACACAGAAGTTTTCGAGAAATGGTTTTCTCTAGTTTTATTTTTATGTTTTTTGCAACATTGTCGGTAGTGTAAATACGCCAATGCTAGATATAAAGGTTGCAGAATTACACTAGCTAACGCAAAAGTAATAATCCCAATCATAGAAGGATTTTTTTTGTAACTACCAAGAGCTACATTTTTCACTGGCCCAACAACACTGTTGATAAGGTAAACGGATTTATAGAAACTATTTTGTGGAATTTTGTTACATCCAACACTTTTGGTAGGAACATCTCCGAATTTAACATATTTCTTAAAATTACTATATGAACTTGGCATATTAACCCTCTAAAAATAAAAAAATAGTTACCTTATCAGTATAGATTATTTTAGAATAACTGCAACAAACATCACTAAATTATCTGTTGCGCAAAAGCACATATTACCATACCATCGAAAATAAAGAGGTCAGCATGAGTTTTACTTTACCTGAGCTGCCATATGATAAAGCAGCTTTAGAACCTTACATATCTGCAAATACATTGAATTTTCATTATGATAAGCACCATAAGGGATATTTAAATAAACTCAACGAACTGGTTGAAAACACAGATTATCAACATATGGAAATTGAGGAATTAGTAACGAAAGTTCATGGAAATAATAATACAGTTCCTATTTTTAACAATGCAGCACAAGTTTGGAATCACACTTTTTATTGGAATTCAATGAAAAAAAATGGTGGTGGTGAGCCTAAAGATGATGGTCTTCTAGCAAAAAAAATTCAAGATGATATTGGTGGCTTTGACAAATTTTGTGAAGAATTTTCAAATTATGGAGTAAGCCAATTTGGCAGTGGATGGGTGTGGTTAGTGCTTGAAAAAGGAAAACTCAAAATCACTAAAACTCCAAATGCGGATCTACCGCTAATTTATGGCCAGGTGCCACTACTTACTATGGATGTATGGGAGCATGCATACTATTTGGATTGCCAAAATCGCAGAATTGACTACATAAAAGTTTTTCTTGATCATTTGATCAATTGGGATTTTGTAGAAGAGAATTTAAAGAAGAATATATAAGATGAATATACCACAAGTAACAAAACTAGATAATGGTCTGTGCATAATAACTGAGCGAGTGCATGAAGTTGATTCCGTAGCTTTAAATATACGAGTTGGTGTTGGCAGTAGAGCTGAAAGTGCAAGCCAAAATGGAATATCTCATTTCCTAGAGCACATGGCTTTCAAAGGAACAAAGACAAGAACTGCTTTTGAAATTGCAAAAGCTTTTGACGACATAGGTGGAGCTTTCAATGCTTGCACCGGTAGAGAAAGTACAAGTTATTACGCAAAGGTTCTTAAAAAAGATATAAAGACTGGCATTGATATATTAATAGATATATTAATGAATTCTACATTTCCAGAGGATGAATTGGAACGCGAAAAGGGTGTTGTAATACAAGAGATTTTTCAAACTAATGATTCACCGAGTGATATCATTTTTGATAAGTATTTTGAAGCAGCTTATAAAGATCAACCATTTGGTAGGTCAATCTTGGGTACGCAAGATACTGTCAAATCTTTTACTCGAGCTAATCTAGATAACTACATAAATGAGCATTACTTTGGCGAGAACATTATATTTGCTGTTGCAGGAAATGTTGAACATGAGGAGGTTGTTCAATTAATCAAAGACTTTCTCTCAAAGATTCATTCAAAAGAGCTGAAAAAAAGCGAGAATGCAAGTTATACCGGTGGTGAGTATTTAGAACATCGTAAATTAGATCAAGTACATTTATTAATTGGTCTACCTAGTGTTTCTCGTGATGATAATAGATATCACACATTCAAAGTTCTTGATGCCATACTGGGAAGTGGCATGTCATCACGCCTGTTTCAGGAAGTAAGAGAAAAGCAGGGGCTTGCTTATTCCATTTACTCATTCAACTCTAGCTATGCTGATACAGGAATGCTTTCGATTTTTGCTGGTACAGATAGCAGTAATCTAGATAAGCTTTTGAAAGCTATAACGACAGAGTTGAAGAAATTGTCTACAGATGATTTAAAGGAAGAAGAAGTAAATAGAGTAAAAGAACGAGTAAAATCTCAAATTTTAATGTCACGCGAAAGTGTTAGCTCGCGTGCTGAAACGTTAGGACACTACTACGGTAACTATAATAAATACATCAGTAAAAACGAATTAATAGAAAAAATTAGTGCTGTTACTATTTACGATATAAAAAAAGCAGCAGAAGAATTGCTATCTCAGCATGAAAGAATTACTTTAGCTGCGATTGGAGAAATTAATTCATTGCCAAGTTACGATAAAGTGGTTTCTATGCTTAGAACCTGTCTTGAAAGGTAATGAAGAAAAGAGTATGATGAGGTAAGCAAAAAATAGGAGGGTAAGTTGTATCCAAGTGATATAAGTGACAAGGAATGGGAAATTTTAGAGCCCTATGTTGCACAAGGAGCGATAGGACGACCAAGAAAACATAACATAAGAACAATTATTAATGCAATAAGGTACATAATGAGGGGTGGTTGCCAGTGGAGAATGCTACCAAAAGATTTTCCTCCATGGAAAACGGTGTATGACTATTTTCTCAGGTGGCGTAATAATGGAAAATTGAAAAAAATACATGACATGCTAGTAAAAGAGGTAAGAAAAATGGTTGGCAAAAATGAAACACCTTCAGTAGGTATAATTGACAGTCAATCAGTGAAAACGACTCAAAAAGGGGATCAAGAGGATATGATGCCGGTAAAAAAATAAAGGGTAGAAAACGTCATATTATTGTAGATACACTAGGTCTTGTAATTACTGCAGAAGTACACAGCGCAAGCATTCAGGACCGTGATGGTGCTACCAATCTTTTTGTTCAAGCTAAATGCAAAGCTCCAACATTACGTAGGTTTTTTGCTGATCAAGGGTATAAAGGTAAATTACAAAATCGATGTTTGTTGGAAACTGGATGTTTGCTAACGATTACCAAGAAATTGGTTGATACAGGATTTCAAGTTATTCCTAAACGTTGGATTGTAGAACGAACCTTTGCCTGGCTTTCCAATTTTAGACGCATGAGCAAGGATTACGAACATTCTCCTCTTACTTCAAAAAACAATATCTTATTTAATATGATTACTTCTATGCTTACTAAATTAGCCAATTAACTCCTTTCAAGACAGGTTCTTAGTGTACTTTAATTATGTTGCTTATGCTCACTAAAAAGTTCAATGAATGGTTGCAAAATCCTTTCTATAAAAAGTTTGCTTTCTGGTTCATCGCATATACCACTAATCATTTTATTGAAAGTTTTTTCGCTGTTTTGTAAAAATAAATAGCTTTCTACTGATTGCACAATAGACAAGGCAGTTAAAATTCCTCCTATCACTAAACAAGAAGCTATAGCAGGTACGGTACCCACTGCAATTCCAGTTGCGATTAATGATAAACCAGCTAAGAGTGTAAAGGCTGAAACGCAAAACGCTATTTGATGTTTTTCTTTATTTTTAACCATAAATGCCTCACAAAAATTATATTTCTAGTATATCCGTATATATAATGTACTGTCAAGTTTTTAAAGAAGATTAAAAAATGCAACGCACATGTGCAAAATATGAACTAGGTATATAATTCACAATGCAGCGGTATTTCACTAATCCAATTATTTTTTTCCTGATCTAGCCTATCATTCAATATTGCTTGTCTTATTGATTCCATCAACTTATTCATGAAGAAAACATTGTGAATGGTAACGAGTGTATAAGCCAGCAACTCTTTAGCTTTCAGTAGATGGTGTATATAAGCTCTTGAATGTTTTCTGCAGGTAAAGCACAAACAATCACTCTCAATTGGGTTATCATCTAGTTCGAATCGTTGATTTCGCAAATTAATATGCTCTTTGCACTTTGAAGAAATAGAATCTCTATTTTTTACTTTAACAAGCGCGCCACCATGTCTTGCGAGGCGAGTTGGATGCACGCAATCAAATGTATCAACTCCAAGCTCTACTCCACGAAAAATGTCTACAATTCCACCAATACCAAGCAAATGAGTAGGCCTATCTTTTTTTAAATGTTCCATAGTAAAGGAAACTACATCATACATCTGCTCTTTACTTTGACCAAGTGATCCACCTATTGCTTGACCAAAAAATGGCAAATCGTTGATAAAATCACAACTTTCTCTACGCAAATCTTGATACACTCCGCCTTGACTAATTCCATAAAGCACCTGTTTGCCATTATTATTTTTTTCAAATTCATTTAAAGAACGTTCAGCCCATCTATGGCTCATGAGCATCGATTTCCTTGTGTACTCCTTGCTGACGTGAAATGGAGTACATTCATCTAAAACTAAGATTAAATCTGCACCTAATTTTTGTTGAATTTGTATCGACTTTTCAGGAGTTAGACAATAAGTTTTACCATTTATGTAAGAACGAAAAATTGCCCCATCCTCGTTAATTTTGATCAGAGTTTTTTGTTTCTGTCTTACTCCCTTTATCTCTTCTGAAACTGATCCGTGTCCTAAACTAAATATCTGGTATCCACCAGAATCAGTGAGCATTGGCCCACTCCATCCCATCATCTTGTGCAAGCCACCAAGCTTTGCCACAGTATCCTCTCCCGGTTGGAGCATTAGGTGATAGGTGTTGGAAAGTATTATCTGAGTACCTGCTTCTCTGATTCTCTCGATATCTGCAGCTTTAATAGCAGCTTTGGTTGCACAAAATATAAATGCTGGTGTTTCTATACTTCCATTTGGAGTTTTGATCGTTCCAACTCTTGCAGAACCTGATTGCTTGGTTATCCTAAACGAGAACTTTTCCATCTATTTACTTGAAAGTTCTGCTATGATATTTTCCACTTTTTCAGGAGTGAGGTTTTCATAAAAATCGTTATTGATCTGTACAACAGGGGCATTAACACATGCACCAAGACATTCAACTTCCTTTAAAGTAAATAGATTATCTTTAGTGGTTTCACCGATATTGATTCCTAGTTTCTTTTTAAAGGTATTTAACACTTCTTCGCTATTACATAACCAGCAAGGAGTTGTTCTACAAACTTGTATTAGATATTTACCTACTGGCTTTAAATTATACATGGTGTAAAAATTTGCCACTTCATATACGCGAATATGTGGAATATGAAGCATGTCAGCAACGTAGCGCATGGCAGATTCAGAAACCCATCCGCATTGTTCTTGTACTAGATACAGTAAAGGCATAACAGCGCTTCCTTCTCTACCTTTAGGATACATCTCTATAGACTTTTTTGCTTTGCTAAGATTGTCTGGTGTAAAACTAAACTGCTCTTCTTTCTCTTTCATCTAATAAGGTTCATGTAAATCTCAACAAATTATACTTGAAGAGTTAACAATTGCAATTAGACTTCTTGCATAATCTAAGACCTACTGTAAACCAAGCTTAGTATAATCCAATTTGACGTACCTTATTATTTTTTTTACTTTGTAATTGATCTACATGAGAAACTTTTTCACCACTTTGTAATCTTTCTCCCTGGAAAATTCCTGCAGGCCTTTCAAAGTACCCACGTTCAATAGCATTGTAAACTGAGTAACCACCAAATAAGCAATTTTTTCCTATTTCTTCTCCACAATCTTTTAATTCTTTCAACCTCTCTTGATCTCTTACTTCTACCTTTATCCAGTCTTTATTTTGCTTATCAGGATATAACCTAACGTCTAACTCTCCCTTAGTGGTAGGGAAAGTCAACACTATATCACTATCGTCCGCAAGATTGGTGTAATTCCTTATACCATTCTTTGTTATAATTGCTACCTCACTTTTACCAATCTTTATTATATCTCTTTCATAGTCTATGTTTCCCTGAGCTCGCCTTAACTCACTAGCTTTTTCTGTGAGCCTTGCAACATTTATTATACTATCTTCGGAATATTCCGAGTATAAAGTAGTGTTATCTATTTTTGCATTCTTTACCATACCATTAATAACTGCTCCTTTTATAACTTCCATAAAATCTAGGGTACTCTCTAGATAATCTAGATAAGCTTCTATCATATTTTCTTTGTGCTCTTTAAATTCAGATTCTAGTGTATCAATTACTTTCATATTATCTTTATTATATAACACTGCCCCTATTGATACCAACTTGCATACTATCTTGCTTGCAACTTCAGGATTCTTTCCTAACTCACCAATCCTTTCCATAACACAATCTGTAAAATTACGCTTCTTATCTTGAGAAAATCGTCTATTAATCCTTCCTCCTGAGAGAATAGCCTCATTTACAACTCCTTCTAGTTCATCCATATTTTGAGCTTTAGAAACTTTATCTAAAAATTCTTTTAGCTTTATCTGTCGATTCGGCGGTAAATTACTCCATAAATCCCTAGAATAATACTCCTTCTCATCATAACTTGACCATTGTAAATTGATTGCATCTGCTTTCAAAAGTAATCTTTTTACTTCAAATTTATTTGCTCTTTCATCAGTACCTGAACGAGCAAAAGAATCAAGATTTTTAGCATGTTGATGCACCTGCAACTCTCCTTCATTACTTCGAAGATTCAAAACCATTCTTAGATCTTGATCATTCCCAAAATCATCTAAGAATTCTTGTAGATCTTCAACAACTGAATCACCTTCTGAGTTATTTACTATATCAAACAACTTTCTTCTCAAGCCCCCCTGTCTCTTAGTTAAAACGTAACCTGAACCATCTTCGAACCAGTCTTTTGTTTCCATTATAGAGCGTAACTTATCACTCAACTTCTCTCGCTTATAAGTCACAAAGTACTTTTCAATATGTTCATGATGATTATCACGTGAAACTTGCAGAGGAGTTTTTCCTTGTTTATCACCTTGATCAGAAATAGCTCCTTTCTCTAAGAGTAAAACTACGCCTTCAGAACAACCAACACTAGCAACATGATGCAAAGGCGTTTTTTTTTCATTATCTTCTGCATTAAGGTCAGCTCCCTTTTCTAAGAGAGCAGCTATACTATAAGGTCCAGTAGCATAGTGTAATGGTGTCCTTCCTTTATCATTCTTGATATTAGGGTCAGCTCCTGCTTCTAAAAGCAAACTTACGGCACAATCATATTGTTTTCTTGCCCAAGCCATACTTGATATTATGTGCAATATCGTCAAACTAGACTCTCCCCTTTCACAATTAAGAACGGTTTTTAGATTTTGATTATCTTTATTATTTAATAAAAACTTTTGAAGTTGTCGGTAACTATCTCCTGCACTCAAAGATCTCATTGCACTAAAAATAGATAGCAATTCCTCATCTAACTCTTCTTGACTGTCTGTCAACTCAGTTGTAACAAGCCACGCACACATTAAATTATCAAACGAGCCTTTTGTAGCTTCAGCAATATCTACCAAATGACGCCTATCAGGAAACATGAATAAACTTTTAATCAATTCATATTCATAATCCTGTTGTAGCTCGTTTTCTATTCTACTTTCCTTATTAGAATCTTCCCCAGTAACTTCTGGCATATTTACTCCTCACTTTATAAAACCGAATGTAATTATAACAAATAAAGCTAATGCAAGCTAGCTTTCTACTACTTCTTGTATAGTTATATCACTAACACGTAGCGGGATTATAAACATTAAGAAATTAACCAGATGGAAAAAAGGCAAAAGAATCCCCTAGTAGTGAGTTTTATAATGTAAATTGGCATTGTAATAATGTTCTAACGCTTATTTTAAGCGGATTTTGGCTGAATGTAGAAAAAATAAAAAAAGCCACTATAATTTTATGTAATTCGCCAATAAATACCCTGAGTTTTTTACTGAATTTTGTCATTGAGCCTGCAGATCAAAAACAAGTTTTGAGTCATAAATACCCTTGATGTCATGGTAAGGGTATTTGGGGGATTTGTAAAGGAATTTCTGTTGTCAACAAGCTGCTAAATTTATTATATGGTTTCAAAGGAAACATATTGTCTATGGGAAATCTGGGTTTATTAGCGTATTATCTTAGAGCACTTAAAAATTAATTTCTTAATTTTAGTTAAAATTTTATTGACGTTACATATAGAAATAATCATAATAGCGTTTTATTAAAATTTTAAATATAATTATGTCTATATTAAGTAGATTATTTAGAGTTAATACAACTACACTGAAAGTTAAAGAAGCGATAGGTTTTAACCCAGTAAACGTAGGGTTGATTGAAGGAAATGGAGTTACTTATGGACTCAGCTATCAAGATAACGGCAATGGAAGCAGTAGAGTAAAGTTACTTATTAGTCCATTATATCAATCAAAAACATACGAGTGTGATACATGTGTCAACGTAGCAAATGAATTTAAGGGCCAATTATCTCCCACACTAATAGAAAATTCAGCTGAAGTAGATAAAGTTGGAGTTATTTTTCCTACAGAAGAAACTAACGAAGAAGGAAAAAAATACATAAAAAGTTTAATGTTTCACACTTATAAAATTCAACATTCAACTAATGCACCTTCAGTTGAACATTCAGGAAAAGTAAAATTACAAAAAAATGACGATAACAAGAATCTTGCAAATACAGGTAATAGTTATTTTCAACCAAAAGCAGTAAAAGTTGGTAATGGTAATGTCATTGTAATTGCTCATAACTTAAAGGATCAAATTTTAGTTTCTTGGTACTTAGAATCAAAAGGAGATGGAAAGTTTAGGGCTTTACCTGGAAAAAGCGGCATCACAGAAAGGAAATTATTCAAATTTGATAATCCAGGGCAATTAGTACTAGATGAAAATACGATGCTTTATGCACAGATGAGAAAGATTACTAAAAATCAAGAAGTAAGAACAAACATTTTTAAATTTGATGTGGCTGAAGTAGTTCAGAATCTGAAAGATAGAAAGGGAGCTAATGACTTTTTGCTTGGTAATAAAAGCGGCCAATTAAATATAGCATCATCTATTAACTCTAATCCAGGAAAAATAAACTTTTTACAGTATGTGAAACAAACTGAAGGCGATGATCAGGTTGCTTTTCTTGCAAAAAAACAATCTTCTAATACGCAAGAATTGCATTTAGTAAGCCTTGCTAAGAAAGGACCAAAATCAAATTTTACTGTTTGTGAATGTGAAGATCCTATAGAACAATTGTACGTTAAAGACAATGGCCAAGGAGGTTTTATCGTCACTGCGGTAAGTGGAGAGAGTATTATAACTTTTAATAGAGAGAGCTCTGGAAAATCTTCTGAAGCAACGATAATACCGACAAGCAGTATCAAAGCTCTCAGTGATTTTGTTAATATCATTAACGGCCAATTGATGCCTAGTATTATTTCCAGCAGTACTGTGGCTCCTATAACTGTTACAGAGACGGTTGTGACTTCTAAGAAAACGACGACTGCTGCAATTACTAGCACAACAGAAACCGACACTGTAAAGACTACCAAATTAACAACAGAAGCATCAACTATCATTGTACCAACTTCCACAATGAGTAAATCTTCAACAGAGTCAACAACTCAGGCAAGTACAGTAACAGTGGAGTCAACAACAGTAGCATCAACTACCACTGCACCTACTTCTACAACGAGTAGGCCTTCAACAGAGTCAACAATTCAAACAAGTACAGTAACAGTGGGGCCAACAACAGTAGCAAAAACAACTTCTACTTCACAAACGACCACGGTTGCTAAAACGTCAACTAGTGTGCCTTCGGAAACTGAGAACCTGTCTTGAAAGGTAATGAAGAAAAGAGTATGATGAGGTAAGCAAAAAATAGGAGGGTAAGTTGTATCCAAGTGATATAAGTGACAAGGAATGGGAAATTTTAGAGCCCTATGTTGCACAAGGAGCGATAGGACGACCAAGAAAACATAACATAAGAACAATTATTAATGCAATAAGGTACATAATGAGGGGTGGTTGCCAGTGGAGAATGCTACCAAAAGATTTTCCTCCATGGAAAACGGTGTATGACTATTTTCTCAGGTGGCGTAATAATGGAAAATTGAAAAAAATACATGACATGCTAGTAAAAGAGGTAAGAAAAATGGTTGGCAAAAATGAAACACCTTCAGTAGGTATAATTGACAGTCAATCAGTGAAAACGACTCAAAAAGGGGATCAAGAGGATATGATGCCGGTAAAAAAATAAAGGGTAGAAAACGTCATATTATTGTAGATACACTAGGTCTTGTAATTACTGCAGAAGTACACAGCGCAAGCATTCAGGACCGTGATGGTGCTACCAATCTTTTTGTTCAAGCTAAATGCAAAGCTCCAACATTACGTAGGTTTTTTGCTGATCAAGGGTATAAAGGTAAATTACAAAATCGATGTTTGTTGGAAACTGGATGTTTGCTAACGATTACCAAGAAATTGGTTGATACAGGATTTCAAGTTATTCCTAAACGTTGGATTGTAGAACGAACCTTTGCCTGGCTTTCCAATTTTAGACGCATGAGCAAGGATTACGAACATTCTCCTCTTACTTCAAAAAACAATATCTTATTTAATATGATTACTTCTATGCTTACTAAATTAGCCAATTAACTCCTTTCAAGACAGGTTCTAAGATACAGTAAAGAAAAAAGGTGGTATACAATTGAATGTATTGAAAAAACGTCGCTACAAAACATTGGTTCAGGAATTGAATGTATTGATTTAACAGGAGTGATTTATTCACGTTATCAGAGTAATGGCTTAGAACAGCTAAAAAATATACGTAACACTCAAGAACCACACGTTCTAGTTGATAATTCAGGAAGTGTATTTGGAAATTTTGTCATTACTAATGTAGAAGAAAAGCAGATATTATTTTTTCCTGATGGAAAACCGAGAAAAGTTGAGTTTATTTTGAAGTTAAAAAGTTACAGTAAGTGATTTATTATTACACGAAAGAAAACGAAATGTTGGATTACATTTGCTGGAAACATTATGGATACAGTAGTGGAGCAGTGGAGGAAGTATTGCTTGAAAATCCAGGCCTTGCAGAATACGCAAGCTTTTTGCCCGCTGGATTAAGAATTAAGCTTCCTAAAATTCAGAAAATATCGAAAGAATCTGTCATAAATATTTTAGATGAATGACGCCAGACTTTGATATAGTAGCAAAAAATAACCCAGTAACAGAGGTTTTAAAAAAGAGTTTAATATTATTACGTGTTACTGATGGATCCGGTACTACAAGTGACGAAGCTGAGATATATATTAGTTATAACTCTAGCGCTTTAGAACTTAAGGGTAATTTACAGGTTTTTCTAGGATATAAAGAAACAGGTTTATTACCTATGGGGGTATATAAGGCAAATCAAATTACAATACAAAGTCCACCACAAACTTTAAGAATAAAATGTGACGCTGCAAGTTTAAGAGGATCATTAAAGGAAAGAAAATCAAAGGAATGGAAAGACATTACCTTGGAAGATTTGATTAAAGAAATAGCACAAGAACATGGGTATGAAGGTAAAGTCGCTGAAAGATTTGAAAATACATTTATACCACATACCATTCAAGCAGATGAAAGCGACATGAGTTTTTTGGAAGGATTAGGCAAAAAATATGATGCACTAGTAAAACCAGCAGGAGGATATATAATTTTTATTCCAAAGGGAGAAGCAAGATCAGCGACTGGAAAGATGTTAGGTACAACAGTATTAACACCTAAAGATATTATAAATTGGGAGGTAAATTTTAATGTGCGTAACAAATATGGATCTGTTATTGCAAAATGGCACAGTTATGAAAAGGGAGAAACTATAGAAGAGAAAGTGGGAAATGAGGGTCCAAGTTATACCCTGCAAACGCTTTACTCTACCGCAGAATCAGCAATTAGTGCAGCAGCAGCTAAGTTAAAACAACTAAAACGTAGTACATCAAATTTAAATGTAACTGTTCCTGGTAATCCAGAATTATTTGCAGAAGCTAAGATCAGCCTTTCAGGATTTTGTCAGGAAATTGAAGGTGAATGGATAATTAGCAAGGCAGAACATATTCTGAATAATAGAGGATATCAAACTATAGTAGAGGCAACAGTGAGCAAAGCTGTTTAAGTGAAACTTAAGCAAATGGTCATTTAATTCCAAATAAATATATAATACATGAACATAAATTCGATCATATATAAAAATAGACTAATTTTATTAATAGCACTAGCAGTATGTATTGTAATCGTATGTATTTCCTTATCTGAAAAGAGATATAAAGATAGCATTACTAAATTAGAGATTGCATCTGAAACTTGTGACCTAGAAAATATCGAGCTCTTGATACAAAATAATGTAAATATTGGCGAAAAAGCATTGCATTATGCTGCAGAAAAAGGATGTTTAGAAATTATAAAATTTTTAGTAGAAAAGGATGTTGATATAAATACTGCCAATAAATTTAAGCGAACAGCACTACATTATGCTGCAGATAATGGACATTTAGAAATTGTCAAATTCTTATTAGATAAAGGATCAAATCCTATAGCTACAGATCGAGATGGAAGAAGACCAAGAGATATGGCTGTAGTGGAATTGCGATATGATAAAAACAAAGGCAAAACATATAGAGAAATCATAAAGCTACTTGCTAAAGCAGAGGATCAATACGAATCAACAAAAAGTAATCACTAAAGCTGTAAGTTTTCTATAATCTATACATAAATTTCTAAAACTATCCATAACAAGTTAATATTTTCACATGAAAAAGCAAAAAATCCCAATTACGGTAATTATTACCATATTAATCCAAACCGTAGCATTGATATGGTGGTTATCCAAGCTAGACTCAAGGGTACAATTTCACGATAAACTCATTGAATATGGTTTAATGGAAAAAGTGTTAGTACTTGAGGAAAGGGTAAAAAATCTTTCTGAGGAATTGGATGAACTTAAAGCTGATTTAAAGTAATTATTCTTCTACTTTTGGTGTATAAGGATCAGATTGAGATTGACGATCCTTCCAGTTTTCGATGTATTGCTCAACTAATTGAGGATCCCCTGTTATAATCAGTAGATTCTCAGCATTTCTTGATTCAGCTGCATAGGTGAAATTAAAAGAGCCAGTTATTATTTTGTTATCATCAATAATCATTATTTTACTATGAGCAATCGCTGGTTTAAAGTCAATCCATATCGGGATTTTGTGCTCAAATAATTCGTTAATTACACTATGTTTTGAACTAGTTTGTGATTCATCTAGAATAACCTTAATATCAACTCCACGCTTTTTAGCTTGAACCAAGGATTCAGCAATAGGCTTTGAGGTAAATTGGTATGCCTGAACCAACACAGATTTTTTAGCATAGTCTACGGAATCAATTATTAGGTTGGTGCAATTTTCTCCAGGCGTGAAGCAGACTGTGGCTTTTGGGCAGGAAACACATCCCGATAAAAGCGAACAAGTTAATAAAATCAATAAATACCTAACCATGGCAAAATACATCCTTTCAGTTGACGGCGGAGGCATAAGAGGCATCATACCAGCCATTATACTAGCAGAAATAGAAAAGAGGGCAAGGAAACCGATAGCTGAAATCTTTGATTTAGTGGCAGGAACCTCAACCGGTGGAATTGTTATAGCAGGATTATGTAAAAAAGATAAACAAGGAAACCCTCAATATTCAGCCAATGATTTAGTCGAGCTTTACCAAAAATACGGGTCATATATTTTTAAATCTTCATTTTTGAGAAGATCAATATTTTCTTGGCTTAATTGCACACAATACCCACATAAAAATATTGAATTTGTACTGGATAAATATTTTGGCGATGATATCCTTAAAAACACTTTAAGTGATGTGTTGATTACGAGTTACGATATTCACAATAACTGCCCATTTTTCTTCAAAAGCTGGAAAGAAGGTAATATTAAGCTGAAAGATGCACTCAGAGCTGCAACGGCTGCACCTACTTATTTCATACCAAAACATCTAAAAATTAACCAGATAAACAGAGTATTAGTGGATGGTGGGGTGTTTGCCAATAATCCAGCGGCTTGTGCATATGCAAGTGGTAAGAGGTTATTTCCAAATGATGATATTCTACTGTTATCGATAGGTACTGGAAGAACAGACAGAAGCATAGAGTATGCCAATTCAAAGAGATTTGGAAAAATAGGCTGGATAAAACCTTTGTTAAATGTGATGTTTGCCTCTGGATTGGACTGCGTAAATTATCAGATGAATCAAGTAATAGGCAATAGATACGTAAGAATACAATCGCAATTGAAGCTAGCGTCGGCTGACATGGATAACATTACATCAAAAAATATCAAATTTCTTCAACAGGAGGCAAAGGCAATGATAGAGGACAATCAGAAAGTGATAGAAAAATTCTGTATAGAAATATTAAATATATAACTATCTTTACTTACATCTTAATATATTGTTTAACACAATTCAATTTTCACACTCATCAGCAGTTAGGCCACTTGCTCGCACAATAATATCAATAGCAACACCTTCCTTAACTAGATCTTTTGCAATCTTGATTTTCTCTGCTTTTTTAACCTTTTCTTTACCAGTTTGCATTCCTTCAGATAAAGATCTGGCTACCGTATCCAGTAATTCTTGATCCTCAATTTTTTCGCATTTACCTATAAACCCAAAAACTGGCTCATTTTCATATTCTGTTAGTCCAAGAGCTTTAATGTTAACTGATAATGTCTTTGCTATCTTATATAATATTTCAATTGGAATGTCTGTATATCCTCGTTCATAGTCGTGTATTTCTTTAGGTGTTGAACCGATTTTATTTGCCAAGTCCTCCTGAGTGTATTCCCGTATTAATCTCTGCTCTTTTATCCTTTTCCCCACTTTGTAGAGTATAGAATCAGTACAAATTTCTTTCTCTATATCATCATATTCATAAGTAGATAAGCGAGTCACTTGGGAAATAATATCAACTGAAACTCCTTCTTTCACTAGATTCTTTGCTACTTCTATTTTCGCTTCTTCTTGGCTAATTTTCTCGCTAATATATACAAACCTTACTAATGGATACAGCTTCTTGCGTAATTCCTGATCCTTAATTTCTCTATGTATTTTTGTTAGATAGACTATTTCTTTATCCTCATCTTCATACCAACTGTTTTCTCTTAGTACTGTTGGTTCTGGAAGTAGATCTATAACATTAACTGACAATGCTCCTGCTATTATATACGATTCTTTGATTGTAATAGCCTTGCACCCTAGTTCAAAGTTATGTATTTCCTTATGTGTTAAACCAATTTTGCTTGCTAATTTTGCCTGAGTATACCCTTGTACTATCCTACAACCTTCTATTTTTTTCCCCAGCTCGTAGCTTGCTGAGCCAATATGCTCTGAATTATCATAGATAAATCCTCTAAAAGCTGTTTTTCCTACAGAAGCAAACATATATTCTATCACAAAAAAATCCACTATTGGCTAAGTTTTTATGAAATCACAAAAATTTCTCAATCATATAATTTGATAAGCCTGTCGTTTGCAAGATAATATCAACAGAAATTCCTTCTTTCACTAAATTCCTTGCAACTTCAATCTTCTTTTCCTCTCTGACCTTTTCTCTACAAACATGTATACCTTTAAATAAAGACTTGATTAGCATATCGCGTAATTCTCGACTCTCAATCTTTTTGTATTCTTCTATCAAGTTTGATAGCTTTTCTTCCGCTTCACTATCCTCATCTGATTCGGGAAGTAGATCTATGATACTGATTGATAATACCTTTGCTATTTCATCTAACATTTCAAGTGAGACAGCAGCTCTCCCTTGTTCATACTCGTATATTCCTTGATTTGTTATGCCAACTTTATTCGCTAAATCTTTTTGTGTATATCCTCGTATCAATCTCCACTCTTTTATCCTTTGCCCTACTTTGTATGGAATGGGAATTTTGTTCTCCTCATACTCACCAATAGATAAGTTAGTTGTTCGAGAGATAACATGAGCAGAAACTCCTACTTTCATCAAACCCCTTGCTACTTCCATTTTTACCGCTTTTCTGCTTCTTTCCTCACTCAAACGAATAAATTTGGTTAATAAATAAAATACCTCGCTTAATTCTTTATCCTTATACCCCTTTACTAAATTTAATATTTCTTCATCTTCAAAATATCTTTTTTTATTTGGTAGTGTCTCTCCACAAACTAGACCTTTAACATTTACTGATAATGCTTCTGCTATGGCATATAACTTCTTAATTGGAATTTTACGGTTCCCTTTCTCATATTGCAGTATTACCCAGTACTTTACACCAATTTTCTCAGCTAAACCCTTCTGAGTATAACCTCGCTCTAACCTCCAACTTTTTACTTTTTGTCCTACTTCATAATCTAGACTTTTTTCCACGCAAAAAACCATATATATAATATTTTCTACTATAGCTCAAAGGCTCCAGTAAACTCTGGAACCTTAAAATAAATGAATTAAAGTTCCCTAAAGGTTTCTTTACTACCTCCACATACCCTATTTACCCATGAAGACAATACTTCATCATTGCCAATCTCTTTTATAGCATACTTTTCATTCCATATGCCACATCTAGTGAAATTACCTTTCTCTACTGCTTCTTGAAGTTTCACTCCCCCAAAAAGGCAGTTTTTTCCTATTTCTTCGCCTCTTTTTTGTAACTCAGCCCACATTTCCTTGTTTTCTACTCTGACTTGTACTTGATCATATTTTTTTACATCGTGGTACAATATAATATTTAGCTGACCAATGCTTGTAGGAAATTGTAATATAATAGAGCTTTCATCTGACATATCGATATAGTTTCTTATACCTCCCTTCTCGCTTTTAACCTCAACTGCATCATTACCAATTTTTAAAATATTACTTCCTAACTTTCTGTTTGCTTCCAGTATTTTGGCTACCTCTACCTTGCTATTATCAGAAAATTCTATATACGATGTTGTATTGTCTATCTCGATATCTATTAATTCTCCTTCTTGAACAGCACTTTCGCCAGCTTTTTCTAGTTCTTCTAGTTGCTTCTCTATCTGTGGCTGAACTTCTGGTTGTAGCTCATTATAGATTTCACCTATCAATTTATTCTCCAATAAAGTATCATGAAACTCTGCACCGCTTAGCATTAATTTACGCATTATCTTTTTTCGATCACTTTTTTCTAATTTATGAAAATGTGTACCCAATACTACATATTCAGCAAAGCTCCACTCTCCATCATTACATGCATTTAGCCTTCCTCCAGAAGCTAGTACTTTGTCTATAACTTTGTGCAATTCATTTACATTCTTTGCCTCTACCACTTCACTTTTAAACCAGCTCAAAGTTTCACTTTCACCTGCACTTGGCTTTATTTTTTGCAAAGCTGAAGCAAATGGATTCAACCCTTCTGGATAATCTGCTTGATTACTCAAAGGTTTTGTGCCATATATGTAGTCAAGCCCTTTTCCGTAGTTGATTTGAACGTCTCTATTAGGGAAGGGCACTTCTCCAAACTTTTTAGCCTTATTAATTTTGCTTACAAAGGTGGATTGCTCCTTAGTACGGCCAATTCCTATAATCGCATTTAACATCTCACCTTTCGATAATCTATCAAGATCAATGTTTAACTCGTAAGTACTTCCTTCTTGATCATCAAAAGGTACAATTATTTTATTACTCATATTAGCCTCCGCTATTAAATATACTTTACTAAGTCTACAACCGACTTTATTACTTTATTATTAATTCAATATATACTTTCTCATTAATTATAAGCAACAATTAATGTATTTGCAAATACTTTCTTCATTCAAGTAGTTAAACAGCTCATGAAAATCTTCAAACATCTGCTTTATAACAGTCCTTGCTCTTTAAAGCTAAAATACCCAACACTTGTGATGATAATGTGATCCAGCAACCTAATCCCTATAGTCTGACAAGCTTTAGCCAAGTCTTTAGTTACAGCTTCATCCTCATCAGATGGCTTTAACCTTCCTTCTGGGTGGTTATGCGATATTATTATTGACGTCGCTTTTCTTATTAATGCCTTTCTTGTTACTTCTCTTATGTAAAAAGGTACCTTATCCACTGTACCAGTGAACACTTCTTCCCCCTTTAAACGGCACTTTTGATCAAAATATATTATTTTCATCTTTTCCTCCTCTGAATAACCAATACTCACCCTCAAATATTTTACTATGGTTTCCAAGTTATCCATTACAGGTCCTTTCTTTAACTCTTCTCTTGGTACTCTCTTTGCAGCTTCCTTTAGGCATAAAATTACTGCTACTGTAGAGTCAGTTATCCCTTCTATAGTTTTCAAGTCATCTATTTCCTGGCCTAAAACTCCTCCTATTCCAAAACTATCTATTAGCTTTCTAGCAATAATTCGAGCTTCTTCCCTGTCATGCACTGCACTTAGAAACGTTTCTATTACTTCACGATCAAGTAGTGCTTTACCGTTGCTTTCTAATGCTCTGAATTCTATTTCTTCTCTACGATCTTTCTTATTATTCATAAAAATTACCCTTCACTAATAACAAAATGTTTTTATATATTTACTGCTGTTTTTTGTCAGCATTGGCATAAGGCCATAGCTTTTGAGTGAAGTCAAATCAATTTTTCAATCTTTTTTACTTATTTTTTCA
Organism: Wolbachia endosymbiont (group B) of Horisme vitalbata; assembly: GCF_964028625.1. Taxonomy (NCBI): domain Bacteria; kingdom Pseudomonadati; phylum Pseudomonadota; class Alphaproteobacteria; order Rickettsiales; family Anaplasmataceae; genus Wolbachia; species Wolbachia endosymbiont (group B) of Horisme vitalbata. Next base: position 1,199,563 of record NZ_OZ034797.1, read on the forward strand.
TCAAAAAGTAAAGATATTAATAGATACTGATTTTTTATTTTAAATTTGTTGAATTTCGTCTAAAGAGATGCCCACTGTTTTTAAAATAATATTGATAGAAATTCCTTCCTTAACTAAATTCTTTGCAATTCTCATCTTTTCTACTCTCTTCACTTTCTCTTTGCAAACTTGTATGCTTTCAAACAGAGATTTTATTAGTACATTACGTAGCTCTTGGCTTTTAATCTTTTTATATTCTTCTATTAACCTTGATAGCTCTGCTTCACTATTCTCATTTTCTCTTGTTTCTGGAAGTAGGTCTGTAATACTAATTGATAGTACCTTTGCTATTTCATCTAACATTTCAAGTGAAACACCAGCTCGTCCTTGTTCATATTCATATATTCTTTGATTTATTATGCCCACTTTACTTGCTAAATCTTCTTGTGTGTATCCTCTTCTCAACCTCCATTCTTTTATTCTTCGACCTACTTTATACGGAATAGAAATTTTTTTTTCATCATTATCATATTCATCAATAGATAAACTGGTCGTTTGAGAGATAACATGAGCAGAAACTCCTTCCTTAACCAAACCCTTTGCTACTTCTATTTTTACCGCCTTTCCACTTTCTTCCTCACTAATACGGATGAATTTAGTTAATAAATAAAACGTTTCACGTAATTCTTGATCCTTAATCTCTTTATGTCTTCTTACTAGATTTAGTACCTCCTCTTCCTCATACCTTCCCTCATTTGATACTTCTTGTCCGCAAGCTAGATCTCTAGCAGTTGTTGATAATGCTTCTGCTAATTCATATAACTTCTTAATTGAAATTCTGCGTGTTCCTTTTTCGTATTGAAGTATTACCTGATATGTTGTTCCGATTTTTTTTGCTAAATCTTTTTGAGTATATCCCTTTGCTAATCTACGATTTCTTACTTCCTGTCCTATTACTTTGTAATCTAAAAAATTAGAGCATTTATTCTCTTTTTTCACATTTTATACTCCATAACCAGAAGAGCTGTTACGTATACTTAATTGGGAACCTTTTTGACAAACTGAACTCATCTCCTTTCAAACAATTTTTCTATATCACTTAGTTTCATTTCTATATACGTTGGTCTTTCATGACCAGGATATGGAGTTTTCTCAATTTGTCTTAGTATCTCATTCATCTCTTCCAATTTCATTTTTCTTCCTGCTCCATGGCAAGCGATTGTGGCTGATATTTTATTCACCTTATCCTCTATTGGCAACGTATCTTCCATTTCCATTAACTTATCTACTATATCAACTAGCATCTCTTTTATATCTATTGTTCCCAAGATTGCAGGTATTTCTTTTATCGTTACTTTATCTTCTGATTGTATTTCAATATCAAAACCCATTTCAAAAAGCTCATCTTTATAAGTTTTAACCATCCCCATTCCAGCTTGGTTTTTAATTTCAACTGTTTCAGGAAGAAGTTTTTGTCTTTTTATGCTTGATTTTTGCTTTAAGCACTCGTGTATTAATCTCTCATGGGCTGCGTGCTGGTCTACTATAATTAATTTTCCTTTAGCCTCAGCAATAATGTAAGTATTGTAGACCTGACAGCGTGCATATCCTAGAGGATGATCCGCTATTAAATCAATTTGCTTCCTTTCTAAAACCATCGTTCCCTTTTGGGGTAGAGATTCTCCATATTTAAACGTTTCTGGTAAGCTTCGCCTTCTTTCATCTGGTGCATTGAATTCTTTCATTAGACGATTTTCTAAAAGACTTGGCCTCTTCTCATAAAACTCTTTTTGATTTTTTTTCTCTTCACTATTAACCTTCTCTTGACTATCAAACTCTTCAATACTTTGAGACTTAACATCACTTGCTGCGAACGTGCCTATTCTCGTCGATAATGCTTTTATTAGCCCTCTTCTCACTATTTCATATACTAGCCTCTTGTTCTGAAACCTTACTTCTGATTTATTTGGATGCACATTTACATCTACTTGATCGTATGGTATCTCTAAGTGCAACACTGCAAAAGGATACCTCCCACTTAGAATAAAATCTTGATACGCATATCTAATTGCACCAATAAGTAGATTGTCTTTTATTGGCCTTCCATTAACAAACGTATAGATCTGAGTTGAATTGCCACAACTAATAGTTGGTTTACAGATGTGTCCCGTAAGTTTGATTCCTTCTTCTTCCTCTTTAACTTCCAGCGAATTGCTCTGAAATTCTTCTTCTGTTTCACATAGTCTGTTAAAGAATGAAGTTTGTTTAGCATATTTTAAGAGCTTTTTATTACCGGAAGTGAGAGTAAACCCAATACTGTAGTTAATCATTGCTAAGTTATTTACAATGTCAACAATGCTTTGTGTTTCTGCCCTCTCGGTTTTTAGAAATTTTAGTCTATTTGGTGTGGCAAAAAATAAGTCACGAACTTCAATATATGTACCCTGTAATAAAGAACAAGGGATAACCTCTTCTATTTTTTCTCCTCCCTCATACCTTATAGACCATGCTTCCTTTGCTCCACTTGCCTTAGACGATAATTTCATTCTACTTACTGCTGCAATTGAAGGTAAAGCTTCTCCTCTGAACCCAAGGTGCTTGATTTCTATTAACTCACTATCGCTTAATTTTGAAGTAGCGTGGCGCATAAAGGCAAGTTCCAAATCTTCCTTTTCTATTCCATTTCCATTATCTGTCACAGTTATAAGATTGCGCCCACCACTTTCTATTTTGATCTCTATCTCTGAACTTCCAGCATCTATTGCATTTTCTACTAATTCCTTTACTACACTCGCTGGCCTTTCTATTACCTCTCCCGCTGCTATACGATTTATAGTTTTTGTGTCTAAAAGAATTATTGCCATAATACCCCACCCAATCTATGAAACTTAGAGTTCCCTCTATTTTTTGGTGATTTTTTGACCTCACAATCTCTATATTTTAGCTTTTTAGATTCCTTTCTAGCAAGTCTATTTTCCTCCTCGTTGTACATATTACCGTTGTGAGCTCTAACCCACTTCCAATTAATATCATGCTGCAAAGCAACTTCATCTAGTTCCTGCCATAATTCCTTGTTCTTTACTGGCTTTTTATCAGCTGTCTTCCAACCATTTGTTTTCCACTTGTTGATCCACTCTGTTATACCTTGTTTAATATACTGACTATCAGTGTGTAAAACAACTTTGCAAGAAACTTTCAACATCTTTAGCCCGTTAATCACAGCCTTTAACTCCATTTTGTTATTCGTTTTCACCTCCAGAGATACGTTTCTTGATAAAGACACTTTTATTTTCATACATCACCACGGCTGCCTATCCACCAGGCCCCGGATTTCCATCCATCTGTATATATTATAACCTTCTTTTTGTCCATATTGACAGGATATAGATTTAACATAAATTTGCTACTGAAATGTTGACACTAAGTTTCAAGATCTTTATCATGTAAAGGTGTGGGAGATTAATGAACCTGTCCTTGTATCTTGAAAAAAGCATCTAATGTTTTAAGCTTAAATATTAGATGGAGGAGGAAGAACTCTGAAACCTGTCCAAGATTAAGAATCTGCTCGTGAGATAAGAGCTTCCTCCTCAAAAGTATAGGCTGGACGGTATCATAGAAAAACCTAAGTGGTTCTAATTCTGTATTCACAAGGTAAGCCTTACTTTTCATTTTAATAGTAACGTACGGGGTTATATATGATCAACAATTTTTTAGGCATAGACATTTCAAAAGAACGTTTTGATGTCTTTCTTTCATTCATAAGCAAAAAAGGAAAACGTGAAGCTAGGAAAAGGAGCTTTAAGAACGATGATAATGGGTTTCAAGGTCTACTGAGCTTTCTACAAAAACATAACGTAGAACAAGTGAAAGCTTGTATGGAAGCTACTGGTTGTTATAGCGGAGCTTTGGCTGAATTTCTGCACAATACTGGGCATTTTGTTAGTGTTATAAATCCTTATTGTATTAAATCTTATGCGAGGAGTAAGCTTGTACGACAAAAGAATGATCAGACTGATGCAGAAATTATTGCTGATTATTGCCAAAGACAGGAACCTTCTCGCTGGACACCGCCTTCTTCTGAATTGAAAAAACTAAAACATCTTTATCGCTGCTCGGCTGCGTTAAAAGATGAATTGACATTAGTAAATAACCACTTAGAAAAAAAAGAGAGACTGCCAAAAGAAGTTGCAAATGCTTGGGAAGACCTTGCAATGAACATAGAACAAAAAATAGAAACAATAAAAAACTCTGTACGTGAACTACTAAAACAGCACAAAGAATTGTTGGAAAATTTTCAACTTTTATTAACTATTCCAGGAATAGGAGAGGAATCAGCAATAGCTATTTTAGCTGAAGTTCCTGACATAAAGGCTTTTAGAGATGCCAGGCAATTGGCAGCATATGCAGGAGTTATACCACGAAACATAACGTCAGGTTCATCTGTACATGCCAAGCCCAGATTAAGTAAAGTTGGTTCGCGAACATTATGTAAGGCACTTTTCTTTCCTGCTATAGTAGCTAAGAATCACAATCCTATCATTATGAGCTTTTGCCAAAGATTAAAGGAAAAGGGTAAGCATAATATGGCCATCGTTGGTGCTGCAATGCGTAAACTACTCCATACTATTTTTGGTATCCTGAGATCCAAAAGTGCTTTTAATCCTGACCATATTAAAAACTACAGGGCTAGGAGGTTGACTGAAGTTTTAGTAATTTAAGATGCTACCATCTAATATAAAATAGTATTTTATATAAATTCGTTTAATGTAGTTGGTTAATGTATATGTTGATAAGTAAATTCCTGCTGTCTTATATATAAAACTAATTTACTTATCAACATATACATTAACTATAATAATCTTTATACCACTAAACAGTTGGCAGTATTTTGTGATTTTACAATACAGCTTAAGGTTCAATTTTTATAATTTTTTTGTTGACTGACGAGACGGTATCTCACGATATTAGGTAAATCGTAATTGAGCTTTTGGGCTTGTATTTTTATTAGGAGGTTAATCTCTCACACCCAAAATAAGTGTTTTTAAAGCTCTTTATAGCTCATGAATTCATTTGCTGGGGTTTATGGAGGGAGTTGTAAAAGATGATAAAATAAACAGCTAAGGTGCGCAGTAGCATTCTATGGTCATCTATGAAGGTAGTTTTTTGCCAACTCTTGAAATTTAGCTAACTTTAATAGACTTTAGCACAAAAACGTTGAATATTTCTTCACAATTGTGTATAATTATTAATGCTTTTTAAGTCGATTCCCTATGGCTCTTTCAAAATTTTTAGATCCTAAGCTTGATTTAACATTTAAGAAAATATTCGGTACTGAAAAAAATAAGAATATCCTTATTCACTTTTTGAATGATATTTTGGGGTTTACTGAAATAAATACTATACAAGAAGTTGAATTCCTTAGCACCATTATGGACCCTGAAATTGCCGCTAAAAAGCAAAGTATTGTCGATGTTCTTTGTAAGGACTCTCAAGGTTCAAGATACATTATAGAGATGGTGCGACCTGAAAGTCTTCGGTCATATTGTTTAAAAGGAGAGGAATTCATTCAGAAAGAAACTGAAAGGATTCTAAAACTTATTAAACCAGATGTTTTGCCGTCTGAGTCTACGCATCAGTGCGAATCGGGCAACCGGTTGGTGCCAAGCGATGCGGACAATGAACCTCCTCTTGAAAAAGAAGATGCTCAATCGTGAGAGGGGCATAAACTGCAAGCATCATGTGGTTGGAGGGCTAGGCTAGTGGTATGGTGAACGTAAGTGAAGCTTTATAAGTACCGATACGATGAAAGAGCTAAAGATGCTGATAAGCTCTGACCAAAAGGTAATGTGGATAAGTTACATTTTTCATTTCTAGATGTACGCAAATAATAACTCCACCGGTATAGAGAAGCCACCTAACCCACTGTTGTATGACTGGAGAAACAGGGTAAGCCTGTATTTTCGCCTACATGGCAAGCAAACCGCAAGGAATGCTGATGGAAGTGCAGGTAAAGGAGAATGGAGAAAGCGAATGCCATTTTGTAACGAAATGGATAGAATTTGTAACATTAATTCGCGTGAAAACGAGCAGACTTCCATTTGGTCCCTCGTGACAAGAAACTTTGTTAACCACTTAAGGTAGGAAAGCAGATGATTACAAGTAAACCCGTAAGTGCATCTACCGAAAGCTTTGAAGCATGGAAGCAATTGCCATGGAAGAAATGCCAGAAAGTTATTGTGAGGCTACAAAGACGTATTGTTAAGGCTGTCCAAGAAGGAAGATGGGGTAAGGTAAAAGCTTTACAACATCTTCTCACACGCTCTTTTAGCGGAAAAGCTTTGGCTGTTAAGAGAGTAACTGAAAACCAAGGAAAAACCACAGCAGGTGTAGATCGTCAACTATGGTCAACTTGCAATGCTAAATTTCAAGGAATAAAGCAGTTAAAGCAAAGAGGATATAAACCTTCTCCGCTAAAACGGATTTATATCAGTAAATCTAATGGCAAAAGAAGACCTCTTGGAATACCCACGATAAAAGATAGAGCCATGCAAGCATTATATCTGTTTGCTCTGGAACCGATAGCTGAAACGATCAGTGATCGTCACTCCTATGGCTTTAGACCTAAAAGATCCTGTGCAGATGCTACAGTAGCTTGTCATTTGTTACTGGCAAGTCGTAATCAACTACAATGGATACTTGAAGGTGATATCAAAGGATGCTTTGACAACATTAATCATGAATGGCTTATGAAGCATATTCCTATGGAGAAAAAAATTCTGCATAGTTGGTTAAAAGCTGGCTTCCTAGAATCAAAAACTCTGTATCCCACAACTGCAGGTACCCCGCAAGGTGGTATAATTTCTCCAATACTAGCCAATTTAGCCTTAAACGGACTTGAAAAGTTATTGGAAAGTCGATTTGGTAAACTCGGCAGTAGAAAAAGAAACAAAATCAGAAGTGGAGTGAATGTAATCAGATACGCAGACGACTTTATTATTTCAGGTTTCACACATGAAGTACTGGAAAAGGAAGTTAAGCCTTTAGTATCATCTTTTCTTCATGAGCGAGGTTTAATTCTGTCAGAAGAGAAGACAAAGATTACATCTATCACAACAGGGTTTGACTTTCTTGGTTGTAATGTACGTAGATATAATAAGAAGTTAATTATTAAACCTTCGAAAGAAAGTATTAAAAGACTTCTTAATAAAGCACGTACATTGATAAAAGCAAATATAGCGAACACTCAGGCTATAGTAATTAAGTCACTCAACTCTCTACTGAGAGGATGGGGAAATTACTATCACCATGTGTGTGCTAAAAAAGCGTTTAGAAAGATCGACAATGAAATTTGGCATAGTTTATGGAAATGGGCAAAGAAAAGACATCCTCGTAAAGGATTACGTTGGATAAAGAATCGTTACTTCAAAGTAATGGGTCAACGCCAATGGGTTTTTGCTGCACCCATATGCAAGAACAAACCAAAAGAGATACGGTATTTAAGACTGCTTAAGCTGATTGATATACCTATCAGACGACATGTTAAAATCAGAGCGGATGCAAATCCCCTTGACTTAAAATGGAAAAAGTATTTTGATGAGAGAGTGAAACGAACAAGAATGTTAGCAAGCTCTTTCTCAAGAGAAGGTTCTCTACTGTTGGTGTCACCATTAAGAATGATGTTTCCTGAGGAATCATGAAGGACAAGCCGGTTCTAGAAAAGAAGAACTTAGATAAGGGGCTCAAGCGTAGTGTGGGGAAACCTGCATGCTGCGTTTCTAAGGGAGGGGGTAGTAGTAATACTGCTTCCTTACCTGACCAGTTCACTAAGACCAAGGGCTTCGAAAAGCGTGCTCAATATTATGCTGCTAAAGCCTATTCAAGTCAAGCTGATCAAGGTGATGACTATCATAACCTCAAGGAAATTATCTTTATTGCTGTTGCTGATTGTATTATTTTTCCAGACAAAGCTGAGTACAAATCTAATCATGTCATTTTAGATCAAAATAGCTTTGAACATGACTTAAAGGATTTTTACTTCGTATTCATAGAATTACCAAAATTTACAAAAACAAAGGAAGATCAACTAGAAAATATAGTAGAGAAATGGTGTTATTTTTTTCGATATGCAGGAGAAACAAGGGAAGAGGATCTAGATAAGATAGTTGGTAGTGATGTAATAATAAAACGAGCTTATGAAGAGATGAATAAGTTTAACTGGTCAGAAGAAGAATTACTAGCATATGAACAAATGAAAAAACGTATAATGGATGAAATAGCTGCTTTAGCTCAAAAATTTGATGAAGGTCTTAGGGTTGGAGAAGAAAGAGGCATCCAAATCGGCCAGGAAAAAGGCAGAAAAGAAAGAGAAATTGAAGTTGCAAAAAACCTACTTAAAGCAGGTGTATCTGTTGACTTAATAGCTGAATCTACCGGTCTTCCTAAAGTTGAAATTTCAAAACTTAAGGAAAAAGCCTAAGTATTGTAACTCCTTTAGAGCCCTTATCCATTAGTCTAATATATTAAAGCCTATATCTAACTCTTCCACTATTCTTGCTACTGGCCTATTTGATTCTCTCACTAATTCTACGTATCAGTCAAACATAGAATGCCTAAATATAGAAAATGTTTTTCATAAAATTTTTTTATCCTTGATAATTTTATTGTTGATATTTGATTCTAACTTTTGCATAATGCAGTAAATATTTTTATATAGGAGGTAGAATGCCAAGATGGACAGATCGTCATGCTAGAGTACTTGAAAAATTGCAAGATTCTATTCAACGTACAGATCCAAATGTTGCTGAAAAGAAATTAGCTATCAAGAGATGGGTAGAAAACTATATGGAGTATGTGCAATTCTTTAAGGATGATAAGCTGCAGTTTTTGTACAATATATTCCAAGATGAAAATTGTTGGTCGGATACAAGGTTAAATAATGTTTTTTTAGGTCAGAAATTGACTGAAGAGAAAATAGGTGGAATAGATAACCCACTGCCAAGGTATGATATGGCATCTAGGTATTGTATAATGGATAAGATAGGTGATTTTTTCAATAAACAGCTTGCATTCTCTAAGGGTCAATTTACTCCAGAAGAGATAGATACTCAACCACTATCGGCTGAGAGCCGAAAGGTTGGATATAGCGCTGGAAGCGCGGTGAGAAGCTAAAGCTACTCCAATCTTATACTAGATATAGAATGAGGCTGATGTGCATCTGTATGTTTATTGATGTACTCATTAATGACTTTATCTGTGATATGTCCGCTGGTAGCACTAAAGTATCCTCTTCCCCAAAAACGCTTTCCCCAGTACATTTTATTTAGCTCTGGAAATTCTTGTTGAACTTTGCGTGAAGACCTGCCTTTGGCTCTTTGAACAAAATCACTCACAGCTATATGAGGAGGTATTACTACGAATAAATGTAAATGATCTGATGATATTACTCCGTTTTCTATCTTAATCTCCATTTCTTCAGATACTTCTGCTATGATTGTTCGTATTCTCTCCTTCATAGCCTTAGTTAATACTCTGTACCGATATTTTGTAATCCAGACTATATGGTACCTATGATAAAATACAGTGTGTTTTCCTTTGTCATATTCCGTCATAACTATACTTTATAAAGTACAGTTATGACATTGACAAACTAAAGTTTCTCCACCTAGAAGGTGGAGGCTTGTACCATCTTATGGAAAGTCAAGGTAATCCGATAAGTGATCAATATGTAAGAAACATTCTGCTATTATCTATGAAGAGGCGAGATCCAGTATGGCTTTGTTGCATAGCACTGATAGGCATGTAAATCACAGTGAATTCACGCAGCTAATTTAAATTTAGCCATACCTATATCAGTAAATTTGTTCAATAAGTAGCACTTAATTAACAGCTCTTTTTCACGATTTACCTCTGATTTATTTTTCAAGCCAAACCCAAATATTTGCTTCAACCTATAGAAAAAGACTTCAATATAAGACCGTGCTCCATACTTAACTTTTTTCTTCCATTCATTAATACCATCTTCATAATTCTCATATGACCTAATTCTACTAATATACTTGTTTCTTTCTGATAAGTAGTCAGCTAAACAAATTTTAGTATCCTTCCTAGGGCGAATAATAGGCACAATATTGTATTTTCTGCATTCTTTATACACACTTTTTATATCATAAGCCGCATCTGCTCGAATAGAACAAATGTTATATTTATCACTGACTTCTTCTAACATATCGCAGACCGGCAAATAGTCTACAGCAACACCACTAGTGTAGTTCATGCTTATTGCTTTCTTATCATTTATGTTTAAAACAACATGTAATTTTCTTACTTGACCATAACCACTGTATTTTCTTTTTCGAATATTAAGCTTACTATGCCCACCGTTATTATTGTAGATACTAACTCTAGTGCTATCTACGGCAATTTCAACATTTTCCAGATCGTCTTTATTGCTTCTATGGTCATCAATCTTCAAATTAAGCTTTTTAAATCTTCTGGAAGCTTGTGTATAGCTGATAATCTTAAGTTTTTTGCCTATTTGTACCATATAACCTTTTACAAAACCTACAGCTTGTCTCAAGCCAATTCTAAAAAGATATGTGTATTAAAATTACAACTTTATCACTATAAGTGTTATTGCCACCTGCAACTTTTGGACTATTTTCATACCAATTTTCTATGGCTTGATTAACAAAATGAAAAACATTTCCTCTTTTTTTGAGAAACTCGTTATATTCTCTTTGGTTACTTACTCTCATTTTTTGTGGCATAAGTTGTACTTGTTTGAAAAATGCCTGTTTTACAACAAAATGCGTTAGTAGCCATATATTAAAAAGCTTTTCTTTTTACAATAACCTCAACCAACACTAGCTATGCAACAAAGCCATGAAGGATAACGGGAAACTGTTAAGTCCGGTTTTGAAGCCGAGGGGGGAAAGGCAACTTTCTCTCCTTAGGTAACAGGACCCCACCTCAAGCTTGATCGCCTCGAGAACCCTATGCAACTTTCTTTCTCTGTATGCAACGCACACAAAATGTTCACCATTTTTTTTATCTGCTACTTTGAGAATTCTTGGAAGATCTCGCTTGTAAAAGAGTAACAAGGGTTCTAAAAAGCAATCAAGTCTTTTTTCTCTTAAAATATAACATAAAAAGTCCACTTCGTTGTCATACCCTTCGCTGTAAAAATCTGAACAAGCATCTGAATATTTACCATTTTCAAGATTGGACTTTATAGAACTTACTATACACGCTTTCATGATACAGATCTCAAAAAACACATACTGCCATTAGTACACACTATTAACTATTTGTAAAGTTTTTTTATGATAGCAGGATCAATATTAACATCGGTAAAATGACCCATCATACTATCAAACTCTTCCTTCTTTTTAACAGACATCTTATCTCGTATAGCACAATATTCATCTGTATCAAGCTTATCTTTTAGGTATTTGAAGGCTTGAATGGAATTCCATGGCTCCCCATCATAGTCACGTCCATGCCAATAACTAAGATTCTGAAGAGCGTAACTGAATATCAATAGCTTCTCTTTCCAGGAAATCTTGTTCTGAAAAAAATTTAATAAATTATCGACTTTGTTTTTATATTTTAAGCTGTCCACAGCATCTAAGTAACATGCACAGTGAGCAAAGACTTGCTTATACATCTCAATTATTTCATTATGATTAAGTTTATATTCACATTTCCTCAGCAAGCCTTCAATCTCCTCAGCTTGAATTACATCAACCTCAGCCTTAACATATTTATAATGTTCTCTTTTTATTTCACTTGCGGTTAAAGTTGCTTTTCGATTATTTTCTTCTTTTATACGTTTATTTTTACTATTGAAATTTTTATCGTAGAAATTAACACAAGGCAACTCAAAACTGAGCTTCTTAAGATCTATTTGCTTTACAACATTTTTCGAAAACTTATTTGGAAAATTGCCATTTAAAATTTTTGTTTGAAGATTAAGTAAAATTTTGTTTGCAGAATTTTTATCTTGAGGATCAGTAATAATGGTTAAGAGATCGCTCTTACAAATGTAATCAAATATGCTCAGACCTTGAGAGTCTGTTTCTTCCTCAATTAGATGTTTATAACCTCGAGGTGTAGAAGAGAGCACTTTTTCTGTTAAAAGTTTAAAAATTTCTTTTTTTGTATTATTCTCTGCAGTGCCTAAAATTGTAAAAATCAGCGAGTTATGCCCTCCATGTAGCGTATTGCGTAAAGGATCAGCATTGTGTTTCAATAAGTACTTCACCTCCTTTATAAGTCCTTTATAGCAAGCAAACATTAAAGGTGTAACTTGTTGTTGAATGGAAGAATATTTCTTATTTTTTAAAAAATAACATGGCAAATCAACCTCTTCTTCGTTTACTTCGCCTTTATTGAATTCAGTTTGAAGTTTTGGGAAAAGCACTTGTTTATGCAATTTGATTAAATAAATCTCATCACAATCATCGAAGTCGAAAATTTTCTTCATACTGCTTAATGGAACTGTGTCTTTCGTTATCTTCAATAGTTCATATCCCTTATTAGCAGCCACTTTTTCCTCATATGAAAGATCATTATCAGTTGGATGTAAATAAACGATATTGATGTCAAATACGTAAGAACCACCGTAGTCAATGAGCAGCTGCTCACCTTCTTTAATATTTTTTAGCACTTGAATAGCCCTACCATCATTGCTTTCTGCAAAATAACAGTTACAAGAAAAGCTTGAATGATTTAAGAAACGTGTCCAGTTAAAAATACACGTTGCGTCTAATTGTTGATTTTTATTCATAATCATCAAAAATTTTCTATCAACAACTTCACCAGACTTAACATTTTTCCCTTTGTAATAACCAATAACATCACCTTTTTTAATATACTGCCGAGCGTACACGCCAAGGTTGTACTTACCCTCAATCGCAGCAACTTCTGCAATCCTAAGTTTAATCGGGTTATTGCTTTCTTCTTTTTTATCCTTTAAATACTGACACTCACCTTTACCTTGCTGCCTACTTACATATTTCAGGAACTTTTTTTCTTCTCCTTTTTCAAAGGGGATACTAACACTAAACTTCATCTGACAAAACTTATTATAAAAAAGTTATTTTAATAGCTTAAGGAGAAATATAATACAAAAAAAGGAAGTGATTACCAATTTTTGTTATTGGAGAGAATATAACGAGTTTCTCAAAAAAAGAGGAAATGTTTTTCATTTTGTTAATCAAGCCATAGAAAATTGGTATGAAAATAGTCCAAAAGTTGCAGGTGGCAATAACACTTATAGTGATAAAGTTGTAATTTTAATACACATATCTTTTTAGAATTGGCTTGAGACAAGCTGTAGGTTTTGTAAAATAGGCAAAAAACTTAAGATTATCAGCTATACACAAGCTTCCAGAAGATTTAAAAAGCTTAATTTGAAGATTGATGACCATAGAAGCAATAAAGACGATCTGGAAAATGTTGAAATTGCCGTAGATAGCACTAGAGTTAGTATCTACAATAATAACGGTGGGCATAGTAAGCTTAATATTCGAAAAAGAAAATACAGTGGTTATGGTCAAGTAAGAAAATTACATGTTGTTTTAAACATAAATGATAAGAAAGCAATAAGCATGAACTACACTAGTGGTGTTGCTGTAGACTATTTGCCGGTCTGCGATATGTTAGAAGAAGTCAGTGATAAATATAACATTTGTTCTATTCGAGCAGATGCGGCTTATGATATAAAAAGTGTGTATAAAGAATGCAGAAAATACAATATTGTGCCTATTATTCGCCCTAGGAAGGATACTAAAATTTGTTTAGCTGACTACTTATCAGAAAGAAACAAGTATATTAGTAGAATTAGGTCATATGAGAATTATGAAGATGGTATTAATGAATGGAAGAAAAAAGTTAAGTATGGAGCACGGTCTTATATTGAAGTCTTTTTCTATAGGTTGAAGCAAATATTTGGGTTTGGCTTGAAAAATAAATCAGAGGTAAATCGTGAAAAAGAGCTGTTAATTAAGTGCTACTTATTGAACAAATTTACTGATATAGGTATGGCTGAATTTAAATTAGCTGCGTAAATTCACTGTGATTTACATGCCTATCAGTGCTATGCAGAAGTGCAGGTGTGTATAGTGCATCAGATACGTAACTCACTGAAGTATGTAGCTAGTAAAGATGCAAAGAGTTTTTTGAGTGATTTAAAGAAGGTGTATCAAGCTTCAAGTAAGGAAATTGCCGAGAATTATCTGTTGGAATTAGATGAAAAATGGGGCACAAAGTACCCTATGGTTATAAAATCTTGGCAGAATAATTGGGAAAACCTATCTGGTTATTTTAAGTATTCCGACCCAGTTAGGAGGATAATCTATACTACTAATCCCATAGAGGGGCTACATAGGCAAATTAGGAAATTCACCAAAACCAAGGGCTCATTTACTAGCATAAATGCCTTGTATAAACAGGTATATTGTGCTATAAAGAAAGCGGAGGAGAAATGGACTATGCCTGTACATGATTGGGCATTGACTATATCTCAGCTCGACATTTTCTTTCCCAACAGATTGAAAATTGAGTTGAGCTAAAAATGCGGTTTGACACAGTTTATTTAATCATACGCGTCAAGTTAAGGAACTGTGGTAATAAACTTAGTGTAAGGAAGAGAAAAAAAAGATATAAGTTCTCTTAAATCTAACAAAGAAAACGGAGAACTTATACAATGAAAAGAATAGTTTGCATCTCAAAAAAGCTCAAAGAATTTTTTAATGAAAAAGCAGATAAAATCTCAGCTACAACAGGGTTCATAAAAAGAAAGAGGAAGCTAAAAGGCTCGTCGTTCATAAAAGCCATCGTTTTGGGTAATATAGGGGTTGATAATTGTAGTATAGAGACAGTGTGTCAATTATTGAATGAAGACTCGATAAATATAACAAAACAAGGTCTGGACTTTAGATTTACCAAGGAAGCAGTGGAATTTATGAAAAGAATGTATAATGAATCTTTAACGTTACTTAAAAATACCTTACAAGTTGATTGCAGAATCTTGAAGCACTTTGGAGGTGTTAAATTATTAGACAGCAGCTACATTAGCTTACCTAACAGTATGGAAGAAATGTATAAAGGTTATGGTACCAGCTACAGTGGTTATGAAAGCAATACTAAGTCTGGAATAAAGTTACAATTAGTTTTTGACTACCTAAACCAGACATTAGACCAGCTTAATATAACTGAGGGAATAAGGTCAGATCAGGGTTATAGAAGCCATTTAAGCAATATATCGAACAACGATTTACTAATATCTGATTTGGGTTATTTTGTGCCAAGTTCTTTTAAACAAATCAATGAAATAGGAGCTTATTTCATAAGTCGTTATAAATCCGATACTAACATATATGATATAGAGACAGGTCAAAAAATAGATTTACTAGAACATTTGGGAGATCGATCTTTTCTAGAACAGGAGGTATTGTTAGGAAAAGAGACAAGGGTTAAAGTAAGAATTATATTTAAAAAACTAACTGAAGAACAAGCTATGGCTAGAAGAAGAAAGGCTAATAGGTTAGCAAGATCACATGGATACACATCTTCTCAAAGGAACCAAAAGTTACTAAATTGGTCGATATTTATAACTAATGTTCCAAAAAGTAAGATTAATGCTGAGCAAATACTAGTAGTTTACCGAATAAGATGGCAAATTGAATTATTGTTCAAATTATATAAGAGTAATATAAGGCTTGATAAGCTGAGAGGAAAGCCATACAGAGTATTATGTGAGCTATATGCCAAATTGTGTGCAATTCTTATATTTCATGGAATAGTGGGTTGCACAGAACTGAAAAAAAATACGGAGCTTAGCTTAACAAAGGCATTTATTGAGCTAAAAAGACGGGTTAGAGAGTTATTTTTAGCACTAAATAATAAAATTAAAGGCTTAAATATTTTTCTCAAAAAGCTTACCATAACTTGGTCGCAGTTTTCATTAAAAGACAAGTACAGAAAAACTAGAGTATCCACCTTAACTTCTCTAAATTTGCTCACAATCTCTTAACTTGACGCGTATGGTTTATTTAATACTCTCGGTAATGAGCCAGAGCCCGAGCTTGAATTTCCTGGTGTGATTTCTTCTGGTTCTCGTAAGAGGAAAAGGGCCTTTACGCTGAGTGTTAATTAAGTAGTTCACCCATTGGTGTAAGTGATTTTTCTCGTTGTAGCAAATAGGGAGATGTTTTGTGTCTTTAATTAGAAGTTTAGTTGATGGAAATCTTGAAGCTTTTAGACAAGAATTTGAATCTTTTTTAGATCGTTGTTCATCTTTCTCGCATCATGTGGGTTCAGGTCGTTTCCTTCCTGTATTCTTTTTTAGTATGTTTGCTACTGCACATGATGCTAATATCTTAAAAGCAAATGAGAGAGTGTATTTTCGTTTTGATAATCATGGTATTGATACAGGTGGTAGAAATAGAAATACAGGGAACCTAAAAGTCGCTGTTTATCGTGACGGACAGCAAGTTGTCAGATGTTACAGTATTTCTGATCGTCCTAATAGTGATGGGTTAAGGTTCAGTACAAGGGAGAGAAATGCTCTAGTGCAAGAGATTAGACAGCAAAATCCAAATTTAAGGAAAAAAGACTTAATTTTTGAGCAATACAAAGTATACATGCATGGAAAGGGCAAGAGTCAGGGAAAGGCAATTGCAAAAGTATTCGGGGTGATTAGTGAAAGAGATAGATTTGCTAAATATTCAGCGTCTGAGGTTAGCCTTCTGAGGCATATAGAACGTAATAGGCTTAGGGAGATTAATGTGCGTGTGCCACGCAGTGTGTTGACAGTTAAGGAAATAGCAGGAATACAACTTAATCAAAATCAGCTCAGACAACTTGATAGATCAGTCAATTTTGCACAGGTAGTACAAAGTCAACAAGGGACTGACAACTTTATGGAAATACTAGCAAACAACCAAAAACAAAATGTAGAACGTAGAATGCGCGAGGAAGTTTTGCCATACATCACTCACATCTATGGTAATTACAGACAAGCGCTAAAAAATAATATTAAAAATCGCAATCAAAAATTTGAGAGTCACGGGTTTTTATTAGGTTTTTTAGTAAATTTTAGTCATCGCTACAAAATAGATATCGACCTTGAATTGTCTATTGGAAATTCACACGTTGCTTTTCTTGTACATCATCAAGCAGAGAGAAAAAATATTTTTATTTTTAATATTACTAGATGTAAGGCACCGTCAGATGTTGCATTAAACCGTGCCATAGGCTACGCTGAAAGGTTATACGATTCTTCATTTATACCTACATCAAAGCATACTGTTTGTGTTGGATTGAATTTTAATGTAAATCTAGATCCTTTTAGTGTTGATACAGTAGAACTTCAACAGGATAAATTTCCTTTAGTACAAAGATTATTTGAGTGTGTAGAGAATGAAGGCATTAGAGAAAATGTTAGAGATTTCTTACTTGAACATCTTCCTGCTGAAATACCAAGAAATGCAGAGAATTATAATAGAATATTTGATTGCATAATTGGGTTCGCTTCTGGAAATAGTGTTTTTGATAGGCACCATTTACAACTCGAAGGGGGAGGGGAAGCACCTGTAACAAAGTATACATTTAGACATGGTGATGAGGGTTTAAGATGTTTAACTATGGTCTTTCATGCTGAAGGTTCTGATATAGTTATACTTCATATTAGAGCTCACGATGCACGACAACAAGGAGCAATCAATTTACAAGATCTTAATATGAATGGGAATAATGTTCATGTATGGGAAGTTTCATACACACTTAATAATCAACTTTACTTTAATATTCATACAGGTAACCTTGGTTTATATCACAATTACCAAAATAATAATGCAAATAATTTTATTGGTGGTAATCTTGTGAAAGTCCCTAATGCTGGAAATGTGTATAATGCCTTAGATCAAGTTTTAAATGATGGCTGGCGAGATAAAGCTCAGTATCAAGAATTACTTAGAAACATTTCTGCAGTATTAATGCCAGAAAATATGAATGGTAATGCAATAATAGATGTAGATAGCGAGGACAAGTTTCGGTCTATATTGTATGGTGTGTTTTATAATTGTGACGATATTTGTAAAGTAGTTTCTAGGTACAAGATAAGTCAAATATGTATTTCCGATATAAGAATGGTAGGAAAAATAGTGGAGCGAGTAAATACAAGAGTTGCAGAGCATAGATTAGATCTCCTAGTATCAAGGCAACCTACAGAGAATGATTCAGATGTTCACTCAATTGGATTTATATTAGGATTTGCTAATGATCAAAGCGTAGTAGCACAACAGAAAAGTAATGCAAAACAGAAGATGCGTAAATTTACGAATGAAGTGAAAGAACGTAGGTTACTTTCTACTTGTGGAAGTATGATTGTATCTTATGCTGTATTTAATAGAGGTGCACAGGGAGCAGAGGACCTTATATTTTCACATAGAAATAAACTTGACTCCAGTCGTGCTTCAGGACCCGGTGGAAGGACAGAAAGAATTGTAAGGCTAGAAGATGATATTTTACCCCTAGTAAATCTGCATATTCAAGATAATATAATGGGTCTTAATTCGATAGAAAATGTGCATGATATACTCACACTAGACTTTGCAACAGATAATCGTTACTATCATTATTGGCTTCAAGAAAGGGATATACGTTCTGCTGCAAGGACAACACTATATAACTTACAGCCTGTTCTGCATAATAATGTGCTCTTTGCCACACTACCTATAGGGTGGGTAAATGATCATTTGCAAAAGTTGCAAAATCATATTAGCAATAAAGAAATGCAAAACAATGAAATATTGATATCAAATTTGATTGTTAATATAGATGGCAGCCATTGGGCTACATTAACTATTGCCTTTCAAAATAGGAAGTATTATGGGTATTATGCTAGTTCAATTGGTGGTAACGTTCCGGATAAGCTAAACAATCTTATAGTAAATGGTGCTCCTGTTCCAGTCCATAATGTTCTTGCTGACCAGCAAGACAATGCGTTAGTACAGCAGAGAGATGGCCATAATTGCGGTATCTGGGCATTAGAAAACGCCAGAGATATTAGTCAAGCTTTACAACGAAATGGTGATCTTGGAGAACAAGGTAGAGGTGTGTTAGATGAAATGCGTGATCTTCTTACGTTAAATGTTCCAGGCCTGGATAATATAGTTGATCCAGACAATCTTAGAAATGGACAATACTTTCAAGAGCGGAGAAGAGCAATCTCAAGAGAATTTCAAAACATTGATAATATTCACCAATTTCCTGAGGAGGAGCATTTACTCAATAGAAGGGTTGTTATATCATGTCAAAGGCTAAATGAAATTCGTCAATTACTATTAAGTTTTTTAGAGCGCCAATATCCAACGCATGGGGTATGGCACCAGCAACCACAAGGAGGGAAAGGACCACCTATGTCACTTACTGTTAGTGATATAGGCAATTTTGGTAACCCACAATCTACCTTAGAAGATCCTAAAGCTAGTAATATCTCTGATCTTAGCAAAGGTAAAAGTGGCAGGCAGAGGTAACCGGTTGTGAAGGGAGTGTAAAAAAAACTTACATATCAAGTTATTTGAAGGAAAATCTTAAATGAGCAGCCGTTAACTTTACAGTATATAGTGTTAATAAATTTAAATAATATAACCATTTCCGGCGCTCAAAATCAGCAGTGTGAGAAGAGTTTGTTTTGGAATGAATTGGTCTACCATATGTACCATACGAACTTTTTAATATAACAATTTAACTATACGCTAAAACTAGCTACATTAGCCCATTTCATCCATATCTACATACGAACTATTTTGCCTAAGCTTATTGAAATAATTTAAATCTTCTATTTTTATAACCTTATTTTTACGCGGCTTGTTCTCACAAATATACGACCTTTTTTGCAATCTTAGGAAGAGTCAATAATTCAATTCTTTAGCTAGCATGGTATCTTCACTAAAATATTTTTTAAAAAGTTAGTTGACTTATAAATAATTCTCTACTAATACTGGCATGTGTTTGTTTATTCTGCTGAAGTGGCTCCGCAGGTTACTGTATAAGCTTCAGCAGTTTTTGCACTCCTTTAAAGCATCATATTCCTATATATTAAATATCGCTAGTGCTTCTCAAATTTGTTGATCTATAGTAAAACTGGCTAAAACTTGGAGTCATAAACAACTTTTAACCTAGTAGTAGTACTCACCATAAAAACTTAACAAAAATATGAGCAGTAAAAATATTATGTTGAAATTAGCTTGACCAATATTATATATTATACATAATACATCCTATATTTAGAATTAGGGGGTAGCTGTGGTTGAGACTAAAGAATTTGTAGAACATATTATAAAACTTACCAATCGGCAAAGTGATCAAACAAATGAGCAGGAACCGAAATGGAAACCAAGCACTGGGCAAAGATGGCCAAGCACAGATGACCAGGAATTAGAAATAACTCAATTACCAACAAGTAGTAAAGATGACTACTACGAACTCATTAAACAAAGTTTATTTTGGATTAATATGAACTTAATGGATAATACAAGTAATTGGAGCTTATTAGAAAAAGAATGGGTTATTAAAGCGAATAGATCAGAATTAACAAAGAATCAGGAGAAGTTAATTCAAAAGTTATTTCATATTATTAATAGTCGTGATACTTCAACACTCCAACAATTTTTACAGAAAACTAAGAACCTGTCTTGAAAGGAGTTAATTGGCTAATTTAGTAAGCATAGAAGTAATCATATTAAATAAGATATTGTTTTTTGAAGTAAGAGGAGAATGTTCGTAATCCTTGCTCATGCGTCTAAAATTGGAAAGCCAGGCAAAGGTTCGTTCTACAATCCAACGTTTAGGAATAACTTGAAATCCTGTATCAACCAATTTCTTGGTAATCGTTAGCAAACATCCAGTTTCCAACAAACATCGATTTTGTAATTTACCTTTATACCCTTGATCAGCAAAAAACCTACGTAATGTTGGAGCTTTGCATTTAGCTTGAACAAAAAGATTGGTAGCACCATCACGGTCCTGAATGCTTGCGCTGTGTACTTCTGCAGTAATTACAAGACCTAGTGTATCTACAATAATATGACGTTTTCTACCCTTTATTTTTTTACCGGCATCATATCCTCTTGATCCCCTTTTTGAGTCGTTTTCACTGATTGACTGTCAATTATACCTACTGAAGGTGTTTCATTTTTGCCAACCATTTTTCTTACCTCTTTTACTAGCATGTCATGTATTTTTTTCAATTTTCCATTATTACGCCACCTGAGAAAATAGTCATACACCGTTTTCCATGGAGGAAAATCTTTTGGTAGCATTCTCCACTGGCAACCACCCCTCATTATGTACCTTATTGCATTAATAATTGTTCTTATGTTATGTTTTCTTGGTCGTCCTATCGCTCCTTGTGCAACATAGGGCTCTAAAATTTCCCATTCCTTGTCACTTATATCACTTGGATACAACTTACCCTCCTATTTTTTGCTTACCTCATCATACTCTTTTCTTCATTACCTTTCAAGACAGGTTCTGAGACAAGTACTGTAAAATCTACAGCAGCGACTGTTGAGTCAACTTTTACAGCAAGCAGTACTACGATGAGTAAGCCTTTAACAGAATTAACAACTAAGATGAGTACGTCATCAGAACCAACAACAGTAGCTGAAACTATTGCGACTTCACAAGCAACTATGATTACTACAATGCCAACTAATGCGCCAACAACAAACTCAGAGAAAACTATACAAACAGTGTCCACTATATCAAATACTGGAACAAAGGTAACAATTCCTCTGTTCACTACAACTTTACTTCCTCAAACTACTCCTTCACCACAGCCCACTCAGCTTGCTATAGAGTCTAATAGGGCAGGAATGATAGGTGGGTCTTTGGTTGGAGCGATAATAAGTATTGCTGGAATTATAGGATTCATAGCATACAAATATGTTAAGGGTCGTAATGCTGCTCCTGTGTTAGAACTAACTAATTTCAATGATAGAAGGCGATCATCTTCAAGTGGCAATAGCGATGAAGAAATTTTTATCGCTAATAACAGAATGAGACATATATCTATGCGAACTATGGATCAATCTGAAACAGTGCTAAACAGTATATCGGTGGAGAGTAGTAGTCGGTCAAGAAGTAGCTCATCGTCTTCAAGCGGTGGACCAGGATCTTGACTGACTGAGCTAGAGTCTAAAAGTGAAAAAAGCTTATCTTGGGATAGCGATGATGTACCGGAATATCACCTTTAGCTATTTGTCTGAATGTTTTTAGTATGTAGACTGTTAGGAAATTTTCTTTTGCTTTTGTGATTTTAATGTTAAAGTATAATTTCTAGGTGAAATAAGTAGCTGCTGTTGTGTGATAAACACAGCAGAGGAAAGTCCGAGCTCCAAGAAAAGGTAGTGACGGGTAACGCCCGCCGGAGGTAACTCCAGTTATAGGGCTACAGAAAATTACCGCCTAAAATATTATTAGGTAAGGGTGAAAAGGTGTGGTAAGAGCGCACCATAACAATGGCAACATTGGTAGTCAAGTAACCAACACTAGGAGCAAGATTAAATAGAAGTAGATTTTATGTTTTTCTCATATCTACTCGGGTAAATCGCATGAAGTAAATGGTAACATTTACTCCAGATAAATAGCTACATAAACAGAACTCGGCTTATATTTCACCTAGGCAATGCATGAATGTCAGCCATACTATGTAAATGTATCAAACATTTCACATATCCTGTACGCTCAATTTGACCACCTATATTCCTTTTACTTCTTGGCTTATCTCTTTTTTTATTTCCTTTTGAACTTAACAAAGCTTGAATTTTAACCGAGCTTTTCCTTTAACTCGTCATTCTCTATCTCTAAAACCTTATTTTCTTACCTATAACTTTTTAGCTTAGCTTCCAACTTTTCTATTTTTTGCTGCAAGTCTTTGTAAAGTTCTAAAAGACTAACCATGTTACCTCACTTTTACGATTGGTTTTTATCTTATTTCATCTACCTATTTTGTTGCTTCAATGAATGGGTGAATAAAGCATTTCATGCGTTGTCCTTCACTTGTTCTGCTTGATAGTCACTACTGCTTTCGCTTATATTAACACTAGAGTATTCTTCATCGTCAACATACTCTTTTAGAACATATCCTCTACCCCAAACGGTTTCTATGTGGCTTATTCCATCATTTGCACTTTCAAGTTTTTTACGTAATTTACACATAAAAACATCAACTATTTTGTTGTCTGAAGGTTCGTCCAAGCCATTGTAAAGATGGTTTAAAAACATTTCTTTTGTCAACACTGCTCCTTTACGCAATGCCAGCAATTCTATCATGGAATACTCTTTGTTAGTAAGGTGAACTGTTTTGCCTTTTACCTCAACAATCCTGTGATCAAAATTGATATTCATATTACCAATCTTTATCACTGATTCGGGATGGCCTTTAGTACGTCGGACTATGGCCTTAATTCGAGCTAATAATTCGCTCTTGTGAAATGGCTTGGTTAAGTAATCGTCGGCACCATACCCAAGTCCTTTAGCTTTATGGTTGGCAGCGGAGATACACGAAAGTATTAAAACAGGAACTTTGATTTTTGCACTTCTTAATCTTAACAGTATATCATATCCATCAATATCACCAGGCAGGTGTATATCTAGAATAACTAGATCGTAACAGTCTCCACCCGAGGAAACCATATTATTGTTATAATCTTGTGCAGAAGTAACAACGTCGCAAAAATGTCCATCAGAAGTTAAGGCATTAACTACAGTCCTTGCACTTACTTGATCATCTTCAATTAATAATATACGCATATTTTACACCCCATAAATAATTTATAATTTTAGTAATATATATAACCAAGGAAAGTAACAAATCAAATTTTTATTAATGAATAATAGAAATTACACTTATTAATTAATAGTTAATGTGTCGTTCCAAAATTATACAAATAGATCTAAAATACAATAGATATACTATAATAATACTATTTTTAGTAAATATTGAATAGAAGCTATTTTTATTAAAAGAATACTTAGGTTAATAGATATTTAAACTATTTTATACTTTTATGTTATATTTTTAATTTACTTATTCTACAGTTTTAAATTATAAGTAATACTTTCAGGAATATTGAGTGGTAATATCAGTTTTAGGTGCTGGCGCATGGGGTACAGCAATTGCGATTTCATTAAGTAGTAAGAAAAATGTAATTTTGTGGACTCGCAATAAGGCCATATTTGAATCAATTAAAGAGAAAAGAGAAAGTGACAAGCTACCTGATTGTCCAATTTCTGATAATATATCAGTAAAATTAGCTATTGAAGATGCAGTTAATGCTTCAGTAATAATTCTAGCTGTTCCTACTCAGTCTCTAAGGGAGATATGTCATCAATTGAATGATTGTAACCTAAAAAAAAATGTGGCAATAATTTTGGCTTGTAAGGGAATAGAAAAATCTACATTAAAATTACCTAGTGAAGTAGTCAATGAAGTTTTACCTAATAATCCTCTTGCTGTTTTTTCTGGTCCTAGCTTTGCTATAGAAGTTGCAAGAAAATTACCATATTCGATGGTTCTTGCATGTCAAAATGAAGTATTAGGTTTAAAATTAGTATCAGAGCTACAGCAAGAAAATATTAAATTGTACCTTAGTAGCGATGTTATAGGAATACAAGTTTGTGCAGCGTTAAAGAATGTTTTTGCTATAGCATGTGGGGTTGTTCTAGGTAGGTTTGGGTTTAATGCTCATGCAGCATTAATTACGAAAAGTATGAGTGAAATTAAGGCTTTATACTCAGCAAAAGTTGGTGACGGCAATGTAGATATAAATACACTACTTGGACCAGCATGCTTAGGCGATTTGGTTGTGACATGCACATCATTAAATTCAAGAAATCTATCTTTTGGATCTAAAGTAGCTAATAGTAATGGTTCTAGTGCTCAGCAGATTTTATCAGAAGGTAAGTCGGTAATTGAAGGTTTTAACACTGCTAAGTCTGCATTTGATTTAGCAGAAAAGCTAAAGATAAAAATGCCCATATGTGAAGCGATCTATAGATTGCTATATGAAAATACTTCTATAGAAGATACTATTTCTGTTCTTGTAAATTAGTTTTATATTTCGGTATATTGTGAAATTTTTATATAAATTAATATCAACATGGTGGCTATCTGGCACGGTAAAACACATGCCAGGTACTATAGGCAGCTTGGCTGCTTACCCAATTGTTCCTATATTACTCAATGACAGAATTTTAGGTACAGCAATTATTTTTTTTTTATTCTTAGTTGGATTATGGTCTACAGGCAATTATATACAACATTACAAAGCTCCGCATGATCCAAAAGAGGTAGTAATTGATGAAGTAGTTGGTCAATTGCTGACAGTACTTCTAGTTTCAATATTATTAGAACAAGAAATGAATAGCTCTGTATTGTTGGTGTGCTTTTTCTCCTTTAGGTTTTTTGATATAATAAAAGTGTGGCCTATAAATTTGATTGATAAAAATACAAAAGGTCCTTTAGGTATTATGCTAGATGATGTTGTAGCTGCAATTTTAGCCTTTGTTTTTATAGGAGCCTTTTATTGTTTATTGTTGGTTTATGCAGAATAAAAAAATTTGTTATTCAAGCTTAATTATTCAGAACCTAAAGGATTATATACTTTATGCAACGAATTTGTCCAAGTGGGAAATACATGACGAATTTGATAATGTTATATTTACAGTAAATGGTACCAGAGAATCGTTATTTAATTTTGTGTTTTGTGAAGATCAATGTACTGAGCTTTCCATATGCAGAACTCTAGATTATCTCAAAGCACGAAATATAGAAGCAACATGGATAATAAGTCCACGTATAAAAATAGGGGGTATTTTAGAAAAATGCGAAATAAAACACGTTAGCACACCAAAAAAAGTTTTACTCAATATAAAAGATTATTTTTTGCCTGATGATGCTGTTCCAAATTTGAAGTTCAATGTTGTAAATAGTAGTGAGCTCTTAGAGCAATTAGATTTACACACTTCTAAAATTTTTTATCATAGAATTAGTATTGTTAGCACATTTTTTCGCCAATTATCGAATTATGATGATAAGAGCTCAAGGTTAAGATTTTTTCTTGTAATGCTAAATAACGAAATTGTTGGAACATGCGGTCTTTATATTCAAGACAGCATAGCTGGTTTTTATAGCGATGGAGTTTTACCAATTTACAGGGGTCGTGGAATAGGAACTCAAATGGTTCTAGAAAGAATAAAGATAGCTAGGCAATTTGAGTGCAAATACATAGTAGCACATTGCATGAAACCTTCTGTAAACCTTTATAAGAGATTAGGCTTTAGGGTATTGGGCAATCTTCACTTATATACCTCTTCAGTACAATCTCTTTGCTGAGAGGTTACAAATTTTTATATTTGTTTTAGAATACTATGTTTTTTTTGTATGAAATAGTTTTACTACTAATTCTAGTATTCTTCTTTTTCTCATATTCTAAATTAAAAATTAGTAATAAAATTAAGGACTTACAACATCAAAATGTTATCATAAATAATTTAATAGATACTGTGAATGATGGATTTTATATTTGGGACGCAAAAAAACGTATAGAAAAATTTTCTCCCAATTTACTAATTTTGCTTAATACTGTTTTTTATTCATTTAATGAGTTTGTAAATTTTTTTGAGCAATCAGAAAGCTTAATTAAAAGTTTTGCTGAGGCAAAGGAAATAAATAAATCTTTTACTCTAGATTTAAAGTCAAAAGACAGTGAGGTTTATTGCACATGTTATGGTAAAAGCATAATAGATTATTCTAATAATGTGATTGGTGTGTTGTTATGGATAAGGAATATCTCCGATTATAAGATAAAAGCTAATGAACTTGAGTTAGAAAATAGTAAGCTTATGCGAGAATTGGAGAACTATAAAAAAATTTTTGACTCTTTACCATTTCCAATACTGAAGTACAATAAGAATAAAAAAGTAAGGTTTTATAACTTATTTTATGATAAATATATAGGCAGCTCTAAAAAATTTACTGTTGCAAGTGGCTCCTATAACGTAAAACCAGGAGAGTGTGTAATAACTTACAAGAACGAACCTAAGGTTTTTAATTTTGTTGAAGTTCCAATGCAAAATTCTAATAGCATAGTAATGTATGGAAAAGATATTAGTGATGAAAAAAAATTACATACTGAGCTAAGCAATTGTTTAGCTGCACAAGAAAGTTTGCTTGAGAAGCTATCGATTGCTGTAGCGATATATAGTAAGAATCAAAAGCTAAAATTTTATAATAATGCTTTTATAAAAACTTTTCAGTTTGATCCAAAATTTTTGGAGTCTTATCCAACTTATCACGAGATTATGCTTCACCTATTTGAATCTAAAAAGCTTTTAGGAAAAAAGGATTTTCAAACTATTAATAATCAAAGACATGAATTGTTTAAAAGATTACTGGAATCATATGGTGAAACAATACATTTCATGAATGGAAGAACGTTTAGAGTATTAACAATACCCTATGCTTCAGAGGGTCTACTATTTTCTTACGAAGAGTGCCAGAAATAACACTCAAATTCCTTCTCTCTCTACCATAAGCTGTTTTACTTTCGCTATCGCTTTTGCTGGGTTAAGCCCTTTCGGGCAGGTTTTTGTACAATTCATTATTGTATGACAACGATACAACTTAAATGGGTCGTTTAAAGAAGCAAGTCTTTCTTCTTTCTTATTATCACGACTGTCAGCAATCCATCTATAAGCTTGCAGTAATACCGCTGGCCCTAAAAATTTATCACCATTCCACCAATAGCTTGGGCAACCAGTCGAACAGCAAGCACATAGTATACAATCAGACAGACCATCCAATTTTTTTCTATCTTCAGGAGATTGAAAGTATTCTTTATTTTGTAAGGCAGATTTATCTGTTTGTAACCAAGGTTTAATCGATTTGTATTGCTCATAAAATTGGCTTAGATCTGGAACTAGATCCTTTACTATATACATATGAGGTAGTGGATATATTTTTACTTCACCTTTTATATCATGTATAGATTTAGTGCATGCAAGAGTGTTGGTACCATCAATATTCATTGCACAAGATCCGCATATTCCTTCTCTGCAAGAGCGTCTAAAAGTTAAGGTTGAATCTATTTCATCCTTTATTTTTATTAATACATCAAGTACCATAGGGCCACAATTATCCATATCGATAAAAAATGTGTCTATTCTTGGATTTTTATCATCATCAGCAGACCAACGATAAATTTGAAATCTTCTAATATTTTTTGCTCCAGTAGGAGTAGGATAAACCTTGCCCTTTTTATTAACTTTAGAATTTTTTGGTAAAGAAAACTGAACCATATTGCTTACCTTTTACAGCTAAAACCCCTTTTTTGTAAATAACATATTTTGGTATTATCTACCATACTTTTCCTTTTCAAATTCAAGCAAAGCTAAAATCTTGCTCTCTAAACTTTTCATTATAATTTCTTCATCTTCTTTTTGATGATCATAGCCAAGTAAATGCAGCAATCCATGAACTAACATGTGTGCAGTGTGAGTGAGGATAGATATACAGTACTCATGAGACTCTCTTTCTATTGTATCTACTGCAATTGCTATGTCTCCTAGATCACATTCACTAGATAACTGTTCGCATGGAAATGATAGTACATTAGTTGGCTTATCTATTTCTCTAAACTTAAGATTAAGTTGATGTAGCAAGTTATCATCAGCGAGAGCTATTGATATATTTGGTTTATAATGATCTATTTTTAATTCTTTTAGAGAAGCGTTAATAATATTTAATACAAAACTCTGTGGGTCCTTCGTAATACTATGCCACCTCTTATCAAGAATATTTACTTCTAACATGAATAAAGCACCAGAAAGGACATTATCCCATCACTTGACATTGGAACCCAAAAAAGAAGAATTATAGACCATCGTATCATACACACAACTATACGAATATTGTACACTAGAAGTATGTCATCCCAGTGCTCCGACACTGGGATCCAGGAATTCTGATTAGACATTAGGTGAGTGAATATAAAAGCTATATTAAAACACAACATTTTTAATGTGGTTGCATTACAGCTGGATTCCAGTGTCAAGCACTGCTTTGTGTTTGATGAAAAATCGGCTACTTCGAAACAAACACTCATACAGCTGTATGTTGTGTGCTGAGGTAATATTGTTTGGCAACAGGTATTACACATCACTCATCCTTATTATTTCATTCCACTCAGTCTCTAAAACCGGAGAAACTGATAAACGTGATTGTTTTAATATAACCATATTTTTCAAAAGTGGGTTTTGTTTTATACTGTTTAACGTCACTTGGTTACTTAAAGGTTTCAAAAATTTTACATTCACTAGTCCAAATTTGGAATTATAAACATGATAATACTCCTTTAATACTTCAACTATTCCAAGTATAACTCTCTCTTTACCTGTATGATAAAAAAATGCAAGATCGCCTAATTTCATAGCTCTCATGTAATTTTGAGCTTGATAATTGCATACACCATTCCACTGCGTCACCTGCTCCTTTCCCATTTTTTGCCACGAGTATTCACTTGGTTCTGACTTGAGTAGCCAAAATTGCATTATTTTTTTCTTCTTAAATAAGCTGGTATATCATAAACATTGCTACCCCACTTAACTCTTTCATTTGTTTGCTCAGTTGAAGCATATTCTTTTGTTTCTAATATTGGAATTTGATTATAAGGCCATTTAAAATTTTTTTCCTCTGCTGGGATCTTGTTTTGATTAACAGATGAATTGTTGTTACAGCTATCAATGCCAGTTGCAAGAACAGAAACTCTAACTCTTCCCTCCATCGCCTGATCAAAAGTGGCACCAAATATTATATTTGCATTTTCATCCACTTCTTCACGTACTCTATTGGCTGCAGCATCAACTTCAAATAAAGTCATATCTCCACCACCAGTAATATTAATCAATATTCCTTGTGCACCTTTCATTGATACATTATCAAGTAATGGATTAGATATTGCAGCCTCTGCAGCACTAATTGCCCTATCTTCTCCTTCTGCCTCTCCAGTACCAATCATTGCTTTACCCATCTCACTCATTACTGTTTCTATATCAGCAAAATCAAGATTAATCAGTCCTGGCATGATCATCAAATCAGTTACTCCTCTTATGCCAATATGCAGAACATTATCGGCGAGTTGAAATGCGTCAGCAAATGTAGTTTTCTCGTTAGCAATTCTAAATAAATTTTGATTGGGAATGACAATAAGTGTATCTACGTATTTTTGCAACTCTTCAAGTCCAAGCTCTGCAATGCGCATACGTCGCACACCTTCAAAACCGAACGGCTTAGTTACAACTCCAACAGTCAGTATCTTTTTTTCTTTTGCTCCTTTATCTTTAACTACCGCTCTTGCTTCTCTGGCTGCTTTTGCAATTACCGGTGCAGCACCTGTTCCAGTACCACCACCCATCCCTGCTGTGATAAAGAGCATATGGCTATCTTTTATATGCTCCATAATTTCATCAATTGATTCTTCTGCTGCACCTTTACCAACATCAGGCAAAGCACCAGCACCAAGGCCCTTAGTTAAGTTAATACCAAGTTGAATTTTTTTATCACATAATGACTTCTCTAACGCTTGAGCATCGGTATTTGCTACAACAAAATTTACTCCTTGCAAATTGGATTGAATCATGTTGTTCACAGCATTTCCACCAGCACCACCCACTCCCACAACGGTAATCCTTGGGTGTAATACAGGTAGCTCTGGTAAACTAAGGTCGATTGACATTTAAATTTTACTCAAATATTAGTGAATTCACTTGATAACAAGTTACTGCTTTTTTAACAATATGCAAACATTTTTCATTTTGATATATCCAAATAGTAAACAAGATTTACTTATTCTTAACATTATTAATCAGTAGGTATAATAATTGCAGGCTTTCAAACAGCACTACTTAGAATGCAAAAAAAAATTGTGAAAAAGGGATAGAAGCCTATCCCTTTGCTTTGTCAAAGTTACTTAGAGAATAATGCTTTTTGCTCCCCCAACTGCTGAGACAACAGTATCAAAGAATATTGTACGGACATTTTCATCATCAATAAATTCTAGATTATCACCATTAGCTTTAGGCTTATTATTACCTTCTCTTACACAAGCATTAAGTACACCTTGCTTTACTCCCTCAATTTGCCTTGCCTTATCACTATTCTCTTTATTGAGATCTTTAATTTGACTTGCCTTATTACTGTTTTTATATGCATACACAGGTGCAGTTATTAAAGCTGCTACTGCAGCAAGAACTATCAAACTAGCAATGAGTGGATGAGCAAATGCAAAATTAGACATTGCAGTAATCGCAGGATTAACAAGTGTTGCAGCTTTTGTTCCAACTGTACCAACAAAGGTTGCATAAGCTGGACTTAAAAAATAAGCAGCTGTAAGTGAAGCTACTGCTGCAATTGCTACAAAAGTAAAAACTGTTTTACGCGGATCTTCTTTTACAAGATTCCAACCTTGCACAGGAACTTCTTTAGCTGCTGACCAAAGCCCTTCACTTATGTATTTATTTTTTATTTCTCCAATTGTTTTCATAACTTTACTCCAAAAATATTAAAATTTCACTAATGGCAGTATATGGCAAAAAAAGTTTTCTGTCAAGCAGATTAATTTATTTATACATTCTTATTCTGTAATTCAGCGCTTCTGCAATGTGTGCTCTTTTTATTTCCTCACTTTTCGCAAGATCTGCAATGGTTCTTGCAACTCTTAATATGCGCGCGTAACCTCGATTGGAAATATAATTTTCTTTCAGTACGTATTTTAGCAATTCTAACCCTTCCTGATCTGGTTCAGTGAATTTATTTAATGCTTCACCACTGACTTCTGCATTGCAACGAATATTAAATTTACTATAACGCTCAGTTTGAATTTTTCTCGCTGCTATCACCCTTCCTCTTATAACCTCGGTACTTTCTCCCTCCACAGAGATTTCAGGAGAAAGTATGCTAACGTTTGGCATTTCGATGCATATGTCTATTCTATCAAGCAATGGTCCTGATATTTTATTTCTATAATCTGTGCCGCATTTTGGAGCTTTGTTGCACGATCTACTTGCATCACCTAAGTAACCGCACCTGCAGGGATTCATTGCAGCTATAAGTTGAAAATTAGCTGGATAAGTAATGTGAGCATTTGCACGTGCAATAGTTACCTTTCTATCTTCAAGTGGTTGGCGTAGAGAATCAAGCACAAGCCTTGGAAATTCAGGTAGCTCATCAAGAAATAACACACCATTGTGAGCCATGGTGATTTCCCCAGGCTTTGCATTTTTTCCTCCTCCTATCATCGCTGGCATGGAGCATGAATGATGAGGTTCACGAAAGGGACGAGTTACTTTAAATGTTTCGTTACCGGCTTTTGTTATGCTAGAGATAATATTAACATCAATCATCTCCTGCTCAGTCAAATCAGGTAATAGCCCTATAAATCGCTTAGCAAGCATTGATTTTCCAGTACCAGGAGGTCCAACAAGGAGCATATTGTGTCCACCTGCTGCTGCAATTTCAGCTGCTCTTTTTGCAACAACTTGACCTTTAATATCCTTTATATCTGGAACTGAATTTTTTTCTTTGGGTGCAGCGCTATAGTTAAAAGTTACCGGCTGAATTAACTGCTCACCCTTAAAATGTCTGATAATATCGGTTAATTTCTCTATAGCCAGAATAGAAACATTCTTTACCCATAAAGCTTCTACTCCATTTCCCCTTGGGCAAATTACTCCTTTATTTGCCTGTTTTGCATTGATTGCTGTTGGAAGTACTCCTGAGATTGGTATGACTCTGCTGTCTAGTGCAAGCTCGCCCATAATTATATAAGACTGAACTTTTTCAACTGGTATCACATTCATTACAACAAGTAATCCAACAGCAATAGCTAAATCATAATGACTACCTTCTTTAAGCAAATCCGCAGGGGAAAGATTAACTGTGATTCTTTTTGGAGGTAGTAGTAAATTAATTGAGTTTAATGCCGCTCTGATGCGCTCTTTAGATTCTGCAACAGTTTTATCAGGCAGTCCAACAATATTGACTGCTAGTACAACATTGCATAATTCTATTATGGCTATTTTGATCAAAATTTGCAAGACTTTTTATGCGAAATACTATATACAAGTGATTGTGATTGATTTCAATTTGATGAATTAACATTCTAATAATATTTTGCTTAGTCTGCCAATCCACTTGATCAAGCTTTGATTCAACACTTGAGGAAAAGTTTTTCAAGCTATCTGTAACAAGGCTCAATTCTTGTTGTAGTTTTTTTTGATCAAGCGTTCTTTCTTTCTCTTCTTCAATTTCTTTCAAATGCTGTTTCATTGTTGTGATTCTTGGTTCAAATTCTTCTTGGCTTATAAACCCTTTAGCATAGCTATCAATAAATTTTTTGATACTTAATCTTAACTTACTTTCTTGCTTTTCACGTGTTTGATTATGTAAAGGTTTTTTGTTCTCTGATAATCTACGTTGATATTCATTTGCAATCCTATCTGGCTCTTTCAAGATACTCTTGACTTCTTCCCATATAACTCCATCTAATATATCAGTGCGTATTGATTTATTATCGCAGATTTTATTGCCATTGAATTTGCTAGAGTTTGTACCAGAGCAACGATAGTAATAATATGTCGACTTTTTATGAACGTGGTTTGTACCACAATAAGTATATTGACAACGTTGACATACCATTAAACCTTGCAATAAATATGTTTCTCTTCTTTGTCGTACTCTTGCTCTTTGCCTATTTTCAGTTAGTTGTGCCTGCACTGAATCAAATAAATGCTCATTGATTATTTTTGGTACTGGAATATAAGTCCAATTCTCTTTATCACTATTAAAGCGACCACTTTTAAGTTTACCACAAGTTCCTTTTTTTGATTTTTTTACTTGTGGTTTTGAGCATGTCCTAGTTTTACCATAAGCTGCTTGTCCTATATAAGCAGGATTTTTTAACATGTTCCAAATAGTGCTCCTTTTCCAATACCTTTTTCCTGTTCGTGTTATTACCGGTATCTTATTCAGTTCATGTACAACTTCTCCTATACTTGCTCTTTCTTGGCCAACCCGACTAAATATTTTACGCACTATATTTGCCTCTTCTTCATCAACCTCAAATTGAGCACTTCCTTCACCTACATGTTTTGCTATGTAGCGATAACCGTAAGGCGCCCTACCCATCACACTTATACACCCAGCTTTGGCCGCATGAAGTTTACCTCTACGGTTTCGTTCCATAATCTTTGCACGTTCATACTCTGCTATTGCTCCCTGAATCTGTAGAAATAAATGGGAATCCGGATTATCATCAAACTTATGATTCAAAAATACTATTTCAGATCCAGCCTTTTTAAACTCTTCGAGTAAGATCATTTGATATGAAAATTTACGTGATAGCCGATCAGGTGAATGAATATATATCTTATCAATCTTACCTTCTGCTACTCTATCACGTAAATTTTCTAAGCCAGGACGTTCTAAATTTGATCCACTATAACCATTATCGACAAACTTATGCTCATCTAATAACTCATGTCCATCGCTACTAATGCGACGCTCCAATTCTACAATCTGACTCTCTATCGTATTCTCCTGTGCTTGTTGTCTTGATGAAACTCTTGCATATAAGCTTACTGTTGTCATTTTCTTTCACCTCCTTTATTTTACATTTCAATAATTGTTCATAAGCATCTGCTAGATATGTATCTGCCAATCGATTAGGCTTATAACCCCAATAAATAGCCAACTCTCCTTTTTGCATGTTTTTCTTCCTGTGAATTTTTTTATAGGTTAGGAGACTTCTATTAAACTAAACCAATGCACACCTTATGTCTCGTTTAAGAAAGCTATCTAGTTCACACAAATTCTCCCTAATAAATATACAAGATTTGAAGAAATTATGTCCAAAAAATCTTTGCCTAAATCATCATATTATGTATAACATGGCTTATTTAATATGTTATGGAGATTTATCCAAGTCATAAATTCTGGGAGAGCGACTTAGAAGTTCCTGTTAACCTTTTATTAGATCGTTTTCAGGATTCTAATATACGTCAGTCTTGGTTAGATTCCCTTTCTGGTAAACAACTGAGCATTATTTTTCAGCATTGCTTTAAAAATCATTTAAATGGACAACTTTTTCAAGACGGAGACTACGATGATAGATCCACTCAACAAAAACGTAAGATACTTGCCAGTTACTCTGACTCTCTTTTTAACTATTATCTCATTAGCTACTTTGATCGTACGAAACTTGAAGCTACAGTCAGTGAAGTAGCAAGATTTGCCCTCACTCAAGAGTTAATGAGATCGTACCTGATAAAAAATAATACTAAGTATGATAAAAGATCCTTGTTATTTTTACTGTTTCACATAAATTGTGAACTTCTAAAATCTGTCTATCACTTTGATAAAGTACAAAAGAGAGGTTTCGTATCATTTGCTCTACAGAAATCACCAAGACAAATAAACACTTCATTCAAGGAATTTATGTCACAAG
This sequence comes from Wolbachia endosymbiont (group B) of Horisme vitalbata, assembly GCF_964028625.1. NCBI lineage: Bacteria > Pseudomonadati > Pseudomonadota > Alphaproteobacteria > Rickettsiales > Anaplasmataceae > Wolbachia > Wolbachia endosymbiont (group B) of Horisme vitalbata. The sequence continues at coordinate 1,235,115 of NZ_OZ034797.1, forward strand.
AAGCTGTAGAGCAGATACTGAAGTTTGAAAACCAATTGCAGGGTTTTTTCCATCATCAAGATCGGATATATATGTTTGTACGTCGAGGAAGTGACATGGATTTACTGCTTAATTCAAACAAAGTTGTTCATGGCCATAAACCTGAGTGGATGATTTTAGATTTTTCGATTGATGGTACAAAGGTTAATCTCTGTGCTAAAAATACCAATAAAGCTGTGGAAATAGCAAATAGTATTGTAAGTGGTTATTTTAACTGCGAATGTACTTTTGTAAATATACAGGATAAGAACTTTCTACTACAAGTGCATAAATTCCTTCAAGCATGTATAGAGGGTTCTGACCCTAATATTTGTATATTTGAGTTAAATTTTAAGTCAGATTATTTTAAAAATAGTAATACATATCTTACTTTAAGTGTAAAGCCGTACGATCCTATTGCACCAGAGTTACATATTTTAAAGCCGTCTATTGGCAACATACTACAATCTATTCAATCAGCTAAAGTAATGTTCCAAAACAAAAAGGTAACATTTTCTTTCAAATCAAGTGGGGAAATTTATTATTCAGAGCATCCGCTCAATAAAAAAGAAAGAGAGGACCTGAAGAAACATATGGAACAATCTTATGGTCTTAAAATCCTTTCACGAGCAAATTGCTGATCTTTTAAGTTCAAATAGTTCTTGGGTTAATCCAAGTCAAAATCACATTAAAGCAGCAAGATACTTATTTGATCTTGGATTGATAAAAATGCAAGAAAGGTACTATATTGTTTGCTCTCGTGAAGAAGATCATCTTGATTGGCCAAATGTAATTGATCCAAGTTGTAGCAATGAGATTTTTATCGATCCAGACTTTGATGAAGCATGTGATGACGCTATTTGTGAAAACTGTTCTCGTCATATTTTGCCTAATACTTATAAAAAACAGAGATTTCATCTCTTATCCATATACTTAAATATAGAGAAAATCATAGACTGGTTTGAAACAAAGTTGAATGATTCAAGACTTATGTGGGAAAAAGTGGAAAAAGGAGTTTATTATATTTGTAATCAAGGTCGTATTGTAAATCTAATAATCCTTGATTTTTGTACTGATGCGATATTTTTAACTATAGATAAACTTAGAGTCCATCCGACAGTTCTCATCACTCTAAAAAAAGATATACCAAATCTATTGCTGAATCTATATGTAGTGCCAATGGTGAAACTGTTTTGTCAGCTTAAGACTGTAACTGAGATATTCCAAGAGGCAGATAAAAGAGGAGTACCAGAGGTGGTAGAAAATACTTCTTTGCAAGTTTTACCAGCTTCATATATTTCGCTTAAACGTGTTGAACCAATTATACCAACAAAACTTTTGGAGTTACAAGTAGTTAAAGGTATGGTATATGTTAATAGTATTGAAGTTATAAATAAAAAAGCTGCATCATGCCTTAATATTTTTCGAATATTGTTCAAGCAATTTTTACATGACTGTGAGAAAGAATTACCACCTGAAAAACATACACTTCTCAATATTAATCAGTTAGAAAAACTCTTGGGACTTAGTTTAGAAGCAGATTTAGAACATCAAATCAGAAAACCATTAAACAAGATGCAAAAAACGATCAAAGCTACATTGGCTGAGAAATTAGGATTAAGTATTGAACGTGATGATGTAATACAAACCCTTGGTTGGCAAAGATCATCACATGGTTATCGTATTAACCCTTTTACTTTGACTATAAAAAAATAGAGTTTTTTGTTATCAAAAATAGTTTTTTTCAGCTCCATGAATAAATTTTCCCACTCCACGTGCAAATGGTCCTGTTTTAATATCGAGCCATTTATCCTCTTTTGAACCATTAGCCATTCCTTTAACTATTTGCTTTGCCTGTAAAAGCTCTTGCACTATACGCTCTAATCTATCTCTTCCCATACTATGAAAAACTTCAGGCAGTCTATGTCGTTGTTTATGTATTCCTGCACTTCCTGTGTGAGTAAATGGATGTCCTGAAATAGCAGCTCGCGCAATTGAATCAATAAGATATATTTTAAGATCTTTATCGCTAATATTTTGAGCTTTTAATTGTTCAGTGATGTCTTCCAATAGCCCTGTTTCTTCATTTCTTAGGTAAGTGCGTATGGTACGATCAGCCAGGCCATTTGCTTTAACAACAGCTCCATAAAATAGTGCATTTTGTCTTGGGATTTTTCTAATTGACCTAAAAATCATTGGTTTAGTCATATCTTCAACAGGCCAAAAAGCAAAAGAACACCTGACTCCATTTACGAGAGCAGAAGTGCCTCGAATAGCATCTCGTGCTTGCTCTACTGTTGATATAGGCTTTTCTCCCTTCAGCTTTCTCATATGATGTGCAGTAATTATTGAAGCTCCAGTGCTACATGCTAAATCAGATAATAAACACATGAGATAATCCCCTACTGCTGGATCAGCATTTAAATCTGCATGAATGAAAGAAGCAAGGGGATCAAATATAATGAGCTTTAAATCCTTTATCCTGCTCAGCTGCTTCATTACCGACTCAAATTCTGGAGAGATTTCTACAACTTTACCGCGAACGTTCTTAAGTATGGTAAGAGATCCTCCGATGTTTGGTAATGGTACAATAAATAGCCTACCTTTATATTTCAATCTCTCGCATTTTGGATCAAGTCGTTCTAAGCGACGATGTATTTCATTTGTATCATCCTCCGCAGAAAATACCACCACAGATCCATGTTCAGTAACAAGTGGACCAAATCCGCATACCTGATCTATGCTACCTGCAACCTTAAGGGCTAGGTCAAGAAGTAGCATACCTTTGCCTGTATCTCCCATTGCAGCCAAAATGGAGGTTACACCCAAAGGAAATAATCCTTCAACCAAGAATCTTTGCTTTGGTACTGGGCCTACAAAACGCTCTACGCTCCAGCTAAAAATATCAAGTGGTGGTTTAATAATTATTTTTCTTGAGTTTTTTTCGATAAATTCTTCAATATTTATTCCCTCTAACACACAATCAGCAGCATCCCAACTCTTTGGTTTATTCGGTGGAATCTTAAGCGTAGCAAGTGATGCAACACCAAGTTCTAAAAGTCTCTTTTCAGCGTTTTTGGTATATTTATTACCTGCTTCATCGTTGTCTGGCCAAATAATAATATGCTTGCCCTTAAGCGGAGTCCAATCTGTTTTATCAATAGGCGCATTTGCTCCAAACATTGCTGTTGTTGCAGTTATTCCTTTCTCTATAAGTGCTTCTGCGCATTTTTCTCCTTCAACCAGAACAACCTTATCAGATTTTAAAATACCTGGAATGTTGTAGAGTGGCCTTATTTCTGGCTCTTTGAATCTTTGTTTTTTAACATCAAATGGTTTAAACTGTTTTTTCTCTAAAGGAGGATCATAACGGTAGACTATTACAATCAATTGGTTATTTTCATCGTAGTAGTTCCAACTACAAGTTAAGTATTGTTCTAAATTTCTCTGTTCTTTGAAGTTGGTTTTTCCAAGCCATTCACTTATTGAGAGCATTACTTCAGGAAACTCTATTCTCGCATTCTTCCCGTGTACCGTTGCCCAAAGATCAATAATGTCACCACCTTCTCCAGTTGCAAAATCTTTCCATAATCCGGCTCTTTCGCCTGTTAACTCTATTACAGTACTTTTGCCCTTGTTACCCTGTACATCACCTACATAAAACTTATCACCACGAAATGTCCCTCTTGGTAAAAGATGAAAAAGACAAGATCTGATGTTTTGCAAAAGCTGAGTTTTTAGCTCTAGCATAGTGTCGGTTTTTGTGGATAAATTAAGCCGTAGCTATAACTTTAGAGTTCTGCCAACGCCCATTTACTCTGCTAATGAATTTTGCTGGTATTGATTTACCGTTTCTTAGCTCATATACTACTTGCAAGACATTTGTACGTTTATTTGGTTGAAACATTACCATACCAGATGTATAAAAACTTCTTAAAGCATTAGCACCAATTAAAGCTTGAAAAGGACTTTTTGCGAGTGTAGCTGTGGATACTTTTCTGGTATGACGTGTAATAATGATTCCAGCCATAGGATTAATTACAGAACGTAGTTTTTCTACTCTGCTTTGCAGGCCAGAAAACATATTTTCATAGTCAAGAGAATCCAAAACGATAAGATCTATCGTTTTAAATTTTTCTCCTATTATATCTTTTATTCTCTCTATACCTTCATCATTTAAAGTTAATCTCATCTTTGTAGTAACAATCAAGTTTTCCTCTGCTAGATTTGGCAGCCTTTGATTAGTTATGATTTGTTGTATGCGTTCCCTGATATAATTGTACTCCATCTCATTTTGCAGATAGATTATTTTTAGTGGCCTTGCTGACTTCATCTTAAGAAACGACACTCCTGCTGCAAGATGTGCAAGCAAAGAGAGAAGAAAATAACTTTTGCCAACCTTTGGCGTACCACCAATGACTAAAAGACCACCTGGAGTGAGAATTCGTGGAGCTATTATATCTTCTGGTATTGGTGATTGATCACTTAAGTACTGCTTTACAGAAAATATTTTTTCTTCTCTTTTCCGCCCTTTTTTTTCTCCACTCTTTGATTTTTTATTGAGCCACTTTCTAGCAGAATATATATCACCCTTAATTAAAATCCAAAGATCAATAATATCACCACCAGTTCCTTCAGTAAAATTACGCCAATCACCAGCTTCCTTACCTACTATTTTAACTGTAATTGTATTTCCATTTAAGTCTCCAATATAAGTTTTTTCTCGGTAAAACTCACCATTTGGAAGTAGGTAAGAAACACACTCCTTGATATTATCAATTAATAACATCTTTAACTCTTTTTGCTTTTTAGACATAAAATTCCCATACATATTTTTCATACGTGTAAAGTTGAGATTAGCTAGCTCACAAACAGTTTCAAAAGATTTTGAATTCAGCCAATTAATTGCTTCTTCTCTTAGCTTTGGGTTTTTTCCTACTGCGTCCTGAATACCTCTAGTAACGACAGCAGACCAAAGCTTTTCCTCGTCGTACTTCAAAATGGTACTCTGTCAATTTCATAATTTTTGCGGTATTCTGGAGTAACTACCGAGGCAATTTTGTTCTTCTCTCCATATTCATCAGTTATAACACCTACCTTTACTGTAAACTCTAAGCCATTTAATTCTGCAACTGAATTTAACTTACGAGCAAGGATTGCATTTTCTGAGTTATCATGTGGATGAATGTCACGTGCCGATTCCAAGATACTGCGAAGCATAGAACGACCCATTTCTCCCCAAGTATCTTCTGCTTTACTACTTTTAATACCAATTATTTGATAAATTTTGTGCTTTGCGTATGGGCCTTCAATAACGGTAAATTCTGTATTTAAATAAATGCTACCGGTAGTGGGGCTTTTAGTAAACCAATGCTCATAACCTCCAGGCTTGATTGTCATTTTTACCTTTACTATTGTACCTTTTGGTATCAATCTACTTTGCGGTTTTACAGTGTTAAAATCAGTTAATAGGTTTTGTAACATATATCACTCTCCATGTTTAAATTTTAAAACTTGCTTTTAATCTTTGTAAGCAGCTTGCCTAAATGCGGTTCTTCAACCATACTCAGGCGTCCACTGCGGTCTTTAGCTGGATATCCCCAAGGGTTTAAAGTGTGGCAAACAAAAGAGCGTTTCTCCGTTCCATCATCTCTCTTGATTCCAACCATACTGATTACTTCATCAACTATTCCAGGAATCTCACTAGCAGTTTTAGTCCCTTCGCATTGAGGTAGCCAAATTGGACGATTGAAATCATCGAGATATTGACCTAAAGTGCCAACTATGATGATGTCTTTGTCTCTGATGTGTTGAAATTGATTGAGCCAAGCCATCATTTCCTGAGCAAGTAATCCATATGCAGCTCTCATGTCCTGTTTTCCCGATCTCTCAGAAAAAGCCTCAGGTTGCATTTTTGCCCATAATAGACATAAACGTGAAGCAACGGTTATACTATCTACAAAGATGCATCGGTATTTAGAAAACTCAGGGAAAAGATCTTTGTACTTACCAGATACATGTTCATGGTGTCTTTGGCTATATGCTTGATCATACTTCAGCGCAGGATTAGGCCCCCCTATAAGACAAGCAATATCTCTAGCTTCATTCCAAGTGCGAAGACTAATTGAATCTCCTTGCCAATCTTGAACAGCAAGAAGCCCTGCTTCAAAATCAAGGCAAAGTGTTGGTTCATCTACGGTCTTTAGGAGACTTGTTTTACCAATACCATAAGGACCAAAGATGACCATTTTTACAGTTGATATTGTTTGCAATCTTTCATTATTATTCAAAATTTTAAGAACCATTATTTATCCATGCTACGATGTATATATATACAAGAAAGGCAAAAATTTTGTTCAATTTTTCTTTTTGCCTTCGTAGTAAATGGGAGAAAGTTTGGCACGTATCTTCTTGATAATATTGTTTAAAGTGGTTCTTGAAACGTTGTTCATTTTGGCAACTTCATGTAAGTTAAAAAATTTAAGTTGCTCACATATATTTTGCCATTCCTTTGGTAAAACCGAGATCATATAGTCTACATCAATGCGTTTTGTTATTTCACCCTCAAGTAGCTCTGTTACATCGATACTAATATAGTTATTGATATCGCGTTTTGCACATCGCTGTTTCTTTAACAGGTTAATAGCTTTATTTTCAGTTAATCTTGCTACAAAGGTGTTAAAGCTACTTTTATCTTCATCATACTGATCAAGGCATGGCCAAATTTCACAGAAGAGTTCTTGCTCAAGGTCTTCGTTATTCTCATCAATAAAGCACTTAGCAAGTTTTAGTCTATAGGCTTGGTATTTTACGTTTTTAACAATTATAGCTATATTTTTTAATTTCATGGTTTTCCCTAAAACAAATTAATGCTTTAAGGATGGAAGTTATTAATGCCCTTATGTAGGACAGGAGCAAAAATAAATAATACTGATGCAATTTTTAATCTATTGATATTCTATTGTTTTTTTTTGAGAATAATACTGATGCAATTTAAAATAATACAGTTCAGGTTTTTGGAACCTATTTTGAATGGATTTCAAAGAATGGGTAGCTCAGGCTTCCTAAAGTTATATTAAAAACATATAAGAATTTCATATTTTGAAATTCAATATCACCTAAAGAGCTAAAAATGTGGATTTCGCTATTAAAAGAATAGCTTAAATTTTTAAGAGGAAAATAGTTGAAAAGTATGCTCTCTATAACCTTAAGTTCCGTTCCTAATTACTGGCTTCCTAAATCAGGAATTAGGAAGCAGGAATCTAGAATTAGCCTGTATGGCGGGTTTTCACCATGCGTTCCTAAAACCGTTCCTAGGAACGGCATATCTGAAGTCCGCCAATATGGAGGATTCTAGCTTCCTGAAACCCTTATATATAATACATATATAAAAATATACACATATATAAAAACATATAAAATATAAGAGTAGAATAATAAAAACCTCTAAAAGTAGAGAAACCCGTTTGAAAGGTCTTCAAATTCAAGAATTATAAAAAAAAATTCCTAAAAATTTGAAGATTTTTTGGACGAAAATTTTTCAAATCTTGTATATATATGTACACAACAATTGAAAGGCTTGGTAAACAAACTGGCTGTAAAAGAGTTTTTATGTTAGTTGTTAAATTTCGAAAATTAAAGATTTTTTGGACGTAATTTTTTCAAATCTTGTATATATATGTACTCGGCAATTGAAAGGAAATGCTCACCCTAGATCTTGGCAAACAAACCGGCTGGACTATTTTAAATGATGGAATAGTGCAAAGTGGAAGTAAGAGTTTTCATGTTAGCAGGTTTAGTGGTGGTGGAATGCAGTTTTTAAATTTTCGTAATTGGCTTAATTCACTTAAGTATAAATTTCCAGGCATTGAAGTTGTATACTTTGAAGAAGTGAGAAGACACTTGGGAACTGATGCTGCACATATCTATGGAGGGTTTTTAGCACACCTTTCTGCTTGGTGTGAAGAAAGTAATATTCCCTATCAAGGTGTTTCGGTTAAGACTATTAAACGTTTTATAACTGGCAAGGGCAATGCAAGTAAAGCTGATGTAATTGAAGCAGTGCAGGAAAAGGGTTTTTGTCCAACAGATGATAATGAAGCAGATTCTTTAGCATTAATGTTCTATGTTATGAATTTTAGTAAAGATTTTAATACGTTGGAAATATCATAAAAAGTGGGTCCTTTTGGCCAAGCTGGAGGGTTTGGTGGTCCCGACCTCGGGCCTTCTTTAGCGTTAGATATATTTCAAATGTTAACTACTTACGAAATTATAGCTGAGCAGTGCTAAAAAAGGAGAAAAAAAGGTGAGAATTACGCAAGCAGAATGGGCAAGGGAAAAAGGGTTTTCGAGGCAATATGTCTGTTCTTTAGTAAAAAAAGGAATAGTTGAGCTGGAAGATGGACTTATTGACCGAGAACAAGCAAATGAAGCGGTAGCAGCAATAAGAGATCCAAGTCAACCACTTAGGAGAAAAGAGCGCGGAGAAACACTTTCAACGATATTGCTAAAAACGCGAATAAAAAATGAAACCGAGCGTGGTAAACTTTTGGAAGCTAAAGTGAAAGCTGAAATAGGCAAATTTGTGTCAATTGAAGAGGTAAAAACTGAAGCATTTAACGTAGCAAGAGTTGTCCGTAATAATTTGCTTAATATTCCAAATAGAGTTTCAGCGCTGCTTGCATCACTGAGTGACACTGAAAAGATTCATATGGCGCTAACTGAAGAGATTACAAACTCATTACAAGAATTATCTAATACTAAATTTCAAATATAAAAAAGATTTTGAATATAAAATGACTGATAACTTAAGTTTGGAGTTAATAAAGTGTCTCATTAATCAACCTGGATTAGATGTTAATGTCAGAGGATTAAATGGAAAGACACCACTACATTGTGCTATAGAATTTGATGAATTAAGCATGGTGGATTTATTACTCACGAAGAAGAATATTAATCCTTTTGTGGAGGATAATGAAGGTAAAACATCTCTTGATTACGCCAAAGAAGGGAAAAAAGCAGAAATATTACAAGCGCTAATTAATAACAAGTACGGGTCAGAACAAGATAGCTTACTTCATTTAGCTGCAATGATAGGTGAAGTTAATGCAGTTAGATATTTGATCAGAAAAGGTATTGACGTTAATGTACGAAATGCTCTGCATCATACTCCATTACATCTAGCAGCAGGCATAGGACATGAAAATGTTGTCAAAATTTTAGTGAAAGAAGGAAATGCTGAAATAGATGTCTTTGATGCACGAAATCAGACACCAATGCACTATGCAGTTAATAACAAAAAGCTGGAGATAGTAAAGTTACTACTGAGACTAGGAGCAGATGTGAATAGCGCGCGCATGGGACAAAACTCAATGAAATTGTCACCTGTTCATATAGCTGTAAGTAATACTAATTACGATGAAAGAGACTTATGTCTTGATATCCTCAAATGCTTAATAAAGGAGCCTAATGCTCAAGTAAATTTGCAGGACTACGAAAATAAAACACCACTACATTATGCTGAAAGACTGAAAACAATAGAAGTTTTACTAACGCGAGAAGATATAGACCCTCTGGTAAAAGACGATAGCGGTAAAACACCATTTGATTACGCTAAACCTGAGATAAAGAAGGCTTTGATGAGTAATAAATACGGTTCTGAAAAGAATAGTCTACTCCATTTAGCTGCACAAAGAGGAGAAATTGAGATTGTAGATGCAATTTTAAAAGAAGAAATCAATATTGATATTGTAAATAATAAAGGTCACTCTCCGATTTACCTTGCTGCAGAAAGAGGACATTTACATGTAGTAAAATTACTACTGAAAAAAGGAGCAAATTATACACCTGTTCTGCACTTAGCAATCAAATCAAATAATTTGGAGTTACTTAAAGTTTTATTTACTGAAAAAAATGGGTCATTGCTCTGCAGAGATACCGTTATTAATTTTCCAACCCTTCATAATAAATATATAGCACAGAGAGAAATAGCAGATAAAAGGACGAAAAAACATAATAATATTATCTGCATCTATACTACAGTCAGCGCAATAGCAGTAGCAGTATATATAGGGTTGATAACAACAACAATAAGCAGTGCAATCATTTTTGCAACAATAACAGGGATATTTGCTTTTGTTATAGCAATAATGGTAAGTGAGATGAGCAAAAGATATATAGAAAACGAATTTCAGAAAAAGATGTTTATGGAATTGGAGGAGTGTGGAGGAATAAACTCTACTGTTAACAATATTGAGATAGAACCAATTATGAGTAGATGCAGACAATGATATACGCCACATCTTTTTCTGAAGGTTTAAAACCAGATCCAGAGCTTAAAGTATCAGAGTGGGCGAATGAGTATCGAGTTTTAGCGCCAACTGCAGCATCAGAGCCAGGTAAATGGAGAACAGAAAGAACTCCTTATTTAAAAGAAATCATGGATTCACTATCTCCTTCTTCACAGGCTGAAAAAGTAGTATTCATGAAAGGAGCGCAGATTGGAGGAACAGAAGCTGGTAACAATTGGATTGGCTATATTATCGATCAAACACCAGGACCAATGCTAGTAGTACAGCCAACAGTTGAAATGGGAAAGCGTTGGTCAAAGGGAAGATTTGCACCGTTAATAGAGAGTACGCCATGTTTAAAGAGTAAAGTAAAAGACCCAAGATCAAGAGATTCAGGGAATACTGTACAAAGTAAGGAATTTCCAGGTGGAATAGTTGTGATTACTGGAGCAAACAGCAGTGTAGGTCTCAGGTCTATGCCAGTAAAGTATCTCTTTCTTGATGAGATTGATGCTTATCCAGGAGATTCAGGAGGAGAAGGAGATCCAGTACTGCTTAGTATTGCTCGAACTAATACCTTTGCAAGGCGAAAGATTTTTTTAGTGTCAACACCAACGATTCATGGAATAAGCAGAATTGAGAAAGAATTTGAAGTAACAGATAAGAGATATTTTTTTGTACCATGTCCGCATTGTAATTATTACCAAATATTAAAATGGTCACAAATAAAATGGGAAGATAAAAATCCAAATACAGCACACTATATATGTATAGAATGTGGTAAAAAGATAGAAAATCATCAAAAGACAGGAATTCTTGAGCGTGGAGAATGGAGAGCTACAAATCCAATAAAAGGTGAGAAAAAAGGATTTCATCTTTCAAGTCTTTATAGCCCAGTTGGCTGGTATAGTTGGACTCAAGCAGTAGAGGATTTTCTCCATGCGAAAGAAAGTGAACAATTACTGAAAGTTTGGATAAATACTACGCTTGGAGAAACCTGGGTAGATAAAGGAGAAGTACCGGACTGGAAGCAATTATTTAACAGGAGAGAATTTTTTCAGATTGGCACAGTACCAAAAGGCGAAGTAGTTCTCACAGCAGGAGTAGATGTTCAAAAAGATCGCTTGGAAGTAGAAGTTGTAGCCTGGGGAAAAGGCAGAGAAAATTGGTCAATAGACTACCGAGTATTTGAAGGAGATACAGGAGGTAGGGAAGTATGGGGAAAACTCTCTGAGCTCTTAAATCATCATTTTATCGGTGAAAATGGGCTTGAGTATATGATAAGCATGATGGCAGTAGATGCAGGATATGCGACACAAGAAGTATACAATTGGGTGAGAAGTCATCAAGGCTGTGGAAGAGTAATGGCAGTCAAAGGTGTAAATAAAGCACTAGTACCACTTAGCAGCCCAAGTAGAGTAGATATAACAGTTGGTGGTCAAAAGCTAAAGAGAGGAATAAAGCTCTGGCCAGTAGGAGTATCGATATTAAAATCAGAGCTTTTTCAATTACTTAATATTTTAAAAGAAGAAGAGGGAAAAGCTCTACCTGGATACTGTCATTTTCCTGAGTACGCACCTGAATATTTTAAGCAGCTAACAGCAGAGCAGTTAGTCAGCAAGGTAGTAAAGGGATACACCAAACAGGAGTGGCAAAAGGTAAGAGAAAGAAACGAAGTGCTAGATTGCCGAATTTATGCGAGAGCTGCATCTATTGCGCTTGGAATTGATAGGTGGCAAGAAAATAAATGGAATAGTTTGAGTGGAAAAATGGAAAGTAAAAAACCTAAAAAAGTGAGACAGAGTAAGTGGTTGGAAAATGTATAACGAAGAGTATTTAGTTCAAATTGAAGAAGCGATAAAGAAGCTTCAGAGTGGCGAAAGAGTAGTATCAATTGCATATGGTGATCATGTGGTGAGATATGCTGAAGTTCAGATAAATGATTTACTAAACTTAAGACAACGTATTAAAGCTGAGCTAAAGATTGTTGGAATGAAACCGAAGAGAAAGATTGTTTTTTCAACGAGTAAAGGAATTTTATAAATGCTGCTAAAAACCTTCAAGCAATTATTTAACAAACCAAAGATAAAAAGCTCAGCATGGGATGCAGCAGGCTCAGGAAGAAGATTTTTTCACTTTCAACCAGAGTTAGGAAGTATAAACAATTTGCTGTCTCAAAACCTTGAAACTTTACGTAGTCGATCACGTGATATGGTGAGAAAAAATCCATATGCAGCAAATATCATTGATACCATAGTGAGTAACTCTATTGGGACAGGAATAAAACCGCAATCAAAAGCAAGAGATGGAGAATTTCGAAAGAAAGTACAAGAATTATGGCTAAGATGGACAGATGAAGCAGATAGTAACGGAGTAAGTGATTTTTATGGATTACAAGCTCTAGTATGCAGAAGTATGATAGAGGGAGGAGAATGTTTTGTACGCCTCCGAAATCGTAAACTCGAAGATGGATTTTCTGTACCATTACAACTGCAAGTACTTGAGTCTGAACATTTAGATAATAAAACAAATCAAACTTTAGGAAATGGTAATGTAATAAGAAACGGGATTGAGTTTAACAGGCTTGGGCAAAGAGAAGCATACTACCTATTTAAAGAACACCCTGGTGAAAGTATGTTTGGAGAATCAGTGAGAGTGCCAGCAAATGATGTTTTACATATTTATAGACCATTAAGACCTGGGCAAATCAGAGGGGAGCCTTGGCTTTCTAATATACTGCTGAAGCTTTATGAGCTTGATCAATATGATGATGCAGAGCTGGTGAGAAAGAAAACTGCAGCAATGTTTGCAGGGTTTATTACAAGACTTGATCCTGAAGCAAATATTTTAGGAGAAAGTGAAAGTAATGAGCAAGGAGTAGCACTATCTGGTTTAGAGCCAGGAACAATGCAGCTTTTAGACCCAGGAGAAGACATAAAATTTTCAGAGCCGTCAGATGTAGGAGGAAGTTATGAAGCGTTTATGAAACAGCAACTCAGGGCAATAGCGATTGGTACAGGGATAACATATGAGCAACTAACAGGAGATTTAACCGGTGTTAATTATTCATCAATTAGAGCAGGATTAATAGAGTTTCGTAGGAGATGTACAATGTTACAGCATAACATAATGGTATTTCAGTTTTGCCGTCCTGTATGGGATAGGTGGTTAGAGTTAGCACTACTTTCTGGAGAGCTAGACATAGGTGAAGAATGGACAAAGGGAAAAGAAGGAGCAAAAAAAGAAGTAAAATGGATACCACAGGGATTTGATTGGGTCGATCCGCTAAAAGATCAGCAAGCACAGCAAATGGCAGTAAGAAATGGATTCAAGAGTCGAGCGGAAGTAGTATCAGAAATGGGTTATGATGTAGAAGAAATTGACCAAGAAATAGCAGAAGATCAAAGACGTGCAAGTGAACTGGGCTTAAGTTTTGATTCTGACGTTACGGCCAATCAAGAGGTGATATGAAACAACAATGGCTAAACAGATGTGTAATGGTAGAACCAAGGAGTTTTGAGTTACTGTCACTACAAACAGGAAAGCAGCCTATCTTTAAAAATATAAAACATGCAGTAAGAAATAGTGAAAGAGGAATAATACCGATACATGGCATTTTAACTAAAAAACCTGGTGCATTTGATGAAATGCTCGGAATGACATCATATGAGCAAATAGAAGAACAAATTACACAAGCATTAGCAGATAGTAGCATAGAGACAATTATACTGGAAATAGATAGCCCCGGAGGAGAGGTAAACGGTATATTTGACCTAGCTGACTTTATTTATGAATCAAGAGGAAAAAAGAGGATAATAGCGATAGCAAATGATGATGCATATTCTGCTGCGTACGCTATAGCTTCTAGCGCTGAAAAGATTTTTCTCACCCGCACTTCAGGAGTTGGGAGTATAGGAGTAATAGCAAGTCATATAGATCAAAGTGGATTTGATGAAAAATGTGGAATAAAATATACCACAGTGTTTGCAGGAAGTAGAAAAAATGATTTAAATCCACATGAGCCAATAACTTCTGAGAGTTTAGAAAATCTAAAAAGCGAAGTGAATCGTTTATATGAAATGCTGGTTGAGCTAATAGCACGCAATAGAAACCTTTCTGTAGAGGCAATCAAATCAACAGAAGCAGGGCTATATTTTGGCGAGAAAGCAGTAGAAATAGGTCTTGCAGATGGAATTACAATTCTTTCAGAGTTTAAATATATTAATAAAAACAGGAGTATTACTATGAACGAACAAACTATAACTGACCTAAAAGAAGAAACTAATAATTTAACTAAGTATCGTACTGAAGTTCTTGAATTAATACGTTTATGTAATATATCAAAGATGCCAGAAAAGATAGGAGAATTTATTGAGCAGGGCGTAAGTGTTGAGCAAGCAAGGGAGGTTTTAATGGAATTACTTGCAGAGCAAACGAAAAAGACAGAGATACTGAGTGCAATACCACAGAATTCAGGAGAAGAGTTGATGATGCAGGTAGCGAAAAGTCGTAGGCATTTAAAATATATAACAAAAGGAGAAAAGCAAAATGAGTACTATAACCGAACAAAATAATCTAGGTGACTTATTAAAGTATGAGGCATCAAGCCTGTATTCAAGAGACTCAATAGCAGTAGCTAAAGGTCAAAATCTTAAACTTGGTACAGTTGTTGGTCGTGATAAAGACAACATGATTAAGGTAATAAATCCAACTGCCACAGATGGCACACAAACAGCGATAGGTGTAATAACAAGCGATGTAAATAGCAAAGATGGAGATACTAAAGCAGTAATAATTACTCGTATTGCTCTTCTTGCCGATCATGCAATTGTATGGCCAGCAAATATCACTGAAGAACAGAAAGCTGAAGCAATAAAGCAACTTGAAGTACGAGGGATCATTATCCGCAAGGGAGTTTAACTAAAATTAATAAGAAAAAAAGGAGAGAAAGAAATGCAAAATCCATTTACAAATACAGCATTTAGTATGACGGCACTAACAAATGCGATGAATATATTGCCGATAAATTATGGACGTGTTGAAAATTTAAATTTATTTCCAAGTAGGTCAGTAAGATTTCGACATATTACTATAGAAGAACACAACGGAGTATTGAGTTTACTGCCAACACAAGTACCCGGAGCACCAGCAACAGTAGGAAAAAGAGGAAAAAGAAAGGTAAGAACATTTACGATTCCACATATTCCACATGATGATGTAGTGTTACCAGAGGAAGTACAGGGAATAAGGGCATTTGGATCAGAGAGTGAACTTAAAGCGCTGGCAGATGTAATAACGGACCATTTGCAATTGATGAGAAACAAACATGCAATAACGTTGGAACATTTGCGGATGGGAGCGCTGAAGGGAATAATTTTAGATGCTGATGGGTCAGAATTATTAAATTTGTACAACGAATTTGAAATAACACCAAAAGTAGTAAATTTTGCACTGGGAACAGCAACAACAGATGTAAAACGTAAGTGTCTGGAAGTATTGCGGCACATAGAAGATAATCTAAGTGGTGAATATATGACAGGAATTCATGCTTTGGTAAGCCCTGAGTTTTTTGATGCACTTACTTCTCATACTAAAGTGAAAGAAGCATATGAGAGATGGCAAGAAGGAGCAGCGCTAAGGAATGATATGAGGTCAGGATTTACGTTCTGTGGCATAACATTTGAGGAATATAGAGGGCAAGCAACTGACCCTGAAGGAACGGTGAGAAGATTTATTGACAAAGATACAGGGCACTGTTTTCCAGTAGGAACAGCAAGCACATTTACAACATACTTTGCACCAGCAGATTTTAATGAGACAGTGAATACTCTTGGACAGCCACTCTATGCAAAACAAGAGCCAAGAAGATTTGATAGAGGGACTGATTTGCATACGCAGTCAAACCCTCTGCCAATGTGCCACCGTCCAGCAATACTAGTCAAGATCGTTGTAACATAGGTAGAGCAAATATAAAGCGGTGTGAGGCAGAAGAATGCTTTACCTCTTCTTAGCATATGAATCTTAGTATATAGCGGAGAAATGTGCAAGAGAATATTAAGAGATTATTTAAAGATTGTTTTGCCCATTTAGGAGAAGTGGCTTTATATAAATCAAAGGATAAGTCATATATTGTACAGGTATTAAAGCAACAGCCAGATAAATTATACGAGATTGGTGAAGGACAATTTGTGGGAGAGATGCTTTTTCTTGAGGTAAATGTTTTTGATGTACTGAGAACCTGTCTTGAAAGGAGTTAATTGGCTAATTTAGTAAGCATAGAAGTAATCATATTAAATAAGATATTGTTTTTTGAAGTAAGAGGAGAATGTTCGTAATCCTTGCTCATGCGTCTAAAATTGGAAAGCCAGGCAAAGGTTCGTTCTACAATCCAACGTTTAGGAATAACTTGAAATCCTGTATCAACCAATTTCTTGGTAATCGTTAGCAAACATCCAGTTTCCAACAAACATCGATTTTGTAATTTACCTTTATACCCTTGATCAGCAAAAAACCTACGTAATGTTGGAGCTTTGCATTTAGCTTGAACAAAAAGATTGGTAGCACCATCACGGTCCTGAATGCTTGCGCTGTGTACTTCTGCAGTAATTACAAGACCTAGTGTATCTACAATAATATGACGTTTTCTACCCTTTATTTTTTTACCGGCATCATATCCTCTTGATCCCCTTTTTGAGTCGTTTTCACTGATTGACTGTCAATTATACCTACTGAAGGTGTTTCATTTTTGCCAACCATTTTTCTTACCTCTTTTACTAGCATGTCATGTATTTTTTTCAATTTTCCATTATTACGCCACCTGAGAAAATAGTCATACACCGTTTTCCATGGAGGAAAATCTTTTGGTAGCATTCTCCACTGGCAACCACCCCTCATTATGTACCTTATTGCATTAATAATTGTTCTTATGTTATGTTTTCTTGGTCGTCCTATCGCTCCTTGTGCAACATAGGGCTCTAAAATTTCCCATTCCTTGTCACTTATATCACTTGGATACAACTTACCCTCCTATTTTTTGCTTACCTCATCATACTCTTTTCTTCATTACCTTTCAAGACAGGTTCTGAGGCCAATGGTGGGAGATATTTTTGTTATTGATGGCCGTAAATATAAAGTATATTCTCCACCACTGCGAGATAATTCAGGAATAGTATGGAATATAAAATGTACAGTACTTGGAGAGAAGGATGTTTAACATTGAGGTTAATGAAAATATTGAGAGAATTATTCACAACATTGATGCTAACAAAGCCAAAATAGAATTGGCAGCGGTAAGAGCGCTAAACAAAACGGCATTATGGTTAAAATCTCAGGCTGTCCGAGAAATCAGTGAAGAAAAGCAAATTAGGCTAAAAGTAATTAGAAAAAGACTAAGAATTATCAAGGCAAGGAAAAGCACTTTGAAGGTTTTAATTAGAGCATATCTGTATGATATAAATATAAAACAAGCAAAAATAAGAACAGCATTTAATGATGCATTTATGGCAACGATGCCAAGAGGCTATCGTGGTATTTTTAAACGTGTAGGAAGAACAGCACTACCGATACAGGAGGTTAAACTACCACTTGAACCTGAGGCTTCAAGGATAATAGAAAATCTTGTTAATTATGAAGTTGAAAGGATATTTGAAAAATATTTTACACATAAGTTATTTTATGACGGCATTTTGGACTAATTTACATGAGGCAATCTGTAATACGCTAAAGGCAGAGATACCAGCAATTCAAACTTGTGAGGTTTATCCAGCAATAAGGAAAGAGTTAGCAGCTCCAGCGGTATTTATAGAATTGTCAAGTCTAGAGCAAGGAAAAGATCCAGGAACAGAGGAGCTAGCGCTGAGAGCAAAATTTGAGGCACGAATAGTGATCGATAGCACAATAGAAAATGCCCCTATTATTGTCAGATCATTAGCTGCTGAGGTTGCCAGAGTAGTAAATAAAAATACTTGGAACGTGAAAAATGTTTCACCAGGAGAATTTATATCAGGAGGAGGAGATGATTTTAGGCCAGAGCTCGATGCATATTTAGTGTGGATGGTAGACTGGGCGCACGAATTGCATGTAGGGCGATCGATTTGGGAAGTGAGTAAAATAAAACCTCATTTAATCGATGTGAATGTTGGAAAGTAATTTTGCAATTTCAGAATTGCGGAGGAAATTGGCCAACATTGTCCGTATAGGCATTGTCGAAAAAATAGATTATGAAAAAGCTAAAGTAAAAGTTAAAATAGGTGAACTTGTAACAGATTTTCTTCCATGGATAACAAATAGAGCTGAAAGTTGGTCACCACCAAATATTGATGAACAGGTAATAGTATTATCACCATTGGGAGAATTGTCTTTGGGGGTGGTGTTACCGGCAATATATCAGGAAAAATACCCTCCTCCAGAGAATAAAAAGGAAGTAAATAATGTAAAATTTCAAGATGGGACAAGATTTACATATGATAAAGAGAAACATCATTTAGAGATTGAAGTAGTAGACAAGATAACACTGAATGTTGGGGAATCAAGTGTAGAGATAACAAAGAGCGAAATAAAACTAAAAGCAAAAAGAGTAAATCTAAATTAGGGAAAGGAATGAATAAATCAGTTATACGCCTAGGAGATCACTGTGAAGGAGCGTTGCTGCATTTTTGTATAAGTGGAAGCAGAGATGTATTTATAAACGGAAGACCTGTCTGTAGGCAAGGAGATAATTTTAGTGAAGGAAAAGTAATGACACAAGGGTCGAAAGCAGTGTTTGTAAATGGCAAAGCCATTGCTCGTACTGGTGACCTAATTTCCTGTGGAGCAATAGCAGAAGAAGGGAGTGATAACGTTTTTGCAGGGTAAATAATATGCGTGGTATGAGTTCTGAAACTGGTAAAACAATAAGTGGTATAGAGCATTTAAAACAATCAATAGTTGATATTTTAACTACGCCAATTGGCACTCGTGTTATGCGCCGAGATTACGGATCAAGGTTATTTGAGCTGATTGATCATCCAATTGTACCTGGTTTTGCACAAGAACTTTATGCAGCAGTTGCAGAAGCATTAGAAAAGTGGGAGCGTCGATTTAAGCTTAAACGTGTACAAATAACAGAAATAAAAGAAGGTAAAGTAACTCTCATTTTAGAGGGAACCTATCTACCAAATGGAGAGCCGATCCGCCTTGATGGTATTATAGTATAAGGTAGTAGGATGAAAACACCAAATATTGTCGAAACATTAAAATTTGAGGAAATCTTTTCGCGAATGAAAGAAGAGTTAGTGCGTCGGAATGCAAGTTTTTCTGCACTAACTGAGAGTGATCCAGCAATAAAGATACTGGAAGTAGCAGCCTGGCGTGAACTTTTGCTTAGGCAAAGGATTGATGATGCAGCACAGGCAAATTTACTTGCTTTTGCAAGAGGTAATGACCTTGATCACTTGGCTGAATTTTATGGTGTGCTGAGAAAGGAGTCAGAGAATGATGAATCCTTAAGGAAGCGGGTAAAAGCCAAAATTGTTGGTTGGTCAACAGCAGGGAGTAAGGAGCATTATCGCTATCATGCATTATCTGCTGACACGAGAGTAAAAGATGCGCAAGTGGTATCACCTATACCAGGAAGTGTACAGATTTCAATACTTTCCACAGAAAATGGTGGAGTACCTTCAGAAGAATTGCTAGAGATCGTCAGAAATCACGTTATTCGCGATGATATTCGTGTATTAACAGATACGCTTACAGTTATTGGCTGTGGTATTATTCCCATTACTATTCATGCTAAAGTGCATATTTACCCTACTGCATCCAAAGATGTTATCGAAGCTGCAAAGGAACAATTTATCAAAGATCTTGAATCTGCTAAAGGTTTAGGGTGGAATGTTACCAGATCATGGATTATTGCCCACCTCTTTATAGAAGGTATGCAGAATATAGAGCTTACAGAGCCGATAGAAGACATCGTCGTGCAAGATAATGAATGCGTTACTTTAAATAATTTAAGTGTTAGGTAAAAATTGGTGATACTTCCTCCAAATGCTTCAAAGCAAGAGCAAATACTTACAGACATAATTAATTATTCTTTTGATGCAAATTCTCTACGGGGATTTAAATTTAACCCACAGACTGAAATGTTGCCGTGGCTAGTAGCGGAATACGGCTTGGGAGAAATTTTATCCTGGGGTAAGAAAGCTACTAAGAGTGCATTAAAAGAATGGGTCTTAGCTAAGCAAAACGGAATAAGATTTCAACGTTTGCGCGGTACACCACAGTCACTGAAGATGGCGCTGAAGTGGGCAAACATTGATAATATTACCATTCAAGAAGAACCACCAGGAGAGCATTTTGCTGAATTTCAAATTGGCATCTCTGATGTTCCTAATGACTTTTTTGTCGATAGTGTAATTGCTCTGGCAAAACTTTCTGCACCGGTAAGATCTCGATTAATGCGAATATTCAATGACTATTACAATGCTCAGCGGTTTATGTTAGATGAAAGTATTTTTGGAGATCTTCTTTCAGACTACTCAGGTGTAAAAATAGCAAAAGAAGGACCAGTATTATCGTTTGGAAGAAAAAACTCATTTGAGCTGAAAATAGGAAATCCAAGATTTAAATTTGGCACTTTTAGATCACATTATGATAGAAGTTACAGTAATGATTTATATAGGTTAGATGTTGCAACATTAGGAGAGACAGAGCCTCACACGAAGAATTACAACGGTACATATGAAAGAAATCATGAGTGGTACAACTTAGAAGCACTATATCCTCTACCACAGAGTTTATTGCCAGAAATTAAGTTTGCTAAAGCATTGATAGTATTGTCAGATAGTTGGAATTTAGGGGATATCAATGCTTGTTTTGCATCAACTACTTATGAAGAAATAGAGCATACATTTCACTTAAGTGAAGATAAACTTTCTGAGCAGATTTGGAATTTTCAACGTACACCAATTTTAGAGCGATTTAGTATAACTTATTACTATGAAGCGAAGAATTTTACTGATCAAAAAATAATAGAGTCTAATTTAGTGGAATATCACGTTGATTGTAAAAATGATTCAGATTCAAAACAGAAAGATCCCATTCATGAGCTAGAAAATTACGTAGCAGCATTCTATCTAGGTATGGTTACTTGGCATGAACATCGCCACTTACATCGCCCTTGGAAAGATTTTGATCCTATTATTGCAAAAAAATTGGACGTTTTTTCTACGGATCTTGTATATACATAATATCAACTGCACAATCAACTATGTCAGTACTCACACAATCAGGCAGAGCAGCTATTGCTGCGAGCATAAAAGAGCAACCGATACATCTTGCTTGGGGATCTGGAGATTCTACCTGGGAAAGCAGCTACAAAGTTGAAAAAACTTTTGCAGCAGGCGGCAAGATAAGTTTAGATTACCACACTATTAAAGATGTAAAAGTTTATACAGGGCAAACAATTTATCAGTCAAGCATAGATTATATAGTTGATAGTAGCTCAGGCACTATTGAGCGTGTAGAAAATGGTGCAATTATAGCAGATAGCGTAATCACTATAGAGTACACTCAAGACACACCACCGGAACTAATTACTTCTGCAACATTAATTAAGGAAGTTGGACGTCGTGTTGTTGATGAGATACTCTTTTGTACTGGTGATGATGATGGAGAGCTTCTAACTCCCACAGGTAGGTTTAAACCCTCAAATGTACCAACCAATAATTTGTACCTTAAATTTACTTTCGATTTCACGGATGCAGCAAATCAAGTTATCAGGGAGCTTGGGGTTATGGTTGGTACTAAAGTAAAAAAAGAATTACCTAGAGGACAGAGATATTTTGAACCTCAAGATATAGAAGACCATGGGATTTTATTGGTTTTGGAACATACAGTACCACTTATCAGAACATCTGCAACTCGGGAAACTTTTTCATTTGTTGTAACTTTTTGAAACAAAATGACCTTAAATAGTTATTATAACCGCTTTAATCCTGACAAAGAATATGAGAAAAGCTTATTTCTTGCAGGAAGAGGTCTACAGTCAGCAGAATTAAACGAGACTCAAGAGTATGCTCTTTTGAGGCTCAAAGGCATAGGCGATGCAATATTTCGTGATGGCGATGTTATAACGGGAAGCAATTGTATTATAGATAGAGAAACTGGTAAAGTTACACTTGAAGGAGGAAAAATCTATCTGCGTGGAGCGGTGAGAAAGGTAGAGGCAAAAGAGTTTGTTATTCCACTGAGTACCATAGTGCGTATAGGTGTTTATTATCTAGAATCTACGATTACAGAACTTGAGGACGCAAATCTTCGTGATCCTGCTGTTGGTACAAGAAACTATCAGGAAGTAGGAGCTGCAAGGCTTAAAGTTTCCATCATTTGGGGATACCAAGTAGAAAGTGTTACTGTTAACTCTACAAATAGCGAATTTTACCCAATTTACAATATTGAAAATGGAGTATTGATAGAACATTCACCGCCACCACAAGCAAATATAGTAACTACTGCGCTTGCTCGTTATGACAAAGAAGCCAATGGTTCCTACGTCGTAAATGGTCTTGAAGTAATGTTCCTGCAAAAGGAAGAGGGAGAAGGAGGAAAAAAAATATTTGTGATTAATGAGGGCAAAGCTCATGTTGATGGCTATGAGATTGAACTTCCTCACAGTATTCGTGTTTCTTTTGATGAAGATCCGGATATAAAATCAGTTGAATCAGAACCACATACTTTTCAGCCAAATAGCCACAGAGTAATGGAACTGAAGGTTAATGATTTTCCAATAAGTGAAATTAAAAAAGTAGATATAACTGTTCAAAAAACCATTACTGTTACTCATGGTTCATACTCTGGAGCTATTGATCCGATACCTGACTCTGCAGTACTTGAGATTATTCAAGTTAAACAAGGCAATGTTATTTATGAAAATAGTATAGATTACAAATTAAACGCAG
Organism: Wolbachia endosymbiont (group B) of Horisme vitalbata; assembly: GCF_964028625.1. Taxonomy (NCBI): domain Bacteria; kingdom Pseudomonadati; phylum Pseudomonadota; class Alphaproteobacteria; order Rickettsiales; family Anaplasmataceae; genus Wolbachia; species Wolbachia endosymbiont (group B) of Horisme vitalbata. The sequence goes on from NZ_OZ034797.1 coordinate 1,258,357, forward strand.
GAAACGTTGATTGGTCATTACCAGGTAAAGAACCAGCTCCTGGAAGTAGTTATCAAATAACCTATCGCTGTCGCACTCATGTAAGTCCTGAAGATATAAGTGAAGAGGGGTGTAAAATAAAAGGAGCAGTTGATAACAGTCTGGTTTTGATTGATTACACCTGGAAAATGCCCCGCTTTGATTTAATTACTATCGATAGCAAAGGAGTGGTAAGAAGAATAAAAGGAATTTCTCACCCTTGGCGACCATCAATGCCTAGAGCGCCTAGTGGACAACTTTTGCTCTGCTACATTCATCAGACGTGGAAAAAAGGCGAAGGGGTAAAAATAGTGAATAATGCTATTCATGCTGTACCGATGAATGAGCTTGAAGCAATGAAAAAAGGAATAAATGATCTTTATGCTCTTGTTGCACAGGAACGTTTACGCAGTGATGCAAATTCAAGAGAACCTACTACCAAAAAAGGAGTATTTGTTGATTCGTTTTTTGACGATGATATGCGTGATCAAGGAATTTCGCAGTCTGCAGCAATAGTAAATAGAGAGCTAGTTCTGCCAATAGATGTAGAAGTTGCAGATATTGAAAAAGGTGGGGAAAGATATCTTTTGCCTTATAAACTTGAACCGGTACTGGAGCAGCTTTTACAGACTAAAGGAGAAAAGATTAATCCGTATCAAGCTTTTCCGGCACAAATTACTCTAAATAAAAACATTGACCACTGGACAGAGGTTACCACGAATTGGAAAAGTCCAGTAACAAGAGTATTTAATGTTAAAGAAACGACAGAGCTGCTGTCAAGTACTTCATACGAAACTGAATTTATGAGAGAAGCAGTACAGAATTTTGAAATTGAAGGTTTTGAGCCAAGTGAGAAGCTTAAAGAGATAAAATTTGACGGAATAATTATTCAACCTATAGCATAAAAATATGTTAATAGTTAACAATCAAGGACAAATAAGTGGAAAAATAAAAATCCCAGCAAATATTCCAGCAGGTACTAAATTAGTACAGTTTTATGGTGATAAAGGAAGCTATGGAGAAGCAACGTACACTGGTAAAAAAACTATTACCATAGAAGAGAGAAGAAGAGTTATTGCAGCAAGAAGAATTGATCCTTTAGCGCAAACATTTACTTTAAATGAGAGTAGGCACATAGGAGGTCTAGAGTTATGGTTTATAAATAAAGGCAAAAAACGTGTTGTTGTGCAGATTAGAGAAACAGCAGTGGGAATGCCATCGCAGACTGTTATTGCTGAAAGCTATATTGAGCCGAAAGATATAAAAGTAGATGGCACAGCAACACGTATAGAATGGTCGCCAGTGTTTTGCCATGCAGGAGAGGAGTATGCAATAGTACTGCTTACTGATGATCCTGGTACTGCAGTAAAAATAGCAGAACTTGGCAAATATGATGCAGTAAATAGCCGTTGGGTAACAAGCCAGCCATATCAAGTAGGAGTATTACTGTCATCAAGCAATGCAAGCACCTGGACTCCACATCAAAATTTAGATTTAACGTTTCGACTACTAGCTGCAAAATTTAGCGAAAATTCTCATGTTATTGATCTTGGCAAAGTTACAGCAACCAATACTTCAGATTTAATTGTTTTGACGAACGTCGAAAAAGTAGCATTTGATACCAATGTAGAATTTATTCTGACAGATGAAGAAGGAAAAGAAAATTTTCTATCTGATAACTTGCCGCTCGCGCTGCGTGAAAGACTATCTGGAGAGTTAACAGTAAAGGCAAATTTAAAAGGGTCAAAAGAAAAAAGTCCAGTGCTATATCCAGGGTTACAGCTAGTTCTAGGTAATCTTTTAGAGTCTGGAGATTATGTTACAAGAAGTATTACAGCAGGAGCTAACACTAAAATTACCATAACGTATGATGCGCTAATACCTGGCACTGCAGATGTAAAAGCATATGTGGAACAAAGCGTCAAAGGATGGCAATTAGTAAATTTAACATCAGGAAAACCAATTGGAGAAAATTGGGTAGAGAGAACTCATGTGCTGACAAACTTTAATGGCAATGAGACTAGGGTAAAATTAGTTTTAAGTGGAACAGTTGTTTATCGCCCTAAGGTAAAAAATCTCAGAGTGATTGTCACATAATGACTGTTGACCAAACCAAACGAGGATATCCACTGCCTCATCCAGAAAATATTGCAGTTCAAGATGTAGTACGTATTCGAAGAGCTATAGAAAAAATAGATGAAGATATTACCGAAAGAGAAGATGAGCATAATCAACTAAAAAATAATTTTAAACGATTTAGATTTGAAACTTTTTTGAATTTTTGGGAATGAAAGAAGCAATATACCAAAGGATAAAGGATTTAGCAGCAAATAGCACACCTGATCAACTAGCATATCTTGCAAAATCGCTGGAATTGATAGCAGATAAAAAAGCTATTGCTGACATTGTGCAGATGACTGAGGTAAAAGAGATAATTGATGCACTACAAAAGAGGCTTAAGGATTTAGCAGCAAACAGTACACCAGATCAATTAGCATATCTTGCTAAAGCATTGGAATCAATAGTCGACAAAAGTGCGGTTTCTGAAATTGTGCAGATGACAGATGGTAAGCTAAAAGAACTTCTTGATAGTGCAAAAAAACACTTAACTGATCTGGATAATAAAAAAGCTAGCTCTTTAGCAGTGATCTCTGAATCAGAGAAGCAGTTATTAAAGAGAATCGATGAAAAAGGGACAACAAATTTATCGCTACTTGATACGAGAAAGAATGCCAATATTGCAGCAATAAATAGCATTAGTAACAGTCATAAAGATGGTCTTAAAGGTTTAGTAGAAGATTTTCGTGCTGTTAATAATGTACCACCTGGCTCATCAATTATAGGAGAAATAGAAACTCGAATTGAAAACATCTCTAATGAGGTAAAAACTCGGGATGAACAGTTAAAAGCGTCTCTTATAAATGAAATAAGAAAGCGCAACATGGTTGAACCTGGAGCATTACCTTTCTTATTTGGTGTACTTGGAAGAAAAAATAATTACTTTGGCCACGGAACTTTTATGACAGAGCTTGGAAAGTGGAGTAGTGATATAACAAAAACTGACTATATGTTACAACTACTAGCAGGTAGCCATACATACGATACAGATTACGTTAGTTTTTATCGGCCAAGACAACTAAGTTTTATAGAGGGAAGCAAGGGAACATTTATTTACGGAGAGTTATACACAAACAGTTTTTCTGGTAGTTATGATCAAATATACTATTACCCATATGCTGCACTTGGAGTAGTATTTGTAAAAAATACAACAAATGTGAACATAAATAAAACGATGGAATTTGTTGGATCATCGTATTCGAGTACGGAGTATGGAGGTGCAGGATTATTTGTGGGAACGCCAGATAATACTAATTCCAGTAAGTCAAGAATCTCTAAAATAATGTGGAAAAATGTTTACCAATACACGAGTTCTGATAGCAAATTAGCTGGATCTGGTAATGTGGAGATTCCAGCAGGAAAAACAGTTGCAATATTACTTTACACATCATCTTACCTGTATTCCAGAACACAAGTTAGTCAAGGTATGCTTGCATCAAATTATGTACACAACTATGGTCAATTTATTCAGTGGGGGATTTATAACATACGTAGCAATGTTCTAACTACAGGACTTGAAGTAGATGTGGAGAGAACGCTAAAAGCTTGGCAATGTCCAGGATTATCTAACACGTATGAGATTTGGAGGTAACAAACAATGTCTATCTACATTAGATTTGAAAATGATAAACAAGTAGAAACAACAACACTTGAAAGCAAGCCAACTGAAAATGATTGGTATGAAGCACCAGAAGATTTTGATTGGCAAAAAAGCTATTGTTTAACAGAAGGAGGCAAAATTGCTCAGCGGAATCAAGAAGATATTGAATTGGAGTTACTACAAAATGCGAAGTTTTCTGCACTTTCTAATCTTCATGCTTATTATGATAACTATACTCACCAATACGCAGGATATTCTCATCAGAAGTCTAAGTCGTACGAAATACAAGCAAAAGCCGCAGAGAACATTTTAGCAGCACCAGAATCTATAGACAAAAAAGATGCAGAAATTATAGAGCCATTAGCAAAAGTCCGAGGAATTTCAGTAGTAGAAATGGCAAGAATAATTCAGGAAAAAGCAAAAAGAGCGAAAAAAGCAATAATCAAGTGCGAAGAATTGGTGGATATAGCTGAAAGGGAAATCGGTGAAGCTAAAAGTAAGGAAGAGCTGCAAACTTTGCTAGATAATTGTAAACAAAAAATGCAAGAAAGTTGAAAAGGGGAAAAAGAAATGACAGAACAGTTTCTACATGGAGTAAATGTTATCGAGGTTACCTCAGGAGCGAGGACAGTACGAACAGCTAAATCATCGGTAATTGGAGTAAATACACCTACGACAATGTTGCAAATTTTTATTTTCCTTTCCATTATGTCCAGAAGAGTTCGGTAGCTCTTTTACGCGAAATACCACATTTACGTCCTCAAGGTTAATTTCAATTCTCTTGACCAATGTTCTGATAATATCACGTTTAGTTAACCAGTCTGCGTTATCAAGGTTTAACGTAATATTGGAAGAAAAGTCTTCTAAATTGGCCACAACCAGAGTTACCTCCTGTTCTAATTCCTTTTGATAAAATATCTTTTTCTTCTCTTCTTTAATTGTTTTTAAGCTTTGTTTCATTGCTTTAATTCGTGGTTCAAATTCCTCTTGATTGATATATTCTTGAGCATAACTATCGATAAGTCTAGCAATACCACGTTTTAATTTATTTTCTTGTTTCTCTAGCAGGTCACTTTTTTGATCCAATGATGATTTTTTTAGTTCTGAAAGCCTACGCTTGTATTCTTCTAAAATCCTGTTTGGATTTTTCAATAACTGCTTAACCTCTTCCCACACAGCTGTTTCTAATGCATCTGAGCGAATGGGTTTATTGTCACAAATCTTATTACCACCAAAACGGTAAGAATCTTTACCACTACAACGGTAATATGCATAATGACCACCTTCTTCTTCTCGTCTACTTCTCATGCAAGTTCCGTAACATCCGTAATTACAACGCTTACATATGACTAAACCTTGTAGTAAGTACTTTGCTCCTCTTTTTCTTGTCCTTGCTACTTTTCTATTTTCAGCTAATTGTTCTTGAACAATATCAAATATATCTTCATCTACTATATTTGGCACTTTAATATAAATCCAATTTGCTTTTTCAACAGGATAGACAGAGTGGTTACTTTTTGGCTGCTCACAAGAGCCTTTCTGTGGTCTTACTTGCTTTAATCTTACTCCTAACCTTCTTCTACCAAAAGCTGCTTGTCCTTTGTAAGCAGGGTTTTTCAACATACTCCAAATTGTACCTTTATTCCAGCGTTCTTTTCCTTTTTGTGTCTTAATGGACATAGTATTTAGCCGACGACATACTTCCCCAATACTTGTTCTTTCTCTGCCTATCCACAAAAATACTTTACGAACGACATCAGCTTCTTTTTCGTTAATCTCAAATAAAGCTTGTCCTCCTCCCATATGCTTATCTATATAACGATAACCATAAGGAGCTCCTCCCATTACATTTACATAGCCTTTGTTAGCTGCATAGATTTTACCACGACGACTTCGTTCCATAATTTTCGCACGTTCATATTCTGCTATCATACCTTGCATTTGTAACAGTAATTGAGATTCTGGGTTACCGTTAATCTCATAATTTAAAAAAACCACTTTTGCTCCTGCTTTTTCAAATTCTTCAATCAGCACCATTTGATATGCATATTTTCTAGATAAACGATCAGGAGAATGAATGTAAATCTTATCAATTTTACCTTCTGTTACTTTATCACGTAATTTTTCTAAATCAGGGCGGACTAAATGAGATCCACTGTAGCCGTTATCAATAAATTTATACTCACTTAACAATCTGTATCCGTCCAGATTAATTTGCTTCTCTAAAGCTGCAATTTGACTTTCTATCGTATTTCCTTCTACTTGTTTCCCCGAAGAAACTCTCGCATATAAACATACTGTTACCATTTGACCCTCCTTGAATCCCATTTTTATGTTTTAAGTTTTTTTGACTTATTTCCTTTGACACTACCTTTTCATAAGCATCTGATAAGCATTGTTCTGCTAACCGATTAGGTTCATAGCTACAGCTAATTTGGATAGCTAATCTCTTGTTTCTCATGACTTTTCCTTGAAATAATATGTTCATATCATTCCTTAAAGCCGATGGTTAATTGATTATTAGCGCTATAAGTAAATCGGACTCTTGGTTCTGGACACAGAAGTTTTCGAGAAATGGTTTTCTCTAGTTTTATTTTTATGTTTTTTGCAACATTGTCGGTAGTGTAAAAGCGCTGTTATCGGATATATCTACGTAATTTCTTTTACCGTCTTTCCCAGTTTTGACCTCAACTTCACCATCACCTATTTTTATGGTACTACCGCCAAGGTTTAAGTCTCCTTTACTTAGAACCTGTCTTGAAAGGTAATGAAGAAAAGAGTATGATGAGGTAAGCAAAAAATAGGAGGGTAAGTTGTATCCAAGTGATATAAGTGACAAGGAATGGGAAATTTTAGAGCCCTATGTTGCACAAGGAGCGATAGGACGACCAAGAAAACATAACATAAGAACAATTATTAATGCAATAAGGTACATAATGAGGGGTGGTTGCCAGTGGAGAATGCTACCAAAAGATTTTCCTCCATGGAAAACGGTGTATGACTATTTTCTCAGGTGGCGTAATAATGGAAAATTGAAAAAAATACATGACATGCTAGTAAAAGAGGTAAGAAAAATGGTTGGCAAAAATGAAACACCTTCAGTAGGTATAATTGACAGTCAATCAGTGAAAACGACTCAAAAAGGGGATCAAGAGGATATGATGCCGGTAAAAAAATAAAGGGTAGAAAACGTCATATTATTGTAGATACACTAGGTCTTGTAATTACTGCAGAAGTACACAGCGCAAGCATTCAGGACCGTGATGGTGCTACCAATCTTTTTGTTCAAGCTAAATGCAAAGCTCCAACATTACGTAGGTTTTTTGCTGATCAAGGGTATAAAGGTAAATTACAAAATCGATGTTTGTTGGAAACTGGATGTTTGCTAACGATTACCAAGAAATTGGTTGATACAGGATGGCTTTGTTGCATAGCTAGTGTTGGTTGAGGTTATTGTAAGAAGAAAAGCTTTTTAATATATGGCTACTAACGCATTTTGTTGTAAAATAGGCATTTTTCAAACAAGTACAACTTATGCCACAAAAAATGAGAGTAAGTAACCAAAGAGAATATAACGAGTTTCTCAAAAAAAGAGGAAATGTTTTTCATTTTGTTAATCAAGCCATAGAAAATTGGTATGAAAATAGTCCAAAAGTTGCAGGTGGCAATAACACTTATAGTGATAAAGTTGTAATTTTAATACACATAATAGTTCATCTTTTTAGAATTGGCTTGAGACAAGCTGTAGGTTTTGTAAAAGGTTATATGGTACAAATAGGCAAAAAACTTAAGATTATCAGCTATACACAAGCTTCCAGAAGATTTAAAAAGCTTAATTTGAAGATTGATGACCATAGAAGCAATAAAGATGATCTGGAAAATGTTGAAATTGCCGTAGATAGCACTAGAGTTAGTATCTACAATAATAACGGTGGGCATAGTAAGCTTAATATTCGAAAAAGAAAATACAGTGGTTATGGTCAAGTAAGAAAATTACATGTTGTTTTAAACATAAATGATAAGAAAGCAATAAGCATGAACTACACTAGTGGTGTTGCTGTAGACTATTTGCCGGTCTGCGATATGTTAGAAGAAGTCAGTGATAAATATAACATTTGTTCTATTCGAGCAGATGCGGCTTATGATATAAAAAGTGTGTATAAAGAATGCAGAAAATACAATATTGTGCCTATTATTCGCCCTAGGAAGGATACTAAAATTTGTTTAGCTGACTACTTATCAGAAAGAAACAAGTATATTAGTAGAATTAGGTCATATGAGAATTATGAAGATGGTATTAATGAATGGAAGAAAAAAGTTAAGTATGGAGCACGGTCTTATATTGAAGTCTTTTTCTATAGGTTGAAGCAAATATTTGGGTTTGGCTTGAAAAATAAATCAGAGGTAAATCGTGAAAAAGAGCTGTTAATTAAGTGCTACTTATTGAACAAATTTACTGATATAGGTATGGCTGAATTTAAATTAGCTGCGTAAATTCACTGTGATTTACATGCCTATCAGTGCTATGCAACAAAGCCATACAGGATTTCAAGTTATTCCTAAACGTTGGATTGTAGAACGAACCTTTGCCTGGCTTTCCAATTTTAGACGCATGAGCAAGGATTACGAACATTCTCCTCTTACTTCAAAAAACAATATCTTATTTAATATGATTACTTCTATGCTTACTAAATTAGCCAATTAACTCCTTTCAAGACAGGTTCTTAAGCCCAAATTTTTTGCACCTTCTACAACTTTGGCAACATCAACTATGCAGCTATGTGAAAATTCAATATAGAAGGTCTTATTATCGATTTCTACATCTTCAACAGTTCCTTCTATAGTAGCGTCTTCTCCAACTTCCCTAAGTTTCTTGAGCCTACTATATATTTGTGGCTCAATTTCTTTTTGCACTTTTTGATACATTTCAGCTATTTTCTTATCAACTTGTACATTAAAATCTGCTCCATGTAAGGCTAACTTTCTGATTATATCTTCTTGTTTATTTTCTTTGAATTCATCACGATACATCTTAAACATTGTAACGTTAGTGAAGCTAAAGCCATCTTCGTTGCGAGCGTTTACTCTTATTCCTAAATCCAAAGCTTCATCGACGATTTTACTTAATTTGTCTAGATTTTCAGCTGCAATAGCTTTTTCCAAGAATTCATTTAATTTCACATTTTCATATTCACTTAGCCTTATCTTGCATAAAGCTGATCGAAATGGATTGAGCTCCTCAGGATATGTTAAGACAGGTAATTTACTAATCTTTTTATTTGCTGTTGGAGCAGCTTTTATAAAATTAGGTAATAACCCTTCTTTTGCTATTCGCTCTACCGCTTTTAACATTTTACTAGACAATTTTTTACCATTTATTTTTTTCATTGTAACCCTCACTTAATTTCATTACTATTCGATCATATCGTGATAAATATTATTTAATTGTTAATATTATACGACTTATTGATTTACTGTATATTATAATAACAAGTTTTGCGGGCATCTACACTAGAAAAACACATCCTATAAAAATTATTTCAGTTTCAACAAAAATGGGGTATCGTAATCGTAAAATTGAAAAAAATGGATATCCTATCTTACTCTACTGAAAAGCTGAAAAAGCATTGTCAGCTACTTGATGATGAAGAAAAAATAGTTCTATATGAGCAGCTGCTAGACAAGGCTAAAGATATACTTGAAAACTCAAGAGATGATATTGCAAAGTTGAAAGAGGTAAGCAAAGCAGTTGTAGCAATAGAGGAAACTACCGATAAGCAGTTACTAGAAAAGTTTAATGATGATCACCCGCTAAGAGAAGTGGACATTTTAATCTACTCTCCTCAAGGAAATACTGAATATCTATTCAGCATAGATAACTCATCAGAGCTTTATGATTTAAAAGAAGATAAAGAAAAAGCTCTTTATAATGCAGTAAAGTTAAATGATGTTGAGCTTGTAAAAAAGCTGCTAATGATCCTTTCACCTACAGAAGTAAGTAATTTTGACACGAAATACTTGGAAGAATTGAAAATATTGCTGTCAGGAATTCACAAAGAATTGCAATTATCACAAGATATGAAAAATTATCTTGAGAAGACGATAAAGTTCTATAGTTTTTTATGTAGTAATTTTAACTTACTAGTTACAAATCCTACTGACGTAAAAGCCATAATTGATCTATTTGCTGCTCAACCAAATATTGATTACCAAATAGATAAGCTTCTACTTTCTTTTATTGTAAGAGATGTTGAGGAAAAAAAGCTAAACTCTGAAATTAGTCATATGATAGAACTTCTTGAGCAACACGAAAGATTTGCTGAGCTCGAATACAAGGTTAGAAGATTAAGATCAGAGTTTGCAAGTGGCAAAAGCAGATACTCGGCTGAAGTAATACGAAATAGCATTGCAGAACGAGAAAAAGAGATGAGGGAAATTGAGAAAAAATACGTAAGGCCAAACGATTTAATTAGCGAGAGGCAGAAATTATTAAAGCAATTACTTTGCTAGCTTTTTTTCCACTTCATAAAATTTGTTGTAAATTTGAATAAGAGGTGAAAAGTGCAATTAGGTAAAAAAATAAAACAACTTAGGTTAGATCGTGCTTTGACACAGACCGAATTGGGAAAGAGAATAGGTGTTTCGTATAGACAGATACAAAAGTACGAAAATGGTTCAAATTGTGTTTTGGCCAGTAGATTATATGATTTAGCAAAAGCACTATCGATAGATGTTGCTAACTTTTTTACTGATATGCACACTGACTCACATGAAGCTTATGATGAAGAAATACTAAAGTTAGTCAAAGGATATAACGAAATTAAGAGCAAAAGGTTACGTAGTGCAGTTTATATATTGGTAAAATCTTTTTCTCAAAGTGATAATACATAGTTAATATTACCTGATACGTAAAATGACTATACAACATCCTATCGATAAACAAATAGGGGAAAGAATAAGGAAAAGAAGGCTAATGTGTGGTTTTAGTCAAAGAGACTTAGGAAAAAAGCTTGAAATTTCATTTCAGCATGTACAAGGATATGAAAGCGGAGAGATTAGGCTTGTAGTTGATAGGTTATATAAATTAGCAGAAGTACTATCGGTTGATATGTCGTATTTTTTTACCAAAGCCTCTGAAGACTTACATGATAAGGCCTTCCATAGCGATGTAGGCAGCGAAGAAATATCAAGGCTAGTGAGGGAATATAGAAAAATTGAGGATGAAACTCTGCGTGACATTGTTCATTTAGTGATTAAGGCTCTTGCTAATACAGGCTTTAAAGCATAAATTCTCTCCTTGAGTCGTTGAAGAAAACTTAAACTTTCATTTTCTTCATCATTTTGCTTTTCTTTCACTTTGATGCGTGTAGTTATACCCTACACAAAGTATAATGTTTTAAAAATAAAAACCTGCACCATAAAATATTGAGATTTAGAATATTAACTTATAAAGTCTTTTCGGCAGTTTTAGCGAGGGTTTATTAGCAAGGATGTTGGAGGTTAGCAATGACTATATCTGAAGGTGTAATACAGCGTATAAGGCATAATGATAAGAACGCGATAGGGGGATGATTTTTTGGTCAAGGTGGCTGTGCACCATCCAGCTAAGTTTGATAGCTTAGAAGTAACAAAATTTTTAGTAAATAATAAAGGTGTAAGTTTTAACGCTAAAACTAATGACGAAAACAAGCCTATTCATATTGCAGCTGATTTTTGAAATATCGATATTGTAAAATTTTCTCTTAATAAGGGAGTAGAAGTTGGTACAAAAGGTAAAAACAATTGGACTCCTTTGCATTATGCTACCAATAAAGGATATCTAGGAATTGTAAAGCTTCTAATAGAAAAGCAACAACAAGAATCATTTATTAATAATTCTAATATTAATAATTCTAAAACTACAGATCAGTCTACTATGCTGCCAAGGAAGGCCATTTACCATCTGTAGAATTTCTCATAGAATATAATGCACCCCATAAACTAGACCAAAAAAAAATGGTTGATCCGAGTAGGAAAGTAAAGGGGTAAAAGTATGGCAACAAAAAAATATGAACCAGAGTTAAAAGCAAAGATAGCTTTGGAAGCAATAAAAAATCAAAGAAGCACAGCTGAGATATGTAGTGAATATAAAATACCATCAACAAATCTATATGATTGGCGTGATAGAGTATTGGCAAGGTTAAAAGACCTATTTGTTGAAGAAAGTGAAAGTGCGAGAAAACAAAGAATCTTAGCGCAAGAAATAGAAAGTTTACATAAAGTAATAGGAGAATTGACAGTGGAAAATAGTTATTTGAAAAAAAAATTACTGAAATAAGCAAAAAAGATAGAGTAAGATTTATAGAAAAAGATTCTGATCTGTCAATTAGGAAACAGGCTGATTTACTGGGGATTTGCAGATCTAGCCTATATTATAGGCCTATAATTAATAACGAAAGTGAAATTTGATTCAAGAAGTATATTTGGCTTCTGATTGCCGTTATGGATATCGTAAAATTACTGCTGAGATCATAGCGAGTGGAGTAGTAGTCAATCACAAAAAAATCTTAAGAATTATGAAAAAAATGAAGATTAGTGGGCTGTATTGTAGAAAAAGATGTAATACAAGTATTAAAGAAAAAAAGCATAAAATATATCCTTATTTACTCAAAGATTTGATTATTTGTAGAGTTAATCAGGTATGGGCTACTGATATAACATATATTATGGTAGAAGGTAAGTTTGTCTATTTTGTGGCAATAATGGACTTGTATAGTCGCTATATTATTGCTCATTCATTATCACCATATCTCGATGCTGGATTTTGCCTTTATACTCTCAAAGAAGCTCTAAAACAAGGTAAACCTGAGATTTTTAATAGTGATCAAGGGGTGCAGTTTACTAGCTACAACTTTATTATGGAATTAGAGCGTGCTAATATTAAAATCAGTATGGACCATAAAGGACGTTGCTTCGACAATATATTTGTTGAGCGCTTATGGAGAACTTTAAAGCAAGAAGCTATATATTATTATAGACCAAATAGTATCAGAGATTTGAATCTTATAATAAACGATTTTGTTGCTTGGTATAACTATAGAAGGCGACATCAGACTCTACATTATAAAGTTCCTGCTGATCTCTATTATCATAAACAGTAAATGAATATATTCATAAATACTTTAAATATGTGTCGACGTATTTATCAACATATTCATTTTAAAAATCGGATCACTTTGAAAAAAATGGTCTAGACAAATGGGTGCATTATAATGTATAACAATGTTACAAAAAATAATATCATAGAATTCAGTAGGATAATTCCTAGAAAACCCCTACATACTAAAAAAAGCAAAATGCTGTTAAAATGAGCTTAAGAATAAATAGCAAACATCTAACATAACAATTCTATTTGTAAATCAGGTGAGGCTTATCCTATAGAAAGCTTTCGAACTACGCAAGCGTATCTTTTGCCTTTAGTATTTCTTTATTGTTTAAGATAACTGTCTGAGCTCCTCTGCCTTAGCATTATATCTCCACTTTCTGCAAGTTATTCCATTAAGTAGTAAAAATATTAGACTTGCCGCAAAACTAAGAAAAAAAGACCAAAGATAGAGCAGATTGAACTTACAGTAAAAATAGAACAAAAAAACTCCAACAATAAATTATACAAACTTCATCAGGTTAACTTTAACTTAAGAAAACATAAATCAAATTTTCTTGCTCAAAGACCTTGCTTTTTCTCCAACCTTACTCAAACGTACTCTAGCTTAATGCATAATTTTACCCATAAACAACCTTATCTTTGGTACTTTTATTAGTTACAAGTCATCTAGAAAACCCAGATGCTCTACGAAGCCCACCAATCAATATCAGATCCTGCTCTTGTCCTACAGCATTTAATATAGCGTATAACAAAACCATCGCATCTCCCCCAGTAATACGCTTGCATCCTCCACAAAATTCGTATTCACTTAACTGTCGATTTGCCTCCACCCTTTTTCGTTCAACTTGTTCTGCGGTGTTAGCATACTTCAACTCTATTCCAATTGGATGAGTATCATCATTTTCCGCAGATTTTGATAATACTAGGTCTATTTTCCTTCCTCTCTGTAGCTGGAACTCAATAATTACCTTGGCAGGATTATCGCAACTTTGAAATATCCCACGCAACAAAGCCTGAAATTTAGCTTCATTGTTCACGAGTAGACGGTTTCCATTTAATAACGGAGACAACAGACGAGAAATCTCATTAAATAAAACTTCATACCTAGCCCTGTACTCACCATTAACATTACCATCATTACCAAAATTAGGCTCAGCACTCATCAACTGATCTGCAAGTTGATGTAAATTCCTAACATTACCCATTTGTTCTGAAAACCTTCCCTCGAAATAACCTTCACTATGAGAACGTGAGTAAGCACGTAGTGATTCGAATTTCTTTGCAGAAGCCACTTCCAGATGACCCTGGACATCTACTTCACAAAGTACTTGACGCACCTTAGCATCATCTGTGGCTTGAGGCAGTAACGACAGGTTCAATGCTTTGTCTGGTAAAGTCTGCCACTTTAAACGACGAAAAATGTGAAGCACAACAAAACCAATATTTGATAAAAATAGAGCTAAAGTTAACGCATGGCTTACAATATCTGCTGCATCTCCCCTACCACCTGTACGTTTCATTTTCTCTCCCTGAGAGTGGTTAAATAGATACTTGGTAACCCTTACCTCCCGCCCATCATTTGTTTCTAAGTCCCTCCTTGTAGATAAAACATTTCCAAAAACAAACGATGACGTACAGGAAAAAGTGTTACAATGAGGCGATTGAGTGAACTCTGATGCTATGGGTTGTAAAAAACGTTTTACATTTCCCCTAACTCCATTTCCATGAGGATGTAGTAAACCCGGTATTAAGGAAAGACCACCTTCTGAAAAGACCTGCACAGAAGTTCGGAGACCAGCACCTCCACGTAATTGAAAATTTAACGCTACACAAACAGCACTTGGTGATGAGGTATGAATAGGCAAAGACGAAACAGAACAACTTTTAGCATAATCTTTAGCTTGCTCTAATCCTTCCTCATCACCAACCTTCAACTCAATTATAATTGGAACCGAATCATTTGTCTGATCAACACCACGAACAAGCAAAACAACATCTGCATAACCTTTTCCTATAAGTAGCTCTGGGTAGAAATCAGCCACAGCTCGGTATCTAAAATTTACTAAAAACCCACACAGAAAACCGTGGTAATCAGACTCTGCACGAAACACTAAGCTATCTTCATGTTCATCATGGATATCAATAACATATTCCAAAATTCTTTTAACATTAGTACGCACTTCTCCTGTATCATCATTTGCCAACTCACTCATCAGGTCTAACAATTCACCTTGTTCTCTGATTGGGTTAATTTCATGAAAAATTGGAGCTCCAGGTTCATCACGTTGAGGAAATCTATCTATTTCATGAATAAACCTACATTCTTCTCCAAACCGAAATATTTTATACTCTTCCCAATCCAGATCCTTATCTTCCTGTAATTCTTGTGGAAGATTCTCTTCTACCTGCTGCTTCTCTTCTGCACTAAACCTTGACCCAGGGCTGTTCTCATTATCAGCAACAGTATAACACCTGACTATTCTTCTATTTTCTTTATTAGTGAGAACAGCAACTTTTAGATTTCCATAATTGTCAAAACGAAAATAGACTCTTTCATCTTCAACTAATATACCTGCATCATGTGCAGTAGAAAACATACCAAAAAAGAATGTAGGAAAAAAGCCAGGCTTATTAGCCGAATGCAAAAAAGATGGACAGTTGTTTAAAAAACCTACAAATTGTCTACTAAACTCATCACAACCTCCACTTAATAAAGCCCTAACTAATTCACGATCTTCATTATTACCATGCATAAATACTCCTATTTGTTAACAACTGCAGCAGGCGAAATACTAACATTAGTACCCACTAACGTAGATTGAGGACCTTCAGTGCTAGCAGAGAATAAATTCAAATTTCTCGCTGACTTACACAACTCTTCTATTAAATTGCAGGAGCTAGTTGCATCTATCATCTTAGAATTCCTTGTTTTATCTAAACTATTTGCTATCCTCTCTTTTAATGATTTAAAGCTTTTGTCTGAACAACAATCTTTAGCAAACTTTAAAATACTCAAGACCAAATCAACTTTTTCACCATCGCCAGCACTTTGAGTATCCTTGCTGTTCTCCTGATCTACAATCAAATTTGAAATTGCATTTTCCATTGCAACAAAAGCAATCCTATCTTTAAAAGGATCGACAACATTTATTTTATTTTGGTTAAATACACTAGATTCCCAAAGACTGCTAATAGCTGACCTTGCTTCATTCCTGTTATCCAAGTCATAATCTTTAGAAACTACAACAAATGAAAGCGATGAGAGAAGATGTGCATATCCTCTAGGTGAAAGCATTTTCTCTACTTCAGATCTTGAACATCCCTCGCTCAAGTACTGGATAACATACTTAGTTGTGCAAAGAAAACCGTGCTCTACTAAGTAACTAAGAGGACGATAGATCACACCCCTATCTTTCTTATTCGGTAGCCCAAGTAGTGACTTATGATCTACTTTTGCGCTTATGACTTTACCTAGAAGGGAACTTAAGGTAGAAGCAAGTTTATAGCTAGATTGCAATGGAGATAATTTTGCAATAGCAGAAACTAGCAATTTTTCTCTCTCTTCTTTCACTAATTTTTCTTCAGAACACAGACGATTATAGAAGTGTTCCACTCCCTTACTCCACTTGAAATCTACAGCCTTATTAAATCCATCTTCTGCTTCTATATTTTCTCTAAGGTTACCTGATTCTTGATCAATCCAGAAATTGAAAACAGGATCACGTCTTCCCATGGAACTTAACAATTCAACTCTTGCAAGCTTATCACTGCAAGCTAAATTCCTATCTTCCTCACATGCACCTTTATGAGATAAGTCAGATCTAAAAGACTCTAACGCCTTGTCAAATAATTGCTTAATTTCACTCTCTACACACTCAATACATGCTATTTTATATATAGCAAATGGATTCAACACACCTGATTTAGCTAATTCTCCTACCAATTTAGCAACATCTAGTGTCGCACCTGACCAACAAGATTCATCACGAAACGCATTACATAAGAGGTCCGATTGCTCAACGGTTAGACCCTCTACTGTTACAGGGTGAGCCTTGACCCATTCCTCAATAGCTGAAGTTCTATCACCTTTAACAACATCCTTCAGCTTACTTATTACTTTGCTAGAGATAATCTCTTTATTTTTTTTAGGATCAGAACTGAGACGAGATCTTTTGCTTGGGCCTGCATTACCCTTCAAATCTTCCGTTCCACGTTTAGTTTTACTTTTTGGCATCTAATTACCTCAAAATCAAATATTCAATGAAGGTATTATACAAGCATTAGAATAATATATAAATCGAAAAATTAGTGTGCACCTAAATTTAAGCAGTAATTATAGACCTGCTGCAAAAGAGGAGATATTAAAGAGAGATGTAGCAAGAGGGAATGAGCTTAAATTATCAAATTAACGTTATTCTACTTTACCTCACTAGCATTTTCCTTACCTTGAGCCTTACTATTACTCACAAATATAAACGTTCGTTACATAGCTCTTAATATGTCTAAAGAGACGAAATTTCCCGAATTATTTATAATGAACCCTTACGATCACATTCTGGGGACGTACATCAGAAAACTTTTATATTATTAGTTTTGTAGTAAAATTATATGAGTACATCGTATCTATTAAATCAGAAGCTTTATGGATTACAGATTGAGAGCTTATTTGTTTGGGGTTATCTGGTTTATACTTAGCTTACTTAGTAGTGTAGCTAATGATACTATATCAAAATATCTAAGTTTACATCTTCAGAGTTTTGAAATAATTTTTTTCCGCTTTCTGTTTACCACTATTACCCTTGTACCTTTTATGTTTTACTATGGAATAGAAACTTTTAAAACAAGTCAAATATCTACTCAAATAACCAGGGGTGGATTGTTGTTTTGTGGAATGACCTTATGGACTTACGGGTTGACTGTTTTCCCCATAGTAACTGCAACGATTATAAGTTTTTCTATACCATTATTTGTTATACTTCTTGCAATCCCTTTGCTAAACGAAAATATAATTTGGCAAAGATGGATAGTAACTGTTATTGGCTTTGTTGGTATTGCTATTACTACCAAAGCTCATAGTGAAGATTTTAATCCTAAAATTCTTATTTTTATTGTATCCGCATTAATCTTCGCTATACTAGATGTACTTAATAAGAAGCTTGTAATGAAGGAGACAATAATAAGTATATTATTTTACTCAGCTCTAACAACAACAATTTTTTCCACTCCATCTTTGTTATTTTATTGGCATATGCCTTCCTTGTTGGAGTTAGTATTACTGCTGATTTTAGGAATAAGTTCAAACCTAATTCTGTTCTTCATGTTAAAAGCTTTTGCTCTTACTGATGCTACTGCACTTGCACCTTATAGATACATAGAGCTAATAATTTCTGCAATAGTAGCATACGTTATATTTAATGAATTACCTGATAAAAGTGCTTTATATGGTACTTTGATATTAATACCATCAACCTTATTTATAGCTTATTCGGAAGGTAAGGCAATTAAGAAAAATAATGTAACAACAAAAGTTTATAATTGTTAATGGTATTTATTTTAGATGCTAAGCTATATTTTTAAGGTGATAATAAAATGCACATAACTATTATAGGAGTAGGGTATGTAGGCTTAGTATCTGGTACAATGTTATCGGAGCAGGGCCATAAAGTTGATTGCATTGACATAAATACTGAGAAGATTGAACTTTTGAAATCAGGGAAAATTCCTCTATATGAACCTGGATTAGCAGATTATTTAGAGAATAATATAAAGTCACAAAGGATAAGATTTTTCGATTCGTATTTTCAAATAAATCCCAATACAGAAGTAGTATTTATAACTGTAGATACTCCATCAGACTCCCTAGGAAATGCAAATTTAAAGAATGTATATAATGCAGTAAGTGAAGTTTCTGAGAGAGTTAATCAAGATTGCTTAATAGTGATAAAGTCAACTGTTCCTCCTGGTACTGCAGAAAATATATATAATTATTTATCTAATAAGGGCTATAACTTTGATTTGGGGGTTAATCCAGAGTTTCTCAAGCAAGGCTCTGCAGTATCAGATTTTTTATACCCAGATAGGATAATAATAGGAGTAAAAACTAAGCTAGCTAGGGCAAAACTAGAAGTTATATATAAATCATTTATAGATAAGAATATTCCGTTAATAGTCACTGATACAGTTACTGCTGAAATGATTAAATATGCTTCTAATGCTTTTCTAGCAACAAAGGTTGCTTTTATCAATGAGATGGCAGGTTTATGTGAGCTATTAGGAGCAGACATTGACCTTTTAGCTAACAGTATGGGAATGGACCATAGAATAGGTAAGGAATTTCTCAAAGCTGGTCCAGGATTTGGAGGATCATGTTTTCCTAAAGATTTGTCAGCTTTAATAAGGCTTGCTGAAGATCACAATGTCAAGCTACAAATTTTAAATTCAGTTAAGGAATCTAACTATAATCATATAACAAACATTGCTAAAAAGGTAGAATATGTATTAAATGGAGTCCAAAATAAAAAAATAGCAATATGGGGGCTAACTTTTAAGTCTGGTACTGATGATGTAAGAAATAGCCCAGCTATAGATATTGCACAATTGTTAGTGAATAACAAGGCTAAAATTACTGCATATGACCCAATGGGGATGGATAATGCTAGGCAAGTTCTAAAGGATATAGAATACGCGGACAATGCTATAGGGGCTGCAAGGGACGCGGAAGCCTTGTTATTGTTAACGGAGTGGAAAGAATTTAAAAATCAAGATTTTGCAAGTTTAAAGAGTATTATGGCTGCACCTAATGTTTTTGATTTCCGTAATTTATTAGATAGCGAGCTATTACTAAGATATGGTTACCATGTTTATTCCTTGGGTAAAAAGTCTATCTACAAAGTTTAACTGTTGAGAAATTTTTTTTACACCGCTTTACTTAGTTTTTTTAGATCTTTGCTTGATAGTATGGAAAAGCAAACGAGTGCAACAACAGAGCAAATGGAAAAAAATGAAAACATAATACTGTTACCACAGTGCTTAACAAGTACTCCTAAGAGCACGCATGAAAATATTGAACTTGCAATATACCCAAATAATCCTGTTAAGCTTACAATTGCACATACATTATTTTGTGGAGCAATTTCTACAGCTATAACACCTGTCAGTACTTGCACTCCAAATATAAAGAATCCTGATAAGATTGCACCAAGGTTCATAAGAATTATGTTTTGACCAAAGTTCATTGCAATAAAAGTGAGTGCTATACCCAACATATAAAGTGATGCCAGCAAGCTTCTATTTTGAAAGAAGTACATATCACTAATTCTTCCTGTTATTAAAGTTCCAAGGATTCCACCTAAATCATATACGCCTGTTATTAGTGAGGATTGTACAAGAGAAATTTGTAATTTATTCTTTAAAATTATAGGAAACCAAAAGAAGATTCCCATTTTTATAATATAAGCACAAAAAGTAGCACAACATAGAAACCATATGGAACTTGTTACCTTGATACCTATTTGAGATTTCTGCACCTTATAATAGGTAGTAAAGTTGGCACTTTCTTTGTAATATGCCTTTAATATTATATAAATTCCAAAAAGTAAGCATAAGAAACCAGAGTACAAAAATGCACTTTTTGCATCATATATTTTAATTATACTTGGTAATACAATTAAAGTAATACAAGAACCAAGTTGCTGAGATGCGCTCATAACTCCCCATGATGATGCAATTGAAGAGATGCTAGAGTTTGTAACCATAAACTTGGTAATAGCTGGCCAACCTAACCCTTGTGTCCAAGCTAATAATATTAATGTTAACAGTAATAAAGTTAGATTATTATATGATAAAGTTATACCAATGGTTAATAATCCAGTTGCAATATTGCATAGCCCAAACATAAATAATGGATTATTTTTGGAGTCCATGATTATTCCATTAACAAATTTTGATACTCCATAAAAAAAAGAAAAGCAGGCAAAAAAATAGCTTAATTTTACATGGTCAGTATCTATTAACAGTGGTAGAGCAATTGGTATACTTTGTCTTGATAAATAAAGCAGCATATATCCACAGAAGAATAGTATAGCTCTTCTCATAATAATCCAAACAAGTTAAGATATGGATTTATGGTAGTGGGGTTTGTATGCCAGCAGCGTATAGTTACGACTTAAGGAAAAAAGCAATGGAAGCATTGGATGAAGGAGAAAGTAGAGCAAATGTTGCCGAGAGATTTAAAATTGGAAAAACAACTCTATATGAGTGGCAGAAAAGACGTAAGGAAACGGGAGATTTTCAGTCAAAAAAGCCTGGAAGCGTAGGATATAACCATAAAATTACTGACTGGAATGTTTTTACCAAATTTGCAAAAAACCATGGTGGCAAAACTCAGTCAGAGATGGCTAAACTCTGGGGCAATATCAGTAGACAAACGATTCACCGTGCACTTAAAAATATTGGATTTACAAGAAAAAAAGACCTACGGATATAAAGAAAGAAATGAAGAGAAGCGAGCTCACTTTTCAAAGGTTATAGCAACAAAACGTCATGAAAATCTTGTATATATTGACGAATCTGGAATAGATAATACAGAAGACTACCCATACGGATACTGCAGAAAAGGAGAGAGGTTTCATTCACTAAAATCAGGTAAAAAAGCTCAGCGGGTCAGTATGATTGCAGCTCTAAATAAAGAGAAAATCATTGCTCCATTGACCTTTGAAGGATATTGCAATAAGGATGTTTTCGAGGCTTGGTTTGAGCAGTTTTTAACTCCAATTTTAAGGTCTGGCCAAACTGTAATTCTTGATAACGCTACTTTTCATAAATCTAAAAAAATAGATAATCTTGCTAAAGGAGTTGGTGCTGAAATTCTTTATCTTCCTCCATATTCTCCAGACTTTAACAAAATTGAGCATCAGTGGTTTGCTATAAAGAACAGAGCTAGAAAAAATATCCCTATTTTTAAGTCTTTCCGTCAAGCTGTTGATTCTGCTTTTTTATTCTGACTATTATGAGAAGAGCTATAAATATTGAAAGAAGACAAAGTTCACACCTATTCCCAAATAGCTCTATGCAGATGCTAGCATAATACTATATTGGTATAATATTGTTTGACAAGAAGTTTGCAAACAATTAGTGCAGAAAATTACTTACTTAGTATCTTTCTTATAGCAGATACAGTAGTATTAATATCTTCATAGCTTATATCTCTATGTGTTATAGCTCTGATTTTACCTTTGATGTTAGCCATTCTAATTCCATAATTTGTCATTAGTACGTTTATTAATTCTTGAGTAGATATACAATTAGTATGTAATGAAAAATACGCTATATTAGTTTTATACAGGTCGATATCAATTATAACTTGATCTATAGAGCCTAGGCCTTCTATAAGGTGCTGCATTTTTTTATGATCTTCTTCTAAAGAATTTACATTATTATGTAGAGCATATAAACATGCAGCTGAAATAATGCCAGCTTGGTGCATACCTCCGCCAATTTGAAACTTATAGTACCAAGCTTTTTCAATAAAATCTTCACTTCCAAGCAATATTGCGCCCATTGGAGCACCTAATCCTTTACTAAAATCAATAAATATCGAATCAAAATAACTTGCATACTCTTTTGGAGATATTTTAGTATGAGCACAAGCGTTGAACAGTCTTGCTCCATCTAAATGAGTGAATACGTCATTCTCTTTGCAGAGACTTGAGATCTCTTGAATATATTCTAAAGGCCACACAGCTCCACCACCAAAATTTGTCGTTTGTTCGATAGAAACAAGCCCAACTCTCGGAATATTTCTTAAACTAGGACGAGTAATAAACTCAACAATTTGTTCTCCAGTAAATATTCCTCTCGTACCTTTGATGGGCAAAGGAGTGGCATGTGCCTGGGCTGCGATCAAGCCAGATTGTACTATGAGTGGATGTGAAGTTTCATCAAGCAGCAAGTAATCACCAGGTCTTTGAATGTGTACTTTATAAGCAATTACATTGGACATCGTTCCTGAAATCAAAAAGATTCCTGCAGGTTTACCTAATATTTTACATGCGGTTGCCACTAATTCGTTTACAGTTGGATCTTCACATGCAGCTTCGTTTCCAACTTTTGCTTTAGCCATCGCTTCCCTCATTTTAGCTGAAGGATCAGTGTTTGAATCGCTAAAGAAATCTATTTTTATTCTCATATTAAATTTAACACAACCTCCTTTATAATTTCAGCAGCTTTCATGATTTCTGTTTCCTTTGTGCCAAGATGGGTAACTGCTCTTATATGAGACTCGAGCCAAGGAAAAAGCAATAAACCATAAGCTTGGCACTTACTCAAGAAAACCTCATTAGTTACATTTAGTGCTTTTATACTGAAGCTTACTATATTAGTTTCTGGATAAGGTAGTACCAGTTTTATGTGTGGAATTTCTTTAATCTTATCTGCAAACAATTTAGCGAGCTTATTATCTTCTTTAAGCCTAGAGATATTATTCTGTAGTACGTATTTTGCTGCATTAGCACAATACCCTATCTGATGATAACCACTACCTAGCCAAACCTGTAGCTTTTTAGCCCTTTCAATTATCTCTCTTTTACCCATAAGCATTGAACCAAAAGGAGCGCCAAGTCCTTTAGTAAAAGAAAAGCTCATTGTATCCACATATTTAGCATAATCTGCTAAAGCAATATTTGTTTCGATATGAGCATTAAATATTCTTGCACCGTCTAAATGAAGATTTACATTGTGAGCTTTTAAAAAGTGATATAACTCGACTTGTTTTTCAAAAGGATAAATTTTACCATTAAACCCATTTATACTATTTTCTATAGAAACAAGACTCACCTGAGCAAAAATTTTATACCTCGGCTTAGAATTAATAGCATATTCTACTTCATCAACATCTAAGATTCCGCTATTATTTCTAATACAATTAAATACGATATTATTTACTTTTGCATTGCCTGCGCTATCGAAAAAATTAACGTGGTAATTATAATGAGTTATTAGTTCATCACCAGGACTTGTTTGACTGGCAATGGCTAATCTATTTGCAAGCATACCGCTGGTTACAAATAATGCTTCTTCTACTTTGAATAATTGTTTGCAATATTCTGATAAGTCATTACAGCTTTTGTCTTCACCATAAGCAAAATCTCCAACAGTTGCATTACTTATTGCATGTATAACGTTGGAGCCCTGCAGAGTTGTAGTGTCACTTCTCAGATCAATAATTTTTTCCATCTTATTTTTTGCCATTCAAACAACCAATTTGAGCATTCCAAAGTTCCTTGTAAAGACCTTGCTTAGAAACTAATTCAGCATGTTTACCATCTTGGACAATTTTTCCTTTGTTAAATACTAGAATTCGGTCCATGTGTAAAAGTGTAGAAATACGGTGTGCTATAGTAATCGTAGTTTTATTTTTCATCAATTTGAATAAACTCATTTGAATTGTTTTTTCTGTTATAGAATCTAACTGACTAGTTGGTTCATCGAGAAATAATATTGGAGCGTTTTTTAAAAATGCCCTGGCTATTATTATTCTTTGTCTTTCTCCTCCAGATAGCTTGATGCCTTTTTCTCCGACTGTAGTTCCATATTGATCTGGTAGAGTCATAATGAAATCGTGAATACCAGCCAGCTTTGCAGCTCTCATTATTTCTTCGATAGTAGATTGAAGTCTACCATATATGATGTTTGCTAAAATAGTATCATGAAATAACAATGGGTCTTGAGGTATTACAGATATTTGTTGCCTCAAAGAACTCTGTGTAACTTCTGATACTATTTGATTATCAATCTGTATATTACCTTTTTTAACATCAAATAGCCTTAGAATTAAGTTTATAAAAGTAGATTTACCACCTCCAGAATAACCAACTAGACCTACCTTTTCGCAAGGATTAATGGTAACTGAGAAATCTTGAAATAATGGCTCCTGACCTTCATAAGAAAAAGAAACATTGTTAAACGTTATTCTTCCACTTAATAAATTTAATTCTTTAGCATTTTCCTTATCTTGAATTTCTGGTACAGTAGTCAAGATTGGCAATGCATCTGAAACTTTGCCGAAATGAGTAGAAAATTGGGTAAGATTCCTAGTTAGATGGTTAAGAAACTCTATAATCGATATATTAATTCCAAGTACAAGAGCAATATCTCCTATTGCAATTTTGTTCAATTGATAGTCATAAATTAAAAAGTACAAGTTTACTGCTTGGAGTATATCAAATGAATAGCCATATATAAACCAAAGACAAAAGTATGCCCATTGTAATTTTCTCTCTGCAATAGTTCTTTTCTTGCATATTTGAAAAAATTTGTGTCTCTCATGTGCTTGCTGAGAAAATAGCCTTACTGATATAACATTTAAAATACTATCTGCTATACTAGCTATTACTTGTGAATTTTGTTTAGAGTAATTATCAGCTAGTTCAGTAAGTACACGAAAGCTGAAAATCGATACTAAAATAAAAATGCTTACCCAAGTGAATGTGGCGATTGCAAATTTTATGTTTACTAATGATAAGGTATAAATAGCTAAGACTAATGCTATGCTGTAACCGAAAAAACAATCTATAAGCAATCTTATTAACTCTATCACACTATCCATTAAGTTACTGGCCTTATGTACTAAACTTCCGGATAAATTGTTCTGATAATAGGAATGGTCTTGTTGGAGTAGCCTACAAAAAGACATATCAGCTATTTTTTGACGCATTAAGGTAAACATTCGAATGTCAACAAAATAGCCATAGAATCTAAAAGCAGTAGTGATAAGTAATGCCATACCAAGATAAGCGCTTACAGGTAATAAAAGATTTTCAATTACATTACCTTCCTGATATTTTACAGCTGTATCTAGAATATTTTTTACTAAATACTTTCTAAAAGACAAATCAACAGCTACCACCAGAGCAACTAAAGACATTATAAGTACATTAAGCTTGAATTTAGATACTATATTCAAGATGAACATCAATACACATTTGAAGCTATCAACTCTACTTCTGTTCATTTACAATGCTAGCTCCACTACGTTGACTTTTTTATTGAGAAATACAAGTAGTGAAAACCATAAATTTTTGTATATTTTTCCTGAGATGTCTCCAGCATCATGTAGTGCTGATGCTTGATTTAGAATAAGCAGCTTATATAAATCTCGCTTAGCCTCAGTAGTGTCGATCTCAGAAATATTTGTAGTTGTATCTGTAATAAAGGCTAACCAGCTCTTGATAAGTTCTTCCATGTTTTTTGCTTTTATACTTTCCTGGTAGCCAAACAATGACAAGCATTCTCTCAGTATAGATTCTGTTAACTCACCACAATTGAGTATACCAAAAACTGAAGGCTGAGGTTTTGGCACATAGGGAAGGTCTTGATCTTTTATAATCCACCTTGTTACATAAGCAAATCTATCTTTAGCATCTGTATTCTTATCACTACCATGCCATAACCGTGAATCAAAAACTATCGCATCTCCTGCTGAAATAGGTAGTGACTTAATTTTGTAATTTTCTCGGTTGTTTGAGTACTGATCAAAAAAATATGGGTACCAAAAATCAACTAAAGGCTGTATTTCCCATTTATGACTGTTTTCTATAATTTGTAGTGCACCTGAAGTTTCACTTACATTATTCAAAGCTAACCAAACGGAAAAGTGGTAAGGATCATTGAAACTATAGGAGATGTCTTGGTGAAAGGGAACTGCATCTATTAAATCAGCAGTTTTACATATAACATTTGATTTTTTCTGCAGTATCTGACACTGAAGTGACTTTTCAAGGTAATTTTTAATAATTTTATCTAATGCTTGAGATATAATTCTAGTTACTTGAGATAACATGCCCCATCTGCCGGTACAGTTTAAGTAGTCAGAAGTTGAAACACTTATTTCTTGGGATAGCTTTGATATCTTATTTGTTATATCACTTAAAGACTGAATTATTAGCTCTAAAGGAACCAGATTTTTGATAATAAAAAAACCATTTTTTTGTAATGTTTCCATGTGATTAACATCTGACATCAATAACTGATAAGTAATCTGTTAAAGGTAAAACAGCAAAAATTTTGAATCCTTTTACTTGTTTGAGTATTTTTTCCCAATCGTTTAATGTTCTTAGTTTACCTCCTGTTTCAACCATGACATTAATATCTACAGAGCCTCCAGTTGGAGAGCGGTAATCTAAAATAGTTTCTATCAATAAAATACGAGATATTCCTTTGACCAATTTTAAATAAGACAATACTTTATCATCATCATAGTGCTGTAGAAAGCGGCAAAAGACACCTAATTCATAATTTGTAACTGATAGTTCTTCCTGAGTTATAAGTTTGACTTTTAAATTTTCTACTAACTGTCTTGGTACTTTATGTTCGTTATATAGGCCTATAGAACCTTTATTGTGTATATCAGAATAAGCAAGAAATAAAGAGTGTACACCAAATAGCAATATATTCTTAGCATCATCTATATTAATTCTAGAATTAAACTCTTTAGTATCAAACCTAGAATATCCTAGCAATGCTTGGTAAAACGCTATTTTCTTATTTTCTGATGCTTCTCTTTCCTTAAAAGATTCAAATGAAGAGATTGACTTCTGTTTTAGTATATCGGCAATATTTAACCAATTCTTTTCAGCGGCAACTCTTGCCCACATCGTTGCTGCTTTTGGCAAAAATGGTATTCCCTTAAAACACTTACCTTTTGATGATAGTTGCCATAAGTCCTTGTCCTTATCGTAATCAATAAACCCTATTTCCCACAACGCCCTTAACAGCCTTTCTAGATTTGGTACGATAATGTTTAACTTTTTAGATAAAACTGGCGTAGTTGCAGGTAAAATATTTAACAAATCAAGTTCAATAGCAACGCTTGTTAGGTAAGTTTTCCAAAAGGCTGAAAGTTCTGCAGAAATCCTATGCACTTGAGATTCTTTACCTAAATCAAAAATACTAAACTTTACATTTCCGGTAATATCGATTTGTCCTAACACACCTTCAAAAGTTTCAACTTTTGCCATCCCATTATAAAATGCTTCTACCATTTTAAATCTCTGCTGGTAAACAGGATCACCATTAATATCTATATGAAACCAACCATGTTGATCTTCTGCAATAGAATACCCTTTATGAAAAACATTAAGTTTTTTATACCATTTATTATGTACTAACTTTCCATGATGATTAATATGTGTAGCTTTACTATCCTTATAGACTACAGCGATACCATCCTTAAAATCTCCAACATAATCATATTCCTCCTGATAAATTCTGTTGCCATTTAAATTAATATGAAAACATTTATCATGTCTTCTAACTACACAAGCATCTTCCTGATAATTTCCAATCCATTGATAAGACTGTTTGTATACTCTACATCCAGATGGATCAATATGGTAACACCCTGTATCATCTTCTACGGCTGCTCTATTAAAGTAGAATCCAAAAGTTTTCAGAAATCTATTATGATAAACTGCTTCTCCTCTTACATTGATATGATAAGCACCTGTCTGATCATAAACCGGTGCAAGACCGGGCTCATGAAATTTACCAACCTTTATAAACCTATTTTCATATAAAGGATTTCCTAGCAACTCGTGAAAGCTCTCACACGGTGAAATTTTAATAGATTTAAAATTATCTTTGATTAATTGATCAAAGGTTTTCTCATGTTGCATGTTTTGCATAATTTGTAATTTAAATAATTCTTTTGTAAGCTTAGGTACTCACTACTCTGCCATATTTCCTCGAGTTTAACCTCATTAACATTACCAAAATTTCCTAATGTCTTACGGAGTTCATCTGGAGCACAGCAAGGACTAAACTTTCCTTCATTGTTTATCCATGCTTCTTTACCTAAAAATGGGCATTGACCACCTGGAGCCAAATCCTTAATACCTTCTTGAGAAAGGATTGTAAAATTTTCTAATTTTATCTTTTTACCATTTGGCAATAGCATATTATCTCTAAGCTCATATAACCTTCTTACCTCTGTATTCCATCTACTAATTGCTAATTCATCTCTTCTCATAGATAGATCCTTAATTTCCTCAAAATGTGCCCAAAGATGATGTCCTTTAACTCTATCTATGCCATTTTTTATGGCCATCTTAACTATGTCATAGAGTTCATGTAAATTACTTTCCAAAAATGTTAATTGTAAAGTAACGGTACACCTTTCACCTGTATCGCTAAAGTATTTATCTCTAACTTCAAGGAAAGTTTTTAAATTTTCTGTCACTACTTCCCATTTTGAACCTTTCATGATTTTTTCATGAGTTTCTTTAGTTGCCCCATTCCAGGAAATCTTAACATCAGATAAAATTGGTACCAATAGTTCAGCCCATTTTCTAGCTCCTTTAATAGGAAAAGAACCATTGGTTGTGAGGTTAAGCTTAAGGCCGAACTCATGGCACAAATTGATTATTTCATCAAAGCTTTTATACATTAAAGGCTCACCCATAGTAGAAGGAATGATTTCCCTTAAAGGTGTGCCAGCTGCTTCCTTAATTACTTTTCTGATAGTTTCTATCGACAGTATCTTAGGTTTTATTCCTTTAGCTTTCTTTTCTTCTTTAACTTTGCTGTATGGTGAAAAACATTCGCACATTATACAAGCAAAATTGCAGTAATCTGGATTAGTATCAAAAGTAATTCTCCAAGGACCAGGTTTAACAGCTACTGATTTGCCTTTCTTTTCAATAGCATTACGGTAAATCTTGTTAAGTTTCTCAGTATGCTCACCTATAGAAGGTATATTTCCATTTTCAGTATAAGGATAGCCTTTTTGGGTAAGTTTACTATATAACCCCTGATCTGTAGATAGGATTTGCATTTTTTCTGATAAACTACTTGCATCTCTGTGCTTAAATAATAGTCCATCTCTTACATATTCTGCCATACCACCATAATCGGCTGTTATAACTGGTATTCTAAGTTGCTGTGCTTCATGTATTACTAACGGTGAATTTTCACCCCAAATTGAAGGAACGACTATTGCATCAACTTTATTAAATACGTCAGTAACTATATTCTTATTATCATAACTTCCCATCCACTCTATTCTTTCTTTAACAACAGGTGAAAACTGATCGGCAATCGCTTTTAAAGCTTTAGTTTCTTCTCTTGCTGCTCCCCAAATTCTAAGTTTTGCTTTAGATGATAAGTGAGAAAAAGCTTTCAATAATAGATTAACACCTTTTTCGGGAGTATGAGTACCAATATAACCGAAAATAAACTCTTTTTCTTGTACTCTATTTCTATTCTTAAGACGATTGAGATCAAAACCATAATCAAGATAAGAAATTTTGTTTATCGGAACATTAAAATCCTGAGTAAATTTGTCCATCAAGAATTTCGATGGGGAAATAAAGTAATCTATATAGTCTATTATTTTCCTTGTGTGCTTCATTCTAGTTGCAACCCATTGTTCCCAATAATTTATGTCTAAATTCAGGAATTCTTCATCTCCTGTAAAATATCCTTTGTAACATTGGGTTGCACATTTTTGATCCTTTTGTCCATCACAAAGCCGTAACAAATCTTCAGAATTGCGTTGAATAAACCTTCCTCTTGGACACATTAACCAAAAGTCATGTAGCGTAAAAATTGTAGGTATATTTTCTTTAAAAGCAATTTCTGGTAAAGTAATTGATAGATGATTAAGATGACCAAAATGTATAAGATCTGGCTGAAAGTTATCTATTATTCTTTTAAATTTTATATTTACTTCTTCATTGATAAATTTATAACGATATTTAGCTGTAGGTATATTAATTAAATGCAGTAAAATCCGGGAATCACTACGATCTAGTACTGTAGTGTAATAAAAATCAGGTAAAAAGCTATTTTCATACCTAGTAAATACTTGTACCTCATTGTTATTTGCTAGTTCATGAGCAAGAGTTTGGCTATAAACCTCTGAACCAGCACTATAATAAGGAGGGTAACCATGAATAACTTTTAATATTTTCATATATTACCATATCTATATTGTTAGGATATTCTTGTGTATTGTTTTGTAGACTTTTTATAAATTTACTTAATCCTACTTCTAATGAATGTTTTGGAGACCAACCAAGTAGCTCTTTAGCTCTAGTAAAATCACCATGGAACTTAGTTACATCAAAATTTCTTGGAGGATAAAAATCAATTCTAGAATCACTTTTCGTGACTTTTAATATTGTTTTTGCTAAGTTTTCTAAAGTACATGGGCTATTAGTAGTAAGATGAATAGCAGGAAGGGAAGATTTTTCGCTTTGTAAATATTTAACAGTTAAGCATATACCCTCTATAACATCATCCAAATAGGTAAAATCAAAAACACATTCTTTACCTTCTATTTTAATTGGATCACCTCTTAATGCATTAATACAGAGTGCAGGAATCACTCTACTGTTATGATCTAGTAAACCACCGTATACATTTGAAAAGCGTAATATTGCTACATTAAAATCTTTTGAACTTGTTATTTGTTCCTCAATAAATACTTTACCTTTTGCATAATTATTTATTGGATCGATACTAGCAGATTCTGTAACTGGCAGTTCCTTCTGCTCTCCATAGACTTCCCTACTACTTGCATATATAAACCATGGTTTATTTGAAAGTGACTTACATAACCCTAAAAACTGCATTGTACCATTAACATTAATTTTTTTACACAGTTCAGGATAAAGTTCACCATGTATAACTCGAGAAATTGCAGCCAGATGAATAATTCCTGTACACTTAGCAAGTAGTGGTACTATATCTTCTGAAAAAAAACTGAGTGGATTGTTGCAAAACCTAATATCGCAGCTTATTACTTCATGGCCTTGGTTTTCTAACTTTTTCACCAAGGTTGACCCTATCAAACCTGCAGCACCTGTTATTAATATCCCCATGTATACCCTCTACTACAACTAGGAAAATTTGTCATACCAATTATCTTACAAGTAAGAATTAAAGGGTATTATAAAACCAGTATAAAACAAATGTCAACTTAAATTAATGAATAAAAAAATGTAGTTATGAAAGAAAAGTTGGCTGCCTTCTTTCTTGAAAATAGTGTTCGGCTTTAATCAAATCCTCCTTATTATTTACTCCCATTGCTTCTCTTTCATCAGAAACTACATAACCTACACCCAAGTTATTGTTTGCTGCAATGGGCACTATATCATTAAGACAATATTCATTGGTCGAATTATTAAATTTTATTTCTTTTACTAAGGTAAAAAGATCTTTAGCATATGAAACTATTATTCCAGAGTTTGCAAGAAGCATTTTATCTCCATTTTTTAGGATTTTTTGAACATTTCCGTAATTATCAATTACTAATCTTCCATATTGTTCATCTTGACTATTGAATCCAAGAAGAACTAAATTATTATACTTTAAACAATCAGTCATTTTCATAACTGTATCACTAGATATAAAGGGAGTGTCTCCATACTGTATTAAAACTATGTCTTGATCAGATAAGTCCTCCAGATTTTCTAGAGCAATTTTAACTGCAGTGCCAGTACCTGTAATATCTTCTTGAATTATTAGTTTTATATTGTATTGATCGATTATACTTTTTAGGGTATCAAACTTTTCTAAATCTTTTAGAAGGGAGTTGTTAACAACAATTGATAAGCTTTTTAGACTCAGCAATTTTGCATTAGAAATTACATGTTCTAAAAGAGTAAGATTTCCCACTTGGTGCAACGCTTTTGAATATTCAGAATTCATTCTACTGCTCTTTCCTGCTGCTAATATTATCAAAATTTTACTCATACATAACTCAGGAATTGATTAGGTAGTAAGTTAATTTATAATTAGTAAGATGTAAAGTCCACTGTAATTTTTATATATTTTCTAGATCTTGGCACCCTCATTAGAGTTTCATTTAAGAGAGCTATAACTTTAAACTCTTTACTCTATTTTCTACGCTGACATCTTGTAAACTCTGATCTGGACTTTTTAATATTTCTAATAATCTACTTGCAAGGTTTGAGTGTTTATTGATTACTGCAACCTGGACTAATGACTTGTCTTGATCATTACGAGCATTTGTTACAGCTACGCGCTCATCAGGTTTTATTGCTTTCAGCTTACTGATAATTTCAACATTACCATTTTTTGCATTCTCAAACAGCTCTTCTACTAATTTCAATAGGTTAGTAATATTTTGGTCTCGAGAAAGATCAAGTGGTGCTTTACCTTCTTTATTCTTGATGTTATAAATTGCACCATGTTTTAATAAAGATTTTACAACTTCCAAGGAGCCACCTTTAGCCGCAACATGAAGTGATGTAGTACCACCAGAAGTTGTTCTAGCATTAATAAAGTCATTTAATTTATCACGACTTACATATTGTAATAAAACTTCAACAACTTCTCTGTAACCTTTGGAAGAAGCTATATGTAATGGCGTATTGCCCTTGTTAGTAATTTGAGCAACTTCAGCTCCATTTTTTAATAAGGTACTTACAACATCTATGTTGCCGTTGTTAACAGCATGGTGTAATGGTGTTCTTCCATCGGTATCTTTGAAGTTAACAATTACCCCTCTTTTGATGCAATTCTCAACCGCTAAAGGATTGTCATTTTCTATGGCCTCAAGTAACTTTTCAGAAAAAGCAGACTGTAACCTCTGATTGATTGACTCTAAAAACCTTTTTACAGGAATGTCAATATTAAGTTCAACCATTTCTATGAACGATCTTACATCTTTCTTTAACTCACTATGCAATAACTTATAATATTTTGTACCTTGCCCTTTGGAAACGAAGCATTCAGCCTTCCCACCGTAAGCTTCATCTGTATACCCTGACGTTATGTGTTTTGGATCAAATTCTAGTGCTACTAGCATATCATTTACTGACTGTATGCTTTTATTATTTATCGAACCAGGTACACAATCTTTGTATACCTCAACTAAGCGATATGCATTTCCTAGGTAATAAGAACCTTCCTTAAGAGTTTTCCAAGGAGAAGTATTCTTTTCTGAACTATATGGTTGCGACATGCTACGCAACATAGGAAGGTAAAGCTCAGAAAAACGGATATGCACCTCTGTAGCACTTTTAAGCTTCTCAAGTTGATCCAACTCACATTCAGGGCTAAACTGTGATTGAACTTGATCTGGCTCCTTCAGCATTTTTAACAATTTAGTTGCAATATTCTTATGTTTATTGGCTATAGCAACTTGCAATAATGTATTCCCTTGATTATTACGAGCATTTGTTATAGCTAAGAACTCATCAGGTTTTACTGCTCTTAGCTTGCTGATAGATTCAACATTACCATTTTTTATATCTCTAAACAATTCTTCGATCAATTTCAGTAAGTTAGTAACTCTTTGGTCCTTAGAAAGATCAATAGGTATTTTACCTTCTTTGTTCTCAATTTTATAAATTGCACCATGTTTTAATAAAGATTTTACAACTTCCAAGGAGCCACCTTTAGCTGCAACATGAAGTGATGTAGTACCACTAGAAGTAGTTTTAGCATTAACAAAGTCATTTAATTTATCACGACTGATATGTTGTAACAGAACCTCAACAATTTCTTTGTAACATTTGGAAGTAGCAGTGTGTAATGGTGTATTACCTTTATTAGTAACTTGACTAACGTTAGCTCCATTTGTTAGTAAGATGTTTACAATATCTATGTGTCCATTGCTAACAGCGTAATGCAACGGTGTTCTTCCATCAATATCTTTATCGTTGGCATCAGCTCCATCTTTTAACAGACGCTGAACAGTTCGTATATCACCTTTACTAGCAGCAATGTTGATATCTTTCTGCAGATGCTGGAGAACCTCTGATGCTTCGCTACCCTCAAGCTTAAATCTAAAATTAATCATCTCTATCTTTTTTAAAATATCTAAAACACTCGGATGACTTGGTCCAAAAACAGCTTTTCTTTGATCTAAACTTTCTCTGTAGACTTTAAGTGCG
Organism: Wolbachia endosymbiont (group B) of Horisme vitalbata; assembly: GCF_964028625.1. Lineage (NCBI taxonomy): Bacteria > Pseudomonadati > Pseudomonadota > Alphaproteobacteria > Rickettsiales > Anaplasmataceae > Wolbachia > Wolbachia endosymbiont (group B) of Horisme vitalbata. Next base: position 1,293,158 of record NZ_OZ034797.1, read on the forward strand.
CTGATCCATTTCCCTTGAGCAAAAAGTACATTTGCTATGTTGTATTGAGTATTCAAGGTTTCTGGGTGATTTTGTTGTAAAGCTTTTTTCTGGATATTTAAAACCTCTTGAAAAGCTTTCAAGGCTTCATGATATTTATTTTGATTGAAGAGTACCCCAGCAATGTTATGTAACGTTCTCAAGGTATCAGCATGATTAATACCTAAAATTATTTTCTTCTTTTCAAAAACCTCTTTATAGATTTTTAAGGACTCTTCGTATTTACCTTGGTTAGCTAGTACCATTGCTATATTATTTTTGGCACTCACAGTGGCTAGATCATGTGTACCTAGTGTTTCTTTCCTCTTTTCAAAAACTGCCCTATTGATATTTAACGCTTCTTCATATTTTCCCTGTTTATCTAATACTAATGCCATGTGAAACTGAGTATTTAAGGTATCTGAATGATTTGACCCTAGTATTTCCTTTTGTCTCTGATAGACTTCTTGATAAATATTAAAAGCTTCTTCATCTTTCCCCTGTCTATGCAGCACTAAAGCGATTGTACTTCTTGTACTTAAAGTATCCTTATCGTTTAAACCCAGCATTTCTTTTTGTTTCTGAAAAATCTCTTTAAGCATATTTAAAGCTTCTTGGTAAATTCCTTGCTTATATAGCACTTTGGCTATATATGTCTGAATATCTAAAGTACCAGGATTGTCTGGTCCTAGTATTTCTTTTCTTCTTTCAAATGCGCTTCTGAAAATACTTAAGGCTTTTTGGTAATTGCCTTGATTCAAGAGCACTAAAGCTGTATCAATCTGAGCGGATACGTCACTTTGCGATATCTGCTTCAACTGCTCGACTTTTGAAAAGTTACTATGTACTGCAGCAACTACTAACGTTTTGTTCTCTCTATTACGAGCACTCATCACTGCTTTTACTGTATCAATATCCTTTATCTTATTTAGGTCATTAATAACTTGAGCATTACCATCTTTAACCTTTTTAAATGATTCACTGACTAGTTTAAATAAGCTAGTTATACTTTTATCTACAGTAAAATCTGATGGTGTTTTCCCACTGTCAGAGACAGCATTGTATACTGCACCATTAGACAATAGGGCCTTTACAACTTTTAAGTGAGAGAACTTAGCAGCATAATGCAGAGGAGTAAACCCCTTGTTACCAACCACATTAGGATTAGCTTTATTTTGTAATAGAATATTGACAACTCCATCATAGCCCTTCCATGCAGCATAATATAATGGTGTTACACTATCAGCATTTTTGGCATTAACAAACGCTCCTGCTTTAATGTAATTCTCAACCTCTGAAGAGCTATTACGTTTTACAGCCTCAAATAATTTCTCAGTTGATGCTAATAGATTGATAACGTCTTTATCGTTAGTCATTTCTAATGGTCTTCTACAAAGCTTGTCAACAGCGTTATAAACTGCACCATTTTTTAATAAAACTTCAATAACGTCTTTATAACCAAAATTAGCAGCAATATGCATAGGAGTTAAGCCATTAGTATCTTTAGCATTAACGTCAGCACCTTGTGCTATCAAATACTTTACAACTTCTAACCGACCTTTCATTGCAGCATAGTGTAGTAATGTCTGGTTAGCTGTACCAAGCTCATTAATACTCAACCCCTTGCTAAGGAAAAACTCTACGGTATCTTTATAACCTTCTCTAGCTGCAATGTGTATAGGCTTTGATCCAGAGGCATTTTTAGCATTAATATTAGACCCTTCATCTACTAGACATTTTACCATTTCCAAGTTACTTTCCTGTGAAGCAATGTGCAGTATAGTCCAATCATCATTGCCTTTAGCATTCATATCTACTTTTTTATACTGCAGTAACATTTTAACCACTTGCAAATGACCATGTGCAACTGCTAATTCTAAAGGTGTTCTGCTCTTATTATCCTTAACATTAACTTTTGCTCGATTACTTAATAGGACTTCAACAACATTAACATGGCCGTGTCCTGCAGCTATATGTAGTGGAGTACCTTCAACATTTACAAAGTTAACATTAGCCTTGTTTGCTATCAAAACTTCAGCAACTTCTTCATGGCCTTCTTGTGCCGCAAGATATAATGGTGTTATACTATTAATAGTCATAGCATCAACATTGGCTCCCCTTTCTATCAGAGCATTTACTATCCCCTTATGTCCTCTTTTAGCAGCCAAATGTAATAGTGTAGCATCTTCAGGACCTTTTATATCAATATGGGCCTTGTTTTTTAGCAAAATCTCTACAATATCCCTATAACCAGCGAGTACTGCTAATGATAAAGGTTCACCACCTTCTGCATTAACACTAGCTCCATTTTCTACAAGAACTTCAACGATCTCCTTATGATTATGCTTAATAGCAGAAAGCAATGGTGTTAGGTTGTTACTCTTAACATTAACACTGGCTCTATTTGCTACCAAAATTCCAACGATTTCCTTATGACCTCCTTCCACAGCTACATGTAATGGTGTACTACCTGCAATACCTTCTGTGTTAACTTTAGCTTTATTTTTTATTAAAAGATTCACAATATCTTTGTGACCTCCCACAATAGCTGCATGTAAAGGTGTAAGACCATAATTAGCACTAGTATTGACTTCAGCTTTACTTTTGATTAGAAAAGCAATAGCGTCTTTATGTCCACTTAGAGCAGCTACATGCAATGGCGTTATGCCATCATTAGTTCTAGCATCAACTTCAGCTTTATTTTTTATTAGAAGATCAATAATATCTTTGCTACCATTCATCGCAGCTGCATGTAATGGTGTACTACCCTTAATGTCTTGAGCTCTAACTTCAGCTTTATTTCTTATTAGGAGTTCAATAATATCTTTGTGACCTTTCAGAGCAGCTACATGTAATGGTGTTAGATTATTATTGGCTTTATCATTGATTTCTACTCCATTTTTTATTAAAAGCTCAGCAACTGCCTTATGACCACTCTCTGCTGCATAGTGTAATGGCGTAGCATTATTTTTATCTTTAGCGCGAATGTTAACCCCATGCTCGAGAAGAGCAACAACTATCTTCAAGTGGCCACTCTGCACTGCAAAATGTAGTGGGGTTATACCTTCCACAGTGGCAATACTAGCATTTGCATTATTTGTCAGTAAAGACTTAACAATTTTCTCATGTCCATCTTTTGCTGCGTAGTGCAAAGGTGTGTTATTATAGGTTTTGTCAACAACATTAACATTAGCTCCATGCTTCAATAAAATATTAGCTATCTTTTCATGACCGTTTTCTATTGCATAGTGTAATGGTGTACAACCATCTATAACTCTGGAGTTAACATCGGCTCCTTTGAGAATTAAAGCATTCACTACTTCTAGGTGGCCATTTAGTGCTGCTGTATGTAATGGTATTCCCTCCTTATCGTTTCTTGCATTAACATTTGCCTCATTTTTCAGTAAAAAATTAACTAGCCCTAGATAACCACTTTCTGCAGCTATATGTAGTGAAGTAAAGCCACCCATAGTTTCGTTGATGTCAACATTCGCTTCTTTTTCCAGCATAATCTTAGCAACATCAATATGATTGTTTTTTATTGCATAGTGTAAAGGTGAAAAACCAGCTATATCTTTGGTATTAGTATTAGCATTATTTTTTAGTAGAATTTCAACAGCATCTTTGTGACCATTTTTAGCTGCAATATGTAGTGATGTTTTGCCACTATTATCTAGATCATCAACATATACACCTGTTTTTCCTATAAAAAATTCCACAATATTTTTCCTTCCATATGCAGCAGCAATATGTAGTGGGCTTTGACCATTAATATCTTTAACATTAACGTCTAAATTTTGATTAAGAACAAATTTTATAATTTCAAGACTAGGTCCCTTAGCAGCAAAATGTAATGTAGTCCATGAGTTAATACTTCTAGCATTGATGTCTGCTCCTTTTTTGAGATAACTCTTTAAGTCTTCAAGATTTCCTTCTTCCAACGCAGCAAACATTTTTTCCTGATTAGTAATAGTGATAAGGTTTTGATCGTATTTATCTTTCAGCTTGGAAGGATCATCTCTTACCGACTTGCCAATTTTCTTCTTACTTTTTATTACATTTTCTGAAATAAGTTTTTTAGCGTTCAAGATAACTGCTATTGAGGGATCAGATAACAATACATCAACTAAGGTATTATCGTGTGCTAAATGATTACGCAAACATTTTCCAGTTAATAAAGGAGTGTTATCATCTAAAAAAAGTAGATTGTTTTCTAGATGCTTCTCTGATCTACCTAAAATTGACATTATATCCAGAACAAGCATTTCTACTACTGCTTGCAACTTTTTATTCCTCTTGTAGGAAGGAAGCTTTTCAGTTAACTTGCCACTTAATGCGTTATTCCTCAAAATACTTTTCAGTTCAGATAACTTCAGTTCAAGCTGGTTATTGTATTTTTCTTCTGTTATGTTGTAAGCCTTCCTTTGTTTATGTATAGGAATAAACGAACCTTTCTAATTCAACTTGTTTCTTAATTCCTCAATCCATTTAAGGTCACCTGTTCCAAGTTCAGCAATGTAAAAAATCTCACAAGTTAATCTATTTACTTTATCAAGGTTGTCATCCTGTATTCTTGACCTAACACTATGAGAAATTTTCATTGATAGTTCGGCTATTTCTTTAAGATTGTGAGACTCTATTTGGGAAGGAATATTCTCTAGTGTTTTATTAGCAAAGAATTTTATTCCTCTAATAACATTATGGTCAATCTTATTGTCATTCAAACCAACATCTAAGCTCTTTAATGATATAAACGCCGTAACATAATCAGTTCTGATATTTTTTGATTTAGTTTTTGCAAAATTGATTATGTTATCAATTTTATTAAACAGCTCCTTTTCATAATTCGTCTTTTCAGTTATATTATTGCTTAATTCTTTTATGAGTTTTTCAAGCTTATCATGTTCCATCACTTTAAAACTCTCTGTAATCATTTCATCTAATTCAACGTTACTAAATATTCCAGCAACTTCTTTTATCTCGTCTAAGTTTTCACTACTGGTAATTTTCTTTAGCAACATTATGACTATTTTAATCTTGTTATTGTAAAGAATATCAGTAATTACATTATCGATTCTTTTAGTATCATTTTGAACACCAATAAAAAAGTTAACATCTGTATTTTCCTCAATCTCTGTTCTTTTAGAGAGCGAGTAAGCATGTGACAGTGAATTACGTAAATCTATAATGACTTCTCTTGTGTTCTTTGGTAATGATAGTAGAAGAAGCTCGCTTGTAGTGCTAGATAACTTGGGAGATTCTAGAGTGTTTTTTAAATATTCACCAATAACCTGTAAAACCCTTGTAATAATTAACTGTCCTTCCCTTTCTTTAGGATTAGCTGATAATGCCAACTTTATATAATCACTTATTTTCTCTAAAGAATGAATATCCCTAATTTGTTGATAATCGCTATACAACTCTCCAAATTGAGGATAATTGCTAACGATCTCTGCAACAACCCTCTCACGTTTTAACTTCGGGAGATCAGCAAATTTACCAATGTCCACACCTTCTATAATATCTTTTTCTTCTTTAAGTTTCTTTGCAAAATTTTCCAAGTGGTCTAGTATTTTACTTTTATTCAATGTGGCATTATAGAATAGATTCATTTCCTGTCGTTTTATGTGAGAAGAAACAAAACTGATCAAACAAAATTCCATTTCTTCCCAAGGTAGTCTATCGTAGGTTGATTTCAACTGCCGCTTTAATATATGAATATTTTGTGCAATAAATTTTGCTATGAATAAAAACTTTTCATCTACTTTTTCTGTGTTTGAATACTCTGCCTTTAACAGGCTAATATTTTGAAGTACTAACTCAATCCGCTCTCTTATGTTATTAAGATAACTCTTCACATTCTGATCTTGTCCAGAAGCACTAGAGAAAAAACGGAGGTTTATCAATTTATTTTCAACAAAAATTTCTATCTCTTCTGATAATAATACGTTCTTTAGCTTTAATTCCTCATAAGCTCGTGAAAGAATTTCATCTAATTCCCTGAAATGAACAGCAAAATAATTACCTGGCCATTTATTAATGAGTGTATCAAGAAGTTCAACATTACCTGAACGTATAGCATAATAAAACGCATTATGGCATGTTTCATCCTCATCATCTGGTAATATAGTAGTTTCTCTGATGCCAACAGATAAATTACTGAGAATTTTACTATTATTGCCAAGTAGGTATTCTAAAATCTTTACCTTATTGTGTTTACAAGCTAAGATAACTAAGTTAGTACTCTTAACAGGATTGTTAGCATTATCATAATAGTCTCTCAAAGTTACTTGATCTTCTGCATCACTTATGTAATCAATAAAATTGCTTAATTTTTTTAAGCTGTCGACATTACCATCTGATATTGCCTCTTCGAGTTCAGTTAAAACCAGGAGATAAAGTTCTTCAGCTTTTGCTTTTCTGCGGTAGAGCTTTTTATATTCTCTAATAAACTCCTCTTTTGATGTGTAAGAACGTGATAAAAACTGTTTATCTTCTTGATAAAAACTGGTTTGTTGTTTAGGTACATGCATAAACCCTCTCTGAGATATATTTACACCAGTATTAGAATAGCAAAGTTTACTTAATATGGCAAAAATTAAAATAGCATCTTTTGTTAATAAAATATTTTTGAGAGAATATCTACTAATCCTGCAATTTCAGGACGAAAAGCCTTCACAACATTTGATTTTGGGTGTGGGAAATGTGTTGGTTGTTTAAATTTTTAGTAACACCTACTAATAATAACCCGTTTGAAAACAACAAAGAGAAATGATGATCAACTTACATAAAAAAGCACTAAGTTTAGTGTTTTGGCATTATAGCAATCTCTTATGTATCACCTCTCTGGAACCATACGACTAATTGTTGTTCATAAAAAACTCTAGTACTGACAAAAAATGTATTTATTCTAATCTTGCACGTTTGGTATCATTACTTATAGAAGTTTCATAAAGTCTTGTACCAGGCTCTACGAGATTATTTAAGGAACTTAAAGATTGAAAAGTACGTTTATTGGAATCATCAAACGCTACTATAAAGTTTAACAAGTTATCATTAGATAAATATTCAGTTATATTATATGTAGAATCATGATCCAGAATAATTTTCTTTTCTTTGGCATCTTGATCTGCCACATCTAATTTAGTATAAAATTGTATCTTACTTAACTTATTTAACAAATCTGCTCTTTCTAAAAAAGGTTTTACCTTATCTAATATGATATCATTATATATAGGATAGCGTATGGAATAATCAATTTTTGCTAGTCTTACAGATAATTGATTATTATATAGTACATGTATGTTGAAGTTATTTGTAACAAATTCATATAGTGGAAGGCTATCTTTTATTTCATCTGTTTTCATTTGAAGAATTTCACAAACACAGTCATCTAGATAACTTGATAATTTACTGTAATTACTGCATCCTTTATAAGGAGATAAGTCAATAATTTTTCCGTAATCCTTATTGAAGTTCCTTACTAAAGTAAATTTAATCAACAATTTAGCGCATGCTAGATCACTTACAGCGTTATCTAAAGATGTGGAACAATTATCATAAAGCCGTCGTTCACGATTTCTTATATTAATATCAGCTCCATATTCTAATAGTTCTTTAACTACTTCCAGATTTTTACCACTTTTTTTTACAGCATGGTTCAGTGCAGTATTGCCTTTACGGTTTGTTGCATTTACATCAGCACCATGTTTCAGAAGTTCTCTAACTAATTCTAATTCCTTCCCCAGTGTTATAGCAGAATGTAGTGGAGTTTCACTATACATGTTTCTTGAATTGACTTCGGTACCACCTAACAAAAGCTCTTTAGTAATTTCTACACTACTAGTAGTATGAAGTAACGTATCTCTATTCCTTTCTACTCTAAGGTTAGCATTAGCACCTGCAGACAAAAGAGCTTTAACTTTTTCTAAGTTTCGTTCATAGACTGCTTTTTCTAATTCTTTGTTAATATTATTATTTAGCATATTTTTAAAATCCTCCTAAATTTCACTATTTTGTAACAAAATTTTTGTATATTTTCTAGATCTTGGCACCCTCATTAGAGTTTCATTTAAGAGAGCTATAACTTTAAACTCTTTACTCTATTTTCTACGCTGACATCTTGTAAACTCTGATCTGGACTTTTTAATATTTCTAATAATCTACTTGCAAGGTTTGAGTGTTTATTGATTACTGCAACCTGGACTAATGACTTGTCTTGATCATTACGAGCATTTGTTACAGCTACGCGCTCATCGGGTTTTATTGCTCTCAGCTCACTGATAATTTCAACATTACCATTTTTTGCATTTTCAAATAGCTCTTCTACTAATTTCAATAGGTTAGTAATATTCTGGTCTCGAGAAAGATCAAGTGGTGTTTTACCTTCTTTATTCTTGATGTTATAAATTGCACCATGTTTCAACAAAGATTTTACAGCTTCGAAAAAGCTATTTTCAGTAGCAACATGCAACGATGTAGTGCCTTTAACTATTGTTTTAGCATTAATAAAATCACTCAATTTATTGTGGCTTACACGTTGTAACAAAGCTTCAATAATTTCTTTATGACCTTTGGAAGCAGCAGTGTGTAATGGTGTATTACCCTTGTTAGTAACTTTAGTAGCATCAGCTCCATTTGCTAGCAAGATATTTACAACTTTTATGTGCCCATTATTAACAGCATAATGTAATGGCGTTCTTCCATCCACGTTCTTCGAATCAATGATTGCTCCATCTCTAATGGAACTCTCAATTCCTAAATAATTATTATCTTCTATAGCCTTAAATAACTTCTCAACCAATTTTAGTAATTTTATTACTTCTGGGTTTCCTCTTCTTTCCGCAAAGTGTAATGGTAAAACATATCTACCTCCTTCAGCTCTAGCATTAAAGTATGCTCCGCTCATAAGTAGAGACCTAACTATATCTAAATTACCAATTTGTGCCCCTAAGTGTAAAGGCGTAGCATTTTTATCCATTTTTGCATTAACATCCGCTCCATTTATAATAAGAGTTTTAACTACCTTAGGATGACCATATTGAGCTGCAAGATGTAGGGCTGTGCCTTTATTTTGATTTTCTTTTACATTTACATCAGCACCATGTTTCAATAGAACGGTTGCTATCTGATCATAACCTTTTTCTGCTGCAAAATGTAAAGGAGTCCAATTTGTGTGATCTAAAGCATTAATATCTGCTTCCTTTTCTAAGAGCAATTCAACCACCTCTAAATGATCATGGTCTACTGCAAAGTGTAGAGGTGTAGTACTTTTAACTGTTTTTACACTACCGACAATGTTGCAAAAAACATAAAAATAAAACTAGAGAAAACCATTTCTCGAAAACTTCTGTGTCCAGAACCAAGAGTCCGATTTACTTATAGCGCTAATAATCAATTAACCATCGGCTTTAAGGAATGATATGAACATATTATTTCAAGGAAAAGTCATGAGAAACAAGAGATTAGCTATCCAAATTAGCTGTAGCTATGAACCTAATCGGTTAGCAGAACAATGCTTATCAGATGCTTATGAAAAGGTAGTGTCAAAGGAAATAAGTCAAAAAAACTTAAAACATAAAAATGGGATTCAAGGAGGGTCAAATGGTAACAGTATGTTTATATGCGAGAGTTTCTTCGGGGAAACAAGTAGAAGGAAATACGATAGAAAGTCAAATTGCAGCTTTAGAGAAGCAAATTAATCTGGACGGATACAGATTGTTAAGTGAGTATAAATTTATTGATAACGGCTACAGTGGATCTCATTTAGTCCGCCCTGATTTAGAAAAATTACGTGATAAAGTAACAGAAGGTAAAATTGATAAGATTTACATTCATTCTCCTGATCGTTTATCTAGAAAATATGCATATCAAATGGTGCTGATTGAAGAATTTGAAAAAGCAGGAGCAAAAGTGGTTTTTTTAAATTATGAGATTAACGGTAACCCAGAATCTCAATTACTGTTACAAATGCAAGGTATGATAGCAGAATATGAACGTGCGAAAATTATGGAACGAAGTCGTCGTGGTAAAATCTATGCAGCTAACAAAGGCTATGTAAATGTAATGGGAGGAGCTCCTTATGGTTATCGTTATATAGATAAGCATATGGGAGGAGGACAAGCTTTATTTGAGATTAACGAAAAAGAAGCTGATGTCGTTCGTAAAGTATTTTTGTGGATAGGCAGAGAAAGAACAAGTATTGGGGAAGTATGTCGTCGGCTAAATACTATGTCCATTAAGACACAAAAAGGAAAAGAACGCTGGAATAAAGGTACAATTTGGAGTATGTTGAAAAACCCTGCTTACAAAGGACAAGCAGCTTTTGGTAGAAGAAGGTTAGGAGTAAGATTAAAGCAAGTAAGACCACAGAAAGGCTCTTGTGAGCAGCCAAAAAGTAACCACTCTGTCTATCCTGTTGAAAAAGCAAATTGGATTTATATTAAAGTGCCAAATATAGTAGATGAAGATATATTTGATATTGTTCAAGAACAATTAGCTGAAAATAGAAAAGTAGCAAGGACAAGAAAAAGAGGAGCAAAGTACTTACTACAAGGTTTAGTCATATGTAAGCGTTGTAATTACGGATGTTACGGAACTTGCATGAGAAGTAGACGAGAAGAAGAAGGTGGTCATTATGCATATTACCGTTGTAGTGGTAAAGATTCTTACCGTTTTGGTGGTAATAAGATTTGTGACAATAAACCCATTCGCTCAGATGCATTAGAAACAGCTGTGTGGGAAGAGGTTAAGCAGTTATTGAAAAATCCAAACAGGATTTTAGAAGAATACAAGCGTAGGCTTTCAGAACTAAAAAAATCATCATTGGATCAAAAAAGTGACCTGCTAGAGAAACAAGAAAATAAATTAAAACGTGGTATTGCTAGACTTATCGATAGTTATGCTCAAGAATATATCAATCAAGAGGAATTTGAACCACGAATTAAAGCAATGAAACAAAGCTTAAAAACAATTAAAGAAGAGAAGAAAAAGATATTTTATCAAAAGGAATTAGAACAGGAGGTAACTCTGGTTGTGGCCAATTTAGAAGACTTTTCTTCCAATATTACGTTAAACCTTGATAACGCAGACTGGTTAACTAAACGTGATATTATCAGAACATTGGTCAAGAGAATTGAAATTAACCTTGAGGACGTAAATGTGGTATTTCGCGTAAAAGAGCTACCGAACTCTTCTGGACATAATGGAAAGGAAAATAAAAATTTGCAACATTGTCGTAGGTGTATTTGTCATACTGGCCGGCAAAAGGATTAGCGAAAGTAGTAGATAGTTTTGATCTTAAGCGTAACACAAAATCGTTAATAGATTATTCATCCATGTTGTCATGTAAGGCATGGGACCATAGTAGTGCATTATCTAAATTTGTTAACACAGTTTTGAGTTATGTTGTTAGTGCTGTTATTTGGGCTGCTGCGCTCGTTGTTACGCCACTCGTTTGGACTATTGATAAAGTAGCAAGTAAGTTTAGTGATGCAAACGCTGAAGGTGTTGGTAGTCCTTCTTTGTCAAAATAGATAGCCTACCAAGTACATGTGAAACCATTGTATCTGTGTGGCAAAATAAAGTAGACGAGATAAAGACACCTATAGAAACAAGAGGATGTCATGCAAGTAGCTGACACTGGCATCCCGATACAATGTTGAACACTTTTTTTTGCCTTTCGAGCAAGTTCTTTCAATCGAAACACTATATGTACGTTATCATCGTCAATTTCAATGCGTTGAACTAACTTTCTTATTATATCAAGTTTAGTTTCATAGTCTGCTTGATTAAGCTCTCTCAGAGGAAAAACTTTCTACACTGTTTGTGATAAAATCTAATTCTCTCTGTAGACTCTTTTCATCGATAGCTTCTTCCCTTTGATCTCTGATTCCTTTAACTCCTTTTCCATGCTCTCAACTTCTAAGTCATACTTTTCCTTCGTTATATGACCCCTTGCATATACATAAGCTAATTTTTCTATACCTTGTTCTATTTTACTTGCACGCTTTTCAAGTTAATCCTTTGCTTGCGTACTTTCATGTTTTACGAGTCTGAGCTGATATTCCTTAGTCATTGCCTCTGGTTCTTTGAGTACCATCTTCATTTCTTTCCATACTGCTTCTTCTAGTATATCAACTCGTATTGATTTGCTGTTACACACCCTATTCCCAACAAAACGAATTGATTTTTTCTTTCAGTCCTCGGAAAAATCTTACTTAGCTTAGCTATAGATGTTTACAAAAGAAATTCAAGTGAGTGAAGAAAGAAAAATTATTTTTGCAATACCGTAGGTACGCTCCACAATTATATTGAAGTTTTTATTGCACTCAAAACCTTCATTTTTCCTCATTTCTAGAATTATTAACGCATTATCATTTAACCAGCCTGAGTGAGCTAACTCGTCTAAAGTTGAGTTAACCAGATTGATATTATAAGGTGGGTCCATAAAAACTATATCGCACTTTGAAATAGGTCTTGGTAATCCGTTAGCATTGCAACAAATTAGCGTGATATCGTTCGTAATTCCAAAATCTTCTGCTGTTTTTTTAGGCAGTTGCAAATTGTAATAATCTGAATCTACCATAAATGCATGTTTAGCACCTCGAGAAAGCGCTTCAAATGAAAAAGAGGCACTTCCACAGAATAAATCAAGTACATTTAGGTTATAAATAGGTTTTCTTGAAGAAAGTATACTAAATATTGCTTCTCGGACGATACTCATAGTTGGCCGTGCAGATAAATTCTTGCCTGTAGTTATTTTTCTTCCACGATATTTACCCGCAATAACACGTAACATATAAAACAAGTTCGAAGTTAACTAATTATTTATAATACACATTTAATGTCAACATAGCTTCAGCAGTCTAATAGAAAGAAGGTTGCTTGTGGAGAAACGCAAGATCAATCGCTTTTCTTTGATTTATTTTCTATACTGATTGCACGACCAATCTCGTCTTGTAAATCATCATGGTTGTTTTTTTCATCATGACCCATCCCTTCAATTCTACTTTCTAACTCTAACTTAATTAAAGTATTGATTTTCTCTATACTATCGAGGAAATTGTGACACTCTTCATCACTATATTCCTCACCAGATGCTTTTTTTTCTATAAATAGACTTTTGAACCCTATTAGATCAGAACTCTGATCGGCATTCAACACAATATTTCTCTCTATAAAACTAAGATCTGATAGTAACAAACTAACCTCTAATAGATCTTCACTTTCAATGTTTGCAAGATTATCAAGATCGTCTAAAATAGAGAACATCTTAAGTCTTTCTTGTGCAATCTCTTTGTCTTCCTTATCAAATTCAGACAATAAACCATGATTATCTACAAATTTCTCACTCAAAGCTTTATTTAGCTTTGAAAGACTAACATCACCTTGCTTAGTGCTATCTAGTAACAAATCTACCCTCGCTCTGCGCGCATTTAAAACATCATTGTAATCGTTTAACTTGATATTACCATCTTCGTCTTGCTGAAGACCATAATAACCTAGTCCTTTAAAATTAAGATTCCTCGTCATTATCACCTCTGCTATCAGCTCTTTCACTACCCTCACGTTCTCTGTCTTTTCCAAAAAGTGATGAGGTATCATAACTTTTGTCTTCCTGATCTCTTTCTTCTTTTTTTCTAGCTCTCTCAGCACGTTTTTCTATCGCTTCTGGAGTATTCATCTCAAAAAGTGATAAAGGACTGTAAACCTCATTTTGCTTTCTTCTTCCTTCTCTTTCAGTACGCTTTTCCATACCTTCAAAAACAGACCCAAAATCATCAACATCATTCTGATCTCTTTCTTCTTTTTTTCTAGCTCTTTCGGCACGTCTTTCTATAGCTTCTGTAGTGTTTTTTAAATTTTCTGGTTCCGTGCCTAAATTTCGTGTCACTTCATTTGATTGATCAGGCTTATCTTCTTCTGTTGGCTGATCATGCTGTAGTTGATTAGGCTTGTCTTCTTGTTCTGTGCTTAGTTCTCGTACTACCTTATCTGGCTGACCTCCCCCTCGTAGTCGAAGAGGGTCGCCTTCTTCTAGTGGCTGATCATGGTTATCTCTTACTAGTTCCGTGCCTAACTCTCGTTCTACCTTATTTGATTGATCAGGATTGTCTTTTTCTGGTTCTCTCTTACGGCCGATAGTGTAATCATGAAGCTTCTCAAGAAATTCCCGTCTATATGTTTTTGCTCTATAGAGTAGATTATGCTGGTAACCATCCTTTTCTCCTGTAGCAGGGTTAATTCCTATAGAGTCGAGACCATGTTCCCAAGTAAACTTCATAGCATCTTCTATTGTATAGCCCAAATGTGATCCTACATATCCTTTATAATATTCTAAATATTTATCAATTCTTCTATGTGCAATATCTTCTTTATCAATTCCAAACGCCCTGTAGATTTTTTCCTCAAGCTTATCAACATCATTTTTAGGTGATGTTGCAAATTTTGTTGCTTCAATAGTAGCACCTACAAGCTTACGTGGCACATTAATAGCATATTTCAGCACACCCCCAACTCCTGGTATTCTACCTAGCAAATTAGCTGTACCTCCAGCTAATCTATCTGGTACATGAGTAGCCCAATCACCTAAAGACTCTAACTTTCCGCCAGCAAAGTTCTGCCACTGCTGCTTTAATCCCTCTGTGACACCAGTTAGAGGTGATGCTTGATACATACTAGATATATTGTAAACACCAAACCCACCACCGGCAATGCTTGAGCCCATCTGTTGTACAAACTCCTTCAAAGAAAACATCAAAAACGAAAGCAAGAACAATACAAAGATCTCTCCTGCGTTGATTAAATAACCTCTCTGTATGTCTTGCACCCTTTGGTAATCACTATTTTCTTGATAATTTTTGCAATCCTCACAATCTTTACAATCTTTACAATCTTTACATTTCTGACAGTATTCACTGTTGGGATCCTTATATAAATCATGAAGTTTCAGTATTCTACAACCTTGTTTTTCTACCGCACTCCGCACTAAAGATCTTATTTCATTAATTATTTCCCTATAACTATTGCATTTATTTATATCTTGACAGTAGCGTTTTATTATTTCACTAACATCACCTATCCTTTTCTCTATATTGTTGATCAGTAATATAATGTCAGCCCTCTCTGATGCATGAGATAAACTATTTGTTAAGCGTACTAGATCTTTTGCACTACAGCCATTACTAACTATCATATCACTTTCCGCAATATAGTGGTCTGCTGGATTATCTTTAGTTCCAGGAATTGGATTAAAGAAAGGATAATCTATATAACGAAAACCTTTATTAATGTAATCTGGTGGAAGAGGGATATATCCAGCGCCACCAGTAAACTTTACTGTACCACCTATTCTGCTTAGTTTTTCTATACCTTCTATATTCTTATCTACGTTCAATGGAGAAGCCTCTCCAATAGCATAAGGTACAAAAATTTGCCCTGGAGTCCAGCTAAAGTATTCTTTATCAATTATACAAAAACCACCAAATACCCATTTTGGAGCACATAACTTTATTTCAAGCCATTTATTATAGCACACAGTAAAGCCTAACTGTTTATAAAAGGTATTCATTATCATCGCAGCAAGTAATGACAGCAGGGTAAATATCATAATTGATTGCAAACAGAAACTAATACAGAATTTTATCCAACCCTCAAATAGACTTTTCAGTGGTGAAAATAAAATAGAGATTAGGAATAGCGGCATTATAGCTACAAGAAAAGCTATACCCATAAAACCAGAAAGGAATATTATGTAAGCATACATACACAGCAGGAAATATAAGACAATCCCTATAAAAATTGCCGGTATCATAAGGAGACTTGCCCACATTTGATAATGTAAAAATGCTGCAAACTTTTTCCAAACAGAGTAAGCAAAAAACTTATTAAACATATCCTCCATGAAGCTAAACAATTTAGCTTCATTTCCTTGAGCAACGTTTGAATTACCTCCGGTGTTCATGTTGGGAGCAAAATTAGTAATTATGCTTATCAATTGTTCAAGACCTTTAACAAATAAAACAAGAAAATGATCATAGAAAAATCTAAAACTTCCAGGAGATATAAGCACTATTACTAGAGTGATTTTCATCATTCTGATGAGCATATCATGCTTAGTTTCTCTTATCATTCCAAAAAGATAAAGAAGCGATGAAATCACTATAAATAGAACAAGCAAGGAAAGAACAAAATTGTGAAAGCTCGTACTTTTTTCAGCTATATTTTGAAATATCGCTTGTGCAGCTGCAGGATCATTGCTATCAAAATGCTTTTTACAATTTTCGTTAATCAATAATACACATTTTAGATAGTTATAAACGTAATCAAAAAATCCAAAGTTACTTGGTTTCTGCACTCCGCTCAAAAATTCAAAAGAGTAGCCACCTGCATTATCTAGATAATATCTATCTAATATCTTTACATATATTTTCCATCCTTTTTCTAACCTCACCGTATTACAATTCCTGTCCTGTAATATGGTGTTATCTCTGTCTAAAGTAAAAAGACCGCTCCCATTTTCTGCCATGGAGTTGTAACCTAGATGTACAGTAGGATATTGAGGATCGCGCATTAACTTTAGATTTTCGTTAGGATCACCTTTCCCCGTTTTAAACAAAAGATAAGCACCATGACCGTTGGTAAACCAACATGGAGCACCACGTGATACTGTATTTGCGCTATCATCTTCATTAATGCACTTGCACTTTACAGTGCAACTTGCTTTAGGCTTACTTGAAAATTTTTGTATGCTAGATTTATAATCATTACAAACTAAGTGAAAGTCAGGCAGACTGTTGTCACCTTCCCCTCTTTCAAATTTGGTTGCATATTTTAACTGCTCCAAACTTTCCAAACTATAACTACTTTGAGATTTCTTCTTATTACTATTGCTCCAAGATGTCCATGCACCATTTACTCGTACTACTAAACTATCTCCATTGGTTTCAAATCCAGTATCTTTCCACTTCACCACTTGATTAGAGTGAAAACCATAATTAATTTCTCCAGTATTAGGATCAATAATTTCTCTATCTTCTGGAACAAAAGCATCATGATCTCTTGAAAAATGAGCACCAATTGCAATGGGTTCAGGACCAAAATAATCAGCAGATATACATCTTGGAAAAGGCATATCATTCTTACTACAACCTGTAACCAGAACACAGATTACCAAAATTAATAACCTAAACCAACATTTGCCTAAGCGTGATTGCATACCTAAACTTTTTCCAATACAGAATAAATTTCTAAAACCTTACTTCAAATATCTTTTTAATTAGTTACTCCATATATCTCATCAATCTTCCTTGACTTGTCCTTTTGTTTTATCAGAATCCTTTTGCTTATCTGGCTGGCTTAGTGTTTCAGATTTGCTCATTTCTCTGCCAGCACTCCCTTTCCCATCTGCTTGCTTTGGTGTATCAGGCAATTTAGCTTCAATTTTGCTACGATCTTTACTCATTCCCTGCTTGATGTTATGTATCATATTTTGGGTTCTATCATCAAGGCCAACAGTTGACAGCATAGCTTGTGATGCGCTCCTAGAAATATGACTAACACTTTGAGCAACTCCATAACCAGAGCTGAACAACGCCTGCGCCATAGTTTCTGATATAGAAACAAAAGCTTCCATTGCACTAGCAATGATGAGATATATAAATGCCTGGATTAGATCTATAGGTAATGCTGCAAAGTGCCCACCAGCCCTTTCTCCAGTACTGAACGCAACATCAACACTAGTACCAGGACTATACCCAAGAGGTAATATTGATTTCATAAGACACAGATCATACGATAAAAAATTTACACTAATTAAGCATTGATAGCATGCAGAAAAATTTGTGAGGTTGTATAGAACTGAATACATTAACTGGTTTAAAAGAGACAAGGATGAAAATAAAATGACTGGTTGCAATGAAACATGAGCCAGCGTTTTTATCCAATTATCAAATAATGTTTTAGTTTGTTGAAATAGAATAAATACGATAAATAAAGGTGCTAATGACAATAAAAATGCCACTAAAACAGTAGATATTACATACTTAAACGTAGCACTAATAATGCATCTTAAAAACACAAAAGTAGCATAAAGTATTGCCAAAAATGCAATAAAGCCAAAAGGTCCTGATAGCATTAAAGACAAAAATTTCAGCCATGTTTCTCCTGTAAATAATACTCCCGCTGTTAAATCTAAGAATGCAAATTTTTTACCTCCTTCTCCTATATAGCCAGAAAAACTATCAACTAAATAAATGCTACCATCAACAAAAAGCCCAGACAAAGTTGTACCAAAGAATTCCCAACTTCTATCACTAAAAGCAAAAGCTATAAATGCTATTTTGAATATTCTTATAATAAAATCGAATTTACTTAATTGTATTGTTCCAAGCATATAGCCAACAACAGTAAATATAACGTATAGAATAAGCAAAGCTCTTATTCCTTGTAGAAGCCCCTTTCTATATCCTTCATATGGAATTTTAATTCCGTCTTCACCCCCGTCTGTTATGAAATCAAAAATCTTGTTTACAGTTGATGAAATAAAATCGTTTATTTTTCTTTTTAAAAATAAATTTACTGTGTATTTGTTATCTTCATAATATTTGCCTTCTTTGTCCGTAATATCATCTTTCTTTACGTTTTCTACATTAATACCAAAGTATATCTTTTTAGACTCTTTATCCTTTAAATGACTTCCATCTATTATGTAATAGTCTACATTATCCTCTGTTATTTTATCTAATTTCTTTACTTTTTTGAAATTATTAGTCTTTCGAGCAGATGGATCTTCTGGCGGGCTATCACCCAAGTACATATACAGTTTTTCACCACTATCGAAGTTACATGATCTAGTCACTGCAACATGATATCCACCTCTATGAAGAAAGTAATTGCCATTGCTTGCTATAGCAAGCATCACACTACTACCAGGTATTATATCTTTTTCATCTATTTTATAATCATGATTTAATTTCAAAGAAAAATGTTCAAAATTATCACCAATTTGCGAACACACATTATCCCCTTTTGCACCCTTTCTCTCTGGAAAACATTGAATACCTTTAGCAGTATTCTGATTATTAAGATCGCCAACTTTTGCAACAAGAGCCTCAGCCCAAGAAATATCTTCTCTGTCCTCTTTGAAGTTTAATTTAGAATTTGATATTAAATTAATGTCAATCTTCTTAGAATCCCTCTTATTTTCTTCAATCTCTTTTAGTTCATCCTCAATACGTTTAAGGTGAGAATACATGTCACATGTATTTCTTTTATCATACTTCTCATACCTTATAGAAGAGACGCAATTCTCCCCTATACCTTTTGCGTTGTAACATATATTTTGATAGTAACAATTAAGCTCATAAGAGCTGTACTTGCTTATCTCATTAAAATCACATTTTTTCCCATTACATAATTTATCCAGTCCTATTTTAGTTCGTCGTAAATCTAACAATGCACCATTTATCCATGAATTTTGAATATAATCCTTATTAAAATGTACCTTATTATCATATGGAGTGTAGCCATTACCAACTAGCACTCTTCTTTCTTCTATGTTCTCTTTATTAATCTTAGGAAATTCTACTTTAGTCCTCTTACCACTTTCTCCACAAAAGAACGTTCCTCCATTGAGCATGTCTTTTATTGTAGCTTTGTCTTTTTTATCATTTTCTTCAGCTCTATAGCAATTGTCATCAAAGCTGATACCTTTCCCTTCTGGATTGTCATAATTAATCGTTATCTCTCTGGGAACTAAGCTAAAGCTTAACTTATCACCAAGATTTGCTTTAATTCCAGTATCTACATAACGTCTATTGCTATAGAATTCATTATTTCCAAAGCCTATATCACCACATATTTCTCGTTCATCAAGACTAGCATTATCAATTAACTTATTACTGTAATTTGGTATTAAATCATTAGCACAAAATACAGCGGGCACAAGTACTCTCTTTGGATTTTTCCCTTCTTTAAGAGGACAAAAATTTACTGACCCACCAAGAGTAAATTTGATTTTCTCATCCTTGCTAATTACTTGACCAGAATCAACCCAATGAATTTTAACTCCTTCGCCAGCTTCACGAACTGGAACATCTATACTGACACTAGTATTTCTGCTCTGCAGCCCAGGTTCAACACAATCCATTGTGCAGCCAGTAATTACAAGACATAGTATCAATAATAATGATTTTCTGCTCATCATTGATTTCCTGTGTTTGTCGGTATTTTAGGTGCTGATCTTTGAGCTGATTGTGGTATTTGAGGTCTTCGACTTGGTGTACCAGATTGCTGACCTGCTCTTCTTTGGATACTTTGTTCATCTAAACCTACTGTTCCCATTAAGCTTTGCTGATATTGCCTTCCTGGTTCGCTTGCCACATAAACACCAAACAACGAATCAGATATTGTTGAAGATGCCTCAACTAAAGCTTTCATAGCATGTCCCAAAATCACAAAAGCCATCATAGCGGTGATATTAGGTGCATGTTTGGAAGCATAACCATAAATAATACAAGGATTAAAAATCTTTAAGTTAAGATTAAGTATACATGTAGGGCAGACCTCAAAATTAAAGACCGAATACACAATATAATCCATAACCTGGCTTATTAATGATATAAAAATTAAAAGCACTACCGGATGAATTGCAAATCTTGCTAAATTTTTGACCCAATTGTGAAACATCTGTCTAGTATATCCAAATAGAAGGCAAATAATAAAAAGAGGCGCCAAGGAAAGCAATAATGCAACTATTGCTATAGATGTGATAAAAGAAAATAAGGCGTTAAACATCGATAAGCTCACTGTTATCAAACCCCAAATCACCAAGCAAAACGATACAATACCCAAAGGACCAGAGAATATAAGAGATACTATGAGTAACACTGAGTGTGCTGATAAAAACCTATTGAGCGGTAAATCAAGAAATTCAAAAACATTTGATGTTGTACCTCTGAAATTTGCTATTTCTATTAACTGTTTTGGAGCATTAACAAAAATAGAAAATGCATTGTTATAAAAAAAACTCCAACTGTTATCGTTCAGCAATTGGGTAATAACTCCTATCTTTACACATATAATTAAAAATTCATATGTAGAAGCATGAGACAATCCAAAAAAGTAATAAAGGGTATATAAAGTTATATATAACACTAATAACGACACTATTGTGGATCTGATAGTCTTTGTTCTATTTGACGCTACAAAACTTTGATAAAGAGACTTAACGGGACTAGATTCAGAGTGATTCCATTCTGAATTTTTATAACTGGAACCAAAAAATGCAATTTTTACTTTTTCATCAAAAAAATTATATATCGCACTAAAAGTTCTTACAGGTGGCTCTTTAGTTGTAAGGTTAATGCTAAACTGACCTTCATTTTTCTTATAATCACAGCCGTGATCTCTTATTCCGTAATATATAGTGCCACTCTTGTCTTTTAGCTTTTCTTTTAATCTTTCCATATACTCAGTATTATGAACTTCACTGATATTCACAGGTATATCCCCCAGAATTTCACCAGGATTGTGCTCAGGAAACTTATCAGAAACATGTATATATAAGTTTTTTGCTAGACTATGGCTCTTTGTGACCCTTATATTATATCCCCCTTTACCAGCATTCTTTTCTTTAGCATTTTTAAGTGTAAATACTAACTCTGTACCCTTATCATAGTTTTCTTTTTCGATCTTATAATCAAAGTTAGTTCGTATACCATCACTCCTTACATATTTAAAACTTTCCTTTCTTCCTATCGACACCTTTAATGATGGAATGTAAGTCTTTATCCTCTTCATTTTCTTTTTTCTTATATCATCCACAGCTCCCTTGGTATTTTTTTCTGTATTTACTTTATCCTTTTCACCATCTGAACTATCGCTGTGTCCTTTAGCTATGTTGCTATCATCTAACACTCCCATTATACCATCTACAGCCTTCTTGATAGCTTCTTCCTTACTTACTTTTCCAACAGCTAGTTCGTTGGCAAGATTTTTAGCTACATTACGTTTATTGCCATCTATAGTATTAGATTCAATTTGCACACAATCTTGACTGGCATAATAACATGTATTCTCACACGCAAGATTTAAAAGGTACGTATCTATCTCAACTTTCTGACTGCTTGAAAGCCTCCTGCAGTCTATATTTTCTCCTTGTTTTATAGAATTAATGATATTTTCAATCTCCTTTTCATCTTGATCAGATTTTACAAAATTTGGATTCCAGTATTCTTTTCCATTCAACCATTTTGCGTTACCTATGATATATTTATTAGGGCATATTTCACCTTGACAATTCTCTTGATTTAAAACATGTGCAAAATACTCCGTCTCTCCTTCACCGCAACTCTCGTCAATTTTTTTATAGGTGACCGTGCCATTATCGTTTTTACACATTTTACTTCCAACAACACTAAAGCTTATCGCATCGCCATCTTTAAGCGCAAACGGTAATGTAACGTTTCCTACTCCAGGTTCAATTGCAAAATCTTTATATTGCGAACAAAAATTAACCTTATTAGGTACTATATTAATCTCTGTTACTTTTATTTTATCCGAAATATAAACTCCAGAATCAACCCATTTCTGCTCTGTTGACACTATATCCAATTTCTCACGCAAGCCTGATGAATCTTCTGGCTTAATACACCCGCACCCAGATAATAAAAAGAGTATCACAAAACTTATGCATAGCTTAACCAAGTTTTGGTTGCTCAAATGTTCAAACATCTGTTACTCACCTGCGCTCACTCTCCACCTGGTTTTATAGATTCACTAGAGGAAGATCCCGATCCCTTATTATCATCTCCACCTCCTCCAATAGCCCCTCTTGCCTTATTTACAGCCGCAGCAGCAACTTGACCAGCACCTCCAGCAGCAGCTTTGGCAGCAGATAAAGCTTTATTCACCATTTGTGCAGGAGTGCTACCTGAACCAAGTGCTGCCCTGTGATTACCAGCAAGCTCAGCAGCCATGCCGGGAAGAACGTTTAAAAAGTGGTAAAAGAGGAATAATACTAAACACAATTTTAATAATTCTCCGATTAGAGAGCTGCCAAACTCCATGTATGTAAAGTCGAATAGACCAAGTATGCTGCTCTTTTTAAAGCTATAATTTTGCATCATACATGCGAGAGTAGTTTCATTTTTATCACATTCCCCATCTTTCAATTTAAACCACTGTTTTTTCTTACTATATGAGATTTCTGCTTGTTTCTTTTCATATGACTTGTCTGGTTGTTCATTTTTATATGACTCGTCCAGTTTAAAATTTAAATTTTTAAAATAGATTTTATCACATGCTATGAACATAAAGGATAAAAACGCAAAAAGGATAACCGGGTATAAGCTATAGGTAATCAACTCTTTCACCCAGCCGTCAAAATATCCTTTGGTGTGTTGGAATAAAACCATAGGAATAAACAAAGGTGATAGAATAACAATTACACTTAAAGCAACTAGAGATAAAATAAATACATAGCACATCCACAAAATAACCATCATCAGCAAAATGGCCATAAATATACAGACAAGAGCTACTAAAATTTGTCCACCAGCGAAAATAATACCAATCACCGAACCTGCAACTAACAAGACAGGAGCAGCGCCAAGCAAAACCGCTAACGTTGCAACACCTCCAGTACCAATTTTGCCACCAATTCCATCTAAAGGGGCACCTAAATAAAATAAAATTCTGCAATCAAGCCTATCCCAAGGTGCAAGATAACTGTAGGATACCTTCTGCCCTGCACGATCGTATTCATAATCTTTACCTGCCTCATAATTACATATATTTTTACTCTCAGATGAAGCTTTAAGCACTATTTCTGATAAGCCGTTCGAAAGTTTTGTTAATTCCCCGTAATAATGAGACATAGTGCTACCTGTCGTAAAGTAAATCACTAAAGCGAATTTAATGATCAACATGTACATTTCTTGCGGACTACGCACTCCACCAGACATAACTTTTATAGAGAACAATATCAAAGCTAAAATTAAGATAGCAGTAACAGTGTTCTTCAGTCTTTTTTGTGCTACAGACAAAAAACTACCCTTAGCATGTCCATTTTTGTCTGTAAGTAAGTTACCACTTGAATCAATACCTGCCACTAAATTATCTAACGATTCCTTAATGCATTGCACTATCATAGAAGTTATAGGAATAGGAGATAATGACTTACTTCCCGCTTGATTGTAGCAAGCTTCAGAGACATACGAGCTAAAACAGCTTTTATTGTCATAACCTACAAAAATTTTTCCTTCTTTTTCTTTTTTCCTGATAAGAGTTTTATAATCGTCATCCCTGTTGATAAAACTCCTTTCTTCACCACCTGTACCATCTTTATTTTTGAATAATATCACAGATTGTTCACACATAGGAGCAATCGGATCAGGTGGTAATTCCGTGCATCCTATATCAATTCCTTGCGGCCAAGCAGTTCCAGCTGCCCTAACTTCAGCCAATTCCACACATAACCTACCCATTTTTCTCACTGCCCTGAACGTTGATCCATATATGTCTTCGCTCTGTCCTGCTTTGAGAACTTTACATTTCAGCTCACCATCGACCGTCGGGGACCATGACCCATCTACATATCCAGTATCTTTTTCCCTTACATCAAAGTCTATGTATCCAGGTTTTTCTCTGGAATCAAAGTCTTTCTTGTTAAAAAGATTACCAAAAGTTAAAGGATTTCGATGACATATTTCTATATATTCACTGTATTGCACACCGTTTTTTGGCCAGTAGTAGTGTTCCCTATCAACATTCACAACATCCCAATCAGTAAAGTTTAAAATATCTTTCTCTGTTTGTTTTCCATCTTTTCCTGATCTTTTCTGTAATGCAGAAAAATATTCATCTTCTGTTCGATAATTTTTATCTGTATCACCACTATAACCTGTATCTTTTAGTTTAAAATTTTTATATCTCCCATCATTATCGTATGCAACTGGATGCCTAACAAAACTATGCTGACAAACAATAAGTCCCCCAACTGCCTTCCAGACTCCAACAATTGCAGCTATCATTCCAACGATAACAAGAGCAGTAAATAAACCAGCAGAAGAGACAATCAAAACAATACCAGTAAATATTGCACCAATAGCAATTGCTATCCCAGCAACTGCTGCAGATGTTTCAAACGCCTTACAGTCAGGATTAGAGGCACGGCTAAAGCTACCAGTAGAATTAAATCTGCTAACAAATTCCGTTTTGTCAGTACCACTTACTGTATCTGCAAACACTGGATACGAGAGCAAAAAATCTATATTTAACAAAAATATCGCAACTAACAGTAATGACAGTTTAGTTTTAAACATTTTTCACCTTTTGATAAAACACAGGCAACCACATCTTTGGATCATCTCCGACTTCTTTCAGTATATCATATAACAATAGAACACTTTCCGCACGTCCAGATAACACGTTGACCACATCATCCAAATCTTTCAGATCTATTCTAGCTACTACAGCATTAACTCCCTGCTTTACTAAAAAGAATCTAGTACTTGGATCTGTGTGTTTGATCAGTATGTACTCACGTTCAGTTAACATAAAAACATCTCGATAGACACTAGTAGCTTTCAGATTTGGCAAAAAAATTTGTGTTGCTGTCTGCTGTACAAGCGTATCACTAATAGCACTTTTACTTGCATCTTCAACACTCTGAGTAGCAAAAACTACAAAAGCATTTAACTTTCTCAGCACTTTCAACCAGTCTTTTATCTTAGGTGCAAAAACTGGATTATCTATTAACGCCCATGCTTCATCAAGAACAATAATAGATGGAGTGCCATCAAGCGATATACTAATCCTATGAAACAAATAAATCAAGACCGGCCCAAGAGCAACAGGATCTTTTAGCAAGCTAGCCATTTCAAAGCCAAACACTCTTGCTTTTGAAAAATCTAGCAAATCTTCTTTATTGTCAAATATTGCAGCATGAGAGCCATCATCATGCCACATAGATATTGCTCCAGCTAGAGTATCAGGGCCCGCAAGTCCTAAAAATGGTACAAGATTTCTCAAAAATCTGTCTTCTTTTTTTAATTTAAAATTTCCCTCAATTGCATCATTAATTCTAGCAATATCTTCTGAAGTGAATTTATCGTTGTACACTAAAATTAAAGATTTTATCCATTCCATCAAAAATGTTTTATTATCAGGAGTATCGTCAAGTTGCAGAGGATTAAAATTTGTCTTAGTTCTTGGTTCTATTATAGTATAGATACCACCAAGTGCTCTTAAAAAAATTTCTGCACCGCGATCTTTATCAAAAAAGAATATTCTTGGAGAAAATTTCATTGCTTGAGCACATAAAAAATTCATTAAAACAGTTTTGCCAGCACCTGTTGGCCCAATTATCATAGTATGTCCAACATCCCTTATATGAAAGTTGAAGAAAAATGGAGTGCCAGATGTTGTATCAAAAACTGTAACAGCATCTCCCCAGTGGTTATTGAATTTTTTACCAGTAGGATAATTATGTTGAGATGCAAAACCGGCCAAATTAAGACTACTTATTGTACCTTTTCTTACTATATAATCAAAATTACCAGGAATTTGCGCCCAAAATGCTGGTTCTAGATTAACCCTCTCACGAACAGGATAAACACCACAATTAGAAAGCTCCGATTCAACCAATGATAAAGCATTGTCCAATGATTTAGGGCTTTTTTCTATACATAAGATAGTTAAATGGTGTTCACCAAACGCAATTTTACCACTCATTGCATCATCAAGCGCATGAGAAATTTCTGCTATTTGAGAAATAGCTTTATCTGCAGATTGTATCATACGATTTTGCTGTATCTGCATTTTCGCAATTGCCATTTGCCTATTTGTAAATTGAAAAGACTGCGTGATAATAAATTCATAAGGAAGTTGTAAAAAAGAATCAAGCATTCCTGCGGAAGTATTATTTCCATATTCTTTTATACTAACTATTCCAGCATATTTACTTTCATTATGAGTCACAACCTGTATCATCTTATGGCCAAAAAATAACCTATGAACTGGTAAGTATCTTGATATTTCAGTTTTTAGTGGAAAAAGCGTATTTGTAACAAAGCCACAATTTACAATTCTAGACAGAAACTCCATTATTTCACAAAACAGCCCGTTTGGAGTTTCTTTTACTCCAAGGACTTTAGGCGAATAATTCCTAAGGCTTGTTACTATACGATTTGTCGTTTCCTCTAAATCTTCATAGGTATCACGCATATCACTTTCCCAAGCATGTTTTGAAGTTACATGCCCAAATTTTTTCAGTAGATGTGATAAAAATTCTACTCCCTTTGTATCTGCCCTACGAATAATCGTAATGTATAAATCATTAATAAAAGATTGCCTAGTTGCGTGTTTTTCTCTCCATTTTAGATTTACATGGTTAGCAAAAAAATTTGGTAAACTCTGGTTTGCAAATTCATCAGAAAAGATATTCTTCTTACGCCTGATGGTATGAAAGTACAAACTAAATGCTGGAGATGAAATGCTTCTTAGCATCTGATTTCTGATATTATTTTGTATCACCAAGTCTTCATCATCGGCCGTTTCAAACGCAAAGCCATTTAATTTTATAAATTTAACTAACCAATTCTGCTTTGTTATCAAGGTTGTACTATTCCAATAGCAAGAATAAGGTATAAATTCGGCAGCGTGAACCTCTCTACTTAGAATAGATTTATTCTTTGATTGAATAGCTCTAAATCTCAACATTGCATAACATCAAGTAATGTCATAAGAATTGGCTCCATGATAAAACCGATTTAAACATTTGGAACATTTTCCCAACTTTACCATAAATAACTCAATAAACAACGGTTCCTTTGCAGAAGCTATATAGCCAAGTCCATGTATACCTGGTAACATCAGGAGAATTACTCTAAGATCATTTGTATTAATGAAAATTAGCATGCAAATTAGAACGTTTAATATTGCAAACATATAACTCACACCAAAGAGCATTGCAGGTCTTGTAAGACCTTTAAATAATTGATTCGTTTGTATGCTGCCAGTAGACATATCTTTAACCTTCTAATAAGAGCTCTAACACTAATACTACATCATTAATTAAAAATCTATTGAAATGAATAGCACTTTAGGTAAGATAATTAATTTAAATTCAATGATTATAAGCTGGCCATTTCAAGAAGCAGAAAAAATACTACAAGAATTCCCTAATAAAAAAGAGATAATATTTGAGACTGGTTATGGTCCCTCGGGTTTACCACATATTGGTACTTTTGGGGAAGTTTTTCGTACCACAGTTATTGCAAACGCTCTAAAAAAAATAGCTCCTAGTATAAAAACCAAAATCATTGCAGTTTCCGACGATATGGATGGTTTGCGAAAAATACCAGATAATGTACCAAATCAGGAAATGCTAAGAGAGAATCTGAACAAGCCATTAACCATGATACCTGACCCATTTGGCACTCATGAGAGTTATGGTCATCACATGAATTCGTTGTTGTGTAAATTTCTTGATTTGTTTGGATTTGAATACGAATTTAGGAGTGCAACAGAGTGTTATAAATCTGGCGTTTACGATGAAAAACTTTTACTCCTGCTGAAAAATTATGATAAAGTGATGGAAGTAATGCTTCCATCATTTCGGGAAGAAAGGCAGCAGACTTACAGTCCATTCTTGCCGATATGCCCAAAAACTTCCCAAGTTTTACAAGTTCCAGTAATTGAAACAAATACAGATAAAGGAACAATCACGTATGAAGACCCAAACGGGGAAAAAATAGAAGTTCCAGTGACAAAAGGAAAATGTAAACTGCAATGGAAACCTGATTGGGGGATGAGGTGGGCTGCATTCGGAGTTAATTACGAAGCTCATGGAAAGGATTTGACTCCATCTGCCGTGCTTTCAAGTCAAATATGTAAAATACTTGGAGAAAAGCCACCGCTTTTGTTTTGCTATGAGTTATTTCTTGATAAAGAAGGAAAGAAGATATCAAAATCAAAAGGAAATGGTATTTCAATTGAGGAGTGGCTAACTTATGCACCCACAGAGAGTTTAGCGTTATACATCTTTCAGAGTCCTAAAAAAGCTAAACGTTTATATTTTGATGTGATACCAAAATCAACTGATGAATATTTAGAGTTTGCTAAGCGTTACAATGAGAGTGAAGAAAAGGATGTAAATAGCCCTGTATGGCACATCCACCAGGGTAAAGTTCCAAATGTAGAAACTTCAGGCATAAATTTTTCGTTACTTTTAAACCTGGCAGCAGCTTGTAATGCTGAAAATAAAGAGATTCTTTGGGGTTTTATATCAACTTATGCACCAAACGTTACACCAGAAAGCAACAAAATGCTAGATAGGCTTTCGGATTTTGCAGTGAGGTATTATCACGACTTTATCAAGCCAACAAAAGCGTATAAAGCTTCAAACGAAAAAGAGAAAGAAGCGTTGCTAGATTTAAAGAACAACCTACATTCCCTGCCTATTACAGCCACTGCTGAAGAGATTCAATCTCAGGTTTTCTCCATCGGAAAAAAACATAATTACAATAACTTACGCGATTGGTTTCAGTTGCTATATGAAACGCTGCTTGGCCAAAAAACCGGTCCTAGAATGGGATCTTTTATAAAGCTTTATGGGATAGATAATACAATCTCTCTTATAGAAAGTGCTACTGAACGTACACTTTAGAGTTTACCTTCTTTCATTTGAGCCCTCTAGTTTTATTACTTGACAAACCTTCCCACTTTCCTTATTATACTGATAAAGGTATTTATCCTTGTTTTTGGGCTCAACGACAAAATTCAGTAAAAAACTCAGATATTTATTGGCAAATTACATAAAATTATAGCGGCTTTTTTTATTTTTTCTACATTCAGCCAAATCGCGCTTGTTAGCACATTATCAATTTACATTATTAAAACTAGCTATACGGGGATTCTTTTGTCTTTTTTTATTTAGTAAATTTCTTAATATTTGTAGCTAAAGTAATTTTAGAGAGCCAGCGCGTGACCAACCTGGTCAGTTTTCTGAATCCCAGTACTGGAATAACAAGAAAGAGGGCGCTGGGATGACACCATTTGCTGTCTTCAAAATGAATGTTAATACACCTAGGATGTTTAAACCTTAATTCTGTTTTGGTGTTAAGCAAGGTATCTAGATACCTTGCTAAATAAAAAATTGGAAAAAAAGGAAGAAGAGACTTCTTCCTTAAATAGCTCAAAAACTTTTTACATTATTTATAAAACCTTTTATTGGTGCCAGTAAGCGTGTTCCAGGATTACAATCAGGCTTACTATCGTCCACTGCACTATTCTGACTAAGCTTTGATATTTCTTTTGCAATAGCCTCCTTTAACTCATCACAAGGCTTCAACACTTCATATATAATGCCACCAGCAACAAGTCCTGTGAGTACAGCAGCAGCCACAGCTATCCCAGCCATAGCACCTACTGATAATGACACACCAATAAAATATGCAGAAGTAACTATTATCGCAGCTACAACAGATGCAATAACAAATACACCTACGACAATGTTGCAAATTTTTATTTTCCTTTCCATTATGTCCAGAAGAGTTCGGTAGCTCTTTTACGCGAAATACCACATTTACGTCCTCAAGGTTAATTTCAATTCTCTTGACCAATGTTCTGATAATATCACGTTTAGTTAACCAGTCTGCGTTATCAAGGTTTAACGTAATATTGGAAGAAAAGTCTTCTAAATTGGCCACAACCAGAGTTACCTCCTGTTCTAATTCCTTTTGATAAAATATCTTTTTCTTCTCTTCTTTAATTGTTTTTAAGCTTTGTTTCATTGCTTTAATTCGTGGTTCAAATTCCTCTTGATTGATATATTCTTGAGCATAACTATCGATAAGTCTAGCAATACCACGTTTTAATTTATTTTCTTGTTTCTCTAGCAGGTCACTTTTTTGATCCAATGATGATTTTTTTAGTTCTGAAAGCCTACGCTTGTATTCTTCTAAAATCCTGTTTGGATTTTTCAATAACTGCTTAACCTCTTCCCACACAGCTGTTTCTAATGCATCTGAGCGAATGGGTTTATTGTCACAAATCTTATTACCACCAAAACGGTAAGAATCTTTACCACTACAACGGTAATATGCATAATGACCACCTTCTTCTTCTCGTCTACTTCTCATGCAAGTTCCGTAACATCCGTAATTACAACGCTTACATATGACTAAACCTTGTAGTAAGTACTTTGCTCCTCTTTTTCTTGTCCTTGCTACTTTTCTATTTTCAGCTAATTGTTCTTGAACAATATCAAATATATCTTCATCTACTATATTTGGCACTTTAATATAAATCCAATTTGCTTTTTCAACAGGATAGACAGAGTGGTTACTTTTTGGCTGCTCACAAGAGCCTTTCTGTGGTCTTACTTGCTTTAATCTTACTCCTAACCTTCTTCTACCAAAAGCTGCTTGTCCTTTGTAAGCAGGGTTTTTCAACATACTCCAAATTGTACCTTTATTCCAGCGTTCTTTTCCTTTTTGTGTCTTAATGGACATAGTATTTAGCCGACGACATACTTCCCCAATACTTGTTCTTTCTCTGCCTATCCACAAAAATACTTTACGAACGACATCAGCTTCTTTTTCGTTAATCTCAAATAAAGCTTGTCCTCCTCCCATATGCTTATCTATATAACGATAACCATAAGGAGCTCCTCCCATTACATTTACATAGCCTTTGTTAGCTGCATAGATTTTACCACGACGACTTCGTTCCATAATTTTCGCACGTTCATATTCTGCTATCATACCTTGCATTTGTAACAGTAATTGAGATTCTGGGTTACCGTTAATCTCATAATTTAAAAAAACCACTTTTGCTCCTGCTTTTTCAAATTCTTCAATCAGCACCATTTGATATGCATATTTTCTAGATAAACGATCAGGAGAATGAATGTAAATCTTATCAATTTTACCTTCTGTTACTTTATCACGTAATTTTTCTAAATCAGGGCGGACTAAATGAGATCCACTGTAGCCGTTATCAATAAATTTATACTCACTTAACAATCTGTATCCGTCCAGATTAATTTGCTTCTCTAAAGCTGCAATTTGACTTTCTATCGTATTTCCTTCTACTTGTTTCCCCGAAGAAACTCTCGCATATAAACATACTGTTACCATTTGACCCTCCTTGAATCCCATTTTTATGTTTTAAGTTTTTTTGACTTATTTCCTTTGACACTACCTTTTCATAAGCATCTGATAAGCATTGTTCTGCTAACCGATTAGGTTCATAGCTACAGCTAATTTGGATAGCTAATCTCTTGTTTCTCATGACTTTTCCTTGAAATAATATGTTCATATCATTCCTTAAAGCCGATGGTTAATTGATTATTAGCGCTATAAGTAAATCGGACTCTTGGTTCTGGACACAGAAGTTTTCGAGAAATGGTTTTCTCTAGTTTTATTTTTATGTTTTTTGCAACATTGTCGGTAGTGTAAATATACCAACACCCGAGATTATTGCTAGCATAATTGCGTATTTAGTAAGTTCTTTATCTAGAGTTTTGTTATCACGATTATCTAATAAAGGATCAGCACCTGCTTTTAATAGAGCTCTTACTATCTTTTTATGATGTCCCCGAGCAGCAACGGACAAAGGAGTGTGTCCATATTCATTTGGAAGATTAATACTAGGGTTCTTATCTAATATAGCCTCTACTATCTCCATTTTGCCTTTCTCAGCAGCAAGATATAAAGGAGTGCTTTCACTTTTATTTCGCAAATTAACATCAGCCCCCTTATTTAATAGAGCTTTTACTATATTTTCATTACCTTTTTCAATAGCCAAATGTAAAGGAGTGCTTTTACTTTTATCTCGCAAATTAACATCAGCCCCCTTATTTAATAGAGCTTTTACTATATTTTCATTACCTTTTTCAATAGCCAAATGTAAAGGAGCTTCTCCATATTCACCTTTCAAATCAACACGAGCCCCCTTATTTAATAGAGCTTCTACTATTTTTTCATTACCTTTTTCAATAGCCAAATGTAAAGGAGTTTTTTTATCGTTATCTTGCAAATTAACACTTATACCTTTTACTGCTAATAGAGCTTTTACTATATTTTCGTCACCTTTTTCAATAGCCAAATGTAAAGGAGTTTTTTTATCGTTATCTTGCAAATTAACATCAGCCCCCTTATCTAATAGAGCTTTTACTATATTTTCGTTACCTTCTTTAATAGCCAAATGTAAAGGGGTTTCCTTAGATACATCTTGCAAATTAACATTTATGTCTCTTGCATTTAATAGAGCTTTTACTACATCTTTTTCATCATTTAGACATGCTATGTGTAATAATATTAATTCTTTTTTTCTAAAGCCATCATTATCACTAAATTTATAATTTATATCAAAATTTTCGTTGCTCCATTCTTCATAAGTAGATGAGCATCTTTCTTTTATTTGCCCTTTTATTTTTTCAACTATGTTATTACCATTCAAATCATTTTCACGATTTACTATACTTAATATCTGTTTCAACAATGCTAAATACATATCAAACTCTCCTATAAAAATAATAATATACTTTAATTATTATATATCTAAGTAACAAAGTCAAGGATTTAATTAATTATCATAAATATTTAAACAAGAAAAAGGGGCTTTTGTGCGAGCGTTATTAATCTTCAGTTTAATAGGATAAGATTCGTCAACATTTCTGTAAGTATCTTCTATATAGAAGAGTTGCTACCAATAAAGCCTAAGCTGACCAAATACATTTCTGTAGATTCAGATCTACTTGACTTTGGTTTGAAGTATCTTACTGTTTTGAACATTTTTTTTAGCTCATTGCAGAAATCTTTATCAGACTCTCCTTGAAAAATTTTTACTACAAATTTGCCATCATGATTCAAAAAATGCTTTGCAAAATTGAGCGCTGCTTCGCATAAAAGCATAATTCTGATATGATCTAACGATTTTAAACCGCAAGATTCTGGTGCCATATCAGATAAAATTACATCAAATTTGTGATCCTTGAATTTTTCTCTTAAAATTTCAAGTTCGCTGATAATATCACACTGTATACACTCTACTCCACTAATTGCGTTTATTGGTTTTATGTCAACAGCAATCACACTCGCTCCTTTCTTAGATGCAACTTGTGACCATCCACCAGGAAAAGCGCCAAGATCAATAATTTTTTGCCCTTGTTGGAGTAGTTTAAATTTATCGTCTATTTCTATTAACTTATATGCCGAGCGCGATCTATAACCGTCCTTATTGGTTTTTTGCACATACTGATCATTCAAATGGCGATGTAGCCATCTTGTTGAAGATAACTTTCTACCTCTAGCTGTTTTTACTCTGGTCTTTATACTAATAACCTACTTATTATTGATTATATCTTTGAGCTCTTTTTCAACTACTTCTTTTACCAATGCATGTAGATACTTATTCAGCCACTCTGAAAGCTGAGGTTTTAAAAGAGATACAACTAATTCTTCAACAGTAAGATCCGCTCTTTTTTGTTGTTTATGCCGTAGTTCGCTTTGCATCTTTTCAAGCAATGTTTTAATTTCCTCCATATTTTCTTTTAAAACTAAATGCTCGTTACTTTGTTCTTGATAGCTCACTTTGTTATTACTCATTTGGATATTATCATACAAATTTTTCTCTTCTGAGTTGTAACTATTAAATTGGTTATTCATTTTCTCACTTTGACAATCATTCTCTTCTTCACTATTTTCTTTTTCTTCGATGTCTTCTGGGTACTCCTCTTCAAGGCATAGTACATCATCATCTTCATCGATTACTTCTGCTTTATCAACACTTGCATTTTTACCCGATATAGCTTTTTTTATATCTTCTAGGATATCTTTTACAGATTGATTATCGCTCATACCATTAAATTTAAAGGTTTATACTATTTATCATAAAAAGCAAGTTGTAAACACTAATTACATAATTGCTTTTTGCTCCAACCAGATCGGAGCGTGCTTTAAATAATGCATCTTCAGTGTCCAAAAGGTCAGATGTACTCTTTAAACTTAAGTTTACCTCTTGCTTAACTCCTTCCAATGCTAAAGCTGCTGCTTTTTCCGCTTCTTGACTTGCTTTAATAATAGCTTTTGCTGTCAGCACGTTATTCCAAGCATTTACAACTGCTTCTTCTATATTTTTTACCGTTTCATAATAATCGTAGGTAGATTTTTTTGCATCCATTTTAGCTTTACTGACACCAAAAGCATTCGCTCCTTTTTTAAAGATTGGAACATCAAGAGTAAAAACTATATGAACATTTTCTAATAGCTTGTCTAATTTTACACCATCTTTCCCAAAATTTTTGCTTGCGCTTAGATTTAAAGAAGGAAGCCACTTGGAGCTTTCAGCGATCACTTCCATTCCAGCAGCTCTTTTTTGATAAACTGCTGCTTTTAGAGATAAATTATTGGTTTTTGCTAATTGTAAACATTCATTTAGCTCTGGAACAGAAGGTAATTTATCATTAGCTTCAGAAAGTTCATCAGCATCTTCGCCAATCAAATGATAATAAGCAATATTTGCCAATTTTAATTTACCTTCAGCATCAACTCTTTCGGATATAGAAGACGAAAATTTTGCTTTTGCTAGCAAAACTTCAGCATTAGTAACTTCTCCAAGGGAAAAGCGTTTTTTCATAGCTGACAAATGTTCCAAAGAAACGCGTTCTCTATGTTCTCTCAGTTTTAATATTTCTACCTTTTGTAAAACATTAACATATGCTTTCACAGCATTAAGTGCAAGCTCTTGTTTTGACTGCTGAAATTGCATTTTTGCTGCTTTGAGAAGATTACTTGATCGACTGAATGTAGCAAAGGTGCCACCACCATCTATTATTCTTTGACTTAATATTAGATGCTTTCCAGAGTTTTCCAGGCTAAAACTACTATCGAAATTATATTGTAAATTAATGTCAGGTAAAAATCCAGCTAACCCAGAAGATTTATAATATTTTTCTGCGCTTTTATATTGGTAAAATTGAGACTTTATTTTTGAGCTATTTTTGATAGCTTTGCTTATAGCCTCTTCCAAATCGATTGCATAGCAATCTATAGCACTAAAAGCGATTACAAATATAATAATCAATCGAAACATTTTGCTTTCTAGCATATTATTAAAGTTATTAGCATAAATTACTTTAATAATCAATAACTAATGTTGTTGACACTATCAAGCAACTTAGTATATCATAATCTACTGTTATGTATTGATATATGAAAACTTTTTTCTTAAAAGAGAAACAAGTCGATAAAAAATGGCTTGTTATAGATGCAGAAGGATTAGTAGTAGGAAGGCTTGCAGCGTTTGTAGCAGCGCTATTGCGTGGAAAGCATAAGCCTGAATACACACCTCATATGGATTGTGGAGATAATGTAATTATTGTTAATGCAGAAAAGGTACATTTTACCGGAAAGAAACTTAAAGATAAAATCTACTATAGGCATACAGGTTATTCTGGTGGTTTAAAGAAAACTACTCCAGATAATATTTTAAATGGCAAATTCCCTGAGCGTGTGATAAAAATGGCAGTAAAAAGAATGCTTGATGATGGTCCTATGGCACGTAGACGGTTTGAAAATTTGTATGTTTATTCTGGTTCAGAACATAAGCATCAAGGACAGCAACCTGAAAAAATAGATTTTGCCTCTTTAAATCGTAAAAATAAGAAATAATGGAGCAAAAAGTGAAAATAAATAATAATGATCAGCCAAAAAAGGCAATGATTGACTCACTTGGTCGTTCATATGCCACAGGTCGAAGGAAAGAATCTGTAGCAAGAGTATGGATAAAGCCAGGAAGTGGAAAATTTAGTGTTAATAAAAAAGATGATTTAATTTCTTATTTTAAAAGAGAATCAGTGTGTCAAATGATTAAAGCGCCATTCATAGTAACTTCTATGTTAGATAGGTATGATGTGTTTGCAACTGTAAAAGGTGGAGGACTATCTGGCCAAGCAGGTGCCTTAGCTCATGGAATAAGCAGAGCTTTAAGTAGTATAAGTCAAGATCTACACTCTATATTACGTAAGGGTGGATTCCTAACTAGAGATTCACGTGTTGTTGAGCGTAAGAAATATGGTCAACATAAAGCTCGGAAAAAATGTCAGTTTTCTAAGAGATAATTGTTTCATAATGGTATTTTTTTGTAAATATTATACAAGTTCTTACAAGGGTTTATGACATTTTCTCTTTTTATGACGAATTTAGTTGACTATTGGCATTAGCATAATATGCTGTTTATGTAATTTTTCAATATTAAGGTAATTTATGAGTAAAGAAGATATAGTAAACCAACTGAGTCGAGAGTGCTCTAGTCAAGGTATAGATATAACAAAAGCTAGTTTGGGTAAGCTTCATGATATTTTTATGGAAACAATCAAGAACGATCTAAATCGTAAAGGTGAAATACGTTTGCATGGAATAGGGACATTCTCTACTGCTATAAGTAAGGAAAGACAATGCCGTAATCCTCAAAATGGTGAGATTATGACCGTTCCTGAAAAGAAAAGAGTAAGGTTTAAAGCAAGTCAAGCTCTTTCAAGTACTTTAAATACCAAAGAGAAAGTATAAGCTACTTAGATATTGTCATTTTCATCTTTTTAGTTACACTATGTAAGCCATGAAATATAGCCTCGCTGATTAAAGAATGGCCTATATTAAGAGCTGAGATGTGAGGTATCTCTTTTACTCTTTTAGCATGTTTATAATTTATGCCATGCCCTGCGTGGCATTCTATTCCTAGCTTATTAATGTATTCTGCAGAGTTAGTAATAAGTTTTAATTTTTCTTCTGATGGATTATCACAGTAATCCCCTGTGTGAATTTCTATTATGTCAGGCTTTCTTTCTAGCTTCTCAAGATATTTTAGTTGATTAATATTTGGATCGATAAACAGTGAGACTTTTATGTCAAAGCTATGCATTTCCTCTATTATACCAGAAAGTTTACTGTGCATATTCACGATATTCAGGCCACCTTCGGTTGTTAATTCTTCTCTTTTTTCTGGTACTATACAAATCGAATAGGGTTTTACTTCTTTTGCTATTTTGAGCATTTCTTCCGTAGCTGCGATTTCAAGATTTAACTCAGTGCTAATGTTTTGTTTTAGATTGAATACATCCTCATCTCTGATATGCCTTCTGTCTTCTCGTAAGTGTACGGTGATAAAATCTGCTCCAGCATCAATAGCTATTTTTGCTGCTTTTAATGGATCTGGATAAGAAGCTCCACGTGCGTTGCGAAGGGTTGCAACGTGATCAATATTAACGCCCAATTTCATAATTTACCTCAAAAATTATTTATAAATTATACATATTATTAGATCTTATGCATGTCATTGTTTAATGCCATAGCTGAAAGACGGAGCTAGCAGTTATACCAATTCTCATTGTTGGCAAGTCAAATAAGAAACATTCAAAATTGTTTGATTGTGGAAGTGGAAAGAGAAGTAATAAATTTGCATACACTTGCCCTTTTTTACAGTTAATCTAGTTTATAGAACTACTCGTGGTAATCCAAACAAGATTTTTTCTCATAATCAAGTTATAGTAAACGGGGAAAATTTTTCGCATCTAAAAAATTTTAGATTTAGGATTGAAATTAATAAGTGGAGTGATTATGTAATGCATGTATTAGTAAAAGGAGGTACAACATGAGTAATATAGTTCATTTAAATAAAAACAATAATCGTGATAATTTTAGTGTAAGAGGGTTACAAAGAGCCGTTGATGACATATTTGATAGCTTTTTTACAGGATGGAACCCAGAGCTTTCCAAAAGAGGCAGTAGTCTACTACCAGTTTGTGATTTTTATGAAACAAAGGAAAGCTATTGCCTATCATTAGAGTTACCAGGTATTCCTAAAGAAAGCATAGACATTAGTATATCTGGCAATAACTTAATAGTGAAGGGTGAAAAAACATGTGATAATGAATCAAAAGATAAGCAGTTTTACCATAAAGAAAGGTACTATGGTTCTTTCTATAGATCTATTCAACTTCCAACAAATGTAGAGCAAGATAAGGTATCTGCCAACTTTTTAGATGGAGTATTGCATGTAACCATACCTAAGTCAGAGAAACACATCAAGAAAATTGATGTAAAGTAATCAGTAAGTAATAGCAGGCTTCTGACCTTGAGGCTTGCTATTTTAATATCTGTTCAGCAGAGTGGCAAAATAAGGTAAACGAGAAAAGACAACTAAATGAGTGTCATGAAAGTAGCTGATGCTGGCTCCCTTATGAAGGTGTCATCTTAGCACCCAGACACTGATTTTTTAATTGAAAATGTTGTCTTGTTTGTGATAAATTTTGCTCGATGCCAGTGTCGAGCACTGGCATGACATTATAGAAGCTGGAATTACAGTGTCAGCTACTTGAATGACAATATTTGCTGTGTAATTTACCTTAAAAAATGAATATTCCTACAGCTACGTGTAAGCTACTTTCATGATACTCATTTACTTGTCTTTTTTGCCACTTTGCTGAACAGATATGCAAAATATTAACTTAGCAATACAAAAAATTATCTATAGATTAGACACACCATTAGATCTTATGCATAGTCATTTTTTAATTCCATAGCTGAGACGGAGCCTGCTCCCCTTATCATGAAACTGAAGTCTATATGGTACCACAGTATAATGATATAATAAAATATGAAAAAAATACCAATAAAAAAAGGCAAAAAAAGCCCGTATTAACTTTAACAATTTAAAATGATTTAATGTGAAAACCATAGGCGCCAATTGTTTTTTTAACTTAAAAATAAAAGTCAAGTATCAGGAATTCTAGACATAAACCCTCCTATATGAATAAAGAGCTAGCAAAAATAAACTTATATATTTTTTGCTGAAATTTGATTATTTGGTGAAAAAACCTGCAGGTGAAGATAGATTTTGGATCCTAAAAAATCTTCATTCTCCACTATAATGAAGCCACCAGAGTCTGTCAAGTAATTTTTTATTTAAACTGCTCGCAATCTTTTTATACACTCATCTTTACCAAGAATTACCATGATATCGATGATTCCAGGCGCATCCATTATTCCAGTTATTGGGGCGCGTAATGAGTGGTATATATCGCTCATTTTTATATTATGTAATTTTGAAAATTCCTTAATCTGAGAAGATAAAAAATTCTTATTCCAATCTTCACTACCTACACTCGAAAGAAATGATGCAAGTAACTTAATTACATTGAGGTTAGATTTGACAATTTGCTGAGCTTCTTCACTTAAATCAACTTGAATATAAAATTTTGCTAAGTCCAATAATTCGGTCAGATAGTTTGCTCTTTTTTTCAGCTCTGTCAGTCCCTGCAGTAAATAGCCCTTTTTTTTGTCAGTTAGAGTATTTTCTCTAAGCATTAGAGTCAGAATATCTTCATTGCTCATATTACTAATATAGTGGTTATTCAAATGCTCCAGTTTTTTGAAATCGAGCCGTGCAGGTGAACGACCGATGCTTTCTAAATTAAACCACTCTATTGCTTGCTCATCGCTAATAATCTCATCGTTGCCATGACTCCAGCCAAGTCTTAGCAAGTAATTACGCATTGCCTGTGGCAATATTCCCATCTTTTCATAATCGCAAACACTTGTAGCCCCATGCCTTTTAGATAGCTTATTCCCGTCTTCTCCATGAATTAGCGGTACATGTGCAAAGCGTGGAACATCAAAATCAAGAGCTTGGTATATTAGTAATTGCTTGAAGGTATTAGTGAGATGATCAGAGCCACGTATAATATCGGTTATTCCAGCATCATGATCATCAACCACTACAGCAAAAATATATGTTGGAGTATTGTCAGAGCGCAAGATTACTATGTCATCAAGCTGATCGCTACTTATTGTAACTTGGCCGTATATTTTATCGTCAACAACAATATCTTCTGAGTCTGGCACTTTGAAACGGACAACAGGGTTTGCGCTTGATGTCGAATGAGTACACTTATGCTTATATATTTTTCCTTCTTCTCTTGCTCTTGCCTTCTTTTCTGCAACTTCATCTTCAGGGCAGTAACAGTGATACGCCCTACCCTTTTCAACTAAAAGATTTGCAACTTCAATATGTCTAGCTATTCTTCTCGATTGGTATATTATTTCTCCATCATAGTTTATTCCAAGCCATTTTAGCCCATCCATTATTGCATCAATTGCTTCTTGTGTTGAACGTTTTCTGTCAGTGTCTTCAATCCTTAGCAAAAACTCCCCACCATGACGCTTTGCATAGAGCCAATTAAATAACGCAGTACGAGCTCCTCCAATATGTAAAAATCCTGTTGGTGATGGAGCGAATCTAGTGACTATACCTGGCATATTTGTCTATTGTGATAACGTAACCGATGATAACTAAAATTTGCACTTGCAACAACGTGGAACTATAGTAAATTTGAAAGATCAATTTACATTTATTTTTAACAAACTGCATTGTATAATTTAATATTAGTGAATGCAGTGAGGTGTATATATGGATAATTTATTTGAAATTGCAAGAAAAGGGAATGTGGATAAATTTGTCGATTCTTGCAAGGAAAGAGTTGCTTGTGTAGCTAAGCATAGAATTGATGAAAATGGAAACCCATTTCATATAGCAGCAAGTAAAGGGTTTCTATTATCTGCGTTACAGGGGATCATAAAGTATTTAGAAAAAGATACTGAGAGCAAAGTCAAGAAAGCAAAAGAAGCTAAAGATTGGGAAAAAGTAAAAAGATTAGAAAAGGAATTTAAGAATAACAAGAAATATATTAAGGAAGCACTCCTCGATAAAAGCTATATTAAGGATAATAAGGCAGTATCACCTCTTTACTTCTTGGATCCTTCAGAGCAGAAGGAAGTTAAGCAAATTGCAGATATAAAATGTGGCTTTATATGTAATAAGAAGTTTCATATATGCTTATATATAGTAGGAGCTATAGTGTGTGCTACCGCTATGTGTGTATCTTTGTATCTTCTATTTTCGGCTTCTCAATCTCTTGCATTGGCTTCAATAGCGACAATAGCTTCTGGAGGGTCTTCATATCTGTTATTTAAGGCATGTAACGAGGTATATGGCCTCTATAACGAAAGTACTATAGTGACAGATCCTAATGTTATGCAACTTTTAGAGGGTGGTTTAGCCCCAACATGAAGTACTTGCAAGGAATAATATAGAAATTTACTTTCTTAACTTAAGAAAGTATACTGATAAGATGATAAGAAAGAAGTATAGTAAAATTTTAATAGCAAATAGAGGAGAGATTGCTTGCAGGATAATCAAAACTGCTCGCAAGATGGGTATATCTTGTGTATGCGTATATTCAGATGCAGATGTAAATTCTGTGCATGTAAGGCAAGCAGATGAGTCGAAGTACATTGGTCCTTCACCTTCTTGCCTGAGTTATTTAAATATTGAAAAAATATGCGAGGTGGCAGTTGAAACAGGTGCTGAAGCGGTTCATCCTGGCTATGGGTTTTTAGCAGAAAATCCAGATTTTCCCCGTGCTCTGGAAAAACATAACATAGATTTCATTGGTCCAAGTGCAGAAACAATAGAAGTTACAGCCAATAAAATAACAGCAAAAGAAGAGGCAAGAAAAGCTGGAGTAAATGTAGTGCCAGGATATATGGGTAAGATCGAAGATGCTGCCCACGCAGCCATCGTTGCTGAAGAGATTGGTTTTCCCGTTATGCTCAAAGCTGCATCAGGTGGTGGTGGCAAAGGAATGCGAATTGTATATTCCAAAAAAGAAATTGAACTAGCATTTACATCAGCAACAAATGAAGCAGAGAAAAGTTTTAAAGATGGCAGTATTTTTATAGAGAAATATATAGAGCTGCCAAGACACATTGAAATACAAATCATAGCAGATAAATATGGCAATATAGTGTGTCTTGGAGAGAGGGAATGCTCGATACAAAGGAATAACCAGAAAATAATGGAAGAAACTCCAAGTCCATTTATTAGTGAAGAAGTAAGACAAAAAATGTATGCCCAATGTGTTTCTTTGGCAAAGCAAGTTGGTTATTTTTCAGCAGGTACTGTCGAGTTTGTTGTAGATAAAGACCAAAACTTCTATTTTCTTGAGGTAAATACGAGATTACAAGTTGAGCATCCAGTAACAGAATTTATAACTGGAATAGACATAGTAGAAGAAATGATTAGAACTTCCTGTGGAGAAAAATTGAGATTCAATCAGGATGATATTAAACTTACTGGTTCTGCAATAGAAAGCAGAATTTGCGCTGAAGACCCATCAAAGAAATTTTTCCCTTCCAGCGGAAGAATCAAATATTACGACAAACCAGATGATGTAAGAATAGATGATGGAGTAGCTAGCGGTTCAGAAATCAGCATGTTCTACGATTCAATGATTGCAAAAATTATAACCTATGGAAAAGATAGAATAGAGGCGATCAGCAGAATGCAAAAAGCTTTGTCTGAGTGCTATATAGGGGAAGTAATAAACAACATAGAATTTCTAGAATCCATCTTCCATAATCCAAATTTTATTGCAGCAAAACTCCACACAAGATTCATTCCAGACCATTATCCCAGTGGGTTTCAAGGCGATTTTATCACAGAGGAATATATTAAAATATTTATCTTTACTGCACTGTATGTTCACTTAGAAAATGAGGGAAAGTATTACAGTAAGTCAATAGATGAAGCATTCATAGTGAAAATAGACGATAATGAGTACTCCGTAAATGCAAAATATCAAGATAACACATTAACAACAGTATATAACCACAATAAATACTCCGTGGTAGGTAAGTGGAAACCAAGTTACAGGTTGTTATATATAACAATTAATGATGATACCAATATAGCACTTAAAATAGAAAGGCAAGGCAGCAAATACTTTATAAGACACGCAGGTATGAAAGCTAAATGTTGTGTATTGAAACCTCATGTAGCTAAACTAAGCAAATTAATGCTAAACAACAAAACAGAAGGGATTTCAGTAGACA
This sequence comes from Wolbachia endosymbiont (group B) of Horisme vitalbata, assembly GCF_964028625.1. Lineage (NCBI taxonomy): Bacteria > Pseudomonadati > Pseudomonadota > Alphaproteobacteria > Rickettsiales > Anaplasmataceae > Wolbachia > Wolbachia endosymbiont (group B) of Horisme vitalbata. The sequence continues at coordinate 1,337,134 of NZ_OZ034797.1, forward strand.
CTGTGAAATCTCCAATATCTGGTTTATTAGTTAAATTACACGTAAATGCTGGAGATCAGGTAGAAATAGGACAACCTCTCTTTGTTGTGGAGGCAATGAAAATGGAAAATATCATATGTGCTGAATCAGAAATGGTGATAAAAAATATCCCTGTTACAGAGGGGAAAAATGTACAGGCTGGTGATTTGGTATTAGATCTGCTTTCTTAAATAACACAAGAAATATAAACCTGACCCAAATAAGATAAATGAAAACATTTGATGGGCTATGGCAATGGCCATTGGTATATGCAGCAACAAAGTGACTACTCCTAAAATTACCTGAATAATGACGGAGAGTAGCATAATATATACTGGTTTTACACTGGCATTTTTTATTGTGAGTATTGCTGTCAGAACTAATATCAGCAATGCCAATGCCCGGTGTATGAATTGCACTGTTACTCTATTTTCAAAGATATTGAGCCATGTAGGCTGTAAGAAAAATAAATCTTCCGGAACAATTTGTCCATCCATTAGTGGAAAGGTATTGTAAATTAAACCAGCATTTAGCCCTGCAACAAATGCACCGAAGATTATTTGTACTGTCACTAGGATTAAAATTATCCATATGTAACATGTACTAACCTTAAGTTTAGTTTGCCTTGGTTTGATTTGGTAATCAAAAAATTGATACGACAATAATGCAAAAATAACCAATGCAAGCAGTAAGTGAAGTGCAAGCTTATAGTGACTAACATGAGGATTAGATACCAAACCGCTTTTTACCATATACCAACCAGCAAAAGCTTGTAAAATTCCAAATAATAGTGCTGTAGATAACCTTATTACTGCATTTTTAGGTATTCTTTTTTTTAGTGTAAAGTATATAAATGGTAAGATAAAAACTAAACCTGTCAGCCTTGCAATTAACCTGTGCACATATTCTATTAAGTATATGGTGCGAAACTCTTCCATACTCATACCATAATTAAATGCTTTATATTCAGGTGTAGCTTCATATTTTGATTTTTCTTTTAGCCAGTCTTGTTCACTCAGCGGTGGCAATGTTCCGGTAATTGGTTTCCATTCCGTGATTGACAATCCTGCTTTTGAAAGTCTGGTAAATCCACCAATTCCCACCATGCAAATCACCATGAGAGAGCAGAGAAAAAGCCAAATAGCTACAGGTTTTGCTTCCATAATCCATGCTGAGTTTTATTCCATTGCTGAGGGTGAATAACAAATTCCCACAAAGCGAGAAAAGCTGCAACGCTATGTAGTAGACTATAGACGGGAAAAAATATTGATACTATATAAAAATAAAAAGGCATTTTTTGTTGTCTGATAGCTATTATCAAAAAAATCAAGTTAATACCGTATACTATTATAAAATAATATAAGAATAATTCATTCAAAATTTGAGTCAGCACCAATGAAAGTAACAAAAAAGGAGTCGTGAAAAATATAAAAGCTGAGGAACCAACAAAAAGGTTTAATAGCAAAACTCCCTTAAGCCCAGTGTGCTTAAAAAGTAATTTTATATTTTTTAAATGAACGATATAAGTTTGCATATAACCTTTAATCCAGCGTGCTCTTTGTTTGATCCAAGCAAACACAGTAGTTGGTGATTCTTCCAATGTTTCTGAATCAATAATCCTGGTTTTATATCCCATTTGCGCAAGTCTCAAACCAAGGTCAGCGTCTTCAGTGACATTGTAAGCATCCCAAAAAAGCACTTTCTTTAAAATTTCCACTGAAAAATGGTTACTGCTACCACCCAAAGGTATTGGCATGTTCATTTTTTGAAATCCAGGCAAAAAATATTGAAACCAGTTCATATACTCGAGAGAAAAGAATTTTGTAAGAAAATTGCAACCAAAGTTATAGTAATTTAATTTCGCCTGTACACAAGCCAACTTTTCGTCGCCCTTATTAAATTCAATTAGTGCTTTTTTTAACTGCAACGGATCTGGCTTGTCATCTGCATCATATATTACCACATACTTTCCTCTAGCAAAGCTCATAGCATAATTGCATGACTTAGCTTTTGTTCTAGGCAGAGAATGAGGCACTTTTATTACTTCAAAATACTGTGGTAAAGTGCATTTTTCTATAGCTGCCAACATTTCTTGATCATCGCTCTCTATCACAAGCTTTACATCTAATTTTGATTTTGGATAATCCAAACTTTCAATGCTCTTAATCAATTGCTTTATAACCGCATTCTCTTTAAAAGCAGGCAATAAAATAGTATATATAGGTTCATTCATCTTATCATAATCTGCTTTTTGGTTAGAAATTTTACGCAAGCCAAAAATTTTAGTTACAAATTTGAATAAAGAACTAGAACATCCGATTATAAATATCAACACCAAAGCAAAATATGCATATTTTTTTGTCAGTGTTAAAGTCGAAATCACAACAAAGAAAGAGGAAAAAAAGATTGAACTCAGCCTAATGCTTTTAGCTGAAAAATTAGGATTCTTATAATATAAGTAGTTACTTGCGAATTCTGAAATACCAAAGTGTGAGTTAAGAAGATTTAAAATCTGTTTGCTATCTACTTTTATCAATACATATTCAATACCGTAATGAGATTCGACCCAAAGATTGATATCTTGGCTTATGTCTTCAACCATAAAAAAAGTAGTATCATTTAATTTTTGCCAAGGAATTATATTAAACCTATAGTAGAAAAGTTTCTCTTGTTCTTTGCATAAACTAGAATCAAATTTAATTTTTTCTACATTATCAGTTTGAAGTACAGGCATTAAACTTAATGCAACTTTTTGCTCAAGTCACGTGAAAACGAAGATATAACCTCACTACTACGCTTATCATCTTTACGTTCATGCATTATTTTTTTTACAGCATCAGCAGCTATACTCGCTGTGTTAGCTTGTAAATCCCCAAGAGCTTTTTCAACTTGGTCAGTAACTTTCTTCAAATTAGAATGGGCATTTTCATCTAACGTTTGATCGAGTTGCTGTCTATTATGCTTAATAATACTATTAGCCTTATCAAGTGCTTCATTCATCATTTTGTTAACTTCTGCATCTAATTTTTTGTATTTTTCAGAAGATTTTTTGTAATACTCCAACATATCTTTTCTGAATTTTTCAGTTTCTTCACTTGAAAACTTGCTTTTGTTACGTTTATTGTTAAGCGCGTTTTTTATTACCTTCCTTAGCAATTTATATGAGAGGATAAAACCTACTAAAAAAGCAAGGCTTATAACTAGTAATGTAGACATAAAAACCCTAAAATTCTTTTGACACCAAGTCAGCAACAAATTCCTCTTCAATCTCAGAATTAGTTAACTTAGTATAGTAAATCAAAGCAATACTAGTAGCCATTTGTTTTAATTCACTAATATACTTAGATTTAAATTGTACTACCTTTTCTTCAACAAGTTTAATCATCTTCTTGTCTTCCTCTTCCAATATATCCTTAACATTCGCTCTCATTTCTTCTACTTGAGCAAATGCATCATCTATGATTTTTTTTGCCCGTACTCTAGCTTGATTTAAAGCTGCATTATACTTGGCAATTTGCTCTTCTGTAAGTCTTAAAAGGTGAATAGAACTATTAAATGAATCTAACACTTCTTTACTTCTAGTGCTTATTATTTCATCTAACTTCGGTAAAAACAAACAACTCACTACAAAAAAAAGTGAAGAGAAAAAAATTAAAAACCAAAAAATTTGAGAAGAGAAAGTTGAAACATCAAGCTGTGGCATCTGTTAAGCAGCAAATATTAATAACATTGCAAGTACAAACGCAAGCAACCCCATGATTTCAACCATGGCAGCACCAATATAAACGTAACTTTTCATTTTACCTTCTGACTCAGGATTTCTCGCAATCCCATTTAACATAGCAGAGAAGATATTAGCTATACCTAAACCAGCACCGAGCATTCCAAATACAGCCAAACCAATTGCTATAAATTTTAAAGCCACTAAATCCATATATTACCTTTAACTATTTCTTTATAATATAATTGTAAAATATTCTGCAAGGAAGTCAATTACTTTACTGCATCTGACAAATATACACATGTTAATATAGTAAATATATAAGCTTGCAAAACTGCAACAAATACTTCAAATCCTATTAGTGCAATTATAAACAAAAAAGGTGCAGGTGTAAAAAATATGTTCATATTTATGACGAATCCTGCTATCACTTTGATGATTGTATGACCCGCAATCATATTTGCTGCAAGCCTTATTGATAAACTAATCGGTCTTACTAAATAAGCAAATAATTTAATAATGATGATTATAGGTGCAAGCCACGAAGGAGTTCCTTTTGGTAGCAATATACGTAAAAATTCTACTCCTCTTTCTTTAAACCCAACAATCGTTATATAAGTAAAAACCACCATTGATAAAGCGAAGGTAACTATCACATGACTTGTAACTGTGAAACTATAAGGAAGAACACCAACTAAATTACACGATAAAATGAAAATAAATACTGTAAATATCAAAGGAATGTGCTCCAAACCTTTGCTTCCAGTGTTACTTTCTATTATTGAAACAACAAAATCATATACATATTCAACTGCAGCTTGCAAATATCCTGGTATTACTGCACCTTTTCTTATTCCAAGGAGCAAAAACAGTACCATTAATATCACCGAGATCATCATAAAAAGAGATGAGTTGGTAAAGTTTATGTCATACCCAAATAATTTTGGTAGTTCTATTATTGTATATACTTTAAATTGTTCTAGCGGATTTAACGCCATTTTGACCCTGTATACTTAAACTGCAGCAGTAAATAAAGTATAAATTTTATAAAATAAAGTCAAGAATTAAGATAAGGAGCTCTGTATTATTAGAGCATTAACATATTAACAAAATATACAATTAAAATGCAAATTATAGTCAGCTACCAATCTTATTCTAAATTCTTGACTTAACATCTTATTTTAACTATAATTTAGTTTTAATATGAGGCAATTATGAACGAAATAGATTTTACTAATCCACCTTTAAATTTAGAACAGGAATGTGGTAACGGGTACATCAAGTTTACAGATTATTCTTCTAACTCAGACACTGGTCTTTTCCACATGGCAGGTGAAATGCTAAATGAAAGCCATGATGTTATAGGAAATTTCACTGGTGATGCTTACATTTATAATTTCCATATAGATGATCACAATATGAACATTCAACTCTGCATGGAAATGGACTGCAAAGGTGATATAAAGAAAATTCTTTCTTTGTAGAAAGAGTAGGCTTCTCTGTTGTTTCTTGCAATATAGAAGCCACTTATTACAACAAACTTTAAAAACATCACATTTTACATTACAATGAATTTTTGTTTCTTGTTAGATAGATGAAATTCACATTATCTTGGTTATTAGAGTACTTAGAAACCAATGCTAGTTTAGAGGAAATTACTGATAAATTAACTCACATAGGGTTGGAAGTAGAGAATGTGATCGACAATTCCAGATTGGCCGGGTTTGTTGTTGCAGAAGTATTAGAAGTCGCACCTCATCCAAATGCTGATAAATTAAAATTATGTAGAGTAAATGATGGAAGTAAAGTTCTGCAGATAGTCTGCGGAGCAAAAAATGTTAAAGAAGGCATGAAGACTGTACTTGCATCTCTTGGTAGCACATTGCCAGAAAGCAACTTTACAATTAAGCCTACAAAAATAAGAGGAGTGCTAAGTGAAGGGATGCTCTGCTCTGCCTCTGAGCTTTCGCTGACTCAAGATGAAAGTGAAGGAATAATCGAGCTTTCTGATGATTATAAAACAGGAGATAAATTTTTCAATTGCGATCCTGTAATTGACATAAACATCACTCCAAACCGTGGAGATTGCTTAGGTGTTTATGGAATAGCACGTGATCTAGCAGCAACTGGAATTGGAACGTTAAAGACTTTAATCATTCCACAACTTACCGCTTCTATGAACTCACTAATAAACGTCAAAGTCATCGATGGGGAGAGTTTTATTAGTGGAGTATATATCACTAATGTAAAAAATAAAGAGAGTCCAAAATGGCTAAAAGATAGTCTGGAATCGATAGGAATGCGCTCCATTTCTGCAATAGTTGATATTACTAATTACATCATGATATCCTTTAATCGCCCAATGCATACATATAATGCAAAAAAAATAGAAGGAGAGCTCACAGTACGTAAAGCAAACGATGGAGAAAAATTTATTGGTTTAAATGATAAAGAATACTCATTGAACAAAGACATAAGCGTTATTTCTGATGATAAAAACGTTCAGGCAATTGCTGGAATTATGGGAAGTAAGTACAGTGAATGCACTCTTGAAACTACTGATATCTTTTTAGAGTCTGCTTGGTTTGACCCCATCTCCATCACTAAATCTTCAAGGCAGCTAGGCATCTCCACAGACTCAAGTTACAGATTTGCACGTTCAATTGACCCTGAATTTACCCTTGATGGACTCAATCTTGCAGCCAAAATGATTTTGGATTTATGTGGCGGAGAAGTGTCAAGCATAGTGTCTGCTGGCAATTTGAATAAGGCTTATACCAAGATAAATTTTGATTATCAGAATGCAAACAAACTTGGAAGTGTATCTGCATCACCTAATGAGGTATTCGATATTTTAACAAAGCTAGGGTTTAGTATCGATAAAAAAACCGAAGGTAATTGGAATATACAAGTACCAAGCTGGAGACCGGACGTAACCATACCTGCTGACTTAGTTGAAGAGGTAGTAAGAATATACGGCTATGATAAAATAAAGGAAGAGCAACTAGCAGAAGACGTTACAGTAGAAGAAGAGACACAAGATGATTTGCGCATTTTAATGACAAGCAGAGGGTTTCATGAAGTGATAACTTGGTCTTTTATGAGTGAATCAACAGCTGAAAAGTTTGGTTACTTGAATAAGTTATTCATTATCGATAATCCATTTAATAATAACTTCAATATAATGAGGCCAAGTGTCATACCAAATTTGTTGCAAGTCACTGCAGATAATATTGCTCACGGGATATCTGATCTCGCAATTTTTGAAATTGGACCAATTTATAATGGTGAGGCTCAGTCTAAGTACGTTTTAAGTGGAATTAGATCAGGAAATAATTCGCCGAAAAACCACTATAACACTGATAGGAAAATAGATATTTTTGACGCAAAGGCTGACCTCATAACAGCTTTGGAACTTTTTAATGTCAATTGTGATAATTTAGCAATAGAGAGAGCAGAAAAAGAATATTATCACCCAGGAAAATCAGGCTCCTTATCTTTTAGAAGTAAAATAGTTGGTTATTTTGGAGAATTGCATCCGAGTATATTGGATTTTTTTAACATTAAACAAAAAATTGTAGGCTTTGAGTTGATATTAGAAAATATCGAAAATTTACCTATAAGTAGAAAAAAATTTATCGATTATAAATATCAAAGTGTAAAACGCGACTTTGCATTTATTGTAAATAAAGATGTAGCAGCAGGCAGTATAATCAATATGGTGAAAAAAAGCTCAGAGCTCATCACAGAAGTTTTGATATTTGATGTATATCATGGAAACAATATAGAATCGAATAAGATGTCTATAGCATTTTCAGTTACTTTCTGCTCTCCAACTCACACTTTAACTGAAGAGGAAATCCAAAAAGAATCAAATATGATAGTCAACTTAGTGTGTGAAAATACTGAAGGAACTTTGAGAGCTCATTATTAAGCCGTAATCGCCGTTTCCTGATTTTGCTGTGTCACGTTTACTTCATCCAATTTATTCCCTATCTTGAATTCAATATCCTTGAAAAACCTATCCCACATTCCATGCAAATGCTCTTCTACTTTAGGCCAGACATCATTTTTAAATGTCGTTCCATCATCAGAAAATAAATTACCCAAAAAAACTCCTACTTCCTCATAACTTGATTGAAAATGTTGAAGAAATGTTTCTACTTCCTTATGAGTATCATGTGCCACACTCAACGCTTTTCCTTCTGTGCTCTTATCCCCACGCATTGCAACGGCAAGACCTGTTTGAATATATCCCAAGCCTGTCCTAATAGCTTTTATAGGCTGCAGCCATGAACTCTTATCACTTTTTGGTACATTATTTACTATATTTTCCACCAACCTATTTATTAAAGGAGACAATAAATCTTGACAAAAATGTTTGATATTGTCTTTTGTCTTAATCACAGGACTTTTTATGCACTTTTCTGCCAAATAGTACTCAAGTTCTGCTCTCTCTAGTAACTTCTTAATTGCTTCTTCATCAAAAATTTCATGCTCGAACGCCTCCAGTAAATCATCCTCTATTATTGCAAATTTTATTTTTTCACGAGATTCTAGCTCTTCTCTATAATTATTTTTTGTTTTTTCATTTATCAACAATCCTTCTTTTTCTAATTTTAACTGTTCTAATGCTTTTAGAATTTCTTTGTTATTTTCTAAGTGCTTCTGTATTAGCTTTGTATTTGGATGCTTTTCTCCTTTTCTCTTTCGCTCATCTTCTAAGTACTTATTTAAATCCTCACTTTCTTCTATTACTTCTATTACTTCTCTTAACGATATAGGTTGATCTAAGCATTCTGCAATTTTCACTCGGTGCACATTAATCCTCTGTACTAAATCCGGCTCCTTTTCCTCTAACAGCTTACATGAATTCTCTATACCCTTTGCTTGACTTTTAAACAAATCTTGCGTTTTACGTTTCGTTATTTCTAAATACATCTTTGCTATAAAATCATTCACTTTACCTGAAGCTTCTTCTAAACTTTCCCCATTCAAAGGACCTTTTATCTCCTCTTCTAAATCTCGAAACTGGTCTATTAAGCTTAGTATTCCTAACAGGCTTAACTCACCCTTTGCTTTTCTCATTACTGATTTTACTAGCCTTCGCTCAACTTCTTGATCACCATACTCGAACTTAAAAAGACCTTCTAATTTCCTTTTTAAATCATTGTCTGTTAAGTTATTTTTTCCTTCATCATATATTGCTTTCAATTTTTCATGTATCCTAATATATCTTTCCTGTCCTTCTTTTTTTAAACACTCAATCTCTCTTTTAGTGTTATCTAGAGCTTTCTTCGTTTCTTGAGGATATATATCCTTATAAACATCAATGATTGTACTCTTAGCTATTTTCCCTTCTTCTTTAAGTCGTTCCCACTCTGCTTTAAATACAGGAAGTGCATCATCACTTATATCTCTTGTTATCCCACCTACTTTTCCCAATGCTTCTAATCGATCATCTTCATCAGCTAAATCAAGTGCCTCTTTATTTTTCAGTTTTTTTATATCTCCTATTATCATCTCTTTCTCATTTGGTAATTCCTTACCTTGACTTTCTAATTTCTGTTTCACTAAAGTATTTTTTAGCTCATCCTCCAGTGAAAAATCTTCTCCCCGTCTATTTTGCTGAAACTTAATTGCTTGTATGAAGGCAACTTGATAAGCATTTTCTATCAAATGAGTTGTCAATTGATGGCCTATACTATCTACAACTTTCAGCCTGAATTCGTTCAACAACTCCTTCAGTTTATCATGTGTAATATCTTTCTTTTCTAGCTTCATCAGCTCTTCCATAGTTCTTGCGCATTCTTGAATCGAAGTTGCAAGCACACTCTTGATTTTATTACGCAAGGGCTTAAGACCATTTTTTAAATTGATGTTAGTTGACAATTTCAGTACGATATTGCGCTCTGAATCCCGCGTTACACTAAACCACTGATTATTTTCATTATCGCATAAATCTCTAAGTAATTGTTTAAATTGCGGTGGAAACTTTATTTCCATATCCCATGTAATGTTTGGTTCAGGAAACTCCGTTTCATGAAAAGATATCTCAATATTTTGGTGCTTATTAGAATACTGCCCCATAGTTATTTTAAGAGCAGTAACTAAAGAGTGAGATAAATCTCTATTTAAAAGATAAAAAGTAGCCAAAGCAACTGTTGCAGGAACGATTAAGGCTACAAGCACAGTCACATTAACAAAAATTGCCATTGCAGCAAGAGCGCCATATGCCAATCTTTTTGGCACACCTGTTTCACTCTTTTTTGTCTTATCTTCCACTACACCTTCTTGTGTCTTGCTATTTGCTTTAAATCTACTGTATATGACTAACCCCAGTGCAGTAAAAGCAATATAAGGGAGCATTAAAACTGACAGAGCTAAATTTAATACTTTCTTCTCTGGGCAAGCTCTGTTTATCTCTTTCAATATTTCGCTTGACATATTATACCAAGAGGTAAAAAAGTCAGAGTCATAATCCTTATAATGGAATATACTGAGCGGAACATTAAAAGCAGCTATTTGTTTAATTAACCAATCCTGCTTACTTACAGCATCAAAAAACTCTTCTTCCTCTTCTGAATTAGCAAGACCTAAATCATTCCCTTCTTCTACATTAGAAACATCTTCCATAGCATCAAAAAACTCTTCTTCCTCTTCCAAAGCAACATTGGAAATAGATTCTACTTTACCTAAACCATCACTGTTGTTATTTAAATCAATAACTTCTCTATGACCATCTGCAACAACTTGATTCATATCACCACCCTACTTAAAGTAATTTAAGTATAGCATAAACATTACTAACTTTGCAACTTTATTAACTTAATACCAACTGTCAAACCTTGGTATTCCTTAGAATAGAAATCGGCCTCGATCTCTTTATTAGTGTCCAAAGATAAGGCAAGGGTCTGCTCTTTTATATACTCATCCCACCTGTTTATTGCCTCTTTAACTTTCTCATCTTCTGCTTTGATTATTACTCTGATTCTATCTGATATATAAAAATCAGCCTGTTTTCTAGTTTCTTGAATAAGCCTCACAATATCTCTTGCCAGCCCTTCTAGAATTAGTTCATTATTTAATTCAGTATTTAGAATAACAACTCCTTTGTTATTATCAAACACAGCAGAATATTCACTGTTTGCTTTTAATAATAGTTCATATTCACCTTTTTCCATAGTATAGCTCTCTGTTTCATCCCCCAGAAATATTTGCTCATTCTCAACTTGCTTCCACTTTCCTTCCTTAACGTATTGAACTAGTTTCTTGATTTTGTCTGGAACTTTTCTTCCAAGCACAGGAAAATTTAATTTTAACTCTAGTGATGCAACCTCTTTCAATTCACTTACTATTTCTAGTTCTTTTACATTCACCTCATCTCTTACCATCTCTTGATATTCATCTTCAAGAAAATTGCAGGAAGACTTATGATAAATAGTCATGCTACCAAGTGGCTGCCTTATACGTATGTTAAACATGTTTCTAATAGAGAGTGCAGCATTACATATTTCCCTTACCAAATCCATCTTGGCAATGAGTTCACTATTATATCTATCTAATTGTGGAAAATCAGCCAAATGAACAGATGTTTCTTTATACTTCAGCCCCTGCCATATAGTCTCTGTTATAAGTGGCAACAAAGGAGCTGCAGCCCGTAGTATGTAATAAAAAACTGTGTACAGAACATTATAAGCGTCGGTTTTATCTTGATCTAAGTCACTTTTCCAAAAACGCTCGCGACTGCGACGAATATACCAATTATTTAGCACTTCAAAAAAATCTGTCAAGATTTTGCAAGCTTCCTGAGAGTTATAGTTGTTCATAGAAGCTCGCATACCTTCCACAGCTTCAAAACATTTTGAAATCATGTAGCAATCAATAGTATTCTGATAATCCCTACAAATCTCAGCTTTAATTCCATCTGCATTTGCATACATAGTAAAAAAGTGATAACTGTTCCAAATAGGTTTTATTACGTTTTTCAGAACATCACGCACTAAATTTCCTTCTTTGTCGAGTAGTAAATTACCACCGCAGACAATGGAACCAGACAGCATAAGAAAACGCAGCGCATCAGAACCATATTTGTCAAACACTTCCATTGGGTCCGCATAATTATTCAGACGTTTGGATAATTTCTGCCCTTTCACATCAAGAACCACACCGTGGCATATGCAGTTCTTAAATGGCTCACTGTCAAATAAAGCAGTGGAAAGCACAAAAAGCGTATAGAACCATCCTCTTGTTTGTGCTATATATTCAGTGATAAAATCCGCAGGGAAATTTTTCTCGAACCATTCTTTATTTTCAAACGGATAGTGAACTTGCGCGAACGGCATCGAGCCAGACTCAAACCAACAATCAAACACATCAGGCACACGACGCATAACTGATTTTCCTGTTGGATCATCAGGATTTGGTCTCGTCAAAGTATCGATAAACGGTCTGTGCAAGTCATCTATCTTAACATTAAAGTCTCGCTCTAGTTCTGCTATTGAGCCATACACATCCACTCTTGGATATTTTGCATCGTCTGATTTCCACACAGGAATTGGAGTACCCCAGAATCGATTGCGTGAAATAGACCAGTCGTGCGCTCCTTCAAGCCATTTTCCAAATTGACCATCTCTTATATGATTTGGCATCCAATTAACTCTCTTATTTAGCTCTGTCATTCTTCCCTTAAACTTTGTCACAGCAACATACCAAGAAGGCATAGTGCGGTAGATTAAAGGAGTGTCAGTTCTCCAGCAGTGTGGATAATTGTGAATATATTGCTCAGTTTTAAACCAGCTCCCCTGCCTTTTTAATTTCTTGATTACTGTATCATTGGCATCAAAAACATGAACTCCTGCCAAATCTGAAACTTCAGTAGTAAATTTTCCAGCGTTATCAACTGGACAAACAGCTCGAATATCATGACTTTGGCAAAGGTAAAAATCTTCTTCACCAAATCCAGGAGCAGTGTGTACAACACCAGTACCATCTTCTCCTGTAACATAATCAGCAATGAAAACACGGAACGCATTTTTTGTATCTTTAAAGTAATCAAACAGTGGTTTATAGGAAAGACCTGCAAGATCACTCGCTTTAAGTTTTGTATTACAGTTTTCATATTGAATATTGCTTTGTTCACAGTGGCTGACAAATTTCTCTAAATAACTTTCAGCAAAGATGCAGACTTCACCATTTACTAACACCATACAATACTCAATATCCTCCCCTACTGCCAGTGCAAGATTGCTCGGCAACGTCCAAGGCGTTGTAGTCCAAGCAAGTAATCTACATTTTTGTTTAAATTGCTTTGGATTTTCTAAAAGTTCAAAAGCAACAGTTACAGCTTTGCTAATTTTTTCTCTATATGCATTATCAAGCCTTGTTTCAAAATTAGAGAGTGGAGTTTCGCACGCCCAGCTATAGGGAACAACGCGTATTGATTCATACACCAGACCTTTATCATAAAGCTGCTTAAATGCCCACATGACCGACTCCATGAATGACTTATCCATAGTCTTATAGTCATTGTGAAAATCTACCCATCTTGCTTGTCTATTTACATACTTCTCCCATTCTGATGAAAATTTCATCACAGAAGTACGGCAATGATTATTGAATTTTTCAATGCCAAATTTCTCTATCTCAGTTCTACCAGATATTCTAAGTTCCTTTTCCGCGCCCATCTCAGCCGGTAGCCCATGGCAATCCCAACCAAATCTGCGTTCAACCCTTTTTTGCAGCATAGTTTGATATCTTGCAAATGCATCTTTTATAAAACCAGTAAGCAAGTGTCCGTAATGCGGAAGTCCATTTGCAAACGGAGGCCCATCATAAAATACAAAACAATGATCCTTGGAACGTTTCTCGACTGACTGCTCAAAAATTTTATTTTCCTGCCAAAATTTTATGATTTCCTTTTCTAGCAATGAAAAATCAGGACTGCTGCTTGTATCAGGATAATACTTCATATTCATTTTAACTGGATAAAATCAAAGAATATAGAGCTTTCTGGAAAATTACAAATCCAAAAACTCTGTTTCTATAAACATTGATAGGTGTTGACATTATTATACAGCATATTAATAAATCAGACTTATTTACTTAAGTTAAAGATGAATAAAGACAATAACAGTTGGCCTTATCAGAAATTTCACGATGCTAACAAAAATAATAGTAAAAGCAGCGTTATTTGGAGATCGCTTTCTTATGAATATAATAATTCTGGAAAGGTTGAAAAAGTACACTATCAGTGGGAAAAGAAAAAAAATCCCGCAAATCTATTATATCAAGTCTCATATGATTGCGTAACAGAGAGTTGTAGTCCTTTAAGGATTAAATCTAGATAGCTTATAAACTTATAAAAACACACAAAGTGCTTCTACATGAGACCATGGGAGCACTTTTCTCTAATTAGGCAGCGCATCCCAACAAACTATTTTGCCGAGCTTCCAATATCCTTACATTTACTATTTTATCTTTGTATTTATCGTCAGGATCATCAACGCATACTGATTGCATGTATGGGCTTTTACCAATAATTTGATTTTGGTGTTTACCTTTTTTATCACTGAATAGAACAGGAATAGTTTTTCCTATCATACTCTGATTAAATTCAAGTTGTTGCTTGCTAATTAATTCCTGTAAACGAAGAAGACGCTCTGTTTTAACCTCTTCTGGTACTTGATCTTTTCTTTCCGCCCCTGGCGTTCCTGGCCTTGGGCTATATTTAAAACTATAAGCCTGAGCGTACTTTACTTTTTCTACTAACTTCATAGTTTCCTCAAAATCTTTTTCAGTTTCTCCAGGAAAACCAACAATAAAATCAGAAGAAAATTCGATTTCAGGTTTCAATTTGCGCAATCTGTCTATTATTCCCAAATATTCCTCTGCCGTGTGTTTTCTATTCATTGCATGCAATATTTTATTCGAACCTGACTGCACAGGTAGGTGAACAAACGGCATGAGTTTTGATTCCTCCGCATGTACCAAGTAGAGAGATTCGTGCATATCTCTTGGATGAGAAGTTGTGTAGCGGATTCTTTCTAGCTTTTCAATTTTAGCAATGTGACTAATTAATTTTCCTAAATCCCACACCTCTCCTTCGCACTCTCCATGATAAGCATTAACATTTTGACCGAGCAAATTGATTTCCCTTGCCCCATTTGCAACTAACTTCAATGTTTCACGGAATATTTCATTTACTGGTCGTGAATACTCAGCCCCGCGTGTATATGGTACCACACAAAACGTACAAAATTTATCACAACCTTCTTGTATGGCAAGAAACGCAGAAGACCCCTGGCTATTGCCATAGCATTCATCTGGCAATTTATCAAACTTCGCAACTTCTGGAAAATCAGTATTTATTACATGACCTTTACTTCTGCTTGCTTTGACTATTAACTCCGGTAAAGCAGAAATACTCTGCGGACCAACAACAATATCAACAAAAGGAGCCCTTCTGAACACTTCTTCTCCCTCTGCTTGCGCTACACATCCAGCCACCACTATGGTCATTTCCTTATTTTTTTGTGATGAATGGATTCTTCCAAGCTCTGAGTAAAGCTTTTCTGCTGCCTTTTCTCTAATATGACAAGTATTTAATATCACCAAATCAGCTTGTTCTGCATCACTAACAACGTTGAACCCTAAAGGCTTAACTATATTCTCCATTAAAATGGAGTCATAAACGTTCATCTGACAGCCGTAAGTTTTAATATATAGGCCTTTCATATTTAAAATTCTTCACACAAATTCTAGCAAATTATACGAAAAACTGAATTCTAGTACAACAGCCAATAAAGATTGCTTGACAAACCTTCTCGCTTTCCTTACTCTAACAGTAGAGGTATTTTAAGAGCTCAAAAATCTATCTTCGTCTGCAGACTTTTCAGTCAATTTTTCAAAAAAAAACGTAGTGTATCTTCTTCAGCACGTGTTCAAATTCTGTTGTATATGCGCTGCATTTTCTTTCTAATCTTTCAGGAGGATTTTATGTCCAGAATTCCAGATACTTAACCTTTATTCTTAAGCTAAAAACCGATTGGTACCTATGGTTTTTATAAAGAAAGTGCAAAAAATACTTTAAAGAATATGAAATAAAGGTAGAAAAGGTTTGAGTAACCAAAAACTGTTTCCAGGCATAAATTTGTTATGTATACCAAAAAGTAATTACACTAATATAATATTCACACTTATATGCTAATATAGATATAATACTAATTAAAGAGCATGTTATGCAAGAAGAAGTATCAGATTTTACAGATGCTCTTTGTCAAAATAAATGTGATTCCTTTCGAGTGACACTCTCCTATATCTTTCTTTAGGTTATACAGAAGTCTAACACAATTATAGAACAAGCGTAAAAGTTCTGGTAAAGTAGTTTTATTTACAAAAAATATGCTACTTGATATTGAAAAACGCAGCATAACAAATGCACTGTGGAAGTTACAAGAAGCAGATCAAAGGGAGATTTTTACTCTTATACAGAGATTTGAGTTGCCAGAAATATTAGCAAGAATATTAGTTGCTCGTGGTGTTAACATAGAAAATGCACATGACTTCTTACACCCACTAATCAGATCGCTATTACCAGATCCCTTTCACCTCCTTGATATGGATAAAGCTGTTTCTCACATAATAAAAGCAATAAACAATAATGAGAATATTGCAATATTTGGTGATTACGATGTTGATGGTGCAACGTCATCAGCATTGATTAATAGGTACCTAAGAGCGATTGGAACACGCTCTATAATCTATATTCCAGATCGTGTTGATGAGGGCTATGGATTGAACACAGATGCTTTATTACAACTTAAAAAGAATGGTATTGATTTATGTATTTCTGTTGATTGCGGTACGCTTGCATATCAACCAATAGAAGATGCAAAAGTCTTTGGACTTGATATTATAGTTGTCGACCATCACCTTGGAACAGAAAAATTACCAAGTGCTGTAGCAGTTGTTAATCCCAACCGCCTTGATGAGAGCTCTCCTTATAATAACTTAGCAGCAGTTGGAGTGTCATTTCTGCTAATTGTTGCTCTTAACAGAATCCTACGTGAGCAAGGATTTTTTACCAACAAAAAAGAACCAGATTTATTTGATCTACTGGATTTGGTTGCTCTTGGAACTGTTTGCGATGTTATGCAGATTACAGGCCTAAATAGGGCTTTTGTTTTACAAGGATTAAAAGTTATGTCAGCAAGAAAAAATGTTGGCTTACGTGTTTTGTTTGACGCTTTGGGAATCCTTGAAAAACCAAGTGTTTCACGATTAGGGTTTAGTATTGGGCCATGTATAAATGCCGGAGGAAGAATTGGAGAAGCATCGCTCGGTGCAAGGTTGCTTTCCACCGATGATGATGATGATGCACATTCAATCGCGCTAAAACTAATAGATTTGAATAATGCAAGAAAAATGCTAGAAAATGAGGCTATTTTGGAAGCCACAACACAAGCGGAAAATTTTGCCCACTTAGGTGTAAATTTTATAATGGTAAGTGGTAATTGGCACCAGGGAATAATTGGTATCATTGCATCAAGACTAAAAGAGCAGTTTCACTTACCAACGATAGTGATATCTTTAAACAATGGAATAGGAAAAGCAAGCTGTAGGTCAATTTCTGGAGTAGATATTGGTGCTGCGGTTCTTTCTGCAAAATTTACCAACCTAATCATTGAAGGTGGTGGTCACAGTATGGCAGCAGGATTTTCGATTAAGGAAGATAAAATAAGTGATCTACATGATTTTTTTACTGAAAGATTTGCAAACTCCACAAACGATAAAACTATAAAAGCTGATGGTATAGTAACAGCTAAAGCAATAAACTTATCCCTTTGGAATCAACTGCAGCGCTTAGAGCCATTTGGAGCTGGCAATCCTGAACCGAGATTCATCATTCAAGGAGCAAAGATAAGAAAGCCGGAAGTTATAGGAGTTGACCATATAAAATGTTTTATTGCTGACGATAATGTTATGGTCAAAGCTATTGCGTTTCGCTGTGCAAATACTGAGCTTGGCTCTGCTATTATGCAGGGTAATGTTAAAGCCATTTTGGGTAAAATCTCTATGAATTACTGGAATGGCAATGAATTTGTGCAGTTTTTAATAGAGGATGTATTGACCATTAGTTGAGTTACTATTTTACAATAATTACCTATCAATCTCACCAAAGACTATGTCGAGTGAACCGATAATTGCTGCAATGTCAGCAAGCATATGTCCTTTTGCCATGAAATCTAAGGCCTGTAAATGTGCAAAGCCAGGTGCTCTTATTCGACATCTATAAGGTCTATTGGTACCGTCTGAAACTATATATACTCCAAATTCGCCTTTTGGCGCTTCAACAGCCACATAAGCCTCACCTTCTGGCACATGATATCCTTCTGAATAAAGCTTAAAATGATGAATCATAGCCTCCATAGATTCTTTCATTTCTGCTCTTGGCGGTGGAGAAATTTTTCTATCTTCAGTTTTTATTGACCCTTCAGGCATCTTCTCTATGCATTGCTTCACCAAGCTGATAGATTGTCTGATCTCCGCCATTCTTACTAAATAACGGTCATAACAGTCACCATTTTGGCCAATTGGTATATCGAAATCTAATTGGTCATATATCTCATATGGCTGGCTTTTTCGCAGATCCCAAGCAAGCCCAGCAGCACGGAGCATTGGTCCACTAAAGCCCCAATCAAGCGCCTGTTTTATTGATATTTCACTAATTCCTACAGTGCGTTGCTTCCATATCCTATTTTCCGTTAAAAGTTCATCAACATCATCTATATACTTTGGAAATTGCTCTATAAATTTTCCAATATCTTCAATCAAACCTTCTGGGATATCTGCTGCAAGTCCACCTGGCCTTATATAAGCTGCGTGAAATCTTGCACCTGAGGCCCTTTCATAGAACTCGAGTATTTTTTCTCTCTCTTCAAAGAGCCATAAAAGAGGAGTCATCGCCCCAACATCAAGTGCTTGAGAAGAGATATTTAGTAAATGATTTAGTATTCTTGTCAGCTCACAAAACAAAACACGCAAATATTTTGCTCTAATTGGAATTTCACATTGCAACAATTTCTCTACACACAACGAATATGCATGCTCTTGTGACATTGGCGACACATAATCAAGGCGGTCAAAATAAGGCAGAGCTTGAAGATATGTTTTATGTTCTATCAATTTTTCAGTGCCACGGTGCAAAAGCCCAATATGGGGGTCTGCTCTCTCGATCACTTCACCATCCATCTCTAAAACAAGTCGTAGCACCCCATGTGCAGCTGGGTGCTGAGGACCAAAATTTAGCATCATTGTCTTTAGATCAGGCATGCTTTGGTAGCTTAAGGTATTGGAATTGTATAGGGTAAAATGTGCTTAAAGTCAATAGGCTTCTTGTACAAGCTATAACTCATCGTTACAATAGAAAAACTCTCAAAAACTTCACCACTTCTTCATGATCTGATAGACAATGTTTATGTGTCACATACAATTATTGCACTTATGTTGATCAAGGCAGCGAAATTATGTATAGATAATTTTGATTGAGAAATAGTTTTTCTACTATATAAATTCTACTTTAGAGTAATCAAAATTAATGAAAGACAATAAATATAGTTTAGGTTTAAGGATCATTCATTGGTTAATGTCTGCTTTTATTATTGGCATGCTTTGTTCTGGACTATACATGAAAAATTTGCCGATTAGCAGTGAAATTAAATTCAGCATATACGCTGTTCATAAGGCTTGTGGTATCACCGTTCTTGGATTAATTATAGTACGTATATTTTTTCGCGTCTTTACTTATGTTCCGCCATTACCAGCCAATTTTTCTCGATTTGTAATCAATGCGAGCAAAACGATACACTTTGGTTTATATGCTTTGATGGTGCTAATGCCACTATCTGGTTATGTCATGTCTTCTGCTTCTAGCAAAGAGATCAAATATTTTTTTCATATCCCTTTATTAATTAACCATAATGAAGATCTAGCTAGTGCAGCTAATCAGTTACACTCGATACTTGCATATTTTATGATACTCTTTATAGCCTTGCATATAATTGGTGCTTTAAAACACACATTTATAGATAAACAAAACATTTTTAAACGTATGATATAGGTTATATGTTAAGTAGCCTCTGGAAAAAAGGAACAAATTTTCTCGGTAGTGAGTTTGCCATAATGGGTGGCGCTATGAGCTGGGTTTCAGAGAGAAATTTAGTTTCAGCAATCTCAAATGCCGGTGGTTTTGGTGTAATTGCATGTGGTGCAATGTTTCCAGACTTACTGAAAAAAGAAATCATAGAGACACAGAAATTAACTAACAAACCATTTGGTGTAAATCTAATTACTATGCACCCAAAGTTGAGTGAGTTGATAGATGTGTGCATTGAAACGAAAGTAAGCCATATAGTGCTTGCAGGTGGACTACCAACGAAGCCTAATATAGAAAAAATCAAGAGTGCGGGCATTGAAGTTATGTGTTTTGCACCAGCATTAAGCCTCGCGAAAAGGTTAGTAAAAATGGGAGTAGATGCGTTAATAATAGAAGGTATGGAAGCAGGAGGACATATCGGTCCTGTTAGCACTTCTGTTCTCGCACAAGAGATATTACCTCATTTTAAAAATGAGAAAACACCGGTGTTTGTTGCAGGTGGAATAGGAAGAGGCGAAATGATAGTGAACTACCTAGAAATGGGAGCAAGTGGCTGTCAAATAGGTACATTATTTGTCTGCACGAATGAGTCAATCGCTCACAAAAATTTTAAAGAAGTATTCATCAAATCAGCTGCGCGTAATGCTGTATCTTCTGTGCAGATTAGTGCTGATTTCCCTGTAATTCCAGTAAGGGCTATAGTTAACAAAGCAAGTGACGATTTTATGGAGCATCAAAGAGACATTATTGATAAATATCAAAATGGAGAAATCTCAAAAGAAAATGGGCAGCTTGAAATAGAAAAGTTCTGGGCTGGAGCCTTAAGAAGGGCAGTAATTGATGGAGATGTTGAAACAGGATCTTTAATGGCCGGTCAAAGTGTTGGCATGGTTGATAGAGAAAAGCCTGTAAAAGAAGTGATAGATATGTTAGTTCAACAGGCAAGCAATTATGTTGAAATGTAAAATCAGTAATCAGCAAAGAAAATAGTTAGCAAATTGCTATAATTATCCGC
Source organism: Wolbachia endosymbiont (group B) of Horisme vitalbata (assembly GCF_964028625.1). Taxonomy (NCBI): domain Bacteria; kingdom Pseudomonadati; phylum Pseudomonadota; class Alphaproteobacteria; order Rickettsiales; family Anaplasmataceae; genus Wolbachia; species Wolbachia endosymbiont (group B) of Horisme vitalbata. The sequence goes on from NZ_OZ034797.1 coordinate 1,358,044, forward strand.
AATAAGGCATAACTGCCCGGTTTTAATGTAAAATTAACGCTAAAGAGGTATTCATACATTTTATTTATATGAGAGGAATGTTATGTTTGATTCATCATATGAGAAAAGAGTGCTATTTGATAGCGCAGTAGGAAACAATACTTACTCATCTACTAGCGATCCTATCAGAAGTTCACAAATCTCAGATAAGAGAAAGGAGAAAACAGGGAATTCTTCAGCATCAAAAACGAAAGAGTTGCACGAAATTATACACAAAAAGGTCACAAAAAAAAGACATAATCATGAAAATCTAAAAAAGGGAGATGGAACTATCGCAAAATGCATAGAGTTGTTCAACAAAGGAGCTGATCCGAACATATTAATTAAATTAGAAAAATTACTGAGAGAGCAAGAAAAATATTATAATTATTACACCAAGAAATTTCTTCCAGCATTGGAAAAAGAAGTGATAGAGTCAGAGGAATTAATGAAACCTTCAGTACTTAACAATGAAGAAAAATCATCACAAAGATCACCAACAATAAGAGGGGAAATATTACGAATAATTTTAGAAATTACTAATAAGGGCAGTGACAAAAATCATTCTAGCGTTATTCAAAATCAACAAGATAGACAAGGTAATGCGGAAACATTTAACAAACAAAGTCTTTCTGGTAAAGTTGAAATTCCTAAAAATTCAGGTATTAATCCTCTGGAAAAGGATTCTTTAGCTAAGGGTGTAAGTGGAAAAGGAATCTCTGGAACATATAATTCCTTGAGAAGTTTAGATAGTTATGATGCTTCAACAATTCTTACATCAAAACAATCGCAAGCAAGAAAGAAGATCACACAATCACAATTGAATAGTCAATCTGATCTTTCGATTGATAGTAAAGATTTAAAAAATGAAAAGCCTAATATAACTGTGAATGCTGTAGAAGTGCCAAGTGGTGCAAATACTTCTAAACTCAGTAGTAGTAGTGATTTAGATAGTCGAATAAATTCATCTAGCTTGGCATCAAGTAGCAGAAGGAACAGCTTAACTTCAGTAACAAGCATTTCATCTGAGGAAAGTGTACACTTAAAATTAAACCCTGCTGAGGAAGATAATAGTTTGCAACTAGAAGATGAAGGAAAAACAAAATTAGCACATCCGAACAAAACAAGGCCCAAAGGCCCAAGCGGAAGAAGATCCCCTTCTAAACATTATAAGAAGACTGAAGAAGGGCCTCATTGTGTGATCTCAGTGACAGGCAGTAAGGTAAAAGATACAATGCAATCCAATAATTATGAAAATAATAGTAAAATCAAAAACAAAAATCTTCACGTCGCACTTGTAACAAGTTCTGCTCTCTTAGCAATAGGGTGCATTGTTGCAGGAGCAATGACATCAGGATTAGTAGGAGCAGGACTGTTTGTGGTGGCTGCAGTGTTTGCTACAGCTGCAGCAGTTGAATTGCGTTCAAACTTTCTATCAAGTAAATTGACATCCATTAATGTGAGTCCTCTTGTTGACGATAAAAAGCTTGCGGCGTGGTAAAAATTAAATATGAGTTACTTATGGTGAGCAAGTGAATTCGGTTCTTGCCTATTGATGTAAAAATTGTTACAGTTAAGGAGTATCTTAAAGGTATTTAGCTGATGCGTATTCAATTGGGTAGAGTTTTTGCTATTGTAGCCCTGTTAAGTTTTATCTTCATGTCATGTTCTAGCAAAGCAAGTGATGAATTGAAAAATATACCAGGAACGTTGAAAGAACTTATTTCTTCATTTTCAGTTAAAGATACTATGGAAAATATGAATCCTTCGACAATTATAGGGTTATGTATAGCTACAGTGATACTTGCAGTAGTGTTCAGAGGTCTAATTTTCTTCATGATACTGTTTGGTGTACTGATCATGATGTTTGGGAGTACAGAAAAAGCAACAGATTACTTGAAAGAAAAATTCAACTTTGCAAAAGATATAAAATTACAGCCCGACAGCGAAAAAAAAGATAAAAATTAAGATAGTATTTTTATGTTTTTTAATTATCTTTTTATTGAATACACATAATGTTGTATGCAACCAAAAGTACCAGCCACTAGCTCTAATTCTGAAAAAAAGAACAATTTAGCGTTACTAGAAAGTATTAATTTAGATTTTATCCCTTATGCTTGCCACTACGATGAAGAAACTATACTAACAAAACAGGGGGAATTGTTAAAAATAATCAAATTAGAAGACTATTCTTCAGTTGATAACTATGGTGATCTTAGAACTGAAATTAGAAAAAGTATATCAAAAAATATCAAGAGTTTATATTTTACCGTTTGGATTCACACTGTCCGTAAGCGCAATAAACTGAGCTTACAGTGGAATAAAACTGCAGACTTTTCCGATCAGCTACACTCAACGTGGTTTAATAAACTAGTTGATAGTAAACTACAGTATATAAATGAATTGTACATTGTGGTGTTACTTAGTGATTTTGGCAAAAATATTAATAATGCATTTTTTTTTGGCGGGATAAAGAATAGGCACAAGTTATTTTTACAAAAAAATCATCAAGAATTACAAAAAATAACTGACCTGATTCAAAAAGATTTAGAACCTTTTGGAGCTAAAAAACTGGGCCTTAGGTCTAGTGAAGGCAAAATATATTCTCAAATGATGGAATTTCTCCATTACATTATTACATTAACGCACAAAGATTATCCAATATGTGAAAGGGACCTATCGCAGCATGTGAAAAACCTAAAAGTAGCTTTCGGTTTCAATAAATTTCAAACATCGTTTGAAGGTCAACAGAAGTTTGGTTCTATTTTTTGCATAAAGGAATATCGAGAAATCCCCTTAGAAAATATAGATAGGTGTTTGCAACTTGACTCTGAGCTTATCATCACAGAAATAATAATATTTACTAGTAATAATAAAGCAGTAAAAGAATTCAAAAAACAAATTAATATACTGCAAATCAGTGAGGACAATACCTTACTTCAAAACTCAGGAATAAATGAAATAATAGAGCTTGAAAAAATTTCTGCTATGGATTTTTGTCAACAGAAAATTATTGTTACAATCTTTGCAGATGATAAGAATAGGTTAGCTAAAAATATCAGCGATTTATCCTCTGTAATGTCGTTAATCGGGTTGATGATGTTTAGAACTGATCTGCACATGGAAAATCATTTTTGGGCACAGCTTCCTGGAAACTTTGCTTTTGTTACACAACCAAAAAATATATTAGAAAAATATGCTTGCAGCTTTGCTATGTTGCATGATTTTACATCAGGTACGTTAAAAGGAGGAAGATGGAAAGAAGCAGTAACAGTTTTTTTTTCAAAAAAAGGCAGTCCTTACTTTTTTAACTTTCATGGAAAGAAAAATAATGGTCATACCACAATACTTGGAGCTCCAAATTCAGGTAGAACCTCACTGATCAATTTCTTACTTTCGGAATCAAGAAAATTTAACCCTAGGATTGTTATATTGGATAATACTGGAAAATCAATAATATTTACTAAAGCAGTAAGCGGCCAATATTACATAATTGATCCAAAATATAAAGATAAAAGTCTAAAATTTAACCCACTGAACATTGAAGATAGTGCTTCTAATCGCAATATGCTTGTTGAATTGATCAAAAGGATGGTTGCAGATGCAAGTTTGGTAGACGTAGAAGAAAAGACAAAAAAAATTGTAGATTCTATATTTGCTATACCAAGAGAATCGCGATCTATTTCTCAAATTTCTGAAGTGCTTTTACTTCTTGGAGGCAAAATAAGTAAATGGTGTGGTGAAGGTGAATTTGCTTACTTATTCCAAGATGGTGATGAGTCAGATATTGACTGGGGAACAAAAACTATATCCCTCAATACTGCAAATCTCACTAAGCAAAAAGAATGTATGTCCGTGATACTTTACTATTTCTTATACTCTTTCGAAGCAAAATGTGATGGCTCACCTGCAATACTTGTTTTGGATGAAGCATGGGAGATAAGTAATATTTTTCCTACAGAGGGAGAGTTTGACGACTGGATGCAAAGAATGACAAAGTTAAATGTTGTAGTAATTCTAAGTACTGAAAACTTAAACCTAGCATTTGCTAGCAAGTTTACTCAATATTTAGATAAGCATGTCGATACGAGAATCCTGATGCCGAACATAAATGCAAACAGGTTATACATGAAAGCATTTTCTCTGTCGAAAGAGGAACTGAATGTCATTTTGCAAACACCAACACAGGAAGGTTTATTTTTGATAAAGCAATACAAAGGTTTAGTAACTTTAAATCTAGATTTGAAGAATATGAAAGAAATACATGTACTTTCAGCTAATAAAGAGACTATAAAGTATATGTATGAAGCAATAAAGGAAAAAGGCGAAAAAGTGAGTAAGTGGTTACCGGCGTTCTATGAAAAATGTAAAGCTTAATTTTTTATTGATATTCTCCTTGATATTTTGTCTTTCTTATCAAGGATATGCTGATTGTCCGCCTCTTGTAGAGAGTAATACTACACTTGAAGCTGGAGGCAAAAAAGCTTTGGAGGGTTTTTTAGCAATTTTTACTTTTGGTACTAAAGGTAGTTTTAAAGTTGATGAAAAGCTATACCAATATATTACAGTAAGACAAGTAAAAGACCAAGGAATTGATGGTTATTTTAATCCAAAGATTAAGGTCTGCGACTACGAAGGGAACGACAACTGTTATATATTATCCAGTGGAACATCTTGCCACAAAATATATGGCACACAAGCCACAGGTGCTGGAGTTTCTGCAGCAGCTTTTATCGATTGGGAAGGAGATAGAATGTTAGCTGATGGAACAATTAAGACAGATAACAGTAAAGAAATCAAAGAAGGAATTGCGAAACGCCTTGAATGGGAATGGGCAGATGGTGTTACTGATGAAGAAAAAGTAAAATTTGCTAATGCCCCTAAAATATGTGCTTGCAGTCAGAAAGGGGCTTGTATGGACACTTTTTTTGGAGGTCTTTCTAGAATCTTTTCAGGGGAAAATATTTTCCGTCCAGGGAATATGGAAAATGTTTGCGATACCTGCTATCAAACCAAAGTACAATGTGTGCCTGTACCACTTGCACCTGGCCCACCTCCATTTTGTGAACAACTTGCGATGTCACCACCACAAGTTAGAATTGTTCCTATAACAAATGAAGAAAATGATTATTTCCATCCAAGAGTTGGAGTCATTATTGGTGAGCTGAAAGAAAGAAGGGAGCTACCTTTTCCGCGCGGTTTTTCAAATAGTGAGAATACTCCAATTTATCCATTTACTATTAAAGATACTATCCATTATCTCAAAACCTATAGAAAAAAAGGTCAGCTCTGCGCTGAATACTATGGTACTGAGGAAGAAGAGTCCGAAAGAAAATTACAATTTCCTGCTCGCTGCTTCCCAGCGCCACCTGCTCCAAAGATTGAAGAAGTGAGCATACCAAAGCCTAATGAGGGTAAAGGCGAAAATACGCTAAAAGTAAAAATGAAGATGAGTGAGAACGTTTGTACTTATGACGCACGTGGAACTCACAGTAATGGCATCTGTACTTTTTATGTTAATAAAAATTCTCCTACATATGTTGGCCATCTACCTTTAAAAGTAGTAAAGCCAGCAATAGTGGCAAAAACAACTGATAGCAGTAACAGTAAAAGCGACATCGATAGCGTAATAGAAGGTATATTAAAAAATAATTCGCAATTTGAAGTTCTAGAAAAATATGGGTATGTTCCCGATATCGAAGCAGAATGTAAAGAGCTTCAGAATGGTAAGTGCAAACTAGATGGCTCAGGATATCCAAAAGTAGAAATAAAATATAAAGAAAATCCTAAAAGTAAAATGCTCTGCCTTTCTGGGTGGCAACCAGAACCGGAGGAATTCGTTCTTGAAAAAGGAAGTGAGCTAATATCACTGAAGTCAATGAGAGCAAGATACAATAAATACAATACTGTTTATTCAAAGGAGTCTGATCAGCTTTATTATTTTCCCTGTAACGAAACAATTGAGGTTTTAGCACAGCCACAAGATGCACTGAATGAAATAATATTTAATAAAAAAGGATATATTTCCATTCCTGCTGAAAATAAGTCTAGAGATAACTGCATGGCAAAAGAGGATAAAGAGGTAGATACAAAACAAAATTGTGACAAATGCAAAATAGTATATGAGTTAACAGATGGAAAGTATGAAGAAAAAAACTGTAATCACGGTGATGATGGTTGCCTCTGCTTTGATGGAGTATGTAGTCGCTCAACACAGTATGTAGATAAGAATGATAAACTATTTTACTTAAGATATGAAGAAGTGGATTGCAAGGATAAGGATGGTAAAACAGTAAAAAACGAGAAAGGTGAAATACAAAAGTGCACACAATTAAAAAATCAACCGATTAAAGCAAATAGAACAGAAGTCTTTTATGCTGATAAATTGTGTAGGTTCGATTTAGAGGGTTTAAAAAAGAGATTACGTGAAATAATAATAGCACAATTGAAACATAAGAAGCAGATTATTGAAAACAGGGATCAAAAACTTTATGAGCTTGGAGATGGCTATACAGATGATCTGTCAATGTATGATTACGTTGAAATAGAAGCATGGGGAGGTGGTGAAGCTGGTCATATAGCTGATAAAGCTCAGTCTACTGTAAGTAGACTAGGAATGCCAGGTGATTACATTAAAGCTAAACTAAAAATCAACCCCAATTATCCCTATATTAAAGTAAAAGTGACAGAAGGAGGTGGTGGACAAGAAGATGATGAATCTAACAAGGATGGGGGACCAACTTTAATAAAAATGTGCAGAGACTCTTCAGAAACAATTTGTAAAGATTTAATTACTGTTGCAGGCGGAGGTACATACAGAACCTATGGGGGAAAGAATTACAAAGATACAATAATTCATGAACAAAGTTTAAAATTAAAAGAAGAAATTAAGAAAGGGGACAAGCTAAACTCTAGTAAAGATAATAAAATAGCATATATAGAAAATGGTGAGATTGGGTATAAAGATGTAACAAAATGTAGTAAAAACTACGTGAATAAAACATATGGTGCTGGTGGTTGTATCAACGAAAGCAGCAAAAGTTATAGCAAGGGCGCTCCTGGTTACGCAAACATTAAACCTATATTTGATGAAATTAATAAAGAAAGAGTAAAAAAAATAGATGATGCTATTGAAAAAATGATACAAAATCCAGATGACATCACAGGTATTGATGATTCCTTAATAAATAAACTTGATAAAAAGATTATTGATACAATTAAAGAAGAAATTAGAAAAGAATTGTTAGGTCTATAGTCAAAGAACCCTGATGGTTGCAAATGGGGTAAAGTTGAATTTACATCACTGAGACAGATGCATGTGAAACCAGTGTTTCTTTTCTTGTCATCACAGCTTCCATAATGTCATCTCAGTGCGTGATGCACAGCTGTATAGAAATTGAAGATGTCATTCCAGTGCGTGACACCCACTTCTTTCTAGTGCTTCCTTCCTTGTCATCACAGCTTCCATAATGTCATTCGAGTAGCTGACACTGGAATCCATGTAAATTTAACTGAACGCCAATGTCACAAACTAGTTTTCTCATCTATCTTATTTTGCTACTCTGCTGAACAGATACGTCAATTTTATCTACTGATGAGCTAGGTTTGTTGTTCTTCACATGTTGTGACAAAAGCTCCTTAACTCCTTTTTTCACAAGAAGTACTGAATTTGTATCCTTTTCAAGCATAAAAACTGTAGAGTTTTCAATTATCTCAGCTATTTGTAAAGGAGTATCTCCTGAATGGTTTTTAATATTAGCATCAGCTCCTTTTGCTAATAGTAATCTTGCTATTTCTTTGCGGCCTGTTATAGCTGCTATATGTAGAGGTGTATTGCCAATCTTATCGCCAATATTGACATTTATTCCTTCTATACTAAGTAATAACTCAACTATTTTCTTATGGCCATTCTTGATAGCTACACTTAAAGGATCTCTATCGACATTACAGCCATTGACCTTAGCACCATTATCAAGAAGCAACTTGACTACTGCTTCATGCCCATTCTGAGCAGCTAGATACAAGGGTGTGACATTATTTTTTTTATCTACTATGTTAACATCAGCATTTTTTGTGCTAATTAATAGTTCAACTATTTCAGTATGTCCGTTCTGAGAGGCTAAGTACAGAGCTGTTATACCAAATTCATTGTCTTTAGCATCAATCTCAATTTCTTGAGTATTAAGTAACACCTTTACAACTTCTACAAGTCCATTTTGAGCAGCAATATGTAAAGGTGTCTTACCATCAGTACAGTCTTTTATATTGGGATCAGCTCCCGCTTTAATTAACTCCTCTACTATAGCTTTGCTTTTAGCTACAACAGCAAAGTGTAAAACTGTACTGCCTTTAGTAGTTCTTGCATGAATATTAGCTTCTTTACTGATTAGTAACTTTACTACGTCTAAATGTCCTGAATAAACAGCAAAATGCAAGGCTGTAAATCCTTTTTTATCCTTGATATTGATATCAGTTTTTACATTAAGTAATAACCTAACTTCATTTATGTTACCATTATAAGCGGCTTGATGTAATAGAATATTTTCAACCGGGAGCGATTGATTGCTGAACATATTTACCTCTATATAATAGTATGCCTAGTGGTACTACATCAAAACAAGGAACATTCAAGAAAAATTTTTGCATCTGGCAATCTATTTTCTCTATTCTAATATATACAAACTCTTTAAACCCACCTTGTAATCAGGATAAACTAGAGAGACACCAAGGTCTTTTTTAATTTTAGTATTGCTTACTTTTTTTGAACCTAAATAAAAACCCCGTGCGTAATTTGGTACGGAAGAAATCTCAACTGGCTCTGGAGGGCTAATATTGAGAAGCTCGGCTGCATACGTGACCACTTCAGATTGCGTAGCAGGTAAATCATCTGCACAATTGTATATCTCATAAGGCTTTATATTTTGCATGGAAGAAAATAAAATATTCGATATATCTTCAACATGAACACGAGAAAAAATTTTTTTCACATTTCTTGCTTTGCCAAGCTGCAGGTCAATTAGCGCATTTCTACCAGGACCATATATCCCAGCCAAACGAAAAATATGTACAGGCAATTTGCTACTTAGCCACTTCTTTTCAGACTCAAGGCGCTTTTCTCCTCTAATTTCTATAGGCTTTGTTTCAGATTCCTCATTCACCCAATTACCACAGTGGTCACCATAAACATTAGTTGCAGACAGATAACCAAGCCATTTAATATTCTCCAGACAATGACCGTATCTCTCCATAACATCATCGCCGTCTGGAGGAATAGAAACTAAAACATGCGTTACGCTTTTAAGCAGATCTTGATCAACCTTTTCATAATCAAAAAGTTGTATATCTTTATTTCTTGATGTACCGTTAACTTTCCAGCCTAAATTTAGCAATTTTTTCGATAGAAATTTAGCTACATATCCGTAACCAAAGCAAAACAAGTGCATGGAAATTAATTTCCAAAATTCTTCTTGATAAACTCAACCCCTAACCTTATTCCTTCTTCATTAATAATATGGCCTAATCCATGAATTGGGTATCCTTGAGCGTTTACTCCATTTTCTTTCAGAGCTTTAACCGCTAAATCAAGGGACGAAAAAGGTACCACATCATCAGCGTCACCATGAATAATACATATGTTAGGTTTTGATTTTATCTGCGGTGCAGTTTTTGAAGGCGAAAGAAATCTACCAGAATACGCAACAACTGACGCACAAGACTGAAGCCGGGTAAGAGCCACATGCATTGCAAGCATTGCCCCTTGAGAAAATCCAACCAAAGAAAGCTGCGTATCTTTTAAATTAAGCTCCTTTAATTTTGTATCAATAAAATGATTTACAATTGATGCAGCATTTTTCACCCCATTATATAGTGCTTCCTCACTACGATCTTCTAAACTAAACCACTGATAACCATCACCTATTTCTCTCTTAAACGGAGCATTGGGAACTACTAAATATGAATCAGGCAAAAACTTGCTCATAACTTTAGCAAGGTGAGCGAAATTATCGCCACTTGAGCCCCAACCATGAAAAAAAATAATTAGATTTTCCTTATTTCCATTTGGACAAATTTCTTGGCTTTTAAGTTCAATCATCTCTTCATCCCTTTATTTTATGGTAATACCAAATTTGAGCCTCACTATTGTTACAGCCTCCAGATGTTTACCTATGAATAAATACTACTTGCAACAACTAAAATAAAACTATTTAGTTTTATTCCCTTCCTCTTCTATCTTTTCTATCAATTTTTTAACTAAGCCTCTTAGCTTTTTACTGGATTCATCAAGCTCTTGAATCTGTGAGCTATCTTTTTTCATGAGCTCTCTATAATTAGCCTTTATGTAGTCAATCATTTCCTTCATTTGAGCAATCATCTTGTTGATATCCATACCACCCATATCAGGTATCATGCTAGGCATATTTCCTTCTAGCATACCACCAGCCATAAGTTGCTGAGACATTTGCATGAATGGCTTTAAGGTCTGTTGAAGCAAATTAGGGTCGCTTGCCAATTTTTCTATTTGCTCTTTGCAAGTATCCATGTACTGCTTCATAAATTCATCATCTTGCATTTTATCTGTCATAATTACACCTATTTGAAACTAATATTATATATTGTTTTTAATTAAAAACAATACAAGAACAACTATATTAATACTTGATTAAATGACAAATTAACTATTTTAAAGGTTCACATACTCTCTTTAACCATTCCTTATCTTTTATGCCATTTTCTATATTTTTATAAACAAATTGGTGATAGCTATTTATCCATTTAACTTCATCTTCAGTAAGCATTTGTATATCTATTAGCTTTTTATCATAAGGAACAGAGGTCAATTGTTTAAAGCTTAAAAAGACGTTTTCTCGCCTTTCAATATACATCAGATTCTCAATTCTTATTCCATACTTTCCTGGAATATAATAACCAGGCTCGTTAGAAAGTATCATGCCTGGAATGAGTTCCACTTTATTTCCTCTTGATATTGCTTGCGGTCCTTCGTGTACCGAAAGGTAACTTCCTACTCCATGTCCTGTACCGTGCATGTAATCCATTCCAAATTTCCATAAATGTATACGCGCTAATATGTCCAATTCTCCACCAGTAGTGCCAGAAGGAAAGACCGCACTTGCTATCGCAATGTGAGCTTTTAATACTATTGTGTAGTGAGCTCGTTGCTCATTGGTTGGACTACCAATTGCTATAGTTCTTGTAACATCGGTTGTGCCATCAAGGTACTGACCACCAGAATCGATCAAATATAGTCCATCTTTTTTAATAGCTTTATTTGTCTTATTGCTTGCACGATAATGAATGATTGCTCCATTCTCGTTGAATGCTGAAATTGTTGGAAAACTCGATTGCTTAAACAAATTCTGCTCTTTTCTGTATTCTAAAACTTTTTCTTCAGCTTCAAGCTCAGTAATTTCACTGTCAATATTGTTTTCAAGCCAATATAGAAAATTTATAACTGCTACTCCATCTTTGATGTGCGCACTTATAGCTCCAGTTATTTCAGTTTGATTTTTTACTGCTTTGTGAATCAAACAAGGATCCTCCTTCTCAATTATCTGCTTATTTTCTATTAGACCTCTTTCATTACTTATTGTCATCCCAGTGCTTGACACTGGGATCCATGCTTTTTTATTTCTGGTCAAGCACTGGAATGACACCGAAGCTGATTTTTCATTTAAATAATGGTTATACAAGGGATCTATTGCATTCATAATGCTCATTGGAGTCGTGCTTGGATCTATCACCACCAAATTTAACTTATGTAGTGAATTTTCTAGCTCACTAATATCAAAAACATTTATATGGTTATCAAAATTTGCTTCTATAGTTGAATGTTCTTTATCTTGAATAAATAAATCAACATTGCCGTTTTTATAAAGTATTGCACGACCCAATATACAAGGAGTATATTCAGCACTTTCATTTCTTAAATTTAATAACCACGAAATTGAATTTGGATCAGTCAGAAGCACTGCTTCAGCCTCTATGTTTTTAGCTACTCTTTCACATTTATCCTTACCACTCTCACCAGATACATGTGAGACTATTGTTTGTGCTTTATGACTACTATCTTTTTTAATTAAGTATGGTACTAGTTTACAAATGCCTTCATATTTTCTTATGTCCTTCATAGTAAAATATTGCGGATAGTAACCCAGTGAGGTAGTCAATGTTAAGTTTGCTTTTACCCATTTGTGTGGATCCTCTTCTTGTATATTATATACTCGAAAACTGCCCTGATCGAGCTGACTGCGAGCTTGTGTGATATAGCGTCCATCTGTAAAAAATGGGCACTTATTACTCTTTGTAACGATAAGTAGCCCATTTGTTCCCGTGAAGCCACATAACTCTGCTAACTCTTTTGAATATTCATTTAAATACTCGTCTTTAGTATGCAACATAAATGCATCAACATTTATTTCGTGCATAAAAGAGCGAAATTCTTCGATTTTTGACATGTTACGCAGAATTAGCAGCTATTTTCGTTTTCTTATTCCTAAGGTACACTAATATGCTAACTATTGCTGCTGGAGTAATGCCCTGTATTTGCTTTGCAATGCCAATTGTTGCTGGTTTTATTGATTGCAACTTCTCTATCACTTCAGTTGACAAGCCTTTAATCTGTGAGTAGTTGAAATTAGTTGGAATTTGAGTATTAACTTCCTCTTGTAGAAACTTCATATCTGCTTCTTGTCTTACTAAATAAGGCTTGTATTTTGCTTCAATTGCAACTGCTTCATATATTTCATTCTTGGCTATGCTATCAGTTATAGTGTTATTCCAGCACATGACGCTGGAATCTACATTTTTTTCAGTGTCAACTGCATCCATTCTATCATCATTCAAGTACTGGATCCCAGTGTCAGCTACTTGGATGACAGGAAGAGGTGCTTTGGTGTTATGCAAGTAGCTGACACTGGAATCCATGTTTAACTCTGGCCATATTTCTCGTAATTTATTCCAGTCAATATTTGGATAACCGAGCAAATTTAATGCTGTTTTTCTTATTCCATCATAAGATATTTTAATGCCATAGGACCTGAGCTGCTCAGGAGTAATTGTTAGGCTCTCTAATTTCTCCTCAAGTTGCTTAATGGATTTAAGTTTACCCTGCAAAACAGAGTATCTCTCATGCGACACAAGAGAGATGTCATAACCTTTTTGTGTCAATCTTCTATCTGCATTATCTGACCTGATTGCCAGTCTATATTCTGCACGCGAGGTGAATAATCTGTAAGGCTCAGCAATTCCCTTAGTGACCAAGTCGTCTATCATTACACCGATATATGAGTCTGTACGATGAAGAACAAAACTTTTTTGAGATAAAGAGAATGCTGCATTGATTCCGGCAATAATTCCCTGCCCGGCTGCTTCTTCATATCCAGTGGTACCATTAATTTGACCAGCAAAATATAGTCCTTTAACTTTCTTAGTTTCGAGAGTATGAAATAGCTCTAGTGGATCGATATAATCGTATTCAACTGCATATCCAGGTCTTAATATTTCTGCATTTTCAAGCCCTTTTATACTCTTTATCATTTCATACTGCACTTCGATGGGCAATGAATTTGAAATTCCATTTGGATATATAGTGTTATCATCAATCCCTTCTGGTTCTAGAAATATTTGGTGATTATTTTTTTCTGCAAATTTTTTAACTTTAGTTTCAATTGATGGGCAGTATCTTGGTGCAATAACGTTATCTAAATATGAAGAAGCTGATCTGTGAAGATTCTCTCGAATTACTTTGTGTGTATGTTCATTAGTATGAGTAATAAAACATGAAACCTGAGGCTGGTTAATTTTCTCTGTAAGATAAGAAAATGGTGTAGGTGGATTGTCACCCACTTGTTCTTGTAATACCGACCAGTTTATAGTGCCACGATCAAGCCTCGGTGGAGTTCCGGTACGTAATCTGCCCAGTTTAAAATCATACTTCTTTAGCGTATTTGCAAGCTCTATTGCAGGTTTATCTCCCATTCTTCCAGAAGGAGTTGTTTGCTCTCCTATATGAATCACACCACGTAAAAAAGTCCCTGTAGTCAAAACAACTCTGCTTGTCAGTATACGTTCACCTGATTCTGTTATTACAGCTTTTATATAAGATTCTCCATTGCTATCACTTTCGATAAGAAAATCGTCAACTGACTCTTCTTTTACTGTCAAGTTGTTATAATTTAGAATAATTTCCTGTATTGCTTTTTTGTATAATTTTCGGTCTGCCTGTGCACGTGGGCCCCATACCGCTGCGCCTCTGCTGCCATTTAAAACGACCGAGTGTATGCTTGCTCGGTCGATAGCTCTTCCCATTATTCCATCAAGAGCATCAACTTCCCTCACCACAACACCCTTTGCAACTCCTCCAATTGCTGGATTACAAGACATCTCTCCTATAGTTGAAATTTTGTGAGTTATAAGTAGTGTGTTTGCACCAAGGCGAGCTGCAGCTGTAGCTGCTTCACACCCGGCATGACCGCCACCTACTACCACTACATCGTACTTATGCATCTTCTTGAGTAATTCCTACTCTATAATATTCCAACTATCAGTGATTGATGTCAAATTTTACAGATTACAACATTGCACACTAACTTAGCTCAAACTGCCGTCTCTCTCGCAGAAAAAACTTTTTCAACTTTGGGAAAGATGATACTTTTATTAATTTCTTCTTCCGGAAAGGTAATACATTCATCCACTTCTTCTTCCTGAGATATTTTGACATATGTAGAATCTGTAATCGAAATTGCACTTACTGCAGATTTAATTGCTGTTTCATCTACACAATGCACTATAGCTACAGTTGCAAAGAACCCTAAAATCGGTGCTATCAGCCCTATCATTCCACTTATTAATGTAAATCCTATTTTTGGATTAGGAAAAATAGCAGCTATGCTTCCAGCAAGTGTAACTCCAATTGCAGCGCTTGTAGATATCATCAAACTCAAAAAATTTGCTACTTTTCCATGATCCTCCCCAACAGGATCTCTTTTGCAAAACTTATATAGCAAACATCCTACGTGAAAAACCGCAATCAATGCTGGAGCTATACAACCAGCAATTCCACCTATGGCTAAAGGTGATGAAGTGTCAAAACTTAACCAACAAGCTAATACTCCTAGTGCTGACACTATACTATAAGCTAACAAACAAATATACATACAATCCCTCTCACTAATTAATAGGCATCATTTTTACTCTAAATCGCAAACTTCCCCTCCGCCATCTAAATACTAGAGCAACAAGGAATGCTAACGGCCGTGAAAAAATATCTAATGTTTATATTTATGTAAAGTGGAAAATTTTAGTGGGGCGAGCGACCAGGATTGAACTGGCGACATTCAGTACCACAAACTGACGCTCTACCAACTGAGCTACGCCCGCCAAGGTATAAAATTTCTAACACACAAGCATAAATAGTCAATTAATTATTTAGGCTACCTACTTTTGCATAGAGTTTTAAGTTTAGCGAATAAACATTTTCATTTATGCTTTTAGCATTATAGTTAATCGTATTGAAATCGTGATATGTTTAAAAGTATTTTCACATTTAGTTTTTTTACAGCTATTTCAAGAATTTTAGGGCTAATAAGAGATGTATTGATTGCTACAGTTATTGGTGCAACTTCTCTTGCAGATATATTCTTTTCCTCGTTTCGCTTTGCTAATTTATTTCGATCGTTTTTTGCAGAGGGAGCATTTACTACCTCATTCATACCATTATACTCTGCAGAGTCATATGATAATAAAAAGGCATTTAATTTCGCAAGTAGTGTAATATCCATTACGTTTATTATTCTAGTAATTTTTTGCCTTATCACACAAACCTTCTTCCCTTACATGATCAAAATCTTCACTCCTGGATTTGACCAAAATAAATTTACCTTTACTGTAACTTTGTCGAAAATTATGATGCCCTACATAATCTTCGTGTCAATCGCATCACTTATTGGTGGAATGTTGCAAGTAAAACAGCATTTTGCTTCAACAGCTATTTCACCAATCATTTTGAACCTCTGTTTAATCATCAGTTTGTTTTTACCTTACATTGAAACACCGGCTCATAACCTTTCTATAGCTGTCCTGATTGGAGGGATTTTGCAGCTACTTTTAATAATATTTAGTGCATACAAATTAAAGGCTTTCTTTTCTTTTAGTTTAGAATTAAGTAACGAAGTAAAATTATTTTTTAAACGTGTGATACCTGCAATTATCAACAATTGTGTAATACAAATAAGTGTATGGATTGACACAATCATGGCGAGTTTTATACCAAATGCAGTTTCTTATATATATTATGCCGATAGACTAAATCAACTACCGCAAGGAGTAATTGGCACTGCAATTGGTACAGTACTTCTTCCTCTGATTTCAAAACGAATAAATGATACTGAGAATATAGTCAAAATACAGAACAAGGCCCTTAATATAGGGTTAATATTAATTATGCCAATAACTGCTGCTTTTATCATTATTCCTGACATAATTTTACTTACGCTTTTTTCTTACGGCCGATTTGATTATTATGCAGTGCAGCAAACTGTTCCTACATTAGTAGCATTTTCTCTTTCTTTACCCGCATTTATTATAAATAAAGTATTGCTACCCACATTCTTTGCTAGGGGAAAGCTAAAAATACCAACTATGTTCTCATTAACGTGCCTTGGAATTAATGTAATACTAAATCTCATATTAATGAACAAATACCAACATATAGGAATTGCTATTGCTACTTCCATTTCCACTTGGATAAATTCTATTTTATTGATTAATTATTTAACAATAAATAAGATGTATAAGATTAGCCAAGCATTATTACTAAATATTGTAAAAATTCTCACTGCAACATTGGTTATGTCAATAGTTCTTTATCTCTCTAATTACTTATCAGCAGGGTTGTTTTTCGATAGAGGGCTAGCTCGTATTGTTTATTTAGTAACTTTAATAGCTTTGAGTGTTATTATTTATTCTAGCACTCTTTACCTAATTTTTAGAGGAAATTTGAATAATTTGAAATATGTATAAATTACACCCTTTGTATTGCTATATGTCATTTCAGCTACTATTCCAATATCCACTCCTTTCATCCCATAACCTATTCCTGTCATCCCAGCACCTATTCCTGTCATCCCAGTGCTTGACACTGGGATCCAGAAATTTTGTTGATTATATAATCTGGAAAACCTTATTTAAGTCACACTGGATCACAGTGTCACACACACAACTGTATGAGTGTTGTGGTTTGAGAGCAATTTCCACTGGGAACCCAGTGCTCATCAGACCAGCTTCTCATGTAAAAATGCTGTGTTTTAAGATAAGAATAGCTACTTTTTTGCTAATTAACTTAATGTCTAATCAAATTTCCTGGATCCCAGACTGGGATGACAAGAAGAGAAGGGATGCTGGAATGAGAGGTCTATTATGAAACTTTCTTTATACGCCATATCATCAATCTTGTTTCTATTAATTCTCATGCACGTTGCTGCAACTTTTAAGGATTGGAGTGGCTACAGAGAATATATCGTAAAAGAGTTAGAGAAGACGTATGATGCTAAAGTACATGTTGGAGGAAAAATTGAAGTTTCGCTCATTACTCCAAAACTTACTATTCACAATGTATATGTACAATATAACAAAAACAAGGAACAAAAATTATCAGATTTAATTAGTGCAAAAAAAATTGAAATAAGGCCATCGTTGTTTTCATTTTCATTGCAACCAAAGTCAATCTCATTTTTGGGCATGAAAAGCAACAAAGAAAATTTACTTAATATTATAAATACGAAAGCCAATGATAATATAGTTGATATATTAATAAAGGACAGCCAAATAAGTTTTAACGCCGATACTATTAACATCAAGGAAGTTGCTATAAAAAAAAATAAGCAGTTTTTTGGTGAAGTACAGATTGGTGACAACAATTACGATTTTTCTGGAAAGGTTAATGTCACAAAAAATAATGTACACATTAGTGTTGATTCAAATTTTGCAAATTTGCTATTTAAAGGTAATAGAAATCAACAGGGTAATTTAATACTGACAATCAATAACAGTTCCGGTTCTGTGAGCAATTTAGCAAAAATCATTAATCTTAGCTTCCTTTCTTATGTGATTCCCAGCGAAAATATTGAGATATCATCCAATATCAATCTCAATGAAAGCGAGTTTACGGCAACTGATTTAAAAATTGAGTCCAAAAGCATGCAAGGCACTGGTATAATACAAAATGATAGAAAAAGTGATCATACTAATATCAATATTAGTTTTAGTAAAGTCGACCTAAAAAACGGCTCACACAAAACAACAGATATGAAGGGTCTTTTAGAATCTTTTAGAGAGGTTGTGCCAAAGAACCTGAGCTTGGATTTTAATATGGAAGCTTCAAATATTCAATATCAAAACAGGATATTGGACAAATTTCATGCTACGCTAAAATTTGCTAATGGCGAAATAAACGTTGATACTCTTCTTCAATTTCCTGGAACCAATAATATATCTCGCTTATCAGGAAGAGTTTCAAACAATGGCAACTTGTCTGAATTTAATGGTGATATATTGATAAAGGGTGAGTCGTTCATCTCACATATTTTACCTTCTATCAAGATGCAAGAAAGAGAGAAAAGTCAATTTACAGCAAGTTCTAAACTATATTTAGCACCTAGAATATTATCTCTTTCAGATATCAGATTGCTAAATAACAAAGAATCTTGGCAAGGATCAATTAAGGTAAATCACACAAAAAAACACAATATGATCGATAGCAAATTTAGCATACATAACATTAATATAGATAAATATGATTATTCATTATTCAGCAAAGTGCAATGGCTGAAAAATCTTAAATATGATGTAAATATAAGAACTAGTGTTAAAGATTCTATATTCAATGGCACAAAAATTGAAGATTTGGATTTTTCATTAAAAATACAAGAGAACAAGCTAGTTGCAGATAAAATAAAGTTATTCGGAGAAGATTTCGACATTACCGGTAGTGTAAAAATATTAGTGGATCAAAAATACACTAAGCCTTTATTAGACGTAAACCTTACAGGTAATAAATTTAATGGAAATATCTTTAAATTACCAAAACTATTAGAGGTAAAAAGAAACTCAAGAAATGAAATAAATCAAATTCAATGGTCAACAAAGCAGCTTAATTTTTTAGATGAGAAAGGAGATTTTGATGCAAACGTGCAAATCAAAACTACAGAATTTAAAATTGGGCAAAACGTCTTAAAAGATTTTAACTTGGATACAGTGATAAGAAACAACACTATCACTATCAAACAGATAAGTTACATACTAGAACATGGACAAATGTTTTTTCAGGGTTATCTAAAAGCAGGCTCAATTCACACAAAATTTTCTATTGCAAATTTGGACACCAAGGAAGTTATAGGAGTTAATAACATAAATGGCAAGATAAGCTTAAGTGGTGAAATCAAAACTCAAGGGACAAGCTTTGATGATTGGGCTAGTAACTTATCAGGAAATGTAAACTTTCAAGCACAGAAAATAGAGTTTACAAATGTGGATTTTAATTCATTCATCACTAAGTTGTTAAGCAGTAAGAATAAACCTGAAATTTCCAAGCTTGCTTACGTTGATATATATAATGGCAGTACGCTTTTTGAAAATATTAATGGAAAAGTAAGTATTAACAGTGGTGTATGTTCAACTAGTTCACAGTTTAGTATCGATCAAGCATCAGGTTCTATCTCTTCTAATTTAATCTTATCTAATTTCTCCTTAACTTCTATATTCAGACTCTTTTTCATACTACCAAATCACAATAGTCCTCTTTATATCGAGGCACACTTAGATGGCCCTATTTGGTGCCCTAAGATGAGTTTTGATGTAGACCAAATTTACAACACCTTAGTTAGCAAGAAAAATAGTTAACTCATTTAGATGTAGGATTTAAGGGACCATCTATCTTTAAGTTAGACCTTAGTAAAAGATGTTCTACTCTCACCAATGATAAGACTGATTGATTGTTTGTACATTCTCAATGCTTGCGTCGCTGCAGCTTGTGCTTGGACTCTCTGTCTCTCCAAGCAATAACTGTGTTATCTCCGTGTAGCCTTCACAAACAGACAAATGCAAAGGAGTAAAACCAGAATTGTCCACTGCATTAACATTTGCTCCGTTTTTAAGCAATAATTTCATTTCCTCTAAGCGGTTTCCGCAAGCAGCATAATGTAAGGGAGTAGCGTCATTATGATCTACTGCATTAACACTCGCTCCGTTTTTAAGCAATAATTTCATTTCCTCTAAGCGGTTTCCGCAAGCAGCATAATGTAAGGGAGTAGCACCCTTATGATCTGCTGCATTAACATTCGCTTTGCATGTCGATAACAATTCTATATGAGGAAGAGTAAATCGAGAATTACTTACTGAATTTCCTTGTTCTTGATACATAAAATACCCCCAGTTTATTACAGCTTAGTATAAATATCTACACTATATAAATATCAATTCAACTTATCACCACCGGGTAACGGTGGCAAGCCAAAAGCTTCTCTTTTTTCATTGAGCGTCATGAAGCTTGCGTTTTGCACGTATTTCCACATCTTTTGTCTTTTCTCCATTAGAATTTCTATCGCGTCTTTATCATATGACAAACATAAATCTTTACCAAACTTGGGCACTAGCCAAGAATTCAGGTGACAGATAATATTTTCTAGCGTTGGTAAAATCGTCTGTTCCCAAAGGGAAAGACGTGCTTCGATCAAATTGCTATAAGTATTATCACCTGGTATGCCAAGCAACTGCGGCGGAACGCCAAAAGCCAGTGCAATATCACGAGCTGAGCTGTGTTTAGACTCAATAAAATCCATATCTCTCGGTGATAAGCTCATTTCCTTCCACTCTAAGCCCCCTTCAAGTAATATTGGTCTTCCAGCGTTAACAGGACCTGAATAATGATCGTTTATCTGTGCTTTTAAGCGTTGATATTGCTCTTGACTTAAGTTTCCACCACTTCCATCCTTTTCTGATTTTACAACTATTGCACCACTTGGTCTTGCTCCATTTTGCAGCATTGCCTGATTCCAAGCACCAGCCTGATTATGCTGATCTATACTATATGCAGCTGCCTCAATTGGTGAAAGTCCATACCAATCATTCAAAGGGTTAAAGGTTTTAAGATGCAGTACTGTTGAACGCCCAGTCAATTTATCAACTTTAAAGTCATAACTGTTGTTATTTACGGTATAACGATAGGCATAAGGAACGTTACTTCTCCCCGGAACAATTTCAACTCTATCAGGGCGCAGAAGATAAAGCTCTGTTGGTTTGTTCTGCGCCTCAATCATCAATACATAAGAATTGCCATTAACTAATCGATAAGTCACAATCCCTTCAATAAATTCCGATTTTGATGTCATTGGATTAGGAGAATAAAGTAACTTCAGTAATGGATGCGCTTTTAGTTGTGATTTTCCCTGGTCAGTAAGCTGGCAGAGAGTAAAAGGTACCGAAGATGAAGCACTTGCGATCATATTAATTGCTCGAAAGGCAATAACATTTTTTATGTAACCTTCCTCAGCAAAACTTACATAATCACGCCTACTCCAACTTGGTTCCATCATTAGTTGCAAAGCAGAGTATTCACTGCTTTTCTTTCTTTGAAAAATGTTAAAATTCATATGTGCCTCCTGAAAATTTTGTTAAAAATTTGAAATTGTAGTTGAATTATATCAATTGGTGTTACAAGAATGATGTCATCCCAGTGCTTGACACTGGGATCCAAGAATTTAATTGTAGATAGCGCACTTAACTGGTGAGCATAGCTGTTTTATACCAGAACGAACACCTTTGACTAGATTGTATGAAAAGCTGGATCCCAGTGTCAGCTACTCGGATGACAAACATGGACTACTTCAACTACACCATCGTTAAAGAAACCAGAAAAGCTGTTATCAAAGCTGAAGCTCTCTTTGGTATTCCTCAACTTTTGGATCGTTAATTTTGCTATTGTAGCTACTCATTGCATAAACATTAAGACAAATGTTTGTCACTATTCCAACAAGCATACACATCCCTGTAATCATTGCAGCTACAGTAAAAGCTGTGCCTAAGGTTCCACTTGTAAATATAGCTGCTATTAACGTTGGAACAAATAGACAGAATGAAGGTTTGATTACGTAACTATAAATCTTTTCAATTCTATCGAAATTTTTCCATGGTTCAGCAAGATCTTTCAATGGACCAGTAAGATTTCTTGCCATTTTAACCTGGGTTTCTAAGTTTTGCTTAAAGTAATCACTAAAACTAGTACTTGGAGAATCGTTATCAAGAATTGAAAGAGAAAAAGAAAAACCTACCTTCTTCATCTCCTGGCCTTTAAATTCTCCTTTCATGTACTTAAAATTCCTAACATTCAATCTGGATCCATCAATATACTCAAGGTTAAATTGCATGTTAGGATTCAATACATGATTTAAAGTGCTTGCCTTTCTATCTATCAAAGTTTCAAATTTTTCTTTATTCTGATCATAATAGTCAATAAAACTTTTTAACTCTTTTGATAGCTTTTCTAGATCTATTTTTATGCCATATCTTCTCAATTCGGTCAGAAAGGTAAAAAAGTTTTGTAAATAATCCTTGGTATTACTAAAGCTTAAATAGAATGACCTACCATGATCAATTTTTGCCCAGAGTTTTTCTTTTACTTTTTTACCCTTTGCATTTTCATACTCCTCTTCTATTACACCAAAATTTTCTGATTGTGTAATGTCAACTTCTCCAAGCAATATTTGAGCAGCCAGTATTTTCTCAAAACCTTTTGCATCTTGGTAATTTTTGCCTTTTTCCTGAAGATCCATTAATGTTGTAAATTTGTCCAAAAACTTTGATCTCAGATAAAGCTTATCCTGGTATTTCTCTTTCTCAATGTGCTCTTTAAATTGATCATTACGATTAGCAAATCTTTCCTTTGGCAAATCGTTATTTGTTACCAATTCAACAATTGGAGCTCTGTCATATAAAAACAGCTTATATAAACCACCAGCAACATATTCCCTGATAAAATCAGCAATATTGAGGTCATCATAACATATATTGCTTTCTACGTTCTGCCATGATAGATCAATAAAAGAATCTATTTCATCATGGCTTTGTTGCATAGCACTGATAGGCATGTAAATCACAGTGAATTTACGCAGCTAATTTAAATTCAGCCATACCTATATCAGTAAATTTGTTCAATAAGTAGCACTTAATTAACAGCTCTTTTTCACGATTTACCTCTGATTTATTTTTCAAGCCAAACCCAAATATTTGCTTCAACCTATAGAAAAAGACTTCAATATAAGACCGTGCTCCATACTTAACTTTTTTCTTCCATTCATTAATACCATCTTCATAATTCTCATATGACCTAATTCTACTAATATACTTGTTTCTTTCTGATAAGTAGTCAGCTAAACAAATTTTAGTATCCTTCCTAGGGCGAATAATAGGCACAATATTGTATTTTCTGCATTCTTTATACACACTTTTTATATCATAAGCCGCATCTGCTCGAATAGAACAAATGTTATATTTATCACTGACTTCTTCTAACATATCGCAGACCGGCAAATAGTCTACAGCAACACCACTAGTGTAGTTCATGCTTATTGCTTTCTTATCATTTATGTTTAAAACAACATGTAATTTTCTTACTTGACCATAACCACTGTATTTTCTTTTTCGAATATTAAGCTTACTATGCCCACCGTTATTATTGTAGATACTAACTCTAGTGCTATCTACGGCAATTTCAACATTTTCCAGATCATCTTTATTGCTTCTATGGTCATCAATCTTCAAATTAAGCTTTTTAAATCTTCTGGAAGCTTGTGTATAGCTGATAATCTTAAGTTTTTTGCCTATTTGTACCATATAACCTTTTACAAAACCTACAGCTTGTCTCAAGCCAATTCTAAAAAGATGAACTATTATGTGTATTAAAATTACAACTTTATCACTATAAGTGTTATTGCCACCTGCAACTTTTGGACTATTTTCATACCAATTTTCTATGGCTTGATTAACAAAATGAAAAACATTTCCTCTTTTTTTGAGAAACTCGTTATATTCTCTTTGGTTACTTACTCTCATTTTTTGTGGCATAAGTTGTACTTGTTTGAAAAATGCCTATTTTACAACAAAATGCGTTAGTAGCCATATATTAAAAAGCTTTTCTTCTTACAATAACCTCAACCAACACTAGCTATGCAACAAAGCCTTTCATCATCTGACGAATAAGGATTTTGCAACTTTAAAGCTTTTCTTGATCCTTTGTAAAAAGATTCTTTGAATTGTGCTAACTTAGACTGTTCTTCCTCTTTTGTAAGCGTATGATTTAGAACAGACTTAATCATGAAAGGTGCCTTATCACCTTCATTGTTACTATACTCATGCTCTGCTTGAAATCCTGAGCTGCAGCCTGCTTCTTTCTCTCCTACTTTCTTGAACTCGCTTATAGGCTGAATTGTTCTATCATGGAAATGTTTTTCTAAGGTTTCTATATTTCCCCCTTTATTTATCTCAGATTCTTTTTTTACTGCTTCTAAATCTTCCTTTTCCTTTTTAATCAAGTCTTTTACGAATTGATCCCATTGTTCTTGATTAAACTGACTCAATTCATTTTGATTTTCTTGTGTTGTACCTAACATAAAATTCCCCTACAAAATTAACCAAAATATTTTAATTTAACATGAATATTAAGTATTTATTAAAAATATTAGCGTATCTAGCAATATATGTCAAATTCTTTATTATTAGGTGATAACTTTCCTTTTTTGTTACAAAAGCCCTATATAGCTTTATACGGAAAGCCTTAAAAGCTTACCAAAAGCCTAAATTTGCTTGAAAAGCAAGTAAGTATTATAAAATTAAATAAAAGAAATTGAATATGACAGAATGGCTAATCTCTAACCAATTTACTGATTATAACCATGCTATAAAATTCATGGAAGCAAAAATTCAACAAATTTACAATAATTTATCTGACGAGCTAGTATGGCTGCTCCAGCACCCTCCACTTTATACTGCAGGAATCGGTGCAACAGATGATGACATTATTGAAAAATTGTTTCCTGTCTATAAAACAGGCAGGGGCGGTAAATATACATATCACGGTCCAGGGCAGCGTATTATATACTTAATGCTAAATCTTAAAAAAAGAAACAAATGTGACATAAAACTATATATCAGAGACCTAAGTAATTGGATCATAAATGTTTTAAAACACTTTAATATACTTGGGGAATTTAAGGAAGATAGAATAGGCATTTGGGTGAACAACAACGGAGTAGAAGAAAAAATAGCAGCTTTTGGCATTCGCTTGAGAAAATGGGTAACTTATCATGGCATAGCACTTAATGTCTCTCCAAACCTTTCCCACTATGAGGGTATTATTCCTTGTGGACTAAAAGATTACGGCGTTACATCAATGGAAAAACTAGGAGTAAAAGTTTCTCTTTGCGAATTAGATGATATATTAAAGCAAGAGTTTCATAAGATATTTTAATGTATTCCTTTATTCTTTATTTTCTATGCCTTTTACTCACTAATCCTGCACACACAATCAATCAAGTTGATATTATTGCTCCTTCTTCGAAAGGAAAAGAATCAGATCTGCCTACTATAAGAGAATACGTAAAAACTTTGGATTTTAATCCTCACATTTCGGAGAAAATATACAGTAATGACAACCCATTTTATTCTAACTCTGATGAGTTTAGAGCGAATGATTTGGTTAATGCGCTCACTGATGATAGCAAAATAATTTGGTGTATCAGAGGAGGAGAAGGGGCTTCTCGGCTAATTCCCTATCTAGAAAAGTTACCCAATGATAAAAAAGAAAGAATTGCTCAAAACAAAAAAATTCTTATAGGCTATAGTGATATCACTGCTTTACATATTTATCTGCAAGTTAAATATGATTGGCAAACTCTTCACGGCACCATGTTAGAAATGATAGTAAATAACTCCGTTGCTGAAAGTTCTGTTGAAAAATTAAAAGAATTAATTCTCAACCAACACAACTCTATCAGATTTGACAATTTAAAGATGATAAATAATGGAGTTAGACTAAAAAATGGCAGATTAGAGTCTAAAATCATCGGTGGTAATATGACTTTGGTTGAAAATAGCATAGGAACTGCCTGGCAAATAAACGCAAAAAACAAAATTCTATTTTTAGAAGACATAAAAGTTTATCCATATTCAATTGAGCGAAGTCTAGATCACCTAAAACAAGCTCATATTTTTGATGGAGTAGATGCAGTAATATTCGGTGACTTTGTTAACTGTTATAATGATAATCTTGTTGAAATTGTAAAAGAAAGGTTTGCAAAGAGTGTTAACTTTCCTGTATTTACAATGAAAGGGGTAGGCCATGGACATATAAATGACCCTTTACCTCTTAACACTCACACTATCATCAGCATTCAAGACGAGAAGGAGTTTATGGATGTGCAACAGTGGGATGAATGAAAAGTAGCCTCTGTAGCGTCATTCAAGTAGCCCTCTTTATTGTCATTCAAGTACTCCTTTTTCTGTCATCTAAGTAGCCCTCTTTCTTGTCATCCCAGTGCTTGACACTGGGATGGCTTTGTTGCATCGCTATCTACGGCGGATTAAAGATAAAAAAGATGAAGAATATCAGTAGCTTATTATTCTAGCATTTATAGTAAGGACGGTCAGTGAATATCTAAATTTGAGTAAAAGAAATTTTACTACCATTCACTAATCTAGCTAAAATTCAAGAATTTCAATGCTTTAGCTATTTTAAGTAGAATTAAATTTACTAATACAAACAATAAATTACTATTCTTAAATTTGATCAGATTGACTGCAAAAAAATAAGATTTTCAATAAGTTGCTTGTATAGTTAGCCTTTCATAGGTAGCGATGCAACAAAGCCCACTGGGATCCATATATAACAAATCATGTAATAAACAAAAGATTGTAGGAGTATATGTCAAAAACAATGTTTGTGATGAAATAGACTGGATTCCAGCGTCACGCGCTGGAATGACATCGTCATAAAGTGAAACAGCGTCACGCGCTCTACTATGAAGGAATGCTAGTAACTCCCTGCTGTCCATTTATTAAGGCGGCAGATGATTTCTCTGCTCCATCAACTTTAGTACTAGGCTTTAGTAATGCATATGTAGCACAACCAACTACCAGTGCTGCTGCTGTAACTGCAACCACTGCTATAACGATAGGTATCAACTGAGCTGTAATTGTTCCAGTTGTAAAAAGTGCCACTGCTATAGCAGTGCCTAATAATGTAGTTACTCCACCAGCAATCATTGCCTTATTACGTGCTTTCACAAAAGCTGCGTCTAATAGAGCTTTTACTACGTCTTGATTCTTAGCATAATCTAAAGGAGTCTTTCCATATTTATCTACTGCATTAACATCTGCTCCTGCTTTGATTAAAGCATTTACTATATCTACTTGACCATTCTTAGCAGCATTATGTAAAAAAAGAGGTTCGTCTACATCAAAATCTGCTTCTATTCTGAATAAAGCCTTTGTTATCTTTGTGTGATCATACAAAGCAGCATAGTGCAAAGCAGTGCTATTCAAACTATCTTTCGCATTAACATCTGCTTCTTTTGAGATTAAAAACTCTACTATCTCTTTGCGACCATAAAAAGCAGCATAGTGCAAAGCAGTGCTATTCAAACTATCTTTCGCATTAACATCTGCTTCTTTTGAGATTAAAAACTCTACTATCTCTTTGCGACCATAAAAAGCAGCATAGTGCAAAGCAGTGCGATTCAACACATCTTTCGCATTAACATCTGCTCCTTTTGAGGTTAAAAACTCTACTATCTCTTTGCAACCACACAAAGCAGCATTGTGCAAAACAGTGCACCCAAAACTACCTTTCGCATTAACATCTGCTTCTTTTGAGATTAAAAACTCTACTATCTCTTTGCGACCACACAAAGCAGCATGGCACAAAGCAGTGCAACTAAAACTATCTTTCTCATTAATATCTGCTCCTACTCCGAGTAAAACCCCTACTGTCTTTGTGTAACCATTCCGAGCAGCTATTATTAATAATGGAAACTTTGAGTACTCTATCCCTGAAATATTTAAGCTAAATCCATGATTTACATCAAATGCACCTTTTTCCCACTCTTTATATAGACCTTGATCCTGTTCCTTTAGTTCTTCTTGTATTTTCTTAATTATATTCTCTTTATCTAAGCCTTCCTTAACCTCAATCGTCCTCAGTACTTTTTTCAGTGATTCATATTCTCCTGTCACGATTTTACCTTCAATATTAAAAGAGTTACTTAATTATAACATAATTATGATAAAAAGTCAATTAAAACAAGCTAATAACTGGGATTGTGAATAGTAAATTAGATTCAAGTAGCCTCTTTGGTGTTATTTCAGTGTTAGACCTTTTCATATCCCTACGAGCAAATTAATGTTATCCTTTTATTGCTAATCTAAAGTTTTTTATGTTCATACACTTGCGTGTTCATAGCGTTTATTCTCTGCTTGAGAGTTCGGTTAAAATTGAGGAGCTGATTGGTCTTTGTTTGCAGAACAAAATGCCGGCAGTTGCAGTTACTGACTCAGGTAACTTATTTGGCTCACTTGAATTTGCAGAATATGCAGCAAGTAGGGGAATACAGCTAATAATAGGATGCAATATTATCGTTCGACACTTAGAACAAAATTTATCAATACTGCTACTTGCAAAAAATGAACAAGGGTACACTAATTTAGTCACCTTGGTGAGTGAGTCTTTTAAAAAGTGCAAGAATAACAGCGATATTCCTTACGTTGATTTTGATGAGCTATTAAATTTAAGTTCAGGCCTAATCGCCTTAACTGGTGGATATGACGGCATATTGGCTCAACTGTTATTGAAGCAAGATAAAGAAACGATAAAAAGACTGCTCTCAGCATTCGATGGTCATTTATATGTTGAATTGCAGCGTCATGGGCTGAATAAAGAGCTAGAGCTTGAAGAAGCTTTAATAGATTTTGCTTATCAGCGCAATATACCACTAGTTGCAACGAATGATGTGTTTTTTCCAAATAAGTCTGACTATGAGGCTTATGACATATTAACGTGCATATCAGAGGGCAGTTATGCCCTGGAGAATAACAGAAAGAAGTTAACTACCGAGCATTACTTCAAATCTGTGGCAGAAATGGAGGAACTGTTCAGCGACATTCCCGAAGCAATTCATAACACTTCAGTGATAGCTAAGCGGTGCTCTTACATGCCAAGAAGCAGGCAGCCTATCTTGCCTAAATTTCCTTGTCGAGAAAATAAAACTGAGAATGAAGAACTGAGGGAGCAGGCAGTTGCAGGATTAGAATTCCGCATTGCAAATGAAACGGACATAGACCTTAAACAATACTACGATCGGCTGAATTACGAACTAAGCGTAATAACTTCGATGAACTACGCTGGCTACTTTTTGATAGTTTCTGATTTCATTCGTTGGAGCAAAGCAAATGGCATTCCAGTTGGACCGGGAAGAGGTTCTGGTGCTGGATCGATTGTTGCTTGGAGCTTACAAATTACAGATCTTGATCCAATAAAGTTTGGTCTGATCTTTGAAAGATTTTTAAATCCTGATCGTGTATCGATGCCTGACTTTGATATCGATTTCTGCCAAGAGAAAAGGGACCTGGTTATTGATTATGTTCAGAAAAAGTACGGTTATGTTGCTCAAATAATCACTTTTGGAAAATTGCAAGCAAGGGCAGTATTGCGTGATGTTGGTAGAGTATTGCAAATGCCTTACTCTCAAGTGGATAAAATATCTAAAATGGTTCCATTTAATCCAGTAAATCCTGTAACTTTATCGCAAGCGATAGAGCTTGATCAAAACCTACAGAAAGAACGAGATAGTGATGAGGTAATTGCAAAGCTTCTTGATATATCACTAAAGCTCGAAGGAATATATCGTCACGTTTCAACTCATGCTGCTGGAATTGTAATATGCGATCAAAAATTAGAAAATTTTGTTCCCGTCTATTATGATCCAAATTCGGCTCTGCCAATCACTCAATACAGCATGAAATATGTAGAAAAAGCTGGGTTAATAAAATTTGATTTTCTTGGACTTGGTACGCTAACACTAATAGATCATGTATGTCGTTTAATTAATCGTGATGAAAAAAAATTTGATATTTCCTCGGTTTCTTTGATTGATCAAAGAACCTATGAAATGCTCTCAAGAGGTGATTCAATCGGAGTGTTTCAGCTTGAAAGTTCGGGAATGAGAGAAGCTTTAATCAAACTAAAGCCAGACTGCATTGAAGATATCATCGCTTTAATTTCTCTTTATCGCCCAGGGCCTATGGATAACATTCCAACTTATGTTGCAAGAAAGCATGGACTTGAAAAGCCAGATTACATTCATCCATTGCTTGAGGAGGTGTTAAAAGAAACATTCGGAGTAATAATCTACCAAGAACAGGTAATGGAAATAGCGCGTATTCTCTCTGGATATAGCTTAGCAGAAGCAGATTTACTCAGACGTGCCATGGGTAAGAAAATTAAGGCAGAGATGGATAAACAACGTGAACTTTTTGTTCAAGGAGCAACAAAAAACGGTGTTGATTACGACAGGGCAAGTTATATTTTTGATCTTGTTGCAAAATTTGCTGGTTATGGATTTAATAAATCCCACGCTGCAGCATATGCGATTATATCTTACCAAACAGCTTACCTTAAGGCTAACTACCCGCTAGAATTTTTTACGGCCTTGATGAATCTCAACATTGATGATAGAGACAAACTGAATTTGTTTTATCATGCTGCAAAATCCAGTGGAGTTGCTGTTCTTTCGCCTGATATCAGCAAATCTAAGGCTGAATTTTCAATAGAGGGTGAGCACATACGCTACGGAATTGCTGCTTTGCGTAATGTTGGTTTTGCTACAGCAGAAGGAATAGTAAATGCACCTTATAAGGACATATGGGAATTTATTCAAAATTCTGGTCATATGATAAATAAGAGGGCGCTAGAAAGCTTAATTAAATCTGGAGCTTTCGATAGTGTGCACAAAAATAGAAAGCAGTTATACGAGTCAATAGACACATTGATTTACTTTGCAAATAAAAATAGGCAGTCAAATCAAGCTGCTTTATTTGGTAATCTTGATATTCTGAAGCCAAAACTTGAGAACGTGGAAGATTTTAATGAAGAGGAAAAATTAGAGCATGAGTTATTTTCATTGGGATTTTACTTAACTAATCATCCACTTGAAAAGTTTAGAACTCTCTTGAAAAAATTAAATATTGGGTTTATCGGAGAGAGTAAGACGATAAAAACTGCTGGTGTAATATTAAATGTGCGTATGAGAACCTCAGAACGTGGAAGATTTGTTATCCTAACACTTTCTGATCCCCACAATGTTTCTGAAATAGCATTCTACAATAATGAAATAATAGAAGAAAAAAGGAATCTATTTTCACCTGGAGCATTTGTGATAATTGATCTTGAAATTTCAGAAAACACAACGAGACTATCAGGAAAGGACATATCTGAATTTACAGAAAAGGTTACTTCTCTAATGAAAGGATTAGTTTTAACTGCTGTATGTGCAGACTCGCAAAAAGTTGCTGAGGAGTTGAATTCAGTGTTAAAAAATGGAGGCAAAACCAAAATAATGCTAAAGTTTCTTCTCAAAAAACATAAAGTCAGCATCTTGTTGCCAGGTACATATTCAATCACCCCCCAAGCTATTTATGAAATATCTCACTTAAGTTGGATTGAAGGCGTAGAAATTAATACAAATAACTTGCTTATATAAAAAAGTTTTATATAATAAAGTGTTTAATTGATATTAAAGGAAGATATAGTGAATCTCTATGAATTTACTTTTATAGCACAACCGAACTTATTGCAGCAAGAAGTAGAAGAAATGGTCCAAGAATTGGCTATTTTGTTGAAAAATATTAAAGCAGATGTTATTTCTCAGGAGGTTAAAGGTCTCATAGAAAGAGAACATAGCACAGTTACAAAACAAGAGCTAGAGGCAAGTACTGAAAGCATTAAAAAAAGTCTGATTGTTTACTCTGATTTTTTTGAAACTCTGACAAAAATTTTATGGGTTGAATTGGAAGAAGATTTTTCAAATTTAAAAGAAATAAAGTCAAGAATCGATAAAGAATTGAAAAATGAACTAAGTGATACGGGAATAAAACAAAATTTTATGGACCTTCCAGGAGCTAACACTAAAAGTGCATTTATCTATAATGTAGTAAATGCTTTTAAGGAAAATATTTCACAACATCTAATAAAGCCCCTTCAAGAGGTTTTAAAAAGTTTTAAAATAGTAGACTCAAATCAATTGAGTAAAACGCTGGAAGTGCTTTTGAAAAATATTGAAGCTTCAGGATTGATAAAATATGAATATTGGGGTCTATTGGATTTTGCATACCCAATAAATAAGATGAAAAGTGGTCATTACTGTATGATGTGTATAAGTTTTACTTCAAGCATTATGGATGAATTTGAGCGTAGAGTAAAACTGAATGAGAATATTATTCGCCACTTGTCTGTACGAGTTAATGAGTTTTTTAAAGGTAAATCTTACATGCTGGATAAACAAATTGAGGAGAAAAGTGCATAATGATGAAAAGACGAAATAGTTTTAATAATTCTTACGTGTCTGTAAATAACAGAACTGGCTTTAGGCGTCCTAAGGTCTGTCCTCTTACTGCATCTAAAGATGAGGACATAGACTATAAGAATATAGATTTATTGTCCAAATTCACCTCTGACTATGGTAGAATATTACCTAGAAGGTTAACAGGTGTGTGCGCAAGAAAACAAAGAAAGTTGCGCTTAGCAATTATAAGAGCACGCTTTTTAGCTCTTGCTCCTTACTGTACTAAAAAAGTTAGGTAATTTATGTTAATAATTTTAAAGGAAAATATAACAACTTTAGGTAAGCTTGGTGAAGTTGTCAAAGTTAAGCCAGGTTATGCACGTAATTTTCTTTTTCCACAAAAAAAGGCGATGAAAGCCACTAAGGAAAATTTAATAAAGTTAGAGGAACAGCGTTTATTATTGGAAGAAGAAAATATCAAAAAATTAAATGCAGCAAAAGTGCTTGCATCATCACTGCATGATAAATTTATTATATTAATAAAGCAAGCTTCAGAGGATGGAAAGATTTTTGGCTCTGTAACCACACGTGAAATTGCAAAAACTTTATTACAAGAAGGATATGATATAAGTCATCATAGTTTATCTTTTGGTGGAATAAGTATCAAAAATTTGGGCGAGTATCAAGTAAATATAGAATTACATAGTAAAGTGATAGTTCCAATTACTATATACGTTGTAAGATCTGAAAAAGATGCACATGAATTGAGGCAAGTAAAGTTGCAAAATCAGAAATCTGAGCAACAAGAGGCAGAGCAAGATGCGAGTAAAGAAGCTACTGATGGTGATGATAGCTGATCAAAGATGATCCCTTGTTATAGTCGTAAAGAAATGTCTTCCATTGCTAAGCTGGTATCATCCCAGTGCTCCCCTCATGTCATCCCAGTGCGTGACACTGGGGTCCAGTTTATTTCATCATGGACATTATTTTATGCTTCTAGAATCCGTTGTCCATTGAATAATTTGCAAATACTTTTATATCTGGATTCCAGTGTCATGCACTGGAATGACACCATTATTGAAATAAATCAAAAATGATCCCACGCTATAGCCGCAAAGAAATGTCTTCCATTTGGGAAGAAAAAAATAAGTTTAATATATGGCTCAAAATAGAAAAATTAGCGTGTGAAGCTCAAGCAGAGTTAGGAGTGATTCCAAATAGTGTTGCTCAGAAGCTCTCTGATGTTATTGAATTTGATATTGAACGTATTAACGAAATTGAATCCATTGTAAAACACGATGTTATAGCTTTTTTAACATATGTTGCTGAAGAAGCGGGAGTTGATGTTCGTTATCTTCATTATGGAATGACAAGTTCTGACGTTTTAGATACATGCCTTGCGGTTCAGTTAAAGGAATCATGTGATATTTTGCTCGAAAATTTAAAAAATATACTTTCAGCACTGAAAAAAAAGGCTGAGGACTATAAAAATATTGTTTGTGTTGGGCGCAGTCATGGAATGCATGCAGAATCAACAACTCTTGGATTAAAATTTGCTAGATTTTATGCTGAATTTAAACGCAATTATCAGAGATTAATTAGCGCGAAAACAGAGATCTCGATTTGTAAAATATCAGGTGCAGTAGGTAATTTTTCAAATGTTGATCCGTTTGTTGAAGAGTATGTAGCGAAAGAAATGGGACTTATACCTGAAACCATATCGTCTCAAGTCATTCCTCGTGATAGACACGCAATATTCTTTTCAGTTTTAGGAGTGATTGCAAGTTCAATAGAGAATATTGCCGTTGAAATACGTCACTTGCAAAGAACTGAAGTTGGAGAAATTTCTGAGTATTTTTCCACTGGTCAGAAGGGAAGTTCTGCTATGCCGCATAAGTGTAATCCTATTTTAAGTGAGAATTTGACTGGGCTCTCACGCTTAATACGCAGCTATGTTTTTCCTGCATTAGAAAATGTTGCATTATGGCACGAACGAGATATATCGCACTCGTCTGTGGAAAGATGCATTGCTCCTGATGCTTGTATAGCAATGGATTTTGCTTTAGTACGATTAACAGATTTGATAGATAAATTGGTGATCAATAAGGAAAACATTGAAAAGAACTTAAATTCTTCAAAAGGCTTGGTTTTTTCACAACGAGTATTACTCGAGTTGGTAAATAGTGGTTTGGCGAGGGAAGAGGCATATAAAATTGTTCAGAATAATGCAATGAAAGTAAAGCAAGATAACAGTGATTTTCTGTTCGAATTGAAACAAGATAAATCCTTGCATGGAATTATTGACTCTGAAAAACTTGAGTCTTTGTTTGATTTGAAGTATTATATGAAACATATAGATTACATATATAGCAAGGTTTTTAATTAGGCTGAGTAGCTCAGTGGTAGAGCAGGAGGATCATAATCTCTTGGTCGGGGGTTCAAATCCCTCCTCAGCCACTCAAGCTAAGCTATGGTTTGGCGATAGCAGCGCACTTGACAAAATAACGTGATTCATTGTCAATTAACTGAAGTTTTTTTTCAGTTGTTCATATAGTATATGGAATAATGTATGTGAAGTGATAAAGATACAACATTTGTTGTATCTTTTCAGGGGAATGGCTAATGGTATCCGTTCAAGAAAGTGGTAAGGTAGATGAGAAAAGACAACTAAATGAATTTCATCCGAGTAGCTGACACTGGCATCTATATAAAGACAATCTAATGCACTCATTTAAAGTGAAGTTTTCTGGATCCCAGTGTCTAGGCACTGGGATAACAAGAAAAGAGTTGACTTGAATGACACCGAATAGGTACTGGGACAGAGGCTACTTGAATAATATTTTACCATGTCATTCCAGCACTTGATGCTGGAATCCAGAAGTTTTTTGAGCACAAAAGTCATGCTAAGTTTTTGTTGTTAAGAAAGGCTGGATAGCTACTTGCATGACACCATTTGTTACTGTGTTTTTGTCTATCTTATTTTGCTACCCTACTGAACGAATACACAAAATCTAACTTTTTTCTATACAACCAGCCAGGTCAAGAAAGGTGAATCTATCTCTTGTTGCAAATGTAAGATTGACTACCTTGCAATATTGCTCTTTGTTCCAATTAAGATGCTCCGGTAAGTACGGAATTGATAGATCTTCAAATACTTTCTGCAGGTGTTTTGCAGATAGTAAATTTTGCTTAATTAAACTAGAAATATTACTCCATTCTTTGCAAATAATCTCTTGAATTTTTTGCTGCATCATTTGCTTCTGCTTTAGAATTTTTATAAATTCGGTATTACCAAAGCACTGAGTTATATGTTTTACATCTAAAGTGATCGGTTTGGTAATCGGGTTTCGTATTGACAATATCTCCTCTTGCAAGTTAGCCATGGTAATCGTTGTCACAGCAATTTTTTCCCCATGTAACGAGGAGGAATAATCCTGTGTTACCATCTCAATTGCATGAGCTATCATATGTTCTCCTTGACTTGCAGAGTAACTGCCTTTTGACATCACCATTCCGAGTCCTGAAATCAATAAGGCTTCCATAAGTAATAAAACTACTCTTTTATCTTTTTTAGCAAGTGCCAAGTGTTCTCTGAGCAAAATTTCCTCCAGATTGCGAACAAGTTTAAAGGGGAGTTCATTATATTCTGTGCCAAGTAATAGATGAGATAATAGCCAATCGGCTTGTACTGTTGAACGGCAGATGAAATCTGCAAATCCACTTAATGTGAGGCGTGGTGGTGCGTTGGCAATTATATCGGTATCAATGTATATTGCCTTTGGAAGATGTGCTCCGAACGATTTTTTATATCCATCAACTAATATTGAAGCGTTTGCAGAGCTATATCCATTCATGGAAGCAGCTGTTGGAAAGGATATGTAGTCTTTGCCTTCTAAATAGCTTGCGTACTTACAGATATCATTAACAGTGCCACTGCCAAATGCAACCATTAAGTCACTATCTTTTGCTTTATTTCTAACTAGGTTTACAGCTTGGAGAGAAGCAGCTCTGTTCAGTCTATTTGGTGTCATCCAAGTAGCGTGACACTGTGATCCATCATAGTCACGCGCTGGAATGACAGGTGTGGCTGGAATAATTAAATGAGAAACTTTATTAAGTATGTTTTTGTTTAAAAGTTTTGCTGTATTTTTATCTGCAATCAGAAAAATGTCATTTCCGTATTGTCTACATATTTCATAGATATTATCAGCAAGTACTGTTACTTCCCTAATAAGAACTTGTTCTGTGTGCTGTAATATTTGTTTTAAATATCGCATAGAATGTTTACAATACGGTAATGTTAGTATTTCAAGATTGATATGAAGATTGACCCTGTAGAACTAACTAAGAAATTAATTTCTTTTAAAAGTATAACACCAAAAGACGATGGGGCAATAGAGCATATAGCAGCCATTCTCAAGAAAAGTGGTTTTGAATGTGAGATTTTAGAGTTTGGTGATAAAGTTAAAAATCTTTATGCGAAATATATAAATGGAGTACCAAACTTGTGTTTTGCTGGACATGTTGATGTTGTACCACCAGGTGAGTTAAAAGATTGGATATCTGATCCATTTAAGCCAGAAATTAGAGATGGAATGCTATATGGAAGAGGAGCAGCTGATATGAAAAGTGGAATAGCCGCATTTATTGCTGCTATGGTAGATTCAGTTGCAGGTAAGTTTCGATTCAGTGGTTCAATCAGTGCATTGATTACCAGTGCTGAAGAAAGCGCGGAAGAACATGGAACAAAGGAAGTTTTGGAATGGATGAAAAGTAAGCAAAAAAAGATAGATTTTTGTATAGTTGGAGAACCAACGAGTAGTGAGAAATTAGGTGATACCATAAAAATAGGTAGAAGAGGTTCTGCAACATTTAAATTGATTTGCCATGGTAAACAAGGGCACGTTGCCTACCCAGATCTAGCAGATAATCCAATATATAAAATGGTATCGATACTAAGTAAGATAAAAGATACCACTTTTGATACTGGTAATAAATACTTTCAGCCTTCACATTGCGAAATTACTACTATCGACGTTGGAAATAATACTAATAATCTAATACCTAGTTCAATAGCAGCAGGTTTTAATGTTCGATATAACAATACACAAACACCAGACGTTTTATATAAGATGATTGATGCAATATGCACCAATGTGACTAACGATTATAAACTGTCTATGCAGAGCAGCAGAAACGTTTTTCTCTCTATTCCTGATAGAAATACTGATATTATGCTTGATGCGATAAATAAAATTACCGGCATTGATGCTGTGCTGAGTACAAATGGTGGCACATCTGATGCTGCGTTTATTAAGGATATTTGT
Organism: Wolbachia endosymbiont (group B) of Horisme vitalbata; assembly: GCF_964028625.1. Lineage (NCBI taxonomy): Bacteria > Pseudomonadati > Pseudomonadota > Alphaproteobacteria > Rickettsiales > Anaplasmataceae > Wolbachia > Wolbachia endosymbiont (group B) of Horisme vitalbata. Next base: position 1,396,007 of record NZ_OZ034797.1, read on the forward strand.
CCAGTAATTGAATTTGGTATGATCAACAAAACCGCACATCAGGTAAATGAATGCGTATCAATAGACGATATACATAAATTAACAGCTATATATAAGGAGTTTATAAAAAATTATTTTTACCCCACTAATAAAATATTAAACCAGATCAATGTAATTGGTAATACGCCTGATGGTCCATTATTAGCTTGAGGTGCAGTTGCATAGAGAAGAAAACTTACTAGACACATTTTACCAGCCCCTTATTATAATATTAAGGGTATTTTTGACTCAAAACTTGTCTTTGATCTGTGCAAGCTCAATAACAAAAACTCAGTAAAAAGCTTATTAGCGAAAATTATCTGTTCAGCAGAGTGACAAAATAAGATAGACAAAAAGGGTATAAGAACAAATAGTGTCATGCAACACTGGTGTTTTGTACACAAAACGTTGTAAAGCGCTTTTGTCAACCTGGATCCCAGCTCGGATAACAAGAAAAGAAGCACTGGTTTCACATAGATCTGAATAAATATAATTTCTTAAACATTTATAGCTCACATAAAACCCGGTCTGACTGTCATAAAGGCTACTCATTGCAGCAGACAACTTTCGCACTACTTCAAATTCTAATTTTCAACTTAAAGAGGTACATAATGTCAAATAACTTCAATTTCAAAGAATTTTTTCACCATCACGAAGCAAATAGCACTTTAGATGATATACAAAGGTACTGCATACTGTGGCAATCAGTGATATCACAGGCAATGATTGATGCAGCAAGTAACTGTAAAAAAACAGAAAGCTTGGTAGAGAAACGTAAAGCAATTTCCTGGCTATCAGACTTCAGTCAAGATTTTGTTGAAACATGTATACTGGCTGATTGCGATCCGTTATACGTAAAAAACAAAATACAGCCAATTCTAAAAAAGATAAAGCCCTTTTAATGAGGTTTACCCCTCTCACCAAGAAAAATATCATTTAATCTTTTTTCTATAGCTTCATCTATATCTTGGATTAATAGCTGCTTTATCATATTCACTTTCCGTTCTGCCTCTTGAAGATTATTGTTACCGTAACTGTTCTTATTACTATAACCATAACTACTGCCATTTGGTTTATTACTCATTTTTCTTCTTGTTCTGAGTATCTGAACTATCTTCTCCTTGAAAAAAGACTTCCAGCCTGTGCCAGAAAATAATTTGTAGAGAAAATGCGGAGTAAGAAACGCTACTAATATTCTAATAGAAACTCCATAACCCAAATCATCTCTATTTTCATAATACCATTTTAAATATTGATACAAATGGTAAAATGCATTTTTGAAAGAGCTAAACTCTACAGTATACCAAAAACCATTGGTGAGAAACATAAGCATAATGCTCGATGTATAAAGATACAGAGTGAAAAGAAATAGCTTGACAACTATATCTTTCAAGCTGCCCAGTATATAATTAAATAACCTTAATTTATAAAAAAGTGATATCATTTCACGCACACTTTAATAAAGCTGGGGTGGAAGGATTCGAACCTTCGCGTGACGGTATCAAAAACCGCTGCCTTACCACTTGGCTACACCCCAATATTGTTTATATCAATAACATTATTAACCCAATTAGTAAAAGATTTATTCGATTTTCCTATGGGTATTATCACAACGGCTGGTTGATCATAAGAATGCATTGCCTCGATTTTTTCTACAATCTTATCAGCCTGATCATTCCTACTCTTCATAATTGTCACCACTTCACAATTACTATTAATTTTACCTTCCCATAAATACAGAGAATTTACTTCAGGAAATATATTTACACACACAATTAACTTCTCGTTTAACAATTCTTCAGAAATAGCCTTAGCCTCTTTCAAGTTTGAAAAAGTTATATAGACTAAAACTAAATTGCTCATTAACCGCTACATAAATGCATTTTTACTATACTCTACTTAGATTTATTCATCAAGAGAAAATAGGAGAGACCTCTTCAGTGCTTGACACACAGAAATTGAAGATGTCATTTAGTAGCTCTCCTCTTGTCATCCCAGTAGTTCTCCTCTTGTCATCCCAGTGCGTGACACTGGGATGGCTTTGTTGCATCGCTCAAGTGAAAAGAACTGGCAGTTACTGACAAAATTCATTATAAAACAGCCATTTAACTGTTGAAGAAAAAATATGCCACAGAAAATGAAAGTCAGTAACCAAAACGAATATAACAAATTCCTTGAAAAAAGGGGAATATTTTTCGTTACATCGATGAAGCTATCGAAAATTGGTATGAAAATAGTCCAAAGATGCAGGGTGGCAACTATATTTATAGTGATAAAGTTGTGATTTTGGTGCATATAATCGTTAATCTTTTTAGAATTGGTTTAAGACAAACGGTAGGGTTTGTAAAAGGGTATTTGCAACAAAAATGAATTTTGTCAGTATAGCCCTTCTCATAATAGTCCAAAAAGAGTAAGATATGGATTGATAGTAGTGGAAGGTAAGGATGCCAGTAGCAAATAGTTATGACTTAAGAAAAAAGGTAATGGAAGCATTGGATGAAGGAGAGAGTGGAGAAACTGTTGCCAAGAGATTTAAGATCGGAAAAACAACTTTATATGAGTGGAAGAAAAGACGTGAGAAAACGGGAGATTTTCAGTCAAAAAAGCCTGGAAGCGTGGCATAAAATTACTGACTGGAATGCATTTGCCGAATTTGCAAATGAGCAAGGTGGCAAAACTCAGTCAGAGATGCTGGGGCAATATTAGTAGACAAACAATTCATCGAGCACTTAAAAATATAGGATTCACAAGAAAAAAAAGACCTACGGATATAAAGAAAGAAATGAAGAAAAGCGAGCTCAATTTTCAAAGGTTATAGCAACAAAAGAACCTAAAGAATTAGTGTATATAGATGAGTCTGGACACTGAACCTATGGGTATTGCCAGAAAGGACAGCGGTTTTATGCCCTAAAATCTGGGAAGAAAACTCAACGAATTAGCATGGTTGCAGCCTTAAGTGGAAGAAAAATAATTGCTCCGTTAACCTTTGAAGGCCACTGCAATATAGATATCTTTAATAAATGGTTTGAGCAGTTTCTGACACCGATTTTGAAACCTGGACAAACTGTTATCCTTGATAATGCTACTTTTCATAAGTCTAATAAGATTTGCTAAAGGAGTTGGCGCAGAAATTTTATATCTACCTCCTTATTCTCCCGATTTTAACAAAATTGAGCATCATTGGTTTGCTATAAAAAACAGAGTTAGTCCTCTATTCACATCTTTTCGTCATGCTGTTGATTCCGCTTTTCTATAAGCTTTTCGGACTATTATGAAAAGAGCTATATTAAGCTATATAACTCAAAATCTTGATAAAATGCAGAAAAGTTTTTTTAATTTCAGCTCCATCCTCGAAGAGTTAGAAAATAACTTTAAGCAAGTTAGTCAGAATTTTTCTGACGCAAAGGAACAAGTTTTAAATTTAGCTGTCAACTCTGAAAATTTGGCAGGCAAGTTTCTTAATTATCACCCGAATATGTGCATAGTATAAAATTAGCTTGATAGACTTCAAGAGCTTTGCCTATGAAGTCAGTGTGCTTCTTGAAATGCAATATACTTTTATTACTTTAATTATGAAAATCCGTTAAGCCTTCTTGCCAATTACTACAATATTTTCACTTGGAAAAAAGTAGTCAGGTATAGCCATGTTCTTTGGTGCAGGACCGCCAATTACTCGGCCTGATGTGTCATAATATGAACCGTGACAAGGGCAGAACCAACCGTTGCCGTCTTTTGTAGCGTGATCAACTGGTACACATCCAAGATGGGTGCATATTCCAATCATAATTAACCATTCATCTTTTCCTTTGTATACTCTTTTTTCATCTGATTCAGGATCTCTCAAATTTTCTGCATTTATGGCTCTTGCAGCCTCAATCTCTTGTTTTGTGCGCTTGCGGATAAATACTGGCTTACCTTGCCATTTTACCTTTTTTCCTTGTCCTTCTTGAATATCAGATAGATTAACCTCAACCGTAGACATCGCTAAAACCTCAGCAGAAGGATTCATAGACTTAACCAATGGCCAAAGACCGCTTGCAGCTCCTATACCTGCCATGGCACACGTAGTTAATGTGATAAAATCTCTTCTACTCTTATTTTTGGCAAAATCTTTAACAAGAGATGTTTTTTTATTCTTCTCATTCGTCAATGATTTTTTATTTTTAGTTAACTTCTTATCCATCAATCTCTACTTGAACATAGACATATATTTTAATTTAAATATTATAGATTAATCAATAGAAATTTGCACTATTTGTTTAACCTTTGCTATATAGTTAAGAAGAAACAGAGTTGTCAATTTCGGAAATACTATCTTCAGTGGAATCGGGATCCTCAATTTTCGCTACTGACACCACCTTTTCTCTACTCTCTGTTTTAAACAGAGTGACTCCTTGAGTGCTACGTCCTGCAATTCTGATATCATTTACTGAAATACGAATTAACTTTCCTTTATCTGTAATAAGCATGATATTATCACCCTGTTCAACTGGAAAGCTAGCAACAACATTACCGTTTCTGTCGGTAGTAAGGATATTTGTAATACCAACACCACCTCTATTTGTTACCCTATACTCGTACGCAGAAGTTCTTTTACCAAAGCCATTTTCAGTAATAGTTAATATGAACTCCTCATTCATTGCAAGTTTTAAGAACAGTTTGTTATCTATTCCTAAATCATTCAAAGTCTTTTCCAATTTAGAATCAATGGAGTTATTAATTGCAGTCCCCAGTCTTTTTGCAAGTGGAACTTTTAAGTAAAGTTCTTTTGTTTCTGTTGCTACACCTATCCCATTTAATATGGTCATAGATATCACGCTGTCATTCTTTGCAAGTTTGATACCTCTTACGCCATCTGAATTGCGACTTTTAAATTGACGCACATCACTTACAACAAATCTGATACTTTTGCCGAATCTTGTTGAAAGAAAAACATGATCAATTTCATTGCATACTTTAACTGATATTAACTTATCTCCCTCATCGAGCTTGATTGCTATTTTTCCATTGCTTGGAATATAGTGAAAATCTGCTAAAGAGTTGCGCCTTATGTTCCCATGAGCAGTAGCAAAAACTATGTTTTGATTTTCGTCATTTTCACTTGGTAATGGCATTATATTAGTTATAGTTTCACCATCGCTAAGCGGGAATATATTAACAAGTGCTCTTCCACGTGCAGTTGGCTCTGCAATAGGTAACTTATAAACTTTTAATCTATAAACTCGGCCAATATTAGAAAAGAATAAAAGGCTAGTGTGGGTATTCCCAACAAATAATTTTGTGGTTACATCCTCTTCTTTTAATCCTTGTCCTAGCTTTCCTTTTCCACCACGACGCTGAGTTCTATAATGAGAAAGCTTCACACGCTTGATATAACCATTCATAGTTACGGTTATCACCATATCCTCTTGTGGAATTAGATCTTCAGCTTCAATGTCCGTATCTGATTCCTCTATTGAAGTTTTTCGCGGCACAGTAAATCTGTTCTTTATTTCTTGTAGATTGTTTTTTATTTCTTTCATCAACTTCTCTCCTGAGCCAAGAAAAGCGATATATTCTTTTATCAGGTTGATCATTGAACTTAGCTCAGCTTCTAATTTGTCTTTTTCAAGGCCTGTTAAACGTTGCAATTTCATGTCAAGAATAGCTTTCGTTTGCAGCTCAGTTAATCTATACACTCCGTCTTTCAAAAAGCTTGTGCTGTCTGAGATTAATCCAATAATTGTGTTTATCTCAGCTGAAGTTTTCCATTCTTTATTTAAAAGTTCTCTACTTGCTTCCGCAGGATCTTTTGCACCACGGATGATTTTTATCACTTCATCTATGCTCAAGACCGCAATGTAGAGCCCTATATATATATGAGCTTTTTCCCTCGTTTTTCTTAGACGAAACTCTGTTCTCCTGATTAATACTTCTTTTCTAAAATCAATAAAAGCAGCTATAATTTCTTTCAACGACATCAAAGCAGGCCTGTTGTTGTTGAGGACTAAAGTGTTAACACTAAAACTACTTCTTAGTGGAGTTAGTCCCAATATTTGATTAAGTATAAAACTTGCTTCAGCATTTCTTCTGAGGTCAATTACTACCCTAATACCAGACTTATCAGATTCATCCCTAATTTCTGTTATGCCATCAATTCTTTTTTCTTTTACAAGCTCACCTATCTTCTCAATTAATTTTACTTTATTTACCTGGTAAGGTATTTCATCAATCACTATTGCTTGCCTATCTTGTGACAGGTCTTCCATGTGAGTCTTGCCTTGCACAACAATTGATCCACGACCCGTTGCAAATGCTGATCTTATTCCAGACCTTCCAAGAATCGTTCCCCCAGTTGGGAAATCCGGTCCTGGCATCACTTCAAGTAACTCATCCAAAGTAACTTCAGGATTATCTATATATAACATACAAGCATCTATTATTTCTCCAAGGTTGTGAGAAGGAATATTGGTTGCCATACCAACCGCAACACCGCTTGCACCATTTACCAATAGATTCGGAAATTCTGCAGGCAGTACAACAGGCTCTGTTTCATTTCCATCATAGTTTGGCCTAAAATCAACTGTATCTTCGTCAATATCATTTAGTAAAAAATGCGACACTCTGTGGAGCCTTGCTTCTGTATATCGCATTGAAGCTGGCGGATCTCCATCTATCGAACCAAAGTTACCTTGCCCATCAATAAGTGGTAAAAGAAGAGAAAAATCTTGAGCCATCCTGACCAAGGAGTCATAGATAGCCATGTCACCATGTGGGTGATATTTTCCCATTACATCCCCGACTATACGAGCTGCTTTTTTATACGGTTTACCGGCATCGAACCCAGCCCTCGACATTGCGTATAATATGCGCCTATGAACAGGTTTAAATCCATCTCGCACATCAGGTATAGCTCGACTTATGATCACACTCATTGCGTAGGAGAGATAAGAATCCTCTAGCTCTTTCACTATTGAAACTGGTACTATGTTGTCTTGCATTTTCTATACTTTGATTGAAATAATTGTAATATTAATATTCAACTAGGCTAATGGGCAATGACAGACTTGAACTGCCGACCTCCTCGGTGTAAACGAGATGCTCTACCAGCTGAGCTAATTGCCCCTCTAGATATAATTCTATAGTTCAATGTTGTTGTTGTAAACAAAAATAGCGATACAAGCAACTCTTATGGAATCGCTGGGTGCGCACTATGGAGTTGTATAAATTTTAGCCTTGCTGCTACCTTGTATAAAGGTATTCTTTCACTTGCATTTTTTGACATGTTCAACAACTTTGAATAACATGCTGTGGCATTTTTAAAATCTGAGAGCTTATCTAGAATAACAGCTAAATTATAGGTATAAAAAATATTGTTTTGATCTAAAGAAATTGCTGCTTTCATATATTCTTTAGCTTTTACGTAATCCCCTTTTTTCATATAGATCAAACCTAAATTTGCTGATAAAGGGGCGCTATTTCTGAGTGTATCATACAATTTCAACATTTCACTCAATGCTAAATTAGGATCATATTGTGAGATTATCGTCAGAAAATTCTTTAATACATAAGGGTTGCTAGGATATTCTTTTAACAGTCTTGTGTAAATCTCTACAGCTTTTTTAAATTCTTTGTTAGCGTAATAGATATTCCCTAGTCCAATTAAAGCACTTTCATGATAAGGAAATCTTGCGATAATCTGATTGAGGAGAGAAGTAGCTGTTTCACTATCTCCTAACTCAAAGGAATCTTTTGCTTTTTTTAAAATAGAGTATATGTCAAAATTCTTGCCAGAATTCTGCGAAATTTTGATATTAAATTTGTCACTTTTTCTCTCGAGAACATCAAGATCTTTATATTTTTTATCAGCTTTTATATGCTTGACAACACTATCAAAGACCTTCTGTATCTCCAAATTTTCACTAGCATAGGTAACAGAAGACCTCCATAAAATCACAACGCAAATTAACATGCAGACAAACATAGATCCTAGTGTTGTGGCATTGGCTGCAGCGCGTAACCAGTAAATCTTATTTCTTTGAACTATACGCAACACATTACAAATTCATAAATGCTAAATTACTTATCTAATATAATAATAAAGATATTATTAATTGGCAGATACTATTTAGAATGAGTTAAAAGAGCACTTCTACACATTCCATATGGTTGCCAATTACACTCCTCACATGCGTAGTCAAATTTCTCTAAAGACATTTTCTTTCTAATTCTTTTTACTGCTTTACTCCAGGTCAAAATCTCGCCAATTTTTATTCCTAAAATTTCCATATGCCTTCTATCTAGCTCTAAAACTTTAGCTTGTGTGGTACATTTACCTTGTTTAGTCTGGTTTGGGCAAACACTACAAATAGTGTCAAGATTATCAACTACTTCGATTTTAGTATTAGGATCACTAATTACTTTACTTGCTATCTTTTTGTAATTTTCTACAAAGCCCTGAGAATATCCATACCCTTGAAATGCAAGAGTGCACATAAAATGATGAGGACGAAACCTTATCACTTTTTCAAATACTGCAAAGCTGCTACAAGTAGAAAAATTTTTACCAAACCAGGAAGGATGAATGGTAAAACACCTACCATTATTGCTTGTTTCAGACCCACGTAAATAGTAAGCCAACTAATACCACAAATAAAGATTACGACTGTACCCGCCAGACAACTTAAAGAATTACACATAAATGATTTATATTTAGAGTTCAGTAATTCATTTACTCTGCTCATTACTACAACAGCAACTAAACAGCCAATCAAATATCCACCTGTTGGCCCGAGAAAAATGTGATGACCACCAGAAAAATTCGCAAAAACAGGAAATCCTGCTGCACCAAGTGATAGATATGTAAGCACAGAATAGAATGCTGTTCTGCGGTTAAATTTAAGCCCAATAAGCATTACTCCTAAAGTTTGCAATGTGATAGGCACAGGCTGCAATGGTATGCTTATTTGAGCCATCAAGAATAAAAGTAAAACGCAAGACAATATTTCAGCCAGTGTTGATCTGCTGCTAGATTGTGTTATAAACATACTTTCCCAATAAAAATAACTTATTAAATGTCATATATGTGTATGAGAGGTTTTGCAATTTAAATTTTGCTCATATTGTGCTACAATGAATTATTTATGCACTATTAAATTAAAAATGATGAGTAAACAAGATCTATTATCGTTGATGAAAGCAAGACACAGCGGACGTTCATACGATCCTACAAGAGCAATATCTCAGGAAGACATGGATATTTTAATGGAAGCTGTAAGGCTGACTCCCTCATGTTTTGGTGATGAACCCTGGAGATACGTAATATGCAACAAACAGAACAATCAAAGCGCATGGGAAAAGCTGCTAAATTGCCTTGATGAATCTAATCAAAAGTGGGCAAAAGATGCACAAATACTAATTATATCTCTAAGCGCTAAGAATTTCCGTAAATCTGACAAAGGTGAAAATTTTTGGGCTAATCACGATACTGGTGCAGCAAATTATGCACTTATGCTACAGGCTGCAGCTATGAACTTAATGGCTCATCAAATGGGTGGATTTGATAGAGATAAAATAGTAGAAAAATTCAACATATCCGATGATTTTAATGTAATGTCAGTGATAGCGGTTGGTTACGAAGAAGATGGCGCTGAAACAAGTAAGAAGAAAAGAAGACCAATAGAAGAAATATTTTTTTATGATGAGTGGCCAAAAACTAGTTAACTTACTTTGACCACCCCTCTCTCAATACCTTAAAAATAGGATTATCTGGTAAGTATAGCTCTTTTCATAATAGTCCAAACGAGGTAAAATAAGGTTTTATAGTAGTGAAGGTAAGGATGCCAGCAGCATATAGTTATAAAAAAAGCAATGGAAGCACTAGAAGAAGGAGAAAGCAGGGAAACGGTGGCAGCAAGATTTAAAATTGGAAGAACTACGTTATGGGAGTGGCAGCAAAGAAGAAAAGAAACAGGAGATTTTCAGTCAAAAAAACTTGGAAATGGAGGTTATAATCACAAAATTACTGACTGGAATAAATTTACTGAATTTGCTAAAAAATATGGTGGTATCGGAAATGGCTAAGCTTTGGAGCAATGTTAGTATTCCAACGATCCATCGAGCTCTTAAAAAAATTGGACTCACACGCAAAAAAAGACATATGGATACAAAGAAAGAAACGAAGAAAAACGCGCTGAATTTTTGAAAATTATAGCAACAAAAGAACCTCAAAACTTAGTTTATATAGATGAGTCTGGACACCGAGTTATGGATATTGCCAGAAGGGACAGAGGTTTTATGCTCTAAAATCTAGTAAAAAAATTCAACGAATCAGTATGATTGCAGCCTTAAACGGCAGAAAAATAGTTGTTCCGTTAACATTTGAAGGCCACTGTAAATGGATATCTTTAATAAATGGTTTGAGCAGTTTCTGACACCGATTTTGAAACCTGGACAAACTGTTATCCTTGATAATGCTACTTTTCATAAGTCTAATAAGATTTGCTAAAGGAGTTGGCGCAGAAATTTTATATCTACCTCCTTATTCTCCCGATTTTAACAAAATTGAGCATCATTGGTTTGCTATAAAAAACAGAGCTAGTCCTCTATTCACATCTTTTCGTCATGCTGTTGATTCCGCTTTTCTATAAGCTTTTCGGACTATTATGAAAAGAGCTATAGTATATCCAATCCAGGAATTTTGGTAAAATCTATACCAGTTACTCGATATAATTCTTCATGCAAAGCAAAGTTTGGTTTACTTTTTCTGTGCTTATTTTTCTCTTCACCTAACTTTTTACTCTCATCAGACTTTGTCTCAAATGTTTTATAATATTCTTAAATGCTCCTGTCACATTCTGCTACTTTTTCCTGATAAATATTATATAGCTCAAATTCTTGCTTTAATGTAAATAGGTGTTCTTTTCTATAGTTTCCTGCTAATGCTTTTGCAATAACAGATTTATCACTTTTTATTCGTCCATCTCTTAGTTCAGCCAATTTTTCAGGATTATTCTCACCATCTATTATTGCTTTAATAATTTGCATTCCAGTTACACCAGTTGTATCGCTTATAACTTTATGTAGTTGAATATTCATTTGTGTTAGCGCTTTTTGCATACGCAAAGTATGTGTAGAAGCATTTTCAATTAAATTTTTACGTTGCCGAACATAACTACGCAATACACACATTTGATCATCTGGCCTAAATGACCCTTGGAGTAACCCGTAACTGTGTAGTTGTTGAATCCATTTGCACATCTGATTTTCTCCCAGGTACATTTTTAACATGTTTTGCGTTTACCAGTTTTACTTCAAATCCGTGTGATTCAAGTACTTGAAACAAAGGAATCCAGTACACTCCTGTTGACTCCATGGCTACTGTATTAACTTTACATTTTTTCAACCATTTTGTTATGTTGTAGAGATCTTACGTAAAGCAGCTAAATTTTTGTATACGTTGTTCATCGCTTCCTTCGGGTACACATACATAATGTACAGCCGAGCCAACATCGATTCCTGCTGCATTAGATCTCTAATTTACTTTTGAACTTTGCCATTTTTAATCTCCATTATATAATAATCCATAATTGAGAAGTGCTTAAGCTTGGGACGGTTGAGTTATACATTCTTCTAATCGAGGTAGCCCAAAAGGCTCAATCAGTGGTTCGACCGTTCCTCCAAAGCCACGCTGTCCTACGGGCACTTAAGTCACCATTGCACAGTTCGGCTATAACTGCAAAAAGCTCTTCTCTACAAAATTATACATAAAATTTGCTATACACTCAGCTAGGAAGTTTCTTTTTGGTTTGACAGGTTTTATCTGTCCGGCGCTGTCCAGTATGATAGGGGTTTTTAGGTCAATTCGGCAGATGCTATATACCATGCTGCTATAAAACCTAAATAAATCTTTCTGAATTCTACTTTGTTCTACATTATGAATGGCAGAATTGTTAGTATTATAAAGCCTTTCTGGATGTGGTTCATTTAAGATATTATATCCAACAATGGCAGGATGGTCCTTAAGTTCTCTTGCAAGATCTTGCCAAAATTTTGCTGCTTGTTTTTGAAAAGCTTGATCTGACCATAAACGTAAATCATCTTTATCGTTATTATTTTGCTTCCATCTAGATCCAGGTAAGCTAAGCATCGTTAACACTACTGGTATTTTTTGTTGATGAAAAGCATCTAAAACATCTTTCAGAACTTTCAGGTCTTTGGAAATCAGGCCCGGATAATTGTCTGCATTGCCTAAGAGGAAGTCACGTTGCGTAGTTTCAAATTTGTCAGGAGCAAGACGAATAAAACCAATTTTGTATTCCTTTGCTGCTTTGATTAAGTCACTATCAACTTTTCTATTGAAAACATTTGCTCCCTTTCTAACTCCAGTTTGCCAAAAGAGCATTTTGCTGTTCTCCGGTATTGACTTAGCACTCACATTACAGAAAACTATAGAATACAAAACAGCTGTAATTAGAAGAAAAATTTTCACTTATATAATTTTGCTATAATGGTAAGTAACCTAACAGACAAGATCCCGTTTGTAAAGATGCATGGTACTGGCAATAGTTTTGTTATCATAGACTCACGTTCAGCAAATAATTTAGACTGGAATTATAGACAAATTGCTGATCAAGGCAGTTGTGATCAAGTGATAATTATAACAATGTCTAATGCTGCAAACTGCTTTATGCATATCTACAATGCTGACGGTAGTCGAGCTGAAATGTGTGGAAACGCAGCACGCTGTGTTGGATATTTGATAATGTTAGAAAAAGGTACTGAATATATCACTATTGAGCTGATAAATAATCGTATCTTAGAATGTTTTAAAGTAGGTGATAAATCAATAAAGGTCAATATGGGTAAACCACTGCTTAAATGGAATGAAATTCCTCTTTCTTGTGAATGCGATCCCCTTTATCTACCTATAGAGCTTGAAATGCTGAAAGAGCCAGTTGCAGTAAATATTGGTAACCCTCATATAGTTTTTTTTGTTGATAACATAAGCGAAATACCATTGCAGAATTTAGGACCAAAGCTAGAAAATCACGAATTATTTCCTCAGAAAACAAATGTTAGTATTGCACAAATAGAAAAATCTGGAGAAATAAACTTAAGAGTTTGGGAAAGAGGAACAGGTATTACTGCTTCATGTGGTAGTGCGGCTTGTGCAGCATTTGTTGCATCTATACTTCGTAAGTGTTTGGCTACTAAACAAACTTCAGTGCATTTACCAGGAGGTCAGTTACTGATTGAGTGGTCAAAAAATATACTGATGACTGGGGATATAGGGTTTTTATGACCTAGGCTAGGCACTGACACTCATTACTTCTAACACCTTTTTACCAATCACAGCAGGGGTTTCTGCAATCGCAATCCCAGCACTGCGCATAACCTCTAACTTTGCACCAGCACTTCCGCCACTAGAGGAGATAATAGCCCCAGCGTGCCCCATACGTCTTCCTGGAGGTGCTGTTTGACCTGCTACAAAACCAACGATTGGCTTTTTAGTTTTTTCTGTTTTCACAAAATGTGATACATCCTCTTCTTCGTTTCCACCTATTTCACCAATAACTACAATACCATGAGTATCGTCATCTTTTAAAAAGAGCTCCATACAGTCAACAAACGTCATACCATGAACAGGATCCCCTCCAATTCCTATACATGTTGACTGACCAAGACCAACAGCGGTTGTTTGTGCTACTGCTTCATAAGTTAAAGTTCCAGAACGAGACATAATTCCTATATGTCCACGTCTGTGAATATGTCCTGGCATAATTCCTATTTTGCATTCTTCGGGTGTAATAACCCCTGGACAGTTTGGGCCAATCAATCGACTGTTTGAAACAGCGAGAGCGTGCTTTACCTTTACCATGTCAAGTATAGGAATGCCCTCTGTGATGCAAACTATTAATTCTATCTCTGCATCTATTGCCTCAAGTATTGCATCAGCTGCAAATTTAGCAGGTACATATATCACAGTAGCATTCACATCAGTTTTTTCTTTAGCTTCTGCTACGGTATTAAAAACTGGTAAATTAAGGTGAGTGCTTCCACCCTTGCTAGGAGTTACACCGCCAACCATTTTGGTTCCATAGCTAATTGCTTGTTCTGAATGAAATGTACCTTGTGCACCAGTAAAGCCCTGGCATATTAATCTTGTATCTTTATTTACTAAAACAGACATACTCTACTTCACCTCTTGTACTATTTTCTGTGCAGCCTCGTCAAGTTCGTCTGCAGCAATAATATTTAGCCCTGACTCTTCTAAAATTCTTTTTCCTTCTTTAAAGTTAGTGCCTGATAGTCTAACCACTAAAGGGACCTTAATATCTATTTCTTTTGCAGCTTCAACTATTCCATTTGCAATGATATCACAACGCATTATACCGCCAAATATATTAACGAAAATTCCTTGTACATTACTATCAGATAATATAATTTTAAATGCTTCAGTGACAGTTTCCTTACTTGCTCCACCACCAACATCTAGAAAGTTAGCAGGCTCTGCTCCATAGTACTTTATTATATCCATTGTTGCCATAGCAAGACCTGCACCGTTCACCATGCAACCAATATTGCCATCCATTTTGATGTAACTAAGTCCATGTTTTGAAGCTTCTATCTCTTCTTTAACTTCTTCATCATAATCACGAAGCTGCACGATTTCTGGATGACGATATAAAGCGTTGTCATCAAAATTAATTTTAGCATCAAGTGCAACAAAATCCCCGGAATTTGTTTCAACTAGTGGGTTAATTTCTATTTGGCTTGCATCAGTTGTAATAAACGCATCATATATATTTTTTGCAATATTTGTTATTCTTTCTATTTGTTCTGAATTCAAATTAAAATTATTGGCAAGTTTACTGTTATCAAGATTTGTAAAACCAGTAGCAGGGTCAATATCAAATTTCACAATTTTTGTAGGAGAATTTTTTGCCACTTCTTCAATATCCATTCCACCTTCTGAGGAAAATATAAATACTAACCTACTGAGCTTTGGATCAACTACTAGACTCAAATAGTACTCTTTTTTAATGCTTGAACCTTCCTCAATGTATACTCTTCTTACCTGCTGTCCACTAGGCCCTGTTTGATGAGTAACTAAAGTTATGCCAAGCATGTCCTTTACAAGTTGTTGAGCTTCTTTAGTTGACTTTGCTAGCTTTACGCCACCAGCCTTACCCCTACCACCTGCATGAATCTGAGCTTTAACCACAAACACGTCAGATTTTAGTTGATTTATTTGAGTTTCTACTCCTTCTGCAGATGTAGCAACAAAACCCTTTGGTACCGGGACATTAAACTTGTGTAAAATTTCCTTTGCTTGATATTCATGAATATTCATAAGATAACTAATTATTAACCTTAGTAAAAACTACCAACCATAACGCTGTCTTCTGCATTCTTGCTGATACCTCTTTTTCCTTGCTTCAGCTTTTTTTTTAGCTGTTTTCTCTGATTTCTTTTCGTGATATTTTTTTTTCATTTTGAGCCCTCTTCCTTCCTTTTGAATTATTTTTCTCAACACTGGAAGAGCTCTATCTACATCACCATAATGGACTGATACTTCAATCAAACTCTATACCTCCTTCGGTAATCACTTCAAAATCCATTTATAAATTAGAAAATTAACATTGTCAATTATTTTATAAACTTGAGCGATAGAATATGGTATGCAGTGATTTATATGAAAAAAGCTTCATTCTGCTGTCAATCATTTACTTGCTGATAAAAATTGCTCTTAGGTTACAGTGCTCTTGTAATTTTTCTAATCTCGGGGCGGAGAGATTTGAACTCCCGACCCTTTGGTCCCAAACCAAATGCGCTACCAGGCTGCGCTACGCCCCGACTTCTTTACTAAGAGTATCGATAGTTCGGAAAAATGCAAGTTTCATTTATTTCTTTTAGGAAAAATATAATGCAGATTTCTTTATATAGAGTGTCAAGTTGCACTAGCCATATTAAAAAATCTAGCTATACCAATTGGTGAAGGTTAATGCAGCAACTACAGCAGTATCAACTCTCAAAATTCTTTTTCCTAGACTCAGTTTCTGACAAAATTTATTGGCAGAATCAAGTTCGTAAGATGAAAAACCACCTTCGGGGCCAACAATAATAGCAACGTTTTTCTTGCCTTTTAGAACTTTATTAGGAGGTTGTCCTTCACCTGTTTCATCACACAAAACAAAATTTTTATTCTGGGAATCGGATAATTCACAAAAATTAATAGGAAGAAAAATCTGTGGTATACTTGTCCTACCGGATTGTTCCGCAGCTTCAATTGCCTGTAATTTCGCTCTACTTAGGTTAATGTTTTTTACTACTGTACGTTCTGTTGAAATAAATTGAATGCAGGTTACTCCCATTTCAGTTGCTTGTCTTACTATGTTGCTTAAGGCGCCGCTTTTTACCAGAGCACAATACAAATATAGATTTTTTTCATGTTGTTGTTGTTTAGTGCGTTCTTTTATTATAATTTTTGTCGATTTACTTGATATATTCACTACTTCTCCTAACCATTCTCCATCCTTTCCATTAAAAAGATAGATGTTATCATGCTTCTTAAGCCGCATTACATTGTAAATATAGTGACTTTGTCGTGGATGAAGAGCCAAACTTACATTTTGTGATAAAGCTTCTTCAACATAAAGCCTAATTTTTTTCATTCAAAACTTTAGTTATTTGCATTCTGTTTGAGTGACTCTTACGGGATTTGAACCCGTGTTACCACCGTGAAAGGGTGGTGTCCTAACCACTAGACGAAAGAGTCGACTTGAATCTAACTGAGTTATATCGATTATACATATAAAGTCAATTCAATTATTTTGAATCACACAGTTAGAGTGATATATCAGTGATTTTATATCGACAGCCTCCTATTACCCCATGTTCAATGCTTACTGAACCTATCTCAGATTTAGGAGCTTTAGATCCTAAATCTAATTTTTGTTCAACTTTTGTATCTGAATCATAGCCAGAATCGTATCCAGAATCTCTACGCTCAAAATTTTGCCTTATTTCTTTTACGTTAAAGCCAGCCTTGGTCTTGATTTGCTGACTCGCTGGCTTATTAGCACTTTGCTCATTTAGTTTTACTTGCAAATTATTCACTTTATCCTGCACTAATCCATGATAAGTCCCAGAATTATCTTTTATATGTTTTGCTTGTCTTTCTGATCTCTTTTTCGATAAATCTACTTTAGCATAAATAGGCTCTGGTTGCTCTTTATGATTTAAGCTAGTGGGCTTTTTTTGCTCTGAGAAATCATCTACATCTTCATAAATAGGTTCTCCTGATATACTAGAATAACCACTATCTTTCAATGATAAATTTTCAGTAGATCTTTTATGCAAATCATATACTTCAGCATAAATGGATTCTTCCGATACGCTCAACTCTTCTAATGAGTTACTAACCTTAGCGTCATATACCTCATCATAAATGGGCTCTTTTAAAAGTAAAATATCATCATGCTCAAAAATTCTAGGAGGTTTTTTAGGTGAGTTGGCCTTAAATTTTAGCTCTACTTCCTCTTTAAGCTTGTCACAACTTTCCGTTTGTTTCAAAATCTCCAATATTTCTTTTCTTTCTTTTTTTATTAGCTCACCAAGCACTAAACAACATTTTTCTTTACGATCTTTGAGACTGTCCTTATCTCCGTACTGCATAGCTTCTGATGCTATTTTGTATTGAAGGATTACATTTCCTATACTATTATTTATTTCATTAATATTTGCTCCAGCACTAATAAGTAACGTCATTACATTATGATCAAGATTTGTTACTGCATACTCTAAAGCTCGATTTAAAGTTTGATCATTATTCAAGTCAAATGACCCCTTGTTCCTAAAAGGATTAATTCTAGAAAAGAGTTTTTCAAAGCTGTTTACTATGTTATGAAGACTTAAAGCTAGCCTCACGCCTCTTATATTGCTATTTCTAGCGGATTTAATTAAAAAACTATCTACTATACCCATGATTGTACCCCTCTATATAAAAGCTCACCATTGTGGTACAATTTTAAACTATAACGATTTATTTTATATTAATAACCGCTTTTCACACCCACTTGACAAGAGGCGGCATCGACATCATAATTGCATCGGGGTTACCATTAGTCATTAAACCAAACCTTGTACCACGATCATAAAGAAGATTGAACTCCACATATCTGCCACGTTTTATCAATTGTTCTTCTCGTTGTTCTTTTGTCCAAGATTTTTGCATATGTTTGTGTATGATGTGTAAGTAAATTTCTAAAAAGGCTTCACCTACTGCTTTTGTGAACTCAAAATCATTTTTCCATTTGCCAGAAGTTAGATTGTCATAAAAAATTCCACCAATACCACGTGGCTCTTTTCTATGTTGTAAAAAAAAGTAATCATCACATTGCTTTTTAAATTTCGGATAATATTCGATGTTGAACTCATCGCAAGTTGCTTTAATTGATTCGTGAATATACTTGCAATCTCCCTCATCTTTATAAATTGGAGTAAAGTCCATTCCTCCACCAAACCATTGTTTTGAGGTATATATCAGCCTTGTGTTCATATGTGCTGCAGGGATAAGGGGAGATTGCATGTGAGACACTAAAGATATACCGCTTGCCCAAAACTCTCCATTGCTTTCACTTGCACCAGGAATTTCATTAATGGCTGAGTCTGCGAGCTTTCCGTATACTCTTGAAACGTTTACTCCAACTTTTTCAAAAATATTACCAAAGATAATTGTAGATTCACCACTTCCTCCACCTGGTCGGTTCCACTTTCTTTTTTCGATTTTTGGTTCTGTGAATGACTGTAACTCAATTGATAAGAAAGATTCGGTGATCTTGTTTCTCAGTGCGCAGAACCATTCAAATGCTTGTGTCTTTTGTTTTTCCATAATGCCTTCTGTTGGCTTATTAATATTATTCTACTCTATATTTACAGGAATTAATTAGATTGGGATAGTAACTACCCATCAAGGATGTTAATAAATCTATAATAATTAAATCAATATAGTAGAATATTTTTATATGTGCAAGGATGCCAAGCAATAATAATGAGTAAAAGATACATAGATAACAAAAAAGAGAACAGAGTTGACTTCATACTAAGAAATTATGGGATGTCAATTATTGTGATGGCAGTCATTATGTTCTTACCTCCAATAGCAATATCAGTACTCTATTTTTCTAATGTATATAGTCAGCATGTTAATATAGAGATTAATTTATTAATTAGCATTCTAATGACTCTCTTTGTGGCATATAATATAAAACGTTACAAGTATCTACTTAATATCATAGAGTTTCAAAATGCAATATTTGCAAATGCGCTGAATCATAATACAGAGTTTTGTCTCATTTTACATAAAGATGAGGGTATTATTTATGCTGATGCGAGGTTCTACGAAAGGTTTAAAGATCACATAAACGATGATGTTACGCTAGATAAAATCCTTGAAGCAGGAGATGTGTCAGAAAAAGACAGAAAATCACTCTATCATGCGTTAAGAAATAACACTTCTGTAAAAGTATGCATTTCCTTAAGCAAGAAGAGTAGAATATCTAACTTTCTTTTGCTCTCTGAACCAATACCGGATAATCCACAAATTGCTATAAATAGTAATAAGACTTTAAATTTATCATTAGCCCCAATAGCAAGACCGAATGGGTATTTTGTACTGAAGGCAACACAGGTAAACAAAGAGCAGGTATATGAAGAGTTGATAGAGAAACACAATATAGCAACTTACGTTGCAAATACAAAAGGAGGTATCTTATCTGTAAATAAAAGATTTTTAGACATGTTTGAACTAAAAAAATTGGAAAAAGGTAGCTCAATCAATGATTTTATATCTCAATCTAAGTATGACGATACAATAACCAAAAATGAAATTATGTTTTTTACTATAAGCGGTGCTCCATTTAAGGCTTATATGAGTACTGCTATATTTTGTGATAAATACAATCATAGCTATATACACGGCTTTATAACACCAACTGAATCAAATATTGTTGATTATCAACTACACCCTTGTTTTACAAATTCGTCAATTGCTATTGCACAATGCGACATAAATGGCAATTTTATAAAGAAAAATATAGCATTAGTAAAACTTGCGGGGTCAAATAATGGTTCTATCTTTGCATTGATATCAGATGGTTATCATATGAAAGTGCGTGAATATTTTTCAAGTAATAGGATAAATAATGCGTCCTTTGATGTGCAGCTCAATGGCGGTAATAACATGAAAATATATTTTAATAAGTTTCTTCATAATAAAGTGATGTTCATACTTTGTTATTTTATTGATAATACTGAACGTAAAAAACTAGAGATAAAACTTGAGCATTATCAAAAGGTGCAAGCTATAGGGCAATTAGCAGGTGGTATTGCACATGATTTCAATAATATATTAACCGGAATAATAGGATTTTGTGATTTGCTTTTACTCCAGCACTCAGCTAGCGATCCATCTTTTGGAGATATAATACAGATACAGCAAAATGCAAAACGTGGGTCAAATTTAGTAAGACAACTGCTTGCTTTTTCAAGAAGACAGACTTTGCAGCCAAAGATTATTAATGTAAATGGTACGATAGCTAATCTTTATGAAATGATCAAAAGATTAATAGGTGAAAATATAAAATTTAATATTTATTATGGTAGCGATTTGGGTGCTGTTAGGGCTGACCAAGGACAATTAGAGCAAGTTATGCTTAACTTAGCAGTTAATGCTGGTGCTGCTATGGAAAAGGGGGGAGAGTTAACTATACGAACCTTTAATCAAAAGGTTGATTCATTAAATTCTACACCTCAGGATATGTTTTCTCCAGATAAGGAAACGATTGAACATGGGAATTATGTTGTGATTGAAGTGATTGATACTGGATGTGGAATGACGAGTGATATAATTGAAAAGGCATTTGATCCATTTTTTTCTACCAAAGATATTACTTCTGGTACAGGTCTTGGCCTCTCTACTGTATATGGCATTATTAAACAAACCGAAGGATACATCTATGTTGCTAGCAAAGTGAATCATGGAACTAAATTTAGCATATTTTTGCCCATAGTTTACATATCGGATGAAAATGATAAAGAGGAAGATAGTAAAGAAATAGAGAAACCGGTAGAGATTAAAGGTAATGGTATAATTTTATTAATTGAAGATGAAGATTCAGTAAGGGAATTTACTGCTAAGGCTCTTACAAGAAAAGGATTTAATGTAATAGAAGCGAGTATAGGCAGCGAGGCACTAGAGATCATTAGAAAAAAAAATCAACACATAGATCTAATAATCACTGATGTAATCATGCCAGAGGTGAGTGGTCCAGAAATAGTTAAAGAAACATTGATACATAGGCCAAACATCAAAGTTATTTTTATTTCTGGGTATACAGAGGATGCTTTTTTAAAGAGCGATGAAATCAATATAGAAGACTTCCATTTTTTACCCAAACCATTTACTCTGAATGAGTTAGGAAATAAGGTTCAAAGTGTGTTACACAAGACAAAAAAAGGCAGTTTACTTTGAGCATGATTGGCAACAAAAAAATTTTTCTAATGCAAAAATTTCTTGCATATATACAATAGAGTTATTTTATACATAAGATAAAAGGTGTGAGCAAGATCATTGCAATAGTAAATCAAAAGGGTGGAGTTGGTAAAACTACAACTAGTATAAATTTATCAACAGCCTTTGCTGCTGTGGGAAAAAGTACTTTACTGGTAGATCTTGACCCTCAAGGAAATGCTAGTACAGGACTTGGGATTTCTTATCGTAGCAGGGAAGAAAAAAATATATATAAAATACTGCTGAGCAGCGAAAGTGAATTGGTGGAATCGGCAATTTTCAATATAAAGGAAATTCCAAATCTATCGCTGATTTCATCAGTGGTTGACTTATCAGCTGCAGAAATTGAGCTATCACAACTTGAGCAGGGAAAATTCGTACTAAAAGACACTCTAGAGAAAGTGCGTGATAATTATGAGTACATAATCATCGACTGCCCTCCATCACTTGGTCTGCTTACTATCAATGCTTTGACCGCTGCTAACTCTATTATTGTTCCTCTTCAGTGTGAATTTTTCGCTCTGGAAGGATTGAGCCATTTAGTTAAGACTGTAGAGCTGATAAAAAGAAATAACCTAAACCCTTTCCTGGCAATAGAAGGAATATTGCTCACAATGTATGACAGACGCAACAAACTTAGTGAGCAGATAAAAAATGATATTTGCCAGTATTTAAATGATAAAGTATATAAAACTATCATCCCATTGTATGAGACCATTATTCCACGTAACGTACGGTTATCAGAAGCGCCTTCTCATGGAAAACCTGCTATTGTATATGATCTTAAGTGTCCTGGTGCACAAGCATATATAAGTTTGGCAAAAGAAATTTTAAAGAAACACATGAGCATCTGTAAAGAGAAAAAGCTGATAAGTGAGGGTGCAGCGTGAAGGACAATAGGCGCTTAGGTAGAGGTCTTGCTGGCCTCATAGGCGATAATTATGGTAATAAAGAAGATCGGTTACCTATTTCATTACTACACCCGAGCAAATTTCAGCCGAGAAAATATTTTGATGAGGAGTCATTAAAAGAACTTGCAGGTTCGATAGAGAAAAATGGTATAATACAACCTGTTGTGGTGCGCAAAGATCCAAATAATGAAGGTTATGAAATAGTAGCAGGGGAACGTCGTTGGCGAGCAAGTAAGGTCATAAATCTTGATAGTGTGCCGGTTATCATAAAAGATTTAAATGACAAGGAATGCTTAGAAGTATCGATAATTGAAAACATACAGAGGCAAGATATTAATCCAATAGAAGAAGGTGAGGCGTACAGAAAACTAATAGATGAATTCTCCTATACACACGAAGAATTAGCCTTAACTTTAGGTAAAAGCCGCAGTCACATAACCAATATGATACGAATGCTGTCACTCCCTAATGGAGTAAAAACAATGATCAACGAGAAAAAATTGTCTATGGGTCATGCAAGAGCATTGATTAATGTTGAAAATGCGGAAAGTATTGCAGAAAGAATAGTTTCTCAGGGCCTGAGCGTTAGACAAACTGAAAAATTGATAAAAGACTTACAACAAAATAACGACCGAAAAGAGCATAATTGTACTAAAAATCAAGATATGGCAGCATTAGAAGGAGCTATATCTTCTCAGCTTGGTTTAAAGATCAAAATTAATGACAGTAATTCTAAGGGTAAAGTCATGATACGTTATAACAACTCAAATGAATTGGATTTTATATTGAAAATTTTGAATAGAAGACTTGAATCAGCTATTAATGTCGAAAGTAGCTCATAGAAATTTCTTGACAAACCTTCCCACTTTCCTTGCAATGGAAGTGAAATGGTGGAGTTTGTCAAGTAAGTTATTTCGTTTCTACCTTCAATAAAAATTTGCACGCAATAGCACAGAAGCATACGTTGCTATTCCCTCATTTCTTCCAATAGAACCTAATTTTTCCGCTGTGGTTGCTTTGATATTTACGAATTCATCATTAATTTCTAATATTTTTGATATGAATTCCTTCATTCCTGCTTTGTAAGGCGATATTTTAGGCTCTTCACAAACTATAGTAATATCTAAATTAGACACGCTATATCCTTTTTCCTGTGCTTTTTTAGCAGCAAAGTCAAGAAAATGAGATGAATTGCAATCCTTCCATTTAGAGGAATTAGGAGGAAAATGTTCTCCTATATCGCCACATCCTAGTGCTCCGAGTATTGCATCAACGATTGCATGTATTGCAACATCACCATCGGAATGTGCCTCTATTGCCATATTATGCTCAATTTCCACACCGCAAATTTTTATAAAGCTCTTAGCATCATTTTGAATTTTAACAAATTTATGTATATCATAACCGGTTCCGACACGGAATTTTGGCTCTCCAAAGAGAAGTTTTGCCATATTGATATCCTCTTTTGTAGTTAACTTAAAATTCTTTTTCTCACCTTCAATAATCGCAACATGTTTTTTATGCTCCACCATTAGTGATGAATCATCAGTAAATTCTTTGACTGACTGATGGCACGATAATAATTCTCTGAAATTAAAAATTTGAGGGGTTTGTATGGCTCTAAGTTTTTCTCTTGAAATCGTAGATTCAACGAAATTATTACTCACCAACGATATAGTATCCTCGACTTCTATTGCTGGAACTACTCCTGTATATTGACCATTAATCATAGATTCAATCAAGTTATTTATTAGAATATTTGATACAAAAGGCCTACAAGCATCATGTATAATAACAAAATCTGGATTGATCTTTTGCAAACTCTCCAGTCCAAGTTTAACTGAACTCTGCCTGCTTTTTTCTCCACATACTGGACTCAGCAATTTAGTATCTATAGTTGATGACGTAACTTCTTTATAGAAATCTTTTTGACTTTCATTTACTACCACTCTTATGTAACTTATGTACTGATTAGCTAAGAATTTTCTAATTGTGTGAAATAAAACAGACTTACCTGCCAGTTTTATATACTGTTTAGGGATTTTGGCATTGCATCTACTGCCTACTCCTGCTGCAACTATTAATGCTGCTATCTTGTATTCCTCAAGTCTGTTAGTGTACATGCTTATCATTTTCGTTGTTAATACAAGTTATCTAGCATTTTAAAAAAGTTTGATCCAATTCTCAAAAAAGAATATTCTTTTACTAGGTGTAATATATGTTAGAGGGAAATAATGCACGTTGCTAAGTATCATAAAGAAAATGAGATACATCTTATATTTTTTCATGGAATAGGTGATAATTATAAAAATGCGTCCAGGTATATACAAGATAGATCTACATATCTCCATAGGTCTAATTTCTACACTCATGCACATAAATACCCAATTGCATTTCAAAACTATATAACTTACGCAATAGCTAGTTTCTTATTTTTAGGAATATCCATATTATCACCCGCTCTGATATTATTTACCAACCCAATGACGTCTAGGACAGCGAATTCAGCAATATTAGCAGCTTTGATTTGCACTTTTTTGTCTATATCAATACTCATGATTCCATTTATAAATAAGAATAAAAGCTTATCTCAGTCTTCGATAAAAAAAATCAATGAATTAATGGACAAGGGTGTAAAACCTGAAAACATCATACTTTTCGGCCATTCCTTTGGAGGAGCAGTTGCATCAGAAGTATTAAAATATTTTACAGACAAAAATATTAAACTTGGAGGCGTTATTTTTACTAGCACTTTCAGCTCTTTTCATAATGCAATAAAGCATTTTCCAATTCCTCAAGCAAAAATTTTAAGTGTACTGCCCTCATGCTTATTGAAAAAGATGCTTAAGGTCCTAAATTTAGATTTTGATATAGTAAGCAATATACAAAAGCTACAAAATGATAATATACCAATAGTAGTCATTAATCATGAAAGAGACACCTTAATACCATATCCTGTACAATTGGCAAAGGCAGTAGATGATCTATTGTTAAATAGAAATTCGATTAAGATCGTTAATCTGAGAGGCTTTACAGATAACCCGCATAACGGAGTTTTATCTAGTTGGCAATTGAGTGAAAATTTGGCTGATCTCATGCCTAATAAAATAATGAATAGATAGTACTTACAAAAAACTGTATATTTTTCGGTAAATTAACTATTCTAAACACATGCAAAAACGTCATATAACTATTTGTTGTGTACTGCTTTTCATAATAGGGGCATTATTTTTGATGCGTCCTATGATTGTTCCGTGTCTAATATCTGTTTTTGTTGCACATCTATTTAACCCGCTAGTAACCAAGTTTGAAAAATATAGAATACCACGTTCATGTTCTGTAGTTTTTATAATACTTACCTTATTGATAGCTTTTATATTAGTTATCACATTTGTTTTACCTATTATATATTTTCAAATTACTTTAATATTAAATTTCTTAGTGAATAAGATACCTTCATTAAAGCTTAAAGTGATTCCTTCTGTGCTAGAATTTCTTAATATAAAAACTGAAGATAGTTTATTTGATCACTTGTCTAAAAATCTAGTAGAAAATTACAGTGATTATATATCTTATTTTATAAATGCTCTTAGCATGGGCAGTAATCTTATAATTCAAGTGCTAAATTCAAGCTTTAATTTGATTTACATGGTATCATTAATAGCTATTACGCTTGTGGTGTTTTTTTATGTATTACGTGATTGGCCTGCAATTGTAGAAAAGGCTAATAAACTAATTCCCATTCTTTACAGAGAAAAAGCTGCAGGTTATTTTTCCAAAGTAGATTTCATTATATCTAATTACCTAAAGGGACAGTTAAACGTATGTATAGTCATGATGATCTTTTACTCCGTGGGCCTTAGCATAATTGGGCTGAAGCATTCTGTAGCTATTGGAATTTTATCAGGAACATTAACATTTATACCCTATATAGGGCCATTATTATACACTATTATCGGATTTTTGAGCGCCATTACTCAATTTAGTGGATGGTTTGAAAGTACTGCTGTCTTGCTATTATTTAGTGTTGGTCAATTAATAGACTCAAGCATATTAGTGCCTTTATTAATAGGAAAAAAAGTTCATATACATCCAACTATCATTATTTTAGGAGTTGTCATATGCACCTCATATTTTGGGTTTATAGGTATATTATTTTTTATTCCAATAATAGGAATGTTCAGTGTATTAGTAGAATATGCAATCAATAAATATTTTGAAAGTGAGCTTTATAAAAATGGCTAATTAGTTCACGATAAAAAGAAAAAGGACCTCTGATACATTTGAGAGATGGTGCGACCTGAAAGTCTTCGGTCATATTGTTTAAAAGGAGAGGAATTCATTCAGAAAGAAACTGAAAGGATTCTAAAACTTATTAAACCAGATGTTTTGCCGTCTGAGTCTACGCATCAGTGCGAATCGGGCAACCGGTTGGTGCCAAGCGATGCGGACAATGAACCTCCTCTTGAAAAAGAAGATGCTCAATCGTGAGAGGGGCATAAACTGCAAGCATCATGTGGTTGGAGGGCTAGGCTAGTGGTATGGTGAACGTAAGTGAAGCTTTATAAGTACCGATACGATGAAAGAGCTAAAGATGCTGATAAGCTCTGACCAAAAGGTAATGTGGATAAGTTACATTTTTCATTTCTAGATGTACGCAAATAATAACTCCACCGGTATAGAGAAGCCACCTAACCCACTGTTGTATGACTGGAGAAACAGGGTAAGCCTGTATTTTCGCCTACATGGCAAGCAAACCGCAAGGAATGCTGATGGAAGTGCAGGTAAAGGAGAATGGAGAAAGCGAATGCCATTTTGTAACGAAATGGATAGAATTTGTAACATTAATTCGCGTGAAAACGAGCAGACTTCCATTTGGTCCCTCGTGACAAGAAACTTTGTTAACCACTTAAGGTAGGAAAGCAGATGATTACAAGTAAACCCGTAAGTGCATCTACCGAAAGCTTTGAAGCATGGAAGCAATTGCCATGGAAGAAATGCCAGAAAGTTATTGTGAGGCTACAAAGACGTATTGTTAAGGCTGTCCAAGAAGGAAGATGGGGTAAGGTAAAAGCTTTACAACATCTTCTCACACGCTCTTTTAGCGGAAAAGCTTTGGCTGTTAAGAGAGTAACTGAAAACCAAGGAAAAACCACAGCAGGTGTAGATCGTCAACTATGGTCAACTTGCAATGCTAAATTTCAAGGAATAAAGCAGTTAAAGCAAAGAGGATATAAACCTTCTCCGCTAAAACGGATTTATATCAGTAAATCTAATGGCAAAAGAAGACCTCTTGGAATACCCACGATAAAAGATAGAGCCATGCAAGCATTATATCTGTTTGCTCTGGAACCGATAGCTGAAACGATCAGTGATCGTCACTCCTATGGCTTTAGACCTAAAAGATCCTGTGCAGATGCTACAGTAGCTTGTCATTTGTTACTGGCAAGTCGTAATCAACTACAATGGATACTTGAAGGTGATATCAAAGGATGCTTTGACAACATTAATCATGAATGGCTTATGAAGCATATTCCTATGGAGAAAAAAATTCTGCATAGTTGGTTAAAAGCTGGCTTCCTAGAATCAAAAACTCTGTATCCCACAACTGCAGGTACCCCGCAAGGTGGTATAATTTCTCCAATACTAGCCAATTTAGCCTTAAACGGACTTGAAAAGTTATTGGAAAGTCGATTTGGTAAACTCGGCAGTAGAAAAAGAAACAAAATCAGAAGTGGAGTGAATGTAATCAGATACGCAGACGACTTTATTATTTCAGGTTTCACACATGAAGTACTGGAAAAGGAAGTTAAGCCTTTAGTATCATCTTTTCTTCATGAGCGAGGTTTAATTCTGTCAGAAGAGAAGACAAAGATTACATCTATCACAACAGGGTTTGACTTTCTTGGTTGTAATGTACGTAGATATAATAAGAAGTTAATTATTAAACCTTCGAAAGAAAGTATTAAAAGACTTCTTAATAAAGCACGTACATTGATAAAAGCAAATATAGCGAACACTCAGGCTATAGTAATTAAGTCACTCAACTCTCTACTGAGAGGATGGGGAAATTACTATCACCATGTGTGTGCTAAAAAAGCGTTTAGAAAGATCGACAATGAAATTTGGCATAGTTTATGGAAATGGGCAAAGAAAAGACATCCTCGTAAAGGATTACGTTGGATAAAGAATCGTTACTTCAAAGTAATGGGTCAACGCCAATGGGTTTTTGCTGCACCCATATGCAAGAACAAACCAAAAGAGATACGGTATTTAAGACTGCTTAAGCTGATTGATATACCTATCAGACGACATGTTAAAATCAGAGCGGATGCAAATCCCCTTGACTTAAAATGGAAAAAGTATTTTGATGAGAGAGTGAAACGAACAAGAATGTTAGCAAGCTCTTTCTCAAGAGAAGGTTCTCTACTGTTGGTGTCACCATTAAGAATGATGTTTCCTGAGGAATCATGAAGGACAAGCCGGTTCTAGAAAAGAAGAACTTAGATAAGGGGCTCAAGCGTAGTGTGGGGAAACCTGCATGCTGCGTTTCTAAGGGAGGGGGTAGTAGTAATACTGCTTCCTTACCTGACCAAGTAAATTTTTATGCAAAAATTATTATCAAAAAGTAGTAATGTAAGAGGCTTTACGTGCAATTAAATTTATTTAGCAATAATCAAGTTGATTATTGCTGGCAAAACTATATCACCTTAGACGAAAATAAGCACGTATATAACTCAATAGTTAACGATTTATCTTGGAAATGCCTGATTCTTTTTGGACCTAACAGCTCTGGAAAAACTCACCTTGCTCATATTTGGCAATCAATAAACAATGCAATTTTTATCAATGTGAATAATTTTGTAAGCGAAATGAGGTATAGCGATGCGTTTATTTTAGAGGATGTACAAAACATTAAAGATGAGGAAATGTTGTTACATTGTTATAATTATATGAAAGAAAATGATAAGAGACTGCTAATCACTTCTTCAATTTCACCAAAAAAGCTTAACTTCAAACTAAGAGATTTAAGCTCCCGAATATTGTCAACTACCAGCGTAAAAATTTTGCCTGCAAGCGAGGAATTATTAAGAATTATGCTAATAAAACTATTTTCAGATAAACAGTTAAAAATTGATTTAAAAGTGATTAATTATATTCTAGCAAGAATAGAACGTTCTTTCCACAGCATTAATAAAATTATAGAAAAAATAGATAGTGAATCCATAGGATCGAATGTAACCATTCCTTTTATTAACACTTTATTAAAAAAAAGTCCCAAGTGATTCCTTCTGCTCAAGACATTTGTTATATATATTAAAGATTTATTAATACCCATACAATAATGAAGTTGAAATCACTATCTCTTTATGTTAAAATTATAATAAATGCTATGATGTAATAAGCATAAACAGACATAGCTAAGGGATATTTTATATGATAGTAAAACTTACTTTACAGGATGTTTTTTATAGATTTGATGTTATAATTGAAATATGGTAAAAATAAGATCAAATTTAAAAAAAAGGTTAAAACAAAGGTTTGTAGTACTTACTTTATTGATAAATGTTTTATTTATCTCATATTTTCTTATAAAAAATACAAAAAATACTTTTAATCAAATTATAGTCAAAGAAATAAATATAGGAGCTGATAATGAAAAATAAACAACCACAAAATAAAAAAGAGGATCTTTACATAACGTATTACATAGATACTTTGGTTTCCGAAAAATCCTCTACACAAAATACTTTGGAAAGTTATCGTTCAGATTTACACCAACTTGAAAAATTTTTATTAGAAGGAGGCACTACCTTAGTTGGTGCAAGTAAAGCTAATATTAAAGATTATGTAAACTTTTTACGTACACAAAAGAAATATAAAACTAGCTCTATATCAAGAAAAATATCTGCTATCAAAAATTTCTATAAGTGCCTATTTAATGATGGAATAATAGATTTTAATCCAGCACCGGCTAATGATAATGAATTAAGAAATCCAAAGGTTTCCCGTCCTTTGCCTAAGTATTTAAGTGTTCAAGAAATATTTTTGCTCATGGAAACAGTAAAAAAATCAGCAAGCGGATCGAATAAAGAGATAAGCAGTAAAAGGCTATGTGCAATTTTAGATATTCTTTACTCTTCCGGGATGCGTGTTTCTGAACTAATCAATATGAAGTTATGTGAAGTATCACATTTAGTAAACAGTAATGGTAAGGAAGGCTACATAATAATAAAGGGAAAAAGTGGCAGAGAAAGGCAAATCTTTTTTAATCAACAAGCATTGCAAAGCCTTAAAGATTATTTATCAATTCGTGACAATCTGCTCCCTAACAACAAAAAATCTGATTGGCTATTCCCAGGTGATAAACCTAATAAACCAATTACAAGGCAAAGAGTTGGTCAATTAATAAAGGAATTAGCAAGAAAGTGCGATATTGATGAAAATAAAATCTCTCCACATGTGATTAGGCATTCTCTTGCTACCCATCTACTGAATAGCGGAGCAAATATTGTGCTGATACAAAAAATTCTTGGCCATACTAATCTTTCTACAACACAAATATATACTCATATTGCTAACGAAAAGTTAAAGGACAAATTAGCTGATTCTCATCCTATTACTCAGATGATCAATAATTAAACTTATTGCTTTTAGTTTTGTAGTAAAGTTAAATTCAAATAAGTTTACGTGTGTTTGTGATTGCAAGTTTATTATTTAATTTACTCCTTATATTATGGGAAGTATTCTATACTTTAATTACTCTCCCTGTAATTTTCTTTCCTGAGTGTGTAATAACCATTTTCCTTGTTTGCTCGGTGAGAGTTGTATTATTCATGTTGCGTTTATTATGTGGCATTAAATATGAAGTGAGGGGAATGGAAAACATTCCTAAGCAACCTTTTATAATTGCATCTAAACACCAATCTCCATTTGAAACATTTATTTTTATACTACTTTTTAGAAAAGCAGTTTTTATTTTAAAACGTGAATTGAAATGGATTCCATTCATTGGTTTGCATCTCATGGCATTAAAAATGATTTTTATTAACCGCTCAGATGGTATTAGTTCTGTGCGTCATATCATGAAATTAGCAAAAGTGTGTATAAAAGAAAATAGAGGCATAATAATATTTCCTGAAGGTACAAGAACAACTATAAACCAAAATATAAAATATCAATCGGGTATTGCTGCTTTATATAGCGTATTATCTGTTCCTGTGTTACCGATTGCTTTAAACACTGGTTTGTTTTGGCCAAAAAGCATACTTTCTCTGAGAAAGAATCCCGGAAAGGCGGTAATAGAAATATTACCTCCCATATATCCTGGGTTAAACAAAAATGAATTCTTGCAAAGTTTAGAAAAAATCATTGAAGAAAGAAGTAGTAGATTAATTGCAGAAAAAACTGATATTGCAAATTAACAAAAAAACTTTATAATTAAAAGAAAAGTACAGGTATTAATATATGGCAAATCATAAGAGTGCTAAAAAAATGATGAAGGTAATAGCAAAGCGTACTTTAGTAAATAAGATGCGAAAAAGCAAAACTCGTACTGCTATTAGAAGATTAGTTGATATAATCAAGTCTGGTGATAAAGAGAATGTTGTCTTGGCATTTCGGAATGCTGAATCCAATTTACATAAATGTGTAAATAAAGGTGTCATTCATAGGAATACCGCTGCGCGTAAAATAAGTCGCTTAAATGCAAAAGTAAAAGCATTGATGACCGCTTAATACGGTTAATGTAAAGTTAGCTGTATTAATATATACTCTTCAGTTTGTATATTCTGTATAAAATTAAGTAGCTTAAGTGATGGATAAAAAAGCATTATTGGAACTAAGTAATGGGTCAAAAATTGATCTACCCGTATTAAATGGAACAGTAGGTCCTGGCGTGTTAAATATCAAGGATTTATATAAGAAGACAGGATTATTCACTTACGATCCAGGGTTTGTTTCTACAGCTTCATGCTCTTCTACAATTACATTCATTGATGGAGATGAAGGAGTTCTTAAATATAGGGGACATAATATAGCTGATTTGGCAGAGAATAATAATTTTACTGCTGTGATTTATTTATTGCTCTATGGTGAATTACCCAGTTCAGAGCAACACAAAAAATTTCTTCTCAAAATACAAGAATCATCCAAAGTATCAGAGCAAGTTACAAATGTAATCAAAGCATTTCCAAAAACTGCTCACCCTATGTCGATTTTAGTTGCATGTTTTGCAAATTTGTCAGCGTCTTACCATGAAATGCATGGCAACAATGTCAATGGTGAAGATTTAGATTTTGGAATTTCTGCAATAGCAAAAGTTCCTGCAATTGTTGCAATGATTTATAGACATATCAACAATCAGGAATTCATAAATGCTAATAATAAATTAAGTTATAGTGAGAATTTCTTAAATATGATATTTGGCAGTGCTGTTAATAATACCCTTTTTGTAAAAGCTCTGGATAAAATATTTACTCTTCATGCTGATCATGAACAGAATGCTTCTACAGCAGCTGTCAGATTGGTAGGGTCAGCTGGTTCTAATCTATTTGCAAGCCTGTCTGCAGGAGTTGCTACACTTTGGGGTCCAGCACACGGTGGAGCTAATGAGGCAGTTATAAATATGCTAAAAGAGATAGAGCAAAGTGGAGATGTAGATAGATTCATTGAGAAAGCTAAAGATGATAAAGATCCATTTAAGCTAATGGGATTTGGACATCGTGTTTATAAAAACTATGATCCGCGCGCGCTTATATTAAAGGATGCTTGTCATGAGATTTTAAGCAAACTAGAGCAAAACAATAAATTACTTGAAATTGCAAAAAAACTTGAAGAAATAGCTTTAAAGGATGAGTATTTTATTACACGTAAGTTGTATCCAAATGTTGATTTTTACTCAGGTATAATAATGAATGCTATCGGTATCCCTTCAAGTATGTTTACACCCATTTTTGCACTTGCAAGAACCACTGGTTGGGTTGCCCAGTGGTATGAAATGGTAAACGATAAAGAAACCAAGATTTGTAGGCCAAGGCAGCTATACCTTGGCAAATAAACTTTCATTCACAATTCGTCCTCAAATAGTCTAATTTTCTTTAGCTATAAAATACAGCAAATTGATTTTTTACTAGTTGATGTCTGCTTTTTTGCAGAACATTGGTCAGGCTGTGATATAGAAGGTTGGTTAAATGTTGTTTTGGGCTTATTAAAAGAAGATCGTGCTGAAGATCGTGCTGAAGAAGGGCCAAAGCCACTATCTTTAGC
Source organism: Wolbachia endosymbiont (group B) of Horisme vitalbata (assembly GCF_964028625.1). Classification (NCBI taxonomy): domain Bacteria; kingdom Pseudomonadati; phylum Pseudomonadota; class Alphaproteobacteria; order Rickettsiales; family Anaplasmataceae; genus Wolbachia; species Wolbachia endosymbiont (group B) of Horisme vitalbata. The sequence continues at coordinate 1,429,757 of NZ_OZ034797.1, forward strand.
CGAAGCATCATCCCCACCTTTACCTTCACCATAGTAGTCGGGCCTAAGGAATTTGCTTGAGTTTTTAGCATGTGATTTACCTATAACTGAATTCTTAGGTGAATCACCAAAACCACTATCTGCACTTGTATCTGCACTTGGTCCATCCGTCCCTACTTTTTCTTCAGAAGGGGCAAGAGTTTGTGGTTTCATAGCTGGCACACGCGCAGGATCAATGGACAGTTTATAATCCTCATTGATTACAGAGCTCTCTATGATCTTATCCATCACGCAGTAAGCAATGTCTCGGTTAAAAAAGTCTATTGCATATATTCGTCCGTCACCATATGTTGGCAGACCTCTTTCTGCAATATCATCTTTTACATCACGCAATACTTTTGTACCACCAAACACCTTATTATTAATATGATCAACTTCTTTTTCATTTAAAAACTCTATGTAATTATCATAATCAATAACAGGAGCCAAAATTGAATACTCATCTTCACTTTCTTTATGGCAAGTATGCCACATAGAATCAATTGGTAGGTGCGGTAGTGCCTTACAAATTAAATCAACAATTGCGAACTTCAGAGTTTTATTCATTTCATCCTCGGTATTTGGATTATCATCCTCGGTATTTGGAGTATCAAAACAACGGCATGTCAGAGATACTATATGCTTTACTATGTCTTTAACAAGCTTAGGATTATCAAAAATGCTTTTCTTTAGATATACATAATTTCCTTTCTCTTCTAAAAAATCCTTAGTTTTTTTAGGACCATTTTCATAACCTGTTATCCTCGATGAGAGCAAATCTACAAAAGAACGTTGCAAATTTCTATCAACACACTCCGCACCATATAGATAAGATCCCTTATCAAAGACTTCATCAATTATATTATAATCTACATACTTTTCTATCTCCTTCTCTATATCATTTGGTAGCTCCTCAAAACCTAGTTCCGATTTTTTGTCTTCTTTTTTTTGCTCTTTAATAAGATCTGTTGCAAATCGCGCGATTTCATTGGCTAGTAAAAACTTTAGATTAGAAACCACCTCTTTCCTCATTGGCACCAAAAATTTATTACCTTCAGGCAATTTCTTTTGGTAAGAGTTAAAAGGAAAAAACTCTGTATAAAAACAATCATCACTAATAGTGTCATCAGAATGCCTTTTTTTCCTGTCATCCCAGTCTGGGATGGCTTTGTTGCATCACACTTTATGAGATGGTGATTTATGGTAAATTCATGTAACTATCTCAAATTTAGCCACACCAATATCAGTGAATTTATTAAGCAAATAGCATCTAGTTCTTTTTCTCGATTTATCTCAGATTTATTCCTAAAACTAAATCCGAATATTTGCTTTAATCTTGAGAAAAACCCTTCAATATAAGATCTTTTCCCATAATTTACTTTTTTTTCCATTCTTTCATGCCATCTTCACCGTATAATTTTATTAACCTAATAGCAGCATTCCTGTCAGACATATAATCTATTTTTGAATGTTCTGCTGCATCCTTTTTTGGTAGAACTTTTGTTTTTATATCGTATTTCTTACACAATTTATAAAGTTTTTGCCTATCGTATGCCCTATCTGCATATAATGCTTTTATTTTGTGCTGAAAATTAACTTCTTCAAGCAAATCGCAAGTGGTCAGAGTAGACACCGTTACTGTATTTTACAGCTATGGCTTTTTTGTTGTTTATATTTAACATTACGTGCAATTTTCTCGTTTGCTCATAGCCACTCTGTCAGTGCTATTTTCCTTGCTGTGTGTCGTTGTATATACTAATTCCTGTACTGTCTATAGCAATTTCGATATCTTCTATATTATTTTCTGCAATCATTTATCTTAATATTAAGTTTTTTTTGATGCTTGTGAATAGCTGCAAATCTCTTCCTATTTGTTGCAAATACCCTTTTATAAACCCGACTGTTTGTCTTAAACCAATTCTAAAGAAACTGACGATTATATGCACTAAAATCACAACTTTATCACTATAAATATAGTTGCCGCCCTGCATTTTTGGACAATTCTCGTACCAATTTTCTATGGCGTCATTGATATAACAAAAAATGCTTCCTCTTTCTTGGAGAAATTTGTTATATTCATGGCAGTTACTGACTCTCATTTTTTGTGGCATATTTTTTCTTCAACAGTTAAATGGCTATTTATAATGAATTTTGTCAGTAACTGCCAGTTCTTTTCACTTGAGCGATGCAACAAAGCCATCCCAGTGTCAATCACTGAAATGACACCCTTCCGGTGGGGATTGCTCTCAGACTACAATGTTCGTACAGTTGTACTGGGATTCAAGTATAAAAATATTTGGAAATTATACAATGGACAATGGATTCTAGGAGTATATGTTAAACATAATGAAATAAGCTGGATTCCAATGTCACGTACTGGAATGACAACATATAGGTATTGGAATAACAAAAGAGGAATATTATGATTTTATATCATTTTCCTCTTTGTCCGTTTTCACGAAAAGTTAGAGCTCTTCTCAAGGAAAAAAAGCTGAGTTGTGATTTGGTATATGAAAATCCATGGGAAAAGCGGAATGAATTCATGGAGATCAATCCAATCGGACAAGTACCAGTATTAATAGATAATAACTTTGTAATAGCGGATAGTAATGCCATTTGTGAATACATAGAAGAGACTTACAATAGCGACGTCAAATTACTTGGTTCATCCACTATTATTAAGTCTAAAATACGCGCTTTAATCAATTGGTTCGATAGCAAATTTTACAATGAAGTTACTAAGTATATTATGAATGAAAAAGTAATTACTAACCGCAGCCCTGACTCTAGATTTCTTCATGCAGCTCAGAATAACCTGCCTTGCCATATGGAATACATCGAACACTTAATTAACAAGAACGTTTGGCTTGCAACCGATAAGTTCACTTTAGCCGATATTACTTTAGCATCACATATTTCTATAATAGACTACGTAAATAGTTTCCCATGGGAAAAAAGTAAGATTTTAAAAGAATGGTACTCCATTGTTAAATCAAGGCCTTGTTTTCGCGAAATATTATTAGAGAGAGTTTTTGGCTTAACTCCCCCTAGACATTACGCTGACCTTGATTTTTAACTTGCGTGAGTTTTAAAGCTACAGTCATTCCTTCGTCAGTAGGAATCTTACTATTACCCACAAATATAAATGGACATAAAAATAAAGTATTACAACATTAAAGTTTGCAAACATTGAGGGTAAAAAATGGCAAACAGGAATAATGAATGGGCTGAAAATGAATTTGGAGATGCTGTACTTGGAGATAAAAGGTTAACTGACCGATTAGTAAATATTGCTGATAGTTTTACAAGTTTACCTGAAAGCTCAATCAATCAGGCGTGTGGAAGTTGGTCAGAAGCAAAAGCAGCATATCGTTTTTTTCAAAATGAGAACGTGAAAGAAGGCGATATTCTAGCTTCACACGTTGCTAAAACAGTTGAAAGAACAAAAGCCCATAAAAAAATTTTTGTGATCCAAGATACAAGTTATATTTCATACACAGACCATGAAAAAACAAGTGGATTGGGAGTTATTACAAGAAAACATAGTCAAGGTATTATAATGCATACAGCTCTAGCTGTTAGTATAGAAGGTTTGGTACTAGGGATACTAGATCAAAAAATTTATTCAAGACCTGAAGAATCTGAAAACATAAAAAAAAAGAACAATGACAGTATCCGCATTGAAGATAAAGAGAGTATAAAATGGTTAGAAACTTTAAGCAACACAAACAACATTATTGATTCAACTCAAACTGAGACTATAACTATATGCGATAGAGAAGCAGATATATATGAGTTTTTTGAGCTTGCACATAATCTTAATTCGGCAGTGTTAGTTAGAGCTTCCAAAGATAGGGCAGTAAATAGAAAATCTCGATATCCTGAAAAAGGTGAGCAGAAGTTATGGGAATTTATTAAATCCTCTCATTGTGCAGGTACGGTAAAAGTTGAAGTTCCTGCAAAAGATAATAAGCCAAAAAGAACAGCACATTTGGAAGTTAGATTCGGAAAGTTTATTATGCATCCATCTAAGAATAGTATTAGGCATAAGAAAGAAGAATTACTTAAATTACCACACTATGCAGTTTACGTTGTTGAAAAAGACTTTCCTTCTGAAACAAGTCCGCTAGAGTGGATGCTTTTAACAAATCTTCCAGTCAATACCTTTGATGAAGCTGTTGAAAAAGTTAGGTGGTATTGTCTTAGATGGAAAATAGAAATATTACATAAAATTTTAAAATCTGGTCTCAAAGTTGAAGAATGTAGGCTTGGAACAGCAGAAAGGTTGATGCGATATTTAACAGTAATGAGTATTATTGCTTGGAGAATTTTCTTTATTACAACAATTGCAAGAACTGATCCAACATTACCGTGTACTACCTTATTAGCCGAAGAAGAATGGAAAGTTCTATATGTAAAAATACATAGAAAACCATGTTCAAATGCAACTCCTACTATAAAAGAAGCTGTTTCATGGGTTGCTCAACTTGGAGGACATTTGGCTAGAAAAAATGATCTAGAACCAGGACCCATTACTATTTGGAAAGGATGGAGACGTCTCTTTGATCTAGCAGAAGGATGGCGACTTGCTCACGAACTTTATATTTGTGGGTAATAGTAAGAGTAGGAATCAATATGGAGAAATATTTTTTTTCATCTGACAATCTATCGTTAAACTCTCTCATAGCACGCCATGACTTTTCTGATACTTCTTTTGGAGGAGATTCTAAAAATACTGTATCAAATAATAGAGTGTTTACACTACCGACAATGTTGCAAAAAACATAAAAATAAAACTAGAGAAAACCATTTCTCGAAAACTTCTGTGTCCAGAACCAAGAGTCCGATTTACTTATAGCGCTAATAATCAATTAACCATCGGCTTTAAGGAATGATATGAACATATTATTTCAAGGAAAAGTCATGAGAAACAAGAGATTAGCTATCCAAATTAGCTGTAGCTATGAACCTAATCGGTTAGCAGAACAATGCTTATCAGATGCTTATGAAAAGGTAGTGTCAAAGGAAATAAGTCAAAAAAACTTAAAACATAAAAATGGGATTCAAGGAGGGTCAAATGGTAACAGTATGTTTATATGCGAGAGTTTCTTCGGGGAAACAAGTAGAAGGAAATACGATAGAAAGTCAAATTGCAGCTTTAGAGAAGCAAATTAATCTGGACGGATACAGATTGTTAAGTGAGTATAAATTTATTGATAACGGCTACAGTGGATCTCATTTAGTCCGCCCTGATTTAGAAAAATTACGTGATAAAGTAACAGAAGGTAAAATTGATAAGATTTACATTCATTCTCCTGATCGTTTATCTAGAAAATATGCATATCAAATGGTGCTGATTGAAGAATTTGAAAAAGCAGGAGCAAAAGTGGTTTTTTTAAATTATGAGATTAACGGTAACCCAGAATCTCAATTACTGTTACAAATGCAAGGTATGATAGCAGAATATGAACGTGCGAAAATTATGGAACGAAGTCGTCGTGGTAAAATCTATGCAGCTAACAAAGGCTATGTAAATGTAATGGGAGGAGCTCCTTATGGTTATCGTTATATAGATAAGCATATGGGAGGAGGACAAGCTTTATTTGAGATTAACGAAAAAGAAGCTGATGTCGTTCGTAAAGTATTTTTGTGGATAGGCAGAGAAAGAACAAGTATTGGGGAAGTATGTCGTCGGCTAAATACTATGTCCATTAAGACACAAAAAGGAAAAGAACGCTGGAATAAAGGTACAATTTGGAGTATGTTGAAAAACCCTGCTTACAAAGGACAAGCAGCTTTTGGTAGAAGAAGGTTAGGAGTAAGATTAAAGCAAGTAAGACCACAGAAAGGCTCTTGTGAGCAGCCAAAAAGTAACCACTCTGTCTATCCTGTTGAAAAAGCAAATTGGATTTATATTAAAGTGCCAAATATAGTAGATGAAGATATATTTGATATTGTTCAAGAACAATTAGCTGAAAATAGAAAAGTAGCAAGGACAAGAAAAAGAGGAGCAAAGTACTTACTACAAGGTTTAGTCATATGTAAGCGTTGTAATTACGGATGTTACGGAACTTGCATGAGAAGTAGACGAGAAGAAGAAGGTGGTCATTATGCATATTACCGTTGTAGTGGTAAAGATTCTTACCGTTTTGGTGGTAATAAGATTTGTGACAATAAACCCATTCGCTCAGATGCATTAGAAACAGCTGTGTGGGAAGAGGTTAAGCAGTTATTGAAAAATCCAAACAGGATTTTAGAAGAATACAAGCGTAGGCTTTCAGAACTAAAAAAATCATCATTGGATCAAAAAAGTGACCTGCTAGAGAAACAAGAAAATAAATTAAAACGTGGTATTGCTAGACTTATCGATAGTTATGCTCAAGAATATATCAATCAAGAGGAATTTGAACCACGAATTAAAGCAATGAAACAAAGCTTAAAAACAATTAAAGAAGAGAAGAAAAAGATATTTTATCAAAAGGAATTAGAACAGGAGGTAACTCTGGTTGTGGCCAATTTAGAAGACTTTTCTTCCAATATTACGTTAAACCTTGATAACGCAGACTGGTTAACTAAACGTGATATTATCAGAACATTGGTCAAGAGAATTGAAATTAACCTTGAGGACGTAAATGTGGTATTTCGCGTAAAAGAGCTACCGAACTCTTCTGGACATAATGGAAAGGAAAATAAAAATTTGCAACATTGTCGTAGGTGTATTATCTGCAACGATTAGCCCATCTTGTTTAATGTATGACTCTGCCCAATCTAAATACTTAGAACCTGTCTTGAAAGGAGTTAATTGGCTAATTTAGTAAGCATAGAAGTAATCATATTAAATAAGATATTGTTTTTTGAAGTAAGAGGAGAATGTTCGTAATCCTTGCTCATGCGTCTAAAATTGGAAAGCCAGGCAAAGGTTCGTTCTACAATCCAACGTTTAGGAATAACTTGAAATCCTGTATCAACCAATTTCTTGGTAATCGTTAGCAAACATCCAGTTTCCAACAAACATCGATTTTGTAATTTACCTTTATACCCTTGATCAGCAAAAAACCTACGTAATGTTGGAGCTTTGCATTTAGCTTGAACAAAAAGATTGGTAGCACCATCACGGTCCTGAATGCTTGCGCTGTGTACTTCTGCAGTAATTACAAGACCTAGTGTATCTACAATAATATGACGTTTTCTACCCTTTATTTTTTTACCGGCATCATATCCTCTTGATCCCCTTTTTGAGTCGTTTTCACTGATTGACTGTCAATTATACCTACTGAAGGTGTTTCATTTTTGCCAACCATTTTTCTTACCTCTTTTACTAGCATGTCATGTATTTTTTTCAATTTTCCATTATTACGCCACCTGAGAAAATAGTCATACACCGTTTTCCATGGAGGAAAATCTTTTGGTAGCATTCTCCACTGGCAACCACCCCTCATTATGTACCTTATTGCATTAATAATTGTTCTTATGTTATGTTTTCTTGGTCGTCCTATCGCTCCTTGTGCAACATAGGGCTCTAAAATTTCCCATTCCTTGTCACTTATATCACTTGGATACAACTTACCCTCCTATTTTTTGCTTACCTCATCATACTCTTTTCTTCATTACCTTTCAAGACAGGTTCTTAGGATAACTACTTTTGTCAGCATCGATGAATATCATGTCAAATGGTGCCTTTGCTGATAATTCATTAATTTTTTCCAGTGCATCACCTTCTATTAGAGTAATTTTATCACTTAGATTAAAAGCACTAAAATTTTTTTTTGCTATTCTTGAGTGTTGAGGATTATTTTCTATTGTATATATATGACCATCTTTCGGTAAAGCTTTTACCATACAAATTGACGAATAACCATATAACGTGCCAATTTCAACTATGCTTTTAACTTTATGGATTTTGATAAATAAATTTAATAATTTTCCTTCTTCAGGAGTGATTTGAATACGTTGTTTCTTATCAAGAGTACAATGTTCTTCTATTTTTTTATACTCTTTTGCAAATAAGCTTCTTATGTACAACGATTTTCTGCTAAAGTTATGACGCATTAAGTTTTATAATATAAACTAAGGAGGTTTAATCTATATAAGATTTATAAATATAACAATAGAGTTAAGAATAATAAAATTTTTTTATTTTAAGTTGTTATTTTATAAAGTAAAATTTTAAGTGACAAAGATTATTATATATTTTACTATGGTTAACTAGTATAATAACCAATTGTTATACTAGAATTAAGGGATCGTTTATTTACATCTCTCTTAAAATGTAATTTTTATAATCAATTAGAGGGGGTTATATGTCTTATAACATTGCTAACGAAGTTGAAACGTTAAGCAAGAAATCTAATAATAATGAAGGAGTGAAATTACTGCACAATCCAGCTTATCGCGAGAAGTACAAAGAACGCTTTAACGAAGCTCAGAAAAAAGTTATGGATATGGTCCAATTTTATGATGGAACGATAGTATTAATAGAGAATAAAATTGCTATGTATTATTATGCTTGGCACAGTAAAAAAAGAGAGTTTGAGCGTAAAAAGCAACAAACAGTATCAAAAAATACTGATTCAGCATAGGGTTTTTATATGGTAAGCTAAAGTGTTATTACTTCACTATAGCTTTTCCATATAACTCATCTATTACATTAGTGAAATATTCCAGCTCTCTATATCCTTCATGTTTAATTTTATTATTCTCTACATATGATTTATTATTGTTAGGCTTGACGATAAATACTGGAGTAGCTGTTATACCAAGTTTATTAATTGCAAGTGATTTATCATTTATAATTTTGTCCATCATCTTTTTATCATTAATGCATTGGTTAAATACATCTTGCTTCAAATTGCTTAGTGCAGCAATTTTTTGTAGTATAGTTAAATCACTAAAATTAGAGTAGTTCCACGAGTCTATTGCATTAAACACAGCTTTGTTAAAATTAAAATAGTCTTCTTCTTTTTCATAGCAATAACTTAGCATTGCAGCTTTTAATCCTCTGTAATCTAGAGGAAAATGACGGAATATGTATAACATCTTACCTGTATCTATATACTTCTCTTTGATTTTAGGAAAAACTTTCTTATGAAAAAGAGAACAGTGATAACAAGTGAGCGAAGCATATTCTATCATTAAAATTGGTGCTTTTGGATCACCTAATAATTTATCATCAGGCAGTAGTGACAGTAGTTCTTTTGATGTTATTTCATCAGTTTTTTGAGTGTTGGGTAAGTTTTGTTCAATAGCTGCATAAGAACTAACACTTATAAAAATAAGTAAGAACAATAATCTAAAAATCATTACAATGGAAACACTTAACTTATTAAAGAATTTATGCATTTATATAAATGATGTCAAGATAACTTTTGTTTAGCAAGGCTTTCTACTCTGTCTTTAAATGCAGCAATTATTTTACTTTGTGTATATTTATACACTGAGTTTAATAAGGTGGAAAACAAATTGGATTTAAATTCAAACTTTATATAGAACTCTACCATAGTTTTACTTTCATCTATAGGAGTGAATTTCCATTCGTTGTATAAATGTTTAAATATTCCATTTGACGACACAGCTTTTATCCAACTTTTATTTGCTCCATTTGGAGAAAGAAAGGTCACTTCTGATGTGTAACTTCCTTTAATGCCATGAAAAGCTGCAAGGAGGTCCACAATCATTTGGCTATCAGTTTTTTCTTTTATATAAACAGCTTTGCACCAAGGAACAAAATCAGGATACTTCTCAACGTCAATTACAACTTGAAATATCTCATGAGATGAACAGAAAAAAACACCTTGTTCTTTATATTGGTGTAACATAAACCTAAATAATGGAAAAGGGATCCATATCTACCGTCAGTCTTAGTAGATTCCTGAGACCTAAAGTTAAGGTGGGCATCACGTACTAATTTCAATGAAATTAACAGAGGCAATTCCCTTGATCAGAAATTATCGCTCGGGAAATTTAACTTAACTCATAACGCATAGCACAGACCCCTAAATTAATTATAGATTATTTATATAGAGTATGTCTATAGATATATTAAAACTAGCGATCATTATTTTGCCTTTGTTAAATTTTGCATTTTAAGTATCATAGCTAATAAATATATCTTATGAATCTTATTAAGTTCTTAACCATCTTTATTGTAATCTCCTCAAGTGCTTACGCGAATTGTATAGGGCACAAAACTTTTGTGCTTGCCATGAAGCAGCAAGTAGACAACACGTCTATGAAAGGGAATAGAAAAAATCTAGAACATGTACAAGAAGAACTTCTGAAAATTATTCAGAATAATGTTGACCTCAAAGGAATATCTCGATTTGTCATAGGGAAATATTGGAATTTATCTACTCAGAAAGAAAAAGAAGAGTTTCTAAAAGAATATGAAGTATATCTCGCGCGCTTGTGCGCTAAAATTTTGTATAAATACATAAATAATAGTGAAATGATCATAATGAGTACAAAAGCAGTTGACGATGAAACTTGTCTGATAGGAACAAGATTTTCTTATGGTGATGAGGAATTTACAAACATTGACTTTAAAGTGACTAAAAATGACAATTCTTTCTTAATAAACGATGTTGTAATGAGTGGGATAAGTATTGCTATTAATCAACGTTCTCAATTTAGTGAAAAAATCGACACGCACGGCATGGCAAGTGTAATAGATGAATTAAAATGTAACAATAATCTATGATATACATGCCTCATTGGCCTAAGCCGCTTGGCAGTAGACCAAAGGATTTTTCTCTTGATCGCATAAAAAGCTCTCTCAATAGATTAGGCAATCCTGAGAAAAAAATACCGCCAATAATTCACATAGCTGGCACTAATGGCAAAGGATCGACACTATCATTTCTAAGATATATGATGCAAGCAGCAGGGTATAAAGTTCATACCTACACTTCTCCACATTTAGTGAATTTTAATGAAAGAATAGTTATTGCAGGCAATGATATCGATGATAGTGAATTACATAACTCACTAGAAGAATGCCGTATAGCAGTCGCAGAACAACCCATCACTCTATTTGAAGCCGCAACGACTGCAGCCTTCTTAGCTTTTTCTCGTCATAAAGCTGATATTACTTTAGTTGAAGTGGGTCTGGGTGGAAGGCTTGATGCAACAAATGTTATAGATAATCCAATTCTAACGATCATCACTTCAATTGCCCTTGACCATACAGAATATCTTGGTCCTACCGTAGAAACCATAGCAGGTGAAAAGGCTGGAATAATGAAACCTAATGTTCCTTGCGTAATAGCACCACAAGAAAAATCTATAATGAACACGCTAGAGCATCATGCAATAAATAAGAAATCTCCTCTGTATAGAGGAGGACTTGAATGGAATTGCGAAAAACAGAATAACAGAATGGTCTTTCAATCGGCTATTCAATCAATAGAATTTTCTTTGCCATCTTTAAAGGGTGAACACCAAATAATCAATGCAGGAAACGCCATTGCAGCATGTAGCATTTTGAGTGGAAAATATGGATTTGATATTGGAGAAGAGGACATTGCTTCAGGTTTACAGAGCACTTATTGGCCTGCGCGGCTAGAGTCTATAAAAGAAGGTAATTTAATTTCTTTATTACCAAAAGATTGGCAATTATTTCTAGATGGTGCACACAACAATGATGGTGCCAGAGTGTTAGCTAGGTGGGTAAAAGACAATTTTGCTGAAGGTGTTTATATGATCTTTGGTGTCACTCGTAACAGAAACGTCGCAGAGTTCTTAGAGCACTTAAAGCCATACATCAAACTACTATGCGCCGTTTGTGTTAAATCTGAACCTAAAGCAACAAGTACAGATTTAATCAGAGAAGGAGCTAATAATATAGGAGTAAATGCTATTGAATGTGAATCAATCGGTGATGCAATATCAAATCACATACTAAAAGCCTCTATTCAAAACGTCAAAACCATACTAATTTGTGGCTCGTTATTTTTAGCCAGAGATTTGAGTATGGAGAATAATCAACCTACTTGATGAGCCGAGACGTTAAAAGCACCATCAGGATTTACAATGCTGCTTGGCTTTTCGGTTGATGCTCCTATAGGTACATTTTGTTCATCACCTATTCCTTCAGTTTTTACAAGATTTACAACTTTTCTCTCGTAGATTTCACTTGCTAAGTGTAGTAATAAACTACAACCTAGTACTGTAGCAAATCCAATGAGTATTTTACTGTCTACGCAACTAGATTGATACTGTAACACCAAACCTGCTATTAATAAAATAGGAGGGAGATAACTCGAACATTGGGAAGTAAAAATGAAATATTTAAATCTTTTACTTTTTAATATTTCTTCCCATCTCTCTTCTTGATCTAAATTTTCACCTTGTTCCCGTTGAGAATTTTGCAAATCTACAATTTCTTTCATTAAAGGTGATATCAAATAAATAGATAAGAAAAAAGTTGTAACAAATGTTATTAGGCTCGCACTAAACAAAATGCCAGGTGTATCAGTAAAATTAGCAGCCTTATATAGCTTACACCCCAAGTAAATATACGACACTAATGACGAGATGAACAGTAGGAAGCTTACTAAACTAAAAACAACATAATACTTTGTATGCTTATCATTCTGACCTTGCTAAATTGATTGTAAATACCTTTTCCATTCCTCAGGAATGATTAATCCCTGATTCTTTCCACTTAGTGGTTTAATATATTGCAAAAGTGCTGCTTTATTTCTGTTAAGGGCCTGTATTTTTTCATCGCTACCTCCTGGTTTATCTGGGTGACACTTTATTGATAACCTTCTATAATTTTTGCTATTATATTAGATATTTCTAAGAAGTTACGACCTTCTACTTCTTGCACTTGAATGCCTATCTCTTTAAATAAACTTTCATTATAATCATATTCTCTTTTTCTTAGCTTATAGCCCATGTCTCCACCTCATAAATTAACTAACTATTAATACTTTATAATATATAAATTTCCAAATCATTTCATTCATGCTTATTGTATGAATTATTTCTTTCACGACTACCATGACAAGTGTATGAAAGTTATCATTTAGTGCATAATAGTGCTTCAATGTTTAGGGTTACAGTTTTCATTGGTCATTTGAGTTACTCAAATCCAATTCATGCCAGTTCTATCTATCCTGTCATTTAAGTAGCCCTTTTTGTGTAATCCCAGTACCCTCTCTTTGATGTCATCCAAGTAGCTTACACTGGCTTTCCGTAATCTCAAAAAACGTTGTGTTTTAGCATAATTTTGTGCTCAATATGCTTGTTTATAGTAAAAATTTCTGGATTTCAGCATCAAATGCTGGAATATGGGTATCATTCAAGTAGCCCTTTGTTGTCATCCCAGTGCTCCGACACTGGGATGGCTTTGTTGCATCGCTACCTATGAAAGGCTAACTATACAAGCAACTTATTGAAAATCTTATTTTTTTGCAGTCAATCTGATCAAATTTAAGAATAGTAATTTATTGTTTGTATTAGTAAATTTAATTCTACTTAAAATAGCTAAAGCATTGAAATTCTTGAATTTTAGCTAGATTAGTGAATGGTAGTAAAATTTCTTTTACTCAAATTTAGATATTCACTGACCGTCCTTACTATAAATGCTAGAATAATAAGCTACTGATATTCTTCATCTTTTTTATCTTTAATCCGCCGTAGATAGCGATGCAACAAAGCCCACTGGGATCCAGGAACCAGCGTCACGCGCTGGCTCTCTAAAATTACTTTAGCTACAAATATTAAGAAATTTACTAAATAAAAAAAAGACAAAAAACCCCCCGTATAGCGAGTTTTAATAATGTAAATTGATAATGTGCTAACGCTTAAAATAAGCGCGATTTGGCTGAATGTAGAAAAAATTTAAAAGACATGCAGCCGCTATAATTTTTATGTAATTTGCCAATAAATATCTGAGTTTTTTACTGAATTTTGTTATTAAATCCGCGGAGATTAAAAACAAGGATAAATACTTTTGCTATTATAGTAAGGGAGATGGCGTAATTTGTCAAGTTAAATAAGCTAATTTATTAACATGTAATAATTAGGCAGCTATTGCAGATTGAATGTTCAAATGATCACTAGCTTTGAGGTTTTGGTTTCATCTATTTGCGGCTGACTAATCATAGTTCGAATGAAATTGGTTGCCATAAAGGTACAACCTAGAATAAAAAAAGCAGTAGAAATGAAAGGAATAATAGGAGATTCGAGAGGCAATATATATATTATTCCTCCTATTAAAAATGAAACGCTAGATGCAATATCAAGACAGATCTTCATTAATTTCTCTTGCCGAGGAACGAGTTGCTTATTAAGGTCACGCTGCCTGAAATGATCAGTTAATGACCATACATTTAAGACAAGAGAAAGTGCACTTAGTATAGTGCTGGCAATAGTAAAATACAAGCTTAAGGCAGAAATATTCAAAGCTAATGCTGCTATGTACCCACTCAAAGAAGCAATAGATAATGCAGTAACTAAGCGTTTTGAATAAGTTCTTATTTTCTTTCTGTAAACAAGCCTCTCTTTGTCGCAACTCATAAACTTAAGTATAGTAAATATGTTATATTATAGCATTAATTAACTCAAAAATCAATATAGAGTGCCCGAGAGAAGACTTGAACTTCCACAACTTAAAAAGTTACTAGCACCTGAAGCTAGCGCGTCTACCAATTCCGCCACCCGGGCTTTTTGTGATTTACTATGTTAAAATTAAATAATATACTTAAACAATTTTTAGCTCAAAGGTAATGCCAAATCTAGATCAAATATTTTTTGCTCAGAACAATGTTAATATTAATAATGTATATAAAATAGTCAACAACGCTTTGAGCAATAGTGATGGTGGTGAGCTATTTTTAGAGTTTTGCCAATCAGAGTCCCTGGTTTTTGATGATAACATATTGAAACACATGGATTTGAATATCAGAAGGGGATTTGGGTTAAGGTCCTTTTGTGAGGATAGTACGTCTTTTGTTTGCTCTTCTGAAATTAGCGAAAAGGAAATTAGTAACGCTGCTTCTATAGTGAAAAACTCAGTATCTTTAAACAAAACAAATTCAATAAACTTAAATGAGGGAACAAGAGAGCTGTATTC
Organism: Wolbachia endosymbiont (group B) of Horisme vitalbata; assembly: GCF_964028625.1. Lineage (NCBI taxonomy): Bacteria > Pseudomonadati > Pseudomonadota > Alphaproteobacteria > Rickettsiales > Anaplasmataceae > Wolbachia > Wolbachia endosymbiont (group B) of Horisme vitalbata. The sequence continues at coordinate 1,444,854 of NZ_OZ034797.1, forward strand.
AAAGATTAACCCCATAAATGAAATGGATCTGAACTCAAAGATTAAACTACTCAATGAGGTTAATGAGTATGTAAGGTCCAAGAATAACTACGTGAAGCAAGTAAAAATAACTCTAAGTGGAGAATGGCAAGTTGTACAAATAATAAAGGGTGATCACAGGTTAAGCGATATTAGGCCTTTGGTACGTTTTAATGTATTAGTCATCCTAGAGAAAAATGGCCGAGCTGAGAAAGGCTCTTCAGGGCACGGTGGAAGAGACTCTTATAGTAATTTTGTTTCTGAGAAGAAGTGGAAAGAAGTTGCAAATCAAGCGTTAGAGCAAGCGCTGGTAAATCTTGAGGCAATTCCAGCTCCGGCTGGAGAAATGACGGTTGTTCTAGGTCCAGGTTGGCCAGGAGTACTATTACATGAAGCTGTAGGTCATGGACTTGAGGGCGATTTTAATCGCAAAGGAATCTCAGCATTTTCAGATTCCATTGGTAAACAAGTGGCAGCCAGTGGCATTACTGTAGTTGATGATGGAACTCTGCCTAATTTGCGCGGTTCTATTAGCATAGACGATGAGGGTACTTTACCTGGCTATAATGTGCTTATAGAAGATGGAATTCTCAAAGGATACATGCAGGATCATATGAACGCTAAACTCATGGGTGTAAGCCCAACTGGTAATGGTAGAAGAGAAAGTTACAAAGAAGTTACCATGCCACGCATGACAAACACCTATATGCTACCAGGAAAACATACAACAGAAGAAATAATATCTAGTGTAAAGAAAGGTCTATATGCAGTAAATTTTGGTGGTGGACAGGTTGATATAACATCAGGAAAATTTGTTTTCTCATCTTCGGAAGCTTACCTAATAGAAAATGGTAAAATTACACAGCCAGTTAAAGGAGCAACACTCATTGGTGACGGTCCAACGGTGTTGAAAAAAGTATCAATGATTGGTGAGGATATAAAGTTAGATCCTGGTGTTGGTACGTGCTCAAAAGACGGACAAAATGTACCTGTTGGAGTTGGTCAGCCAACACTCAAGGTCGATGCAATAACTGTTGGTGGAACTGAGATATAGATAAGGGATAAATGAATTTCAGCTCATGATGCACAATAGTACAAACATTGTAGCCGTTATTCAAATAGCTCGTGAACATGCAAAAACTACTTAACAAATTTCTCTATTTTCCTTACCATAACGTATATAATAATGTTACAAAAAATAATATCTTGGAATTCAATAAGTTAAATTTCTAGAAAATTCCTAAAGAAAAAGTAAAGTGCCATTTAAATAAGCTGATATAGTGCTCTATTATAGCTGGTTTTATGATATAACAAAATTATTATAAAAAAAAGTTCAGACAGATTACGTAGTTGAGTGCCTTTAAACTCAAGCAAATGAATTTGTGAGTTTAGTGGTGTTAGGAATACCTAGCTCTTTTATGCGTATTGATATTCTTAATAACCTGCTCTAGAGATAGATTATATAATTTTGACAAGGTTCTTGGCATGTGATATTTTTCTCGAATATAGGTAATGGTATAAATGACTTTATATCTATATCCAGCTCTAGGGGAAGATCTTCAATGTTTACGTCCATCCCTGATAAAGGATATTCTATGTCCATGTGCAGCTTTGGGGGATAGTTCTACTTTGAAGATTTCTTTCACTTTTACTATTGCGACTCCCGATTGGCTTTGTTGCATCACACTTTATGAGATGGTGATTTATGGTAAATTCATGTAACTATCTCAAATTTAGCCACACCAATATCAGTGAATTTATTAAGCAAATAGCATCTAGTTCTTTTTCTCGATTTATCTCAGATTTATTCCTAAAACTAAATCCGAATATTTGCTTTAATCTTGAGAAAAACCCTTCAATATAAGATCTTTTCCCATAATTTACTTTTTTTTCCATTCTTTCATGCCATCTTCACCGTATAATTTTATTAACCTAATAGCAGCATTCCTGTCAGACATATAATCTATTTTTGAATGTTCTGCTGCATCCTTTTTTGGTAGAACTTTTGTTTTTATATCGTATTTCTTACACAATTTATAAAGTTTTTGCCTATCGTATGCCCTATCTGCATATAATGCTTTTATTTTGTGCTGAAAATTAACTTCTTCAAGCAAATCGCAAGTGGTCAGAGTAGACACCGTTACTGTATTTTACAGCTATGGCTTTTTTGTTGTTTATATTTAACATTACGTGCAATTTTCTCGTTTGCTCATAGCCACTCTGTCAGTGCTATTTTCCTTGCTGTGTGTCGTTGTATATACTAATTCCTGTACTGTCTATAGCAATTTCGATATCTTCTATATTATTTTCTGCAATCATTTATCTTAATATTAAGTTTTTTTTGATGCTTGTGAATAGCTGCAAATCTCTTCCTATTTGTTGCAAATACCCTTTTATAAACCCGACTGTTTGTCTTAAACCAATTCTAAAGAAACTGACGATTATATGCACTAAAATCACAACTTTATCACTATAAATATAGTTGCCGCCCTGCATTTTTGGACAATTCTCGTACCAATTTTCTATGGCGTCATTGATATAACAAAAAATGCTTCCTCTTTCTTGGAGAAATTTGTTATATTCATGGCAGTTACTGACTCTCATTTTTTGTGGCATATTTTTTCTTCAACAGTTAAATGGCTATTTATAATGAATTTTGTCAGTAACTGCCAGTTCTTTTCACTTGAGCGATGCAACAAAGCCATCCTATGGTCAAGCCATAGGATGACAGGAGAAGGAAACACTGGGATGAAAGCAAATGAAACCACTGGAACGTTTATTTTTGAAAGTAAGTTGCATAGTAGATGATGTCATTCCAGTACTTGATACTGGAATCCAGGAATTTTGATTCTAAATTAGGTATTGGTATGGCTAAATTTGAAATCATTACATAAATTTGTCGTAAACCATCACTGCTTAAGGTGCTATGCAACAAAGCCATCCCAGTGTCGAAGCACTGGGATGACAGGATAAGGAAACGCTGGAATAAAAATAGAAGATCTAATTCCTTATATCAATTAATTCTCATCCACCTTTTATGTTACATAAACTCATCACTTTTATAGAACATCTCATTAAAATCATTCAAAATTCCAAAATCTTGATTTTTAATAAATAGATGCCCATCTGCAATATAGGACTCAGCAAGAGTAAATGGTTCATCATGATGCTGTGATGCTGGCCTAACAATTTCATTGTACAAAACCATTACTTGCTCATAATTGTATCCACTACCATCATGATATTTACCACGTATAGTGTCATAAAAATTTCTTACATCATCATACGTAACTTGCAGTTCTACCTTATATTTCCCTATTTCAACAGCCTCACCCACTTTGATTTTTAAAGGATGTTGTGATTCTTCTTTCACATTATCTATAACAATTGTTTCCTCTTGCTTCTCTTCGTCTCCTCTTATCGATCTTTTACTTCTTTCTTCACTCGCAGGTTGATCTGCTGGCATTTGGTCTATATCGTTAGATTCTTCTTCTTGCATAGTAATTTTTTTGAGATAGCTAAGCATATCCTTTCCAGCTTTTTCCCAAGTTGCAGCTTCTTTTGAAAGCTCACGATAATAAGAATCATTATCGCCTTTGCTATCTATTACATCTCTTGCTAGTTCTTTCTCTTCTGCCCATAACTCAGCATGTTCAACAAGTGTCCTGCCATCTTTGCCTACAACGTCAACGTCAGCTTTGTTTTTTATTAGATATTCTATTGTATCTAACTTTCCATGCCTCACTGCATGAACTAAAGGTGTCCAACCATCATTATCCTGAGCATTAATATTCGCACCTTTTTCAACTAACTGCTCTATCATCTTCTTATTCCCAAGATCAACAGCAAGATGCAAAGGTGTTAAGCCGTAGCTATCCTGAATATCAATATCCGCATTGTGCTCTATGAGATATTTAACTACTTCCATATTTTTCATGTGCATGGCAAAATGTAGTGGAGATTTACCAGAGCTAATATCACGGGTATCAACATCTATACCACGATCTATTAAGTATTTAGCAATTTCCGTATGTTTTAGCTCAATTGCATAGTGTAGCAGTGTTTGAGCTGACGTGTTCTTTATACCAAGATCTGCGCCATACTCAATTAAACTCTTAACTATTTCCGAATTCCCTAGCTTAATAGCAGCAAGTAACGGAAAAGTATAATAACTTTTACTATTAGGATCTGCGTTATGATCTAATAGATACTTCACTATTTCTGTATTACCTGAATAAATAGCACTGTATAATGGTGTTTGGGAATAAGCATCTTGAATATTAGGATTTGCACCACGATCTATTAAGTATTTAGCTATCTCTATATTTCCAGACTCAATAGCATAGTGTAAAGGTGTCTTATAATACACATATTTAGTATTAGTTTTCTGATAATAATTGTCATGAACATTAAGATTTGCTCCATGATCAATAAGATATTTTGCTACTTCCGTATTTCCTGACTGAATGGCATAATGTAGTGGCGTTTGTCCATTATGGTCTCTTGTATCAATATATGAATTGTGTTTTAGTAGCGTTGCTACTTTGCTTAAATCTCCCAATGAAGCAGCAAAATGTAAACTAGTCGCACCTGTTACCTTATTTATCTCGTTTACTTTTCCTATAGTATTTTCTACATTATTGTCATCAATATTCACCTTTAAGAAAGGCTGTTTATTATACTTCATAACTTTTGTTGTAACAGCTTTTCCTTGTTCGTCTTCACTCGCTTTTTTAGCAGGTTGCATAGAATCTTCTCTACTGACACTTGATTTAGATTCTATCTTGGTTTTATCACCACTTACATTATGTACTGGGCTATAACCATATAGACCCTTGCCTGCACTTTGTTGGCTTGTTGAACTTTCAACACTGTTAGATTCAACAACATTATATTCCATATGTTGTTCACCACTCAGCTCAGCCTTAACCCATTGTTTAAATTCTTGATCATAACCTTTCAGCTCAGCCAAAAAATCCTCAAATAATTTATTACCTTGAGACCTATTTGCACCAGATTTAGAAAGGCTCTTGAGCAAATTATCAATCATATCTGGGTGTTTATCTTCAAGAAATTTGATCACTTGTTCAGCATCCGAATGATAATGTTCCCCTTTATTACTCCAAATATTATTGCGCAATATTTCATCTGGTTTGAGACCTTTATTCTTTATTGCAATCAAGGCCTCTTTATCTCCGTGGTCATTGACATGACGACCATCTTCTAAACTTGCCATATAGTTAGCAACCCCTTCATGCATAGCCTTAGATAAGACATCACCTGTACCATAATAGGAATTAATGATAGTTAAGGCGTGTCCCAATTCGTGTTTCAAAGTTTTACACGAGTCATCAAATTGGTCTTGTAGATAAAAATAAACATGAATTTCTGAGCCACGCCCTTGAACTGTTAAGCCAGAAGCGCCTTTATAGTTAACGTTCAACTCCTTAAGATAATTTTCGTAGTCACTCTTTGTATTAAATACGAAAACATTAACTTTATTTGGTATGTTGTGCCAAGGCTGAGAATTATTAATGCCAAATGCTGAATCAAAATCTTTTATAGTACTCTCGATGGCATTTTTTACACTACTCAATTTGCTCTGAGTTAATTCCTCATCATCATATTTTATATTTATTTGAAGCTTGTGTTCGCCAAAAGTCATAACTTCACTATCTGGCACAAGATCTGCCACAATTTTATCGCCACTTTTTACATCCATCCACTGCTTAAATTCTTTTTCAACTTCTGAGTTATTCAAAAGATGCTTGAATTTTGATATCGCTTCTACTCTATCGAAGGACATCTCAGTAAGCAATTGCTTTATGAATTGAGGATGTTTTTCTTGTAGGAATGTCACTAAGCAATCTGATATTCTATAGTCGTTAGACATACTTGCTATTTTATATGGTGTATCATGCCCAGATTCATGCATTTTATTGTATGCTTCTTTTGTATAATGCATATCGCGAGTGCTTTCTTTTTTAGCTGCATCATAGCTCCACATGAAAAGCTTCATACCGGTACGTAAAACTTCAGGTACTGTATCCATATTACCGGTAGAGTACTCAAGAAATGCATCACTCATTTTTTCCATTAAAATTTTAGATTTTGCACAAAGTAAGCCATTTACATCTCCAACAATAAAAGTCTTTGCTATCGTGCCGTCAGCTTCGTGTGCTCTTACTGTTCCACCACCCCATAATTCTCTATGGTCCTTACCACCTGAAAGTTCCTTGATGTGAGCTTTGTAATCATCATAATTTTTCAGCACATAAAGCTGCAATTTTACTGGACCAGAATGAACGCTTTTTTGTGAATAGAAATTATCAGACCAGGCTCCGTAAGCATCTTTTACAGTTTGTTTTATATACTCAGGGGTATAACTAGCTAATCCCCCATATTTTACTTCTATTGTAAGCTGATCGTTTATTACTATACTTTCTTTATTTGGAAATAATTTTTTAATCAAAGTTTGTGATTTATCATATTCAGAATTTGTTTTAAATTTCATATCCACCTCTTAAAAATTTTCACTATAAATAAGTCTTGAGAAAAATGCGTTAACTGTAGATTCAGCCTTTACCTTGTTTTTGCACAACTGCTGAGATAGTTGATCATCGCTGAAAAGCAGATTCTTAGTATTGAGATATTTAGCATAGCTGCCAGCAGGTATTGAGTAAAAACCGCTTTCAAGTTCAAGATAAGAGCTGCTATTCAGAACAAAAAATAAATCGCTCTGGTCAAGCAGTATGTCATAACCAGAGCTCGTGCAATGTAAGTATTCATTGCTTTCATACTCTGCTATGTAGTATTTACTTGCATCAAGATCACCATTAAGCTGTAAAATTGCTGCTGAACGTCCATTCCCAATACTATGGCCTTTTATTACTTTAAGTACTTTAATCTCATCATTTTCTATGAGTTCTCTTAACTTTTCATTCTTTTGATTTAATTCTTCCTCTGCCTTTCTTCTGTCTTCTTCTAATTTTGTTTCTTTTTCAACAAGCTCATTTTGTATTTGCAAAAACATATCTTGAATGGTTAAGCCATTTAGAAAGTAATCCAATACACTTGACACAAACGGCTGCAATTCACCATTATCTTCAAAGCTCTTTTCCTGCTTTTTGTCATATTGAGTGGGATTATAGATTGCATACAGAGGATAAAAACCATAATTCACCTCGTCGAATGATAACTCTATCGAAAATCCGCTCTGATCAAGTGGAAGTTTAGTAGCTAAATATCTACCATTATCATCTCTGACATATAGCTCATTTATACCATAGTGACCACTATATTTGTTGTAATAAATATAAAAATTCTCAGGATTAAGATTAAAGTAATCATCTAAATTGTTAGGTTTACCGAGCTTTTCACGTAGAAAACTCTTGCTCTTATCTGTAAGTTTGATGCGTGTAGAGAAGTAACACCGATCTATTCGGTCACCTTTTTCTATTTCAAAGTCTAGGACTATTTTATCGCTAAACATACAGAATTTCCTCACATTTCCAATATTTATGATTATAAATTGTGTACTATGAAAAAAGCATTAAGGCTTCTTTATATATCTAAAAACAGCGCTAACTTATGACAAGAACAGTTGACGTATTACTACCACTTCCAATTGATCAGCTATTTTCATATGCAATTGAGAAAGATACTGAAATTTCAATTGGAGATTACGTAGTGGTGCCGTTTGGCAGAAAGCGTTTGATTGGAATAGTTTGGAGAGAAAGTAGCAAAAGCGATCGAGAATTAAAATTTATTGAACAAAAGGTCGATTTACCGAGTATTAGACCAAAACTGATCGAATTTGCAGAGTGGGTTGCGCAGTATAATGTAATACCTATTGGTATGCTTGCGAAAGTGATAATGGGGGGAGTGCTAAAAGTAAATCAAATAAATAAACTAGTTTATGCTGAACAAAAGCAGGAAATAAGCAAAATAGACTACCAATTAAACCCTGAACAGCAAGTAGCTCGCGATAAAGTAATAAGTAATTTGAATGAGTATTCAGTGACTTTACTTGACGGTGAAACCGGGTCTGGGAAAACGGAAGTTTATCTCTCTGTAATTTCACAGTTAATTAAGAATCATAGTATTTACGAACATTGTCTATCCTTCTCCTGTAATTCCAGTGTTTCCTTCTCCTGTCATCCCAGTGCCTACTTTTTTTGCAATTCCAATGCTCTCTTCTCTTGTCATCCAGGTGCCCTCTTCTCTTGTCATCCCAGTGCTCCGACACTGGGATCCAGTTTTTCATATAATCTCATCACAAACGTTTATTTTAATTTAAGACCAATACCTAATTTAGAATCAAAATTCCTGGATAAACACTGGAATGACACCTTTGTATTTAAGGCAAAACCCACTGTAACACTTAGCATACTGCCTTTGCCAAGCACTGGAATGACAACAGAAGGAGGTAATGCACAAGTCCTTATCCTTCTGCCAGAAATTGTCCTAACTTCACAATTGGTAAATCGTGTTCGCAGTCAGACATCTGGCAATATAGCTGAGTGGCATTCAGGACTTACTCCCAAAGCTCGCCGAAATAATTGGCTTAGTATTGCAAATGGAAGTGCGCAGATCATTATTGGGGCAAGGTCAGCACTTTTTTTACCTTATAAAAGCCTAAAATTGATCATCATTGATGAAGAGCATGACTCATCCTTTAAACAAGAACAGGGAATTATATATAATGCTCGAGATATGGCAATTATCTTAGCCAAGCTCGAAAATATTTCGATTATTTTATCATCCGCCACTCCGCTGCTTGAAACAATTTATCACGTTAAAAAAGGGAATTACAATCATGTAAAATTGACTAAACGATTCGGTGGTGCAGAGTTGCCACAAATAAAAGTAGTAAATAATAAGCAATGGATTTCCAATGAACTTTTCGAAGGAATAAAACAAACCATAGAGAAAAAACAGCAAGTTATGCTCTTTCTAAACCGCAGAGGATACGCACAACTTGCAGTTTGTAAAAAGTGTGGATACAAAATTTCCTGCTCAAATTGTGCTGTCTGGCTTACATACCACAAAAAGAAGAACGTCCTTTTGTGTCACCATTGTTCTTATCAATCAAAACTTCCAGAAAAATGCTCCAATTGTCAAAGTGAGCAGTCATTGCTTCTTTATGGTGTGGGAATTGAAAGGTTAGTTGAAGAAATAGTGAAATTAATACCAAATGCAAAAACTGCGATTATCAGCAGCGATCAGAAGTCGCTTGGTAGCGTCATTGACTCAGTGCTTAAGGAAGAGGTGAATATTATAATCGGTACACAAGTGATTGCCAAAGGGCATAATTTCCCTAAGTTAACTTTGGTTGGAGTGATAAATGCAGATTTAGGACTTGAAAATTCTGATCTTAGGGCAGCAGAAAAGACGTATCAATTATTGCATCAAGTTGCGGGTAGATCTGGGAGGTTCAACGAAAAAGGAACGGTAATAGTGCAAACTAATAATCCTGAAAGTTTGATAATAAAAGCATTGCAGCAGCAAAAAAGGGATTTGTTTTATGAAGTTGAACTTGAGTCAAGACGCAAAGCTAAAATGCCACCATTTAGTAGATTAATAGCGCTTATAGTTTGCGGTAAGGATCAATTTGCAACGCAGAAAGCAGCAAGTGAGATAACAAGCTTTTTGCATGATCAATGTTCAGCTACTATTCCTTCTGCGTTGTCATTCCAGTGCGTGACTAGAAAAAAAGAACTCGAAATTTTTGGCCCATCACCAGCAGCAATAAATTTCTTAAATAATAAATATCGGTATAGAGTGCTACTCAAAATACACAATAAACATAGTTTATCTATAAAGAAAAAGCTAAAATATTGGATTAAAAATTACAACTTGAATTCAAATATTGCAGTAACAATAGATGTTGATCCTGTGAGTTTTTTTTGATGTTATTTGAATTTATTTGACATTCACAGAATTAATTATATTAATTTTTTAATCAATGATTTGACTTTTATTAGAGTTTATTATATTATTGATATAACTAGAATAAGGAGATGGTATGAATACTTTACTTGAAATCGTCTGTAGGCCAGGGATAAAGCATAAAGAAAAAATTAGAGAATTGAAGGCATTTCTTAATAAAAATATCGAAATACCTATTGATAAGGAGTTATTTAAATCAGCTTTATCTATAGAGGATACTGTAGATATAAGAAAAAAGATGGTGTATCTTATTTTGCAACACTGCATTGTATACGATAGTACAAGGTCTAAGAACCTGTCTTGAAAGGAGTTAATTGGCTAATTTAGTAAGCATAGAAGTAATCATATTAAATAAGATATTGTTTTTTGAAGTAAGAGGAGAATGTTCGTAATCCTTGCTCATGCGTCTAAAATTGGAAAGCCAGGCAAAGGTTCGTTCTACAATCCAACGTTTAGGAATAACTTGAAATCCTGTATCAACCAATTTCTTGGTAATCGTTAGCAAACATCCAGTTTCCAACAAACATCGATTTTGTAATTTACCTTTATACCCTTGATCAGCAAAAAACCTACGTAATGTTGGAGCTTTGCATTTAGCTTGAACAAAAAGATTGGTAGCACCATCACGGTCCTGAATGCTTGCGCTGTGTACTTCTGCAGTAATTACAAGACCTAGTGTATCTACAATAATATGACGTTTTCTACCCTTTATTTTTTTACCGGCATCATATCCTCTTGATCCCCTTTTTGAGTCGTTTTCACTGATTGACTGTCAATTATACCTACTGAAGGTGTTTCATTTTTGCCAACCATTTTTCTTACCTCTTTTACTAGCATGTCATGTATTTTTTTCAATTTTCCATTATTACGCCACCTGAGAAAATAGTCATACACCGTTTTCCATGGAGGAAAATCTTTTGGTAGCATTCTCCACTGGCAACCACCCCTCATTATGTACCTTATTGCATTAATAATTGTTCTTATGTTATGTTTTCTTGGTCGTCCTATCGCTCCTTGTGCAACATAGGGCTCTAAAATTTCCCATTCCTTGTCACTTATATCACTTGGATACAACTTACCCTCCTATTTTTTGCTTACCTCATCATACTCTTTTCTTCATTACCTTTCAAGACAGGTTCTAAGAAAGCAGAGATATTGTCATTTAAAAACGTGATGAAGATTTTAGATAAAGCGGTGAATAGATCTGTTACTCCTCAGTATTTCTACAAATTGATCAATTTTCAAGATCAAGATCGAGAGACGTTATTACACCAAGCTGTTAGAAATAATAACACTGGTGCTATAAGAGCCCTTTTGGAACATGTTACAAATCCTTTGATAGAGAATGTAAATAAGCAAATTCCATTAGATTTAGCTCAAGGAAATACAAGAGAAGTACTCATTGAATGTATGAAAAACCAAGCTAAATTGAAAAAAGGAGATGCTAGATGTAATAGTTTGATTGGCATTGTACCTGGAGTTTTTCTCGGTATTGGACTCGGTGTTGGTGGTGCTTTAGTCCCTTCAATGACTATTATATTATGCGCACTCGCAGTATCTGCTCTTGTTGCTGGAATAGCAGTTGGACTGTCTATATATTTCCTAAGTCAAGACTATAAACAGGCTAAATCGATAGAAAAAGCTGTTAACCCTCAACTCTCTTTTGTCAAGCATGAAAAGGCTTATACAAATGAAGCAATGCTATAAGAATAATAACTGTGAGTTTTTTAACATTAGATTTCTTGCATAATCAAGTGTGATCCCAGTGTCAGCTACTTGTATAACAAGAAAGAAGGCACTGGTCTCACATGCATCTAAACGGATAGATAACCTTTCATTCACAATTCGTCCTCAAACAGTCTAATTTTCTTTAGCTATGAAATAGAGCAAATTGATTTTTTATTAGTTGATGTCTGCTTTTTTGCAGAACATTGGTCAGGCTGTGATATAGAAGGTTGGTTAAATGTTGTTTTGGGCTTATTAAAAGAAGATCGTGCTGAAGATCGTGCTGAAGAAGGGCCAAAGCCACTATCTTTAGCCGAAGCATCATCCCCACCTTTACCTTCACCATAGTAGTCGGGCCTAAGGAATTTGCTCGAGTTTCCATTATGTGATTTACCTATAACTGAATTCTTAGGTGAATCACCAAAACCACTATCTGCACTTGTATCTGCACTTGGTCCATCCGTCCCTACTTTTTCTTCAGAAGGGGCAAGAGTTTGTGGTTTCATAGCTGGCACACGCGCAGGATCAATGGATAGCTTATATTTAACTTTATCTTTACCTGTATCTTTATCTTTAACTTTATATTCGCTGATTAAAGAGCTCTCTGTGATCTTATCCATCACACAGTAAGCAATGTCTGGGTTAGCAAAATCTATTCCATACACTCCTTTACTGCCCAATAGCGATTTCTGTGAAGTCCGACCTTCAAAGCTATTTAATATATACATACCAAACATATTATTAACGTGATTCACTTCTTCTCTTGTTAAATATCCCTCCTCATTATTATAACTTACAATAGGAATTAAAATTGAATCTTCGTCACTGTTCAAGTAAGAGTCACGCAATATACGATCAACTGGTATGTTTGCTTTAAGAAACAAATTAACCACTGCAAATTTCAGCATGTCACTAACTCCAATCTCGCCTTTTGGAGTATCAAAACAACGACACATCAAGGATGCTCTATGTTTTACTATGTCTTGAACAAACTTAAGATCATCAAAAACGCCTTTCTTTAAATATACATCATTCCCCTTCTCTTCTAAAAAACCCTTAAATCTTTTAGGACTATTTTCATAACTTTCCATTCTCGATGAGAATGATTTTACAAAAGAGTCTTTTAATTCTCGATCATCAAAGCCCTTACAGTATAAATAATATTTTCTTTCAAAACCCACATCGGATAAATTGTTTTCCACATAATCTGGACCTTTAGGATGATCGTCTATAATACTCTCTATTGTGAATCTTATAAGTTCATTAGCTAGCAAATATTTTAGATTACAAACTACCTCTTTTTCAATTGGCACTGAAAACCTATGTCTGCTACTATCTGTAGTCCATTTTCCTTGATTAAAGTTAAAAGGAAAAGAGTCTGTATAAAAAAGATCATTGGCAGCCCTTTCACTTCCACAAAACTTTTCTACTATACTCTCTCTCATATTTTTCAAGTACTCTCTACGCTGATCAATATTCATATTTTTATCAAATGAGAGAACAACATGATCTTTTTCTATAGTGAGATTAGTAATAGCAGTATTATCAGAAAGAAGAACACTATTAAACGCTTTTACTAATTCTCGATTTATTTTACTTTTATTAGGCATAACGCCACCCCCCTAAACTAATATAATTATTTACTGCTGCTCTGACCACTAGATTGATTTTTCTTTCTTTCCTCTTCACGTCTAATCATGTCTCTAAAGTCATCTATTTTCTTTGGATCTATTTTACTCAGATCAATCTTTATTCTCCCTGAATCAGGTACTTTTTTATTTGGATCATTATTGCCATGCATATCAACCTCTAAATTAAATTATTATGTAATGAGTATATTAAGAATCAATTATTAGCACAAGCAGTTTTTTAACATAAATTTTATTCACCATTTTTATACTCCTGGATTCCAGACTGGGATGACAAGAGAAGAAGTACTGGAATAACAACTTTTTAAATTAAGTTTTCTGGATCCCAGTGTCAGCTACTTGGATGACAAGAGAGAGAGCTACTTGTCCGCCATGTCATTCCAGCACTTGATGCTGGAATCCAGATGAAAAACCAGTGTCACGCACTGGGATGACAAGAGAGAGCTACTTAGATGACATTCCGCCATGTCATTCCAGCACTTGATGCTGGAATCCAGATAAAAAACCAGTCTGGAATGAAAAAAAGAGAGAGAACCTTTACACACCTCTCTCTTTGACTGAAGAAGCATGGTTTTCAACTTTTACGTCCTCAGTTAATCCTCCTGGCAGTTCCATAGAAGCATTAGACTTTTGCTTACTACCATTAGAAGATCCTTTTCTTTTAAATCTCATCCCATGAGCATCATTCGATGTGTTTCTTCTAACTCTCCTGTGTCGCTCTGGAGCAGGTGGACAGACAGCTAATTTTGGTTTTTCAGTTTTCTCTTCTTTTGCTTCTTTCTTTTCTTTATTCATTTTTTCCAGTTTTTGTACTTCACTATTTTTGTGACTTATAACAGGTTTAGGTAGAGTGTCTACTAATTTTTCTATAGGCTTTGGTAAAATAGCACGTTCTTGCTTGTCTAGAACAATTGGCATTGGAACTTGAGATGAAAAATTAAATAGGGAAATTGGTATGATTTCATTCACTTTTGTTTCTATTTCTTGACGAACTTCTTTTGATTCTGTTTTTTCTGCTTTTTTGTCTCTTTTTTCCTCAGTTACATCTTGCTCTACTACTGCTGCTAAATCAACTGCAAAAATTTCTGCAAACATTGCAATGACTGAGCCCACGAGAAAAGTTTGAAGCTTCAATTTTAAATTTTGCAACGCTTGCAAACGTTCGAGTATTGCTATTTCCTCTTCCGGAGATAACCCACCACTGAGTAATTTCTCCTGCAATTCTTTTATCTCTTTGTCTAGCCTTTTATCCCAACTTAAATCTAAATCTTTTTTGAAGATCTTGTTAACTAATTCCTTAAGCTTATCACGCAAAAACTTAATTATCGAAAGAAGCAGATTTTTCTCTTTCTTCTCCTTGAGCATTTTGTAGACTTTCGGATCTACATTTACTTCAAAAAGATTAAAGAGGGATTCAAAGAAATTTGCGAATACCCCTTGATTATTATCAGTAAAGTAATCCTCATTATCTTGTATCTGTAGCTCTACTTGAGATAATGTTTCATCAATGCAACTCGCAGCCTGACGCTCAAGCTCTATTCTCTTGAGCTCAGCTTTCCTAGCAAGCTCCTCCATGAATCCTTTTAATTCATTGAGCTTCTGCTCTGCAGAGAGATCTTGCTCTCTGATTCGATTAATGTAGATTGAGCTACCGTCCTCTTCGTTGTTATTGATTAAAAAATTTTTCATTGCTTTTTCTCCATTAATTGAATTACTGTTTCTATAATTGTTTAGAAGGCTTTTTACCATTTTATCTTAAGTCTATAAAATACAATAACTCAATCTTACAATATGAAGTATTTAATAAGTATTAACCTTAAAAAATATCAATAAATTATTGATATTTTTACATTCATACTATATACAGCCTAGCATATATTACGTAATTTTTCAAGAACATATTCACTATAACAGAAGACTTTCTTATTTGCCTCTAAAACACCTGCAAATCATATAATAAGAGAATATTATAATGTTTAATGTAATACTATACAATGTTATAAAATATAGTATAATACTAGCATACCACTGAATTAATGCTGAGATATTCCCTTGCTTGATCAGTTAAAACACGTCCTCTTGGTGTGCGCTTTACGAAACTGACCTTGATTAAATAAGGTTCTACTGTTTCTTCAATATTGCCAACATCTTCAGATAGTGCAATAGATATGGTGTCAATTCCAACAGGTCCTGAGGTGTTAAACAAAAATCTCAGATAATCCATATCTAATTTATTTAGTCCCATTTTATCTATACCCAATTTTGATAGTGCAGAACCGGCAATTTCACAGGTAATTTTTTTATCATCTTTTACTTCAACAAAATCTCTTATTCTTCTGAGTAATCTCAAAGCAATTCTTGGAGTACCACGGGCGCGGCAGGCAATTTCCTGCACAGCATCCTTTTCGATTTCAGCACAAAGAACTCTTGCACCTCTTTTTATAATATCAACCAGTTCCTCAAAAGAATAAAACTCAAGATGCAGGGGAATACCAAAACGATCCCTCAGCGGTGCAGAAAGCAGTCCAAGCCGTGTTGTTGCCCCAATCAGTGTAAATGGTGGTAAATCTATTCTTAAAGTTCTGGTAGATGGGCCCTCACCTACTAGTATATCTAGGCAAAAATCTTCCATAGCAGTATATAAAACTTCCTCAATGCTACGATTTAATCTATGGATCTCATCGATAAATAGAACATCTTTTGCATTTAAAGTAGTGAGCACTGCAGCTAAGTCCCCAGCTTTACTAAGCAATGGACCAGAAGTTGCACGAAAGCTAACCCTTAACTCCTTAGAGACAATTTGTGCTAAAGTTGTTTTACCAAGCCCTGGAGGACCATAGAGCAATACGTGATCCAAAGCTTCAGCTCTCGTCTGTGCAGCATTTATAAACACTTTTAAATTTTGTATTAAGTCTTTTTGCCCGACAAAATCATCAAGTTGCTCAGGCCGGATATTTAAATTACGTACATCTTCAGAGTATTCCTTACTACATGATATTGACTTCATATTGTTTTAAGCGCCATACGAATAATATCTTTAGTGTCCAAGTTTGGTGATTCATCTTCTATTTTTTTTATTGTATCATAAGCTTTTGTTCTTTCATATCCAAGATTGATCAAAGCTGAAAGAGCATCTTCACTAATTGAGTGAAAATGATTGTTATTTATCTCTAATTTACTTACTTTGCCATTCAGCTCAGTAATAATTCGATTTATGAGTTTCAGGCCAAGTCCACTCACCTTAAGTGCTAGTTTATCCTCATTTATAATTGCCAAAAACAGTTGCTCTGGAGTTAATTTGCTCAAAATTGACATTGCGGTTTTATAGCTGACACCGCTCACTTTAACTAATAAACGCAGACACTGCTGTTCTTCTTTACTTATAAAGCCATATAGCTGAGTAACGTTTTCTCTGCTATTTGCATAAGTGTCGATAAGTAATTTTACTCTACTTCCAATCGAACAAGCACTTAAAGTTTTGGCTGAAAGATATACTATGTAGCCAACATCATTCACATTCAGGATTATGTGATCGCTACACACCTCATCAACTATTCCTCTTAGATTTCCTATCATTTCTAGTACTTTATAAAATTCAGTTTAAATGCTCCTGAGTCTTAGGTCAAGCAAACGAACATTATAGAAGTAGTTCCAGTTTCAATCATTGCAGACAAGTTTGCAGGAAATCTATTTTAATATGTTATTCCAGATCATTATGTAATTGAACCACAAGTTACTCCGATAGAAATAGAATTGCAGTCTCCTAACTTAGCTAAGTAATAGCAATTTCTATCTTTGGTGAAATAAAGGTAATTGTTTACTGTTTGCGAAAATATTTGCATAATTTAAGTAACATTACTTGATAAGAATTAACTATGGAGCTTAATAAGATTGCAGCATCGATTTTACTTTCTGGATTAATAATTATGATAGTTAGTAATGTAGTTGATATGCTATACAACCCAGAGGATTATAAAATTGAACACCAAACAATAGTAGCAGCCAGGAATGAGCCTCAACAAAAGATTGAACAAGTGGCACTTGATATTGGAGAGCTCATGCAGAATGCTAGCTTTGAAAAAGGCAAGTCAGCAGCAAAAAAATGTATAGCTTGTCATAGTTTTGAGAAAGGTGGAATGAATAAAGTGGGGCCAAACTTATGGAACGTGGTTGGAAATAAAAAGGCCCATCTTGGCAGCTCATTCAATTACTCAAAAGCACTACTTGAAAAAGGTGGGAAATGGGAGTATGAGGAGTTATTTGCTTTTTTAAAAAATCCAAAAGCCTACATAAAAGGTACACGTATGGCATTTGCAGGCATTTCCAATCCACAAGAGATTGCAGATCTAGTCAGCTATTTGCGTTCGATGAGCGATAGTCCGGTTGCCTTGCCAAAGTAGTATGAATTATTGTAAATTACTCGATGGAAGTAATGGCCATATAGCATATCGAAAGCTACAAGGAAAGAAGGCTTCTATAGTTTTTTTTAGTGGTTTTGCATCCAATATGGATGGAACTAAAGCAACTGCCGTTTACAAATTTTGCCAAGAAAATGATATAGCACTTGTGCTCTTTGATTATTTTGGCCATGGTAATTCAAGCGGTGATTTTGCTGATTATACAATAAGTGATTGGCAAAAAAATTGTGCTAAAGTGATAAGTGAATTAACTAGCAATAAACAAATAATTATAGGTTCAAGTATGGGAGGATGGCTGATGCTGCTCACTGCTCTTCAATTTCCAGAAAAAATTGCAGCATTAATCGGCATATCGTCTGCTCCTGATTTTACTGAAGATTTGATATTCAAGCAATTGTCAGGCAAGCAAAAAGAAGAACTAGGTTCTAAAGGTGTAATAGATTTTACTTCGGAGCATTGTGCATACAAAATAACTAAAAATCTGATCGAAGACGGTAGAAAGAACCTTCTTTTAAACAGAGAAGCAATAGATATAAACTGTCCTGTGCGCTTATTGCATAGCATTAATGATAAAGATGTTCCTTATCAAACTTCATTGAATTTAGCTGAAAAAATTAAGTCAACAGACGTTGAAGTACACTTAATAAAATCAGCAGAACACAACATGTCTGATAATCATTCACTGAAAATTTTATTTAAGACCATCAGAGAATTTTTGCCAGGAGAAATATATAATTGAAGTAATTCAGATGTGTTTGTCGTAAGAGCTGCAGTTATAGCTTCAACAGTAGGCACTATTCTTGATCACCTCAACATTTTCTCTTGGCAATTCTTTAATAAATCGAGAAGTGCGCATTGGTTGCCACTGATTATTAATTTCCCTCCTATCTGCACATGAAATGATCAACCTTTCTTTTGCTCTAGTTATGCCAACATATGCAAGTCTTCTCTCTTCTTCTAAAGCTTTACCATTTTTATCTTCAAAAGATCTTTGATGAGGAAATAATCCTTCTTCCCAACCAGGTAAAAACACGCACGGGAATTCAAGCCCTTTAGCCGCATGAAGAGTCATAACATATACAGTGTCATCGCTATTCATATTATCCACTTCCATCACCAAACTAATATGCTCCAAGAAGGTTATAGTGCTGTCAAAATTCTTCAAAGATGAAATGAGCTCTTTAACATTTTCTATTCGCGCTAAACCCGTCACTCCTTCATTCTCAAGCATTTCCATATATCCTGATTGATTTGCTACGATTTTAACAAATTCATGCAGTGGTTTTACGCTTACTATTTCTTCCCAAGCTTTAATTTTATTTAAAAAATCATTTAGTGAGAGTTTAATTCTTTCGGTTACTTGATCACTATTAACCAATATTTTTGCTGCCTGAAAAAAAGAAATTTTGTTATCCTGAGCAGTCGTGTATATTTTCTTTAGAGTTGTAGCTCCTATGCTTCTTTTTGGACGATTTACGATCCTTTCAAAAGCGAGATCATCATTATTATTTGTAACAAGCCTCAAATATGCAATTATATCCCTTACTTCTTGACGTTCGTAGAATTTTACGCCACTTATAATCCTATAGGGAATTGAATATTTTATAAAATACTCTTCGAGCACTCTAGTTTGAAAAGTCGCTCTTACGAGCACTGCAATGTCACTAAATCTGTATTTATTGAGCTTTAATATCTGTTCGCTTATGAACCTTGCTTCAGCTTTCCCGTCCCATAATTTTATTAGATTTACCTTTTCCCCTTCAATGTTTGTTGTCCACAACTTTTTTTCTAAGCGAGTCTTATTGTGATTGATAACATATGATGCAGTTGCAAGTATGTGGGATGTTGACCTGTAGTTACACTCCAGTTTAACGGTTTTTGCATTTTTAAAATCATCGGAAAATTTCAAAATATTTTCAACTTCTGCACCACGCCAACTGTATATCGATTGATCGTCATCTCCTACACAACAAATATTTGAGTGCTCTTTTGCAAGGTATTTTAGCCAAAGATATTGTATTGCATTTGTATCTTGATATTCATCTACCATGATATATTTAAACTTGTTTTGGTAGTAGGATAGAACCTCGATCTTTTGATTAAAGAGTTGTATGTTATATAGCAATAAGTCACCAAAATCGACAGAGTTAAGGAATTTTAACCTTTCCTGATACTGGTGATAGACTTTGAGTGCAGTTACGTACACTGGCCTAAATGATTGAACGTCTTCCACTTCGAATGGCAGTAAACACTTCTCTTTCCATTGCTGAATAATATTCATAATGGTCTTACATTTTTCTGATAGGTAATCAGGGCTGATTTCATTCATGATGTTTTTTATTACCTGTAATTGGTCATCCACACCAATAATTGTAAAATTGGAATTTAGCCCCACGACTTCAGCATGATGACGTAGAATTTTTGCTGCAATTGCATGGAAAGTGCCAAGCCATGGTATGTTTGTGCCCGTGAGTTCAAGCACTCTTGATATCATTTCATTTGCTGCTTTGTTCGTGAATGTAACTGCTAAGATCTCATCGGAGTAAGCGTAGCCATTTCGAATTATGTGCGCTATTCTTGAAGTGATCGTTCTTGTTTTTCCCGTTCCGGCTCCTGCCAGTATTAAAACTGGTCCATCTATGTTAGTTACAGCTGATTGTTGTTCTGGATTTAGCAGCGAGAGATAATCGTTCATTGTAGCCCTATAAATTATAGCTGCAGTAAGTTAATCTTACTACTTGCGCTCTGTAAAGTTTTTGTTGCTTGCTTCCAGTTTATTTCAAACAGTAGGTGCCTGGATTGACAAATGTTAAAATTTTAGGTAATATTGAAATATATACTAATAATAGTAAATAGATAATAAATATGTTTGCTAATTTAAATGGTCAAGAACAATTACAACAAAGAAAAGTGCGTTTTGCAGACCACAATGAGCTATCAGAAGATAAATCTGAATATGACTGGTATGGCTGGATCGATCACTTGATATCTCTGGAGTTTCACAAGGCTATAGAGGAGTTAGAAAAAGAGATCAGTGAGTTAGAAAAAGAACTCGAAGAATTAGAGGATAAAAATAAAAAGAGGTTAAAAAGTGATACGGAAACAGACCTCAAATTTATCAAATACCTAACTAAGCATTTTAATAATCCTGAAGAGATTATAAAGGAGTTAAAATCGTATGTTGATGAGGATAAATCTAGAGCGTCAAATAGGATGAAAAGTCATATTGTATTGGTCAGATATTTTGCTGAAAAGGTGCAAATAAAAATGACTGAAGAAACCAACGAATTTATAAAAGGCATTAAAATTAAATACGAGAAAAAAACAAGAACTAAAAGATTGCGTAAAAAAAACCCTCAATCTCTTTATGCTACTTCAGATAAAAATACAGCTAAACAATATGACGAAGAGGCTTACGATAATAAGCTAAAAGAATTAAGGAATTTAATTATTCATTCAAAAAATAACTTTAATCATGATATCCATGTAAGTCTGCTTATTAGAGTCAATAATGGTATTGTAGGTGATATTTGGGATAACCCTAGTGAACTAGGAAAATCTAGTCATGAATGGAAGCTGATACATTGTGTAAAAGAATTGCTAAAGATTAACCATGGAAATTTTAAACAAATATTGGGTAGCATTGAAGATCTCATGGAACCATCATTAAAGCAATATAAAGAGCTAAGCCCTCCTATCAACATAACACAAGATCAAAATCTTAAAACAACAGCACTTGCAGAAGTAAGTTTGCAGTCTAAGGAATCTTTTCCAGGCGATACTGAGAATGATTTACAAGGCACCCAACCTACACCAGGAGGCTGTAAACCACTAAAGCGTGAAGGAACAGAAGGATTAGCTGTTCCTTCAGCTGGCACTAAAATAGATATGAATAGTGGCCAATTACAAACAACCTCTCACGAACTGCAAAACCCTTATGATAATGCAGGTATGTATAGCGCTTTAGGTGTTGCTGTTGTCGGTTTTATAGCAATTGGAGTGATGTTATGTGCTACAGGTAATCCAGTTCTTGGAGGAGTCTTTATAGCAGTCCCTGTAATTAGTGCATTAATACTTGGTATTGCAAAAATTTATGAAGAAGTCAGTAAAAAGAAGGAAAAAAAGCCAGAAATAGATACATTGACCGCCTTGAGAGAAGTGCTTACCCCTCAATGGTTAAGTAAGGGTAGAGTTTCAAATATTTAATATGATATTGACTTTATTGTAATAGTGCTTTAATTAGGTAAGTAGCGTTGAAAGTAGTACGTTAATGCCTTTTTTCTTTTATTTTTTTGCAATTCTTAGCATTTTATCTGCTGTATGCGTAATTAGTGTAAGGAATCCTGTGCATGCAGTATTATTTTTAATTTTCACCTTCGTTAATTCTGCAGTTCTTTTTATTCTCCTTGGAGCTGAATTCATCGCTATGATGATGCTGATAGTATACATCGGTGCAGTTGCAGTGTTATTCCTCTTTGTAGTCATGATGCTCGATATTGACTACATAAGATTGCATCAGGGTTTTGCAAAGCATTTCACTCTTGGTGCTATATTATGTGTTGTGTTTTTTCTAATCATCAGCTTTGTAATTCGCAGTTCAGAACCGAATATAAGCAATGTTATAAACTATAATAACAATAACGTGAAAGCTATCGGTAATTTGCTCTACACTGACTACATGTACGCTTTTCATCTTTCTGGTATTCTGCTGCTTGTTGCAATTGTTGGTGCAATTGCTCTTACTTTGCAGGAAAAGAAAAAAGGAGTTAGAAAACAGAACGTGTTAAAGCAATTGACACAATCTTCATCTGTAAAATTGATTAAGGCTAAATTTGGAAAAGGAGTGGAATGGAAATAGGATTAAATCACTTTTTGATAATTGCTGCTGTTTTGTTCACTATTGGCGTGTGTGGTATTTTCATTAACCGTAAGAGCATAATCAATATACTGTTATCAATAGAAATATTACTCTTGGCAATTAATATCAATCTAGTTGCTTTTTCTGCCTTTATGAATGATATAGTTGGGCAAATTTTTGTGATGTTTGTGTTGACTGTTGCGGCAGCAGAGTCAGGAGTTGGGCTTGCAATATTGGTTGTATATTATAGAAGCCGTGGCAATATAGATGTTGAACAAGCGAACTTAATGAAAGAATGAAAGTATGATGGATATACTGAAATTAATAGTATTTTTGCCACTCTTTGGTTCGCTATTTGCAGCACTTTTTAGAAAAAGTCAGTTAGTTACAACGGCAGGGATTGGAATATCTGCAGTTTTATCTTGGTATGTTTTTCTCACCTTCTCTGAAAATTATCACTTGAGTTTATTTCCTCTATTTTCATTAAGTGTATTAAAAGTAAATTGGGCAATTAGTGTGGATGCTCTCTCATCCTTAATGCTTATTGTCATTACCACCGTTTCACTAGTAGTCCACCTCTATTCTATCGGTTATATGGAGCATGACAAAGGGAAGTCGAGGTTTTTTTCTTACCTATCGCTATTTACGTTTTGCATGATTGTGCTGGTTGTAAGCGATAATTTCGTGCAGCTTTTTTTTGGCTGGGAAGGGGTTGGCCTGTGTTCTTATTTACTCATAGGATTTTGGTTCCAAAAATATTCTGCAAATAATGCAGCAATTAAAGCATTTGTTGTGAATAGGGTAGGAGACTTTGCACTATTGATTGGAATCTTTCTTATTTATTATACATTTCACTCTTTGAATTTTACTGAAGTTTTTGATACAACTGATCTTCTTGGCACGCAGAACATTAGAGCATTCTGCTGTGAATTCAAAGTAACTCATATAATATGCATATTACTTTTTATTGGCTGTATGGGTAAATCTGCACAGCTTGGTTTACATGTTTGGTTGCCAGATGCAATGGAAGGGCCAACCCCTGTTTCTGCACTCATTCACGCAGCAACGATGGTAACAGCAGGTATATTTTTAGTAGCAAAATGTTCTCCATTATTTGAGCTATCAAATGTGGCACGAGAATTAATAGTTATTGTTGGGGCACTTACTGCTTTCTTTGCAGCTACGGTTGCGATTACTCAGAACGATATAAAAAAAATAATTGCTTATTCAACCTGCAGTCAACTTGGTTATATGTTCATGGCATGTGGGCTTTCTGCTTACAATGTTGCTATTTTTCATTTAATGACACACGCTTTTTTTAAAGCTCTACTATTTCTTGGTGCTGGCAATGTGATTCATGCAATGCATCATGAGCAAAACATTCAGAAAATGGGAAATTGCTGGAAGAAAATCCCTTGCACTTATACTCTCATGTGGATTGGATCTCTTGCGCTTTCTGGAATATTTCCATTTGCAGGTTTTTACTCAAAGGATTTGATAATTGAACATGCTTATAGCACGGATAGCTTTGCTTTTGTAATAAGCTTAGTTGTTGCATTCTTCACAGCGTTTTACTCTTGGAGGTTATTGCTTCTTGTGTTCCACAGCCAAAAACAAAGTAAAATTAATATACATGAGGCACCAAAGATTATGCTTATACCATTACTGATACTCGCTTTTGGATCGGTATTTTCTGGAGTGTGGGGAGCAAATATTTTGAACATAACTAGTAATGCGTTTTGGAAATCAAGTTTAATGGTGATTGATGAGCATGGAGCTCATAATTTCTTTATAAAACTGCTGCCAACCTTAGCGAGCCTAAGTGGAATAGCTCTTGCGTACCTAATTTACCAATATCAAGTAATTAGGCAAATTAAGAGTAAATTTTTACTTAAGTTTTTGCAGAATAAGTGGTACTTTGATGAGGTGTATGAGTTTGTTATAATTGCACCGATAAGGTTTATATCTAGGCTTCTATGGAAGTTTGATGTTAAGGCTATTGATTCATTTGGACCAAATGGTGTTGTAAGGTTGGTTAATGAATGTTCAAAAAGTTCTATAAAGTTACAAACTGGTTATATATTTGATTATGCATTTGTTATGTTTGTTACTTTAATAATTGGTGCTTTGTATATTATTGGAATTAAATAGAAGGTGTTGTTACTTAGTATATTCTTGCTTCCACTGATAGGAGCGTTAATTTTATCCTCGATCAGGATTAACCATCAATCTATACACCTAAGATTCCTTGCCCTATTTTTTGCTATACTTCCATTTTTGCTTAGCATTGTAGCTTGTATAGGATTTGATTATAACAATGCGGACTTTCAGTTTGTCAGCTATCCAATCAAGAATGTAGGAATAGGGATAGATGGTATATCGTTGCTTTTCCTTCTGCTTACAACTTTCTTGTTTGTAATTTGTATACTCTATAACTGCAAAATGAGTTATACAACCCTTAGGTCATATATGGCATTATTTCTACTGCTTGAGAGTTTTGTAGTCGGTTTTTTCGTTTCACTGAATGCTATAAGCTTTTATGTGTTTTTTGAAGCTGTCTTAATACCAATGTTCTTTATTATTGGCATTTGGGGAGGGAAGCAAAGGATATATGCGACGTTTAAGTTATTTCTTTATACATTAACTGGCTCATTATTATTTCTACTGGGGTTAGTATACATCTATAGTGTTTTTGGAACGTTTAGTATACAAAAATTAGCTACATTAGTGCCAAGCCTTGATCTTGAAGTGCAGTCATTGCTGTGGATTACATTTTTTATTTCTTTTGCAATAAAAGTACCTATGTTTCCATTTCACACTTGGCTTCCTGATGCGCATGTGCAATCACCAACTTCTGGGTCTGTGATTTTAGCTGGCTTGCTTATTAAAATGGGGGGATATGGATTTTTAAGATTTTCTATTCCAATGCTTCCTCAGGCAAGTTTGTATTTTTCAAATTTCGTTGTTGTGCTGAGCATTATTGCGGTGATATATGCTTCTCTAGTTGCGTTTGCTCAAGATGATATGAAGAAGTTAATAGCTTATTCTTCAATAGCACATATGGGGATCGTTACCGCTGGCCTCTTTTCATTTTGTGAGGAAGGAGTACTGGGTAGCATATTTCAAATGATTAGTCATGGCCTTATTTCTGCTGCTTTATTTTTGTGTGTTGGAATGCTATATACTCGAACTGGGACTTTGGAGATTGCAAAATATTTTGGCATAGTAAACACAATGCCAAAATTTGGTTTTATGTTCATTTTATTTTCAATGGCTTCAATAGGGCTACCTGGAACATCTGGGTTCGCAGGTGAGTTTTTGGCTATGGTTGGAATGTTTAAGAGCATAGGGTTTTTTACAGGATTTATCGCACTTGGCACTATTTTAAGCGCAGTTTATATGCTGAATTTATGTAAGCAAATAATATGGGGGGTTAGCTATTCTAAATTATTAAATAACCGTTTGGATAGCATAGAATTTTCTGTCTTAATTCTGCTTGCAGTGTTTGTTATTTTGCTTGGATTTTACCCAACCCTTGCACTGAATTATTTGAAGCCATGTATGGCAAATTTGTTAGTCAAATATAATGCGCTATGAATTATATACAGATATTGCCGGAAACGTTCTCTATTATCTCCTCGTTAGTGTTGCTACTGCTTGGAATTATATTTAACCGCCGAACTATCAACTTATTAGCACTTGGCTGCACAGTGGTAACTTTGATTATTTTAATTATTTCGGCAGAAAACAATGAAATTTTTCTCTTTAATTCGTTGTTAAAACTCAATTTATACATCAGGTCAGCCCAAGGGTTAATTCTCAGCACAGGAATTTTAATACTTTTGATGCTGAATTTATCAAAATATGACTATAAATATGAATTTTCAATACTGATTCTTTTTGCGCTATTTGGCATGATAACTTTGGTTTCAGCAAATAGTCTGATTTCTTTTTATTTAGCTTTTGAGTTGATGAGTATATCTTTGTATGTTCTTGCGAGCTTTAATAAAGATTCAGCTTATTCATGTGAAGCAGGAGTGAAATATTTTACACTTAGTGCACTATCTTCCTGCATTATGCTATATGGAATGTCGCTGCTTTATGGATATACAGGACAAGTCAATTTCTCTGAGCTCGGTTCATTCTTGCAAAACCATCAGATAACTTATGGAATAGTTTTTGGGTTAGTTTTTATCCTTATTGGTTTGTGTTTCAAGCTTGCTATTGCTCCTTTTCATATGTGGGCTCCAGATGTCTATCAAGGTGCACCTACCATAGTAACTGCGTTTTTTTCTACGGCCCCAAAAGCTGCACTTGTAACATTTTTAATTCGATTGATGAATGAAGAGTTAGTAAATGTAAAAAGTTATGTTCAGCCTATTTTCTTATACGTTTCAGCATTGTCTGTGCTTATCTCAGCTTTTGGGGCCTTGCGTCAGCAAAACTTAAAAAGGCTGTTTGCTTACAGTTCAATTGGTCACATTGGTTTTATATTTGCTTCACTTTCTATTTTTACACAAGCAGGAACAGATAGTGCCTTAATGTATTTGGTGATATATATCATCACAAGCATAGGGCTATTCTCATATCTCGTACAAATTGACGATGATGATTGTGATATTGCAAATTTATCTGGTATAGGAAAAAAGCAACCAATTTTAGCATTCCATCTTTCTATACTATTACTCTCGATGTCGGGAATACCTCCACTTGCAGGTTTTATCGCTAAATTTTTTATATTCAAAAGTTTAATAAATTCTGGCTTTATCAGCCTGTCTTTGATTCTTGTAACAGCGAGTGTGATATCATGCTACTATTATTTAAATATCATGAAAGTTATGTATTTTGATAAAGCTAGTGGTAATAAGGTTGCTTATTCTAAGAGTCTATTCATTATCACTTCAGTGGCTTCACTGATCAACCTCGTTCTTTTCTTGTACGCAGAAGATCTTTACTCATTGATTAATTCATTGACAAATTAACAATTTAGTGTTTATAATTAGTGATTAATTAATATTTTGTGGTGAAAAATGAGTAAAAGAAAAACTGTTTTGAAATTTTCAATTGCCGCTCTCTTGCTAGGAGGATCGAGCACTGTAGCTGTTTTATATTTTCCTTATGTTGCTTTAGCAATTAAATTTGGTATTGTAATCTCTACAGCTCCTCTGGCAATTTTTGCCATTTCTGTAGTTGCTGCATTAGTTTCAGTAATTACATTAGCAGCATTTACTATTTCCGCCATACGCAGTAAGGGTAAATCTAATAAGGTTAGTAGCGAACCAAGAAGTAAAAATGAAGAAGAAGGAGAAAGTCTAGTACAAGAAAAAGAGCAAGCTGTGCCTATTCTTACGCCACCGTTGCTTTCGCAAGAGCCTGAAAAGTCGGTTATTCCTATTCCACAACAACCACCAGTTGATGATCCAGTGAAAGAAACAGAAACACCGCAACCTGACGTTATGGTTAATGGTGCTGATCAGCAAGCTAACCAAACAGAGGAATCGTTGCCACCATATCCAGAACCCACCTCGCCTCTAAATAGCATGGATCAACTCAAATCGTTTCCTGAATTGCCGTCAATTGTTAGTTTGGAAGGTAGTAGTAATTCTATCAAAAATTGCAAAGAACGAGAATATGTGTTATTTTTACCAAGTCTGTCAGAGCAACCTTTAACGTTGTCTAATGCAAAATTGGCATTTAAGCTGAGAGCTGCATTAGATGAGTACAAAAGGCAACAACCTAATCAGGCTAGTACAGAAAATAGTTATGTTTCCTGGGGCAGTGACTTTGAGGATTCAATAATTGGTAACAATAGCCTTCCTAGTGTTAGTATCACCCAAGAATTAGAAGAACGGTCAGGAGGAGTTAGGTGTTTTTCTGAACTAAATAATGTTCATAATATACTCGAGTATCGAAGACAGCTATCTCTTATGAATAATTGCTCTAACAGTTATTGTTCTTCTATGCTTTCATCAATACAAGAACCAGATAGGCTACAAGCAAGTTTAGGAAGTGACAATCCATCAGTGCAGTCTTTTCAACCAAAGAAGGAGCTTTTATATGATGTAAATAAAAAAATTTTTGATAGCGTTGATTATGAAGTAAATTATACTAGACTTTCTGAGAATGCAGGGGAAGCTCCTAATTACGAACGGGAATTTCCACTTACTGAAACAAATGTTAACAGCGGTCCTGAAGCAATGCCCTATGACGTAAATGAAAATGGGGCTTCATATAGCAGTATGCAATCACCTGTATTATCAAGTTCTGCTAGCCGTGGCAACAGTTTTTCTAGATAAGAGAGTTTTTTGATAGAATTAAGAAAATGATCCCTGAAACATTTGAGGGCTTTCATATTCATCATTACAAAGAAGTTCCAAGTACTAATAAAGAAGCATTGGGTTTAATTGAGAAAGGGATATCAAATGAAACTGTCATTATTGCTGATAAACAAACAGAAGGTAGGGGACGCACTGGAAAAAGCTGGATTTCTCCAGAGGGTAATCTCTATGCGAGTTTGATAATTAACCAAGAAAAGGATGTCAGCAAATTGACAGAATTGACTTTTGTGACTGCTCTTGCTGTTGGAAATACTTTATTATCGTTAAATTTCTTGAATAATCAAACCCACTGCGGTGTCATTCCAATGCGTGACACTGGAATCCATACTTTTTCTTCTGGATCCCAGTGTCAAAGCACTGGGATGACAAGAGATCAATTCATAAACGATCTCAATCTTCAACATAAATGGCCAAATGACATTCTAATCGATGGCAAGAAAATAAGCGGAATATTGCTTGAAAAAAAATCCAATTCAAATTGGCTCATTATAGGAATTGGAATTAATGTCAATCATGCGCCACTTCCAGGCACAACGTGCATTAGCAATTACGGTGAATCTGTGTCTAACATGGATCTATTAAAGGAATTAATAATAAATTTTAATAAGCTAAGAAAGCAATGGCTATTTGATGGGTTTTATGCTATAAGAGAAATGTGGTTAAAAAAAGCATTCAAAATGAATGAGCAAATCAGTGTAAAGTTAGCTGACAAATTGTATGAAGGAATTTTTGCTGATATAGATAAAAGTGGTAAATTGGTGTTGCAGCAAAAGGATGGAAGCTTAATTTATTTTGATGCAGGTGAGTTATTTATTGGCAGTGCATTATGAATACATATGTAATTTTTGCTTACCTTATTAGTTTTACGTTGATTACCGGAGAACTGATTTTTACCGTTTCTTGCTATACTAAAAGTAAAAAAATTCTAGAAAGCCTGAAAGATAATAATGAAGAAGAAACATAAGCGATTACTTATAACTTCAGGAATTTTCTGCTTTTTAAGTTGTGCAGTTTTTTTTATTTTAACAACGCTCAAAGAAAATATCTCATTTTTCTATACAGTAAGTGAGGCAATAGTTTTACCAAATAATCAAAAGCCAATCCGTGTTGGTGGAATGGTTGTTGAAAATAGCGTGATACGGAGCGAAAGCGAAGTAGTTTTTCAAATGACAGATTTTAACAAAAGCGTTGTGGTGAAATATCAGGGAATACTTCCACCAATGTTTTCAGAAAAAAGTGGTGTTGTTGTGCAAGGTAAAATATTTGATAATAGTACCTTTCTTGCAGATACGGTGTTTGCAAAACATGATGAGAACTATAAGCCGAAAATTTTGGAACAAACTCCCTAATACAGCTATATACTATTTAATATATCAGAGTGAGTTGGTGCTTCCCATTCTACGTTATTATGGTCAATTATTGCTGCTTTTAATCCTTCAACTTCGCCCCTTAGGTGATCAAGTTCTTCTGCCCATGTTCTGTAGTTTTGATTATTATCAATAAATCCATCCTGCTGAATTAACTTATTCAAATGAGATAAACCTTCGGCCAAGTGTTGGTTTATATCAAGAAACTCTTCTCGAAGTTGTGCTATGTTGTCCATAATTGAGACACGCAAGCCCGAAACAAACTTCTCATTTAAATCGTAGATTAACTTATCCATAACTTGATAGACGTAATGAATTGTTGCAATTTTATCTTCAATGTCCTCAAAGTTTGTGGGCTTAACTTCAACTTCTATATTGTCTATTTCTTTAAACTTGAAAACGCTCATTTGGTTTATTGCTTCAAAGTTATTTTCGCTTTCTTGTTTACTGTTGTTACTCATGTTAGCTCCTATAAAAAATTAGAATTAGCTGCACATATCATGTAGTTTTTTCTAGCCTACTAAACACCGGTTTACAGGTGCCCAGGTTCATACTGAGCACACCCTTATATTGCCATAAACTCAGTATCAGCACCTTTGAACTGTGGCGCATCCCATTCAAATCCACTACCATCATTTCCAGCATTTTCTAAGTTTTGTACCTTACCTTTTAGCTCATCGAGTTCTTTCACTAAGCCTTTACTACTGTCACCTAGAGTACCTTTTAATTGATTAATAGATTCGCTATTATTATTCAACACGTCATCTAATTTAGGAACAAACTCCTTGTTCAGCTCTGCAATTAATTTATCTAAAACTTTGTGGACATAACCAAGCTTTGCTGTGTTTTTCTCAGTTTGCTCATCATAGCCTTTAGGTCTAGTGTCAACTTCTATTTTGCCTATTACTTTAAGTTCGTTGTCACTTTCTTGTTTACTACTGTTCATATTAACTCCCGTAAAAAATTATAATTTCAAAATCGGCTAAGCTGCACACAAATGATTTTCTTCAAATCTCTTAGACCAGTATCATTCCATACTCACTCTGAGTGTACTCTTCCATTGCAGTCAATTCAGCTTGAAAATGCGGACTACTATTCCAATCAAATTCACTACCATCTGTTCCTTTAAGCTTATCGAGCATCTCATTTATCAATTTGCTTTGTTCATTAAACTTCTCTTTTAATGCATCAATAATAGCTTTAGACTGATCTTTACTGCTAAGATCGCCAATCACAGATATGACTTTCTCATGAGGCAGTTTGTGAATGATGTCTTTAAGCTCTTCTGCATCTACGTTATCCAAAAGTTCTTTAAACTGCTCACGAGACATATTATGAGCAAAAGCTTGAAGTTTTTCTGGTTTGTCAACTAAAGACTTAATAACCATCTGAATCTTATTAGGATCAGTTAAATCTCGAGCTACTATTGCAAGTTTCTCGTGGTCTAGCTTATTAATTAAATTATGTAATGTATCTTCTTCTAAAGTTTTTACTAGGGCTGGAAGTTGATTTTTCAACGCTTCGTCCAAAATAGTGTTTATCATTTTCTCATTTGAATTTTTTATTAGTTCTACAAACTGGTCATGCTTCATTGTCTTGATCATCATCTCGAACTGATCCATTTTAAGGTGAGGGAAAATTTGTTTTACTTGATCTGAGTTAAAGTCTTTTACTAAGTTCTCAACCTGATCCTTATTTAATAAGGGGACTATTATTCCTAACTTTTTTGAATCCAATGTGTGAGTAAGGGCTTGTAATTGATGATTGGTTAAATGATCCACTAAAGCTAGAAATTGTCCATCTGTTAAGTTCTCTGCTAAAACCTGTAGTTGTTTATTTGTTAAGCTCTTTGCTAAAATCTGTAATTTCTCATTATTAAGAATATCGGCAAGAGTCTCTAACTGATTTCCTGTTAAGTTCTTAAAAAAAGTTTTGGCGAACTCACTTGATATTAGTACACTCTTTGGTATCTTAGACGATGTTATATCTTCTATCAACTTTGCTGTATCATGGTGTGGCATACTGTATTGTAATATCTTGTTGTCAGGTGAATCGATTATGTTTCCTTCCTTATCTGAAAAATAATATTTATCGTCACCAAGACCTGATTCCTCCCATGTTAAATATTTGTACTTCAATTCTTCACCTACAAAATCATGATAACCAGTTTTATCTTCTATGCCCCACTTTAATGATAGTTTAACTAATCTATCATTGTCATATGCAAATGAATTACTGTTCTTAGAATAACCAGGTTGACCATCTCGAATATATCTGTTTTGTTTTTCTTCTACGCAATATATTCCGAATCTATTAAGAAAATCGCTACAGAATTTTATAGATAATTCTAGCGTATCGTCTTCTTCGCTTAGCGATATAAGCTTGACTTTTTTCATAGATTTAGGATTTTCAATGTTATAATACCTTTCATATTCACTAGATCCGCATGAAAATTGCTGTCCAGGTACCATCTTAAAGACATGTTTTTTTCCACTCATAAGTATTATCTAATAAATTTAATTATAGCTATTCTAGCATTTAATGATTAATTTATAATTAAATTAGCATGTATTGGAGTCATAATAACAAATATCACTAGAGAATTAGTATAAAACCCCGATAGAATAAATAGGCTGGCTTTATGGTATGTTGAAACCTATATTGGTGGGGGTAAGCGTACTTTTCGAACTCGCTCTCTCGAATATTATACAAAATGAGTAAAGTGAGTAAATAAAAGAATTTAATTTGTACTTAATGACATCTCAATTCAACCACTATGGATTAAAATCCAAAGATTGAAAGAGAGCGTAGAATGCTAACTTTCAACTTACCAAATTTATCTTCTTTTTTAGAGTGATTTTCAATATGATTTTTTATCATTACAAAGTAGCCTACTAACCATAACTCAGTATCTTTTTCTCAGCTCTGGAAAGTTTTGCTGGAACTTTTTCCTTTTATTAACTGCACTAACTTACTAATACTGAAGTATGGGGTACAGAAACGTATACATGTTGACGCAACTCTACCTCTGATAATTTCTACTTCCACATACTTCTTGTACAACTTCTTTAGTTTTCTGACCAATATCTCCAACTAATACTGGATATCGATATTTTGTTATCCACACTATGTGATATATATACAGAGTGACTGCTTTTTCTATAATATTCCACATTCTTTCAAATTTTTCACCTTAAGATTATATTCTTGAAAGGATGGTCCAGGGTTTTTCTCCCAAATTTGGGAGAATAAAGAAAAATTGAGATGATTTACAGCAAAAACGAAATTAGAACAAAGCCCTTCTACAAGGAAGCTCAAAAACTTCAACAAAATACCATAATATTCAAAAATCCTTTGTTTTTCTGATGTATCTAATTACTATATAAAAGCTTTAGGTAATATAGGGGGTGTGTATGCTGAGGACACAACATCGAGTAAGTAATCTAAAAAAAGAGATTAATTCAGAAATCATTGATCGGTTGAAAGAGCAGCTGAATAAGCAACAAAACAGTAAATCTTTTCAATTTAAAAATAGAATAAGACGTCAATATAATCCTGATGATACTAACATTGCTAAATTGTTTCTGGCGATACGTGAGCATAGAACGGATAATCCTCAGCTAAATAAGATTAGTGAAATTGAAGGGTTACTTACTCAAGTACAAAATATTAATGATATTGATCTCAATGATGGTGGTAATACACCACTACATGTTGCTGTAAGCAAAAATCATCAAGACATTGTTGAACTTCTTTTGAATGTGTCTGGTATAGACCCAAATATTAAAAATAATCAAGGTAAAACTCCACTAGATATTGCTAAGCAACAAAATAAGGGAGAGATTATTAGGACTCTAGAAGAACATTTAAAAAAATCTTCTGATCAAGTAAAAAGACTTTCTGCACAGGAGGAGGAAGTACATGAAAAGCTAAGAAAGTTTGTTGAAGGTTTTGTTTTTATTTATGAACGCTCTTTATCAGAGTACTATGAGAGACTAGAAAATCAAAGAGGAAAGCAAGGTAAATGGGCTGATTTTGTTAATATGATAATATATATAGGAAAAGGTGGAACAGAACAAGGAGAAGCGGAATCAAAAGTAATTCCTCTTATTGGAATTAACATTCTTCGAGCAACAATATCCAGCATTGGTAGTAGTTATAATAGAGCAGAGCTTAAAAAGCTGATAGATCAATTGTATATATTTAAAAAGGATCCAATCAAAGTCAGGGAAGAGTTAGTAAAATCTGGTATTGAGATTTTTCAAAGTTTTGAGAGCCAATTTATACAAGTAACAGCAGAAGGAAGTTGGCAGAGAGCAATGACAAAATTAGCAGAAGATGCTGTGAGTAGAGTGGTTGATTACTATAGAAAAAATACTGAAAAAGAGCTTTGTGCTTCCTCAATTACTGAGGGTATTATTTTTGGAGAATCAAAAAGATATAAACAAACCTACACTGGTGTTCCTCATATTAAGCTAGGACATACTTTAGAAAGTAAAAACTCGAATTCATGGAGTACTGCAGAACTATTTGATAAAGCGGGATTAGTAACAATAAAGAGTGATGGTAGTGCTGATAAATACTATAGGAGAATAGATGGAAAGAGTGATACTAGCAAATATGGCTATCGTCTTCTTTTTAAATGGGAATTGGAAAGTAAAATAAAAAAATTCGCTAGAGAATACATTGAAGAAAATCCTTCTAGGGAGGAGTATAGGTATATTTTAAAGTTAGATGAGGGAAAATGGAAAGATGAATTATTGGATGAGCTTAATAAGCAAGATCCGAAGTTAGTCGAAGAGAGGTTACTAAGAAAATTCAAAGGAGAAATGGAACAGGAAGCTGAAAAAAACTTCAATGAATTAGAGGATTATATAGGTAAGAATTTTAATGAGTTATCAGGTTACATAGAAAGTAATCAAAATGAGATTAAGGGAGTCTTTGATGAATTAATGAGTCAATATCAGGAAGCCAGTAGGCAACGTCACAAGATAGCAGATTCTATTGTAGAAGGAAGGAAAGAAAGTGAAAAAAGTTTCGAGAAAATAGATAAAAAGCTTGATAAGATATATGATGCAGTTGTAGCAGGACAAAAAGTAAGAGAGCCTATTTGGTTTAATGTGAAAAAGCCAGTAATTTTGTTTGCTGGAAGAAGGGAAGAGTTAATTGACCTACATAATAAGATACAACGTAGTTCAGAAAAAGTAACAGTAATATCACAAATAACCTCAATTAGCGGTTTAGGAGGAATAGGAAAAACTGAGTTAGCTAGACAATATGTTCAAGAATATAGTAAAGATTGTTATGACAACGTTATATGGATCAATGCTGAAAGTGAGATAGCTCTTGTTGAATCATTTACTCGATTAGCGAAGAATAAACTAAGAATTGATATAAAAGATGAGAATGGAAAAGAAAAGGATATAAAAGCTCTCATAGAAGAGGTTTATGAATTTTTCAGTAATAGTAAAAGCTTGTTTATTTTTGATGATGCCGAGAAAAGTAATTATTTGAATAAGTTTTTACCAATTCATGATTCATTACCGGGTGGTAATGGACCTTATATTTTAATTACTTCTCGTAATCGAGAGTGGGAAAGGGGGATAGAAGTTATTAATCTAAACGAATTAAAGTCAGAAGAAGCGATAGAATTTGTAAAAAAGGGCTTTAGTATAGAAGATGAATCTCAAAATGAAAAGATAAAAGTGTTGGTAGAAAAATTACAACACTTTCCTTTAGCTATACAGCAAGCAATATCATATATTGAAGATCAAAGGGTTACAAGAGAATTTAGCATAGATGATTATCTAGAGGAGTATGAAGAGAAGACGAAAGATTTGCTTAATTATGAAGGATTTAGAGGAATTGATAATAACTATGCAAAAACAACTTTCACAACTTGGAAGATTACAACCGATAAGATAGCAAGCAATGAAAAGTATGGAAATTTAGCTTTAAGGATTCTTGATGTTATCTCTTATCTTGCACCTGACAATATTAGTAGAGAATTCTTTTTAGATTTGACAGGAAATAATGAAGAGGAATTAAGGTCAGCTGTTCGTTTACTTATAAAATATTCTATGGTTAATGGTGAACAAGAGCAAGGTGTATTGAGTATTCATAAATTAGTTCAAGAAGTGACAAAAATAGCGTTAGAAGAAGAGGGTAAAAGCGAAGAAGTTATGAAAGAGACTTTCGAGCTACTCAGAGCAAGTTTTCCTTATGGTAGTGATAAATTAGAAGACTATTTAAAAAAACGAGAATTATTACCGCACTTAGAGGCATTTTTATCACGTATAGATAGTTGGTTAAAAAAGAACCCTCAAGATAAAGAAAAAATAGAAAAGGATTATCTTGAAAATTTGTTGACATGGATGAGTGATGGGTATTTTAATTTGGGTAATCCCAAAAGAGAAAAGGAGTTGCTAGAAAGGGTTTTGCCTATTTTAGAAAAGCATTACGGAGAAGATCATTTTGAAGTATTTAAAAGACTAGTAAATCTAAGCAACAGTTATCTAGTTTTAGGTGATTACCAAAGAGCAAAAGATTTGCTAGAAAGAGCTTTAAAAATTGAAAAGCAAGATTATGAAGAAGAGCGTTTTCAATTAGTTAGAACACTGGTAAATCTGAGTATCAGCTATCGAGCTTTAGATGATTATCAAACAGCGAAAGAGTTACTAGAAAGGGCCTTTCCCATTTTAGAGAATCATTATCGGGAGGATCGTTCTTCATTAGCTCAAGTACTAATAAACCTGAGTATTGCTTATGGATCTTTAGGTGATTATGAAAGAGCGAAAAAGTCAATAGAAAGAGTATTCTCTATTTTAGGTGACAATTATGAAGAAGAGCACTTTGAGTCAGCTAAAATGTTAGTAAATCTTAGTATTGCTTGTAGAGGTTTTGGTGATTATCAGACAGCAAAAGAGTTACTAGAAAGGGCACTACCTATTTTAGAAAATTATTATGAAGAAGATCATTTTCAGGTAGCTATAGCTAAAACAAATCAAGGTATCACTTATATAGCTTTAGATGATTATGGAAGAGCAGAAGAGTTGCTAGAAAGAGCTTTGCCTATTTTAGAGAATCATTATGGAGAAAATCATATTGAAGTAGCTAAAATATTAGTAAATTTAAGTACCATCTATAGATACTTTGATGATTATCAAGGAGCAAAAGAGTTGCTAGAGAGAGCTTTACCTATTTTAGAGAAGCACTATGGGGAAGAGCATTTTGAAATAGGTATGATTCTGGAAAGTTTAGGCACTGATTATATAGCCTTAGGTGATAATCAGGAAGCAAAAGAGGTGCTAGAAAGAGCTTTATCTATTTTAGAGAAATATCATGAAAGAGATCATGTTGAAGTAAGTAAAATATTAGTAAATTTGAGTATCGCCTATAGAGGTTTAGGTGATACTCAGGGAGTAAAAAAGTTGCTAGAAAGGGCTTTACCTATTTTAGAGAAGCATTATGGAGAAAATCATTTTGAAGTAGCTATAGCCTTAGAAGATTTAGCTATTGCCGATGGAGCTTTAGGTCATGTTCAGAGAGCAAAAGATTTACTAGAAAGGGCTTCTGCAATATATCAAAGGAGTAAAGTTGAAGAATGTTTGCCGAGTACGAGTTCAGTAAGGAACAGAAGAGAAGCGAAGATTGGGGAGTGTAAACTGTCTTGGGAAGACGTAAATGAATTCAATACAGAAAAAGATGAGAAAAGAGATTTTAGTAAAATTAAAATAGATAGTAAAAAGTTTATTGACTATATAAAAGATATACCAGAAGAAAAACGTTCTCAGCTAATTGAGCTAGCAGATAAAGTGCAAGTTAAGGGTAGGTTTAGCAATTTGGTCAATAAGCTTACCAGTAATCAGAAGGTCATGAATCATTTAAATAGAGTAAAGAAAATCTCTAGCATAACTATGCATGGAATGATAGCTAAAAATATTTTAGCTGACTTTTTAACCGGAGATTATCAGGGTGTAGCAATTAATGTTGGCTTTATTGCCGGTGATCAAGGATTTGCTAAAGTTGCTGAAGTTGCATCTCGTAAAGGATTAAATTTGCTCTCAGAAAAAAAGGTATTACTTGGTAGGTCTTTAAGAGTTGCATCACCTTTTCTTGCTCGAGGTACTTCTGCCTTTATTATTTATGATTTAGTAAATCAGGTAAAAGCATTAAAAAATGGTACAGAAGGAGCATTGGTTGGCGTAGTAGGAGATAGCATTTACCTGGGAGTTGACGCTGCAGAGATTGGGATTGAAGTTGCTGAAGGTTTTGAAGTATTAGAAGGAGTTTCATCTATTACTGGACCTATTGGAGCAGGAGTTGGCACTGCAGTATTTATTTACACTGATATTTATATGGCAGTAAAGAGAGTTGATAAAATTGATGAAATTATTCACTTAACTAGAGGAGAAAAATTTATTGAAGGATTGCGTGCATTTATAGTTATGCGACCTGAACAATATGTAGAAAAGTTAATGGAAGAAAAACAACTTTATAACCAATTAGTTAAGCAAGGATTTGAGTATTTAAAGGAGTATAGTGATATTCAAAGCTATGTATTCCCTACTGGTAAATCAGTTGTGAATTCTTGTCGTACAGTGCCACACCAAGTAAGGCAGTGTGGTGGTGCCGGATGGCTTTGTTGCATCGCTACCTATGAAAGGCTAACTATACAAGCAACTTATTGAAAATCTTATTTTTTTGCAGTCAATCTGATCAAATTTAAGAATAGTAATTTATTGTTTGTATTAGTAAATTTAATTCTACTTAAAATAGCTAAAGCATTGAAATTCTTGAATTTTAGCTAGATTAGTGAA
Source organism: Wolbachia endosymbiont (group B) of Horisme vitalbata (assembly GCF_964028625.1). NCBI lineage: Bacteria > Pseudomonadati > Pseudomonadota > Alphaproteobacteria > Rickettsiales > Anaplasmataceae > Wolbachia > Wolbachia endosymbiont (group B) of Horisme vitalbata. The sequence continues at coordinate 1,483,997 of NZ_OZ034797.1, forward strand.
TGGTAGTAAAATTTCTTTTACTCAAATTTAGATATTCACTGACCGTCCTTACTATAAATGCTAGAATAATAAGCTACTGATATTCTTCATCTTTTTTATCTTTAATCCGCCGTAGATAGCGATGCAACAAAGCCGTGCCGGATTTGGAGAGCTATGCATGAGAAGGATTAACGTTACACTTTATACTGAAGAATGCAAAGTTAAATTTAAGATAGACTTAGACAGTAAAGTACTACTTGATAAAAAAAGAACCGATATGAAATGGAGCAGAGCAAGGCCGAATAATCCAAGTGGTGGAAAATTGTTTTGTTTACCAAAAGGAGATGATGAGCCTGCTCCAAGTTATGGCTCATATTTATGTGAAAATGCAATTGGTTTATCTAATAACAAAACAGAAGGTTATACTCTAATTAATTTAGGAGAAGGTGAAGATTATGCAAAAGGATTTAAGGATAGCCCAAACATATTTATAGTGAATGATGGATCTAAGAGATACTATGGAGGAAATAAGAATGATATCTTTGTTTTGCAGGGAGATCTGATAGAAGGGTCTTTGTACGGAGAGGATGGAATTGATACCTTAGATCTGACTGAATTTGCTCAAGAAGCTGTAAGTGTGAATGTGTATTTAAATACAAATATTGGCACTATTATGTACAACAGATATGGTTATTCTGGATTTCAAATTAATTCAGTAGAAAGAGTGCTTGGTAGAAAAGCTAAGGCAGATCATATATTTAGTGCATGTGAAACTAAATTCTTGGATGGTAATGGTGGTAAGGAAGATCAACTTGATTATTTGGAAATAAAAGATAATAACTGTGTCTATGATATACAAGTAATAGTTAGAAATTACACTGAAGTAAATAATCTAGCACTCAAAGGTAACTTTAACTATATTGTACCATTTCAAAAAGGTAGTGCATCTGTTAAATTACTTGCTAATTTCGAAAATAACCATAGGTTTATATTCGACTACTTGCTTGCTGATATTCAGAGTATTGATATTAAAGATCACAATAGTATAAAGTTCAATTTTTTTCCAAAAGTTGCAAATGGAAACTTTAGTATAGCTATCTCATATAACATAATGAACAATATAATCTATCAATTAAAAGACAGTGCTGAAATAAAAGTAGGTAAGGAAAGAAACTTGTATGCAATACAGAATACTAATAAAACTATTGATGAAATTATAGAAAGTTACCCAGCTATAGCGAATAAACTCAATATGACTATCGCTGTGCAATCAGGTGGTGAATCTATACTTGTTGGCCGTGGGAAATTTGAGGCACTTCACAATCACCCAATCCATAACAGTCACTTAATTGGAAATGGTGGTGAGAATATATACGTAATTACTATAGCCTCAGGTGAGCAAAGATATGAACATAATATTTTTTCTATGCCACAAATAAACATCTACAATCCTGATCAAGCAAGTTCTATAGATACGTTAGATTTACGTAACGTGATAAAAATAATACAAGATGATTTGAAAATACATATTAATCTGCCAAGAATTTTTCAAGATGGAAATGATTTGCTAGTTAGGTTAGAAGCAGAAATGGGACAAAGTTTTTTATTAGAAGTGCTAACAGTAAGATTAAAAGACGGTTTGGATTGGTATGAAAATCTTCATATTATCTCAGATAGTGCGCCTATGAAAATAAGTTCTGAATTAGAATTAAAACCACTACCTTTGATCTTTGACAAAGATAAAGAAATTATTGTGGTAACCGATCAAGATGTGGAGAAAGATGCTGAGCTTATCACGCCTAGAAAAGGAGGAAACAATACGTTTGTTCGTAGTAATGGTCATGATCTAATAATAACTAATGCTTTTGATTCGACTATTACTAAAGATGATTTTTGCAGTATTACACTTAGTAAATTCTATAAAACATCTAAAATGAAAACGTTATCAATAAAATTTACTGATAAAGAGATAGTATTAAAAGATCATGAGAAGGAAATAAGTGCTGCAAGATACTTGGATATTGTAAAAAGAGAGTATAAGGATCAAGTGTACGATGATGTGTTTACAGAAGTCATGTTATCTGATCAACCTCATAGACATAGGCAGCACATTAGAAACCGTAGAAGTGAGTACACAATGAGTAGTGGTACAAGACGACCATCTTCATGGATAAATGATTTATTTGGTTGGGTAAAAAGCTCTATAGGTGGGTTATTAGATTCCAAATCAAGTACTACAACTAAAAGTCCAATCTCACAAGTAGATGCAAAAATGGATGTAAATGGTACGATAATGTTACTTGATGTGCTTGTAAGAAAGTTTACGGGTAAACAATATATACCTGCAGTAGATCAATCTATACCTTTATTAGAAGCAAGAGGTTATGCACTAAATATTACACATAGATTTGAGAAAGTGTTAAATAAAACTGCTATTAAGTCAGGAATATCAGTGACAAATCTAAACTTTGATCCCATGGCAGTGCAATCAGCTATAATTGAAAAAATAATAAATGGAAAAATAACAAATAGAAGATTTTCTGAAATAGCAGAAACCCTATATTCATTTGGAAAAGAAGCATGTCCAGAATTTAAACAAACTGATAAGTTTCTAGATCATTTAAAGAGTAACTTAGAAGAAGTTTTAGCTAAGGAAGAAATTATGATACTACAGCAGAAAGTAGAAAAGCCTTCTAAAGTTTTAGGTCAGAAAGTTTCAAGGAAAGTAGAGTTATCTAAAAAGCCTGATACATTCTTAAATGGAACATCAGTAGTTAAAGGAATAAGCAGAGGGATAAATTGAGGGAACTATGAGGTCTTTTCTGCCTGTAACTGTTTGATATCATCGAAAGAAAGACCGGGAGTGTTAAATAAAGCATACGCGTCAAGTTAAGGAAAAGTGACATAATGAGGGAAGAAAATGGCAAAAAACTATTTTATATATTAAGTAGTTAAGTTAATAATTTACATTATTTTAGGCAAGAATTTCCTAAAAAATAAATGTAACAAATAAAATACCCTCTTTAAATGTTGCTATATTTGACAGTATTTCCTTAACTTGACGCGTATGGTTAAATAAAGTGTGTCAAACCGAAAAGTAAAATATTACAATTAATATAAAACGGAGGTTTTACACATGAGTGAAAAAATGGCAAATAAATATGTTGGATTAGTAGACTATCAAGAACTAGAGTCAAATATTCTGTCATCTATACGAGAAGGTAGGCCACTTACCGGAAGAGATGGAGCGCTAACACCATTGATAAAGAAGCTGCTAGAGGCAAGTTTAGAAGGTGAAATGGAAAGCCATTTATCAAATAATAGGAACGAAGAAAATAATCGCAGAAACGGCAAAAATTCAAAAACTTTACGAACAAGTTCCGGATCATTCGAGCTGCTAACACCAAGAGACAGAGAAGGAAGCTTTGAGCCACAAATAGTCAAAAAAAGGCAAACAAGCCTACATTCTGAACTTGAAACAAAGATTTTGAGCATGTTTGCCAGCGGTATGGGATATAGAGACATAATGTCACACGTCGAAGAAATTTATGACAACAAGATATCGGTTGCTGAAATATCCAGTATTACTGATAAATTATTGCCAGTGATTAACGAATGGCGCAGTCGTCCTTTACAGGCAGTTTATCCGATAGTTTTTATGGATGGAATGTTCTTTAAAGTAAAAGAGGACGGACGCTGTGTAAGCAAGTGCATGTATAATATATTAGCAAAATGGCAGAAAAGAGGTGTTAGGCTTCTATTTAGCTGAAAGTGAAGTTCTGGTTGGGAGTACTAAATGACCTAAAGGAGAGAGGAGTAGATGATATTCTGATAGCTTGTGTTAAAAAGCTTTCCTACAGCTATAAACAGCGTCTTTCCTAATACAGAAATGTATAGTGCATCAGATACGTAATTCATTGAAGTATGTGGCTAGCAAAGATACAAAGAGCTTTTTAAGTGATTTGAGGAAGGTATATCAAGCACCAAGCAAGGAAATTGCTGAGAATTATCTACTAGAACTGGATGAAAAATGGGGTGCAAAGTACCCTATGGTTATAAAATCGTGGCAGAATAATTGGGAAAATTTGTCTAGTTATTTCAAGTATTCTGATCCAATGAGGAGAGTAATTTACACCACTAATCCGATAGAGGGACTACACAGGCAAATTAGAAAATTCACCAAGACCAAAGGCTCATTTACCAGCACAAATGCCTTGTATAAACAGGTATATTGTGCTATAAAAAAGGTGGAAGAAAAGTGGACGATGCCTGTACGTGATTGGGCATTAACTATGTCACAGCTTGATATTTTCTTTCCTGGTAGATTGAAAATTGAGTTGAGTTGAAAATGTGGTTTGACACACTTTATTTAACCATACGCGTCAAGTTAAGAGATTGTGAGCAAATTTAGAGAAGTTAAGGTGGATACTCTAGTTTTTCTGTACTTGTCTTTTAATGAAAACTGCGACCAAGTTATGGTAAGCTTTTTGAGAAAAATATTTAAGCCTTTAATTTTATTATTTAGTGCTAAAAATAACTCTCTAACCCGTCTTTTTAGCTCAATAAATGCCTTTGTTAAGCTAAGCTCCGTATTTTTTTTCAGTTCTGTGCAACCCACTATTCCATGAAATATAAGAATTGCACACAATTTGGCATATAGCTCACATAATACTCTGTATGGCTTTCCTCTCAGCTTATCAAGCCTTATATTACTCTTATATAATTTGAACAATAATTCAATTTGCCATCTTATTCGGTAAACTACTAGTATTTGCTCAGCATTAATCTTACTTTTTGGAACATTAGTTATAAATATCGACCAATTTAGTAACTTTTGGTTCCTTTGAGAAGATGTGTATCCATGTGATCTTGCTAACCTATTAGCCTTTCTTCTTCTAGCCATAGCTTGTTCTTCAGTTAGTTTTTTAAATATAATTCTTACTTTAACCCTTGTCTCTTTTCCTAACAATACCTCCTGTTCTAGAAAAGATCGATCTCCCAAATGTTCTAGTAAATCTATTTTTTGACCTGTCTCTATATCATATATGTTAGTATCGGATTTATAACGACTTATGAAATAAGCTCCTATTTCATTGATTTGTTTAAAAGAACTTGGCACAAAATAACCCAAATCAGATATTAGTAAATCGTTGTTCGATATATTGCTTAAATGGCTTCTATAACCCTGATCTGACCTTATTCCCTCAGTTATATTAAGCTGGTCTAATGTCTGGTTTAGGTAGTCAAAAACTAATTGTAACTTTATTCCAGACTTAGTATTGCTTTCATAACCACTGTAGCTGGTACCATAACCTTTATACATTTCTTCCATACTGTTAGGTAAGCTAATGTAGCTGCTGTCTAATAATTTAACACCTCCAAAGTGCTTCAAGATTCTGCAATCAACTTGTAAGGTATTTTTAAGTAACGTTAAAGATTCATTATACATTCTTTTCATAAATTCCACTGCTTCCTTGGTAAATCTAAAGTCCAGACCTTGTTTTGTTATATTTATCGAGTCTTCATTCAATAATTGACACACTGTCTCTATACTACAATTATCAACCCCTATATTACCCAAAACGATGGCTTTTATGAACGACGAGCCTTTTAGCTTCCTCTTTCTTTTTATGAACCCTGTTGTAGCTGAGATTTTATCTGCTTTTTCATTAAAAAATTCTTTGAGCTTTTTTGAGATGCAAACTATTCTTTTCATTGTATAAGTTCTCCGTTTTCTTTGTTAGATTTAAGAGAACTTATATCTTTTTTTTCTCTTCCTTACACTAAGTTTATTACCACAGTTCCTTAACTTGACGCGTATGCTTTATTTAACACTCCCTCGGTGTCAGAAACTGCTCAAACCATTTATTAAAGATATCCATATTGCAGTGGCCTTCAAAGGTTAACGGAACAACTATTTTTCTGCCGTTTAAGGCTGCAATCATACTGATTCGTTGAATTTTTTTACCAGATTTTAGAGCATAAAACCTCTGTCCCTTCTGGCAATATCCATAACTCGGTGTCCAGACTCATCTATATAAACTAAGTTTTGAGGTTCTTTTGTTGCTATAATTTTCAAAAATTCAGCGCGTTTTTCTTCGTTTCTTTCTTTGTATCCATATGTCTTTTTTTGCGTGTGAGTCCAATTTTTTTAAGTGCTCGATGAATTGTTTGTCTACTAATATTGCCCCAGCATCTCTGACTGAGTTTTGCCACCTTGCTCATTTGCAAATTCGGCAAATGCATTCCAGTCGGTAATTTTATGCCACGCTTCCAGGCTTTTTTGACTGAAAATCTCCCGTTTTCTCACGTCTTTTCTTCCACTCATATAAAGTTGTTTTTCCGATCTTAAATCTCTTGGCAACAGTTTCTCCACTCTCTCCTTCATCCAATGCTTCCATTACCTTTTTTCTTAAGTCATAACTATATGCTACTGGCATCCTTACCTTCCACTACTATCAATCCATATCTTACTCTTTTTGGACTATTATGAGAAGGGCTATACTATCAGAAAGAGGGAGACTATGCTACTCCTTTCTATCCACTTTTTTGAGCAATCCACTTCTACATCTAACACACATCTCAGTGATTATAATATCCAATTTTTGATCATGTTTTTCTACAGGTAAATTTTTACAATATTGCTTCTCATAGGCTACACCTATAAATATTTTTCCAAGTGGCCGTAATTTTTTTATCATTTCATCATACCAACCACCGCCAAAACCTAACCTATTAAAATGATCATCAAAAGCAACAATAGGGGTAATGATTGTGTCGGGAATTATATCTTCATCTGCTTTATTCCATTCCTCAAATTTTAATAACTTATTTTTATTAGGAATTGCTACTTTATATCCTAAATCGAGTAAATGATGCATCAAAGGCACAACATTAATTTCTCCGTCTGTTGGAATGTACGCTGCTATTGTTTTACCTTTAACGCAACTTAAGTTTTTGTTAAAGAGATTAATAAGAGAATTTGCTGCATAACTAGAATAACTTTCATCAACATCTTTTCTTATGGTTCTATATTGCTTCCTTAGTTCCTCTTTGTGCTGTTTAGTGTCTTTGAACATGTTCTATCCATTTTGCAGTGAGCTTTTCTTGTAAACTATTTTGCTTCAAGCGCTCACTTAAAAAATCAAAGTCAACAAGCTCCATATCCTGGTCTTGATTACTGCAACTATAAACAAAACTTATTTCTCCTGTTTCCTTATTTATGTGTTGCTGAATACATTGAGCGCAGATTTCTTTCATCATGCACTGCATAGGAGAGTTAACTGATGATATTGCTATGTGTTTTGGTTTCAGATATGGCTTTAAAATTGTTTTTCTAGCTTCATTTACAGCTTTCATCATTTTATCAGAACCAATAGTGATGATTTTATCTATAGTGTTTAAACTAATAGTAATTTTACCTAACTTTCCTTGCTGATATGAGCTTATTGCATTAACTATATTACCATGAAAGGATTTATCCTGATCTCTACTTGTTTCTATCAATCCTTCTTCACATGCCCAAATTACTGCACTTGATGCACGTTCTATCAGTGCTCGTTTAAATACATCACTTAATTTTTTATAGCCAGCGAAATATAAAACCTTATGATTGTTTTCAAGACATGCCTTCCCTATCGAAAATAACACTGCATTTCCAACTCCACCGCCAATGAGCATTATATTCTTCATAAACTTTTTATGGAGTAGAAAACCTCTCTAACTTCAATTAAACTGATAACTAACAGCTGCATTTTTACGCATATTATCCAATAACAGGTTGCTTTGTATCATAATCTTTTGTTGATACATTTCCTGTTTGATTGCTTCTATATCCATTGCATTATTTTTGATATCACATAACATCATCAACTTTGCAGTGCTATTTTCTCTTAATTCTACTATTTCATTCATATTTGTTTTACTAAATAAAATCTGTAAATCAGGATTTAAATTTCGCATTTTTATTTCAAACTCTTTTACGCTTGGCAACTTGAAATCATCTGCTAACTTGTCAAAATTTAAACAACTGACCTTTTGCTCCTTAAAATTAGAGAGTAAACTTTCTGAACCTTCAACTACAACCTGTTTCAGTTTTAAAGTACTTTTCAGCATTGTATGATTAAGCTGTACTTTATCTATGACTTTTATAACAGAGTAACCTTCGCTTAAACTAACCGGACCTGCTACATCACTGATTTCTAATCCTTCCAAAACGTCCTTGAGTTTACCTTTTAGCTGACTTAAATTAACGGTTGCTTTGCTCATCTTTATTGAAGATTCTGGATTATTACTGCTACGTAATTGTTTTATTAAATCTTCAGCCATCTTCTGATCAGGAATTACAAACTCCTGAAATGTAATAAGGTAGTCAGGTTTCTCTTTTTGTTTTCTTACATCGTCCACTTCTTTATCGCTGATATTGACAAGTGGCACAATTCCTACTTCAATAATCTTGTTCCACAGTAGCTGACACTTTACTTGTTTTTTTAGGGTATTGAGATCTATATTATGCTTTTTTACGTATTGATCAACTTCATCATCCTCAAGTTTTAAACTTTGAGTTAAGAATAACGTGACAGCATTATTTAACTCCTCGTTACTCAATTCTATATTCATCTTCTGTGCTTCGCTGACAATGATAATTTCGTCTATTAACTGTCTTAGAATTTGAGATTTCACCTCTTTTTGATTAATCTTCTGAGTGCCAAGCAATGAATTTATGAAGTTTATACGTCTTTCGATATCTAAATTTGAAATTGGCTCACCATTTACATCTGCAACAATTTCAATCTCAGTTGCAAGTAACCTAAGCGGCAGCATTATTAATATCAAAATTAGTATTTTATGCATATAAAATTATTTAGCTAATAACTAATTCTATAATAAATACTGAATAAACGCTAGCTAACTTTTTAATAATTAAAAAAGAGGGTGAAATTACTGTAATGAATACCTAAACAATAATATACGGAAGGAGAGGGATTCGAACCCTCGATACGACTTTTCAATCGTATAACGGTTTAGCAAACCGCCGCCTTCAGCCGCTCGGCCACCCTTCCAAATTATTACTATAATATCAAGACCTTTACTGCCTGTCTAATGCTTTTAACCGCAATATAAAAAACAACAATATTTTTCTGAGCAGCTCTAATGCAAACTAATTTCTACTTTTTTCAATGATTTTTTTTGCTTCTTCTACATCAGCCCATTCTCCAACTGTCACCGTTTTTCCCTTTTCTAAATCTTTATAATGAGAAAAGAAATGAGCAATTTTATCTAGTAGATTTTTAGGTAAGTCAGAATAGTTCTTTATATTGTCATAATAGCTATCAACACTGGAGATAGGTACAGCTAATATTTTTTCATCCTCTCCTTTTTCATCTTTGGTAAGTAATGCACCTACTGGACGCACCGATATCAAAACTCCAGGCGCTAAAGGAAATTGAGTTAGCACCAAAACATCCGCAGGGTCACCATCACCTGCACAGGTGTTTGGTACAAATCCATAATTGCAAGGATAAGTCATTGAAGTAGACAGAAATCTGTCAACTTGTAATAATCCGAGCTCTTTATTAAATTCATACTTTACGGGTTCAGCATTTGCGCCTATTTCAATTACTACATTTATTTCATCTGGTTTTGTTGTTATTTTGCTTAAATCCATGGATTACCTCGTTATTCAAGAGAAGATATTATATAGCATACACTTTAAAAGTGCTACATTTATCATTCATAAGTAGAGGTTTATGGTTGCATAGGACCATTTGTAAAACCATTAATAGTTGCACTGTTGAACGTTGAATGTGGCGGTTCTTGAGGTGATTTCAGTAGTTGAAATAAAGCATATACTACTACAATAGTCAGTACTGCAGCAATTATTAGATTAGTTTGTGGGCTCATTGAGTTAAACAAATTTTGCTCCATAAAGAAATAATCGGTAGCATATAATCCAACAGACAATACAAACATACCTAAAGCTAATTTACAAAATGTGTTTTTATGATTTTTGTTTTTTTTGTTACTGATAGTAGAGTTTAGTCTGCATTCACTTTGTGGCACTGAGTAATACGTATTCTCAGGGTTTGTTACTAATTGTTCAAATGCATCACTATTTTGGTTTTTTAGTAGTTGCTCTAGAGTACGTTTGATATTTTTAGGATATAGAGAATCTTGACTGTCTTGCTCTCTTGCAGCTGTAAATGTCCCGTTCAATTCACTTATACCTCTATAATTAAGTGTATACTTGGTGAATCCATTTCTATACGGTAACTCAATTTTTCTTAATACGTTTATTAACTGTAAGATGTAACTGTAATACAGTGGTGTGTTGATTACTCTAGCTTTCTCATTAATATATTGATTGAGTGATAAAATATCTCCATTTCCAGTACATGTAGAAAATATACCATAACTAGAAAATAGTAATGCTATGTCTTTATCTATTTTTATACTGTGAATCGAGTAATAATGATTTATTACCTCTTTACATAAGCTAAACTCTTTATCAAATTCATTTGCATAGCTTATTTTGAGTAACTTTTTAACATTATTGAGTACTTGTTTCTCAAAGTCATCATTATTGTTAAATAGAGCTTCACCTTTCGGATTTGCTAGAATATTAAAAAGCTTTAGTTTTTTTTGATCTTCTGTCAATTCTACTTGATCTACAATTTCCCTTAGCAGTTTCTTCGAAGTGTCACAAAGAGTAGGTATTTTTTTACTTTCAACTGCAGCATATATTTTATCAATTACTTCTTGAGTATTGAACTGAGCATTTTCTGCAAGAACTCTATAAGCTTGAACATAAATTAAAAACAATCCTTGTAGACTAAATTTTAAGTTAAAATATTTATCTAATGGCTCTTGTTCTTTTTTATTAATGAATTCGGATAGACCTATATGATTTCTGCAATCCATGCAATGATGTAAGTCAGCATGTTGAAAACTGCCCAAACGAATAAATGCGGCCTCTAGTAAATTGCCCTTACCAACAATTTTTATTAACTCTTCAACTTCTTTAACCATCCCTCTAGTCCACAATATAATAATTATCTTTATAGTATAAAGAATATAGGATAAAACAGCAATAAATTTTATTGTATGTTTAAATTCTGCATTAAAAAATTAAACCACCAAGTTAGGAGCATATCCAACCTCCACCTATAACTTGTTCGCCCTTATATGCTACACAGGCTTGACCTGGACTGATGCCAAAGTAATCGTCGTTTAAAATTACACAGGCTTTGTTCTTTTCGTCAGTTGAATATATTGTCGCTAAGCTTCCTGCATGTGATGACCTAAGCTTCACAGTTACTTCCATGCCTTCTTTTGGTTGTTCTAACCAATTTAACTCTTTGACCAATATCTTTTTTTGCATGAGCGCATTGATTGGACCCACTACAACCTCATTATTTTCTGTATTAATTCTTATTACATAAAGAGGCTCACTGTGTGCAATGCAGAGGCCTCTTCTCTGGCCCACTGTAAAATTTACTATGCCGCTGTGCTCACCTAGAACTTTTCCATGAATATCTACTATTTTACCTTTCTGTACAGATTGTGGAGCTAATTTAGCTATTGTTTTACTATAGCTTTCGGAAACAAAGCATATATCTTGACTATCCGGCTTTTCAGAGATTTGTAAGCTAAAATATTTTGCTAATTTTCTTATATCACTTTTATAGAACTCACCTAGTGGAAATCGCAAAAGCTTTAACTGCTCCTCAGTTGTAGCAAACAAAAAATAACTTTGATCTTTACTTTTATCAATACTTCTGCACAACTTTACCTCACCATTTTCTTCTAATCTTCTTACGTAATGTCCTGTTACGAGCACATCCGCACCAAGATTTTTTGTGACTTGCAATAGATCACGGAATTTTACTGTTTGGTTACATCTTACACATGGTATGGGGGTTTCCCCACGCATATAGGTATTTGCAAAATCCTCTATTACTTCCTTTTTGAATATTTCCTCGTAGTTTAAAATATAGTGGGGAAAGCCAACACTTTCAGCCACGTATTTGGCATCATAAATATCCTGTCCAGTACAGCATGCACCCTTTCTCGCATTACCATCACTGCCATAGAGCTGAAGAGTCACACCTATCACTTCGTACCCAAGGTTATACAGCAGTGCTGCAGCAACGGAGCTATCAACTCCCCCGGACATTGCAACAATAGCCTTAGTTTGATGCGGAGCTTTATCTTTTAATAAAGGTTCAATTTCAAATTCTTTTAGCATATAATTTATAAACACAAACCTGGTGTCAAGCACTGGAATCCAGTTTCTATTACACAATTTCATCGAAACAGCGTACTTATTTGTAGTCAAGTTCCAGTGTCAAGCGCTGGGATGACACCCCTTCCTGCTGGAAGTCGCCTTTAAATTACTTGGTGCGTGACACTGGGATCTCATTTATATTACATAATTCCATCAAAACAATTCGATAAACTGCCTTCAAAAACAATTTAATCTTGCTTGAATAAAACATGGCCAAAATAGTCCATGTTTTCAAGTACTTTTCCGCTACCCAGGGCAACACAACAAAGTGGATCATCTGCAACACGAACTGGTAATTTTGTTGTTTCACTAATAACTTTACTCAAGTTGCGCAATAACCCACCTCCACCAGATAAAATTATTCCTCTATCAACTATATCAGAAGAAAGTTCAGGTGGAGTACTCTCCAGTGCAGTTCTAATAGCAGAAATTATCTGATGTACAGGCTCTATTAGGCTCTCTGCAACTTGATATTCTGATAAAAGCATTTCTTTTGGCATACCACTCACTAAATCCCTGCCTTTAATTATCATTCCCTCTTTGTTGTTTTCAACTGGCAGACTGGCTGAACCGACGTTTTTCTTAATTTTTTCAGCAGTTGTTTCGCCAATCAATAACTTATGATTTTCACGAATGTATGACTTTATTGCCTCATCCATAATATCGCCACCTACTCTGGCAGAACGTGAATAAACAATTCCACCTAAAGAAATAATTGCAACTTCAGTTGTACCACCTCCTATGTCAACAATCATAGAACCTTCAGGTTCGGTAACTGGAAGTCCAGCCCCAATTGCTGCAGCCATTGGTTCTTCAATTAAGAATACTTCATTTGCACCAGCACTTTCTGCTGCATCTTGTATAGCACGCCTTTCAACTGGGGTAGATCCAGATGGAACACATATGATAATATTAGGCTTATTAACAGTGAATCTTGTGTTTGCGCTGCGTATGAAATATTTTAACATTTCTTCCGCGCTTTTAAAATCAGCAATAACTCCGTCTTTCAAGGGCCTTATCGCTTCTATTTCTCCAGGTGTTTTTCCGAGCATCATCTTAGCTTTTTTGCCAAAAGCATAAGGAACGTAACTTCCTTTTTCTTTTACTCTTGCTACAACTGAGGGTTCATCAAGCACTATCCCCTGACTTTTCTGATAAACTAAAGTATTTGCAGTACCAAGATCTATAGCAATATCGCTAGCAAATAAACCTTTGAAAGTAAAAAAATTTCTGATTAAATTCTGAACAAAACTCATACACAACTCAAGAAAACCATTTATTGAGACAAATTATACTTTTCAGATAAGTAACTAGTGTAGCACTCAATATCTAAATCCCTACCTGTTACCTTTTTTAGCTGTTCCAAAAAGCCATAATTTGCACTATATACATTTTTAGAGAACCAATCGATAAGTAAACTGAAATCTCCTTTTACTATAGAATCTAAAAATTCGTAATGATTTTTCTTAATGAAAGAAAAAAACTGCACAGCAGCGATTAATGCTATGACTTTAATAGGAAAGTAGCCTATAACACCACTTATCCAATACTCATCTTGAAAATAAGTGTCTAGCTCATTTTTAGCTTTTACTGAAATCTTGTAATGCTTCATACCTTCCAACCATTTATCGTGTAGATCTTTAACTTCTAACGTACCATTTATTAGATCTTGTTCTAATTTAGTTCTTAGCATAATGTGAGCCAATAAACTAAATTCATCCGCATTCTTCAAAAAAGATGAAAGATTTACTTTATTGAAAATCAAATACAAATTTTCAACACTACTATTAATTTTGCCTTTTGTAGAAAGTTTCTCCTTTATGTGTGGTTGAATGAACTCAATAAATTCTCTGGATGTTCCAATGATCCTTTCCATGAATAACCCTTGAGTTTCATACATAATATGTTTAGTAATTGAGCTCTTTATAGAATTTTGCGCTAAACATTTTTGATGAATTGCATAACCAGTATGCCGTAAAAGTAAAAATAAACCATAACAAAGGTCAGATTCATCATAATCGATAGGATCGTAATAAGAAATGGAAATCTCATTTGGTGTAACACTCATTTGCTGTAAGAATAAGGAACCAAGTTCAATCTGTCTCTGAACCGTAACTTTTTGTATATTAGTAACCTTATCCTTCTTCTGCTTTTGAGTTACTTTCTCTACATTTTCACTAAAAAATTTACCTAGCTTAGGAAATATTTCCTTTATGTTCTTTTCTGTGATATTAGAGTCATAGTCAGCAAGCAATGACTCATAGTTTGAGCGCTTTAATTGCTGCGATTTTATAGAAGCTGCTTCACGAGTAAGCTTAATTAGGTTAGTAAAGCATTCTTTCAGCTTTGCTAAGTTACTAATTTCAGAATTAGTTAGCCTCCATAAGTTTTGGCATTCAATCTTAGCTTTGGACAAAGATTTTACTAAATCAACAGGAATAGCACTGCTGCTTTTGTGTATCCCCTCTATTAACTTTAGCTGCTGAATATTAGCACTCTTTTTATTCCTAAGAGCATTCGCTAATGATTCCTTTATTGCATCATGAGAGATAATTTCATGTCTGATTTCCTCTAGAAGACACATTTGTTCAACTTTGTCCTCTACATTCAATTGGCTTTTGCTTAGTAGTTTTAGTGTGTTTTCGATATTCCTTACCTTATGTAATACTTCCTCTAAAAACTTATAAGATCTCATTTTTATTCATTGCTTTGAAACATCTGCTTAATATCGTAATAGATTAATAATAAAGTTAAAAGTATATTTGCTTAAAGTACAATAAAAAATTGTATTTTTATTCTTTTATTGTACTTCATTGCTAAGAATTGAGCATCTTATCAGAAAATTAATTATAAGATTGTAAAGAAAACATTTAGTATTTTATTTCCCTTGACTCTATTCTAGTATAGAGGGATTATTAGTACTAAAATTAAAATTACGCACTATATTTTAAATTTATGGAGGTTTAGTGATGTGGAGTAGACTGATTATAATGTGTTGTTTTTGTTTACTGCTTACTGGTGTAAGTTCTTGCCCTAAAAAAGGAGTAAATACGACAAATAAAATGAATGCTGTTGTTAAGCAGATAGGTGATAAAAGAGTTTTCTTTGGTTATGATGAATCTAGTATCAGTGAAGTGAGTGCAGATGCATTACTTGACGTGATGGAAGTGTTACAAAATAATCCTGACGCAAAGGTCACTTTAACTGGTCATACTGACAATCGTGGTTCTCACGAGTATAATCTTGCACTAGGAGCTAGAAGAGCAGATGCAGCTAAAAAATTTATGGTCAGCTGTACACCTTATCTAGAAAATAGAATAAAAACTGCTTCTAAAGGTGAAACTGAGCCTTTGGTTAATGTAAAAGATGATTCTAGAAATTCTAAATATGAAAAAGAGCATGCTAAAAATCGTAGAGTGGAATTTTCATTTTCTGGAATAAAGAAGTAGTTTCTTGCATTAAAACCTGGATCCCAGTGTCAAGCACTGGGATGACAAAAGAGAGCAATTCCGCTGCTTGTTAGCGGGATCTATATATACCACAAATAAGTCGCTGTATGACGTAGAGACTATCTGGCCATCAAGAAACATAATGAAATTAGAGTTATTATTTCAAAATATAGCTAATAGTTTTGCTTTCCATAACCAAATCGCAGTTGCAGTATCAGGTGGTGTAGATAGTATAGTCTTACTGCATTTAATGACTAACTGGGCAAAAAAAAACAAGCTTTCACTTCCTATAGCATTAACAGTAAATCATGGGTTACGTTCAGAGTCTCAAAAAGAAGCTGATTTTGTTATAAGTTATGCAAAAGAACTTGGAGCAAAGGAATCGTTCATATTAAATTGGGAGAAGCAAAATATTAAAGGTAATATTCAGTTACAGGCACGAAAAGCACGATATAAGTTACTAGCAGAGTGGTGTAAAAACAATAATGTTAAATGTTTGCTCGTTGCTCATCACAAAGATGATCAAGCAGAAACGTTCTTATTAAGATTGGAGCGAGGTAGTGGAGTAGATGGATTATCATCAATGGATTACAAATCTTTCTTAAATGGTATTTATATATTTAGGCCGTTGTTAAATTTTAGTCGTAGTGAAATAGAAAAGTACGCTAATCTTCACCGGTTAAAATGGATCGAAGATAGAAGCAATTATGACTTAAAATACAGACGAACTTTATACCGTAACTTACTTAAAGCAAGTGACAATCAAGAGATTTTAACAGAGCGAATATGCCTCACAGCCCTTCATATGAAAAGAGCTGCAAAAGCGTTGATGCACTACACACGCCTTGCACTTAATGACTGCGTTAATATTCATGATCTTGGTTATATTGAAATTAAACTAGATGAACTTTATAAACTGCCAGAGGAAATAGCTTTAAGGCTTCTTCTTTATTCTATAATGGCAATTGTCAACAAGCACTATAAACCAAGGTGCCGTAGCCTTATCGCAATATTTAATAGAATATTGCAACAAAATAGTGATGTTAATTGCACACTCTATGGATGCAAAATAAGAAAATATGGAGAAAGTATTTTGATAATGAGAGAATCGTCAAATATACAGGAAATTACTGTACACTTACCATTAAATGGTTCTATTGAATGGGATAACAGGTTTAGCTGCACAATATTTGGAGATCAGGAGTGTTCAGTAACTATTGCTCCGCTAAAAAAAACACAAAAAATCCCTGAATTTCTAAAAAATTATGATTATTGCTCTGAAGTTTACTATTCTTTGCCTACAGTACAAAAAGATGGAAAGATGCTTGCTTATCCATGTATAAAACATGATAGCAAGCATATTGGTGATGATGAGATTAAATATTTTATCACTAGCATAATAAAGGAAAATTTGCTAAAGTTAATTGATGTTTAATTAAGGATTACAATGAGTGGGGCAAGGTTTTTTAAATTTGTTTTATTATGTCTAACAATCGCTGCTTTTATTTATCTTATGTATGTTCTTTTTTTTAATTAAAGCTGCTGCAGCCACTATATCCTTCATGCCTATTATTATAACATCTGCTGTAGTGACATGTTCAGTAATATGCACTGCAGCTGTATTAGGTTTTGTTATCTATTTAATGACACCATCTAAAGTAATAGAAGTTGAGCAAAGTAAGCAAGAAGTAACGTTTAACGATGTTATAGTATCAGATGAAGTAAAAGAAGAGTTACGAATGATTTGTGATATTATATCACAAGAGACAAAAATAATGTTTGAAAAAGTTGGCTTTAAGCCACCACAAGGTTACCTTTTACACGGTCCACCAGGAAATGGTAAAACACTTCTTGCTCGCACTGTTGCAGGTGAAGCTAAGCTTCCGTTTTTTTCCACTTCCGGAGCTATTATTGCTGGTCAATTTGTTAATCAAGGTGCACACAATATACAAGAACTTTTTCAAACAGCAAGAAAAAAGGCTCCTTGTGTAATTTTTATAGATGAGATAGATTCTATCGGTTCAGAACGTATTGACTCTAGGAGCCAATCTAATAGAGCTATAAACGAGGACCATAACAAAACTTTAAACCAATTATTGATTGAAATGGATGGTTTTAATGTTAGCAAGGGTATAATAGTAATTGCTGCAACTAATCGTCGTGAAGTTTTAGATGAAGCGCTTCTTAGGCCTGGCCGTTTTTCTAAGCATATCTATATTCGCCTACCAGAATTGGGCTCACGAGAAAAGATATTAGATCTTTATATGAAGAATGTGCCAGTTGGATCAGATCTAAACCTTAAAGAAATTGCAGAAAAAACTGAAGGCTATTCAGGTGCTGAGTTATCTAATTTAGTAAATGAGGCCAAGCATAATACTGTAAGGCGTACTCAAGAGCAAAAAATGGAAGAACCTGTTGTTAGCATGGGTGATTTTACAAAAGCACTTGAAGAGTTTAATAGTACACATAAAAAATTCAAGAATAGAAAAGCGAGCAATACAGGTAATAATGTAATAAGTGCATTACTACAACCTACTGTAGAAAATTATATGCAGCAGCATCTTACCAGTACATAACACATATACTTATTGCAGTGAAAAACAATTTTTTAAATTTGTAATTATTTTTCTAAAGTTTACTACTCTTTTCCAACAGTGAAAAAAATGGAAAGGTGGTTGCTTATCCTGATGTAAATTACAACGGAGAAATACGGTGATGATAAGATTCGATGCATTATTAATAGCACGATAAAACAAAATTTGGTAAGCTTGATTAGTATTTAATTAGAAATGTAAATGAAAAAATTTTTAGAAGGCTTATTGATCTGGTTAGTGATTATTGTTCTTATTTCAGTTGCTTATATTCAATTTAGCGGAAGTATAGGTAAGAGTAAAACAACCATACCTTTTTCAGAATTTTTAACTAGACTAGAAGATAATGATATAGAAAATATTACAATAAGAAACCAAAGCATCGAAGGGAAGTTTAGGGATGGGTCAGCCTTTAACTCAAGTGGTGTTATATATAGTGACTTAATAAAAAGTTTGCATGATAGGAAAGTGAAGTTCTCCTTTTCAATTGGAGACTCTGCAATAGGTATAATTGGTGGATTACTTATTCAATGGGTTCCGACCCTTATCTTTATCGGTTTATTACTTTTCCTTTTTAAACAAACGCAAGCAGGAGGTAATAGAACTATAAGCTTTGGCAAATCAAAAGCTAGGCTTATGACTACTGGAAAAAAAGTGACATTTGATGATGTTGCTGGGATTGATGAAGCAAAAGAAGAGTTGGTTGAAATTGTTGATTTTCTTAAACAAAGGCAAAAATTTCAAGTGTTAGGTGGGAAGATACCAAAAGGATGCCTTTTAATTGGTTCCCCTGGAACTGGTAAAACTCTACTTGCTCGTGCAATTGCAGGTGAAGCTAATGTACCGTTTTTTAGTATTTCTGGATCTGATTTCGTTGAAATGTTTGTCGGTGTTGGTGCAAGCCGTGTCCGGGATATGTTTGATCAAGGTAAGAAAAATGCTCCTTGTATAATTTTCATAGACGAAATAGATGCAGTAGGTAGGCATCGCGGCATCGGTCTTGGTGGCGGTAACGACGAAAGGGAACAAACATTAAACCAGTTACTGGTTGAGATGGATGGTTTCGAGTCTAATGAAGGTGTGATAATAATTGCTGCAACTAACCGTCCAGACGTCCTAGATCCAGCACTACTTAGACCTGGTCGTTTTGACCGACAGATTACTATTTCTTTACCTGATATAAATGGGCGTGAGAGAATATTAAATACGCATATAAAGAAAATATCGATAGCACCAGATGTAAACGTAAAAACAGTTGCGAGGGGAACGCCAGGTTTTTCAGGGGCTGATCTAGCAAATTTAGTGAATGAGTCTGCGCTTATTGCTGCAAGAAGAAATAAGAAAATTGTTACCATGGATGATTTTGAGTATGCACGTGATAAAGTGATGATGGGCATGGAAAGAAGGTCCTTAGTCATTACAGAAGAAGAAAAAAAGCTTACTGCTTACCATGAAGCTGGTCATGCAGTAGTTTCAGTTAATATGCCTGCTTCTGATCCTATACACAAAGCAACAATTATTCCACGTGGTAGAGCACTCGGTTTAGTTATGAGACTACCAGAAACAGATAGAGTGTCCCTCACAAGAGAAAAGATGCTAGCAGATATAACTGTTGCAATGGGTGGACGTGTGGCAGAAGAGCTAATTTTTGGCTATGATAAAGTCACAAGCGGTGCATCTTCAGATATAAAACTAGCATCAGATTTATCACGTTCTATGGTGACAAAGTGGGGAATGAGCGACAAAATAGGTCCGATCTATCATAATCGCGAACAAATCACACATGATTCTGAGACAATTTCTGAAGATACGTTAAGACTTATAGATGAGGAAGTAAAGAAAGTCGTATTTTCTTGCTATGAAAAAGCAAAAGACATTTTAACCAAGCGTAGGAAAGACTTGGAGCTCATTGCTGAAAATCTACTGGAGTTTGAAACTTTAACAGGAGATGAAATAAGAGACATATTAAGTGGAAAAAAAATTGTTAGAAGTGAAAATGAAGGTAAAGAAGAGATAAGAAGATCCTCTCTCTAATAAGATCTGGCTTTATTTAACCGCTAAAACAAAAATTTTTAATTAATTAGCTTAAGTTATAAGATCATAGTTAAGCCGATGTATTTTATAAATGGACTTTTTTGAACATTCTTCCAATTTTTTTCTAAATAACTCTTTGCCTATTTAAATAAGTATGTTCAGTATTAGAGCTTTCCAGACCGCTACTAGGAGAAAGATTAGGTTCTTGACCTTTAAACATCTCTATTAGCTTTAATACAGGAGCAGTTCCTGCTACAATAGCTCCTATAACAGCAGTAGCACCCATGATGAGAAGAATCGGTTCTGCAGTGGTGATTACACAAAGCTCAATACATAAACCAGCAATGACCATACCAACCATTATACCAATGAAAGCACCTACAATTATGGATGAAACTACACCAATTAATTCTCCTATTTTTGAACTAAGTGGTACTTCTCTTTCACGTCTAATACGCCTAATATAGCGTGACCTCATTTGTCCTCTCATTATTACATTTTCATCCCTGTTTCCAAAGAGATTCAATGACGCTTCTCTTTACTCTAATAAAATTTGGCCGCATTTGTTGTTCTCTTGCCCTTCTTCGCTCTCTCATTATTATGTTTTCCTCAAAGAGGTTTAGTGGTACTTCTCTCTCACCTCTAATTCTAACATGATTTAGCTGTGCTTGTTCTACTAATAACCTTATTGTACTTTTTATTTCATTTAGCGGTGCTCTTCCTCCAATATCCTTAATTGCCTTCTCAAATTTTAATAGCGACTTGTTATTTAGTCTGACATTATTCTGAGAATCACAAACAATAACCCAATCTAAAATTGGCTTTTTTTGACCACCATACTCTATATAATCATTAATGTGTTCCTTTAGTTTTTTAATTATCTCTACTGCTCTTGTTTCCATAGCTTCTATGGCGCTATCTTCACTTTCTATGAGTATATTGAAAACAATTCCTAATAACTCCTGTTGTAAATCCTTTCGTTCTTTAATATTCATAATTAGCCTCAACTTTTATATGCTATTTTGCCAAAATAATTTTACCAAATAAGTAATATATATACAATAATTCTCGTTTAAAAATTTTTTTACATTGGCTTATCTCAGTTATGTTTTAGGATGTAAAAGCTTCTTACTTTAATAATTTATTAAAGTAAACCATATATGGATTGCTATTTAGGAGCAGCTGTTGTACTTTAATCAGAAGGTACAGTAATGTAAGAAGGAGGTACTTTATGTCTTTAAAAAATGAAATTTCTGAATTGATAGAGCAACAGCTTGGCATTAAATATCATGACAATTGCTTAGCTTACACTATCCATAATTCGGCTGCAGGTGAAATATCCGATTCTATTGCTCTTTGCATAGTTGGCTGTGGCGATTGTGAGATTAAGTATCAAGGTATTGCTAATTCATTTAACATAACGAAAGAAGAAATTAACCAAAGTAATATAGAAAGCATAAAAAATAAGATAGAAAGTGAAGCTAGAAAAGAAGGTAGTGAATTTTCCGAGTTGATTTCTAAGATGGATCAATCGCTGAAAGAACAAAGTGAAAAGTCTATTATACAGATTTTAAATTCATCTGCTGAAGAGATGTTAAGGAGTTTTTGTGGTAGTTCTATACAGAGAACAGAGGATAAAGAAGTTAGTCTGTCCTCTGCTTCACATGAAGAGCCTGCTACAGAAGATTCGGAAACTACTATTAATTCTGATCTTTTATCAATTTAACCAGCTCCTCATATAAATTTTTTCTGTACCCAAGCTATATGTTTGTGAGAGGATAGTAAGCACTACATTTTTCTATTTCCATTATAACAGATTCGTCTATTTTCATGATGATCTTACTATTTGTACTCTGTCTAGGACTAAGCAATAGAAATAGTAGGATAACAGTAGTCAACCAAGATTCCAGCATCACGTACTAGGATGATATAAGTATCATGATTTACGATTAGATTGACATAGGGTAAAGAGTAAATTAAAAATTAAATAGATCTTTTAATGCAGAATAAATGCCTATAGAAATATTGATGCCCGCTCTTTCCCCAACAATGAGTAAAACTGGAGGGAAAATTGTAAAGTGGTGTAAAAAAGAACAAGATAAAGTTGAAATAGGTGATGTAATCGCTGAAATTGAGACTGATAAAGCCATAATGGAGTTTGAATCTGTCGATGAAGGAGTTTTAGCAAAAATTTTAGTGTCGGAAGGAACAAGTGGTGTGCCTGTAAATCAACTGATAGCTCTAATGTTAGAGGAAGGGGAAGATAAAAGCGCACTTGATTTAGCTTCTGCCATCAATACCAAGGTTGAGAAGGAGGTTGAAGCCGATTTTTCAGTATCATCCAACCCTTCGATTTCATCTAGCTCTTCAATGTCATCCAAGTGCGTGACACTGGGATCTAAAAAAGAGGATAGAGCAACAGAAAATAGAATAAAAGTAAGCCCCTTAGCTAAAAAAATAGCTCAAAATGAAGGTGTTGATATAAAGCGATTAAAAGGTACAGGTCCATATGGTCGTATCATCAAAGCTGATGTATTAGAATTTTTAGATCAAACTAAAAGCTATGAGAGATTTGAGGAAAATACAACAGTTGAAGTAAGTAATATGCGCCAAGTGATAGCGAAGCGCCTAGTTGAATCTAAGCAAAATATTCCACACTTTTATTTAACTGTAGACTGCCACGTTGATAAGCTAATATCGCTCAAAAATGAGGTTAATTCAGCAAATGAGAACAATAAAGTAACAATTAATGACTTAATTATAAAAGCTGTGGCTTTCAGCATGAAAAAATTTCCTGACATAAACTCATCGTGGATAGATACTAAGATAGTAAAATATTCAAATATAGATATCTCAATTGCTGTAGCGCTTGAGGATGGACTTATTACTCCTATAGTAAAAAATGCTGATGAAAAAAGTGTTTTATCTATATCAAAAGAAGTGAAAGATTTAGTAAATAGAGCACGATCTGGAAAATTAAGGCCTGAAGAATTTCAAGGAGGAGGGTTTACCATTTCTAATTTAGGCATGTTTGGTATAAAAACTTTCAGTGCTATAATCAATCCACCACAGTCTTGCATTATGGCTGTCGGCGCATCTAAAAAACAACCAGTTGTCATAAGTGAAAAAATAAAGATAGCAGAGGTAATGACAGTTACTCTCTCTGTTGACCACAGAGCAGTTGATGGAGCACTCGGAGCAAAATTTTTAAATGCCTTTAAGTACTATATAGAAAACCCTACGGTGATGCTTCTTGAGCCTTTATTATTATAATAAAATTAATACCTCTTAGTTTATACTTTTGTTAGTTAATAGGTTTAGAGGTAAAATATGACTGATAAAAAGATAGAAAAACGTAGTATATCTTTTGATGCTACAAAATCAAAATTTTCAAACGATAGGTTTCAAATAGATTCCTCATCTAATGAGTCAATAGATACCATTGGTAAAAAATTTAAGTATGAAGTGAAACTTCCAGGTGTTATTCACACTACAACAAGAAAAAATAATGTTGGAAGCGGATTAAATGAGTTAGATCTAAGAAAGAAAAATGAAAACTCTTTCAAGACACCAATAAAGAATATTGAAGAATCAGATAGTAAGAGAAACCAAAGTCATTTGCTGTTTCAGGAGGACTCATTTCCAGAACTACCAGCATGTGCATATAAGCCAGCACTGCTGCCAAAACCATCAAAAGAAAAAATAAAGGAAGCTGTAGATAAAATGCGCAATAATAGAAAAGCTCATAATTCTGCAAGTGTTGAAAATGGTGTTAGTTCAGACAGGTTCAAAGTGCGCCCGTTCTTATGTAGTGATATAGATGGATATGTAGCTCCTGACAAACGTGACCGTAATCTAGAAAGGTGTAGGGTTACACATGATAGCAGTAAGCTTGAAGCACAAATGGAAAGAAAGCATGGGTTTCAATCAGATCCAAGTGTTAAGCATGTAAAGGCTGATACTGTAGTATGTTCTATTACTAAAGGTCATGACAAAAAAGGCGTTAAATCTGATGTCTCATATACACAAGAGCCTATATCAGAAATGTCTAAGGTCAATGTGAGAGAATTAGCAAATAGGTTCCGCGGCTAATCATTTAACAATTGCTTAAGATTTTATAAACTGTGCATATAGTACTCTATAAGAGAAAGAGAAGTGTGACAGCCTCTCTCTTTCTTAACCACTTGCTGAAGAACGTTTATCTTCTGTGGCATCTGGTGATGGAGCAACTAATCTGCTCAAAATCTCATCTTTTGGTCCCATATCATAAATAACACCATCTGACATGATAATCACTTTATCAACTACGGATAGTAACGGTAGCTTATGAGTGATGATAACAGTGGTAGTATTTTGCTTTCTTGCAACATTGATTGCATTAATCAAGCGCTCCTCTCCATTACTGTCTAAGTTAGCATTCGGTTCATCAAGCACTAAAAGCTTAGTATTACCATAAAAAGCCCTTGCAAGTCCAAGAAGCTGTTTTTGGCCACCAGAGAGTATTACTCCTCCAGGTCCTCCTATTGTTGTATCATACCCATTTGGTAAGCTCAGTATTAATTCATGTATTCCTGCAGTTTTTGCTGCTTTGATTATTTCTTCAGGATTTGGGTCTGGTCTCATTCGAGCAATATTAGCTTTAACACTAGTGTTGAACAACTCAATATCTTGAGGTAAGTAGCCAACATAATTACCAAAATTTTCTCGATTCCAAGTGTATACATCAGCACCATCTAGTCTGACTACACCAGATATGGGTTTCCATACACCAACAATTAGCTTGGCAATGGTGGACTTACCAGAAGCGCTTGCGCCAATAACACCAACTACATCCCCTGGTTCTATTAAAAATGATATTCCTTTTACTGTTGGCTTATTACTCCCATAAGGAGTAAAGAATACTCTATCAAATTCCAACTTCCCTTCAGGCTCTGGTAGAGCCATAGTTTGCTCTCTTTTTGGTGATGTTAGGATAAGTCTTTGCAGCCTGCCATATGACATTTTGGCTTGATTTAAAAATTTCCAAGTATGAACTGCTGCATCAAATGGAGCCAATACTCTACCCATCAAAATTGAGGCAGCAATGATACTACCAGCAGTTTTGTGAGCTGTGATTGCGAGTAATGCACCTGTTCCAATTACTGAAATTTGGAGAGTCGAGCGTAAAAACTTAGTAATCCCAGTAATCACATTAGAACGATTCTGCGCTGTAACTTGCATTGCACGATTTTGATCATTCCGTTTACACCAATCAGAAACTATAAATTCTGACATACCCATAGCTTCAACCACCTCTGCATTTCGTGTTGCAACATCTATAGCATTAATATTACGTATAGTTTCTTCATTGGTTTCTCTCAATATACGCTTAGTAGCAAGTTCATTCCATACTGCCATTGAAACTAATATAATAATTCCGGCAATAGCTATAAACCCTGTAGAGGTATGTATCATAAAGATGAAAACAAGGTAAATTAACGACCATGGAGTATCAAATAGTGAAAATATACCATTTCCTGTAATGAAATTTTTTATTACCCCAAGATCTCGTATTGCTTCACCGCTGGAAGTTGAGCTCTGCACTGATGTTAGCCTAATTGACCTTACTATTAGGTCTGGTGTTGCAGTTTTATCAATCCAGTCGCCAATTTTTGCCATGGCTAAATATCGACAAGTTTCAAGCATTGCAGAACATGCAAACGCAGATAAAGTAATAATCGTCAGCATAACTAATGTTGATACACTCTCGCTCGATATCACTCGATCAAGTACCTGAGAAGTATAGAGTGGCAAAAATAACATCAACGCATTAATCCCTGAACTAAACCAGAAAATGAACCAAAACGCACTCTTGCATTTCTCTAGACAAGTGTATAGTATACTTTGCTTTAATTCTTTTTTTATTGATGGAGTAATTTCCACAATCTTCCTTTTAACTTAACTATATGCACCATATATAACTTTTATTTCAAAAGTATTAACAGCTATTGCCTTACCCTATCGTTAATATAATAAAATGTTAACATATGCGAATAGGAAAACATAAACTTTTTTATAGCAAGACTATCTAATTCCTTCTCTACTATAATCTTATACGATAGCCTTGCCAATTGTTCTATGTTTTCCTTATCTACTACTCAATGACAGTTTACTATAATGCTTACTATCACTCCTCTGAAAGTTGATGCTATCAGAGTCAGTGATTACAATCTGCATCTATTTTCCTCTTTCTATATGATCAGGAAGTATTACATATTCCAATGATCTAGCTGTAATTGCTCTTTTTCTCACACAAGATGGACTTGAATATAACCTTGGTCTATATCTTTCGAATTTAAAACAGTCAACAGTAATCCCCTCCTCAAAGTTAGAAAGTATTAGAGATGGAGATTTACTAACTTCCTTATCACTCACAGAATTATTTGCACTACCATAACTCACATGACGCGCTGCACTATGATTGTTACCACACTCTTCTCTTGAGGTTGAACCGCTTGGATTAAAAGGAGTCGAAAATGTTGAATACCCATTGGTATCACCAAATCGTTTTATCAACCCACAGTTTTCTTCATTCATTTTTGTAATATTCTCTTGATTAGCACCTTCTGATAAGCTTGATGAAGCAATAAGATCTTCTTTTTTCTTACTAAAGATATTGCCTATTTTTAGCTTGGTTGCAACATTCTTGAATTTGTTTTTCGGAGCTTTTGGTTTAATTTCTGGATGCTCATTTATAGTAATTACACATGATGGATTATCTAACTTGTCCATTGTATTTTGTACTCTACTGTTGCGTCTTGAAAACAGACTAAGTTTTGCTGTTAAATCATTCAAAACAGGTGAACTTTTTCTACCTTCTAAAGAATTATTCGAACATGGTACTGCACTACCACCCCTACTCATTTTCTGAGGAGAAATATTGAGTTTGTCTTTACTCTCTAATCTAGTTTCATGCGTAAACTTGTAAAGTTCATTTTCCAATCGTGAAATATCTTCTGCATTCTTTATTAATAGTTCCAATATTGAGTTGTATTCCTCCAAATCATGATCCCCTACTTTTGTCTTAGCTAACTTTCCTGTAACCTCTTCAATTCTGTTCATTTTTTCAGTATAGTTTTCTATCTTACGTTTAACAGGTTCTTTTTGAAGGCCAATCACTAAGTTGTATAAGATAAGTAAAAATGATATCGAAGAAAATGCAATGGAAATCCAGGTAAGAATTTCTTCCTTTTCAGGTTCTGCATTATTATACTTAACGCAAACAGAAATAATCACACTTGATATTGACATGGCCAGATTATAGTAGTCTAGAAGCTTTTTGCTTCTTTCTTGATCTTCCATATTAAGTCTATCATATTTCCTTTTTTTGTTTTCCCTTATTTCATAAAAGAAATCTAAAAATAACCTCAAGATATTTGTGTCGCCATGTTTAAAAGCATAATCTAAAGCTGTTTTTTTTGCATTATCCTTTATATCAAAATTTATCTTCTTATTTACAGTTTTCTCTCCGGTGCTGATTGTTAGGTAGAATAAGGCTTTAATAGCTTTTTCCCTTAAGCGCTCATTTTGTTTACGCTTTTCTAAAACCAACTTTTTCAAAAATTGACCTTGCTTAAAATCCTCATTTATAGTTTTTTCAAAATCATTATCACTCATTACAAGATAGTGTAATGCTGTTCTTCCAGATTTAGATACAACATTTAACATTTTCTTATTATAGGGGTAATGATTATCTGTCATAAAATATTCTATTAACTCAGCATTAAGGCTCATGGCAGCTAAATGTAGAGGTATAAGCCCTTGACTGTTTGTGTTAAAAAGTGGTACTGTGTTCCTAATAATTGACTTAGCAATACTTTCAATAACATACTGAGAGAATCCTATGTCGTCGGCAAGAGCAGCCATGTGTAACGGTGTATTGTCATTTTCATCATATAACACTTTGATGTTAGCAGCCACCTTTTTACCTACAAGTTCTTTTGACACAAATTCAAGACATTCCTTATTGCCGCTCAAAATAGCTGCAAATAACAACTTTTTTTGTGTATCTTGTTCTAAAAAAATACCCTTTGGGCTTTTTTTTACCAAATACTTAACGCATTCTACTCTTCCACTGAGGATAGATAAGTGTAGTAAAGTTTGTCCATCCTTATTTTTCTTACTTAATATTTCTCCCACTCTCTCTTTTTTAAAAAGGTGCTCAAGGCATGATTTATTACCAACACGTGCTGCCATATGAAAGACGGTGTCACCGTTGCTATTCTCACGCAAAACCTCTTGATAAACGTCAAATTTCTTCTCTTCCAACTTTTTTTCTATCATGCTTAAAAACGATAAATCAAGTTGGGCAGCAAAATGTAAAGGGGTGTTTCCTTCATTATTACTCTTATTTACTTGCATGCTTCTGTCTATTAATAGACTCACACATTTTTTTCTTAGTTCTGTTTCTGTATTACTCGATAGAGCTAAGTGTAGGGCCATATTTCCTTTGCGTGTTTCTGTACTTAAATCGTAATCAGGAAATTTATTGAGTAAAAATGTTAGACAATCATACTTCCCGTACATTGCAGCTAAATGTACAAGATCTCTTCCATACTCACCTTTGGATTGAAGTATGCTATTTCCTATATTTTCATAAAATAGCTCTATACAATATGTATTACCATGTATAATAGCAATATGTAAGGGGGTGTTACCTTGTTTATTCTGAACAATTTTTGCACCTGATTTAATAAACAATTCTATTAGCTGTTTATTTCCATGTTTTGCAGCTATATGCAATGGGGTGTTACCATCTACATTTTCTTGATCAATTTTACTGTTTGGTCTACCTAAAAATTCTAGATGCTTTATAAGAAAATTTATGGCATTTTCTTGAGTTTCTGAGTTACCTGCAATCTTATGAAAAGGATTCTCATTATATTTATTTTTTAAAAATTGTACTTGATTATCAATGAAGAATTTTATGCACTCAGCATTTCCAGATTGCACAGCATAGTGTAATGCGTTATTTCCATATTTATCTGTTTTAATTTTCTCCTTATCAAAAATTCCTTTTGCTGTCAATATTTCTTTTAAATATTCTAGGAGGTTAGGACTTCCGCTTCTGGCAGCATAGTGTAACTCAGTTTTATTATTGGTAGTGCAACTAAAATCTGCTTCATTTTCTATGAGAATTTTCAAGCATTCTTTATTACCAGATTTAGCCGCATAGTGTAGTGGTGTTTTGCCATCTCTATCTTTATTCCTTAATGCTTCTTCAATGTCAAAATTAGAATTTTCTATCACAAAACGTAAAATATCTTCTTTACCCAACTCAGCTAAATAATGTAGAAGTGTTTTATCATTACTATCTGCAAAATTCTCCAGTTTTGTAATCAATTCTTTCTTCATACCAAGAATTAGAGATACAGCCATTTTAATATCACAATCCCTATTTTTCTTTTGTTGTCTTTCCCTAATTCTTTCAATAGCCACTGTTAATAGCGAAGAACCATCATTACTTATTATATTCCATCCATCTTGACAAAATTTTTCAGCTAATGAATCACTTATATTTTCTTCTAAAATCCTGCTTTTTATATAATCAAGATTATTAGTACATATATTATAGTTTTCTTCTTGAGTTACTTTGTTAATATAATCATATATGATTATTAGGTCTTGCTTATTGACTTTATCTTCTGAATTGCCTTGTAATGAAGAGAGGTCTATATTACTAATTGCTTTGGCCATACCAACGTTTACCGAAACAAATAAACCCGACCTGAGTGTCTTTGCGCTTGTACTAGATTTAGCTTTGAAAACATTAGTAACTGTGTCAAATTTATTTTTGAACATACTGTACCTCATAAATAATAATGCCGGTAGTGAATAAGGCTTTAGTAGATACCACTGTAATTTTTAAGCCTACAAAAATTCACCAGCGGCCGCATTATATAGTAGATAATTTTTTGTGCTAGTAATATTTTTCTAATTCCCACTTTTGCCTTGGTGCAAAGTCAAGAGAGTCTACATAGTTTCTCTGTAACCTTTCAATTCCTGTCCATCCAACCATCACTGCATTGTCTGTACATAAATTGCTTGGAGGAGAAAGCACGTTCAAATCTATGTATTTTTTCAATCTCTCCTTCAGAAAATTATTTGCTGCAACTCCACCGGTAATTACAAAATCATTGATTTTAATATTTAAAGATGCAGTGATATCAATAGCATTTCTGACTCTATCGAGTAATATGTCGCTAATACACTCTTGAAACGAAGCACACATATCGCAAACATCTTGCTTGCTCATTGCAAGCTCTTTAACTAAGTTTTTTACTGCTGTTTTAATTCCAGAAAATGAGAAGTCACATCCAGAACGTTTTATCATTGCTCTTGGCAGCTTAAATCTCATACCATCACCTTTTTTAGCTAACTCTTCAATCAATGGACCTCCAGGATAGCTTAGATCCAGCATCTTAGCAATTTTATCAAACGCTTCACCCAGCGAGTCATCAAGTGTTTTTCCAAGTTTAATATACTTACCTACATCCTGTGCAATTAAAAATTGACAATGGCCACCCGATATAAGTAGGACTAGAAATGGAAATTTAACCTCATATAGCAGCCTAATAACTAATGTGTGTGCCTCTAAGTGATTAACTGCAATAAACGGTTTTTGTGCTACATGCGAAATTGCTTTAGCCATCATTGTACCAACTATTAGTCCACCTATGAGTCCTGGTCCTGATGTTGCTGCAATTGCATCTAGATCACAAAAGTTAAGGTTAGATTTTTCTATAGCGCTTTTTACTAGACCACTTAAATGCTTCATATGAGCACGTGACGCTATTTCAGGTATTACCCCACCGCGTTTTTTGTGCTCTTCCTGAGAAAGAATTTCGTGAGCAAGGACTTGCTTATTACTATTTACAATTGCTGCTGCAGTTTCATCACAGCTTGTTTCAACAGCTAATATAGTTTTCATATATATTTGAACTCTTTAATTGTGAGAACTATAACTTGAAATGTTGAAGAAGTGAACTTTGTTCTGTTAAGCTAATTATCATCTCCAAATATAGAACCAATTTTTTTACTCCCAGAGGAAAATTTATTAGTCCAACTGCTTTGTACTTTGTTTATATCTTTAAAGGCAGTTTTATTGCTATACTCCTTTACTTCTTTATCTATTATCTTCATTATTTGTGGATCCAGGCATCTCTTTTTCCATTGGTTAGTAGCAAGAAATACTTTATTTAAATCTTGAGTGCGAATTAGATATTCTTTATCTTTAGGATAAACTTCCTGAGCCCAAGCAAACAGCTCAAAATAGCGTGCGAATAACTCAGACGCACGTGATTTTGGAGTTTGGTAAACTTGTATCTCCTTAAATATAATTTGACCAATAATTTTTTGTACCAGAATATTTGACTGCTTTAAGTTCTGCTCAATATCCTGATAAACTTTATAGAGAAATTCTTGCTCTAAGCTTAAGTTCAGTTCATTTTCAACCATATGTGAAAGTTCATGTACTATGATGTAAGGATTTGACCTTCTTAGCACAATAACATACTTATTTAAACCAGAAGAACGAATTGTCTTACACACTCCCTCTTCCATATCCACTAATCCTTCTTGATATATTTCAAACGAGAGTCTAGTTTGCTTTATTAGTGACAAAGTGAGGTTTAATGTATTTCTAAACTTCTCAAATTGATAGAGATATTTGACATATTGTATTACGTTTTCACTATTTCCTACTTGAGTTGCTTGTTTTATTAAGTTCCTGATTAGCATGCTTCATTATTAAAGGAATTTTCTTTATGCTCAAGAATTATAAAGTGTTTTCAGGAAGTATAGCTAAAAAAAGTTTAATTTACTTACATTCCGCTACTTATTATTAGCCAAGAGGTATCACGTCAGTATGACTTAGGAATGTACTAGATATAAAAGTGCAATATCAAATATATTTTACTAAAAATCAATCAACTTTTCACATGTTTGCTCTTCATAAAAGAAGCTCAATGTTATCGTAGTACCAAGTTTTGCTTCACTTTGAATGTTGAAAGTCCCACCCATTAACTCTACTAATTTCTTGCTTAGAGGTAATCCGATACCTGTGCCTTCGTTTCTATATCCCGAATCTGCTTGGCCAAAAACGGACATAACTTTATATATGTCCTGCTGCATTATCCCTATTCCATTATCATGAAACTCAATAGTTAATAAATTTTTTTCTATATTCTCTTTAATAATCATTCTTATTAAACCACCTTGAGGAGTGAACTTGATTGCATTTGATAACAAATTTATTATAACTTGCTTCATTCTTTTGGGATCGGCGATAACTAATAATTGTTTATCAGATATCTCTTTCTTTAAACTAATACCTGTTTCTTTTAGTTTAGGTGATAACATTTTTAAGCACGAATCTATTATCTTATTCAGATTAAACTTCACTTTCTCTACTGTTAAACTACTTGATTCAGCTTTAGAAAAATCGAGCACATCATTAATCAAAGCAAGTAAATGTGTACCAGCATTATATATATCGTCTACGTATTCCTTGTATTTAGAGTGATCTACCGAACCTAAAGTTTCATTTTTGATCAACTTTGCAAATCCAATAATAGCATTAAGAGGTGTACGCAACTCATGTGTAACACTTGCAAAAAATTTTATCTTATTTGCATTTTCTTGCTCTAATGCCTCTTTAACCCTTTGTAATTCAATATTAGTTTTATGCTGCTTGGCTAGCATTTGGGTATTGGAAAAGTGCAAATAAAGCATTATTAGTATTAAGATAACCAGTAATAAGCCCATTAATATTGAAAATAGACTATATACCATAATATAAGAGTCATTATAGCTTTGAATGATCTTCAAAAAAAATGAAGGCTTAATGTCATCTTCATGAAATATAGGGAAAGTAGAAGTTAATGTATTTCCTGTAGCGTAAAATATTTCTTGATTGCTTAGCAATTTATCAATTTCATCATTTGTAAGCAACTGCTCATAGTCATGACCTTGAGTATTAAAATTACTGAAAATTACTCTGGCATTTTGATCATACAGTATTAAGCTAAAATTTCTTACTTTGCTTACTGATTGTAACAATTCAGCACGCAATTTTACCAACTGGTTTATGTAATCAAAACTGTTATATTTAATATGATGTTTTTCTATTAGTAAATAATGATATTTTTTTATTATACTATTTTCCAATAGATCTTTTAAGTTTGCATTTGAATTACGGTAAAAAGAAAGAAAATTATTCTTTAATGAATAACTGCGGTATATTGTGCCCAATAAAACCACAAAAATTAATAAGAATAGCGAGATAATTTTTGTATATCTATTTGTTTTTAGTGTAGTAAAAATTAATTTACTTAATTTATACATATTCTTCTCATTGTGAAATAACGTCTTTTATGGTATTAATAAAAAATTAGCATATCATACTTTTATGACAATTTCTCCTATCTTGCCAGTTTATTCTCCTGTTAACATAAATTTTTCTTATGGCAAAGGTATTTACTTGTATGATATCGATAATAAGCGCTATATAGATTTTCACTCTGGAATAGCTGTTAGCAGTTTAGGTCATGCCAACCCACGATTAACTGATGTCCTAAAATTACAAGGAGAAAAACTATGGCATATATCAAATACCTATAATATATCTACTGCCAACAAATTTGCAGAAAATTTAATAAACAACAGCTTTGCTAATACTGTATTTTTTGCAAATTCTGGATCAGAAGCAGTGGAATGTGGACTTAAAATCGCTAGGGCCTATCAAAATGGAAAAGGTAATAAAAATCGCTATAGAATTCTAACATTTCATGGTGCATTTCATGGAAGGACATTTTTAACTTGTGCAACAAACGATAGACAGAAATTTTCTGAATTACTGAATCCTTATATTGACTGGTGTGATAACATAGAGCCCAATATTGAGAGTGTAAAGAAAGCAATTTCTAATGGCATAGGTGTTATATTAATAGAACCAATACAGGGACAAGGTGGTATTAAAGTAATGAGTGAAGTCTTCATGAAAGAGCTAAGAGAACTATGTAACGAAAACGACATACTGCTATTTTTTGATTGCGTTCAGTGCGGTGCTGGCAGGACAGGAAAGTTATTTGCATATGAACACATAGGAATTAAGCCTGACATATGTGCTCTTGCAAAAGGAATAGGAGGAGGTTTCCCTCTGGGGACTTGTCTTGCAACTGAAAAGGTTGCTAAGTACATGGCGGTCGGTATGCATGGTTCTACTTTTGGTGGTAATCCACTTGCAACTTCAGTAGGTAATGCTGTATTGGATGAATTGCTCAGCCCTGGCTTCTTAGAAAATGTTGAAGTTAGAGGTAAGTACTTAAAAAACAAACTAGAAAATTTAGCAAGCAAGTTTCCAATGATAGAAGAAGTGAGAGGAAAAGGGTTGATGCTAGGAATAAAAGTAAAAATGAATAACCAAAAATTTGCAGAAGAGCTAAGTCACCGTGGTTTACTCACTGTTGGAGTAACATCAGATAACGTTGTAAGAATCTTGCCTCCACTCATTATCACTGAAAAAGAGATTGATGAAGGCATTGAAATCCTCACTCAGTATTTATCTGAAAAGTTCTAGTTAAAAACTAAACCTTCCTGCTCACTAGTTGTTGGCTGTATCAAAATTGCTGATAAAGCAGTAGCTACAACTTTATCAGCTACTTCATTTGTACACTTTGCCTTTTCCTGTTCTCTTATCAGTGTAAGCTCATTTATATCACTTAGTGAGTCAAATTTTGTTATATCCTCAAATATAAACGATTGCACGATGTCTTTCGGAATATTGAAAAAAGCCGAGTTACCAAGCGATAATGTCATATCTAACAAACTTTTCATTAAGCCGTTTCTCAAAACACATTTAGACAGTTCTCCTAAAAGAATTGGCACTCCAAAAGTAAAAAATGCTCCTCTCACTAAATAGGTTGTTATTTCATATAACAATGCACCACACAAGAGTGCCAATGGTCCAAATACTATAAAACCGCAAAGTAAAGGCAATGGCATGGTCTGACCTGATGATATTCTACCTATAAGCTCCATTGAAATTATAAACCCAATAAGTAACATAGCTCTACCTAGATATGTCCTTTCTTTAGAGCGTTTGTTAAAGTTTTTCTCACGTAACTTAGAAAAATCATTGTTAACTCTGACTTCAAAAATATTATGGTTGATTTTTAATTTTAGCTCTAAGTCCTCTATTCCATGATGCCACTTATGACACCTTACAATTTCATCAATTATCGTACTAACTTGATTATTGATTTTGTATAATTTGCTTTCTTGATATAAGTTGCCTTGATAATATTTTTCTCTCAAGTCTACACAATTTAAATTCTTTAAATCACATAAAAAATCTTTGATTTCTTGTGCCATTTTATTAGCATCATCTTCGTAGCCTACAGCTTTCAAAATTGTTACCAAGTGTTTATTTTCAATTTGAGCAATTGTTCTATCTAATGCACGTATATATTGCTTGGATTGAAAATATGAGATGATTTTTTCTTTACATCTATCCTCATTGCCTTCGTACAAACTATTTCTTTTGAAACTGCTGTCATGTTCTTTGGCAATTTCTAATGCATGAACCAATACATTTTGCGCCTTCACACTACTTTCACAGTGACAGTTTCTGATTATGTGTACATACGCTCTTGCACTGGTATCTCCAGATTTATCTATATTGTACGCTTTAGCCAAAAAGACTAAATAGTCAAACCCTGCCCAAAGATAATACATTACCTTTGTTATAGCACTCCCCACAGAAAATAAAGCTGAGCGTGTGCAAGATAATTTACCGTTGTTTTTAATTCTGTTCTCATATGAACGAAGGTATGCCTCTGTACTTTTTAAAATCTTATGTAAATCTTGTTCTGTCTTTTTGACATCAAAATCATTTATATCATGAACTTTTTCATACGTTTCTTTTATCAAATCACTAGAAAACTTCTTCAGAGCTGAATCATCAATATTTCCTAATGCATCAATATTTTTACTAATATAGATTTCTATTTTTCTTCCAAGTTCTTCTCCCATTCTATTTTTTAGCAACTTATTGTATTTATTAGTAGCTGGAAACAAAACTTTCTGACAAAATTTCTGTGGTTCGTTTTTAAAATTTGCTAAGATCTTATTCACAAATAGCTCAACTTCTTCACCTGCAGCAGCGAAAAACCATGATTGTCTGCTCTCATTACGCTCTCTATTTCTTCCAAGATTCTGTAGGGCTTCAGATGGATTATTGAACTGACTAACCGAATCTGCAAATATTGATGCAACATGATTATATTCACTATCAAATCCACGACCTTTCGATCCATCTATAACCGTTGTCAACGCATATTTAGCCAATGAATCAAAATCTCTTTTTTCATAATCACAATAAAGAGTTCGATATCCACCTATCTGATTACGTATTATCGCTGAAAAGAGTCTGTTTTCTCCAATACCAAGATCATTTTTCCCAATTCCTGCAAAGATACATTTATTTTGTTTGCAGAAATCAATGAGACTATGTAGTATACCTTCCTCTCTTTCCATGAGGTCATGGAGCTCTTTGCTTAAGCGCCAATTATCAACTATTAAGCTGCATTGCTCATTATCACTTTTACTCAGTGCTTCAATTACTGTCTTTATTTGCAGTAAGAGCTCATCTCTAGCAAATTGCTCACTAAAGCCTTTTCTCTCTAGGTAGCTTATAATATTGTTATCATTAGTGGTGCTAACATTCTTTTTAACATCTTCTATCAATTCACTCAAACCTTCTCTTCTTTTTTTATCTAAAGTAATATTATCACACTTCATTAAATATGAGAGAGTAAGATCGATCATTGAATGCATTACTCTATATTTTAGATATTCAGCAGTACTACTGAAATCCACCTTTTCTTTTAATTCAGATATCTGCTCTTCTGTCAGACTAGGATGTTGCTTTTTAACGCAGCTTATAAAGTTCGCTTCGCGTAACTTGAGCCTATAGTCTTGATAAGATATCCCTTCAGGCTGAAATTTATTATACACTTCATAACGTGTACTACCTTCATATACTAAATTATCTCTACCCTGCAACGCAAAGTTAAGATTAACTATACTATTTACATCATCAGCTAAAAGCAGAGCACTTTCTCCAATTGGGCTTTGCACATTCCATCTTATAGAAGTTAATAAATCATCGGTATCAACAAGCTTATTGTAATTAAAAACTTCTTCGCTCTCTTCAACATATTCATGAGCTGGGCTCGATTTTTCTCTAGTAAATAAGCTACGCACGTTAGCAAGAAATCTAGAAAGCAGTTCTTTTGACTCTACACCAGTTGCTTTAGTTAGTACCCACCAAATTGGCAACATTACTATACCAAATATAAACATAGAAATTGTATAATATAAGTTTCCAATCAAAGCAGAATACAGCCAATAATCTGAAGTTAGACCAATTACAGCAGCAACATTACTATTTATAACAGGAAATAATGTAATCATAGGTATTATAGTAACAGCAATATTCACTACAAATGCTAGAGTGAAATTTGTTCTCCTATTGGTTTTTGCAATAACACTTGCTGTTTCGATGGCGTTTGCAATACAACGTCTACTCAATCTTGTCGGGCTGATAACTTTTCCGCATCTATTTAAAATCCTTCTCTTTGGTGTTGCAGTTAGGTAAGTCGTAGGATATTTCTCATCAAGCTTGCACATATTCTCAAAATCCTGCTGCTTGTTAATACTGTCTGCTTCATCAACACTAATCCACAACTTGGTATTTTGGTCTTTAAATTTACGATCATTTTCTTGCTGTAATAACAGGTCATGTGTCACTATAATTGTTGTAGGTTTAGTTGCCTTCAGTGCATTTTTAATTTCCTCAGCAGTTTTAGGTGTCCTAATGTTTACAGTAAATGCACTACTCATCATTTTTTTAGCTTGGTTTACTAGATCACTGCTTGGTACTGCAACAAGATGATGAAATCCTGCTTGGGCTAGTACATGACTCAGTATTCCAATGTCGTAAGTCTTACCAAATCCAGTTTCTGCATCGATCATAACATTACAGTTAGCAATGGAAGGGTTTTTGAGATGTTCCAATATCCCTTTAACAACAGATTTACGACGTGCTACTATTATAGATTCCTTTGTATCATCAAGTTTTATAGATTCACCTTTTAGCTTGCAGTTGATTTTTTCTAAGCTACTTATAATACTTTGCTTTTCTTGATTACTGATAGAACTCACACATTACCCGCTATAATTATTACAATATTAATTGTATGTTAATTCAGTAAATTGTCAATTCTATGGACAAAAAGCTGATTTCAACTATCATATTAATATGAATATATGCCTCGGAATAATTACTTCTCCTCATGGAATCAAAGGAGCTGTCAAAATAAAAACCTTTACTGAAAAGCCCGAAAATATTTTCCTATATGGTGAACTAATAATCGAAAGTGAAAATTATAAAATAAGCTTGGTGTCTGTTGTCAGTAATAATTTAGTAATAGCAACAATTAGCGGTGTGAACTCCCGTAATGAAGCAGAACTTTTAAGAAATAAAAAGTTATATATAGAGAGAAATAAGCTACCACAATTAAATGATGAGGATGAATTTTACCAAAATGATCTTGTGAATATGGAAGTAAGATTAGAAAGTAATGAATTATATGGCTATGTGAAGTCTGTACATAATTTTGGCTCAGAGGATATATTAGAAATTTTGGTTATCAGCACAAAAAAAAACATTATGCTATCTTTCACTAAAGAAATATTTCCATACATCAACATGAAGGAAAGATATATAGTAATCAACATGCCAGAATTCATTGGCCAATAAAAATTTTGATATTTGTATAAAGTTATTTATAATCATCAGACTAAATTAAAAGTGTAATTATGGCAGAAAGGGCTAATGATATCAGGCCAGGTCAGGTACTAGAACATAACGGTGGTTTATTTTCGGTTATAAGTATTATGCATACTCAACCTGGTAAGGGTGGTGCATATATACAAGCTGAAATGAAAAATATCCAAACAGGAGCAAAGTACTATGAGAGGTTTCGCTCTGATGCAACAATCAGAAGGGCAATTTTAGATGAAGAGGAATATGTTTATCTCTTTACTGAAGGGAATATCGTAAATCTTATGCATCCAAGTAGTTACGAGCAGATTGTTATAAATTTAGACTTATTAGGGGAAAAGAAGGCTTATTTGCAAGATAATATGAAAATTAAAGTAGTAACTTATCAAGATAAAATAATTTCTGCACATGTGCCTGATCACGTTACACTAACTGTAAAAGGAACAGAGTCTGTTATCAAAGGGCAGACTGTTACTGCTTCTTATAAGCCTGCAATTTTGGAAAACGGAATACGTGTTAACGTGCCTCAATTTATAAAAGAAGGGGATAAAATTGTAGTACATACTCCTGATAACAGCTATTACGAAAGAGTAAAAGAGTAAATGGCCATTTCATCACCACGAATCAATGTGATGCTTGATTCTGTACGCAGTGCCTCCAAGCAGCTTATACGTGATTTTAATGAATTGCAAATTTCAAGCGTTAAGTCAGCAGACTTTATCAATAAAACTTATTCAAAATCCAAGCAACTTATATACGATTGCTTGAAAAACTACAACCAGAACTATGACTTTATTTTTGAAGACGATGTGGGCCAAGATCTAAAAGACGGCAGTTATACTTGGTTTATTATGCCTATAGAAGGCAAGGAAAACCTTTTTAGTTGTATGGTTTATTTTGCAGTATCAGTTTGTCTCATTCATAAAAACAGAGTTGTAGCAGCTGTGATTGATGCTCCAGCGCTTAGAGAAACTTTCTGGGCAGAGGAAAAGAAAGGAGCTTTTCTTGAAGATTTCAAATCTCGCCATGTAAAAATGCGGATGAAAGCTCGTGAAGGGGGAATAATAGACATAAGTGGTAATTTGTTAAATAAATTACCACTTGACAATAATAATCTACGCTCCCTTGGCTCAACGGTACTAGGTTTTGCATATCTTGCTGCCGGAAGATACAATGGAATAATTTACTCTGGAATTAATAAATATAAAACTTCACTCGGTAGGCTTTTTCTGCAAGAAAGCGGTGGGAGATTAAGGGAAGATAACGCGCTTGTCATTGCTGGAGATATAAACTAAAGTTCATTCAAAAGAGCAAAAGTCACGTAGTGAAAATAATAAATGGTCTTACCTACCCCTCATTGCAGCAGGGTGGCAAAATAAGATAGACGAGAAAAGACAACTATAGGAACAAATAGGTGTCATTCCAGCACGTGACACTAGAATCCAGATTGTTTAGACTGGATCCTATGGTCAAGCCATAGGATGACAAAAGAGTAAACTTTACCTGTGTGAGCTATAGATCCCAGTGTTAGCTACTTTCATGACAAGAAATAAAGCACTGATTTTGTACATTAACCATGCTTTTAAATAGATACCTTATTCTTGGCAATTTTAAACTCAACAACAGACACAAACAGACAATTTCTCAAAAACTTTTACAAGAGATTTTGTTAAATGCTCTATCATTTCATTTGTATGGTAAGGCGTAGGAGTAATACGGAAGCGCTCAGTCCCCTTTGAAACTGTTGGGTAATTTATATGTTGTACATATATTCCATACTCATCAAATAACAATTTTGATGCTTTTTTGGACAACTCAGGATCGCCAATTATGATTGGAATTATATGAGTTTCTGTT
This sequence comes from Wolbachia endosymbiont (group B) of Horisme vitalbata, assembly GCF_964028625.1. NCBI lineage: Bacteria > Pseudomonadati > Pseudomonadota > Alphaproteobacteria > Rickettsiales > Anaplasmataceae > Wolbachia > Wolbachia endosymbiont (group B) of Horisme vitalbata. The sequence continues at coordinate 1,525,079 of NZ_OZ034797.1, forward strand.
TGCATAAAATTCACTCCTGCGTTTCTCAGTGAGTCTTTTACCTTTTCAACAGACTGCTTTTGCTTCTCTCTTTCAACATTGCTCGATTTTAAATGCTCAACGCTTGCCTTTGCTGCTGCTGCTAAAACGGGTGACATAGCAGTAGTAAAAATAAATCCTGGGGCTGAACTTCTTATTACATCCACCAAGCTCTTTGAAGACGCTATATATCCACCCATCACTCCAAAAGCCTTTGATAATGTACCCTGAATAACAGTTATTCTATCCATCAAACCTTCTCTTTCTGCAATTCCGCCACCGCGCGGTCCATACATGCCAACTGCGTGTACCTCATCCAAATAGGTAATTGCATTATACTGATCTGCTAGATCACATATCGCTTCAAGCGGTGCTACATCACCATCCATTGAGTATACAGATTCAAGTGCTATTATTTTCGGCGTTTTTATATCTATAGACTTTAGCAACTGCTCTAAGTGATCAACATCATTATGCCTAAATATGTGCTTCGGTCTTTTTCCTGATTTTATACCTTCTATCATTGAAGAATGGTTTTTCTCATCTGAAAAAATTACCACGCCCGGAATAACAGACGACAAAGTGCTAAGCGTAGTTTGGTTGGCAAGGTAGCCACAAGCAAAAGTTAAAGCAGCTTCTTTTTGATGCAAGTCAGCCAAAGACTTCTCGAGTTCAACAACTTCTTTTGTTGTACCTGATATATTTCTTGTTCCTCCAGCACCAACAGATGAATTTTGAATAGCAGCAATGACACTATCGTTTTGTGACATTCCCAGATAATTATTACTGCACCAGACAATAACCTCTCTATTTCTTTCATAATCCATAATATAGGGAAGTTTGCCAGGTAATGCCGCAAAATGAGTAAATTCACGATAGCGCCCTTCTTCTTTTATATCTTTGATTTTATTTAAGAATATTTTTTCGTAGTCTACCAAGTTTTTATCTATTAACAATCAATATAATTATAATAAATTATTAAATGATAGACTACTATTTCTTAACTTGCTTCTACAGCAGCATTACGAACAACCTCCTCAACATCTGGTCCTTTAAGTGGACCTGAAGGTGCCTTATTATAATAATGTACAGCTATAGCAGCAACTATACAGAAAGCTCCAATGCCTGCCGCTACTCCTGCTACCAGCAAACTAGTACCGAGAACAAAATATGCAACTGGTGCAGCAGCTAATGAAAGTACTCCAGTTACTGCAAACATCCATGTAGCCACAGTAGGCCATTTTACGCTATTCTCTTTTGTGTAAATTTTGTTGCTATTACTAGCTTGCTTATTAGCTACTGATTTTGGTTGTATATTTTCGTTAGCAACTTGTTCTACATGCTTGGCGGGTTTATTAGAAGTTTGCTCTTTTCTGTTATTATCAATTGATATTACGGTATTTACACTACCGACAATGTTGCAAAAAACATAAAAATAAAACTAGAGAAAACCATTTCTCGAAAACTTCTGTGTCCAGAACCAAGAGTCCGATTTACTTATAGCGCTAATAATCAATTAACCATCGGCTTTAAGGAATGATATGAACATATTATTTCAAGGAAAAGTCATGAGAAACAAGAGATTAGCTATCCAAATTAGCTGTAGCTATGAACCTAATCGGTTAGCAGAACAATGCTTATCAGATGCTTATGAAAAGGTAGTGTCAAAGGAAATAAGTCAAAAAAACTTAAAACATAAAAATGGGATTCAAGGAGGGTCAAATGGTAACAGTATGTTTATATGCGAGAGTTTCTTCGGGGAAACAAGTAGAAGGAAATACGATAGAAAGTCAAATTGCAGCTTTAGAGAAGCAAATTAATCTGGACGGATACAGATTGTTAAGTGAGTATAAATTTATTGATAACGGCTACAGTGGATCTCATTTAGTCCGCCCTGATTTAGAAAAATTACGTGATAAAGTAACAGAAGGTAAAATTGATAAGATTTACATTCATTCTCCTGATCGTTTATCTAGAAAATATGCATATCAAATGGTGCTGATTGAAGAATTTGAAAAAGCAGGAGCAAAAGTGGTTTTTTTAAATTATGAGATTAACGGTAACCCAGAATCTCAATTACTGTTACAAATGCAAGGTATGATAGCAGAATATGAACGTGCGAAAATTATGGAACGAAGTCGTCGTGGTAAAATCTATGCAGCTAACAAAGGCTATGTAAATGTAATGGGAGGAGCTCCTTATGGTTATCGTTATATAGATAAGCATATGGGAGGAGGACAAGCTTTATTTGAGATTAACGAAAAAGAAGCTGATGTCGTTCGTAAAGTATTTTTGTGGATAGGCAGAGAAAGAACAAGTATTGGGGAAGTATGTCGTCGGCTAAATACTATGTCCATTAAGACACAAAAAGGAAAAGAACGCTGGAATAAAGGTACAATTTGGAGTATGTTGAAAAACCCTGCTTACAAAGGACAAGCAGCTTTTGGTAGAAGAAGGTTAGGAGTAAGATTAAAGCAAGTAAGACCACAGAAAGGCTCTTGTGAGCAGCCAAAAAGTAACCACTCTGTCTATCCTGTTGAAAAAGCAAATTGGATTTATATTAAAGTGCCAAATATAGTAGATGAAGATATATTTGATATTGTTCAAGAACAATTAGCTGAAAATAGAAAAGTAGCAAGGACAAGAAAAAGAGGAGCAAAGTACTTACTACAAGGTTTAGTCATATGTAAGCGTTGTAATTACGGATGTTACGGAACTTGCATGAGAAGTAGACGAGAAGAAGAAGGTGGTCATTATGCATATTACCGTTGTAGTGGTAAAGATTCTTACCGTTTTGGTGGTAATAAGATTTGTGACAATAAACCCATTCGCTCAGATGCATTAGAAACAGCTGTGTGGGAAGAGGTTAAGCAGTTATTGAAAAATCCAAACAGGATTTTAGAAGAATACAAGCGTAGGCTTTCAGAACTAAAAAAATCATCATTGGATCAAAAAAGTGACCTGCTAGAGAAACAAGAAAATAAATTAAAACGTGGTATTGCTAGACTTATCGATAGTTATGCTCAAGAATATATCAATCAAGAGGAATTTGAACCACGAATTAAAGCAATGAAACAAAGCTTAAAAACAATTAAAGAAGAGAAGAAAAAGATATTTTATCAAAAGGAATTAGAACAGGAGGTAACTCTGGTTGTGGCCAATTTAGAAGACTTTTCTTCCAATATTACGTTAAACCTTGATAACGCAGACTGGTTAACTAAACGTGATATTATCAGAACATTGGTCAAGAGAATTGAAATTAACCTTGAGGACGTAAATGTGGTATTTCGCGTAAAAGAGCTACCGAACTCTTCTGGACATAATGGAAAGGAAAATAAAAATTTGCAACATTGTCGTAGGTGTATTAACACTTTCATTTGCAAAACCTAATGATGATGATTGAGGTAGAACAGTAAAATCTTCTTCATTGTGTGCAGTACCACATTGACTTTCGGGAATAGGCGATGTACCCTGATCTACAGCTGTAGGTATTGTAAGATTTTGCTGATCATCTTTTTCGTTATTTAGATCATCAGACTTTCCCTCAGTGACCATTGAAGGCATTTCTGCTGCAGTTTCAGGTACTTCTGTTTCATAAATAATATCAAACGAAGGAGAATCTGAAGAAATTCTAGGAGAATCGTCACTTTCAAGTTTAGAAAAATCATCATCTTCAGAACTCGACGATGCTAAATTTGATTCACTTCCTTCAGACTCCACCACAGGAGCTTTTTTACTACTTGCGGTAGTTTTCACATCATCGCTCACTGGTGATGCAGCAGCGATGTTCTCAAGCTCTTTTTCAAGAAATATTTTAATTTTTGCGAGCTTGCTTTTAGATTCTTTATCTTTCTTACCAACTTCCGTCTTATTAGCGTCTTCTAAGGCTTTATTCAAGATTTGCTTTGTGTCTACACTATTGTCCTCTTTCCTTACCTTTTCCACTAAAGACATTACTTCTTCATAATTAAGAGCGAAGATAGCATTAGACAATTTCTCTTCTATATTTTTAGGCATTTTACCCCTCCTATAATTATTATTATCTATAGTTTCTTCTATTGAAACCTTTTTATTATTCATAATATTTTCTTCTTTATCAACAATACTCCTTTGTGGCCGTTGATTATCAATATTTTTGGATTCTGGATCTTTTTTAATATTTAAATGCAAAGGTGTTTTATCATCTAAACCTTCAAGAAATTTTGTGATTTTTGATTCACTAGAAGATTTTTCCCTGTTTTCTTCCCTTACCAAATATAAACTTTTCGTTCCTACCAGATCTAAAGCTGTTTTGCCATCTCTATCTTTAATGTTCCAATCAGCTCCCTTGTTTACAAGTAATTTTACTATTTCAAATTTATCATGGTAAGCAGCCCAATGTAAAGCTGTTCTGCCATGCCTCCCATCTTGAACATCAACATTAGCACCATTTTCAATAAGTAAGCTTATTAGTTTAAAATTATCACGTGCTACAGCATAATGCAAAGGTGCAATTCCAGAATTATCTATACTATTAATATCAACAACTTTACGATTAACAATTACCTCTGCCGCTTTACTTTCAGGAGCTAAGTGTATAGCATAGTGCAAAAGTTTAGATGAAAAAATAATTCTACCTTCAGCCTCAGTATTCTTAAACCTATTTAGTATCACTTCTACGCATTTTTGATTACCAACAAAAGATGCCCTTTCAAGTTTTTTACATATACCATCCAAAAACATAGTATGATTCGGCTTATCCAAATGCTCTAATAAAAACTTAATATAGCATTGTCCACCAACACCAATAAGTAGCCTATCGAGCCCTTCATCTTGCGTAAATAATATACTTTTATGCGTTTCTGCATATCTTTCCACAAGCGTATCATTAGCTGCAATGGCTAGTAGTGAAAGCTCTTTTACTGAATGATTATAATAACCATTTGTTTCATCATAACTATTATTCAACAGCACATTGTGCGTATGATCAGTCAAATTAAGCTGTTGAGAGCAAAAATCCTTCAAATTACCACAATTCAAATCAGTAATAAATCTATTGCTTTCCTCTATATTATTTATAGTTTTATCTAAATCTGCATAATCACCATAATTTTTTGCTTTATTTATAACGTCTATTAATCCATCAAAGGTTAAATTTTCAGGGATAATGGTAAATTCTTCTTCATTATGCCTTGGTTCTATATTAACCTGATCTTGAGGCCAAAATAACTCTGTTGCTACAACTGCTGTAACTTCTGCAACACCTACCAATACATTCGCAACATTACCTAAAATGCCTGGATCAGTAACTACTTTGTTTGCTACTTCACTACTATCAGATGAACTCTCAGTAATAGACAAGTCTTCAGCAGCAAATGACTTAGGTCCTTCATTCATATTTTTCTCAAGAGTCTCTGTAATTCTATTATCCTCATCTTCGAAATGCCTATTTATTTCATCTAACAAACTTTTGCCATCAGCTTTGTAATTCTCTAATTGTTCAGGAATAGCAAATGTTACTTTGCCGTTTTCATACTCTACCTTACTATCTCGAAACTTAAGGGTGAACTCTAAAATAGCATCAACCCTGCATATTTCTTTACCCAGTTGCTTAACAGGCATATTTGGACAATATTTAACGTTTAAAGAATCCTGATCACTACAGACAATCTCTATATGTCTATCATTAGCATCAGGCAATTGCAAACCGTGTCCCAAAAATATAAGAGAGAGCTGCATTAACAAAGAGCCATCATAACCAGCCTGATTGCAACTAGTAATTAATTCTTCTAATAGATTATCATTTGGAATTTCTGCTTTAGCATGTTCAAACATTTTTGTAAAAACATGTTTTGCAATTTGGCGTTGGTCATTTTGATTACATTTATCACGAAGCTGGCTAACGAAATTCTTGTCTATAACTTGACCATTAATTACAAAATCCATCCTGGGTAGGTCTTTGTAAGCTTGCTTGCCAGAATTTGCATTCCTATTATTCTCACTTGCCTTTACTTGACTTAGCAGAGATTGTGTTAGTTGAAACTGTAACATAATTGGTACACTAGGTTCAACATCAGAATCCCTCACATCAGCTTCTTCTTGACTCTCATCACCTGAATCTCCAGAGTAGCGACGCTCCTTAATTTCTTCTCGCCCTAAAATTTCAAACTCCTCTTCAGTGCCTGAATCTCCAGAATGGCGTCGCTCACTTTCTCCTGCAGTATCTACTGCTGGCGGCATGAGCCCACCAAGTAAATTCCACCCCATGTTTTACCCCCTAATTATTAGCTAAACTAAGTATAGCATTAAATAGAAATTTTGCCAAGCAAGTTATTGAGCCTTTTAGCAAATAGACTTACGTCTTCCATCTCTTCACCTTCCACTATACAAGCTTGATAGAACAATAAGTAAATCATATCTCCAAGTGTTGGATTTTCACCATTTTCAGCGTGAGATTCCATTATGTTTCTTATCAAAGGATGCTTAATGTTAATTTCAAGTACTTTTGGCGTGCGGTAATTTAGCTGCTTCTGTTCACGTAAAAAACGCTCCATACGGAGATCCATAGTTCCTTCATCAACTGCTAGACACACAGGACTATCGGTTAATTTCTTAGAGATCTTTACACTTTTTACTAAGCTTCCAAGAACCTTGGTGAAGTATTCGAGTATAGAATCCGCGTTTTCTTCGCTTTTGTTTTCATCTGATTTATTTTCTTCATCTTTCTTACCTTCTTCTGAAGAGAATTTTTCTAAATCAACATCTGCACGAGTTACAGACTTAAATTTTTGATCTTTATATTCATGAATTACGCTAGTCCAGAAATCATCAACTGGATCAACAAATAGAAGCACCTCCAATCCCTTACTGACAAATCCTTCAAGTTGTGGACTGTTTTTCACTGAATCGAGACTATTACCTGTGAGATAGTAGATATGTTCCTGTTCAGGCTTCATTCTGCTTATATAATCATCAATGCTAACTAGCTTACCATCACTGGTGCTATGAAATCTGCAAATGGAAAGCAATGCTTCTCTTTCATCAGTTGGCATAGCTTCGCAAAGACCTTCTTTTAACACCGCACCAAAATTGCCCCAGAATTTTGTATATTCCTCTAAATTCTCTTTTGCTTTTTTGCCGAGCTCTGATATTATGCGCTTAGTTAAAGATTTCCTAATCTGCTCAACAACGCGATTATTCTGCAGTGTTTCTCTGCTGATGTTAAGAGGCAAATCCGGTGAATCAACCACACCTTTCAAAAAACGCAAGTACTGCGGTATAATCTGCACATTATCTTCAGTGATAAACACTTTATTTACATACAATTTTACAGAGCAGCGTCTATCTGGATGAAATAAATCAAAAGGCTTGATAGAAGGAACATAAAGCAAGTTCGTATACTCTATTGCACCTTCATTTTTATTATGAAATATCATCCAAGGCTCACCGCCCACATGTGCAACACCACGGAAGAAGTCGTTGTGCTCTTCTGGAGTAACGTCATTTTTTGGCTTAGTCCAAATTGCAGCTTTGCTATTTAATTTTTCACTTTTTCCTTCTTCATTTACAAACTCAACGGGAAAATTTATGTGGTCAGAGTAAGTAGTAACGATGTTTTCAATACGGAATTTGTCTAAAAATTCGCTTTCTTCAGGACGCATGATGAGCGTAATTTTTGTGCCACGAGAGATTTGACCATCTAATTTGCTGATTGAATACTCTCCATCTCCTTTAGATTTCCACACCCAAGACTCTTCTTCTCCGGCTTTCCTTGATTCTACTATAACTTCTGAAGCAACCATGAAGCTTGAATAAAAACCAACACCAAACTTTCCAATCAGCTCTACAGCTTGGCTCGAATCTTTATTATTCTTAATTGCATCCAAGAATTTTTGCGTACCAGAACTTGCAATCGTGCCAAGATTATCTATTAAATCTTGCCTGTTCATGCCAATTCCATTGTCGGTTATATACAGCTCATTCTTATCTTTACTGGAGCTAATAGTAATCTTCAACTCATCACTTGAATCTAATAAATCAGCATTTAATTGTGATTCATAGCGCAATTTATCACATGCATCTGATGCATTTGATATTAACTCACGCAAGAAAATATCCTTATTAGTATAAAGTGAATGAATTACTATATTTAGTACTTTGCCTACTTCAGCGTCAAATTTTAAACTTTCAGTTTCTTGTATGTTGTGCATTTTGAGCTCCATTATTAGCCTACTACTCTAATAATTTAAGTATTGCACTGCGATCTTTCAAGGTCACACATGCTAAAATTTATGTGGGCCAACTTATGGTTCCAATGCTAAACTGGAATAAGTACAACCATTGTGTCATGCAAATTAAGAAGAAAGTGCTAGAATATAATATCTCTTATTTGCTTCAAAGATTTGTTAGTCTTTGATTCTTTTTTTTTAAAAGTAGTCTCAAGAGAGATTTTAAGCTTTTTCCATTCTTCTTGACCATTTGGCATTAAATCACTCTCAATCTTCTCCAGTACTTTCTGAGGTGATGAATATAATTCCTCGTACAAATCAGTGTTTACTGACTGTAGTATTACTAAAAATGTAAATAAATTCGGATCAAGTAATTCTTCTTTTGCATGGTTCAAAAAACATAGCTTTATTCTCCTTATACAGTATTGTATTGCCTGCAGTGATAATGAGAAGCTTTCTGCATAAAATATAAAGCTATCTATAATTAAGCTCTTTGATTTTTTCGGTAATTCAGAACTTTCAAACAGTTTTCTTATAAACTGCTCTGTTGGCTGTTTTGGCAAATGCAAAGAGAGATCAGTAAAAGATTTTAGGCTAAAATTTGGTCCAAGTATTGTGCTAATTGCTCTTTGCACATTACTCTTATCTTGGCTAACAGAGATAATGAAAACCAGTCCCTCGACATCAAGCATGTACTTTATGGATTCTAAAAAATCGACAATGAATTTAGGGCGACATATATCAAGATCATCGACCATTATATAAATGTTTTTGTCTTTCCTGATTTTATTAACCACATCTGCTAGTTGTATCTTAAAGTCTCTAATGTTCTCTTTTCTCCTTTGGAGAAGATTTAATTCACCCAAGACAAAACCAATGTCTTTCTTATCAGCCTCTTTTGCAGCATCGAGAAATACTGAAAGCATAGCAAGTGGAGATTTACTGATCAGCTTTCCTAATGTATTGAGAGAAAATAGTTCTTGGTTTATGTTTTTGAACTGCTGTATAACACTCCTTTTTACTTTGTATGATGCGAATAGATCCTCAAACAAGAAATGCAAAAAAGAAGGCAATGGTTGATCTAGCGCACTAATATCCCATGCGCTGTAATAAGCTGCAATTTCATTTTGCTGCTCTAGATCTTTTACCCATTCTTTCAAAAAAAATGTCTTACCCCACTTATCATATCCTTCTAAGGATACGATTGAAAAAGACTTATCGATTGTCTTGATTATAGAACTAAATTTACTTGCAATTTGCTTATAACCCAAGCAATCACCTTCCCAATTTATTACCTTAGGCAATTGTTTCTCTTCTTTTTTTCTGAAGGTTATTAGCGATGTAAGTTTTTTTAAGCACATACCTTACTTTATATTTAACTCATACTCTTGTCTTGACGTAAGCGCTATCTTCAGAGTCCCTTCATCTAGGTAGTCAATTTCTCCACCTATCGGTATACCACAAGCAAGGCGCGATATTTTTACATTCGAATTCTTTAGCAATTCAATTATATATTGCGCAGTAACTTGGCCTTCTAATGTCGGATTGATTGCAATAATGACCTCTTCAATTTTAAATTCTGTAACTTTTTTGGGAATGTTATCAAGATTCAGTTCTTTTGGACCTATGCCATTTATTGCTGATAGCCTTCCACCCAAAACATGATACATACCTGAATATATATTCCCTTTTTCAAATGCCCATAGATCACCCAATTCTTCTACTACACACATTAACTTGGTGTCACGCTTTGGGTTAGTACAAATAGAACACGGCGATTTAGTATCTAGGTTTCCACAAATTTTGCACTCTATTATAAGATCCGCTAGCTCTCTAATCAAAGATGCAAGCGGTAGCATGACTTTCTCTTTATTTTGGAGCAAATGTATAACTAACCTTCGTGATGATGATGGACCTAAACTTGGCAATTTAGAAAAAGCATGAACTAAATTCTTTATATTAATGTTCATTTAACAAATTCAGGATATAGTTTATAAAATGATAACATCAAACCTTTCGTAAAGAAAGCTTAGTTTGATTGGCTATGAAAAAGATTTCCCACTTTTTTTTAGAACTGTCTTGAAAAAATTAATGTAATCACAATCTACTGTAACCTAACTCTGATTCAGGTATAACTGAAATTATCTCACACATTTGCGCAGTTACTACGGTACTTCTTTTTTGAAAATGACGTAATTTATTTTTCAACATATTTCTTTCTTCCACATAACTGTCCGATTCTTTATTCAAACTAGAATTTTTTTCTTCATACTTGGAAAGTATTGTATCGATCAAATAATTAAAAAATAATATTAGACCTGTAGTGTTGGAGAGCAATTCAAGAGAATAATATAACATATCTTCACTCACTTCTTCATTTATTATGTCATGAGAATTTTTATACATTCTAAAACAAGAGCCGAAGGCTGCTAAGCATACGCAAGTAAGTTTTGTTTTGTTTAGGACGCACTTAATTCGCGCTAGTTTTTTATTATTATCTTCTAATTTTATACGCAACTCACTAATTTTACTACTATAGTGCTTAATAAACAATTCTATTGCCTCTTTGTTATTAGCATAATTATATGCTTTGTAAGATTCCTTATCCATAAATTCAGTATCTATATCTCTTGATTTTAGAAGCTCTTTGATTACTTCATTCTTGCCAAGAAGCACAGCTTCGTGTAGAGGTGTGTACTCACTTTCAACATCTTTCCTTCTGTTAATATGTTCACGAGTTAAGTAGTCGAAAAGAACTGAAACGCATTTTGAATTATTACCTTCAATAGCCAGAGTAATTACATCTTTTTCGTCTTTGTTCTTAGTATTAATAACTTTAGAAAGCGGCTTTTCATTCTCTTGCTTACGTTCAAAATATTTGTGCTTGTAAAACTCATTCGAACAGTATGGTTCCTTAAGAATAGACAAAAGCTTTTTTACAAAATCAGCACGATTTTTTTTTATGGCCAAATGTAAAGGTGTGTCCTGATTTTTCTTATCTTGCAACAATAAGGCATCATACAAACAGCCCTCTTTATATAGAGAATCAATCTCTTGGTCAAAATAGATATCTTCTTCTTCTCCTTCACAGATATTTAATAGCCGTGACCCTATACTTTCTGTAGTACTGTAATCAATTGCAGAGCTACGTTTCACTTTAGATTGATAAAGGTTTATGTTCATACTACCCCTGCCTTTAAACAACCCAGCTATACCTCTAAACAGTTCAGCTATACCTGATTCACTCCGAGTGGCACAAGGTGTTTCATCTGGAATGTTAATCTCAACATTTTCACTAGAAAAAAGTTCTAAAACATGCGAGCTGCTTCTTCTACTGGAAAAAGGCACATCGTTCTTTTTATCTTTAATCTCAGCACTCTTTGCATTCAAAGAATTTAGAGAGTTAGCTAAACAATCAAGATCTGTAGCATTTTTAGACTCAAGGTCTTCTGCTTGAAAATTTGCTGCAGTGTTTATTTCACCTTTCATATTTCTTTATTTTACAGGGATTGCATTTCAGGTAGGGTATCTCATCTTTAAAATTTTTCAACTCTATTTAAATTTTTTTAAAATAGTTTTTGATAAAAATATTTATGACACTAACTTTTTGGTTCTCTTGTTAAACTTTTACAAGACAGAATTATTTTATAGCTAAAAAAATTACTTCCGCATATTTTGAATCTGATTATAATAACAATTAGAGATATTTATTGAGCTCAAAAATCTATCTCCGTCTGCAGACCTTTTTTATTAAACTCATAAAAAATGTAGCGTATCCTCTTCAGTGTATACTTAATTTCTGTCATATGTGCGCTGCATTTTTTTCTAATCTTTTTTACAGGGGGATTTTATGTCCAGAATTCCAGATATTTGACCTTTACTTTAGCTAATAAAAACCAACTGGTACCTGCGGTTTTTATAGCTACGTTTCTCAAACAAGTTTCAAATGAATAGATTTCTTGCATAACTGGAATTCAAAAGTTGATGTCATTCTAGCGCGTGACGCTAGAATCCAGTCCTTTTGTGCGAAAAACGTTGTAAAGTAACTTAGTTGGATCCCAGTGGGCTTTTTAACTGTTGAAGAAAAAATATGCCACAGAAAATGAAAGTCAGTAACCAAAACGAATATAACAAATTCCTTGAAAAAAGGGGGAATATTTTTCGTTACATCGATGAAGCTATCGAAAATTGGTATGAAAATAGTCCAAAAATGCAGGGCGGCAACTATATTTATAGTGATAAAGTTGTGATTTTAGTGCATATAATCGTCAGTTTCTTTAGAATTGGTTTAAGACAAACAGTCGGGTTTATAAAAGGATATCTGCAACAAATAGGAAAAAATTTGCAGCTATTCACAAGCATCAAAAAAAAACTTAATATTAAGATAAATGATTGCAGGATTGATAAAAGCAACATGGAAAATATTGAAATTATCATAGATAGCACAAATTTACAGTAACACTCCTGGCCACAGTAAGGAAAACAGTGCAGATAGAAAGTACCGAAGCTACGAGCAAGTAAGAAAGTTACATGTTATGTTAAGTGTGAATAGTAAAAAAGCTATAGCTGCAAGATACAGTAATGGCGTCTACTCTGACCACTTGCGATTTGCTTGAAGAAGTTAATTTTCAGCACAAAATAAAAGCATTATATGCAGATAGGGCATACGATAGGCAAAAACTTTATAAATTGTGTAAGAAATACGATATAAAGACAAAAGTTCTACCAAAAAAGGATGCAGCAGAACATTCAAAAATAGATTATATGTCTGACAGAAATGCTGCTATTAGGTTAATAAAATTATATGGACAAGATGGTGTAAAAGAGTGGAAAAAGGAAGTACATTATGGGAAAAGATCTTATATAGAAGGATTTTTCTCAAGGTTGAAGCAAGTATTTGTTTAGGAATAAATCTGAGATAAATCGAGAAAAAGAACTAAATGCTATTTGCTTAATAAATTCACTGGTATTGGTATGGCTAAATTTGAAATCATTACATAAATTTGTCGTAAACCATCACTGCTTAAGGTGCTATGAAACAAAGCCATCCCAGACTGGGATGACAGAAGAAGAGTATTTTAGGTAACAGCTGTTTACTCCAAAGTAATGTTGCAAAAGGTCTAACATATAAATTATAAGACTAATATAGAATATACCTTGCTAAAAAAAAAAAAAAGTATAACCTTTGATAAGGTATGCAGGCAAAAATTCTGTAACTTGGTCAGGTCAGAAATGAAGCAACCATATCAGAATCTTTTTGGGTTGCATACCTATTTGTACTATTTGTTTTATTCTAGGCTATGAACATAGCATTAAAATATCGTCCTAGTAGCTTTAAAGATTTAGTAGGTCAAGATATATTGGTGCGTATACTACAAAATGCTTTTACTCTCAACAAAATTCCACAATCTATACTGCTTTCTGGTAGCAGTGGAATTGGTAAAACCACCACTGCAAGAATAATAGCTTTATGTTTGAACTGCTCATTGGGGCCAACTTTTGAACCTTGTGGATCATGTACAAGTTGTCTGGCAATAAAAAATTCAAGCCATCCAGATGTAGTTGAAATCGATGCGGCAAGTCACACTAGTGTTGAGGATGTTAGAGCGATCTTGGGAGATATTTGCTATTTACCAATAAGTTCTAAATTTAAGGTTTACATTATAGATGAAGTACACATGTTATCCAGTAATGCATTTAATGCATTACTTAAAACTCTAGAAGAACCACCATCTAGCGTAAAGTTTATTCTAGCAACTACAGAAATAAAAAAGATACCAATAACTGTTATTGCACGTTGTCAAAGGTTTGACTTACATAACATTCCTTCAGCTAAGATAATGGAGCGTTTAAATGATATTGCACAAAAAGAAAATTATTTTATTGAAAAAGAAGCATCGGAATTAATTGCGCACCACTGTAGTAATTCAATGCGTAACGCTTTATTTTTGATGAATCAAGCAGTGCTATATAGCAAAGATGGTACAATATCCACTCAAAGTGTTACAGACATACTTGGTCTAGTAGATAGAAACGTTATATTTGATCTACTGGAAGCAGTATTAGACAGTGATTTACAGAAGGCTTTGTTAGTATTCGACAATGTGGTAAAAACAGCAAATCCGCTCAATATTTTTGAAGATCTACTGCAAACAATCCAGTTAATATGCCGTTTTTTAATTACAAAAGAGATTGATACAGAATATGAGAAGAGCAGAGTAAAAGATTTGAGTGCGAAAAAGTCTTTAATATTTTTTTCGAGATTGTGGAAGGTGCTGCTTAAGGGTATTCAAGATATAAAAATTTCAACATGCAATGAGGTTGCTGCTGAAATGATGTTAATTAGCCTTTGTTATCTTTCTGATTTGCCTTCTCCGGAACAGGTGATCAAAAAAATTCTTTCACAGAATGTAGAGCAAGGAAATAGACAGGGCAGACCTGTTGCACCTTCCCCATCTGTCGTCCAAGTAGCTGACTACTCGGATCCAAAAAAATATGTGGAAAAACCCCACTCTGTCATCCCAGTGCGCGACACTGGGATCCATGTGAAAAATAAACAACAAAATTACGATTTTGATAAGATTTTGCAACTATTAAGGCGGAGTAACCAAATTTATCTTTACAAACAACTGTGTAGTAATCTAAAATTAATAGATTGTAAATTTGGGTATTTAAAATTAAAAGCTGTATCTAACTTGAACAGTAATTTTTGTAATGACTTGAAAAGTTACTTAAATCAAGCTACTAATCAGGAGTGGGTTATTATAGTTGATACGAGTTATATGAATAGGGAAGTGAGTAATTTAAATTATGCACCTGTAGTTAAGGATATATTAAATACGTTTAAAGGTGCAAAGGTAGTTAATATAGAAAATAAGGAGTAGGTTGTGGATTTCAGTCAAATAATGAAGCAAGCGCAAGAAATGCAAAAAAAGCTTGCGGAAGCCCAAGAAAAATATATTGGAAAAGAGTTTCAAGGTATTTCTGGTGGTGGCAAAGTTTCTGTATTAGTGGAAGTTATAAAAATAGGTGGCTATAAAGCTAAAAAGGTAAACATAGACTTAGAGCTTATGAGAAATGAAGAAAAAGACATAGTAGAAGATTTAGTGACAGCAGCGTTTAATGATGCCATTAAAAAAGCAGAAGAAGATATGGCAAATGCAACCTCTGATCTCGCAGGTATGATGGGGTTACCACCTGGATTTAAACTTCCTTTTTAAATTTACTACTGAAGTTTGCCTTAATGCAGTAACTAAGTGTTTTCCTTTTATACTAGTACTTCCATGAAGTACATTCATATTACTGCATGAATATGCAGCAATTCACAATGATGAATGCAGATCAGAAGATAAAAAGACATTAGTGAAATAGGTGTCAGAAGATCAAGAGTAAAAAAAGTAGAGTAACTCTATTTATTAATTAATAAAATCTTTGTATTTTCCTAAAAGTTAGTTAAGATACAGAAGGTTTTGTGTTATTAAGTTAGCACTTGACTTAACTTTAGTTATTATTTAGACTGCTAAAGTGGAATTTTAATTTTTTTAACGAGGGCAATTATGCATTATAAAAAGTTTTTTTCGGCAGCTGCTTTAGTGACGTTGCTAAGCCTATCAAACTCTGCTTTTTCATCAGACCCTATTGGTCCAATAAGTGATGAAGAAACTAGCTACTACGTTCGTTTACAATACAACGGTGAAATTTTACCTTTTTATACAAAAGTTGATGGTATTACAAATGCAAAAGATAAAGAAAAGGATAGTCCCTTAACAAGATCTTTTATAGCTGGTGGTGGTGCATTTGGTTATAAAATGGATGATATTAGAGTTGATGTTGAAGGGCTTTACTCACAATTGGCTAAAGATACAGCTGTAGTAAATACTTCTGAAACAAATGTTGCAGACAGTTTAACAGCATTTTCAGGATTGGTTAACGTTTATTACGATATAGCGATTGAAGATATGCCTATCACTCCATACGTTGGTGTTGGTGTTGGTGCAGCATATATCAGCAATCCTTCAAAAGCTGATGCAGTTAAAGATCAAAAAGGATTTGGTTTTGCTTATCAAGCAAAAGCTGGTGTTAGTTATGATGTAACCCCAGAAATCAAACTCTTTGCTGGAGCTCGTTACTTCGGTTCTTATGGTGCTAGTTTTGATAAGGCAGCTAAGGATGATACTGGTATCAAAAATGTTGTTTACAGCACTGTTGGTGCAGAAGCTGGAGTAGCGTTTAATTTCTAGTCTATCTTTGTCTTATTATCCCAGTGGGTTTTTCTTGTCATTCAAGTAGCATGACACTGGGATCTAGAAAAAAGAAATGTGAATTCCAGTGTTTTAGCACTGGAATAACACATTATTTATTTAATGTAGTTTTTATCGTTACACGCTAGCAATGTTAATCAGGTAGCTGATACTGAAGTGTATTGCTACTAAGATCTCAATTAGATGTAAAATTGTGCTTTTTTAATTAAAGCTTGAATTTTTCACTGAAAATCAATATATTATATGTATAGAGTTTTAATTTAAGTTATTATGTTGACCCCAGTAGCAAATTTATGTGTTAATAGTAGCACTAATCTCATGCAATATATTGCTGAAGTGCGAAAATTTCCTATGCTTTCCCAAGAAGAGGAAGTGCGATTAGCAAAAAATTGGCAAGAATACCAGGATATTTCTTCTGCTCACAGGTTGATTACTAGCCATTTGAATTTGGTAGTAAAAATTGCAATGAAATTTAAGAATTACGGTCTATTGTTGATGGACCTGGTCATGGAAGGAAATATGGGTTTAATGCATGCAGTGAAAAAGTTCAATCCTAACTTGGGATTTCGTTTTTCAACTTATGCAGTATGGTGGATTGAAGCTTCAATGAAAGACTTTATATTAAAATCTTGGTCACTTGTAAAAATAGGTACAACGCAAGCACAAAGGAGATTGTTTTTTAGTTTACGTAAAATAAAAAAAAGAATTTTACAATACACAAACAGAGAAACTTTGAGTAAAGAAGAAATAAAAGCAATATCAAATGAGCTTTCTGTATCTGAAGAAGATGTTGTACAGATGAGCTATCGTCTGGCTTGTAAGGATCAGTCGTTAAATAATTGTATAAAAATAGGTGATGACTCTAAAAAGGAGTTACAAGATATGATTCCGTGTAATTTAGTTAGTCAAGAAGTAGCTTACCAGAATCATGAAGAAAAGGCATTAAAAGAAACAATTTTAAGCAATGCGCTGGCAAGTCTTAATGAAAGATCAAGAGACATTTTCATTAGCAGATATTTATGTGAAAGTACTCAGACTTTGGATGAGCTTAGCAAAAAATATTGTGTTTCAAGAGAAAGAATAAGACAATTGGCTAAGCAAGCAATGAGTAAGGTAAAACAACATGTAAAATCAGAGAGTTTGAAACTTGGTTTACATGCGTAGTCTTTTTGTATTTCTAATACTTTTTTCAATAGGTACTCTTGCATCGGTTAGTAACGTACAACTGAAGGAAAAATATAAAGATTGGCTTGTGTACACTGCATTGGAAGATGGTGAAAAAGTGTGTTACATTGTATCTCATCCTAAGAAAAAAAGTGAACATTATACAGCTGACCGCAAGCCGTATGTAATGGTCAGTTACGTTGATAAAAAAGCAGATGAGGTGAGCGTCACTTCTGGCTTTCAGTATAATAATGAGCCTGTAGTTCTCAATATCGATAAAAAAATTAAATATCAATTGCCAATAATACAGGGAAGTCTTGCGTGGACAGATGATACAAAAATGGACCAAGATTTGATTCTAAAAATGAAGCAGGGATTATCAATGGTAGTTAATGGAAAAGTAAAAACAGCAAATGTTGATGATACTTATTCCTTGCTTGGCTTTCAAAAAGCGTACCAAAAAATGCATGACTTATGCCATACAAAGCAAATTATTGATCACTAAAGTATAAGATAGGCTGTTTTGTCTCTCAGACAAAAATATGGATATCACTTTACATAGAATATGAATATCATTTAAAATATATTTTTGAGAATTAATATGTCAAAAATTGTAGATATAGGAATCAAAGAACAAAGTTCTGTGTGTGAACAAATGCGTTTTAGTGTAAGTCGTGCAAGCCTTTTAAATACGCTATCCAGGGTAAGTGGAGTGGTTGAAAGGCGCAACGCGATAGATGTTTTAGCGTGTATAAATATCAAAGCACAACATGGCAACATAAAATTGAAGGCTACTGATCTTGACATTTCAATATTTGCCTCACTTACTGCAAATGTATCAGCAGAAGGAGAAGTGAAAATCTCAGCACATACTTTACATGACATAGTGAAAAAATTGCCAACTAATTTGGATGTCAATTTCGAAATGAATAATCAAGGAAAATTATTGATATCCTGTGGAAATGCAAATTTTTCTTTACCGAACGTAGTTTCAAATAACTTCCCTGTTCTTGAAGAAGGTGATCATCAATACGATTTCACTCTACTAAGTGCAGATTTGGTAGACTTGTTGACTAAAACGAAGTTTGCTGTGTCGCTGGATGATACAAGGTATAATTTAAACGGGATATATCTGCATACAGATGAGCAATTTCTGTACTGCGTTGCAACTGATGGCCACCGTTTATCATGTATAAAAAGGCCTAAACCTGAAGATATCAACGGAGAATTTGGGGTGATCATTCCACGTAAAACTATCATGGAACTGTTGAAAGTATTGGGTGATTGTAATGAGATAAATATAAAACTTTCAGATAGAAAAATCAAATTTACATGTGGTGAGTATATTCTAATATCAAAATTGATAGATGGGACTTTTCCAGATTACAAAGCTGTCATTCCAACGTCTCAAGATAAACAAATGATTGTTGAGAGTAGCAAACTTGCTAGTGTTATAGACCGAGTTTCCGTTGTTGTGTCCGATAAAATAAAATCAATTAAATTTTCATTGCAAGAGAATTTATTAACTCTACATTCAAATTCCCAAGAGTGCAGTGATGCGACTGAGTCTATAGAGGTGGATTACGATGGAGCTCTTATGGAAGTAGGATTTAATTCTCGTTATTTGCTTGATGCTTTATCTTGTATAAAAAACAAATGTAAGGTCAGCCTATCAGATGGTAATAGCGCTACAATTATCACTGATGAAGATGATCCAAGTGCACTATATATAGTAATGCCAATGAGGACTTAAGCTAGTAATCTATCTTTACTAAGTATAAGCCGTGAGGCGGCGCAGTGACCCCAGCGGCGTTTCTTTTGCATTGACTTAATATATTTAACATTTCTTGTGGATTAGTTCTATTTTTTCCAAATTCAACTAAAGTGCCAACAATAATCCTCACTTGGTTATGCAAAAAGGAAATCGCAGATATTTTGATGTATATGTGACTTCCATTTTGTACTATATCAATATCATCGATTGTTCTGACCGGATTTGTAGCTTGACAATCTTTTGAGCGGAAGCTTGAAAGATTATGTTTTCCAAGCAGGTGTCTAGCAGCTTCACGCATGATGTTTACGTCAAGTGGGTTAAATACTTGCCACACATAACCGATTTCCAGAGCTGCAGGAGCGTAGCGATTAATTATTCTATATTCATAATATCTTTTTTTTGCTGAAAATCGCGCATGAAATGCATCATCTACGGCTTCTGCACTAAGCACAACTATAGGAATAGCTTTTAAGTGATAGTTTATTCCATTTCTTATTCTGTAAAGCTCAAATTGCCTTTCCATATTGAAATGAGCAACTTGCCCTAAAGCATGAACCCCTGTGTCAGTTCTGCCACCACAATGCAAAGAGACTCTCTCGCCACTGAAATTAAATATAGCGTTTTCTATGGTTTCCTGAATTGAGTTAGCAGAGTGTTGTTGCTTTTGCCAGCCAGAGAAACCACTACCATTGTATTCTATCGTTATTTTGTATCGCACTACAAAGTCTATCTATCTAATTTTAGGTAACTAACGTTCTTCGTTATTAAAAAACCCTTGGCAGATTGGTTGCGTTCAATTACCATGGAGACTATACAAGTTAATAAATGATCCATGGCACATAATCCAGAAGAAAGAAATAATGATAAGCAAAAAGCACTAGATAATGCAATAAGTCAAATTGAAAAAGCATTCGGTAAAGGTGCAATAATGAAGCTAAAGCAAAACCCTGTAGAAAAAATAGACACGATATCTACAGGGTCGATTGCACTTGATTCAGCTCTGGGTGTTGGGGGATTGCCAAAAGGACGTATAATTGAGATATTTGGCCCTGAGAGTTCTGGTAAAACTACCCTTGCTTTGCATGTAATTGCTGAAGCACAGAAAAAAGGAGGTTTATGTGCATTTATCGATGCGGAACACGCACTGGATGTTATATATGCTCGTAAACTTGGAGTGAAAACTGATGATTTGGTAATTTCACAACCAGACACTGGAGAGCAGGCGTTGCATATTGTTGAGTATTTAGTGTGTTCTAGTGCAGTTGATGTAATAGTTATTGATTCTGTTGCAGCACTAACTCCAAGAGCTGAAATTGAAGGGGATATGGGCGATCAGCACATGGGATTGCAAGCAAGGCTTCTAAGCCATGGACTCAGGAAACTAACTTCTGTAGTTTCAAAAGCAAACTGTATATTGATATTTATCAACCAAATTCGTATGAAAATAGGAGTAGTATATGGAAATCCTGAAACTACCACTGGTGGAAATGCGTTAAAATTCTATACTTCTATAAGACTTGATATAAGAAAAGTTGGTGCGATAAAGGATAAAGAGAATATTACGGGTAATGAAACGAGAGTTAAAGTTGTAAAAAATAAAGTCGCTCCTCCATTTAGAGAGGCAAAATTTGATATAATGTATAATGAAGGCATATCAAAACTTGGGGAAATAATAGATATAGGAGCAAAACTTGGTGTCCTTGAAAAGGCAGGCGCTTATTATTCATATAACAATACGCGTCTTGGCCAAGGAAGAGAAAATGTAAAAAGTTACCTCAAGGCAAACAAAGAAATTGCAAATGAAATAGAAACAAAAATCAGAGATTTATTTAAAAATCACGATAACTCTATTGCAATAGAAGAGGAACGCGAACAACTTCTAGAAGAATCAGTATTCTAATCTAAATTAGTTTGTATTGGGCAGTATTCGTTTGCTATACTAAAGTTTCACTCTCAACCGAGTTGATAAAAGCTGCGATATCTCCTTGTAGCATTAGGTGTATATTTTTTGCTATTTTTTCCACTAAGAGGATAACATTATCAAAATTTTCAAATTTTGATAATACATAATCTGCTAAGCTTTTCCGATTTTCAGGCCTACCTACTCCAAATCTCAAACGCCAATAATCGTTACCAATAAAGCTATCTATAGACTTAAGTCCATTATGTCCAGCAGAACTACCACCTTTTTTTACTTTTATTCTTCCAAATTTCAAGTCAGCATCATCATGTATGACAACAATATTGTCTAGCGATAATTTGTAAAAATTTTTTATTTTTGCAACAGGAATACCTGAATTATTCATAAATGAAGAAGGCTTTATTAGCATAACTTTATTATTGTTAATTATGGCAGAGGTTATCAAGTAATCGGCTTTCTTAGAAAATGACTGAAAATTCCAATATTTGTGAATTGCGTCAATAACGATAAAACCAATATTATGGTGAGTTAATTCATATTTACTACCAGGATTACCAAGCCCAGCTATTAAATGCACTACTCCTCTGTTTTTGTTTGAGGCTCTTCAACATCACTATCGGCAGCAGAGATTGTTACAATGGTGAAATTTTCTTCCTCATGAGCTACAAATTTAACACCTTCTGGCAATTTTACATCATTGATATGTATAGACTGACCAATCATTTTGCCAGACAAATCAATTTCTATGACTTGAGGTATTTTCTCAGGAGAGCATTTGACAGTAATAGAACGACACAGAACATTAAGCACTCCACCTAATTTGATTCCTGGTGATTTACTTTCATTGATGAATGATAAAGGTATATCTATTTTAATTTCACTACCTTTATCAACAAACTGAAAATCAACATGTTGCACAGTATCCTTTACTACATGCCATTGAATATCACGAACAAGAGCATATTCTTTTTTCCCTGAAATATCTAGTTCTATTAAATGTGCAGAAAGAGCACCTGATTTATATTGTTTAGTAAATTCCTTTGCAGACAATGTCAAATTTACGTTATCATGCCCTTTACCATATATAACTGCAGGTATACTTCCCTTCTCCCTCAGAGCCTGAATCGCTTTCTTTTTTTTTACATCACGTAACTCTGCATTAATTGTTACCATTTCTTGCTGTGCCATCGATTACTCCTATTCAGCTAATCCTTTTTATATAATTTAATAATATAACATAAAAATATTTATTTCAAACTTCATTCTTTCACACTAATTCTTTGTGGAAAAATTTATTTAGATATATACTTAAGATTACGTAGTAAGAGCTATGAGTATTAACGATCAAGTAGTTTTTAAGATTTATAAGCCAACAAAAACTGCAACACAATCTGGCTTAGGTAATACAAAATTCTGGTACCTAAAAATTGAGCCTTGTTCTTACTATATTGAACCTTTGATGGGATGGGTTGGCTCAAAAGATCCCCAAAAACAGATTGTATTAAAGTTTGATTCTCTTGAAAAAGCAATATCTTACGCAAAGAAACACAACACAAAGTACACAATTGAAATACCAAAAGATGTTAAAAGACTGCCAAAATCTTATGCGAATAATTTCGTATCAAAGTAAGTTTTATCGTAGTGTGTTTATCTAAAAACCTAAACCTAATCGTTACTATGATTTTGCTAACACACTGCGGCTATTTAGAGAGTTGAACCTGGCTAGCTAGTATCAAAGAGTTATTTTTTAGGTATTTCTCCGTAAGACTGCAAGTTTTTTTGGATTACTCAAATAACTTCATTCTGCTTGAAGAACTTTTATGTTGCTTTGCACTAAATTAATTTCACGTTTTATTTGTGTTAGCTATTTATTTAGTGAGTGGACATGTAATTTTACCTTAAATAACCCTATAATAAAAACATAGTTATTGAAATAATACAGAAGGTTCTCATGACAACCTCTGTATAGCTCTTAATTTTGCTGAACGCGCACGTGGATTTGCATTTACTTCTTCTTCACTTGCTTTCATCACTTTTTTGTTTAAAAGGGAGAATGTCTTGGTAGGTCCTGGTTCACACAAATCTTTAAAAAGGGTTTTAACTATACGATCTTCTAGAGAATGAAAGGTAACTACAATTAATTTGCCGTTTTCACTTAAAATCTCAGATGCAGCTTTAATACCCTTTTCAAGCTCTCCTAGCTCATCATTTACCCATATTCTGATTGCCTGAAATGTCCTAGTTGCAGGGTCAATCTTGCTTTTTCCACGAAACACTACAGAACGTACAATATCCGCAAGTTCAAATGTAGTTTTGATAATTTTCTTCTTCCGCGCATTTACTATCGCTCTTGCGATTTTACGAGAATGACGCTCACCCCCATAATTATATATAGTGTTCGCAATCTCTTCTTCACGTAAAGCGTTAACAAACGTCGAAGCATTCATATGAGAATAGTTATCCATGCTCATGTTAAGTGGGCCATCACGTAGAAATGAGAATCCTCTATCTCCATTATCAAGCTGCATAGATGAAACTCCAACGTCGAAAACTATTCCATTGATACCTTTAATATTATTACTATCTAATAAATTTTTAATATTACTAAATTTCTCAATAAATAGATTTATTCTATCAGGGTATTTAACGTTCAGATCATCATAAAATTTGGTAACTGTTTCATCCCTATCAATTGCATACACTTTGCAATCAGCGGATTCCAATATTGCTTTGCTATATCCTCCAGCCCCAAATGTAGCATCTACATATATGCCACCACTTTGTGGTGCTAATTGAAGTAGCATCTCTTTTAACAAAACTGGAGTATGTGTCATATCAAGAGACTTTGTGCACTTAAATTAAAATAACTTTCTCGCCAAAAAATATATGGAAATATATAGGTATAGTATAAGAATATTTAAATATAATCAACGATATAAAAATTTAATAAGATAATATTATTAATATAACATTTACATAATTCACGTTTGAAAAAGTAAGTAATATTACTATAATATCAAACAAATTACGGAAGATTTCGTGCAACAAATAACAAAAGTAATACTATCAAGTTTAATTTGTAACACTTTGTTGTGGTATGATCACATGCTTTTCAGCCATCTAATAAGCATAATCGGAGATGTGTTTTTTCCATCAGACGACAAATTAGTCAGCATACTTAAAGCTTTTGGAGTGTTTGCAGTGGGTTTCTTAATAAGACCAATTGGTGCTGCTATATTTGGCCACATTGGCGATAAATATGGAAGAAGGATTGCTCTATTTCTCTCTATCATATTGATGACTCTATCAACCGTACTTATTGCATTTGTTCCAGGGTATCAGAACATTGGGGTACTCGCATCAGTACTGGTGGTATGTTTAAGATTATTGCAGGGTATATCTCTTGGAGGAGAGGCAGGAAATGCCCCATTTTTAATAGAGCATGCTCCTAAAAATAAAAGAGGATTCTTTGGCAGTATTGAAGTATTGAGCGCAATTCTTGGCTCAATATTAAGTCTTATAGTGGTGCTTATATGCAAAAAAGTATCCGATTTTGAATCTTGGGGATGGAGATTGCCTTTTATTTTCAGTTTTGTAATAGGATTAATCAGTATATATATGAGATATATACTCGATGAAAGCCCAGAATATAAAAAGCAGGAAAAGCCACATGAATTACCGTTAAAAGAACTGTTAAATGGCTATAAAAAACCTTTTCTAATATCAATTGGAGTTGACATAGTTGAGAATGCATCTCTTTACATATATTTAGTGTTTTTTAATGTACTTGCATCAACAATAAACACTCACTTTAATCACGCAGTAGAAATATTGAATCAGGTTGCACTTGGAGGATTGACTATACTATTTGCAATACTTTCTGATAAGGTAGGGAGAGAAAGAGTCATGAAATTTGCATTTGTAACTTTTATAGTAGTAAGTTATCCAGTTTTTTCAATGATACTAAGTGGTAATAATTTGCTCACCATAATGGCGCACGTTCTTTTTATAATCCCAATAGCTGCTTCTCTTGGTCCTGTTAGCGCGTTTATGTGCGAATTATTCCCAATAAAGGTACGATACAGTGGATTTGGTTTATCAAGAAATATAGCTTCGGGATTTTTTGGTGGTCTTGCACCATTTATATGCACAACTATTATCAAAGTTACAGGACAAGGAACTTTAGCAAGTTTTTACATGATTTTCTGTGCACTAATTGGGTTAGTTGCTATATCACAAGTTAAGAGTTAGGTTTTTTCAAAAACCAAGTGTTTAAAAAATCTAATCATAAGGTGGAAAATGCCAATTTTTAGGTGATAGTGTAAATATTTCAACTCCATCTTTTGTGACTCCAAGCGTATGCTCAAACTGTGCAGAAAGTGAAAGATCACGTGTTGTCACTGTCCAGCCATCTAGCTTGCTGAGAAGAGTTTCATGTTTTCCAGCATTGATCATTGGTTCTACCGTAAAAAACATGCCTTCTTTTAAGATAAGATCCTCACCTTCATCATAAAAATGTACAACATTTGGTGGAGCATGAAAAACCTTTCCTATGCCATGTCCACAATAATTGCGTACGATAGAATATCCAAAATCTTCAATATATTTTTCTATAGCAAATCCTATTTCATTTAACTTATTGCCGGGCTTAACTTGTTTTATCGCTTCCATTAGCGCATTGTAGGCAGCATTACACAAACGCTTTGCTTTTATTGAGGGTTTACCGGTCCAAAACATGCGACTTGTATCACCATACCAGCCATTTAAAATCACTGTAACGTCAATATTTAAAATATCTCCATCTTTAAGAGGTTTATCATCAGGAATACCATGACATACAACAGCATTTTTCGAAGTACAAATTGATTTCGGATATCCCTTATAATTCAGTGGTGCTGGAATTGCACCTGCATTGATTATAAAATCATGACATAGATCATTTAATTCATTAGTTGTTACGCCTACTTTGACGTATGGTGCAATAAAATCAAGGGTTTCAGCTGCAAGCCTGCCAGCTTTACGCATAAAGTCAAAGTCTTCTTGTGAATGTATAGTTATGTTCATATCTTCCATTTCTTATTATAATTCACATCTTGCATAGTAGATAATGTCATTCCACTGCTTGACACATAATTGTACGAATATTGAATGCAAAAGTACAAAAAATAGTGTCATCAGAATGCCTTTTTTTCCTGTCATCCCAGTGTCAGCTACTCTGATGACACCAAAGGAGCACTTGGATAGAGGCTACTTGAATAACACCATCATAAGGTGAAACTAGATTCCAGTGTCAAGCACTGGAATGACAAGGAAAGGGCTACTTGGATGACAAGAAAAAGGACGCTGATATGACACCAAAGAGGCTGACACCACCATAAAGTAAATTCCACTAACACTATAGGAGACTAACATGAACTTTTTAAAATTTATCGAACTATGCTTTCAAACGGTGATGCCGGGATGTGAGTATAACAATTATCAGTATATAAAAATTATAGCAGACAGGCTTGAAGCAGCAAGCACTGGTGAAGTGAAGCGAATAATATTCAATATGCCTCCGCGCTCGATGAAGTCTATGTGCGTGAGTGTTGCATGGCCCGCATGGATACTTGGTAATCAGCCAACCGCAAGAATAATAGTTGCAAGCTATTCTCAGCGGCTTAGCGAAAAGCATTCGCTTGACACCAGGTGCGTGATGCAGTCTAGTTGGTATAGAGTGCTATTTCCAGAGGTAGAACTATGCAAAGACCAGAACACTAAATATAAATTTCAAACAGTGCAGAGAGGATGTAGGATTGCAACATCTGTTGGTGGAACACTGACTGGTGAAGGTGGAGATTTTATCGTCGTGGATGATCCACTGAGTTCCTCTCAAGCTTTGAGCGAGACGTTTAGAAAACGTGCCACAAACTGGTTCGATCAGACTCTAATAACCAGGCTCAATGATAGGAAAAAAGGAGTTATCGTTGTTGTAATGCATAGACTACATCAAGAGGATTTGACTGCGCATCTTCTCTCCAAACCAAGAAATATATGGCATCATATTTGTTTGCCAATGATCTCTGAAAATAAGGAAATTATCTATTCAATCAAAAGATCAATTCTCCCTTCTCCTGTTCCTATTATTCAAGTAACTACAAATGAGTGCAAAAGCTCAACAGGCGCTACATCTTCAAGGATTTTATACTTAAAAAAGGAAGGTCAGCTGCTATATCCCCTAGATGTAGGAGAAATTGAAATGATAAAGGCTGAACTTGGGAGTTACGCTTTTGCTGCTCAATATCAACAAAATCCTCTGCCACTTTCAAGTGGTATAATTAAGCAAGAATGGTTGAAACGCTATAGAAATTTTCCTGACAATCTCTTACATATAACTCAGAGCTGGGATACTGCAGTTTCAACAAACGATTCTAGCGGCTTTAGTGTCTGCACCACCTGGACAAAGGTGAATAATAAGTTTTATTTACTCGATGTATACCGTGCGAAGCTTGAGTATCCAAAACTTAAAGAACAAGTTCTATCACTAGCTGCAAGGTGGAAGCCACACGCAATTTTAATCGAAGCAAAAACAAGCGGTCAACAATTGATTCAAGAGCTAAAGACAATACCTGTTATTGAGATAGTGCCGCATAACAGTAAAATCGCTCGATTCCACCAGATTGTTCCGATAATAGAATCCGGCAAGGTTTTTCTGCCGCATCAAGCAATATGGCTCAGCGATTTTGAGTATGAAATTTTAATGTTCCCAGAAACCCGCCACGACGATCAAGCAGACAGCGCTGTGCAATACCTTCAGTGGATGAGAGATAGTAGCTTCAGGGTTGCAGCTATACGAACATTGTGATTCAAGAGGCAATAATTTGCTACCCACAATTTCAATTATAAGCTCATTTAAAATAAATATTGCTTTTCTAGTATAATATGTGATAGTTAGATATTTTACTCTAGTTTAAAGGTAAAGTTATGGCAAAAGGATATGAAACACTGAAAAAAGTATTGAATGTAATTAACGATAAGCAAGATTTTAATAAAGATAACATAATTGAGAAAATACAAGAAGAACTAGAGAGGCAGGATCAAGATTTACATAAAGAGTGGATTGATGAGAAATTCGATATAAATCATGAATTTACCTCAGATCATCCTAAATATTTAAAGTTTACGTTATCAAGGATAGCTGCTGAGGCAGGCTATGCAAATGTGTTGGATGCTCTAATATCATCAGGATCAAACATTAGCGATAAGAGTGGAAAAGGTTGGACTCCTGTATTAAATTTAGCAGCTAAACATGGCCATATAGGAACAGTAGAAGCTCTATTAAAGATCGAAGGAATTAAAATTGATGAAAGGAATGAACATGGGTTTACCCCATTACACAATGCTGTTCATAAAGATCACAAAGAGATAGTAGAGGTTTTACTCCAAGCAGGAGCAAATGTTGATGCGCAACATTTGTATGGAACTCCTTTACATTATGCTGTTTCTTATTGTCACAAAGAGACAGTAGATGTTTTACTCGAAAAAGGAGCAAATGTTAATGCAGTAAATACACATGGAATGACCCCTTTAGATTATGCCAAGGGTCAAAACGTAGAAGTTCTATTAAAGGCAGGAGGACGTTCTTTTGTGAAAGCATTTAATAAAGGGATTGCTACCGCTGTAAAAACTGCATTATTAGGCACTGCTATAGCAGCGGTACTTTTTGCAACTGAAACAATTGCAATACCTATAGCAGTGGTTGCAGTTATAGCAGTAGCACTAGCAGTTGGTGGTGCTACATATATGATGTTAAAGCCCAGTACTAAAGTTGATGGAGTAGCAGTCTTAATGGATGGGCGTCAAGAAGCTGCTAGCGCTGGTAGGTTTGCCTAGCGCGTATTCGACCTAGCTGCATAAATACTGATCATAGAAAATGACATTACAGGGACAGTGGAATAACGTAGGAGAGAGCGCTGACAACTTTCGTTTAGGCAAGATTATACCTTGAAAAAATTAAGCTTTAGTGCTATTAAATAGTTGTAAATTTTGTCTCTTTGGTAGCTTTATGAATGTTGAAAGTAAGAAAATACATGATACTAAAATAAAATTACCAATATTTCTCGATTATCAATCTACTACTAAAGTAGATCCTCGTGTTTTGGAGGTGATGATACCTTATTTTGGTGAGTTTAGTAATGCACACTCTCGTAGCCATTCATTTGGTTGGAAAGCTGAGGAAGCAGTAGAAAAAGCAAGGAAGCACATTGCTGATTTAGTGAATGCAGACAGCAAAGAAATCGTCTTTACCTCGGGTGCAACCGAATCAAATAACATGGCTATCAAAGGTGTTGCTCATTTTTATAAGAATAAGGGAAATCATATAATAACTGTCTGCACAGAGCATAAGTGCGTTTTAGATTCTTGTCGACATCTGGAAAATGAAGGCTTTAAAGTTACATATTTGTCCGTTAAGCAAAACGGAATTATAGATTTGTTGAAACTTGAGAAGGCAATCACTGATAAAACAATTCTGATTTCAGTGATGATGGCAAATAATGAAATCGGAGTAATGCAACCTGTCAAAGAAATTGGTGCAATGTGTAGAAAGCATAATATATTTTTTCATACAGACGCTGCCCAAAGCTTTGGAAAAGTTCCAATAGACGTAAATGAAATGAACATTGATCTTATGAGCCTTTCTAGCCATAAAATTTATGGACCTATGGGAATAGGTGCATTATATGTCCGTAGAAAAAATCCTCGTGTTAGGTTGACGCCACTAATTAGTGGTGGTGGACAGGAGAGAGGCATGCGCTCTGGAACAGTTCCCACTCCCCTTGCAGTTGGTTTTGGTGAAGCGGCACGTATTGCTAAAGAAGAAATGGGAGCAGAAGCAAGTAAATTAGAAGAACTGAGAGATATTTTGTACAACAAAATAAAAGAAGCATTTCCTGATGTTGTTTTAAATGGTGACTATGAAAATAGGATTCCTGGTAACCTCAACTTAAGTTTTCCTTATGTTGAGGGTGAGTCTCTTATCATGGCAATCAAGGATTTAGCAGTAAGCTCTGGTTCTGCATGCACATCTGCATCCCTTGAGCCTTCTTATGTCATAAGATCACTAAACAATGGCCACGATCTTGAGCATTCATCAATTAGATTTGGCCTTGGCCGATTTACAACTAAAGATGAAGTTCTATATGCAGCAGATCTTGTTACTAAAAATGTTGGACGGCTAAGAGAAATGAGCCCACTTTTGGAAATGGTACAAGAGGGAATAGATTTAAGCACCGTAAAATGGGATTCTCATTGAAGAATAAGACGTTAACCATTAGCAGAGTGATGGTTGTCTAAGCTCTTTCTATGGGTGAAATCGGAAACTTAGCTTTAAGTCCTTTATAGATGCCACGGAACTAAGTAGCAATCCTATACATATTAAGCTCGCAGCAGTTGTGCTTCCGCCATAGGATAGAAATGGAAGTGGGTCACCTATTATAGGTAATAGGCCTATTGTCATTCCAATGTTTATAAAGAAATGAGCACCAAAAAAGGCGAAAACCCCGATAGATATTAACTTAGAAAAGTAATTTTTTGACCTGTAAGCAATGGAGAATATTATAGCAAGCAATGTGGTATAGAGTAAAATCAAAGCCATGCTGCCTAAGAACCCCCATTCCTCACTAAGTACCGCAAAAGCAAAATCTGTGCGTTTCTCTGGCAAAAATCCAAGTTGAGTTTGACTCCCATTAACAAACCCCTTACCAAACAAACCTCCTGAACCAATAGCTATTTGAGATTGCTGTGCATTATAACCTATTCCAAGTGGATCTACTGATGAATCCAAAAATGATAATATCCTTTGCTTGTGATAAGGGCGCAAAAAAGGCCAAATAGCTGGTATTGCGAAAATGCCAAGCGTTCCAAAAATTATTAAATGAGGTCTTTCCATTATTGCTGTGAATATAATTGATGCTCCTATAAACAATATTATTACAGCTGTTCCTAAATTAGGTTGCTTCAATACAAGGAATACAGGTAAGAAAATAATTATAAGTGGCTTAAATAAGCTTTGAAATTTCATCATTTTATACACACTTTGTTTATTAAAATAACAAGCAAGTGCAAGTATTAAGCCCACTTTTACAAATTCTGATGGTTGTAAACTAATTGACCCAATTCTTATCCATCTCGTTGCACCCATTATATGCGAGCCAAAAAAATTTACTGCTAACAGCGCAATTACTGCTACTATGTAAAAAAAATAAGCGTGCTTCAAATAAAAATCTAGCTCTATAAATGACATAGCTATAGCAAGCAAAAAGAAGAAAGAGAATATGACCAATTGGTGAATTGCAAATGGAGCCCACTTTCCTCCAGCAGAAGAATATTGCACAACAATGCCAACGCAAAACAGAGCTATTACGTTAATGACTAATAATAAGTGAATCTTCTTCAGCTTATCCACAGCAAAAACTTTACAGACTTTGAGATACAATAAAACATAAGAAAATCAAAAAGCAAATTTATTAATTACCAACCGAATTGGACTACTATATATCCCAGTTATTACCGTTAAAATTGCCATAAATAATAGACAAAAGAGCATAAGCAATGGTACCTCATTAAGTGTCATTCCAGCGTTTGATGCTGCGCTATTTTCAAAATACATTTTCTCTACCACCCTCCACATATATATTAGTGCAAGAAAAGAGCCAGCAGCAAAAACTGCAAGGGAAATCCATGCATGAGATTCGATAATTGCTTTCATCATATACCACTTACTTACAAAGCCATTTGTCAAAGGTACACCGATTAATGCGAAACTAAGTAGAGTAAATGCAAGTGTTGTATAGGGCATTGACTTTTTTAGTCCTGACAAATTTTCTATCTTTGTCATACCAAATTTATAAGAAATACACCCTGCAACCATGAATAAAGACGTTTTTATCATGCTATGATTTACTATGTGAAGAACTGCTGAAAACAAACCTGATTTTGAATTTAAACCCAGCATTAAAAGTATATAGCCAATCTGACTGATACTGGAGTGAGCAAACAGTCTTTTTATATCTTTTTCGATTATTGCAGATATTGATCCAAATACAATAGCGCAAAGTGCGAGGATAATTATCACATTATGCAGTGGTAAGAAAAAATTTTGCTGAAAAACATTGTAAAAGATTCTGATAAAAACATATATCATCACTTTGGTTACTGTACCTGAAAAGAATACGCTAATGAAGCTTGGTGCTTCACTATACGCATTAACTAGCCATTTACTGAGTGGAAACAGTGCCATTTTGATTGAGAGACCAACAAAAATGAATAATGTACCAAGTCTTATGATGTTATTATCGTATAATGGTACTATTCTTTCAGCCATGTCAGACATGTTGAGCGTTCCGGTCATAGAATATAAAAGGCCGATGCCAAACAAGTAAAATGTTGCTCCTACAGTACCACTAATGAGGTATTCAAATGCTGCAACTAAAGCTTTCTTATCCCTTCCCATTGAAACTAAAACATAAGAAGAAAGAGATGAAATTTCTAAAAAGACATAAAGGTTGAATATATCGTTTGTTACTAAAATTCCGAGTAATCCACTCAAGCACAGTAAAAATAGAGAATAAAAACCAATTATTTTGTTTTTGCTAATCTCTTTTTCATTAATATGAAAGCTATAAAGCACACTAATCAGCGCTATAAAATTCACCAAAGTTAGAATCAAGGAGTTCAATATGTCGATTCTCAACTCTATTCCGTATGGAGGAGCCCAATCTCCAAGATAATAAGTTATAATTTCACCATTGTATGTTTTCACTAGCAACATTAATGAAATAAAGAAAGTAGCTGCCGTTGTAAAAAAAGAGATAAACCAGGACACCCTATGTTTCCTGGTAAGAAAGCAGAACATCGATGCAATTATTGGTATAATAACTTGTAGAATTGGTAATTGCATTAAACTGTTGTTAATACATCGTTAAAGTATTAGTATATATAATACTTTTTGTTTTAACACCTTTATGTTGTCTAAAATTTATAATGCAGTAACGAGCCTATTGCGGAGAGAAGGTGAACTTATAGGAAGGGACGAAAACGGAAATTCTTACTATGAATCAAGTAAAGGAAAAAGATGGGTAATATATGACAATGTTTCTGAGCCTACAACAATTCCTCCAGCATGGCATATATGGCTGCATTATACTGATAATGCAGTACCAGTGAATAATAACAAAAGAAAAATTCCTAATTTAACAGGTACAAAAGATGCATACTACCCAAACCAAAAGGTGAAAAATTACTATGAAAGCTGGAATCCTAATAACTAAAGATGCGAAGGTCAAATATACTTGAAATAACTGCTGGTTCATTTGTATTAATTTTTACTGTTTTTCTTATCTTCTTCGCTATTGATAAATTATCTTACATAAAGAAAAACTATAAGGATTGTTATAAAATACATGGCCTTTTTACTGATGCTAACGGTGTAGGAGTTGGTGATAGTGTCAAGATCTCTGGTGTGGAAGTCGGAAGCATAACTGGTGTATCACTCGACAAAGCTACCTACATAGCACGAATCGACATGTGTATAAGTAGGGATATAAAACTCCCAGTTGATAGCTCAGCCCTAATCACTAGCAGTGGAGTTGTTGGTAGTAAATTTGTTAATATATCACCTGGCGCAGATCCCAAATTAATTTCACACGGTGGTAAGATAGCACACACTCAAGCTGAAGCAAATATGGGCGGAATAATGGATAAAATTATTGGCATGTTTACAAAGTGAGAATAAGAACACATAAGCCAACTTGGCCTATGTACAATTAAGGGATTTTTCTATCAATAGCTTGAAGTTGTTCAGCGTTTGAATTATCAAGATTTCTGCTAGGTTTTACATTCCTAATAATCTCAACAAATGCTTGTACTTTCAGTATAGGAGTGTTTTTTCTTACGTACTTAGGGAAGTGTTAAATAAACCATACGCGTCAAGTTAAGGAACTGTGGTAATAAACTTAGTGTAAGGAAGAGAAAAAAAAGATATAAGTTCTCTTAAATCTAACAAAGAAAACGGAGAACTTATACAATGAAAAGAATAGTTTGCATCTCAAAAAAGCTCAAAGAATTTTTTAATGAAAAAGCAGATAAAATCTCAGCTACAACAGGGTTCATAAAAAGAAAGAGGAAGCTAAAAGGCTCGTCGTTCATAAAAGCCATCGTTTTGGGTAATATAGGGGTTGATAATTGTAGTATAGAGACAGTGTGTCAATTATTGAATGAAGACTCGATAAATATAACAAAACAAGGTCTGGACTTTAGATTTACCAAGGAAGCAGTGGAATTTATGAAAAGAATGTATAATGAATCTTTAACGTTACTTAAAAATACCTTACAAGTTGATTGCAGAATCTTGAAGCACTTTGGAGGTGTTAAATTATTAGACAGCAGCTACATTAGCTTACCTAACAGTATGGAAGAAATGTATAAAGGTTATGGTACCAGCTACAGTGGTTATGAAAGCAATACTAAGTCTGGAATAAAGTTACAATTAGTTTTTGACTACCTAAACCAGACATTAGACCAGCTTAATATAACTGAGGGAATAAGGTCAGATCAGGGTTATAGAAGCCATTTAAGCAATATATCGAACAACGATTTACTAATATCTGATTTGGGTTATTTTGTGCCAAGTTCTTTTAAACAAATCAATGAAATAGGAGCTTATTTCATAAGTCGTTATAAATCCGATACTAACATATATGATATAGAGACAGGTCAAAAAATAGATTTACTAGAACATTTGGGAGATCGATCTTTTCTAGAACAGGAGGTATTGTTAGGAAAAGAGACAAGGGTTAAAGTAAGAATTATATTTAAAAAACTAACTGAAGAACAAGCTATGGCTAGAAGAAGAAAGGCTAATAGGTTAGCAAGATCACATGGATACACATCTTCTCAAAGGAACCAAAAGTTACTAAATTGGTCGATATTTATAACTAATGTTCCAAAAAGTAAGATTAATGCTGAGCAAATACTAGTAGTTTACCGAATAAGATGGCAAATTGAATTATTGTTCAAATTATATAAGAGTAATATAAGGCTTGATAAGCTGAGAGGAAAGCCATACAGAGTATTATGTGAGCTATATGCCAAATTGTGTGCAATTCTTATATTTCATGGAATAGTGGGTTGCACAGAACTGAAAAAAAATACGGAGCTTAGCTTAACAAAGGCATTTATTGAGCTAAAAAGACGGGTTAGAGAGTTATTTTTAGCACTAAATAATAAAATTAAAGGCTTAAATATTTTTCTCAAAAAGCTTACCATAACTTGGTCGCAGTTTTCATTAAAAGACAAGTACAGAAAAACTAGAGTATCCACCTTAACTTCTCTAAATTTGCTCACAATCTCTTAACTTGACGCGTATGGTTTATTTAACACTCCCTTTTTGAAAGTTACAGATCGCTAAAAATATTTAAACAACTAATTTTTATAACTTTGTACCAATAAAACTATTCCCACCTTAATTATCAAACAGTAACGTATAGAACTACAAACTTTTGTATATTAAGAAATTGTTTAAATTGTATACCTGGCTACTATGTCCCCTACTTCCAAGATAAAGTACCTTTCACTAAAAAATATTGAATTTAATTTTTGTAATCACTTAAGTCTAGTATTATTTTGTTAATGTATCGTTCATTTGCATCCTTGATGATAAATTTTATACCATTTTTATATCTTATAACTTCATCTACAGAAGGTACCTTACCAGCAATTGAAAGAACCAAACCACTAAGTGTGGCATAATGCTCTTCAGATTCACACAACTCTATTTTTAGATTTTCCTCTATATCCTTTATAAGGGCCCTTGCCGATATTTCAAACTTATTTTGAGATAATTCAGTAATGGTGTGTTCTGAATTTACCTCATTCTCGTTATCAATATTTGGTATCAATTCTTCTATAAGATCATTTATCGAAATTAAACCATCAGTTCCGCCATATTCATCCAGTACAATAGCTAAATATGACTTGGAAGATTTCATTTTAACAAAAAGATTTGTTGCTTTCATTGAGGCTGGGACAAATATTACATTTTTTATAATATTCCTCAGATTAAAATCTTTATTCTTATTGAAAATGATATCTTTTACGTAAAAAAAGCCTATTATGTTGTCAAAGTTATTCATATAAGTTGGTATCTTAGCATGGTAAGTGTTTTTCACCTTCTTTATTACCTCATCCTTGCTCGATTCAATGTCTACTGCACATATCTCCTTACGTGGAGTCATTATATCCATGATACTACAATCACGGAATTTTAATAGACTATTAAGTATGTCAAGACCTGACAGATCACCCATTAATGACTCAGTCGCACATTTTTTTAACACAGAAGTTTTATTGAAGAGAAAGAGAAAAATTCTGTATGCTATTTTTTCTACTAAAGTTCTTTTCTTATTCAATTTATTCCCTTTAATGGTGAAAATATCTTTAGATAAGGTCTATCAAGAAAACTGTTATTAAATGTTTAATAAGCATGTGAATAATGTCAAATTAATTTGTGAATTATTTTTTGACATAAAATACTAACAATTGATCAACAATTTTTTCAATGACATATACATAATTATATAACAATCCATGATAGTAAAGCTTTTTTCCATAAAAGAAAATTACTAACATTCTAGACATCTTACTTATACACATAAATCATAAAGGAAAATCAATAGTATAGAGAAGTTATTAACATATTTATCCACAAGCTAAGTAATACTAATTTTTACTGAATTTTAAGTTAATAACAATTTATTGATAGAACTACTACTACTGTTATACTTTAGTTTAAATAAAAAGTAGATAAAGTAGA